>NZ_FWFZ01000001.1 GCF_900172355.1 Roseisalinus antarcticus | reverse complement strand
GATTTTTGCGAGACGGACTTCACCTGACACCTCCATCCTGAGATTGCGTCAAGCCAGTCCTTTAAGAGGAAGGTTGGCCACTTTGTGGCCAACCGAAGGATTTTCTACAACACCTTTGGTAAGGGGCTTGCGCGAGGAGCGCCCCTCCGTGACCGGTGGGCCGGTTCAGTTCAGATCGGAATCGTAGCCCTCGGACAGGTCGGCCTCGGCCTCTTCGACGGCCATCAGCATCGCGTCGAGCACCTCGTCGCCGCGGTCGACGTTGGCGCGGAACCACTCCTGCACCGGGGCCGCGGCCTCGGCGAACATCGCCATCTGCTCGGGCGTCGGCACATAGATCTCGCCACCGCCGGCGACGAAGTCCTCATAGGCCTGGATTGACTTGCGCTTCGGCGAGGCGAAGGTCGCCTGCTGCAGCTGGTAGAAACCGTCCACCACCACGCGGCGCATGTCCTCGGGCATGGCGAGGAACGTCTCGTTGTTCATCCACCAGAGCGCCCCCATGTAGGCGTGGCCGTCAAGGGTGAGGTACTGCAGGCCGGCATCGGGGAACTTCATGCCCATGATGTCGGTGATGCCGTTCTTGGAGCCTTCGACCACGCCGGTCTGGAACGAGGTGAAGAGCTCCGGCCACGGGATCGGCGTCGGCGAGGCGCCAAGGGCGCGGACAAGCTCCTGCGGCAGGTCGGCGACCACGGTGCGGATCTTGAGCCCTTCGAGGTCGGAGGGCTGTTCGACCGTGCGGACGGTGTTGGCGAAGTTGCGCCAGCCGCCGGTGTTGCCCACGGTCATCAGGCGCACGGTGTCGCCGCTGTCCTCCAGCGCCATGTCGCGCATGGTGCGGACGAAATCGCCCGAGAGCACATGCTCGGCGATGCGGTCGTTGGTCATCAGGTAGGGCAGGTCGAGGACCTGCACATACGGAAAGATGCCGGCCGCGCCGCCCGAGGTGGAGATGTAGATGTCGATGGAGCCTTCGGAGACGCCCTCGATGCATTCCGCCCCGGTGGAGCAGAGCTGCGTGCCGATGAAGAGCTCGACCTCGATGGCGCCGTTCGAGGCGGCCTCGACGTAGTTCTTGAAGACCACGAGGCCATCGTAATCCTCGTCGTTCTCGTTGGAGTTCGCAGTGGCGCGGAGTGTGTATTCCTGCGCCGTCGCAAGCGAGGCAGTGCCCGCGACGAGGGCGGCCAGCGCCGCTGTCTTGAGACCTTTGAGCATGTTTTTCTCCCTAGTTTATGCTGGTCGTGTTGGTCAGTTGATGGAAGGCCCAGGGTTGATGCAAGCCTGGAACCCGATGTCCGGCGAACATCCCAGAAAGCCCGTGAGATACGGGACGGTCATGGATATTTCCGGCACATAGGTGATGAGGAAGATCACGAAGATCTCCACGGCGAGGAACGGCAGGATCGCCTTGGCGATGGCCTCCACCTTCTCGCCCGAGACGGTCGAGGCCACGAACAGCACCAGCCCCATGGGCGGTGTGGCCAGCCCCACGGTCAGGTTCACCGACATGATGATGGCGAAATGCACGGGATGCACGCCAAGCTCGGTGAAGATCGGCCCCAGGATCGGCCCCAGAATGATGATCGCCGGCCCCGCATCGAGGAACATGCCCACGATGAACAGCAGGATGTTGATGAGGAACAACAGGATCAAAGGATTCTCGGACAGGCCCAGGATGATGTCCGTCAGGATCTGCGGCGCGTATGACAGGGACACGACGGTCTTGAAGCTGACCGCCGCGCCGACCAGCAAAAGCACCGCCGAGGTCGACAGCGCCGAGCGCGACAGCACCCCCATCAGGTCCCGCGTCTTCATCGAGCGCAGCACGAAGAAGCTCACGATCAGAGCGTAAGCCACCGCGATGGCCGAGGCCTCGGTCGGGGTGAAGACGCCGATGAGGATGCCGCCGAGGATGATGATCGGGGTCTGCAGCGGGGCCACCGCCTTCTTGCAGACCAGCCGGAAGTCGTGGCTGACCTTGCCGCGGTAGAGCATCAGGAACCCGTGCGCGAAGGCGAGCATGACCGCGAAGACGATCCAGCGGTCGACCGCCTGCACGGTGTCGCCCTCGGCGTTCACGCTGGTCAGGCCCACGCGGCCCGCGATGCCGGCATAGGCCGCCATCAGCAGCCCGGCCAGGTTCAGCCGCAGCAGTGCGAAGCTGACCCAGTATTCGGTCTTGCTGATGTCCTGGCCGGTGTGCACGATCCGCTCTGCCTTGGGCAGGTCGTAGCGGTCGGCCATCAGCCGGACCATGACCATCAGCCCCAGGCCGACCAGGATCCCCGGCACGATGCCCGCGAGGAACAATGCCGCGACGCTTTCGCCCATGACATAGGCGTAGATGATCATGATGCCCGAGGGCGGGATGATCGGGCCGATGACCGAGCTTGCCGCGGTGATCGCCGCCGCGAACTTGCGGGTATAGCCGTTCTTCTCCATCGCCGGGATCAGGGTGGAGCCGAGCGCCGAGGTGTCGGCCACAGCCGACCCCGAGAGGCCCGCGAAGAGGATCGACGACAGGATGTTCACATGCGCGAGCCCGCCGCGCAGGTGGCCCATGAAGGCCTGGCTGAACTCGACGAGCCGGGTGGTGATGCCGCCCCGGTTCATGATCTCGCCCGCGAGCATGAAGAACGGCAGCGCCATCAGCGGAAAGCTGTCCATCCCGGTATAGAGGTTGCGGTAAAGCACCGACAATTGGCGCCCCTGGTCATCCAGCACCAGAAGGGCGAAGGGCGCGGCGAGCAGGCCGAAGACCACCGGCAGGCCGACCATCAGCAGCAGCAGGAAAAGCGGAAGAAACCAGATCAGCATCATTCAGCCCCCGCCATGCCGGTCCCGGGAATGGGACGCAGCCTTTGGGCACCGCCCAGCAACACGATGATCTGCCGCAGCAGCAATTCGACATTCACCAGGATCAGCAGGTTCACCCCGACCCAGAGCCCGGCATACTGAAAATTGTTCTGGAATTTCGCGCCGCACTTGCCGAACTCGATCCCGAAGGGCCAGCGCAGCGACGACGAACAGCCCCGCCCCGAGAGCGAATCGACGTGGTTGTTCAACCCCTTGTCCCACAGGATCACCAGCACCCAGAGCGAGATCGCGAACAGCACCAGACCAAGGATGCCGGCCATCATGTTGCTGAGCGCGCGCTCCAGCATGTCGATGGCGACGAACCCGCCCTGGCGGTAGGCGAGCGGCGCCATCAGCCCCACCAGCCAGATCATGCCGAAGCGTGCGCCTTCCTCCGTCCAGTTGGGCGCATCGTTCAGGACGTAGCGAAAAAAGACCTGACCCAGGATCAGGCACACCATGATCGCCAGCGCCACGACCGCGATGACGCGGCCCACGGCCAGAATGCCGGTGTTCATCCGCTCAAGCGGCCAGAGCACTCCCAGAAGCGCACCCATGGCGGCTCCTCCTCCCTCTGCGGGTCGCCGGGTTGGCGACCTCCTCCGTGCGGACCCTTGGTCTCGCGTTTGTTATTGCCGGGTCAGGGTCTTGCGCCCTGATCGCCGGATCAACCCCTGATCGACACGAAACGGCCGCCCTGGAACAACAGGGGCGTGCCGTCGCGAAAAGCCGCGCGGGTCACGCGGCCCACGATGATCGCATGGTCGCCCGCGTCGTGCACCGCCTCCCGCCGGCACTCGAAACGGGCGAGGCACCCCTCGATCAGCGGCACGCCCTGTGCGCCCGGCGCCCAGTCGAGCGCGTCGAACGCGTCCTTGGCGCGGGTGAAGCCGTCACAGATCTCGCGTTGGTGGCTGTCGAGGACATGGATCGCGTAGTGCTCGGCCCCGGCGAACAGGTCGAACCGGCTGGAGCTTTTGGCCGGCGACCACAGGACCAGCGGCGGATCGAGGCTGACGGAGGCGAAGCTGTTGGCCGTGATCCCGACAGGCCCCGGGTGCGCGGTCGCGGTAATGACCGTCACGCCGGTGGCGAAACGCCCCAGCGCGGCGCGGAAATCGCGCGGATGCTCGATCGGGTCGAAACCGGTCATGGGCGCGGCGCCTCCATCCATGCTTCAGGCCACCTCGTGTCCGAGGGCGGCCGTATAGAGCGCGTACCATGTCTGGCGGTCCATGGTCACCTTCAGCGCGTCCGACAGCCGGGCGATACGGTCCACGTTGTTGGTGCCCATCACCGGGATGATGCCGGCAGGATGCGCGAGCAGCCAGGCCGTCGCAGCCGCGGACCGGTCCAAACCGTCGCGGCTTGCCACCGCGTCGAGCACCTTGCCGATGTCGCTGTCGCCGCTCATCAGGCTGCCGCCGCCGAGCGGGGACCAGGCCATGATCGGCGTGGCGCTGCGCTGGTGAAACGCCACGTCGCCATTGGTGAAGCCCTCATGCGCGGCCAGGCTCAACTCTATCTGGTTGGTGACCAACGGGCTTTGCATGCTCGATTGCAGCAGGTCCCAGTCGTAGGGGCGGAAGTTCGAGACGCCGACCGCGCGGACCTTGCCCGCGCTCACCAGCTCGTCCAGCGTCTGGCCGGTCTCGAAATGGTCCATGAACGGGTCGGGGCGGTGGATCAGCAGAAGGTCGATCGCCTCGATCCCCATCAGCTTCAGCGAGGCCTCGACAGACCCGACGATGTGCCGGCGCGAGGTGTCGTAGTGCTTGACCCGGACGTTGCCCGAGTGGCGGCCGGCATCGACGACGATGCCGCACTTGGTCACGACCTCGATCTTGCCGCGGATCTCGGGCGTCATGGCGTTGCCCATGATCTCCTCGGCCATGTAGCCGCCATAGATGTCGGCCTGGTCCATGGTTGTGATGCCCTGGTCGATGGCGGCCGCCAGCTTGTTGCGCACATGCTCGGGGCTGGTGTCGCTGTCGTCACCCAGGCGCCAGGTCCCGTAGACGATGCGGGAAAAGTCGATGTCGTCGGTGATGCGGATGCGGTCCATCAGATGCGGTCTCCTGTGCCGAGCGGCGTGGGCGGGGTGCTGTCGGGAACCCGGCCATAGGCGTGGGGCAGAGAGCAGGTGGCAAGTTCCGGCAGGACCCGCTGGCCGAAATGTTCGGCCTCGTCGATATGCGGATAGCCGGAGAAGATGAAGGCCCGGATGCCCATCGCCCTGTAGTCCTCCAGCCGGGTCAGGACCTGGTCGGTCGAGCCCACGAGCGCCGCGCCGCAGCCCGACCGCGCCCGGCCCACGCCGGTCCAGAGGTTGGGCTCCACATAGCCGAACTGGTCGGCAAGATCGCGGGCGCGGGCCTGGTGGCCGACCCCGAGCGAGGCCGAATCATGCGCCCGGTCGCGGATCAGACGACCGTATTCGTCGTCGAGCTTCGAGGCGATGTAATCGGCGTATTCGCGGGCCTCGGCCTCGGTGTCGCGCACAATCATGTGCACCCGCAGGCCGTAGTCCAGCGTCCGGCCATACCGCTCGGCCACGGCGTTCACGTCCTTCATGCGCTGGGCCAGCTGCTCCTTGGGCTCGGGCCACATCAGGTAGACGTCGCAATGCTCGCCGCAGAGCTCCAGCGCGGCGGGGGAATAGCCGCCGAAATACAGAAGCGGGCCGCCGTTCTGCTGGTAGGGCTTGGCCGGATCGGTCCAGACATCCTTGAAATCATAGACTTCGCCGGAGAAGTTGATCTTGTCCCGGGTCCAGGCCTGACGCAGGATCTCGACCACTTCGCGGCTGCGCTGATAGCGGAACTTGCTCTCGGCCTTCTCGCCGGGGAAATCGGACGAGATCACGTTCAGCGTCAGCCGGCCCTTCAGCATGTGATCCAGCGTGGCGACGGTCCGGGCCAGCATGATCGGCTGCATCTCGCCGCAGCGGATCGCGGCGAGCATGTTGATCGAGTTCGTCAGCGGCGCCATGCCCGCCACGAAGCTCAGCGTGTCCTGCCCGACCTGGTAGGACGAGGGGCACAGGATGTTGCGAAAGCCCTGCGCCTCGGCGGTCAGGGTGATGTCGCGGCAATGCTCGAACGAAGAGCGCAGGTCGCCGTCGGGCACGCCCAGGAACTGGTAGTCGTCCGAGCAGAGCGCCGCGAACCATGACACTTCGGCGGCATCGAGATCGGCTGAGGTGACAGGGACGACGGTCATCGATTCTGGTCCTTTTTCGGTCTTCGCCCCCCTTGCGTAGCACCCGTGATTAGATGCATCAATAGTGTATCAATACGAACGAGGACCTGCTCCATGGATGGTCAGGCGCTGCCCAGATATGTCCAGATCGCCGAGATGCTGATCCGCGATATCGGCGCCGGCCGGCTGGCCGACGGTGTGCGCCTGCCGCCGGAACGGGCGATGGCCGAACAGCTGGACGTCTCCGTCGGCACCCTGCGCAAGGCGCTCGACCGGCTGGCCGAGGCGGGGCTTCTGGATCGGGTCCAGGGCTCTGGCAACTACGTCCGGGCGCGGCAAGCGGGGCGGGCGGTCTATGCCTTCTTCCGGCTCGAGCGTCCCGACGGCGGCGGCCTGCCCACGGCCGAGGTCCTGTCCGTCGACCGCGTGGCCAAGCCCGCGACCCTGCCGGAGTTCGGAGAGAGCGCCGAGGCGCACCGGATCCGCCGGCTGCGGCGGCTGGACGGGGTGCCCGTCGCGCTCGAGGAGATCTGGCTCGACGGGGCCCGGGCCGAGGTGCTGAGCCCGGCGGCGCTGTCCGAGTCCCTCTACCTGCATTACCGCGAGGCGCTGGACCTGGTGATCGGCCGGGTGGAGGACCGGGTCGGCATCGGCAAGGCCCCGCGCTGGGGCCCCGCCGGTATCGGCCCCGCGGCGGGCGAAACCTGCGGACAGGTGGACCGGCTGAGCTGGTCACAGGACGGAGAGCGGGTCGAGGCCTCCGCAACCTGGTTCGATAATGAAAAATGCAGATACGTTTCCCGCATGGGAAGAGGATAGAATGTCGAAAATAGTAAATTATGGGATCGTTGGCTGCGGCATGATGGGGCGCGAGCACATCCACAACATCGCGCTGCTGCCCGATGCCCGCGTTACCGCCGTCTACGACCCGGTGCGCGAGCTTGCGACCGCTGCCGCATCGCTGACCGGCGAGCCGACAGAGGTTATGGACAGCTTCGAGGCGCTGGTCGACCAGCCCGCGCTGGACGCGATCGTCATCGTCAGCCCGAACCACCTGCACATCGGGCAGCTGGAGCGGATTCTGACCCACCGGCCGCTGCCGATCCTGTGCGAGAAGCCGCTCTTCACCCGTCCCGAGGACCGCGAGGTGCTGGCCGGCCTGCCGCCCGACCTGGCGCCGGTCTGGGTCGCGATGGAATACCGCTACATGCCCCCGATCGCGGCGCTGATCGAACAGGCCGACCATGCGACCGGCGGCATCTCGATGCTCACGATCCGCGAGCACCGGTTCCCGTTCCTGCCCAAGATCGGTGACTGGAACCGGTTCAACGCCAACACCGGCGGCACGCTGGTCGAGAAATGCTGCCATTTCTTCGACCTGATGCGGCTGATCCTGAAGGACGAGGTCGTCCGCGTTATGGCCAGCGCCAGCCAGACCCTCAACCATCGCGACGAAAGCTACGCCGGCCGGGTGCCCGATGTCTGGGACAACGGCTATGTCATCCTCGACTTCAAGCACGGGGCGCGCGCGATGCTGGAGCTGTGCATGTTCGCCGAAGGGTCGCGCTACCAGGAGGAGATCAGCGCCGTGGGCCCGCGCGGCAAGATCGAGGCCCACGTCCCCGGGCCGGGCCGCTTCTGGCCCGCGCAGCTGGGCCCGGCCCCTGTGCCAAGACTGATCCAGAGCCCGCGGGCGCCCAAAGGTCCGATCGAGAGCCTGATCCCCGTGGACCCGACCCTGCTGGCGGCGGGCGATCACAACGGCTCCACGTTCTTCCAGCACCAGCGGTTCAACGCGGTCGTGCGCGGGCAGGGCGAGGTCGAGGTCACGCTGGAGGACGGCGCCCGCGCGGTCGAGATCGGGCTGGCCGCGCAGAAATCCGCCATGACCGGCGAGGCGGTGAGGTTGTAACGGGCGTCAGTTGACCCCGCCGGCGCCGCGGATCAGGGTACATCCATGATAGATCTTCACACCTGGACGACGCCGAACGGGCGCAAGGTCTCCATTCTGCTGGAGGAACTGGGCGTGCCCTACGACGTGCATCCGATCAACCTGGGCGAGGGGGCCCAGCGCGATCCGGCGTTTCTCGAGATCTCGCCCAACGGCAGGATCCCGGCCATCGTCGACCGGGAGACCGGACAGAGCGTGATGGAGAGCGGGGCGATCCTGCTCCATCTCGCGGAAAAGCACGGGCGTTTCCTCGGCGACGACCGGGTCGAGATGCTCGAATGGCTGATGTGGCAGATGGGCGGTCTCGGCCCGATGCTTGGCCAGGCCCATCATTTCCTCAAGTACAACCCCGGCAAGTCCGCCTATGCCGAAGAGCGTTACGGCACCGAGGCGCGGCGGCTCTACGGCGTATTGGACAGGCGGCTGGAGGGGCGCGAGTTCGTCGCGGGGTCCTATTCCATCGTCGACATGGCGATCTGGCCCTGGATCTCGCGGTTCGAGTGGCAGCGGGTGGACCTGGCGGCCTTTCCGGCGCTCTGCGACTGGTACCGCAGGGTCGCTGCCCGCCCGGCGGTGCAACGCGGCTATCATGTGCCGTATTTCGTCAACGAAGTGCCGATGCCGTGACGCTGAGCCAGTCCGAGGAAACCGCCCTCATCGGGCTCGTGCGGGACGTGGCGCGGGCCGAGATTCTGCCGCGCTTTCGCAGGCTGGAGCCGACAGAGATCCGCGCCAAGTCCCGCGCCGATGACCTGGTCACGGCGGCCGACATCGCGGCGGAACGGGCGCTGACCGAAGGGGTCGCGCGGATCCTGCCCGCGGCCCAAGTGGTCGGCGAGGAGGCGGTGGCGGCGGATGCGGGCGTGCTCGACCGCGTCGGGGCCGCCGGCCGGGTGGTGATCATCGACCCGGTGGACGGGACCTGGAATTTCGCCAAGGGGCTCGCGGTCTTCGGGGTCATTCTCGCCGTGGTTGAGGACGGAGAAACCGTCTTCGGCCTGCTCTACGACCCGGTGTTCGACGACTGGGTCGTGGCGCGAAAGGGCGCAGGGGCCTTCCTCGGTCGTGCGGGCGCGGCGCCCGTGCCGCTGTCGCTCGGACACGCGGTGCCGCTGGCCGAGGCACAGGGCTTCGTGCCGCTGTTCCTCTACCCCGAAGCGGAGCGGGCCGGGATCGCCGCGGCCATGCTCGACGTGGGCCGGGGCGGAAGCCTGCGGTGCTCCTGCCACGAATACCGGCAGATCGTCACCGGCGGGGCGGATTTCGGCCTCAACGCCCTGCTCAATGTGTGGGATCACGCGGCCGGGGCGCTGGCGGTGACCGAGGCGGGGGGATGCGCCGCGCTGGAAGACGGGCGGACCTACCGCCCCGAGATGCGCGAGGGCCGGCTTGCCGTGGCAAGCTCCGGCTCCCTCTGGCGGGCCCTGACGGATCGATTCGGCAGGGCCTGACACATGGCCGGCGCCTCTCCGCCGGCGATGCGCCCGGCGCCCGAAACCAAGCACCCCGCCCGCACAAGGGCGCCCGCCCGAGCGGTGTTGCCGCAGGCAAAGCCGCGAGACATCCGGTGCGCCGCAGGCGCTCCTTTGGATCAGGGCCCTTCACCTGTGGGCCCGGGCAGGATATTGCAGGTCTATCGCGCCTTTTCGAGGGGAGTCTCAGGCCATGAACGTGCAATCTCCGAACGACCTCAACGCCTTCTGGATGCCGTTTACGGCGAACCGCCAGTTCAAGACCGAACCGCGCATGTTCGTGGCCGCCGACGGGATGTATTACACCACGTCCGACGGCCGCCAGGTGCTCGACGGCACGGCCGGTCTGTGGTGCTGCAACGCGGGCCACAAGCGTCCCAAGATCGTCGAGGCCGTCCAGGCGCAGGTCGCCGAGATGGATTACGCACCCGCCTTCCAGATGGGCCACCCCAAGGCGTTCGAGCTGGCCAACAAGCTGGTGAACATGGCCCCCGAGGGGATGGAGCATGTGTTCTACACCAACTCCGGCTCCGAATCCGTCGAGACGGCGCTCAAGATCGCGCTGGCCTATCACCGGGCGAAGGGCGACGGGGCGCGCAGCCGGCTCGTGGGCCGCGAGCGGGGCTATCACGGGGTCAATTTCGGCGGCATCTCGGTCGGCGGCATCGTCAACAACCGCCGCTTCTTCGGCAGCCTGCTGACCGGCGTCGACCACCTGCCGCACACCCATCTGCCCGAACAGAACAAGTTCGTTCGCGGCCAGCCCGAGCATGGCGCCCATCTGGCCGACGACCTGGAACGGATCGTCGCCCTGCACGGGGCCGAGACCATCGCCGCCGTGATCGTGGAGCCGATGGCAGGCTCGACCGGGGTGCTGCTGCCCCCCAAGGGCTACCTGGAGCGGCTGCGCGAGATCACCCGAAAGCACGGCATCCTGCTGATCTTCGACGAGGTCATCACCGGGTTCGGCCGCCTCGGCAGCTCGTTCGCGGCAGAGCATTTCGGGGTCACGCCCGACATCATGGTGACCGCCAAGGGCCTGACCAACGGCGTCATCCCCATGGGCGCGGTGATGTGCACCGCCGAGATCCACGACGCCTTCATGAACGGCCCCGAGCACGTGATCGAGCTGTTCCACGGCTATACCTATTCCGGCAACCCGATCGCGGCCGCGGCCGGCATCGCCACACTCGACACCTACCGCGAGGAAGGTCTGTTCGAGCGCGCGGCCGAGCTTGCGCCCTACTGGGAGGACATGCTGCACGGTCTCAAGGGCCTGCCGCACGTGATCGACATCCGCAACATGGGCCTGATCGGCGCGATCGAATTGGAGCCGATCGCGGGGTCGCCGACCCAGCGGGCGTTCTCGGCCTTCCTGGCGGCCTACGACAAGGGCCTGCTGATCCGCACGACGGGCGACATCATCGCCATGTCGCCGCCGCTGATCATCGAAAAGGACGAGATCGACCGCATCGGCGAGACGCTGAAGGACGTGCTGACCTCGATCGACTGATCCAGGAACGCCGGAGATCCATCAAGGATGGCCGCTCCGGTTAGAGCCCGGGCCGGCTTTCATGTCCTGCGCGGCCTGGCCGCCTGTTCCGGAACAGGCCCGCACACCGGCCCTCCCAGCGACACCGTCGCTGCGGGGATGTCAGCGGGTGGAGAGTGGTCTGTCTCGGCGGGCAACGGCGAGTCCAGGGCCCGCGCACCAACAGGCCGCGCCGTGCCCCGGCGGGCCGCCACGCCCCCCGCAGCTGGACAGGGTCCTGCCGGGCCCTTTGCCGGTGGGTCCGACCGTCCCCCCGTTGATGCAGGCCGCGGGTGTCGATGCGCCAGACCTGCCCGGGCATCATGCCGCCTTCCAGAACATCATGCTGCCGTCCAGAAGGAGGGGGCTGCGCCGCCGGCCCTCCGGCCCGTCGGCCGGCCCGTTATTGGTCGACACGCTCCCGTACGGCCTTCCCGTCCGACAGGGCGTCATTGGGGTGGGTCACGACCAGGTCGCCGGATTGCAGGCCGGACAGAACCTGTGCCACCCGGGCGTTGCGCCGGCCCAGATCGACCGCCCGCAGCTGCGCCACACCGTTCGAGACCGCGAACACGCCCCAGGCCTCGCCAAGCCGGAATGTCGCGCTCAGGGGCACCTGCAGCACGTCGTCGGCCTGCCATTCCACGATCCGCAGGAACACGGCAAAGCCGTCGGCCAGCCCCTCGCGCCCCTCCGCCGGCGAGGTGAGCGAGAACAGGGCATCTACGCGCTGTTCCTCGATCCCCAGGGCCGAGACCTCGGTCCGTGCCGAGGGGTAGATCCGCACCAGCTCAGCTTCCAGCGGTGCTCCCCCCCAGCGCTCGACGATGGCCGGGGCGCCGGAGGCGAGGCGCACGGCATCCGTCGACAGAAGGTCGGCCACGATTTCCAGGTCGGCGGGGTCCCCGACCGAGGCCAGCCGCATGCCGGCGGTGACGGGGCGGGCGCTGACCACGTCCACCGACAGCACCACCCCATCCGAGGGCGCGGTCAGCGGCACGCAACAGGCCCCGTCCTCTGGATCGCTCGCGCCGCTCTCGACGAGGGTAGCGCGGACCCGGGCCAAAGAGCCTTCGGCCATGGTGATCCGGGCGCGGGCGGCCTCGACCGCGGCATTTGCGATGGCGAGCTTCTCACCGGCATCCTCCAGCTGGGTCAGGCTGGCGACGCCGCGTTCCAGCAAGGTGCGCGACCGGTCGTAATGGGCCTGCGCATGGGTCTGTTCCTCTTCGGTGCGGGTCAGGTCGGAGCGGGCGACCTCAAGCGCGGCGGCCGCCTCCTGAACCGCGGCGTCGGCCTGCAGGCGGCTGCGGGCGTCCAGCAGGCCGGGGGCCGTGGGCTCGACCACGGCGATCACCGTCTCGCCAGCCACGACCCGGTCACCGACCGCGACCGGCGACCGGCGGGCGACCCCGGTGATCGGCGCGGCGATCTCGTAGACCTCGCGGATCCGGGTCTTGCCGTCCACGTCGACCGTGACCTGCATCGGCCCCGAGGCGATCTCGTGCAGGTCGACCAGCACCGGATCGGCGTGGAAGCTGACCCAAAGGAACCAACCCAGTAGGCCGGCGCCGATGAGGCCGGCGATCAGAAGGCGAAGCGGTTTGCGCATGGTCACTCCCTCGTTTTCATGACGGCCACCAGGTCGAGCCGGTCGAGCCTGCGCCGCACCAGCAGCACCGACCCCAGCGCCGCGGCCAGCACCACGAGGCTGGCCCGCGTATAGGCGGCCGTGTTAAGAACCAGCGGCAACGCATAGAGATCGCTGGAAAATCCGCGCACCATGGCCTCGGTGAACAGCCGGCCCAGCGCCCAGCCCAGGGGCTGCGCGAGCAGGGCCAGCAGCATTGTCTCGCCCACCAGCACGTAGGAGACCTGCGCCCTGGAAAAGCCCAGGATCCGCAGGCTGGCCAGTTCGCGGGCGCGCTCGGACAGCTGGACGCGGGCGCCGTTGTAGGCGACGCCAACCGTGATCAGCACCGCGATCATCATGTAGACGCCGGTCATCACGACGACATTCTGCTGGATCGTTTCCCGGAACGACCGGCGGGTGCTGGACATCATCACGGTCCCGGTGAGATTCGGGATCGCCGCGATCGCGGCGTGAAGCGCGTCGATCTCGGTGCCGTCCAGCGTGACATTGGCCACCGAGATCCGCGGCGACTGGCGGAACAGGCCGTTGAGATAGGCCAGGTCCGTATAGGCGCCGAGCCCGAAATACTGCTGAACGACGCCCGAGACGTGCATCCGGTAGGTGCCCCGGTCGCCGCTGAGGAACGCGACTTCGACCGTGTCGCCCGGGGCAAGGTGCAGTTGCGCGGCCAGACGTTCGGCCAGCAGGATGCCGCCGGGTGGCGCGTCCAGCGGGGCGCCCTGCCGCGACAGGACGCGGCTGAGGTCGGCGCCGGGCAAACGGGCCTCGATCGGGACGCGTTTTTCGTATTGCGCGTTGCGCAGGATGGCCGAGTGGTATTGTTGCCCCTCCACCTGCCGGACCCCGGGCAGGCGGGCGACATCCTCGAGCGCGGACAGCGGCAGGTCGTGGGAGAAGATCAGCATCGCGTCCTGCCGGTTGGACTGGAAGAAGGCTGCGTCGATCACCCGGTCCAGCGCGTCCGACATGAAGGTCGAGGTCATCACGGCGGCCACCGCCAGCGCCACCCCGAGCGAGGTCAGTGCGCTGCGGCCCGGCCAGCGGGTGACGCTGCGCAGGATCATCACCGTGGGCTGGGACAGGCGGGCCGCGGCCATGGCGCGGTCCAGCAACGTCTGGCGGAACCGGGGCGGGGCAGGGGGCTGCATCGCGATGGCGGGCGGCAGCAGGGCCGCGCGTAGCGCACTGCGCAGCGCACCCAGCGTCGCGGTCAGCAGGGCCACCGCCGCCGAGACCGCATAGACCCAGAGCTCCACCCGGAAGATCAGGAACGGAAAGTCGAAGAACTGGGCATAGAGCTGCGCCATGACCCGCGCCATCCAGGTGCCGGCGGTCCAGCCGATGCCGATGCCCAGCACCGCGATCAGACCGGCAAGCATAAGATAATGCAGGCAGATTTCGGCGTTGGAATAGCCCAGGGCCTTGAGCAGGCCGATCTGGCTGCGCTCCAGCGCGACGATCCGGCCCATGACCATGGCCACCAGGAAGGCCGAGATGCCGAAGAAGACCGGCGGCAGGATCATCGCCATGCTGCGCAACTGCGTGATCTCGGCATCCACGAAGCTGTTGGAGAGCTGCTTGTCGCGCCCGAACGCGCCAAGGCCGCCGTAGGGGTCCAGCAGGTCGTCCAGTGCCTCGATCACTGGCCCGGGCGGGGTGCGGGCATCGAGCGACAGCGAGACGTCGTTGAACGCCCCGCCCATGTCGAAGGCCGCGGCCACGGCATCGCGCCGCATCCACAGGATGCCGAAGGTCCTGTTGTCGGGCATCAGCGCGCCGGGGCCGATGGTATAGATGAACTCGGGCGACAGCACGGTGCCGGTGATCGTCAGCGGGCGCTTGCGGCCCCCGAGGTTGGCCTCGATTACGTCGCCGGGCTGAAAGCCGTTGGCCAGCGCGAAGGTCTGGTTCACCGCCACTTCCGACGGGCTTTCGGGAAGCCGGCCGGCCCGCAGGATCGGGATGTTGAGCCGGGGCGCCCGGGCCTCTGGCAGGGACAGGATGCGGCCGACGGCGGTCTCGGCCCGGCCCGGCATGTCGAGGATCGCGTCGCCGGTCACCCGCGCCTCGACCGCCAGCACGCCGGGGATGTCGCCGATCTCGCGCAGCAGGCTTTCGGGGGCGCGGCGGGCCGAGGCAAAGACGTCGCCGAAGCGGTTGCGCTCGTAATAGGCGCTGCGGGTGTCGTCCAGTGCGCGGTACATGCCGAAGGCCGTCAGCAGGATCGCCACGCCGCAGGCCAGCACCAGCGCGATCGCCAGCGCCTGCGCCCAGAGCCTGCGAAAGTCGCGCAGCAGCTTGCGGTCGATGGCCGGCATCCCCCTCACCACGCGATCTCGGAGGGGGCGATGCGGGTCGCGTTTTCGGTGACCTCGCCGATCGACCCGTCCTGAAAGCGGATGACCCGGTGCGCCATCTTCCGGATCTCGGCGTTGTGGGTGATCACGACCGTGGTCGTGCCGAACCGGTCGTTGATCTCGCGCAGGGCCTCCAGCACCTGGATCCCGGTCTGGCTGTCGAGGGCGCCCGTGGGCTCGTCGCAGAGCAGGATCTCGGGGCGCTTGGCGATCGCGCGGGCGATGGCGACGCGCTGCTGCTCGCCGCCCGACATCTCGGACGGGAAATGGTCCGCGCGGGGGCCGAGACCCACCAGCGCCAGCGCCTCGTCGGGGGGCATCGGGTCGCGGGCGACATCAGTCACCAGCTGGACGTTCTCGCGGGCGGTCAGACTGGGCACGAGGTTGTAGAACTGAAACACGAAGCCCACGTGGTCGCGGCGATAGCGGGTCAGGCCGCGGTCGTTCATGCCGGTGAGCTCGGTCTCGCGGAACCAGACCCGGCCGCTGGTGGCGCGATCGAGCCCGCCGAGGATGTTCAGCAGGGTGGACTTGCCGCTGCCCGAGGGGCCGAGCAGCACTGCGAATTCACCGGCGTAAAGGTCCAGATTCACGCCCGAGAGCGCATGCACCTGGCCGCCGCCGGTCTCGTAGACCTTGCCGACGTCGCGGGTCCGAAAGACCGTGTCGCGCCTCGCCGTCATGCCGGGCCACGGGACTTCGGGCCCGTCCGGCGGGACAGGGCGGCGATTGCGGGGCAGCCGGGGGCGGCGAGCATCGGACCTCCATCGAGGATTGCCGGATCGCCATCAGTTTGCACAGCTTTCGCGCCGCCGCGTTGAGCGAGATCAATCCACAAGGGGCGATGTTCAGGTCCGTCGTGCATCGCGCCGGAGCGCGTCCCGTGTCGCGGCCCGGCGGCGCCTGTGTGCCCGGTGCGGGCTGACGGCGGGCATCCGGCGGGCCCAGGATGCATGGCGGTTCAGGCGATCGGCACAAGGGCGCCGTGGGATCGGATCACCCGCCCCGCGAGCCCGGCCGCGGCCGCCACCGCCTCGTCGATCGACCGGCCCTGCAGCTGCGCGGCCAGGTATCCGGCGTTGAAACTGTCCCCGGCGGCGGTGGTGTCGACGACGGTCTCGACCGCTTGGGTCTCGTGCCAGGTCTGCACCCCCGCGACCCGGGCCAGCACCGGCCCGGGGCCGTTCTTGACAATGACGCATCCGACGCCCGAGCCGGCATAGCGGGCGGCCGTCGCCTCGGGGTCCGCATCGCCGAACCAGGCCGCTTCGTCTTCGTGCGAGGGCAGGGCGATGTCGCTTACGGCCGCGGCCCGGGTGATCGCCCCGGTCATCTCCGACGGCGAGGCCCAGAGCCGGGGGCGCAGGTTCGGGTCGAAGACGATCGTGCCGCCGCGGCCGCGAAGCTCGGCCAACGCCTCAAGCAGCGCCTCGCGGCCCGCGGGCGGCAGGATCGCAAGGGTGATGCCGGAAAAGACCGCGAGGTCCGCGCCCGACAGGGCCTCCGTCAGCGCCGCGGGGTCATCGGCAAGCGTGCGGGCCGCGCTCTGGCCGCGCCAATAGCTGAAGCTGCGCTCGCCGTCCTGAAGCTGGATCATGTAGAGCCCGACTGTCCGGTCCGAGGACCGCGCGATGTGATCCACGCCGAGGTCTGCGCCCCGCAGGAAGTCCAGCATCTGGTCCGACGCGGCATCCCGCCCCACGGCGGTCACGTAGTCGATCCGGTCGGCGGCGGGCAGAAGCTGCCGCAGATACCACGCGGTGTTCAGCGTATCCCCGGCGAACCCCATCCGGTAGAGCCCGGCGGGGCCGGTCGGCGCCATCTCGATCATGCACTCGCCTATCGCGGCGATGCGTGTCATTCGCGGGTGTCCTGGAAGAAGCTGTGGTCCTGGGCCTTCACCTCCTCGATCCGGATCGTGATCCGCGCCAGATGCGCGGTGATCGCCGCTTCGGCCGCGTCCGCGTCGCCGGCCGCGATGGCATCCCGTATGGCGATATGCTCGCCGTAGGCCATCTTCTGGGAAGAGGTATTCAGGGTCAGCATCCGAATCCGGTCCATGTGGGCCTTGCTCTCCTGGATCAGGTCCCAGACGTAGGCGACCCCGGCAATCCGGCAGATCTCGATGTGAAACGCGTCGTCGAGCGCGTGGAAGACTTCGGGATCATTGGCCTCGATCGCGGCCTTCTGCTGCTCCATCAGGTCGCCCAGCCGGGCGAGGCCCGCGTCGGTGCGGGTCTCGCAGGCGGTGCGGCAGGTCTTGACCTCCAGCGCCGTGCGGATGAATTGCGCCCGCAGCACCGCGTCTTCCGAAATCAGGCTGACGGTCGTGCTGCTCTGCGGGCGGATCACCAGAAAGCCAAGCTTGGCCAGCCGCTTGAACGCCTCGCGCACGGGCTGGCGGGACACGCCCATCTTTTGCGACACCTCGGTTTCCGAGATCCTCGTGCCGGGCGGCAACGCCAGGGTCAGGATGCGCTGTTGCAGGGCGGCGAAGACCTGGTCGGCCACCGTTGGCTGGGGCGCCTGCCGCAGGACGGGCAGGGCAAGCTGACTGTCCCCTCTTGCAACTCCTTGGCTCATGTCAGGCGGTCCCGTGTGGATACTTCTGCGTCGAAGATAGCATTTTTCCCGGCATCTGCAACTAGGATATTAGTTTACATTCCAGAATTGCCTGACTAGGATACTAGTCGAGAGGACGCGGTGGAGCGTGTCGTCGAAGGGACGGAATCGGGGGACACCATGGCTTTGCTGGACGACGACCGGCTGTTTCCGACGGACCCCGCGGTGCGGTCCCTGGCGCGAGAGCTCTACCAGGCCGTCAGGGACCTGCCGATCATCAGCCCCCACGGTCATACCGACCCGCGTTGGTTCGCCGAGAACGCGGCCTTTTCCGATCCGGCCAGCCTGTTCGTGACGCCCGACCACTACGTCTTCCGGATGCTGCATTCGCAGGGGATCGCGCTGGAGGCGCTGGGCGTGCCGCGGGTGGACGGGGGCGAGACCGAGCGGGACAGCCGCAGGATCTGGCGGCTCTTCGCAGAGAATTACCACCTGTTCCGGGCCACGCCCTCGCGGATGTGGGTGAACCATGCCCTGCAGACGGTCTTCGGCGTGACCGAACGGCTTTCGGCCGGCTCCGCCGACGCGATCTACGACCGGATCGACGCGCAGCTCAGGACCGAGGCCTTCCGCCCCCGCGCCCTGTTCGAGCGGTTCAACATCGAGGCGATCTCGACAACCGAAAGCGCCATCGACGACCTGAAGTGGCACCGAATGATCCGCGAGAGCGGCTGGGCCGGCAAGGTGGTGACCGCCTATCGCCCCGACGCCGTCGTCGACCCGGAGTTCGCCGGTTTCGCCGAGAACGTCGCCCGCATGGGCGAGATGGCCGGCGAGGACGCCACCACCTGGGCCGGCTATCTTGCCGCGCACCGCAACCGGCGCGCCTTCTTCAAGAGCTTCGGCGCGACCTCGTCGGACCACGGCCACGCGACGGCGCGGACCGAGGACTTGCCGCAGGACGTCGCGGCGCGGCTCTTCGACACGGCGTTGCAGGGTCGCTGCACGGCCGACGAGGCCGACGCCGTCCGCGGCCACATGCTGACCGAGATGGCGCGGATGAGCCTCGATGACGGGCTGGTGCTGCAGATCCATCCGGGGTCGGCCCGCAACCATTCGGCAGGGATCCTCGCCCGGTTCGGCCGCGACAAGGGCTACGACATCCCGACCCGCACCGATTACGTCGCGGCGCTCGCGCCGCTGCTGAACGCGGTGGGCGAGCGGGCGGAGCTGACGATCATCGTCTTCACCCTGGACGAGACCTCCTATTCCCGCGAGCTGGCGCCCCTGGCCGGCGTCTATCCCGCGCTGCGCCTCGGGCCGCCCTGGTGGTTCCACGACAGTTTCGAGGGGATGACGCGGTTCCGCGAGATGGCGACCGAGACGGCCGGTTTCTACAACACCGTCGGCTTCAACGACGACACCCGCGCATTCTGTTCCATTCCCGCCCGCCACGACGTGGCGCGGCGCGTGGACTGCGCGTTCCTGGCCACCCTGGTCGCCACGGGGCGGCTGGACAGGGACGAGGCACCCGAGGTCGCCCATGACTTCAGCTACCGGCTTGCCAAGCAAGCTTACCGGCTCTGACGAGCCACCCGAAAGGGAGGAAGACATGACCTATATCAAGACACTCGGTGCGGCGCTTCTGGCCAGCGTCGCCATGGCCTCGGCGGCCACGGCGTGCGAGATCACGTTCCGCTCGTCGGACACGCATCCCGACGGCTATCCGACCGTGGCCGCCGTGAACGCCATGGGCGACATGCTGGAAGAGCGGTCGGACGGGCGGCTCTGCATCGAGGTGTTCCACTCGGCCCAGCTGGGCGAGGAAAAGGACACGATCGAGCAGACCCAGTTCGGCGTGATCGACATGAACCGGGTCTCGCTCGGGCCGTTCAACAACATCATCGAAGAGACGCAAATCCCGTCGCTGCCGTATATTTTCCGCTCGACCGAGCATATGCACAACGTCATGGACGGCCCCGTTGGCCAGCAAATCCTCGACGCTTTCTCGGACCACGACCTGGTGGGCCTTGCGTTCTACGACGGCGGCTCGCGCAGCTTCTACAATTCCGAGCGGCCGATCACCTCGATCGAGGATCTCGAGGGCCTGAAGTTCCGCGTGATGCAGTCGGACATGTTCGTGGACATGGTCGCCGCCCTCGGCGCCAACGCCACCCCGATGCCCTATGGCGAGGTCTATTCCTCGATCCAGACCGGGGTGATCGACGGGGCCGAGAACAACTGGCCGTCCTACGACAGCTCGGGCCATTTCGAAGTGGCGCAGTACTATACCCTCGACCAGCACCTGATCGTGCCGGAAGTGCTGGTGATGGCGAAATCCACCTTCGACGCCCTCTCGCCGGAAGACCAGGAGCTGGTGCGCCAAGCCGCCCGGGATTCCGTGCCTGTCATGCGTGAGCTCTGGGCCGAACGGGAGGCCGAATCCGAGGCCCGCGTCGCCGGCGTCGAGGTGATCTCGGACATCGACAAGACCCCCTTCATCGAGGCGATGGTCCCGGTCTACGAGAAATACGTCACCTCGCCGGTCCTGCAGCAGATGGTGCTCGATATCCTGGCCACCGAATAGGCCCGACCCGGCCCGGCCGCGCGATCGGCCGGGCCCTGATCCTTCATCCCAGGGAGCGTTCCCCGTGCAAGACACGATGAGATCCATTGCGATGGCCACGGGCCTTGTCGCGCGTGCCGCGCTCTGGCTTGCCGGGATCGGCCTGGTGCTGATGACCCTGCTTATCGCGGCGCAGGTGTTCTGGCGCTACGTACTCAACGACAGCATCGTCTGGACCGAGCCCGCCTCGGTCATGATCATGGGCTGGTTCATCTTTCTGGGTGCGGCGGTGGGCATCCGCGAGGGCTATCACCTCTCCTTCGACGTGGTGCTCTATGTGGTCCCGCACGGGACCAAGCAGGTGCTTCATTCGAAATCGGACCTGGTGGTGGCGGGCTTTGGCGCGGGGATGATCTGGTTCGGCTGGCAGCTTGCTGTAAAGACGGCTGGCAACATGCTGCCAAGCCTGGGAATTTCCGGGGCCTATGACTTTGTGCCGCTGGTCGCGGGCGGCGGCCTCATCGTCCTTTTCTCCATCGCGCGCGTCGCCCGCCGCGCCGCAGGTCTGCCGACCGCGCGGTTCGGCGACGCCCCGGTCGAGGAGTGAGCCATGGAACTCTATGTCCTCTTCGGCACCTTCGTTTTCCTGCTGCTGATCTGCACGCCGGTGGCCTTCTGCCTCGGGGTCTCGAGCTTCGCCACCGTGGCCTATCTGGGCCTGCCGCCGGTTGTGGTGTTTCAGCGGCTGAACTCCGGCGTGTCGGTTTTCGCGCTGATGGCGATCCCGTTCTTCATCTATGCCGGCGACCTTATGGTGCGCGGCGATATCGCCCGCCGACTGGTGGCGCTCGCCGGGGCCTTCGTGGGCCATTTCCGGGGGGGGCTGGGGCAGGTCAACGTGTTGTCCTCGGTCATGTTCGGCGGCGTGTCGGGATCGGCCGCGGCGGATGCGAGTGCTGTCGGCGGCCTGATGGTGCCGCAGATGAAGGAACGCGGCTATGATGTTGATTACGCGGTAAACATCACGGTCGTAAGCTCGATCATCGCGCTGCTGCTGCCGCCCTCGCACAACATGATCATCTATTCGATCGCCGCGGGCGGGCGCATCTCGATCGCCGATCTCTTCACGGCCGGGATCATCCCAGGCTTTCTGCTGGCACTGGTGCTGATGATCACCGCCTGGTGGGTTGCCAAGCGCAAGGGCTATCCGACGCAGAAATTCCAGGGCTTCCGGATGATCGGCACGCTCTTCGTGTCCGCCGCGCCGGGTCTGATCCTGGTGGCGATCATCTTCGGCGGGGTCCGGTCGGGGATCTTCACCGCCTCGGAATCCTCCAATATCGCAGTGGTTTACGCCCTGTTGGTGACCTTCTTCGTCTACCGCAGCCTCAGCTGGCACGACTTCATCGAGGCGACCTTCGCCGCCGTGCGTACCACTGCGATGGTGCTGCTGGTGATCGGCTGCGCGGCCTCCTTCGGCTGGCTGCTGGCCTACACCAAGGTGCCGGCGTCGATGGTGTCGCTGCTGCAGGGCGTGTCGGACAATCCGATCGTCATCCTTTTGCTGCTGAACGTGGTGCTGCTGATCCTGGGCACCTTCATGGACATGTCGCCACTGATCGTCATCACCACGCCGATCTTCCTGCCCGTGGCCACCGCCTTCGGCGTGGACCCGGTGCATTTCGGCGTGATCCTGATCCTGAACCTCGGGATCGGCCTCTGTACGCCGCCGGTCGGCGCGGTGCTCTTCGTGGGCTGCGCCGTCGGGCGCATTCCGATCTGGACCGCCGTGCGCTCGATCTGGCCGTTCTACGGCGCGGCCTTCGTGACCCTGCTGCTTGTCACCTACATCCCCGCGCTGTCCCTGTGGCTGCCGTCGGTCTTTCGCTGAGGTTCCGTCATGCGCTTTCCCGTCGTTCCCACCGATCCCGGCGTGACCCGCCAGGTCCTCGCCGACAGCCCCGAGCTGATGGTCGTCGCCTTCCGTTTCGAGCCTCAGGCCGAGGGAAAGCGGCACGACCATCCGCATGTGCAGGCGACCTATGTGGACTCGGGCCGTTTCACCTTCTTCGTCGGCGAAGAGAGCCACGACCTCGGGCCCGGCGACAGCCTGGTGGTCCCCTCCGGCGTGCCCCACGGCTGCCGCTGCGAGGCGGCGGGCCTGCTGATCGACACGTTCACCCCGCGCCGCGACGATTTTCTCTGATCCCAAGGACCTGTGATGATGCTCAAGACCCAGACCCGCCACGCGATCGACCCCGCCACGGCCAGGACGCTGGATACCGACCAGCTGCGCGACCATTTCCACGTGGGCGGGCTGTTCGCGGCGGGTGAGATCAACCTGGTCTACAGCCACTACGACCGGCTGATCCTCGGCTCCGCAGTGCCGGCGGGCGGCAGCCTGACTTTGGACGCGGTCGCGGCCACGGGCACCGCCACGATCCTCGAGCGGCGCGAGATGGGCGTGCTCAACATCGGCGAGGCCGGGACCGTCCACGCCGGTGGCGAGAGCTACACGCTGGAGACCGGCGAGGTGCTCTATGTTGGCATGGGGTCGGGGCCGGTGACGTTCGAGGGCGCGGGGCGGTTCTATGTGCTCTCGGCGCCGGCGCACCAAAGCCATCCGACCACGCTGATCAGGCTCGCCGATGCCCGGCGGGTCGAGCTCGGCGCCCGCGAGACCGCCAACGAGCGCGTCATCATCCAGTTCCTGCATCCCGAGGTCTGCCAATCCTGCCAGTTGCTTATGGGCTATACGCAGTTCGCCGAGGGCTCGGTCTGGAACACCATGCCCGCCCATACCCACGACCGGCGGATGGAGGCCTATCTCTACTTTCAACTCCCCGAGGAGGGCCGCGTCTTTCACCTGATGGGCGAGCCAGCCCAGACCCGCCACATCGTCATGGCCAACGAGGAGGCGGTGATCTCGCCGCCCTGGTCGATCCATGCGGGCGCGGGCACGTCGTCCTACACCTTCTGCTGGGCGATGGCGGGCGACAGCGTGGATTTCACCGACATGGACATGATCGCGATGGGGGATCTGCGGTGAGCAATCCGTTCGACCTTTCCGGGCGGCGGGCGCTGGTGACCAGCGCCAATACCGGTATCGGCCAGGCGATCGCCCTTGCGCTGGCGCAGGCCGGGGCCGAGGTGATCTGCGCCGGCCGGCGGCCCAGCGACGAAACGGTCGCGATGATCGGCTCGGCCGGCGGGGTGGCCACGTCGCTGCTGGTCGATTTCAGCGATCCGATGGCCGGGCAGGGCTTGTTCGAGGGCCGCGGCATTGACATCCTGATCAACAACGCGGGCATTATCCGCCGCAACGACGCGGTCGATTTCACCGAAGAGGACTGGGACGACGTGATGGACGTCAACCTCAAGGCGCTGTTCTTCACCACCCAGGCCTTTGCCAGGGCGGTCTTCGCCGTGGGCGGGACCGGCGCGGTCGTGAACATCGCGTCGCTGCTGACCTTCCAGGGCGGCATCCGGGTGCCGTCCTACACCGCGGCCAAGCACGGCGTCGCCGGGCTGACCAAGCTGCTCGCCAACGAATGGGCGGCAAGCGGCATCAACGTGAACGCGGTCGCCCCGGGCTATATCGAGACCAACAATACCGCAGCCCTGCGCGAGGATCCCGCGCGGAGCGGGGCGATCCTCGACCGGATCCCGGCGGGCCGCTGGGGCCAGGCGTCCGATATCGCGGGCGCGGTCGTCTACCTCTGCACGCCGGCCGCTGGCTATGTCCACGGCGCGGTTCTCAACGTCGATGGAGGCTGGCTTGCCCGCTGACGTATCGGAAACCGTGGCCGGCGTGCGTCCCGCGACCGGCATCGTCCACCTCGGTCTCGGGGCGTTCTTTCGCGGCTTCGGCTGCGTCTATGTGGCCGACGCCATGGCCGCTTCGGGGGGCGATTGGGGGATCGTCGGCGTCTCTCTCCGAAGCCCGGCCGTGCGCGACGCACTGCGGGCGCGGGGGTGGAGCTATACCTCGGTCGTGCTGGACCCTGATGGCGAGAAAATACGGGATATCAGCGTCTTGAATGACGTTCTTGTCGCGCCGGAGGACCCCGAGGCCGTGCTTGTCGCGATGGCGGACCCGGCGGTCCGGATCGTCACGCTGACGGTGACCGAGAAGGGCTATTGCCACAATCCGGCGACCGGGGCGCTGAACCTCGCGCATCCCGACATCCGCCACGACATCGCCAACACGCTTCCGGTCTCGGCGCCCGGCTTCCTGGTCCGCGCCCTTGCGCGGCGCCGCGCGGCGGGAAGGGCGCCATTCACCGTGCTGACCTGCGACAACCTGCCGGAGAACGGCCGGCTGGTGCGCGGCATGGTGCTGGAGCTGGCGGAGCGGATCGACCCTGCGCTCGCCGCCTGGATCGCCGCCGAGGGGCGCTTTCCCGCGACCATGGTCGACCGGATCACCCCGGCCACGACCGGGGACGACATCCAGCGGATCGACGCTCTGACCGGTCGGCACGACGCGGCCCCGGTCTTGCACGAGCCGTTTTCGCAATGGGCGGTCGAGGACGATTTCGTCGGCGGCGCCCGCCCGGATTTCGAGGCGGCGGGGGTCGAGATGGTCGCGAACGTGACCGCCCACGAGCACATGAAGCTGCGGATGCTGAACGGCACCCATTCGGCGCTGGCCTATACCGGCTATCTCGCCGGGCACGAGACCATCGCACGGACCATGGCCGACCCGGTCTTCGCCGCCTATGCCCGGACGCTCTGGGCCGAGATCATGCCCGCGGTGACGGCGCCCGAGGGGGTGGACCTCGCCGCCTACGCCGAAGCGCTGTTCGAGCGCTACGCCAACCCGGCGATCCAGCACCGCACCTGGCAGATCGCCATGGACGGCAGCCAGAAGCTGCCGCAGCGGATCCTCGGCACCCTGCGCGACACGCTGGGGGCGGGCCGAACGGCGCCGGGCCTCTGCCTCGCGGTCGCGGCCTGGATGCGCTACGTCACGGGGCGCGACGAGGCCGGGGCGGAGATAGATGTCCGCGACCCGCTCGCCGAACGCCTGCGCGGCCTCGCCGCCGAGGAGGAGGGCCCGGCGGAAATCGTCGCGGCACTCCTGTCGGTCGAGGATATCTTTCCGGACGATCTTGCCGCCGAGCTCCGCGCACCGATCACGACGGCGGCCGAGGCGATCTGGTCCCGCGGCGTGCGCGCCGCCATCGCGGAGAGGGTCACATGATCGAATGCTGGCGCTGGTATGGCGAGTTCGACAGCATCTCGCTGGGCGAGGTCGCCCAGACGGGGGCGCGGGGCATCGTCACCGCCCTCCACGACATCCCCTATGGCGAAGTCTGGCCGCGCGAGGCCATCGCCCGGCGCAAGGGCCTGCTGGCCGCGGCCGGCTTCGACTGGGCCATGGTCGAGAGCCTGCCGGTCCACGAGCGGATCAAGCGCGGCGACGGCGACCTTGGCCCGCTCTTCGCCAATTATCGCCAGTCCCTGGCCAACCTGGCCGCCGAGGGGGTGATGTCGGTCTGCTACAACTTCATGCCGCTGCTGGACTGGACCCGGACCGATCTTGCCGCGCCCGTGGCCTCTGGCGCGACCTGCCTGCGGTTCGAAGCGGTCCGCATGGCCGCCTTCGAGGTCCACATGCTGGGCCGGCGCGAGGCCGAGGCGGATTATCCCGCCGAGGTCCTGACCCGCGCCGCCGCCTGGTTCCAGGCCGCGACCGAGGCCGACCGCGACGGGCTGCTCGGGGCGATCATGGCCGGGATGCCCGGCGCGTTCGACCGCTACGACGTGGCCGGGCTGCGGACCGCGCTCGCGGGCTACGACGGCATCGGGCGCGAGGGCCTGCGGGCCAATTTCAAACGGTTCCTCGATGAGGTCGTGCCGACCGCCGAAGAGCTGGGGATGCGGCTTTGCGTGCATCCCGACGATCCGCCGCGCGACATCCTGGGGCTGCCCCGCATCGTGTCGGACAGCCACGACCTGGCCTGGGTGCTGGCGGCCCATGAAAGCCCGGCCAACGGGATAACCTTCTGCTCGGGCTCACTGGGGGCCAACCCGGCCAATGACGTGCCCGCGCTGGCGGCGCAGGTGGCCGACCGGATCCACTTCGCCCATCTGCGCAATGTCCGGAAGGACCCGGACGGCTCTTTCGAAGAAGATGCCCATCTCGACGGCGACACGGACATGGTGGCGCTGATCCGGGTGCTGCTGGACGAAGAGGCCCGCCGTCGCGCGGCCGGGCGTGCCGATCACGCGATCCCGTTCCGTCCCGATCACGGCCATCACATGCTGTCGGACCTCACCCGCGAGATGATACCCGGCTACCCGCTGATCGGCCGGCTGCGGGGGCTGGCCGAACTGCGCGGCGTGATCCGGGCGCTGTCGCACGGGTGAGCTGTCGGGCGGCGTTCGCCGGGTCAGTCCGCGGACCGGGGGAACCTTTGCCGGCCCCTCGACCCCGATGGCAGTGGCAGAGCGGTCCCGGCGCCGCGGCATCCGTGGCACCGGGACCTTGACGCGGCGGCGCGCGCCGGGGTGAGGTGGGAGGGGCGCCCCGCCTCTCCGTCGAATTGCCCAAGGACCAAGCCATGCCCCTCGCGCCCCCGCAACAGCCGCCGCCGGCCCGCAACACAGCGACGGGGCAGGGCGCATGAGCCGCCTCAACCAGCCCCTGGGTGGCAACGAGATGCCCCGCTTCGGCGGGCCGGCCACCATGATGCGGCTGCCCTCGCTGGACACGGCGGAGGGGCTGGACGCCTGCATTGTCGGCATCCCGATGGATATCGGCACCTCCAACCGGCCCGGCACGCGGCTTGGCCCGCGCCAGATCCGCGACGAAAGCCGGATGCTGCGGCCCTACAACATGGCGACCGGGGCCGCGCCCTTCGACAGCCTCCAGGTGGCCGATATCGGCGACGTGCCGATCAACACCTTCGACCTGAAGAAGTCCGTCGACATCATCACCGCGCGATATCGCGAAATCCTGACCTTCGGGGCGATCCCGCTGACCCTGGGCGGCGACCACACGCTGACCTGGCCGATCCTGCGGGCCATCCGCGAGGTGCACGGCCCCGTCGCCCTCGTCCAAGTCGATGCCCATGCGGACATCAACGAACACATGTTCGGCGAGACGGTGGCCCATGGTTGCCCCTTCCGCCGCGCCTGGGAGGACGGCTGCCTGCTCAACGACAAGGTCACCCAGATCGGCCTGCGCGGCACCGGCTATGCGCCCGAGGATTTCGACTGGGGCCGCGACCGGGGCTGGACCGTGATCCAGGCCGAGGCGTGCTGGCACCGGTCCCTGACCCCGCTGATGGCGGACCTGCGGGCGCGTGTGGGCGACGCGCCGGTCTACCTCAGCTTCGATATCGACAGCCTCGATCCCGCCTTCGCCCCCGGAACCGGCACGGTGGAGCCGGCGGGCTGACCACCTGGCAGGCGCTGGAAATCGTTCGGGGCTGCGCCGGGCTGAACCTCGTGGGCTGCGACCTGGTCGAGGTCTCGCCCCCCTATGATCCGACCGGCAACACCGCCTTGATTGCCGCGAACCTGCTCTTCGAGATGCTGTGCGTCCTGCCCGGCGTCCGGCGCGGCGCGGGGTCACCCGCCGGGGACTGAAAAGGGCTGCCGCCGGTCTTTTCCCGGTGCCGAAATGGCAAGCCCGGGTCGGCCGCCCAGGGATGGTCGAAAAAAGTTGAGCAAACGATTGCATTGGGCCGTGAGAAACGTAGAATACGGCGCGTGGTGAGTCTCGCCATCGCGTCAACGTGAGGAATTCCAATGAATATGAATCGTCGCCAGGCCGTGGCCGGCATGATCAGCCTGACCAGCCCGCTCGTCCTGGGCAGCCGCGCCTTCGCGCAGGACACGATCAACCTGACGATCTCGTCCAGCCACCCGACGGCCATCGCCTGGGTCACGCCGCTGCATACGGTCATCGTGGAAAAGTCCAACGCCATGCTGGAGGAGCGCGGCTCCAACTACCGGATCAACTGGACCGAGGCCTATGGCGGCTCGCTCTACGATTTCAACGACACGCTCGAGGCGGTCAGCCAGCAGCTGACCGACATGGGCTGGATCGGCTCGATCTGGGAGCCGTCGACCCTGCCGCTGCAGAACATCATGTATTCCGTCCCCTTCAACACCCAGACCGTGGATCAGGCGATCAACACGATGAACCGCCTCAACGATTCCGAAGAGGCGATGAAGCGCGAGTGGACCAGCCAGGACATCACCTTCTTCGGGTCCTGCGTGTCGGACGGCTATCACCTCTTCACCAAGACCCCGATCGAGCAGCTGTCCGACCTCGAAGGCATGCGCCTTCTGGGCGTGCCGGTCTGCGCACCCTGGGTCGAGGCCGTGGGCGCCACCCTGGTCAACACCGGCATCCCGGCGATGTACGGCCAGCTTCAGACCGGCGTGGGCGAGGGCACGATCCTGATCGGCACCGGCGCCTATCCGCTGAAGCTGCACGAACAGGCGCCCTTCGTGACCCGCGTGAACACCGGCCCGCTGACCTTCGGCGGCTTCGGCGTGAACACCGACACGTTCAACAGCCTGCCCGAGGACGTGCAGGAGGTCATCGCCGAGCTGGGCCGCGAGTATTCGATCGAGAACGCGCGCCTGATCGAAGAGCGTGAAGCCCTGTTCTTCGACAAGTTCGTCGAGGAAGGCGCCACCGTGACGGCGATGCCCGACGAGCAGAAGCTCGAGTGGGTCAACCGGATGCCGCCGTTGGGGCAACTCTGGGCCGACGGCCTCGAAGAGCGCGGCATTCCCGGGCGCGACATCCTCGTCAAGTACATGGCCACCGTTCAGGAAGAAGGCGGCGTGCCGCTGAGAGACTGGGCGGCGGACCTTTGATCCGCGCCGTCTGATGAGCCGCACCGACGGAGACGCGCAGGGCGGCCCCACGGGCGCCCTGGCCGGGGTGGACCGCGTGATCGGGGGGGTGTCTTCGGTCTTTTCGGGGCTCGCCTCGACCACGATCATGGCGTTCATGTTCGTGATCGCGGCCGATGTCCTCATGCGGAACCTGTTCTCGATCCCGATCAACGGGGTCTCGGACTTTGTCGCGTTCTCCATCGTCGCCTGCGTCTTTGTCCAGCTGGGCAGCACGATCCGCAGTGACAGGCTCATCAAGGCCGAATTCCTGATGGCGGGCTGGGAGACATCCCGGCCCGCTCTCGCCCATGGCGCCAAGGTGGTCTTTTTCGCCACCGCGGCCGGGCTGCTGTGCTTTGCCGTGCAGTGGCTGTTCGAAGATTTCCACGAGGCCTACCAGAGCGGTCAGTTCAGCGGAGCGCGGGGGGCCTATCAGCTGGTGCTCTGGCCGTTCAAGCTTGCGGTCGTGGCCGGCGCGGTGCTTGCCGTCATCGAGTGCATGCGCGTGGCGATCGTGCAGGGCGCGGCCTTCGCGCGGCTGGTGCTGGCCGAGGGCGACCGTCGCGGCCTCTGGGGCCTCGCGCTGCTGCTGGTCCTGATCGCCGGGTTCGTGCTGCTGATGTTCGGCGGCGGGCTCAGCTCGGTGCAGATCGGGGTGATGGCCTTCGTCGGCCTCTTTGTGCTGGTGGCCTGCGGGATGCCGGTCGCCATCGCGCTGATCGCGATGTCCTTCATCGGCATCTGGCTGACCCGGGGCAATATCAACGTGGCGCAGAACGGGCTGGGCATCGCCGCCGCCGGGGCGATCCGGTCCTATGAATTCGGCGTGGTGCCGCTGTTCGTGACCATGGGTCTGGTGCTTGACAGGGCCGACGTGGGGCGCGACGCGTTCCAGGTCGCCGTTGTCGCGCTGCGCCGGCTGCGCGGCGGGCTCGGGGTCGCGACGGTTGCGGCCAACGCGATCTTCGCGGCGATCACGGGATCCTCCATCGCCTCGGCCGCGGTCTTCAGCCGCGTCGCCGTCCCCGCGATGGACGAGGCGGGCTACACCCGTCGCTTCGCCGCAGGGGTCATCGCGGGAAGCTCGGTGCTGGGGATGCTGATCCCGCCGAGCCTGCTGCTGATCATCTATGCGCTGATTGCCGAGGTGTCCGTCGGCTCGCTGTTCATCGCGGCGATCATCCCGGGCCTGCTGCTTGCGGTGGCCTTCGCGGTGCTCAACGTGGTGCTGGCGATCTGGGCGCCGGGCTTTGTCGGCACACCGAAAGCCTTGCCCGAGACCGAGCGCATGTCGGTGCGCGAGATGCTGGGCCGGCTGCTGCCGGTGATCTTCATCGTGACGCTGGTCATGGGCGGGATCTACGGCGGCTTCTTCAGCCCGACCGAGGCGGCGGCCATCGGTGCGCTGGGGGCCTTCATCGTGGCGGGCGCACGGCGCAAGCTGAACTGGACGGTGATCAAGTCGATCGCGCTGGAGACCGGCTATATCACCGCCAGCATCCTGTTCCTGATCGTGGCTGCCAACCTTTATGCGCGCATGCTGACGCTCTCGACGATCCCGATGAAGGCGACGGGACTGCTCGCGTCCTTCGATCTGTCGCTGATCGCGTTCATGCTGTGCTATGTGGTGCTGGTGATCCTTCTGGGCATGATCCTGGACAGCGTGTCGATCATGCTGGTGATCCTGCCCATCGCGATCCCCCTTGTGGAGGCCTTGGGCGGCGACCTCATCTGGTTCGGCATCGTATCGGTCATCGCGATCGAGATCGGCTTGCTGACCCCGCCGTTCGGGTTATCGGTCTTCGTGGTCAAGGGCGCGTTGCCGGAAGGGTTCGTCACCTTGGGCGACATCTTCAAGGGCGCGGCCCCCTTCGTGCTGGTCATGCTGGCCGTGACGCTGGCGCTGATCTTCGCGCCCGTGCTGACTCTCATCCTGATCTGAACGAAAGCGATCTCATGACAAAGACATGCATCACGGGCGGACAGAACGTCTCTTTGGCGCAGGGTGAGCCGGATGCCGCCACGGGCGACATCCTGATCGACGCGGCGGGTCGGATCGAGGCCATCGGGCCCGGGCTGGCGGGGCAGGCGGAGCAGGTGATCGACGCGGCCGGCATGATCGTGATGCCGGGGTTCGTGAACGCCCATATCCATACCTGGCAGACCGGGTTGCGGGGGATCGCGGCGAACTGGACGCTGGGCCAGTACCTCAAGGCAATGCACGCGGGCCTCGCCACCCATTTCCGGCCCGAGGATGTAGGGATCGCCAACCAGGTGGGCCTGTTGCACCAGTTGCACGCGGGCGCGACCACCATCGCGGATTGGTGCCACAACAATCCCACGCCGGACCATACCGACGCCGCGATCGAGGGGCTGAAGGCCGCGGGCGGCAGGGCGGTATTCCTGCATGGCTCGCCCAAGGCCGACCCGAAACCCGGCCAGCCGCATTTCAGCGAGGTTCCGATGCCGCGGGACGAGGTGCTGCGCCTGCGCTCGGGTCCGCTGTCGGACCCGGACGGCCTGGTGACGCTGGGCCTGGCCGTGCTTGGCCCGCAATTGTCGGTCGAGGCCGTGTCCGTCGCCGACCTGAGCCTTGCCCGCGAACTGGGCCTGCCCGCCAGCATGCACATCAGTGCGCCGAACATGATGTGGCCGGAGGGGCTCGCGGCGCTGGACGCCATGGGCCTGCTGGGACCGTGGGTGAATATCACCCACGCTAACTGTCTGTCGGACGAGGATCTGGGCCGGGTCGTCGCAGCCGGCGTCAGCATCTCGGTGACGCCGGAGGTTGAGCTTCAGATGGGCTTCGGCGAGCCGCTGACCAACCGTGTGCGGGCGCTGGGCGGCAATGCCCAGCTGTCGCTGGGGACCGATATCGAATCCGGCATGGCCGGAGAGATGTTCTCGGTCGCGCGGTTCGCGCTCCAGGCGGCGCGGCACGAGCTGACGCTTGCGTCCCGCCGCGAGACCGGGATGCCCCCGGCCGAGACCGGCCTGTCGGCGCGCGAGGCGCTGGAATGGGCGACCATCGGCGGGGCGCGGATGCTGGGGCTCGACGACCGGATCGGCACGCTGGAGCCGGGCAAGCTGGCCGACATCATCCTTGTCGACGCCAAAGGCATCAACATGCGCCCGGTGCATGACCCGATCGCCTCGGTGCTGTTTCATGCCGGGCCGCGCGATGTGGACACAGTGCTGGTCGGCGGCCGGATCGTGAAGCGGGGCGGGGCGCTTGTGGGCGCCTCGATTGAGCCGCTGATCGACCGGCTGGAGGCCTCGGGCCGCCGCATCATGCAGGATTTCACTGCCGCCACGGCGTGATCGCCCGGACGGCCGCGATGGCCCGGCCCGAGGCCGGGCCGGCTTTCTGGCCGGCAGCCGGTGCCTGTCAGATCGCCAGATATTGCGACCGCAGCGCGTCGTCTTCCAGCACTTCGCGGGCCGAGCCGTCGAACACCACCTTGCCGATATCGAGGATCACCGCGCGGTCGGCGAGCTTCAGGGCCGCAACCGCGTTCTGCTCGACGATGACGGTCGTGATGCCCTGGTCGCGGATGATCTGCAGGGTCTTGGCGATCTCCTGCACGATGACCGGGGCCAGCCCCTCGTAGGGTTCGTCCAGCAGCAGCACCTTGATGTCGCGGCACAGGGCGCGGGCGATGGAGAGCATCTGCTGCTCGCCGCCCGACAGGGTCACGCCCTCCTGCTTGCGGCGTTCGCCGAGGCGGGGGAAGAGGTCGTAGACCCGGTCGATCGACCAGCCCTTGGGCGGGGCGATCTGGGCCAGTTGCAGGTTCTCCTCGACCGTCAGGCCGGGGATGATCCGCCGGTCCTCAGGGACAAGCCCGATCCCCGCGGCCGACGCCTGGTGGGCGCGCATCTCGTGCAGGGGCTGGTGGTCCAGCCAGATCTCGCCGTGCTTGAGCGCCGGGCTGTCCAGCCGCGCGATGGTGCGCAGGGTCGAGGTCTTTCCGGCGCCGTTGCGGCCCAGAAGGGCGAGGATCTCGCCCTCGTGGATGTCGAAGCTGACACCCTGAACGATGTAGCTTTCGCCGTAATAGGCCTCGACGTTCCAGACGCTGAGGAACTTGGAATGGGTCGAGGCCATGTTCCGGTGCTTGTCGAAGCTGCCCTCGGGGCGGAGCTCTTCTACGTGGGTCATGATGTGTCTCTCCTCAGACCTGGGCTTCGCCGAGATAGGCTTCGCGGACCTTGGGGTGGCCCTTGATGTTGTCCGGCGTGTCCTCGACCAGCGGGGTGCCCTGGGCCAGCACGGTGATCCGCTCGGCCATCGAGAACACGACGTTCATGTCGTGCTCGATGATGCACATGGTGATGTCGCGCCGGTCGCGGATCTTCTTCAGAAGGTCGATCGTGTTGTTGGTGTCGGCCCGTGCCATGCCTGCCGTCGGCTCGTCCAGAAGCAGCAGTTTCGGCTTTTGCACCAGACACATGGCCATCTCGAGGCGACGCTTGTCGCCGCGCGACATGGTGCCGGCGTGGTGGTCGCGCTTGTCGGCCATGTTGACGTCCTCGAGCATGTGCAGCGCCATGTCGCGCAGCTCCGCCTCCGAGGAGACCTGTTCGACCGCATGCATCCGGAAGGCGCCGTCGCGCTTGGCGAAACAGGGGATCAACACGTTCTCGAGCACCGAGAGATCGGCGAAGATCTCGGGCGTCTGGAAGACCCGCGAGATGCCCATCTGATTAATCTCGAACGGTTTGCGGCCCAGAACCGACTGGCCGTCGAACATCACCGACCCGCTGTCGGGGATCAGTTTGCCCACCAGGCAGTTCAGCAGGGTGGACTTGCCCGCCCCGTTGGGGCCGATGATCGCGTGGCAGGTGTTTTCCGTCACGCTGAGGTTCACGTCACCGAGCGCCTGCAGGCCGCCGAAGCGCTTGTTGACGCCTTTGACTTCGAGGATTCCCATGTCTCCGGCTCCTTATTCGGCGGGTGTCTTGGAGGCGTCGGCCTCGGCGTCAGTTTGCTTGCCCTTGCGGCGGCGGAACAATCTGCCGATGCGCTGGCCGCCCTCGACAAGGCCGCCGGGCAGGAAGATGACGACGAGCATGAACATCAGGCCTAGCGTCAGGTGCCAGCCCTTGCCGACGAAGGGATGCACGATGGTGACGAGGAAATCCTCGATCCCGTCGGGCAGCACCGCGAACCAGGTGTGCAGGACATTGTCGTTGATCTTCGAGAAGATGTTCTCGAAGTACTTGATGAAGCCCGCGCCCAGGACCGGCCCGATCAGGGTGCCGGCGCCGCCGAGGATTGTCATCAGCACGACCTCGCCCGAGGCGGTCCACTGCATCCGCTCGGCACCGGCCAGGGGGTCCATGGAGGCCAGCAGGCCACCGGCGAGCCCTGCATACATCCCCGAGATCACGAAGGCCGCAAGGGTGTAGGGGCGCGAGTTCAGGCCGGTGTAGTTCAGCCGCTGCTGGTTCGATTTGACCGCGCGCAGCATCAGTCCGAAAGGCGAGCGGAAGATCCGCACCGACAGGTAGAACGCGGCGAGCATGATCAGGGCGCAGACGTAGTAGCCGGCGCTGAAATCCCAGGACCAGGGGCCGAGGTTCACCGTCTCGGTCGCCCGCATCTCCAGCCCGAACAGGTTGGTGACGGGCAGGGATCCGGCCGACCCGGCGCCGTCGAGGATGCGCGGATCGTCGAGTGATAGCTGAAGGCCGGTCTCGCCGTTGGTGATCGGGGTGAGCACCGAGTAGGCCAGGTTGAACGACATCTGCGCGAAGGCGAGCGTAAGGATCGAGAAGTAGATCCCCGAGCGCCGCAGCGATACGTAGCCGATGACCAGGGCGAAAACGCCCGAGATCAGCACCGCCAGAAGGATCGCGGGCAGGACGTTCATGCTGAGGAGCTTGAACATCCAGACCGCCGAGTAGCTGCCCACCCCCAGAAAGGCCGCGTGGCCGAACGAGAGGTAGCCGGTGAGGCCGAACAGAATGTTGAAACCGATGGCGAAGATGCCGAAGATCACGAAGCGTTGCATCAGGTCCGGATAACCCGCGTTGAACTGCGCCATGGCGCTGTCGACGGGGAAGGGGTTCAGGATGATCGGCGCGAACATCGTCAGGATGGCGACGGCGATCAGCAGGGTGGTGTCCTTGCGGTTGAGACCGAGCATGGGTCAGTCCTCCATCACGCCCTTGCGGCCCATGAGGCCACGAGGACGGGTCAACAGAATGGCGATAGCGACGAGGTAGATGATGATCTGGTCGATCCCCGGAAGGATGTCCTTGATCCAGTTCATCGAGGCGAAGCTCTGAAGGATGCCCAGCAGGAACCCCGCGAGGACCGCACCGGGCAGCGAGCCCATGCCGCCGACGACCACAACGACGAAGGAGAGCACGAGGAAATCCATGCCCATATGGTAATTCGGCGAGTTGATCGGCGTGTACATCACCCCGGCCAGGCCTGCGACCGCCGCCGCGATGCCGAACATCATGGTGAAGCGCTTGTCGATATCGATGCCGAGCAGGCCCACGGTCTCGCGGTCGGCCATGCCGGCGCGGACCACCATGCCGAAGGTGGTGAATTGCAGGAAGGCGAAGACGGCGGCGATGACGATGGCCGAGAAGAAGAAATAGACCAGGCGCCAGTAGGGATAGATGATCGTGTTCGGATCGAAGCCCAGCCAGACGCCGAAATCGAGGCTGCCGGTGAAGGCCGGGGGCGCCGGGGTGGGGATCGGATTGGCGCCGTAAATCTGCTTGACGACCTCTTGCAGCACGATGGCGAGGCCGAAGGTCACGAGGATCTGGTCCGCGTGGGGCCGCTTGTAGAAATGCTTGATCAGGCCGCGTTCCATGACGTAGCCGACGAAGAGCATGATGGGGATCGCGAAAAGAATTGCCAGCGGCACCGACCAGTCGATGATCGTCTGCCCGGCGGATTCCCCGAACCAGCTGTGGACGTAGGGGATATCCACCTTCATCGGGTTGCCTAGGAAGTCGGTCCGTGTGTCGTCCACGATCTCGTAGGAATAGCTGAGGATCCGCGACAGGGTGACGGCACAGAATGAGCCGATCATGAACAACGCGCCGTGGGCGAAGTTCACGACGCCGAGCGTGCCGAAAATGAGCGTCAGCCCCAGCGCAATGAGCGCGTAGGCTGAGCCCTTGTCGAGCCCGTTCAGGGTTTGCAGGATGATGGCGTCCATGTCCCCACCTTCATGGCTGGATTTTCGAGAAAGGCTCCGACCCCGGAGCTTGGGGTAGGATGGGAGATATCTCCCATCCTACGATCGGGCGTCAGGCGCCCGGATTGCACTCGCCGAGCGCACCGCCGGCGAACATCGGATGATCGACGTCGTAGGTGACCTGCTCCGCAGGCGTCACTTCGACGATTTCCACCAGGTCGAACTCGTTTTCCGGGTTCTCCTTGCCGCGCACGACGACAACGTCCTTGAAGCACTGGTGATCGCCCGCCCGGTAGAGCGTGGGGCCGTTGCCGAGACCGTCGAACTCGTAACCCTCCAGCGCTTCGGCCACTGCACAGGGGTTGAAGCTGCCCGCGCGGGTCACGGCATCGGCATAGAGCAAGGTCTGCGCGTAGCAGGTCTGCGCGGCCTGGGACGGCGGGAAGCCGTACTTGGTGCCGAAGGACTGCACGAAGGCGTTGGTGCCGGCATAGCGCGAGCCCAGCTGGTTCTCGATCTTCCAGTCCCAGTTCTGCGAGCCCGGGATGCCGACGATGTTCGCGCCTGCACCGCGCGCCATCAGCTCGGAGTAGAGCGGCACGACGATCTCGAATTGCTTGCCGTTGGCCATGGCGTCGCGCAGGCCGAACTGCACCGCGTTGGTCAGCGAGTTGACCATGTTGCCGCCATAGTGGTTGAGCACCAGCACGTCGGCGCCCGAGTTCAGGACCGGCGCGATATAGGCCGAGAAGTCGGTTTCGGCCAGCGGGGTCAGCACGTTGTTGACGGTGTTCCAGCCGATCGCTTCGGTCGCGGCGGCAATCGATTCCTGCTGGGTCCAGCCCCAGGTGTAGTCCGCCGTCAGGTGATAGGCGTTGCGGTCGGCCCCGTAGAGCGACTGCAGCACCGGCGCCAGCGCCGCCGCCGACATGTAGGCGTTGAAGAAGTGCCGGAAGCCGTTGGCCTTCTTGTCCTTGCCCGTGGTGTCGTTGGAATGCGTGAGGCCGGCCATGAAGATCACGCCAGCTTCCTGGCACAGGCCCTGCACGGCGACCGCGACACCGGAGGAGGAGCCGCCGGAGATCATGATCGCGCCGTCCTTCTCGATCATCGAGCGGGCGGAGGCGCGGGCCGCGTCGGACTTGGTCTGGGTGTCGCCGGTCACGTACTTGACCTCGCGGCCCAGGATGCCGGTTCCGTCCAGTACATTGGAGGAGAACGTGTTCAGCATGCCGCCGTCGCCGCCGCCGTTGAGATGCTCGACGGCCAGCTCGAATGCGCGCAGCTCGTCGGCGCCCTCATCGGCATAGGGGCCTGACTGCGGGACGTTGAACCCGAGCACGACCTCGCTGTCGCCGGGGGCGTTGGTGAAACCTGTGTGTGCGGCCGCCGACAGATAGGTCGGCAAGGCGAGCCCGGCGCCGGCAACGGCCCCGGTCTTCAACACGCCGCGACGGGTGAAGTTTGATTTGGACATATAATCCTCCCTGGTGTGGATGACGCACGCCGGGTCTCCTCTCCCGTCGGGCGCAACGCTACTGGAGCGTGGGGGCACTATCGCGCCAAGCAGGAAAAGCGTGCAACAAGTGCCTCAAAGATGGAGCTTTTTTTGTAAAGACTTACACACGGTGATTGTCTATTGTGTAAAAGGGTTTTCTTGCAAGTGCAGAAACCCGCTGGTTTTGCTTGAGGTTTTCCAATGCCGCAGCGTCAGTTCACCGGCAGCCGGATCCGCGAGAGGCGTCTGGACCGCGGGCTGCGCCAGTCCGATCTGGCCAAGCGGGCCGGGATCTCTCCGTCCTACCTGAACCTGATCGAACACAACCGCCGCAGAATCGCGGGCAAATTGCTGAACGAGATCGCCCGTGCGCTCCAGATCGACCCCCAGGCGCTGAGCGAGGGCGCGGAGAGCGCGACGGTCGACGCCCTGCGCCGCGCTGCGGCACGGCCCGAGACGCGCGGCGCCGTGCCGGTGGATCCGGAACTGGACCGGATCGAGGAATTCGCCGGCCGCTTTGCCGGCTGGGCGGGGCTCGTGGCCGCGCAGGAACGTCGGATCGACACGCTGGAGGCGCGGGTGCGCGGCCTGTCGGATCGTCTGTCCCATGACCCGCAGCTGGCGACCTCGCTGCACGAGGTGATCTCGGCCGTGACCTCGATCCGCTCGACCTCGGCGATCCTCAGCGGGGCGGAAGAGCTCGACGCCGATTGGCAGCGACGGTTTCACCGCAATATCGACAACGACGCCCAGAGGCTCGCCGAGAGCAGCCAGGCGCTGGTGCGCTATCTCGACACGACGAGTTCCGACCGGGCCGCACCGCTCTCGGCGCTCGAGGAGGCCGATGCGCTCTTCGAGCCGGGAAACGGCCATCTTGCGCGAATCGAGGCGGAGGGGGCCGATGCCATCCCCGCGATCGTCGCCGAAAGCGCGGCGCTGGTGTCCGATGCCGGCCGGCTGGTGGCGGCCGCGCGGCTGGCCCGCTATGCCGCCGACGCCGCGGCGCTGCCGCTGGCGCAGTTCTCGGCATTGGCCCTGGTCGAAGCCCATGATCCGCTGGCGCTGGTGCGGGCGTCCGGTGCGCCGCTGGACCGGGTGCTGCGACGGCTCAAGGCGCTGCCGCCGGAGCTGGGGCATCCGGTCACCGGGCTGGTCGTCGCCGACAGCGCGGGTGTTCTGACCGCGATGGATGCGATGGCCGGGGTCGATCTGCCGCGCGCCGGCGGGACCTGTCCGCTCTGGCCGGTGTTCGAGGCGCTGGGGCAACCCGGCCGCGCGATCCGCGTCCTGGTGCAGCTGCCAGGGCCGCAATCGGCGCCGCTTCTGGCCTATGCCGTGGCCCTGCCCAAGGGGGCGGCGGATTACAGGGCGCCGGTGGTGCTCGAAGCGACGATGCTGTATCTCTCGGCCCCCGCCGAGGGCGCGGCGGGGCAGTCGCCGCCCGAGCCCATCCGCCCGGTCGGGCTGGCCTGCCGCATCTGTTCGCGTGACGCCTGCACCGCGCGGCGCGAGCCGTCGATCCTCCGCGCGGCCGCCGCGCCCACCGCGGGCTGACCGGCGCCCAACCGATCTTTGACACCGGCCCGGATTGCCTTGATACTCGGGCCATACCGACCAGACCCAGAGGGAGGAATGGGGATGGGCAAACGGGTTCTTCTGATCGAAGACGAGCCGAATATCATCGAGGCGATCAGCTTCATCCTGTCCCGTGACGGATGGACCGTGCACACCCATTCCGAAGGGGACACGGCGCTGGCGAAGCTCAAGGCGCAGACGCCGGACATCGTCATTCTCGACGTGATGCTGCCCGGGCGCTCGGGCTATGACATCCTGCAGGACCTGCGCCAGACCGACGGCCTGCGCGACCTGCCGGTGATGATGCTGACCGCCCGCGGCCAGACCAAGGACCGCGAGCTGGCCGAGCGGCTGGGCGTGTCGCATTTCATGACCAAACCTTTCGCCAATGCCGACATTCTCAGCGCTGTGCGCGCCCTGGCCGACGGCACCGGGGTCGGCGACACGGTGATCGGCCGCGCCGCCCCGGGCCGCGGAGCCGTCAACGGCGCATGAAGGCGCCCGCGAACAGGAGCGTCTTTCTCGCCCGGGCCTCGTTCCGGCGGCGGCGCCTGCGGGACGCGGCGCGGATGCTGCCGATCCTGGCGCTTGTCCTCGTGTTGATGCCGCTGCTGCAGACCGGCCACCCCGAGGCGCGGTCCTCGGGCGTGCTGATCTATCTCTTCGTGCTCTGGGTGCTGTTGATCGCGGCTGCGGCGGCCCTTGTCCGCCCGATCCTGCCGACCCGTGACGAAACCGGGAGCGAGCCGGAGGACACGGCATGATCGTGTCGTTCAACACGCTGGTCGCGGTGGCGCTGACCTACGTGGCCTTCCTGTTCGCGGTGGCCTTCGCCGCCGAACGGCGGGCCGCGCGGGGCAACGAGGCCTGGCTGCGGTCCTCGGCGATCTACACCCTGTCGCTGTCGGTCTACTGCACCGCCTGGACGTTCTACGGCGCCGTGGGCTACGCCGCCCGGTCGGGGCTGGAGTATCTGACGATCTATCTCGGCCCGACGATCGTCATGGTCGGCTGGTGGTGGGGGCTGCGCAAGCTGGTGCGCATCGGCCGGTCCCAGAGGATCACCTCGATCGCCGACCTGGTGTCGTCGCGCTATGGCAAATCCACCGGGCTGGGCGTGATCGTCACCCTGATGGCGGTGGTCGGCACCACGCCCTATATCGCGCTGCAGCTGCAATCGGTGACGCTGTCCTTCTCGGTCTTCGCCTCCGGCGCGGGCGGCGGGTGGGGCGAGGCGGATCTGTGGTCCGCCGGGCTTTGGGTCGCCGTGGGGCTCGCGCTCTTCACCATCCTGTTCGGCACGCGGAACCTCGACGCCAACGAGCGGCACCACGGCGTCGTCATGGCGATCGCGGTCGAGGCCGTGGTCAAGCTTGCGGCGCTGCTGGCGGTCGGCATCTTCGTGGTCTGGGGCCTCGCCGGCGGGATCGGCCCGGTGCTGGCGCAGATCGACGCTTCGCCCATCGCCCGGTGGGAGCAATCGGGCGGTCGCTGGGCCGGCCTGATCTTCCTCTCAGGAGCCGCGCTGCTTTGCCTGCCCCGGATGTTCCAGGTCCTGGTCGTCGAGAATGCCGACGAGCGGCACCTTGGCACGGCCAGCTGGGCCTTCCCGCTCTACCTCATGCTGATGAGCCTCTTCGTCGTGCCCATCGCGGTCATGGGGCTGAGCCTGCTGCCCGAGGGCTCCAACCCTGATCTCTTCGTTCTGACGCTGCCGCTGAGCCAAGGGAAGGACGGGCTGGCGATGCTGTCTTTCCTGGGCGGGCTCTCGTCGGCCACCTCCATGGTGATCGTGGCGACCATCGCCCTGGCCACCATGGTGTCCAACCACATCGTCCTGCCGGTCTGGCTGTCATCGCGCAGCGAGGGGGCGATCGTGTCGGGCGACGTGCGGGGGGTCGTCCTGTTGTCCCGGCGGCTGTCCATCGTCGGGGTCCTGGCGCTTGGCTATACCTATTTCCGGCTGTCCGGGGGCGGGGCGCTGGCGGCGATCGGGCTGATCTCCTTCGCGGGGGTGGCGCAGATCCTGCCGGCGATGATCGGCGGCATCTATTGGCGCGGCGCCAATCGCTGGGGGGCGGCGGCGGGGCTGATCACCGGCTTCGTGGTCTGGGGCTGGACCCTGTTCCTGCCGTCCTTCGGCGAGGGCGGCGTGCTGTCGGCGCGATTGCTGGCCGAGGGGCCCTTCGGCATCGGCTGGCTGCGGCCCTATGCGCTGTTCGGGATCGAAGGGCTGGACCCGGTCGTGCACTCGGTCATGTGGTCGATCCTGCTGAACACCTGCGCTTTCTTCACCGGCTCCGTCGTCGGGTTTCCGACCCCGCTGGAGCGGCTGCAAGGCGCCCAGATCGTCAACGTGTTCGAGCATTCAGACGGCCCGCGCACCTGGTCTCGCCAGGCCGCCGGGGCCGAGGACCTGCTGATCATGGCGCAGCGCATCATCGGCCCGATCGAGGCGCAGGCGATCTTTCAGACCGAGGCGCGGCGGCAGGGCAAACAGGGGTTTCTGCCCGATGTCTCGCCCGAATTCGTCGATTTCCTCGAACGCGAGCTGGCAGGCTCGGTCGGGGCGGCCACGGCCCATGCGATGATCGGACAGATGATCGAGGGCGCGACGGTCTCGGTCGAGGATCTGATCGCGGTCGCCGACGAGGCGGCTCAGATCATGGAATATTCCAACCGGCTGGAGGCCAAGAGCCGCGAGCAGGAGCGGACCGCCCGGGCCCTGCGGGATGCCAACGACAAGCTGACCCAGCTTTCGATCCAGAAGGACGCGTTCCTCAGCCAGATCAGTCACGAGCTGCGCACGCCGATGACCTCGATCCGGGCGTTCTCCGAGATCCTGCGCGATGGCGGCGACCTGAAGGGCGAAGAGCTGACCCGCTATGCCGGGATCATCCATGCCGAGGCCGTGCGCCTGACCCGGTTGCTCGACGACCTGCTGGACCTCAGCGTGCTCGAGAACGGGAACGTCACACTGAACCGCCAGCAGGGCAGCCTGGAGGAGCTGCTCGATCGCTCGGTCGCGGCGGCGGGGGCGGCCGGGGCGTTGACCGTGCGGCGGAACCGCGGGCGCGAGCAGGCGATCCTGGACACCGACCTCGACCGGCTGGCGCAGGTCTTCATCAACCTGATCGCGAATGCCCGGAAATACTGCACCGCGCCCAATCCCGAGCTGCGGATCGAGGTGCGCCGCATCGGCGACCGCGACGTGGTGGATTTCATCGACAACGGCGACGGGATCGCGGCCGAAAGCCGCGATGTCATCTTCGAGAAATTCTCCCGGCTGGCCGATCACGGCACCGCGGGCGGCGCGGGCCTGGGCCTTGCGATCTGCCGCGAGATCATGGGGCGCCTGGGCGGGGCGATCGCCTATCAGCCCGGCCAGGGCGGCGCGGCCTTCCGTGTGACCCTGCCGGGACGGGCTGCGCTGGCGGCCCAGTGAACCGGTTTTTGGCGGTTTGGCTAACCTCCTGTTAAAAGGGCCGTTCTAGGGTATGGCATCGCGACGGTTTGGAACGCTCATCTCGTATGGCCGATCAAGACATCAGTAAGGTGCTCGCCCGGATGGCGCGGGCGGGGGACGTCCCGTCCGAAAGCGGGGTGGTCACGCCCGTGCGGGCGCTGCGCCTGTCGCTTGCCCGTGCGGTCGAGGGGGCGGCGGGGTTGAAGGTCTCGGTCCTGTCGATCAGCGAAGAGGCGGGCGTGCTCGACGACCTGGTGTCGATGGTCAGCAACGACGACCTGATTCTCGGCCTGCATGGCGCCAAGGGGCTGGAAGGGCTGGCGGCGCTCGACCGCGAGCTGCGGAGCGCCCTGGTCGAGGCACAGACCATGGGGCAGCTCTCGGCGATGCCCGCGCCCGATCGCCCGGTCTCGGTCGCCGATGTGGCATTGGCCACCCCGGTGATCGACGCCTTCATGATCGAGCTGGTGATCGCCGCGGCGCCGACCGCGCTGGCCGGATGGACCGCCAGCATCAAGACCGGTGCCCGGATCGACGGCAAACGGGGCACCAGCCTCAAGCTGCCCGAGGCAGGGTACCGGATGTTCCGGCTGAGCGTCGATCTCGGCGTGGCCGACCGCGAGGGAACGCTGATCATCGCCCTGCCTCCCGACCGGTCCACGGCCGCGGTGCCGGCAGAGGAGAAGGACTGGAGCGGGCAATTGCACAAGGTGGTCAACGCGGCGCCGACGAAACTTACCGCGGTGCTCCACCGGCTCAAGGTGCCGTTGGCCTATGCCGAGGGGCTACGAGCCGGCGACATCGTCCCGCTTGCCGGCGTCACCGTGTCCTCGGTTCGGCTGGAGGGGCCGGACGGCAGCTTTGCCGGCACCGCGCGTCTGGGGCAGCTGGGCGGCATGAGGGCGGTCCGGATCGAGCCTCCGCCACCGAAGGAAATGCGGGACCACGCCAGCACGCCGATGCTGCCTGGCGACGTCGCGGGCTGGGGCGGCGCGGATGAGGAGGATCCGAACTGCGGCATCGACGACCAGGGGTTGGCCGGATACGGGATCGGCGATGACATGGACACCTATGACGGGGCCGCGGTGGAGGATGACGGGGGGGCGCAATACGGCGATCAGGCGTCGCAGGACGGGCAGGATTCATACGAGCCCGGGTATCCGGCGGAGGACCAAGGGTATGATGGCCATGCGATGACGGGGGAGGAGGGCTACGATCCGCAGGGGGCGGGGGGTGACGGGGCCTACGATCCTGATGCCTACGATCCCGACACGATCGATTTCGCCGCGGCGCCGATGTCCTTCGACGAGGAGCCGCAATAGGGCACCGGCGGCCCGGGTCGGTCCGCCGGTCGTGCTGTCAGCCCGGCGCCAGGGCGGAAAGCTGCATCTTCAGCCCGCTCAGATCGTAGCCGGCCTCCGCGGCGCTGTTGATCGCGGCCTCCGGCGTCATTTCGCCGGATTTGACCCGGCCCATGGCCCAGAGCACACTGCAGCGGTTGCCGCTGGCGCAATAGGCAAAGACAGGACCATCGGCGGCGGCCAGCGCCTCGGTCTGGCGGTCGACCAGATCCAGGCTGAAGCTCTGGTGCGAAAAGGGATTGTCCACGAAGGCAAGCCCCTCGGCCTCGGCCTCCGCCCGCATGGCCTCCGCCTGCAGCGCCGGAGGGTTTTCCGCATCGGGCCGGTTGCAGATCACGGTGCCGAAACCGGCGGCCTTGATCCCGGCCAGGTCAGCGGGCGTGATCTGCCCGCTGACGGCGTAGGTGTCGGTGATGTTTGAATAAGTCATCTTGCCTCCATTTCGCCCATGGTTAGGCCGCTGCGGGCAGCGCGTCCAGTCGCGCCTTCGCCATCGGCGCAAGGATCATGCCCGTGCCCATCGCCAGCAGGAACACCAACCCCGAAATCCCGCCAAAGCTGGCCGAGGCGATCGACGGGCCGGGGCAGAGACCGGTCAGGCCCCAGCCCATGCCGAACATGACCGATCCGGTGACCAGCGACCGGCCCAGGCGCGGCTCCGGCGCGGGCGGAAACTGGCCGCCCAGCACCGGCCTGCGGCGGCGCGTGAATTGCCAGGCCACGGCCATGGGCAGGATCGCGCCTCCCATGACGAAAGCCAGGGTCGGGTCCCAATCCCCGAAGATGTCGAGCCAGCCCTGCACCTTGCGGGTGTCGGTCATGCCCGACAACAGCAGCCCGGCCCCGAAGGTGCCGCCGGCGAGAAAAGCGAAGAGTCCGCGCATCAGATCACTCCCAGAAGGTGGCGGAACAGCACGACCGTGATGCCCCCCGCGCCGATGTAGAAAACCGTGGCCACGATGCCGCGCAGCGACAGGCGCGAGATGCCGCAGACCCCGTGGCCGCTGGTGCAGCCGTTGGCGATTCGCGTGCCGACACCGACTAGAAGCCCGCCCGCCGCCATCACCATGAGGTTGGCGGAGGCATGGGTCTCGCCGTTGCCAAAGAGCAGCGCCAGCACCGCGGGCACAAGGAAAAGCCCGGCGGCGAAGGCCAGCCGTTCACGGCGCTGAACGCCCGTCGCAGAGCCGTCGACCAGCCCCCCCACGATGCCGGAGGCGCCCATGACGCGCCCGTTGATCAGCAGGTAAAGCGCACCGGCGCTCCCGATGAGGCCCCCGCCGAGGAGGCCCCAGATCCATTCCATCTGCATTTCTTGTTATCCTGTTGTCCGTGTCCGAACCGTCAAAGCTTGTTGACCGGCACCTTGAGGAAGACGTCGCCATTGTCGTCGGGCTGCGGCATCTGGCCGGCGCGCATGTTGACCTGCAGCGAGGGCAGGATCAGCTTGGGCATCGCCAGTTTCGCATCCCGCGCGTCGCGCATGGAGACGAAGTCATCCTTGGACGCGCCCGCGCCCACGTGGATGTTGGATGCCTTCTGCTCGGCGACCGTCGTCTCCCATTTGTATTCGTCGCGGCCCGTGGGGAGGTAGTCGTGTCCCACGAAGATCCGCGTCTCCTCGGGCAGGGCCAGGATGCGCTGCACCGAATTGTAGAGGTTCTCGGACGAGCCTCCGGGGAAGTCGCAGCGCGCGGTGCCGAAATCGGGCATGAACAGCGTATCGCCCACGAAGGCCGCGTCGCCGATCACGTAGGTCAGGCAGGCGGGCGTGTGGCCGGGCGTGTGCATGACCTCGCCGCGCATCTGGCCGACCATGAAGGTGTCGCCCTCGGTGAACAGGGCATCGAACTGCGAGCCATCGCGCTGGAACTCGGTGCCCTCGTTGAAGACCTTGCCGAAGGTGTCCTGGACGATGGTGATGTTCTCGCCGATGCCGATCTTGCCGCCGAGCCGTTCCTGCAGGTAGGGCGCGGCCGAGAGGTGGTCGGCGTGGACATGCGTCTCGAGGATCCACTCGACCTTGAGGCCCTCGGCCTCGACATAGGCGATGACCTCGTCGGCCGAGCGCGTGTCCGTCCGGCCGGAGGCGTAGTCGAAGTCGAGGACCGAATCGACAATGGCGCAGGATGACCCCTGCGGGTCTCGCACGACGTAGGAAATCGTGTTGGTCGCGTCGTCGAAGAAGGCTTTGACTGCGGGCTGCATCGTTTATCTCCAGATTTTCTGTTAGCACCCATGTAGACGGGACTGGCAAACATTTCAATAGTGAGATATATGTTTGCGACAGGATGACATGAAAGGGCACTTCGTTGGCAGAAACCCTGGTGATTTCGAACGATGCAATGGCCGCGGCATCGGAACAGGCGGCGGGACTGCTCAAGGCGTTGTCGAACCCGGCGCGTCTGCGTTTGCTGTGCGCACTTGTCCCCGGCGAACGGAGCGTCGGCGAGCTGGAGGAGATCCTCGGTGCCAGCCAATCCTATGTCTCGGGCCAACTCGCGCGGCTGCGGGGCGAAGGTCTGGTGAGTGCCAGCCGCCATGGGCGGGTCATCCGGTATCAGCTGGCAGATCCACGCGTGACGCCGGTGCTGGAGCGCCTCTATGAGGTGTTCTGCGAAGCGCCCCCAAACACCTGAGACCTGTGGCACTGCCGCGCCCCCGGACCAATTCCGAGCGCAGAGGCTTGTCTTCGTCCGGTATGCGGGCAGTATGTGGATAAGTCGATCCAGTCCGGGACGACGCTATGCCGGGGGCGACCGACGGGGCAGTGATGAGTAAACCGGTCAAATATCGGATACGCGAGGGGGTCGCGATCGTGACGCTCGCCAAGCCGCCGAACAATGCCCTGACCCCCGAGGTCCGGTCCGAACTGTGGGACATCTTCGGACGCTTGGTGACGGACACGCGGGTGACATCCGTGATGCTCAGCGCCGAGGGCGACTACTTTTCCGTCGGTCCCGACGTGCGCGAAGCGGGGGAGGGCGAAGGTGCGCCGACATTGGCCGAGGTCTGCGAGCGGATCGAATCCTGTCCCCGTCCTGTCGTCGCGGCGCTGCATGGCCTGACCCTCGGCGGCGGAGCGGAGCTGGCGCTCGCGGCCCATTGGCGGCTTGCGGATCCGGATAGCCGGCTGGGCTTTCCGGAGGTCGCGCTGGGGCTGGTCTGCGGCGCCGGGGGAAGCCAGCGCCTGCCGCGGATCGTGGGGGCGGATGCGGCGCTGAGGCTGCTGTTGTCAGGGCGGCCGATCGCGGCGGATGCGGCCCGCAAGCTCGGTCTGGTGGACGGAATCGTGGTCGGACACCTGCCGACCGGCACCCATACCTATGCCAAGTCCATCGCCGCGCGGGGCACCGCGCCGCGTCCCACCCGGGCGCGACGGTCGGGGCTGTCCGACGGTGTGGCCTTCACCGAGGCGGTCGCACATCATCGCGCGGCGCAGGCGGCCTCGGCTCTGATCGCGCCGGCGCGGATGATCGATTGCGTGGAGGCGGCCTTGCTGCTGCCGTTCCCGAGCGGCCTGATGTTCGAGGCCGCGGCGCGTGCGGATTGCCGAGCCGATCCGCAATCGGTGGCGCTGACCCATGTCTTCCTGTCCGAACGCCGCATCTCGACCCGCCTGCTGAGCAGCACGGAGGGGCGACGGACCGTCGCCGAACCGGAGGGCGCACAGATCGTCGGACGACTTCAGCACGTCCTGGGCCAGACGGTGACCGCGCTGTCGGGGCAGGGGGTTTCTGCCGCGACGATCGACGCGGCGATGGTCGATTACGGGTTTGCCAAAGGCGCGTTCGGCGGCACCGAGCCTGGCGCGGGCCGTGAGGGAGCGGAGGTCGTGCCGCGAATCGTGGCCGCCCTGATGGCCGCCGGGGCGCGGCTTGTCGAGACGGGCGCCGTGTCGCGCCCGGGCGATGTCGATGTGCTTGCCGTTTATGGGCTGGGTTTTCCCCGCCACCGGGGCGGGCCGCTGAGGGCGGCGCAGAGCCTCGGCCTGTTGCGGATGAAACGGCTGATGGAGGGCTGGGCCGAGGAAAGTGCGCTGTGGTCTCCGCCCAGACTGCTCACGGAGGCGATCAAGTTTTCGGCAGGGTTCGATCAGCTGTCCGAGGGCCAGCCTGCCGCGTGATGCCGGGTGCCGTGCGCCTGCGGCGACACCCCACCCGCCATCCCCGGGCCTGTGTCGATCAGGGCAGGCGGGCCGTGACCTCGATCTCGATTTTCATTTCAGGCTCTTGCAGATCCGCGACGAACATTGTCGCTGCCGGTCTGATCTTGCCGAAGATCTCTGACGTTACCGGCCAGCAGGCCGGCCAGTCGGCCCGGTTGGGGAGGATGTAGCGGACGCGAACCACCTCATCGAGCGATGATCCCGCGTCCCGGAGGGCGCGGGAGATCGTGCTCAGCGCGTTTCGGCATTGATCTGCGACGTCCCGAGGCATGGTCATCGACGCGTAATCGTAGCCCGTGGTGCCCGCGACGAAGACCCATCCGTCCGCCACGACTGCACGGGAATAGCCGATCGTCTCTTCGAACGGAGAGCCGGTGGAAATGCGGCGTCGGCCGGAATTATCCGGCAGAGGCCGCATCCTTCTTCTCGTCCGCATAGATCATCAGAGGCGTGGCCTCGGGACCGACAGCCTCTTCGTTGACGACCACCTCGGTGACGCTGTCCATGCCGGGCAGGTCGAACATCGTGTCGAGCAGGATGTCCTCCATGATCGACCGCAGGCCGCGGGCACCGGTCTTGCGTTCGATCGCCCGCTTGGCGATCGCCGTAAGCGCATCCTCCGTGAAGGTCAGCTTGGTGTCCTCGAGTTCAAACAGACGCTGGTATTGCTTGACCAGCGCGTTCTTGGGCGCCGTGAGGATGGTGACCAGGGCGTCCTCGTCGAGATCCTCGAGCGTGGCGATCACCGGAAGACGGCCGACAAACTCGGGGATGAGGCCGAATTTGAGCAGATCCTCGGGTTCGAGGTCGCCGAACACCTCGCCGACACCGCGTTCGTCCACCTCGCGCACGTCGGCGCCGAAGCCCATGGCGGAGCCCTTGCCGCGCTGCGAGATGATCTTGTCGAGACCCGCGAAGGCGCCGCCGCAGACGAACAGGATGTTGGTCGTGTCGACCTGCAGGAATTCCTGCTGCGGATGCTTGCGCCCGCCTTGCGGCGGCACGGAGGCGACGGTGCCCTCCATGATCTTCAGCAGGGCCTGCTGCACGCCTTCGCCCGACACGTCGCGGGTGATCGACGGGTTGTCGGACTTGCGGGTGATCTTGTCGACCTCGTCGATGTAGACGATGCCGCGCTGGGCCCGCTCGACGTTGTATTCCGACGACTGGAGCAGCTTGAGGATGATGTTCTCGACATCCTCGCCGACATAGCCGGCCTCTGTCAGGGTCGTCGCATCGGCCATGGTGAAAGGCACATCGAGAATGCGCGCCAGCGTCTGGGCCAGGAGTGTCTTGCCGCAGCCGGTCGGGCCGATCAGCAGGATGTTGGATTTCGCCAGCTCGATGTCGGTCTTGCCGGCGTGGTTCAAACGTTTGTAATGGTTGTGCACGGCGACGGCGAGCACGCGCTTGGCATGCATCTGGCCGATCACGTAATCATCCAGAACCTGGCAGATTTCGCGCGGGGTCGGCACCCCGTCGGAGTACTTCAGCCCGGAGGATTTCGTCTCCTCCCGGATGATGTCCATGCAAAGTTCCACACATTCATCACAGATAAAGACGGTCGGTCCCGCAATCAGCTTGCGGACCTCGTGCTGGCTCTTGCCGCAGAAGCTGCAGTAGAGCGTGTTCTTGCCGTCGCTGCCTGACGCGTTCGCCATGTCGTTAATCCCTTGGCGGTTTGTCGGTCGTTTGCCCCGTCCCTGTCACCCTAGGACAGCGGGACAGGGCCTACAACGCGAAATTCGGTGCGACGTCTTCTGCGCCGGTTCTTAGGCTTCGGTGTCGCCAGGTTTGACCCGGTTTTCAACGATCTCGTCGATCAGGCCCCACTCCTTGGCCTCTTCCGGGGACATGAAGTTGTCCCGCTCGAGCGCGGCCTCGACCTTCTTCAGGGTCTGTCCGGTGTGCTTGACGTAGATCTCGTTCAGGCGCCGCTTGAGTTTCAGCGTCTCCTCGGCGTGGATCATGATGTCTGTCGCCTGGCCCTGGTAGCCGCCGGAGGGCTGGTGGACCATGATCCGGCTGTTGGGCAGAGACATGCGCATGCCCGCGGTCCCTGCCGTCAGCAGCAACGACCCCATGGAGGCCGCCTGTCCGATCACCAGCGTCGAGACGGCCGGTTTGATGTACTGCATCGTGTCGTAGATCGACAGGCCCGATGTCACCACGCCGCCGGGCGAGTTGATGTACATCGAGATCTCTTTCTTCGGGTTCTCGGATTCGAGGTGCAGCAGCTGCGCCACCACGAGCGTCGACATCCCGTCGTGAACGGGCCCGTTCAGAAAGATGATCCGCTCCTTCAGAAGGCGCGAGAATATGTCATACGCCCTCTCCCCCCGGCTGGTCTGTTCGACGACCATGGGGACAAGGTTCATGTAGGTTTCAACGGGGTCTCTCATCTGGCCTGCCTTCTCGGGTGGACACGTTCTACGGCGGAAATCCTTGACGGAGTCTTAGTGACGCCGCGCGGAGGCTTCAAGGTCGGCTGGTTCGGGACAGGCGCCGCGGCGGGCGGGATTTCCTTGACTCGAATCGTAAGCCTTGGCTTACCGTAAGTAGCGACTGACATATCTTCAACCCCTCCGATGCCCGGTGTGACCGCCGCGGCGCACAAAGGCCAGAGCAGATGCCCCCCGAGACACCGCCTGCCAGACATGTGATCGAAGCGCTCGCCGATCCGACCCGGCGGGCGATCGTCGAGGCGCTTCGCGCGGGGCCGAAACCCGTCGGCGTGATCGCGGGCGGGCTGCCCGTCTCGCGCCCGGCGGTGTCGCAGCACCTGCGGGTGCTGACCGATGCCGGCCTTGCCCGGGTGACCCCGAAGGGCAATCGCCGGTACTATGAACTTGCGCCGGAGGGGGTCGAGAGCCTGCGGCGCTACCTCGACACCTTATGGGACGACGCGTTGGCCGCCTTTGCCGACGCGGCCCGCAAGTCGGCAAGGGAGTAGCCCATGGAGCATATCACCAAAACCGTTGACGTTCCGTTGACGCCCGCGGCGGCGTTTCGGATTTTCACCCGCGACATCGCCGCCTGGTGGCCGGTCGATACCCATTCCATCGCGGCCGGGCGGGGAGGGCTGCCCTCGGACCTGACAGTCGAGCCCCATGTCGGCGGCCAGATCTACGAAACCGGGGAGAACGGCACCCGGGCGACATGGGCGCGAATCACGCGTTGGGAGGATGGCCGGGCGCTGGGCCTCGACTGGCACGTGGGCCGCGACGAGGCCGAGGCGACCCGGGTCCTGGTCCTCTTCACGCCGGTGGAGACGGGCACCCGCGTCGATCTGACCCATGCCGGGTTCGGCGCCATGGCCGAGAGGGCCGCGGCCATGCGGGACAATTACGACACGGGCTGGGACCATGTCCTGGGCCGGTGCTATGCCGGCCGCTGCGGCGTTGTCGCGACGGCGTGACGGGGGGGGTCTGGCCGGGGGCAGGGCGGCGCCTAAATCCCCGGGATGCACTTTGATCCGTCCCGCTCCGCCGGGCTGAAACGGTTGTCTGATTTCCTGCCCAAGGCCGGCGGCGCCTATGCCGCTCGGCGCAATCACGACCTGCCCGGGCATCCCCATGTCTCGGGCCTTTCGCCCTATGTCCGTCACCGGTTGGTGTCCGAGGACGAGGTCGTTCGCGCTGTCCTGGGTCGGTTTGCCCGGTCCACCGCCGAGAAGTTCCTGCAGGAAGTCTATTGGCGAACCTATTGGAAAGGCTGGATGGAACGCCGGCCCGAGACATGGGTCCAATACCGTGCGGATGTCCGGCACGGGCTGAACCGGGTGCAGACCGAAAGCGGCCTGCGCCGGGAGTGGGAGGCCGCCTGTCGGGGCGAGACCGGGATCGACGCCTTCGATCACTGGGCCCGCCAATTGGTCGAGACCGGCTATCTGCACAATCACGCGCGGATGTGGTTCGCCTCGATCTGGGTGTTCACCCTGCGCCTGCCCTGGGCGCTGGGAGCGGATTTCTTCCTGCGCCATCTGCTGGACGGCGATCCGGCGTCCAACACCCTCGGCTGGCGCTGGGTGGCCGGGCTGCAGACCATCGGCAAGACCTACCTGGCCCGCCCGGACAACATTGCCCGCTACACTGACGGGCGGTTCCGGCCGGCAGGGCTGGCGACCGAGGCCATACCGCCGGGCGGGCCTCCGCATCCGCCGCCCGGGCCCGTTCCGGTGGCCGACCAGATTGCGCCGGACCTGCGCACCGGGCTGCTGCTGCACGAGGAAGACCTCTCTGTCGGCTGGCTGCTGGACATCTGTCCGGCGCCGGTCGCGACCGCCGTGCTCGATGCGTCCGCCGATCGCAGCCCGCTGTCCGTTTCCGGACAGGTGACCGATTTCACCGAAGGCGCAATTGCCGACAGCCTCTTGCGCCACGCGCCGCGCCTGGGAGAGGTCGGCCGACCGGAGGATCTTGGCGCTTGGGCAAGGGCCCACAGGCTGGAGCAGATCGTGACCGCCCACGCGCCACAGGGCCCCGCGCGAGAGCGGATCGAGGCTTGGCGACGCGCCGGTGTGCCGATCCGCATGGGATTGCGCCCCTCGGATGCCGCCGCCTGGCCCCACGCGGCCAAGGGGTTCTTCGCGTTCAAACAGGAGATCTCCGGGCTGCTGGATCGTCTTCGGGTGACCTAGGCTCGCAGGATCGGCCAGAGCGTGCCCAGCAACAGCGCCGCCATGGTCCAGTTGAACACCCGGAACCGGACCGGGTTCGACAGCAGGCGGCGCAATTGTCGGCCCGCAACCGTCCAGAGGCTGGTCGACGGGACCGCCACCATGCCGAAGGCGAGCGTGGCCAGCGCCAGGCTGCCGACGGCCCGGTCGGGCAGGTAGACCGTGACGGCGGTCAGGGCCATGGCCCATGCCTTGGGGTTGATCCATTGAAACGCTGCCGATTGCCAAAAGGTCAGCGGTCGGGCGTCGGGGGCCGGGGTGTCTGCAATGGCATGCGCGCTCGCGATCTTCCAGGCGAGCCAAAGCAGGAACCCCATGGCCAGGATTTTCAGCGCGGAGTGCACGAAAGGCGCCAGCTCGAAAATCCGCGCCAGTCCGAGGCCCGATACGAAGATCAGCGTCATCACACCCACGCCGATTCCCGCCATGTGAGGCAGGGTGCGACGCACGCCGAACTGCGCCCCGGAGGCCATCAGCATGATGTTGTTCGGCCCCGGCGAGGCCGTCGAGACAATGGCAAACGCCAGCAGGGGCAGGAAAAAATCGGGTGTCATCAGCGGGCTCCGCAAACCTGTCGACAACCTTTCAGCTTTCGGCGGCAATGACCTTGCAGACTCGCCCCGTTTCGCGGATCTTTTGCAATATATGACCGGTATTGATGAAATAGGCGAAAAGATATTGCAGGTGCTGTCCCATGACGGGCGCATCAGCAACCTCGATCTGGCGGAGCGAGTCGGGCTCTCGCCCTCCGCCTGCCTGCGCCGGGTGCAGGAGCTGGAGCGGCGCGGGGTGATCCGCGGCTACCGCGCCCGGCTGGACACGGCGCAGGTCGGCCGCGGCTTCCTGGCCTACGTGACCGTCGGGCTGGCCGAGCATACGAAGGCCGCGCAGCACGCCTTCGAGAGCGCGGTCAGGACCGCGCCCGAGGTGGTGGAATGCCATAACGTGGCCGGAGCCTTCGAATACCTGCTGCGGGTCGAGGCACGGGATCTGGCCGCCTACAAGGCATTCCACACCGACAGGCTGGGCACGGTGCCCCATGTCCGCTCGATCACCAGCTATATCGTCATGGGCTCGCCCAAGGACGACCGGGCCTAGGAGGGCAGGGCGGCGAGTTCGGCCTCGGTCAGCCGTTCCGGCACGGCGACGGGTTGCCCCTTGGCGTCGAACAGCGGGGTCTGGCGCCAACGTCCGCTGATCCGGGCCGCCGCGATGCGCATCATCGCGGCCGCGATGAACTTGAGCAGACCCTTGTGGCTGGTTTTTCCGCCCGCGCCCGGCACGAAGGCCTCGGCCGTGACAGGGCCCAGCGGGGCGGCGTCGGCCAGGCGCGAGACCTGCATCGAGAGCGACGAAATTGTCGGACGTGCCGGGCTGTTGAACAGCGTCGCGCCGCAGCAGTTGGCATACCAGCGCAGGAACGACGGCTTGCGCAGGAAGAAGGCCGCCAGATGCTCGGCGCCCGCGTCGATCTTCAGGCGATCGGGTGTCGTCTGGAACAGCTCCACGGGGTCGGGCGCAGGGTCGTGGCCCGAGGCATGGATCTCGGCCGCGCGGCAATCTGCGCAATGGCACAGCGCACGGGTGCCCGCGGCGGGAGAGATGTCGACAAGATGGCCGCGCAGCGCCCCGCAGGTGCAGGCAAACGCTATGGTCTTGCCCATGTTACTCGGCCGCGACCGGCTGCGAGGCCCGCGGCGCGCCGGAATTCGCGTCGATGAAGCCGAGCACAAGCGGACGGATGTTGGTCCGCCAGGAGCGGCCCGCGAAGATCCCGTAGTGGCCCGCGCCCGGTTCCACGTGCCAGGCCTTCTTTTCGTCGGGCAGCCCCGACAGCAGGTCGAGCGCCGCGCGGCACTGGCCGGGGGCCGAAATGTCGTCCTCCTCGCCCTCGACGGTCTTGACCGCGACGGTCGTCACCTTGTCGAAGTCGACGTGCTGGCCCTTGACGTAGAACTCGTTGCGGGCGACCTCGCGGCCCTTGAAGATCCGCTCGACCGTCGAGAGGTAGAATTCCGCCGGCATGTCCATGACCGCGAGATATTCGTCGTAGAACACGTTGTGCTTGTCGAACTCCGACGCCTCGCCCCGCGCGGCGGCGAAGACCTGGTTGATGAAGGCCGAGCTGTGGGTGGACGCGTTCATCGACATGAACGAGGCCAGCTGCAGCAGGCCCGGGTAGACCATGCGCCCTACGCCGGCGTGGTTGAAGCCCACGCGCTGGATCATCGTTTCTTCAAGCTGGCCCATGGTGACCGAGCGGCCGAAATCGGTGACTTCGGTATGGTTCGCCTCGGGGTCGATCGGTCCGCCGATCAGGGTCAGCGAGCGCGGCTGGGCCTTGGGCTGCTCGCCCGCGAGATAGGCGGTGGCGGCCAGCACGAGCGGCGCGGGCTGACAGACCGCGATGACATGCAGATCCGCGCCGAGCGCCTTCATGAACTCGACCACATAGAGTGTGTAGTCCTCGACGTCGAACTTGCCGGCCGAAACGGGTATGTCACGGGCGTTGTGCCAGTCGGTGATGAACACTTCGCAATCGGGCAGCAGGCTCAGCACGGTCTTGCGCAGCAGCGTCGCGTAGTGGCCGGACATCGGCGCGACCAGCAGCACCCGGCGGCTGCGCGGCTTGCGGCCCGCGACCTTGAAGTGAATGAGGTTGCCGAAGGGCCTGGTCACGATCCTTTCGATCGCGACCACGTGATCCTTGCCGTCCTCGCCGGTGATCGAGGGGATGCCCCAGTCGGGCTTGGCGACCATTCTCGCGAAGGTCCGCTCGGTCACCTCGCCCCAGGCCTTGACGAGGGCCATGGCGGGGTTCATCGCCAACCCGGGGTAGGATCCGAACGCACGCATGGTCGAGCCGAGCCACTGGTTGGTGTTCCGTGCCGTCTCCATCAGATCGTAGGTCAACATGTATTTCATCGGCGGATCACCTCTTGCCGGGGTTGGCGCATACCCATCCTCACCACTATGGTCACGGTGACCTTGCCAAAGGGTCACTGTGGATGCTGCACGTGCAAAGTAAGGGGGGAGAGATGCGATGACAACTGAAACTTCCGAAGAAGGGACCGCGCTTGCGACCCTGGAGGCGAACATCACCAAGATCGAGGACCTCAGCCAGCGGCTGATCACGGCCTTTTCCTCCAAGCGCAGCGTCCCGCCGGCGCTGCAGGGCCCCAGCCAGGAACTCTACATGAAGGCGGCGAGCGCCTACATGGTTGAAATGATGCAGAATCCCGCCAAGCTCCTGGAGCATCAGGTGGGCTATTGGGGCAAGACGCTGAAGCATTACGTCGAGGCGCAACAGGTGCTTGCCTCGGGCAAGTTGGCCGCGCCGGAGGATCCGACGCCGACGGACCGCCGATTCAACTCACCACTCTGGGAGCAGCATCCCTACTTCAATTTCATCAAGCAGCAATACATGCTGAACGTCGAGGCGATCGAGCAGGCGATCGAGGGAATCGAGGGGCTCGACCCGAAGGAAAAGCGGCGGCTGGACTATTTCTCGCGCCAGATCGTGGACATGTTCAGCCCGGCGAATTTCCTCGGCACCAACCCCGAGGCGCTGGCCCGCGCGGTCGAAACCGATGGCGAGAGCCTGGTGCGGGGCCTCGAGAACCTGGTCGCCGACCTGGAGCGCAACGACGGCGAGTTGATCGTGACGCTGGCCGATCGCGAGGCCTTCAAGGTGGGCGAGAACCTCGCCACGACCCCGGGCGAGGTGGTCTATCGCAACCACCTGTTCGAGTTGATCCAGTACGCGCCGACGACCGAGAAGGTCCACCAGACGCCGCTGATGATCTTTCCGCCCTGGATCAACAAGTTCTACATCCTCGATCTGAAGGAGAAGAATTCGCTGATCAAGTGGATCCTCGACCAGGGCCACACGCTGTTCGTGGTCAGCTGGGTCAACCCGGACGCGACCTACCGCGACGTGGGCCTCGGCGATTACATCGAAGAGGGGTATCTGGCCGCGATCCGCGAGGTCAAGGCGATCTGCGGCACCAAGAAGGTCAACGCGGTGGGCTACTGCATCGCCGGCACGACCCTGTCGATGGCGCTGGGCGTGATGAAGCGGCGCAAGGACACCAGCGTCAATTCCGCGACCTTCTTCACCACGCTCACGGATTTCTCGGACCAGGGCGAGGTCGGCGTCTTTCTCGACGACGATTTCGTCGACGGGATCGAGGCCGAGGTGACCCGCGAGGGCATCCTCGACAGTTTCTACATGAGCCGGACCTTCAGCTTCCTGCGGTCCAACGACCTGATCTATGGCCCCGCGATCAAGAGCTACATGATGGGCGAGGCGCCGCCGGCCTTCGACCTGCTCTACTGGAACGGCGACGGCACCAACCTGCCCGCGAAGATGGCCGTCGAATACCTGCGCGGCCTGTGTCAGAACGACCGGCTTGCCACCACCGGGTTCGAGGTCGCGGGCGAGACCGTGCAGCTGTCCGACGTCACCGTCCCGGTCTGCGCGGTGGCCTGCGAGACCGATCACATCGCGGCCTGGAAAAGCTCCTATCGTGGGGTGCAGAAGATGGGTGCGCGCGACAAGACCTTCATCCTGTCCGAAAGTGGCCATATCGCCGGCATCGTGAACCCGCCATCGAAGATGAAATACGGCCATTACACCAATCCCGACCTGTCCCTTTCGCCCGAGGATTGGCAGGCAGGGGCCGAAAAACACGCAGGGTCCTGGTGGCAGCGCTGGAACGACTGGCTGGCGCCGATGTCGGGCAAGATGATTCCCGCCCGCACACCGGGAGACGCCGATCATCCGCCCATCGCGCCCGCGCCGGGGACCTATGTGGTGGCCAGTCCGGCCGCCTGACGCGGGGGGCGCGGACAGCAAGCATCTGATCGCGTCGACCACACGGAAATTTCATGCTGCAGCGCAGAAAATACTTGAAATGCTGCGCTGCAGCATGCATATTCCGGTCAGACACAGCAACAAGCCAAGTTTGAAGGGAATTCTCCAATGGCCACCGCAAAGACCCAAGATCTCTCCGCCATGATGAAAGACATGATGGGCGCGTTCCCCGTGGACACCAAGTCCATGGAAGAAGCGTTCAAGACCCAGACCACCCTGGCCGAGAAGCTGAGCGCCGTCTCGATCGACGCCGCCCAGAAATCCACCGACCTCTCCGCCAAGTGGATGCAGGACACGCTGACCAAGTTCTCCGCGATGAGCAAGGCGAAGTCCGAGCCCGCCGATTACGCCAAGGCGATGACGGATTTCGCGTCGACGACCGCCGAAGCCGCCGCCGAGCACATGGCTGCCTACGCCGAGATCGCCAAGAAGGTTCAGACCGAGACGATGGAACTCGTCCTGGCCGCCGGCAAGGACATGACCGAGGACATGACCTCGGCCGCCAAGAAGGCCACCGAGGACATGACCTCGGCCGCCAAGAAGGCGACTGCCGCGAAGTAAGACGTCGCACGGAACGGCGCGGCTCCTCCCTGCCGCCGACCGGTCCCGCAGACCTGGGGGCAAGCCATCGGCTTGCCCCTTTTGCGTTTGTGCCGCTGCGGCATAACGCTTGTGGAAACGACATGTGACGCGTAGGCTCCTCTGCACCGCAGCAGTGACCGTGGGAGGGACACGCTTGGCCGCCGAAAGCACCGACAAGCCACTTCTGATCAAACGATATGCCAGCCGCAGGCTGTATAACACCGAAACGTCCGATTACGTGACGCTGGAGGATATCGCATCCTTCATCCGCGAGGGCCGCGACGTCCAGATCGTCGACCTCAAATCCGGCGACGACCTGACCCGGCAATACCTGCTTCAGATCATCGCGGAACACGAAAGCCGGGGCGAGAACATGCTGCCGGTCGGCGTTCTGAACGATCTGGTCCGCAGCTACACCACCCAGTCCATGTCCGTCATGCCGCAATTCCTCGCCATGAGCTTCGAGATGTTCCGCGAGGGGCAGACCAAGATGATGGAGAACATGGGCACGATCAACCCGATGGCAAAGGTCCCCGGGTTCGATGCGTTGCGCACCCAACAAGAGGCGTTCCTCAAGGCGATGACCGGCGGCGTCGTGGGCGCAACCGGCCCGGCCGGGGAGGGCGAGGCGCCTTCGGGCAAGGCATCTGCCGGCGGCAAGGGCGATGACCTCGATGAGATCAAGAAAGAGCTCGCCGCGCTGCAGATGAAGCTGGCACGGATGGGCAAGTAGCGCTCCGTGCGCCAAGGGCTGGTGACGTCCCGGCGCCGGATGGCACAGAGCGGGCCCCGCCGCGCGGGCCGTGATCCGGACGGCTTCCGTCTTCGGTCAGAATTCTGCTTGGGATCGGCGGACTATCTCTTGCACCCATCGGCCGTCCTGGACCTGTCAGGCCACGGAACAGACCAAATTGGCGGGCCTTCTTGCCACCGGATGCCGAGACGACCTTGGGCGGCAGGTCTATGACGGTTGCCCAAATCCCCCGGCGTTTTCGAGAGCGGTCGGCAAGACAACCCTGCGGCGCTGCGCCAGAACGACAAGACCACCGAGTGCGGCCATAAGGAACCAGAACCCGGCGGGCAGAGGCACCGGAGCGATCGCCCAGGATCCAGCGGTATAGTTGTAGGCATCGCCCCCGCCGGGCCCCATGTTCCTTGTTCGGTCCTTGGGCGAGCTGCTGCTGCTCATGGAGACATACCAGGCATTGTCGTCAATGTTGATTTCCCAGCCGACGATAGCGCCGGTGACGTCTGTTGCCAGACTGAAGTTGTTTACATCATCGCCGGTCTCGAATGTCCGAACGCCAGTAAAGAAGGAAAAACTCGTCAACGATCCGGAGATATCCGTCAACGACATCGACGACGACAAGGGGCTGGCAACGTCGAACGCCCCTGAAATATTCATTGAGGTGTCATACGGCGCAAAATTGCTCGAGAAGGTCGCGCCCGTGTACTCGTACGTCGCAGCCTGAACAGATTGCGCGGTGAACGCGCCAATGGCCAGTGCCGAGACAATCGCACAGGCTCTGACATGCCGGGCAACGGCTTTCTGTCTTTTCATCACTCGTCCCCAAGTTTGGTGACATTCCTCCATGAAATGTCATTTTAACATCATGAAGCTTTTTTTTGATTTAATTGATAGTCCTTTTTCTTGATCTGAGCATTTGTCTGCAAGTATCGGTCACGGACGCGCTGTGCCTGCGCCTGCCGCCAGCAAAGGCCATGATGCCCCCGGTGAATTTCCAACTCCGCCCCGCTCTCCCGCTCGATTCTTGCCGATTTTCCGCAAAGTTCGGGAGCGCGAAGGTTTCCCTTGATCGGGGACCGATGGCGTCAGGGGCACGAGCGGCCCCGCAAGCGAGGGGCGGGCACCCTTTGCCAAGGGCCCCTACAGCAAGAGCGAACAGGACCCGGACATTTAGCCCAGGACCGAAACTTGAAGGTTGGGCGCCAGGCGGTCTTGATGGGCTGCGTTCGAAGCTGTTGAAAACGCTCCGGATCTCGCGGCCCGGAGCGCAGGGGACAGGTTGTCCGGAGGACCTCAGGCCACCTCGTCGAACACCTTCGTCAGCGCGGCGCCCAGCTTCTCGAACATCTCCGCCATCTGCGCGTCGGTCATGATGAACGGCGGGCAAAGTACGACCGATTGCCCCAGCGGGCGGCAGATCAGCCCGTGATCGGTGCAGGTGTTGGCGATCCGCTCCGAGACCGAGAGCGTGCCGGGGAAGGGGGTCTTGCTCGCCTTGTCGGCCACCGCCTCCAACGCGCCCATCAGCCCCTTGCCACGCCATTCGCCGATGTTGGGATGTTCGGCCAGCTTCGCCATCCCCGCCTCGAACCCGGGTGTCAGCCGGCGCACGTTTTCGATCAGCGGCGCCTCTCCGTCGGCCCCGTCGAGGATGACCTCGATCGCCTTCAGCGCAATCGCGCAGCCCACCGGGTGGCCCGAGGCGGTGAACCCGTGCGGAAACTCCTCGATCGCCTCCGAGGCGCGCTGCAAGCGGTCCGCCAGCTCCGGGCCGAGGATCACCGCGCCCATGGGGAAAAAGCCGGCGGTGAGGTTCTTCGACGAGATGATCGCGTCGGGCATGAACCCGTATTGCTCGCAGCCCCAGCGCGCCCCCGTCCGGCCGAAACCGCAGATCACCTCGTCCGAGACCAGCGGGATGCCGTGCTTTTTCAGGATCGGCGCGACCGCCTGGAAATAGCCCTCGGACGGGACGATGACCCCGCCTGCGCCCATCACCGGCTCGGCGACGAAGGCGGCGATGGTCTCGGCCCCTTCGCGGGCGATGACAGCCTCCAGCTCTGCCGCCATCCGGGCAGTGAACGCGGCCTCGGTCTCGCCCTCGGCGCCGTTGCGCCAGTAATGCGGACAGGAAAGATGCAGAAACCCGGGCAAGGGCAGGCCGAAGACCGAATTGTAGGGCTTGCCCGTCATCGAGGCCGACACGACTGTCACCCCGTGATAGCCGTTGACCCGTGTCAGGATCTTGCGCCGCTCGGGTTGACCCTCTGCCGCGTTGAGGAACCACAGCATCTTGACCAGCGTGTCGTTCGCCTCGGATCCGGAATTGGTATAGAAGACGCGGCCCTGCTCGAAAGGCGAGACCTCGACGAGCTTCTCCGACAGCTCGACCGTGCGGTCTGACATCCGGCCGAAAAAGGCGTGATAGCCCGGGAAACGGGCGTATTGTTCTTGGGCGCAGGCGGTCAGGCCGGGGTGGTCGAACCCCGCGACCATGTTCCACAGGCCCGAATTGGCGTCGAGATATTCGCGCCCGTGCACGTCTCGCACGTAAGGTCCATGGCCGCCGGTCAGCACCACCGTGCCGCGCTCGGCGATGGTGGGCAGATCGGTGAATCCATAGAGCGTGTGGGCGGCGGCGCGCACCTCCCAGGAGTTCGTCTTGTCATCGGGCATGGGGCACCTCTCCGGTTCGCGCCGACACTATGCCCGGCGCCTGTCCGCCGCAATCCATCAAGGGCATGCGCGACGTTGCGGGCGGGCGCCGCAGCCCCTAACGTCGCGTCCATGGCGCAGCGTCCTGGAAAGATCACTCTGTGGGAAATCGAGGTCTTCGTGGCGACCGCGGAAGAGGCGTCGCTCTCCGCCGCCGCCCGCCGTCTGGACACTTCGGCGGCGACCGTCTCGCAGCAGCTGACCAACCTCGAGCGCGACATCGGCGCGACCCTGCTCAACCGCTCCGAACGGCCGGTGACCCTGACGCCCGCGGGCGAGACCTTCCTGCGGCGCGCCAACGCGATCCTCAACGAGGCGGACCAGGCCCGCGCCGAGCTGGGTCTCTCGGGTCAAGGCGCCCTGACCCGGTTCCGCCTCGGGATGATCGAGGATTTCGACGCCGACGTGACCCCTAGCCTGCTGTCCGCCATGGCCGAAGAGCTGAGATCCTGCCAGTTCCTGCTCGAGACCGGGCCATCCCACCGGCTGTTCGATCAGCTCGACGCCCGGGCGCTCGATGTGGTCGTCGCCGCCGACATGGAGACGGGCGCGGAGGGGCACGAGGTTCAGCCGCTCCTGCAGGAGCCGTTCGTGATCGCGGCCCCGCGAAGCCTCGCGGCCGCAAGGCCCAGCCTCGCCGACCTGCGCACCCTGCCGCATATCCGCTACACCACGCGCCACTTGATGGGCCGCACGATCGCGGCGCATCTGGCCCGGCAGAACCTCAGTTTCCAGCAGCGGTTCGAACTCGACAGCTATCACGCGATCCTGGCCATGGTGGCCGAGGGCGCCGGCTGGACGATTCTGACGCCGCTCGGCTGGAAACATGCCGACCGGTTCCACGACCGGGTGCGGATCCTGCCGCTGCCGGGCCGCCCGCTCACGCGGACGATCTCGCTGACGTCCCGCCGCGACATCCTGGGCACCATGCCCGCGCAAATCGCCGAGCGTCTGCGCGGTCTGATCTCTGCCCAGATCGTCGCGCCGATGATCGCAGACGCGCCCTGGCTGGAAAAGACGCTCAAGCGGCTCTGACCTTCTTCTGGTCCCAAATATCCCGGGAGGGTGAATTGGCGTGAGCCAAGAGGGAGGGCAGCGCCCTCCCCGCGCCGGGGACCGCCGGGCCCGGCGTCGCTCAGGTCTTCCGGCGGGACGCAGCCATGGACAGGCCGAGCGAGACCAGGATGCAGCCGGAGAACAGGTAGAGGCCCCAGGCAACCTCGACCCGCCCCACGCCCACCCCCTCGGCGACGACGATATAGAGCGCGACAAGGAAGATGTCGGCCATGGCGAGCTTGCCGAGCCAACCCAGAACTGGCAGCGCCCGGTCGTCCAGAAGGCCGAATTGCACCAGCGCCAGGCCGATGGTCTTGAGATAAGGCGCGAACAGGGCGAAGACCGTCACCATCAGGGCCAGGAACACGTCCGAACGCCAGAGCGATTGCAAGCCCGAGATCACGCTGATCTCGGACAGACCGAAGAGCGGCAGCAAGCCCGCCCGCAAGAGCGGCGCGAACCAGGCCACCGGAAAAAGAACGATCAACGAAAGATTGGCGATCTTCAACGCATTGGCCACGGCGCTATCCCCAAATGCTGTAGCCCCAAAGGCCCAGAAGTCCGGCCAGCAGAACCACATGCGCAAGATCCAGCCCCCACCACCGCCGCCCGGGCAGCAGGGCAGAGGCGAGGAGCGCGGCCGAGGCGGCGAAATTCATCGCCAACCCGCCCCAAAGCCCGCGCCAGATGCCGGATATCCGGACAAAGAGGCCCTCGTAGATCCCCAGGACCTCGGGAAGGTATCGCGCGGCCAGGCCGAAGGCACAGAGTGCCAGCGCCGCCAGCGCGGCCCACCGGGCCGAGCGCCGCGCCGCCAGGGCCCGGACTAGGGCCAGCGGCAGCAGGGCCAGCAGAAATATCCCCTGCTTTACCGCGATGAAGGCAAGGATATAGGGATCAGGTTCAAGAAAACTCATGTCAGGTTGGACCTTTTGAACTGTCGCAACGTCATACTCCAATCCGGCGGGCCATGGCAGGCCGGGGATGCAAGGCCCGCGATGGGACGGCGCCGACCCCTCGCCGTGCGCCGGACCAATACGAAACGGTGCGCTTGGTGACCGGGCCGGGGCCTCCGGCGGGGATATTGCAAGGCAATGAAGACCGGTCCCCAGTTTCTTCTGGTTCGAAATATCCCGGGGGTGAACCGGCCCGCCGGGCCGGGAGGGGGCAGCGCCCCCTTTCGCCCCGTCACCGAAGCGTCTCGATCGGACCCTCGGCGCGGCCGTTGATGAACTGGTCGAGGTAGGGGTCGCCGGCCTGGTCGATCTCGGACACCGGGCCCGCCCATCGGATTTTTCCGTGGTGCAGCATCGCCACCCTGTCGGCAATCGCCCGGACCGAGGACATGTCGTGGGTGATCGTGACCGCGGTGGCCCCCATCTCGGTCACGATCTCGCGGATCAGGTCGTTGATGACCCCGGCCATGATCGGGTCGAGACCCGTGGTCGGTTCGTCGAAGAAGATGATCTCGGGGTCCGCCGCGATGGCGCGGGCCAGGCCCACCCGCTTCTGCATGCCGCCGGAGAGCTCGGCGGGCAGCCGTTCGGCCACCTCTGGTCCGAGCCCCACGCGGCGGAGTTTCGTCAGCGCGATCGCGCGGGCCTCAGCCTTGGGGCGCTTCTGCGCCCCGCGCAGCAGGCGAAAGGCCACGTTCTGCCAGACCGGGAGGCTGTCGAAGAGGGCCGACGCCTGGAACAGCATGCCGAACCTCGCGAGGAAGGCGTCGCGCGACACCCGGCTCACGTCCTGGCCGCCCACCTCGATCATGCCGGCTTCGGGCGTCATCAGGCCGAGGATGCATTTCAGCACGACCGATTTGCCCGTCCCCGAGCCGCCGATCACCACCATGCTTTCGCCCCGCGCGATCTCGAGGTCGATGCCCCGCAGCACGTGGTTGTCTCCGAACGACTTCTTGACCTGGGACAGGCGGATCATGCCGAGAAAAACACCTCTGTCAGGACGAAGTTCGCGGCCAGGATCAGCACTGCCGCCGCGACCACGCCGCTCTTTGTGGCGCGGCCCACGCCCATGGCGCCCCGAGCCGAGTTCAGCCCGTAGTAGCACCCGGCCAGCCCCGCCAGCGCCCCGAAGACCGCGCCCTTGGCCAGCGACGACAGGATGTCGAGCGCCTCGAGGAAATCGACGGTGTTCTGCAGGTAGCCCGCGGCGTTGAACCCCAGACGGTAGACTCCCACCACGTAGCCGCCGAAGATCCCGATCACGTCACCGATTCCGACGAGGACCGGTACGGTCAGGGTCGCGGCCAGGACCCGGGGCAGGGTCAGGTATTTCATCGGGTGGGTGGACAGGGTCACCAGCGCGTCGATCTGCTCGGTCACCTTCATCGTCGCGATTTCCGCCGCGATGGACGAGGTCACCCGCGCCGCGATCATCAGCCCGACCAGCACCGGCCCCAGTTCGCGCACCATGCCGATCGCCACGATCTGGGGCACCACCGCCTCGGCCGAGAACCGCGCCCCGCCGGAATAGATCTGGAGCGCCAGCGCCCCGCCGGTGAACAGCGCGGTCAGCCCCACGACCGGCAGCGATTGCCAGCCCACCGACATCACCGCATTGCCGAATTCGCGCGGATACCAGGGGGGCCGGAAAAGGTGGCTGAAGACTTCGAGCACGAACAGCGTCATCCGCCCGAGCGCGGCGATCAGCCCAAGCGTCAGCCGTCCGAGCCATGCCAGAGCGCGGATCATGGCCCGGTCGTCCGCCGGGCATAGCGGTGCCCGAGCTGGGTCAGAAGCTCGTACCCGATGGTGCCCGCGATATCGGCCAGGTCGTCGACGCCCTGGCGATGGTTGAGCAGCGACAGCGCCGTGGGCTCCTCCTCGCAGGCGGTCACGTCCACGGTCAGCAGATCCATCGAGACCCGGCCCCGCAGCGGGCAGGGCGTGTCGCCGTGCCACATGGTCACGCTGTCGGACAGGTGCCGCGTGATCCCGTCGGCATAGCCCGCAGCCACGGTGGCGATCCGGCAAGGCGCGGGCGCGGTCCAGGTGTTGCCATAGCCCACGGTCTCGCCGGCCTCGACATCGCGCACCTGGATCACCGGCAGGTCGAGATGCACCACCGGCCGGGCATCGGCGAAGGGTAGCCCGCCGTAAAGACCGATTCCCGGGCGGGTCATCTCGAAATGGAACTCCGGGCCCATCAGGATCCCGCCGGTGGCGGCCAGCGACCGGGGCACGCCGGTGCCATCGGTCATCCGGCGAAATTCGGCCAATTGCCGCGCATTCATCGGGTGGTCCGGGTCGTCGGCGCAGGCGAGGTGACTCATCAGCAGCACCGGGCGCTGCTCGATCGCGATTTCCGCGACGGCCGCCCATTCCGACATCTCCATGCCCAGCCGGTTCATCCCGCTGTCCAGCTGGATCCCGAAGGGATGGCCGGGCAGGGCCTCGAAATGGCGCAGCACCTGATCGAGGGAGTTCAGCATCGGCACCAGCCCGAGATCCGAGATCATCTCGGTATCGCCGGGCATGTGCCCTGAAAACACGCAGATATCCACGTTCGGCCCGGCCCCGTCGCGCACCGCCGAGCCCTCTTCCGCGACCGCCACGAAGAAGCGCCGGGCCCCCGCCCGCGCCAGCGTACGGGCCACGCGGTCCGCGCCCAGGCCATAGCCGTTCGCCTTGACCACGGCCGCCGTCTCGCAGGCGGTCTTGGCATCCAGCGCGGTCCAGTTCGCCGCAAGCGCACCAAGGTCGATCGTGAGGTGTCCACTGCCCATGAAAAGCCTTTTGACAGGGTGCGCGGCAGGGTCAAGGGACCTCGGCCCATCAGCAATTTGTTACCGACTTCGAAATTTTTCGCTCCGCGCGTGGGGGGAATCGGATATATTGAGGTCGCGGTCAGGGGTCACATCGTGCGAACGGTTGGCTCACAGGCCGCGCACCATCACACTCTGCTGGGGAGGAGAGATTGTGATTGACCGACAGAAAGCCCGTGGGCTTGCGGTGATGCTGTTCGACGAACAGACGGTTGCCTCCATCGATCTGGAAACCAAGCTCGAGGATCAGGGCCACAGGGTCCTGGCCATAGCAAGCCATGTGCCGCAGGCGATGGCGCGGCTGGACCATGCGTCCGACCGGATCGACGGCGTTTTCGTGGCGCCGGAACTGGTGGGGGAAAGCGTGCGCCCGGTGATCGGACGGCTGATGCGCATGGGTGTGCCCTATGTCCTGCTGTCCGACATGGACGAGCCGGAGGCCCGGCGCCTGGGGTTTCGGGGGCCGCGGCTGCCACGCCTCGCGCCGCCCTCGGCACTGGCCTCGGCCCTGCGAGAGTTGGGGCGCGTGGCGCCGGGCACCGCACGGCGCCTGTCGTCGGGCCCTGTCGGGCGCGACGGGGCCCGCCCGGATCGCGCCTGGGATGCGCTGGCGGAATTCTCCTGACCTCGCCCGCGGATCGCTGCCGTCAGGTGTCCGGCTCGGCGCCGTCGGCCGGGGTGACCAGCCCATAGCGCGACAGCTCTTCGGCCGTCAGCAGGTAGATCTCGTCCGGCGGGGTCACCAGCGCGGGCTGCATCAGCAACGGGTCTATCCCCATTTCCGCGAGATAGGCCATCACCTCGCCCTGGCCACGCTGGATGTCCTCCACCGCAAGAAAGGCCGGCAAGGCAATGTTCTCGCCGAAGAAATGCTGATGGACCCCGACCATGGCCCCCTCGGCGACCTGGCGCCGGACACCGGCGGCGAGCATGTAGGGGCAGGCCGAGAGGCAGATATCGGCCTGCGACATGCGCGTTTCTGCCTCCATCTCCCGCAAGCTCCGGCCGATGCTCAGCGCATCTCCGACAGACCCGCCGGGCGAGTTGAGAAAGACCAGCTCCGGCGCCGTGCGCCCGTCAAGATAGTCCGACAGACGCTCCGCATCCCCCGGCGCGATGGTCCCGGTGAGGGTCAGCGTCTCGCGCCCCTCCCAGGTCGCGGGCTCGAACAGCAGGCGCGAGGGCATGTCGGTCGTCACCGGCACGGGCCGCGATCCGGGCGGCGCATCCCGCGCGGGAAGCTCGGCGGGACGATAGCGCCGGGTCTGGTCGCCCGGGGCGAGCGGCGCCGTCAGCTCCGGCGCGGCCGAGGGCCAGACGATCTGCGGCAGCACCCGGATCAGTTCGGACCCGAGCAGCACCACCGCCAGCCCCACCTGCAGCCACAGGATCGCGCGAATCGCCCCGCGCGTCCCGGGGTGTGGGCGCAGGACGCTCATTCCGCGGGGCGGCCCGTGTCGACCGCGGCAATGGTCCGGCGCGGCGGCTCGTGGTCCTGCTCCATCGAGCGTTCCACGTCGCGCAGGGCCCGGACCGCCGAGCGGAGCTCTGCCAGTGTCATCAGATCTTCGGTCGCCGCGCCCTCGCGCCCGGACCGGATGGCCGATTGTGTTATCGCGACGATCAGCACCAGCACCGCCGGAAGCAGGTCGATGGCGATCGCCCCGGCCCAGGACGGCACGAAGTTCCCCGCATAGAGGATCACCGCGTCGGCGGTGGAGATCGGCGTATAGGTCGTGTCGGCGGGCGGGGGCAGGGCGGTCACCGCCTCGGCCGCCTGGCGCAGGGTGTCGGCGCGCTGGCCCAGCACGGTCAGCACCGAATTCATGGTGGCCGACTGGCCCTGCCGCGTCTCGGCGGTGGACCCGTCGAGTTCCGGCAGCACGACCGAGCGTTGCAGGTCGTTGGCCGCCCGGACCACCAGCGGCGCCACGGAAAGCTGCCGCAGGCGGGTGATGATGTTTGCCAGCCGCACCGCCTCCTCGGAAAACAGGACAGAGCGCGGATCGACCGCCCCCCGCTCGACCGTGAGCGCCCGCATCCGCGACAGGATCGCGTTGCCCTCCTCGAAGGCCTGGTCGACTAGGGGCTGCTGTCCGGCGATCTGCTCTTCCAGGGCGCGCAACTCGTCGGATTTCTGCCGCAGCAGCCGGAAGACGGCGCCTTCCCCGGCAAAGCCCGAAAGCTGCCCGGTGGCCTCCTGCTCGGACAGGTCCTCGAAGGATTGCCGGACGCGGGCGACATCCCGCTCCAGCCCCTGGGCCGACACGGCGATCGCATTGGCCTGCTCCAGGGCCGATTGGTACTCCTGCACGGTGGTGGCCATGTGCTGCTCGACCGCGGCCGCACCCGCGAGGGCCGCGGCGTTCAGCCAGGACGACATGGCGATGATCGCGCAACTGCCGAGGATCATGGACAGGAACAGCCCCATCCGCGCGGCGGCGGTCCGCACCGCGGGCAACAAGCGCATCAGATAGGACCAGAACACGAAGATCCCGACCGACACGGCCACCGAATAGGCCATGGCCGCGAAAAAGCTCAGCGCTCCGGTGTCGTCGAGCAGCGATGAGACCCCGAGGAAGGTGTAGATCCCTGACGCGACTGCCAGCACACCCAGCGCCGCGCCGGTAAAACTGTCGAGCCAGGTCAGATGCCCCTCGAGTTCGCGGGCATAGCGGACGCCGCGCGCCTCGCTGCGGCTCAGGTGTCCGTCGTCGTCCATTGTGGCCCGTCTCCCGATCAGATCGGCGGAAAGGATACGCGCAAGCGGCGCCCCAAGGCCAGTCACATTGGGGTTGGCTCCGCCGACCCGGCGCCGGAGCACCTAGATATCGACAGTGCCGGCGATCACCACATGGCTCCGTCCGCCAACCAGGACCCGCCCGGCGGGGTCTCGGCGCAGGTGGATGCGCCCGTCCCGGCCGATCCGGCCACCCTGTGCGACCACCGCCTCCGGGCCAAGCCGCCCCTGGTCGTCGAGCCACCGCGCGACCGCTGCGGCCAGAGAGCCGGTTACCGGGTCTTCCGACATGCCGGAGGAGGGCGAGAGCAACCGCTGCTCCCACGCCGCGCCGGCGCACGCGGCATGGGGCCCGACGACGGCAAGCGCCGGTACCTGCGCCCACGTGACCGCCCCCGCATCCAGCGCCAGCACGGCCCCGGCCGAGCGCAGTTCGAACAGTTGCCAGACCGGACCGTTCTCCAGCTCCACAGCGGCCAGGATATCCCCGGGCGCCAGGCCCAGAAGCTCCAGCGCGTGGTCCCGCAGAGCCGGCGCCATCGGCCGGATCGCCGTGGGCGGCGCGACGAAGGCGGGCAGGGCGCCGGTCTGGTCGATCTCAACCAGCCCGATCGCGCATTCCTGCACCACCCGGTCGTCGAGTTTCGGCCGCCCGCCCAGATGCTGCCAGGCCGCGCAGGAGCCAAGGGTCGGATGCCCGGCGAAGGGCATCTCGCGCTGCGGCGTGAAGATCCGCACGCGGTAATCGGCGGCCGGATCGTCGGGCGGCAGCAGGAAAGTTGTCTCCGCCAGGTTGGTCCAGGCCGCGAACGCCTGCATGTCCGCGTCGCTCAGCCCGGCGGCCTCCGCCACGACGGCCAGCCCGTTGCCCCGGCCCGCGCGCTCGGCAAAAACATCCATCTGCACGAAAGGACGTATCCCCATCTTCTCGCACTCCCCCGGTCTGTTGCCGGCGCCCCGGCTCCGGCTTCTTCTGGTTCCAAATATCCCGGGGGGAGTCTGCCCCGGCAGACGGGGGGCAGCGCCCCCCTTCCACGCCCGCCCGCAAACACCACGGCCGGCCCCGACGCGGGGGCCCGCCCTGCTCCGGTCGGCGCTCGGGTCCTAGAACGTGTCACCGCCCACAGTCTGCTGCCATGGCTTGACCAGGTTGCCGAACCGGGTGAATCGTCCCTCGAAGGACAGGTCCACCGACCCGATCGGCCCGTGACGCTGCTTGCCGATGATGACCTCGGCCTTGCCGTGCAGCCGCTCCATCTCGTCCTGCCAGCTGGCCATCTTCTCCATCTCGTGGTCGCCGGGCTTCTCGCGCTCCTTGTAGTATTCCTCGCGGAACACGAACATCACCACGTCCGCGTCCTGCTCGATCGAGCCCGATTCCCGCAGGTCACTCAACTGAGGCCGCTTGTCCTCGCGGCTTTCCACCTGGCGCGACAGCTGCGAGAGTGCGACGACCGGAATGTCCAGCTCCTTGGCGATGGCCTTCAGACCCTGGGTGATCTCCGAGACCTCGTTGACCCGGCTGTCCTTGGCGCTCGCCGGCCGCACCAGCTGCAGATAGTCCACGAACAGCGCATCCAGCCCGTAGGTCCGCTTCAGCCGCCGCGCCCGCGCGGCCAGCTGGCTGATCGGCAGGGCCGGCGTGTCGTCGATATAAAGCGGGCAGGCCTCCAGCGACTTCGCCGCGTCCACGAAACGTCGGAACTCGCCCTCGGTCATGTCCCCGCGCCGGATCTGCTCCGAGGGCACCTCCGAGGCCTCGCTCAGGATCCGCGCGGCAAGCTGCTCGGCTGACATCTCCAGCGAATAGAACCCCACCACCCCGCCATCGACCGCCCCCTCGCTGCCGTCGGTCAGGGTGCCTTTGCGATAGGCCTTGGCGATGTTGAACGCGATATTGGTCGCCAGCGAGGTCTTGCCCATCGAGGGTCGCCCGGCGAGGATCAGAAGGTCCGACTTGTGCAGCCCGCCCAGCTTGCGGTCCAGGTCCGTCAACCCGGTTGAGATCCCGGCAAGCCCGCCCTCGCGCTGATAGGCCGCGTTGGCCACGTTCACCGCGTCCGTCACCGCCCGCAGGAACGACTGGAACCCGCGCTCCGTCTGGCCCTGCTCGGCGAGCTTGTAGAGCTTCTGCTCGGCGTCCACGATCTGCTCGCGCGGCTCCGAATGCACCTCGACCCGGCCCGCCCTGTCGGCGATGTCCTGGCCCAGAGAGATCAGCTCCCGCCGAATCGCCAGGTCATAGATCATCTGGGCGTAGTCGCGCACCGCATAGGACGACACCGCGTAGCCGGCGAGCCGCACCAGGTAGGCCGGTCCGCCCAGCTCCTTGAGGCCCTCGTGCTCTTCCAGGAAGGCCTTCAGCGTGATCGGCGAGGCGAGCGCGTTCTTGGTGATCCGTGCCGCCGCGGTCTCATAGATCGCCCGGTGTACGGGGTCATAGAAATGCTCCGGCCCGATGATCGAGGCCACCCGGTCGAAAATGTCGTTGTTGGTCAGGATCGCGCCCAGAAGCTGCTGCTCGGCTTCCGTCGAATGCGGCAGATCTCCGGTCCCCGCCTCGGACGGCGCAGGTGCGCCGACCCTGAATGCCGTGATATCGTTCATCCCGAACCCCACTCGATTTCCTCGTGCCGGTCGTCATAGGCCGAACCCCGGACGCTGCGCAAATTGTATATCTCTGTGGATCGTCTGTGAAAGCTGTGTCCGGCCACAACAGCATGGGGCGCCATGCCGGCACAGGTCAACATCTTGACGGCAAATCGGCCGCGCAAGGCGCGGATCAGCCGGCCGGTGTCCACTCGCGCGGCGCCCGGAGGTATTCCTCCACCGTATCGAGCGTTTCGGCATCGAAACTGCCGCGGCTGCGGGCTTCGGCCAGCACGTCCCACCAGGTGCACAGGTGAATCAGCTGGACCCCGTGCTCGGCAAGCCGTGGCACGGTCTCGGGGAAGATATCGTAGTAGAAGATCACGGCCGTCGCCGCACAGCTCGCGCCGGTCTCGCGGATCGCTTCCACAAAGGACAGCTTGGAGCCGCCGTCGGTGGTCAGATCCTCCACCAGCAGCACCCGCTGCCCTTCGGACATCGCGCCTTCGATGCGCGCGTTGCGCCCGTATCCCTTCGGCTTCTTGCGCACATAGGTCATCGGCAGCGCCAGCCGCTCCGCCATCAGCGCGGCAAAGGGGATGCCCGCCGTCTCGCCGCCCGCGATATTGTCGAACGCCTCGAAGCCCGCCTCGCGCATCACCGTGACGGCCAGGAAATCCATCAGCGTCGCCCGGATCCGCGGAAACGAGATCAGCTTGCGGCAATCGATATAGGTCGGCGCCCGGTTGCCGCTGGCATGGGTGAACGGCTCCCGCGCATTGAAATGCACCGCACCGATCTCCAGCAGCATTCTGGCGCTCAGCCGCGCGATCTCCTGTTTGTCCAGAAATCCAGTGGGGATCATGTCAGACGCGCTCCATTCATCTTGGCAAGAAAACTCATGTCGGCCCCTCAGTCCCGGACGCGCCAGTGCAGCGGAAAGCCGGGGTCGAACACCGTGACCGGCCCCGCGCCGGTCTCGCGCACTCGGGTCCGGTCCAGCGGCGGCCCCTTGACCAGCGTGACCGTCTCGTCATTGGGCGGCAGCCGGTAGAAGCGCGGGCCGTTGAGCGAGACGAAATCCTCGAGCTTCTTCAGCGCACCGGCCACGTCAAAGACCTCGGCCAGGCAGCTCAGTGTCACCGGTGCGGAATAGACGCCGGCACAGCCGCAGGGCTGCAGCTTGGCCGAGTCCAGGTGGGGCGCGGAATCGGTCCCGAGGAAAAAGCGCCGGTCCCCCGAGACCGCCGCCTCGACCAGGGCGACCCGGTGCTTTTCGCGCTTGGCCACCGGCAGGCAGTAGTAATGCGGCCGGATTCCGCCCGCGAGCATCGCGTTGCGGTTGATGATCAGGTGGTGGGTGGTGATCGTCGCCGCCAGCCGCTTGGGCTGGTCGCGGACGTAATCGACCGCGTTCTGGGTCGTCACATGCTCCATCACGATGCGCAGGTCGGCCACCTGGCGCCGCAGCGGCTTGAGCACCTTGTCGATGAACACCGCCTCGCGGTCGAAGATGTCGACATCCGGATCCGTCACCTCGCCGTGGACACACAGCGGCATGCCGATCTCGGCCATCCGCTCCAGCACCGGGCGGACCTTGTCCATGTCGCGCACCCCCGAGGCGGAGTTCGTCGTCGCCCCCGCCGGGTAGAGCTTGACCGCCGTGGCGATGCCGTCCGCATGGGCGCGGGCCACGTCCTCGGGGTCGGTCTCCTCGGTCAGGTACAGCGTCATCAGCGGCGTGAACGCGGACCCCTCGGGGCGCGCGGCCAGGATCCGCTCGCGATAGGCCATGGCCTGCGCTCCCGTGACCACCGGCGGGACGAGGTTCGGCATGATGATCGCCCGGGCGAAATGCGCCGCGCTGTCGGACAGGACCCCGTGCAGCAGCGGGCCATCGCGCAGGTGCAGGTGCCAGTCGTCGGGACGGCGCAGGGTCAGGGTCTGGGTCATGCCCTTGGCTTACATCGCCGCGCGTCCATGCACCAGAGCCACGCCCCTTGCGCCGCGCCACGGACCGGACGATATTGATGGCACGCGTTTTTCTGGATCGGAGACACCCCATGCTCGGCTTCTTGATCGCCATTGTCGCCGGCTACCTGACACCGGCCGCCGAAGAGACCGCCGCGCGGCCGCTCGCGCGGTCCATGGCGGCGCATGTCAAGGTCGAGCCGGCCGAGATCAAGGCGCTGGCCTTCATGATAGTGATGCTGGCCGCCGCCCTGCTCAACGCGGCCTTCGACAGCGGAACACCCTTCGGGCTGATACTCGGCGGGGCGCTGGGCTATTTCGCGACCCGGATCATCGCGGCGATCCGCAAGGTGGTCGAAGGCCCCAAGACCTAGTGCCGACCCGGGGCCGCGCCCCGGACTGCGCCGGCCGTCACAAGGCTGCCTGCGAACATGGTGACCGTCGGCGTGCCTCCGGCGATGGGCCACCCGTCACTGGGCTGTCCGCCACCGGCCAATCGTCACTGGCCAATCGTCACTGGGCGGCGGTCCAGGCGGCTTCGCGGTCTTCCAGCGCGGCCAGGCGCTTGCGGAAATGCGGCCGGGGCGTCTTGGTGATCGCATGGCGGCAGACGCGCTTGGCCAGCTCCAGCCGCCCGGAATCCTCCAGCCGCGTCAGCAGGCTGCGCAGGTAGGGCGCGTGGGTCCGGCGGGCCCGCATCAGCGCCCAGAAACGCGCCTCGGTCAGGTCGCCGGCCATGGCGTGCCGCATCATCGGTGCCAGGATATCCATGCCGTGCAGGTTTCGGTCGAGGTTCCAGCCCAGCTGCGGGCAGGGCAGGCGGGTCACGTTGGGCTTGCGGAACAGGGCCGCATGCATCGCGTCCTCGTCCTCGGCCGGATCATAGAGCACATAGCCCGCGTCGGCGGCCTCCAGCATGTCCGGCGCATAGCCATAGCGATCCTCGAAGGACACGCGCCGATGCGCCCGGTAGCGCGGATCCCAGCCCGCCGTCCGCGCATCCAGCGTGGCCTGCGGCCGCAGCGCCACCACCCGCGACCCCGGCGCCGCCACGGAAAAGGCCGCGGCGGCATAGCCCGCCGAGCCCGCGCCATAGAACAGAACCCGTTCGAACTCTTCGAAGAACCCGCCATCGGTCATCCGGTCGAAGAAATCGTATACCGCGCTGTCGCGGTACCAGGTCTCGCCACGGCTGAGCAGCGTCAGCGTGGACCAGCCCTCGTCGCGGGCCATGATCCAGCCGCGCGGCGCATTGTCGGTGGCGACATCCTCGATCCGGCTGTCGACCTCGAAGGTCACCACCAGGCTGTCGCCGCCGACCACGCAGACCGCGTCGTGATATGGGCCCAGAGGCTCGTGAAAACCGCCATCGCGCCCGGCCGCGAAAAAAGCGTGGCGCCACGCGTCGCCCCCGAGGTCGCTGAGGTCGGTGTGAACACCGCTGCCCGGTTCAGCCATGGTCGGTACTCCCGTGTCGTGCCCTGCCGTCCGGCGCGGCCCCCTTTTTTGTGACCTTTCAGAAGAACGCTTGCAAGCCGGTCTGTGCACGGCCGAGGATCAGCGCGTGCACGTCGTGGGTGCCCTCGTAGGTGTTCACCGTCTCGAGGTTCAGCATGTGGCGCATCACCTGATATTCCTCGCTTATTCCGTTGCCGCCGTGCATGTCGCGGGCGGCGCGGGCCGCGTCCAGCGCCTTGCCGCAATTGTTCCGCTTCATGAGAGAGATTGTTTCCGGACTCGCCGTTCCCGCCTCCATCATCCGCCCCAGCGTCAGCGCCCCGCCGAGGCCGAGCGCGATCTCGGTCTGCATGTCGGCCAGTTTCTTCTGGAACAGCTGGGTCTGCGCCAGCGGCCGGCCGAATTGGTGCCGGTCGAGCCCGTATTGCCGGGCCGCGTGCCAGCAGAATTCCGCCGCGCCCATGACGCCCCAGGCAATCCCGTAGCGCGCCCGGTTCAGGCAGCCGAACGGCCCCTTGAGCCCCTCGACCCCGGGCAACAGCGCCTCTTCGCCGACCTCGACGCTGTCCATCACGATCTCGCCGGTGACCGAGGCCCGCAGCGACAGCTTGCCGTCGATCTTGGGTGCCGAGAGGCCGGTCATCCCCTTTTCGAGGATGAAGCCCCGGATCTTGCCGCCGTGGGCCTCGGACTTGGCCCAGACCACGAAGACATCCGCGATCGGCGCGTTCGAAATCCAGGTCTTGGACCCGGTCAGCCGGTAGCCATTGGCGGTCTTGACGGCGCGGGTCTTCATCCCCCCGGGATCAGAGCCGGCATCGGGCTCGGTCAGGCCGAAACAGCCGATCAGCTCGCCTGCGGCCAGCTTCGGCAGGTATCTCTGGCGCTGCTCCTCCGAGCCGTAGGCGTGGATCGGATACATCACCAGGCTCGACTGCACCGACATCATCGACCGATAGCCCGAATCGACCCGCTCGATCTCGCGCGCGACGAGGCCGTAGGTGACATAGCCCGCGCCAAGCCCGCCGTATTCCTCGGGGATCGTCAGGCCCAGAAGGCCCTCGGCCCCCATCTCGGCAAAGACCTCCGCAGCGACGGTCGCGTCCCGGTGGGCGGCGATGATGCGCGGTTGCAGTACCCGCTGGGCGAAGCCATGGGCCGCGTCGCGCAGCATCCGTTCTTCCTCGGTCAGCTGCGCCTCCAGCCCGAGCGGATCGGTCCAGTCGAAGGCGGACAGGCCGGGCCCGTGGCCGGCGGCGGAGGTCTGGGCGGGGGCGGTGTGATCGAGGGTCATGGCGCAAGCTCCTTTGGCACGATCCTACCGTGCGTCCGGACGTTTCGAAAGGCCGCGCGGCGGGCCCGATGTCACGTGCCGCAGAAGGTCCGAGGCACGCGTTCGGCCGCGCTGGGCGGCCGGGTGAAGCCCTCGGCGTCGGGCGGGGCCTTGAACGGGCGGGTCATGACCGCCAGCAGCCGCTCGAACGGGGCGAAATCGCCCGCGACCCCGGCCTGGATCGCGGCCTCGATCAGGTGCAGCCGAGGGATGACCTGCGGATTGTGCCGGGCCGCCAGCGCCGTGTCGGGGCCAAGCGCCTGCCAGCGGCGGGCCCAGGCATCGAAGCCTTCGCGATTGACGAACTCGTCCCGCGCCTCGGGCAGATTCCGGAAGACATTGGTGAAATCCGCGCCATCTTCGGCCATCAGGGCCAGCAGATCCTCGACGATCGCTGGATCCTCCAGCCCGGGCAGCCCGAGCTTGGCGGCGAACCGCGCTGTGCGGGCCGCCTCGAAGAGCGCCGGGAACCGGTTCACGATCTCGGTGAAGTCCTCGATGGCACGGTCGCGGTCCGCCATCAGCGGAATGAGCGCGGTCGCGAATTGCGCGATGTTCCAGACGCCGACGTGGGGCTGGTTGGAATAGGCATAGCGCCCGTATTGGTCGATCGAGGAGAACACCGTGTCGGGGTGATAGGCATCCATGAAGGCGCAGGGGCCATAGTCGATGGTCTCGCCCGAGACGGTCATGTTGTCGGTGTTCATCACCCCGTGGATGAAGCCGAAGGACATCCATTGCGCGATCAGCCGCGCCTGCCGCTCCATCACGGTTTCCAGCAGCTGCGGGATGCTCTCGATTTCAGGATAGTGCCGCGCGATCACGTGATCCACGAGGGCCTGCAGCGCGTCGGTGTCTCCGTGGGCGGCGAAGAACTGGAAGGTGCCCACGCGGATATGGCTCTGCGCCACGCGGGTCAGGATCGCGCCGGGCAGGGGCGCCTCGCGCAGGACCGTCTCTCCGGTGCTGACCGCGGCCAGCGCACGGGTCGTGGGCACGCCGAGCGCATGCATGGCCTCGCTCATGACGTATTCGCGCAGCACCGGGCCGAGCCAGGCGCGGCCGTCGCCCATCCGCGAATAGGGCGTGGGGCCGGAGCCCTTGAGCTGGATGTCGAACCGGCCGCATGTGCCCGCGACCTCGCCCAGCAGGATCGCGCGGCCGTCGCCAAGCTGCGGGTTCCAGTTGCCGAACTGGTGCCCGGCATAGACCTGGGCGAGGGGCGCCGCGCCTTGCGGGATCCGGTTGCCGGAAAAGAGCCCGGCCAGATCCTCGGCGTCGAGGCTGCCGGTCTCGATGCCCAGATCGGTGGCGAGCGTCTCGTTGAAGGCGATCAACTTGGGGCGCGGGACCGGCGTCGGGTCGATTGCGGTGAACAGACGCGCCGGCATCCGGGCGTAGCTGTTGTCGAAGGGGATTGCGATGCTCATGCCTCGAACTTAGGGCGTCCTGGCCCGCAACCCAAGGGTTCCGGCTGCCCGCGGGGCCGCGAAAGCCGCCTGTCCCCGAAATCCGGGGATCAGAGCGTCATGCCCATGAGGCCAAAGCGGTCGCGCAGGCGGAACCCGGCCTTCTCGAACAGGCGCTGGGTGGCGGGAGCGGAGCGGTCGACCTCCAGGTGCAGGGCGCGGACGTTGCCCTCGCGCAGCGCCTTGCCGACCGCGTGCAGCGCCTCGGACGCGATGCCCCGGCCGCGCACGGAGGGTCGGATGTAGATCTCGTCGAGGTAGGCATCCATGCCGCCCATCGCCAGCGACCACGAAAACGTCACCACCATGTAGCCCACCGGCGCCCGGGCGGGGCCGAAGATCCAGACCGCCCCCAGCGGTGAGCCTTCGAGCAACGGGGTCAGCGCCATCTCGCGATGCTCTTCGGTGGTGTCGAGGCCGTATTCCTCGTGGAACCGGGCCACGAGGGGCAGCACGCTGCCGGCATCTTCGGGAGAGCAGAGCCTGATCGCTGTCATGGGCCTCCGTGGGGGTCGCCGCGCCGCGCGGGACCGATCCGGTGTCAGAGCCGCGAAATGCGGTCGATGAGAAGGGAATAGAAGCGGTCCGCGTCGAGGTCGCCGAAGAACATGGCATTGGGCGCATGGTCGGTGACGCGCCACCAATCGGCGACGGTCATCCCAAGGGTCAGCTCCGACAGGGTCTCGATCTGGACGTTGATGTGCCGGCCCTCGAAAATGCCCGGCTCGATCAGGTAGGCGATGACGCAGGGGTCGTGCAGCGGCGCCCCGTTGGAGCCGTATTTCTCGACGTCGAAACGCTCGAAGAAATCGGCCCATGCGGCCACGTTGTTGCCCACCTTCGTGCCCATCGCGCGAAAGGCGTCGATGCGCGGCGCGGTGGTCAGCGCCTTGTGCGTGACGTCCAGCGGCATGACGGCCAGCGGTATTCCGGATCTGAAAACGATATCAGCGGCTTCGGGGTCGACGTAGATGTTGAACTCGGCTGCGGGGGTGATGTTGCCCACTTCGAAATAGGCCCCGCCCATGAGCACGATCTCCTGCACGCGCTCCACGATCTCGGGGGCCCGGGTGAAGGCGGTGGCAATATTCGTCAGCGGCCCGAGCGCACAGAGCGTCACCGTGCCGGAGGGGGCCTCGCGCAGGGTCTCGATGAGGAAATCGACCGCGTGGGCCTGTTGCAGCGGCATCGTCGGCACTGGCAGATCGGGGCCGTCGAGGCCGGTCTTGCCGTGGACATGCTCCGCCGTGACCAGCTTGCGCTTCATCGGCCGGTCGCAGCCGGCATAGACGGGCGTCCCGGGCTTGCCCGCCAGCTCGCAGACGATCCGCGCGTTGCGCTCGGTCAGCTCCAGGGGCACGTTGCCGGCCACCGCCGTAATACCCAGCACCTCCAGATCCTCGGGCGAGGCCAGCGCCATAAGGATGGCGACCGCGTCGTCCTGTCCGGGGTCGGTGTCGATGATGATCTTTCTTGGCATTCCGCGGCCTTCCTGACTCTTGGGCTCAACAAATCAGCTTGGGCCGACAGGGTCCAGATCACATCCGACTTGCCGCCACGACAGTTTTCCAGTCCGCGCCGCGTCCCAGCGCGGCGGCTTCCTATTCCGCGCCGCGTCCCAGCGCGGCGGCTTCCTATTCCGCGCCGCGTCCCAGCGCGGCAGCTTCCTATTCCGCGCCGCGTCCCAGCGCGGCGACGCCGGTCCGCGCGACCTCGACCAGGCCGAGCGGCTGCATCAACTCGGCGAAGGCGTCGATCTTCTCCGGCGTGCCGGTGATCTCGAAAACGAAGCTGCCGAGTGTCGAATCGACCACGTTGGCGCGAAAGATCTCGGCCAGGCGCAGGGCCTCGATACGGGCGTCACCCTTGCCCGCGACCTTGAACAGCGCCAGCTCGCGCTCGACCGCGCGGCCCTCGGCCGTCAGGTCGTGCACCTTGTGCACCGGCACGATCCGGCCAAGCTGCGCCTTGATCTGCTCGATCACCTGCGGCGTGCCGACTGTCACGATCGTGATGCGGCTGAGGTGGCCCAGGTGGTCAACCTCGGCCACGGTCAGGCTTTCGATATTGTAGCCCCGGCCCGAAAACAGGCCGATCACCCGGGCGAGGACGCCGGGCTCGTTCTCGACCAGGACGGCCAGCGTATGCCACTCCTCGACGTCGGAATAATTGGCGCGGAGGTTGTAGGCGGAATGGCTCGTGGAGCCTTTCTTGATCTTCAGCGGAGACATGGAGTCGACTTCTTCCTAACAGGGGAAAGGGGCGGCCGGGCCGGTGTCCGGCCGCCTTTTCATTGTATCGCGGCCGGTCAGACGAGCACGGAGCCCTTCTGGTCGATCGCGCCCTGGGTTTCGGACCCGCCCAGCAGCATCTCGTTATGCGCCTTGCCCGAGGGGATCATCGGGAAGCAGTTCTCGTGCTTCTCGACCAGGCAGTCGAAGATCACCGGCCCGTCATGGTTGATCATCTCCATGATCGCGTCGTCCAGGTCGTCGGCATCCGAACACAGGATGCCCTTGGCCCCGAAGGCTTCGGCGAGCTTGACGAAATCGGGCAGGGCCTCGGACCAGCTCTGGGAATAGCGTTCGCCGTGCAGCAGTTCCTGCCACTGGCGCACCATGCCGAGCCGCTCGTTGTTGAGGATGAACTGCTTGACCGGCAGGCGGTATTGCACGGCCGTGCCCATCTCCTGCATGTTCATCAGCCACGACGCCTCGCCCGCCACGTTGATGACCAGCGCGTCGGGATGGGCCATCTGCACGCCGATCGACGCGGGGTGGCCATAGCCCATTGTCCCCAGCCCGCCGGAGGTCATCCAGCGGTTGGGCGATTCGAAGCCGATGTACTGGGCCGCCCACATCTGATGCTGCCCGACCTCGGTGCAGATGTAGCGGTCGCGGTCCTTGGTCAGCGCCTCGAGCCGCTCGACCGCGTACTGCGGTTTGATGACCTTGCCTTCCTGCTTGTAGGACAGGCAATTGATCGCCCGCCAGCCGTCGATCTTCTGCCACCAGGACGCGAGGCCCTCGCGGTGGGTCTTGCGGCCCCGCGATTTCCAGACGTTCAGCATGTCCTCGAGCACATGGGCCACGTCGCCGACGATCGGCATGTCCACGCGGATGACCTTGTTGATCGAGGACGGGTCGATGTCGATATGGGCCTTGCGCGAGTCGGGCGAGAAGGCGTCGATGCGGCCGGTGATCCGGTCGTCGAACCGCGCCCCGATGTTGATCATCAGGTCGCAGTCATGCATCGCCATGTTGGCCTGGTAGAGGCCGTGCATCCCCAGCATCCCAAGCCACTTTTCGCCCGACGCGGGGTAGGCGCCCAGACCCATCAGGGTCGAGGTGATCGGAAAGCCCGTGGCCTCCACCAGTTCGCGCAGCAGCTGGCTTGCCGCCGGGCCGGAGTTGATGACCCCGCCGCCGGTGTAGAACACCGGGCGTTTGGCGGTCTCCATCGCGGCGACCAGTTCGGTAATCGTGTCGATATTGCCCTTGAGCTGCGGCGCGTAATGGCTGCGCGGGCCCTTGAGCGGGCCGGTATAGGCACCGGTGGCGAATTGCACGTCCTTGGGAATGTCGACCAGGACCGGGCCGGGACGGCCGGACTTGGCGACGTGGAACGCCTCGTGGATCGTGCCGGACAGCCGGTCGGTGTCTTTCACCAGCCAGTTGTGCTTGGTGCAGGCCCGGGTGATGCCGACGGTGTCGGCCTCCTGGAAGGCGTCCGAGCCGATCATGAAGGTCGGCACCTGGCCGGTCAGAACGATGATCGGGATCGAATCGAGCAGCGCGTCCGTCAGCCCCGTGACCGCGTTGGTCGCCCCCGGTCCGGAGGTCACCAGCGCGACCCCCGGTTTGCCGGTCGAGCGGGCATAGCCCTCGGCCGCGTGGACGGCGCCCTGTTCGTGCCGAACAAGGATGTGGCGGATGTCGTTCTGCTGAAAGATCTCGTCATAGATCGGTAGCACGGCGCCGCCGGGATAGCCGAATACAACGTCCACGCCCTGATCCCTCAGGGCCTGAACCACCATCTTCGCTCCGGTCATCTGACGCGTCATCTTTGTCTCCGTTGTCTCACGTATCTTACGTGTTTCACGCCGTCTTGTTGTCCGCGCCTGTCGCGCGGTCCTGCTGTTGCGCACAAAAAAGCCCCCGAGGGTGTCGGGGGCGCATGGGGACCGTTCAGGGTGTCCGGCTTACCGGCCCATGCGCTTCGATCCTACGAGTACCAGAATACGGGACATGCCTTGGCTCCTTCGTGCAGATCGGCTTATGCAACCTCGCCCCGGCAAGGTCAACCAGCCTTGCGGAGAAAATGTCGCCGGGCCGTCCTTTTTCGTAACTATCTTTCACGATCCAACTCTCAGGGCGGCTCGCACGGCCGAGTCGGCGCCCTCCGCCCGACGGTGCGCAGGCGGCGGGTTCGCCCTGCGCGTGTGCCCGGCTGCGGATTTCGGAAACAATCCATGGGCTTCCCCCGGGAATGTCACCGGCATCAGGGCGATTGCGAAGATTTGTTCGGCTCTTGCCACAAATTCGACAATAACTGTCCGGGTGAGGGCGCTCCTGTGGAGGGCGGCGCCGTGGTATTTCCAAATGGGGGAAGAACATGCTGCCTGCTGCTATCCAGGCCATCCTGGACGATCTACTCGAGGCATTCGCCGGCGCCGCGCCGGTCACCGCTCAGATGAACAACGGAACATGGCTCGTGGCCTCGTTCGGCGAGAACGACGGCATCGCCGGCCCGGTGAACGTCGGATTCTTCGGCGACGACGGGACCGAGTACGAGCCGCAGGCCGAACTGGCCGCCACGGCGCTCGTCTCGGGCGGGCTCGACGCCGCCGCCACGTCGAACGGCGGCGTGGTCTTCTACGAGACGGAGGACGGCGAGATGGCCGCGACCTTCGGCTCTGCCCAGAAGGACGACATCGCCACCGGCGAAGAGGCCGATTACATCGAGGCCTTCGACGGGTTCGACACGATTTCCACCGGCGACGGGGACGACCGGATCCTGGCCGGCGCGGGCGATGACGAGATCTATGGCGGCGATGGCGACGACGAGATCGACGCGGGGCGCGGCAGCGACAAGGTCGATGCGGGGGCGGGCAACGACGAGGTGCACGGCGGTTTCGGCCATGACAGCATCTTCGCCGGCGAGGGCGACGACACCGTCTATGGCGGCGAGAACGACGACGAGATCCGGGGCGCCGGCGGCGATGACTTCCTGGACGGGGGCGCGCGCAAGGACGTGATCTCGGGTGGCGACGGCAACGACGTCATCCTGGGCGGTCAGGGACGCGACGATCTGTCGGGCAACGCGGGCGAAGACGAGATCTATGGCGGCGGGTTCAGCGACGTGATCAAGGGCGGGGCCGGCAACGATTATGTCTTCGGCGGCGAACGCGGCGACGAGCTTTTCGGCCAGGACGGGGACGACATCGTCTATGGCGGCGCGGGGGCCGACATGCTGACCGGCGGCGAGGGCAACGACCTGCTCGACGGCGGCAGCGGCGATGACGAGATCGGCGCGGGCGACGGCGACGACACCGTCTATGGCGGCGACGGCAGCGATTTCGTGCGGGGCGACACCGGGAACGACTACATCGACACCTCCGGCAACGTGCAGTCCGGCTTCGGGGTGGTGCCAGATATCTCGGGCACCCCGAACCTGCCCTATGAGGGGCTGTTCGAGGGCGATGACGACCGCCGGGACGACGAGGACGAGGTCGCGGCCGGCGCGGGCAACGACACGGTCTTTACCGGCGACGACAACGACAGCGTCGCGGGCGGAACCGGCGACGATTACATCGACGGCGGCTTCGACGACGACGTGATCAGCGGCAACGCGGGCAATGACACGATCATCGGCGGCGAGGGGTCGGACGATCTCAAGGGGGGATCGGGTGACGACATCATGTACGGCGGCCTCTCGCCGGATCTGCCCGACGCGCTGAACGTGCCCGACGACGCGGGCGACAAGCAGCTGTCCAACGGCGATGACGTGATGCGCGGCAATGCGGGCAACGACATCATCTACGGCGAGGATGACAATGACGAGATCTACGGCGGCTCGGGCGACGATTTCATCGACGGCGGGATTGACGACGACCAGCTCGAAGGGGATGGGGGCAATGACGTGTTCGCTTTCGGCGCCGACGGCGGGACGGATACCGTGACCGATTTCGGCAACGGTGAAGACAGCATCCAGATCGAGGGGATCGACGGGGTCGACAGCTTCGACGACCTCTTCCTGAGCCAGGAGGACAGCGTCGCTGTGATCCAGGCGGGCGAAGTCACGATCCGGCTGGAAAACACTGATATCGAGGATCTCGAGGACGCGGATTTCTCGATCTTCTAGGATCCATTGCCGAGACCTTGGAAAGGGGTCCGGGCGATGTCCGGGCCCCTTTTCGCATCTGACGACCGGCCGCGCGGCGCGGAGTCGGCATGATGATGGCTCCAAGTCCGGCATCTTTGCCGCTTATGCTGCGGTCGAAGGCGGCCGCGTCGGCATCCTTCGGCGGACCCCGCCCGCGGAGCTTGATCGCCCGAGCCCTGCGCTGTTGCCCCTTTCGGCCCGCAACGGGTGAGAGGAGGCCGGCAGGATCGCTGATGATATGTGCGACATTCATCAAGTGGGAGAGGGACGTCATGGCAAGGCGCACCGCTGTTTGTCCCTTGTCGAGGGGGTGCGCGTCGGGCTGACTGCGCCCGATCCGGGGGTGTGCCGTCGGCCTGGCGCGGCACCGGCCCAAGCGGCTCTCGGGCCATGAGGCGAGAGCTTTCGATCCAGCCTGTGTCGGGGCGGTTCGGGATGCGAGGAGGCCAGAACTGACGGACGTCGGTCGCACCGTCGTTTTCTGCATGCTGGATCGGGGCGCTGAGGTCGGCCCTAGCAAGAGGCGCGGGTGGCGTTGTCGGGCAAGCCGGTAAGGCGCCGGGAGCGGTGGACGACGCTGTTTGCCCCTCCCCTGCGGGACGGGCAAAGGCGCCCCGCCCACCGTCCCATGGTTGGGGGCGCAATCTCAGGCGGCAGATTGCGCCACGGCCGTCCCGAGCCGGGACAGGCCGGTCTTCAGCGCTTCGAGACAGAGCGGGTCGAAGGCGCTGCGGGCGTTCCGGCCCATGATCTCGTGCACGGTGTCGAGGGGCAGGGCGGCGCGGTAGGGACGTGCGGCCGAGAGCGCGTCGAACACGTCCGCCACGGTGAGGATGCGCACCTCCAGGCACAGCGACGCGGCGTCCAGCCCCAGCGGATACCCCGCGCCATCAAGCCGTTCGTGGTGGGCGCCGGCAACGGGGGCGATGTCACGGAAGGCCGCAATGCGCTCGAGGATGGCGCGGCTGTGGGTCGGGTGGCTGCGGATGACTTGCCATTCCTCGGCATCGGGTTTGTCGGACTTGTCGAGGATCTGGTTGCTGACCGCCAGCTTGCCCACATCGTGCAGCAGGGCCGCCCGGCGCAGCCATCGCCTGTGATCCGACTCCAGGCCAAGCTCTTCGGCGATCATGTCGGCATAGAACATCACGCGCTTGGAATGGTCGGCGGTGAAGGGAGACTTTGCATCGACCACATCGGCGAAGGCCTCGGCGATGTCGTCGAGATAATCCTCGTCCACCGGGGTGCCGTCCCGGCGGGGGTCGAGCGCGAAGACCCTTGTTTCAAGCTCGGGATCGCGCAGTGCCTGCCAGAACCCGGGATTGCGGGAGACCTTCCACAGGGTCGCCACCAGCTGCGGGTCGAACCAGCTGCCCGCCCGGCGCGTGGCCTCGGCCATGGCCGCGTCGGGACCACCTTCGGTGTGGAAGACATCCACGACCTGCGCAAGCAGGGCGATGTTGGCGATGCGCGGAATCTCGTTGCCCGAAATCCTGCACGGCTGACCGCGCCCGTTCCAGTGCTCGTCAAGGTTGCGGATCGCGTCCTGCACGCCGGCCGGAAACCGCATCCGGGCGGCGATGTCGGCGCCGCGGTGGCACCGGGTCTCGAACAACTCGCGGCTTATCTTGCTGCCCTGGCGCAGGGCGTTGACGGTGGCGCGCAGACGCTCCGACAGGCCCGCGCCGGCCCCTGTGCGGGTGATCACGAAGCGCAGCACGGACATGAGGCTGTCGTCGAGCACCTTGAAGTCGTGTTTGAACCGGAGGTCGTCGGTCAGGTAGAGCGCACAGATCCGGGCGGCATTGCTGCTGCACCCCAGATCCTTGAGCAGGAGCGCATAGTAGAGATCGTCATAGGCCTGCGACGACATCCCCAATGCGCGGCCGATCCGGGTGCCGATCCAGCAGCAGCGCACGGAATGCCCCGGTGGCTGGCCCTCGGTCATGTCGAGTGCGAAACTCAGCGAGCCGATCAGTTCGCCAAGGGCAAGGCGCGGCGGATCACTGACGCGCCGGACGTCAAAAAGGCTCCGTCGGTCGTGCAGGGCTGAAGTGGGCTCACATGTCATGGCCCAGTCCTAGCGCAGAAAACTTACCGGAGTATTGAGCGCAGCCTAGCGTCCGGTGCCCTGCAGCACGCCATGTTCCAGGGCATAGCGGGTGAGGCCGGCCGTCGAGGAAATCCCCAGCTTGCGGCGGATATTCTTGCGATGGGTCTCGACCGTGCGCACCGAGATGTCGAGAGCCAGCGCCACCTCCTTGTTCGACTTGCCCTGCGCCAGCTGCAAAAGGATCGTCTGTTCGCGGCCCGTCAGCGGCTCGCGTCCGTCCGCCGTCATCGGCCGGAGCGATGTGCGCGCCCCGGTGCAGAGGTATTGCTCGCCCGCCATCACCGCGTCGATCGCGGTCCGGATCTCCTCCACGGGCACGTCCTTGAGGACGTAGCCCCGCGCCCCGTGCCGCAACGCCGTCGAGATGTATTCCGGGCTGTCGTGCATCGACAGGATCAGGATGCGGGTGCCCGGGCGCCGCTCGAGGATGATCTCGGTGGCCGAAAGCCCGCCCAGCCCGGGCATGTTGAGGTCGAGCAGCATGACATCGGGGGCCAGCGCCTCCACCTGGTCGACCGCTTCCTGGCCGCCGCGCAGGGAGGCGACGATCTCTATGTCGTCATAGGTCTCCAGGATGGACTGGATGCCTTCGGCGACCATCGGATGGTCGTCCACGATCGCGACCCGGATCATCATGCAGTCTCCTTCTTGCCGGTGTCTTCGGGGGTGAGCAGGTGCGACAGCGGCACCTGCGCCTCGATCAGGGTGCCCGGATGGGCGGCGGACAGGCGAAAGGTTCCGCCCAGATGCTCGACCCGCTCGGCCATGTTGCGCAGGCCGAGGCCGCGGGCGGTCTCCACGTCCTTGGGCAGGCCGCGGCCGTTGTCTGCGATCCGCAGCAGGCCGCCCATGCGGTTGCCCTTGAGGCTCATGGTGGCGTGGGTGGCGCCGGAATGGCGCTCGATGTTGGTCAACGCCTCTTGGGCGATCCGGTAAAGCGCGATCCGCGCATCCTCGTCCAGGCGGTTGCGGAACACCACGGTCTCGAAATCGACGGTGATCCCCGTGCGGGCGGTGAATTCCTCTGTCAGCGTCTGCAGCGCAGGGCCCAGGCCGAGGTCGTCGAGCACGCCGGGGCGCAGGTCGCGGCTGATGCGGCGGACCTCCTGGATCGCGCCGCCCAGGGCGTCGATGCCCTTGTCGAGGCTGTCGCTCGCGCGGGCATCGCCGAGGGACAGGCGTCGGCGCGCGAGTTCGAGCGCATAGCGCACCGACACGAGGATCTGGCTGATCGAATCGTGCAGCTCGCGGGCGACGCGGCCGCGTTCCTCCTCCTGGGTGTCGATGATCCGCTGGGTCAGCTCCTTCAGCTTGGCGTCGGCCAGCCAGCGCTCGCGGATGTTGAGGACCAGCCCGGTGCCGAATACGACCAGCAAGGCGCCGATCGCGATGGCCAGGATATAGAGCGTGGTGCGCTGGATGCGGGCCTCGACCTCGGCGCGGGCGGCGGCGATCGTGTCCTGTACCTCGTCCAGGAAGATGCCGGTGCCGATCGCCCATTTCCAGTCCTGCAACCCGTTGACGTAGACCAGCATCGGCGCGGTCTCTCCGGTCGAGGGCTTGGGCCATTGAAACTCGTGAAAGCCGCCGCCCGACCGGGCCAGGCGGATCAGCTCGTCGGTGATCGGCACCCCGTCGATATCGCGCAGCCCGGTCCAGTTGCGCCCGATCAGCGTGGTCTGGCGCGGGGCGACGAGGTTGGTGCCGCCGTAGTCGAAGACGAAGAAATACCCGTCCTGCCCATAGATCATCGCGGCGAGGATCCGGGTGACCTCCAGCTTGGCCAGGTCGTCCTCGGGCCCGGCGCGGCCGTAGTCATTGACGAAGGCCGTGCGCGCCAGCGACATGTAATTGGTCAGCTCCTGGCGCTTGGCCTGCATGATCTGCGCCTCCAGCGCCGCGATCTCGCGCTGGGCGAGCGCACGGCTCTGACGCTCCACCAGCACGCTGATCAGCGCCACCGACAGCAGCAACGGGACCGTCGCCAGGATGAAGAGCTTCTGCCCGTAGGAGAGACGCTTGAAGGCCATTGAGAATCGATAGGGCGAATCACCGGTGAATCAAAGATCCAGTAGCCGCGCCGGCCCCTCAGTCACCTTGCCGGCGCAATGCCGGCCCGCACCGGATGCGCCTGTTTTTCGGGCGCACCGGCCCCCGGGCGCCGCGGCTCTACGCAGTGATGGGTATGGCGTGGGTGTGCGGGCGGCGCTAACGTGCCGCCACTTCAAACGATCCGCCTGCGCCACGGGAGAGGTCAGGCACGTCAACAAAAAACGGGAGGACAACCATGGATCGTCGCTCATTCCTGACCAAAGGTGCCATCGGCGGCACCGCAGCGGCCGCCTCGACGCTGGCCGCGCCGGCCTATGCCCAGGGCAACCGGACGCTCACGCTCGTGACCACCTGGGGCCGTGGCCTTGCCGGTGTGCATGACGCGGCCCAGCGCTGCGCCGACACCATCACCGCGATGACCGACGGCCAGCTGACCGTCGACCTCAAGGCCGCGGGCGAGCTTGTCGGCGCTTTCGAGGTGTTCGACGCCGTGACCTCGGGCCAGGCCGACATGTACCACGGGGCCGATTATTATTTCGTGGGTCAGCATCCGGGCTACGCGTTCTTCACCGCCGTGCCCTTCGGCATGACCGCGCAGGAACTGGCCAACTGGTACTACCAGGACGGCGGCCACGAGCTGCATGACGAGCTGGGCGAGATCTTCGGCCTCAAGTCGTTCCTGGGCGGCAACACCGGTGCGCAGTCCGGCGGCTGGTTCGCCAAGGAGATCACCGGTCCCGAGGACTTCCAGGGCCTTCGGTTCCGGATGCCGGGCCTTGGCGGCGAGGCCCTCGGCCGCATGGGCGCATCGGTCCAGAACCTGCCCGGCGCCGAAGTCTACCAGGCGCTTGCCTCCGGAGCGATCGACGGGACCGAGTGGATCGGCCCCTGGGCGGACGAGAAGGCCGGCTTCCAGGAGATCACCAAGTTCTACTACACCGCCGGCATGCACGAGCCGGGCGCGGGCCTGTCGCTCGCCTTCAACCGCGATGTGTTCGACAGCTTCACCCCCGCACAGCAGCGGATCTGTGAAATCGCCGCAGGCGAGGCGCACCAGTACAATCTCAGCCAGTTCCTGGCCGAGAACGGTGCCGCGCTGGCCCGTCTTCAGTCCGGTGGCGTGCAGGTCCTGACCTTCCCCGACAGCGTCTGGGATGCGATGGGCGTGGCCGCGCAGGAAACGATGGACAGCTATGCCGGGGACGATCTCTATGACCGCATCCGCGAAAGCGCGATGACCTCCATGCGTTCCTCGTCCAACTGGATCACCGAATCCGAGGGCACCTATCGCGCCCAGCGTGACCGCATCATGGGCTGAGGCCCGACCGATGCGATAAGATTGCCGGGGCCTCCTTCGCGGGGCCCCGTGCGCACTTGCCGATCGGGTCCGGGCGGCCGGACATGGGCGGCGACGTCACGCAATGACGGGGGGAGACCATGGGACTGGTCGACGCATGGGGCGGCAACGCCTTGGGCTGGTTTTTCGCGCATCTGATCGAGGCGCCCTACAACATCGTCCGCGCCTTGCTGAACATGGGCCAATGGCTTGATTGGCTCAGCTGGGCGAACACCACCGAGGACAAGGAAGCGCTGATGCGCTTCGTCTATTACGGCGGCTCGACCGAGCTCGCCTTCGCGGTCCTCTTCCTGTTCCTGGCCGTCACCGTGGCGGGGGTCCTGCGGCCCCCGTTCATGTGGGGCGTGACCCGGGTGCTAGAGGGCTTCGCCAACGGCGTCGGGCGCTTCTTCGCCTGGGCCGGCCTGTTGCTGGTGCTGCAACAGATCCTGATCATCTTCATGCAGCGCGTCTTCGCTGTGTCCGAGATCAGCCTCGGGCTGGGGGCCGCGTTCTCCAAGGACGTCTCGTGGTGGTCCGAAGAGCTGAAGCTCTACAACGCGATGATCGTCTGCCTCTGCGCCACCTATACCTTCGTTCAGGGCGGCCACGTGCGGGTGGACCTGATCTATTCGGCGGTGTCGGAGCGCACCAAGCGGGTGATCGACATGTTCGGCAGCCTGTTCTTCATGCTGCCCGCCGCCATCATCACCTGGCTCTACGGCTGGTATTTTCTCTGGCGGCACCTGATCACGCCGAACCCGTCGGCCTCGGACACGCTGGACCGGCTGCTGACCAAGGCCCGCGCCGTGCGCTGGAACGTCGAAACCATCGGCTTCAGCCCGAACGGATTCAACGCCTACTTCCTCTTCAAGGTCCTGCTTTGCGCCTTCACGCTGATGGTGATGCTGCAGGCGGTCGCCTTCTTCTACCGCTCGTTCCTCGAGTGGCGAGAAGGACCGGAGAGCTATGGCAAATACCTCGACCGCGACTCGCTCGGCGAGGGTGAAGAAGCCTACGAAGGCACCCATTAAAGACCCCGGGGACAGGACACATGCTTTTCGGATTGGACGGGGTCGAAGTCGGCCTGATCATCGTCTTCCTCTCGCTCTTCGCAGGAATTCTCTCGGGCTTTCCGGTGGCCTTCGCCATCGGCGGCTCGGCGGTCATCTCGTTCGCGATCATCGCGATGCTGGACGCCAACGGCCTGCTGATCCACCAGGCGCTGGACACCAGCTCCGAGGCGTTCCATGCGCTGACCGCGCAGGGGATCAGGCCGGGCGACATCTCGATCTTCCGATACCCCGAGCTGCCGCGGATCTCCGAGCCGGTCTTCCCCCAGGGCTGGGAAGTCGCGCTGGACCGCAACGTGTCGTTCATCGTCAACCGCATGAACGAGCGTGTGCTCGCCGGCCAGTCGATCGAGACGCTGCTGGCGGTGGCGATGTTCGTGCTGATGGGCATCACGCTGGAACGCTCCAAGATCGCCGATGACCTGCTGACCACAATGTCGCGGGTCTTCGGCCCGCTGCCGGGCGGTCTGGCCGTGTCGGTCGTGCTGGTCGGCGCCTTCCTTGCTGCCTCCACCGGCATCGTCGGCGCCACGGTCGTGACCATGGGCCTGCTGTCGCTGCCGACGATGCTGCGGGCGGGCTATTCGCCGGAGCTTGCGACTGGCGTGATCGCGGCCTCGGGGACGCTGGGCCAGATCATCCCGCCCTCCATCGTGATCGTGCTGCTGGGCACACTGGCGGGCGACCTCTATGCGACCGCGCAGGAAACCCGCGCGGCCTCGGTCGGCTGTTCCGACGCGCTGACCTACCTGGGCGAGCCCGCGGTCGTGTCCGTGGGAACGCTGTTCCAGGCGGCGCTGTTGCCGGGGATTCTGCTGGCGGTGCTCTATGCGAGCTATGCCTTCGGCTATGCGCTTTTGAACCCCGCCAAGGCCCCCGCGGTCGACGTGGGCGCGGCGAACGGCGAGCCGATCACCCGCAACGAGGGGTTGACCTGGTTCCTGGGCGTGCCGGTGCTGCTTGTCGCGCTGGTCATCGGCGCGGGGCAGGTGGGGCTGGTGGGATCGCAGAACGTCACCGTCGGCTCGTTTTCCGACGCTGGGCAGAACGCCACGCTGCGGACGAACGTCTCGCCCGATTGCGCTGCGGCGATGATCGAGCTTCACGGGCAGGACGCCTGGGATGACGCTGTGGCGCAACAGACGGCCATCGACGCCTCGGGCGGCGTGACCGAATCCCGCGCCCTCTCGGACGAGGAGCGCGCCGAGATCCAGGTGCAGCGGATCGCCGATGCGGCCCCGATCGGCCCGGGCGTGGCCATCGCGGTGCTGATCCTGGCGCTGATGCTGGTGCTGGCGCGCGGCGTGCTGCCCTCGGCCAGCCCTGTGCCGCTGCTGATCGGTGGCGGCGGGTTGGGTCTGGCCCTGTTGCTGGATGCGGCCTTCATCTCTCCGGTGACGACGCCGGGCGCGACCACCTTGATCCTCGCTGTTCCGTTCCTGATCGCGCTCTGGGGGTGCCGGCACGCGGCCGCGCGGCTTGGGCAGAACGACCTGATCCGCGTGGTGTTCCCGCCGTTGGTCCTGATCGTCGCGGTCCTCGGCTCGATCCTGGGCGGGATTACCAACCCGACGCCCGCCGCCGCGCTGGGCGCGGGCGGTGCGATCATGCTGGCCGCCTATCGCAAGCTCTCCGAAGAGGGGCGCTCTCCCCGGATCGTGTTGTGGGGCACCTTCGCGGTGGCGATCATGTTGCTGGTCGGAACCAATTTCGACATGCGGATCGGACAGGAGGATGCGCGCGCCGAGGACGTCATCGCCTATCTCGTGGCCTTCGCAGCGTTCCTCTTCGCGATGTTCTCGATTCTCTACGCTTGCTGGGTGCTGCTGGCCGGAAAGGTCCTGACACCGGTGGTGCGCGAGACGGCCAAGGTCACCTCGATGGTGTTCACCATCCTGATCGGTTCGCAATTGCTGAACCTGGTGGTGATCTCCTTCGGGGGCGAGCACTACATCCAGCAGTTCCTCAAGAGCTTCGACAGCGAATTCACCGTGTTCCTCATCGTGATGCTGGTGCTGTTCATCCTGGGCTTCGTGCTCGATTTCCTGGAGATCATCTACATCGTGATCCCGATTGTGGGGCCGGTGATCTACGGCGGCACGTTCGATCCGAAATGGGTGACGATCATGATCGCGGTGAACCTGCAGACGTCGTTCCTGACGCCGCCCTTCGGGTTCGCGCTGTTCTACCTGCGTGGCGTCGCGCCGCCGCAGGTGACCACCGGGCATATCTATCGGGGCATCGTTCCCTTCGTGGGAATCCAGGTGGTGGGGCTTGCATTGCTGTGGTTCTTCCCCGGCGTGGTGACCATCGTCCCGAACCTTCTTGGCAACTGACCGGCCGGCTCCCGGATATTCGCGAATATCCGGACCGATTATTCGCGAATAATCGGGCTCGCGCCGGGGCGGGCGGTGTCCGTCGGGATCAGAGCGCCTTGCCGGACGCGATCAGCGATCGTCGCGTCCGGTTGGCCGGCTGTCGGGAAGGTTGATCCGGGCCACCTGCTCGGCGATTGGGGCGACCGAGAGCGGATGGGTGTCGGCAGAGAACCCGTCCGGGTCGTCCAGCCGCTGCCACTGGCCCTGATGATAGATCTCGAGGCCCGAGTACCGCGCCTTGTAGCCCATCTTCGGGCTGCCCGGCACCCAGTAGCCCAAGTAGACATACGGCAGCCCCATACCGCGGGCGAGCGCGATGTGGTCGAGGATCACGTAGGTCCCCAGGGAATTGCGCATGAGGTCGGGGTCGAAGAAGGAATAGACCATCGACAGCCCGTCATCGAGGACGTCCGTCAGGCAGACCGCTTCGAGCCCGCCGTGGGCATCGTCCCGCGGCGCCGCCGGGTCGGAATACTCGATCAGGCGCGAACGGATCGGCGTCTCTTCGATCATCGCCGCGAATTCGAACAGGTCCATGTCGGCCATCCCGCCTGTCGCGTGGCGGCTGTCGAGATAGTCGCGGAACAGTGCAAACTGCTCTTCGGTCGCCCAGGGCGCACTCGCGCGGCGCTCCAGAAAGCTGTTGCGGCGGGTCACCCGGCGCTGGCTCTTGGTCGGGGTGAACCGATCGACCGCGATTCGGGCGGAGAGACACGCCGAACAATCCGCGCAGGATGGCCGGTAGAGGACATTCTGCGAGCGGCGAAACCCCTGTTTCGACAAGGCATCGTTGAGCTTTTCCGCGCTGTCGCCCTGCAGCGCGGTGAACAGCTTCCGCTCCATCCGGCCCTCAAGATAAGGGCAGGGTTGCGGCGCCGTGACGTAGAATTGCGGGGCGAGCGGCAGGGTGTGACGCATGGGTGGCAGTGCTCCTCGGCTTAGAGGTTAGCAATGCGTTACCGGCCCGCCAAGCCCCCCTATTCAAGGGGGCGCCGGTTTGCCGGTGCCGCGGCCGCCTCAGACCGGTTTGTTCAGAGCCGCCGTGCCAATGATATGGTCCGTGAGACCTTGCTTGCGGTCCGTGATCAACATCAAAACAATTGAGATTACCTGAAGGACCGGCACCGCGATCGAGACGCTGTAGCCCAGGGTATGGGCCAGGGCGGTCCCGTTCGAAAACCTGTGCCCGTCGGCCTCGCGCAGCTCGATCCCCATCAAGCGCATGCCCCAGGTCGCAGAGCCGCCGGCCAGCGTGGACCAACGATAGAAGAAGCCCACGATCAGCATCATCACCGGAAAGAAGAAGAGGCCCAAGAAGGCGGTGAAGGGTAGCAGCAGGACGCAGACCAGCACGACAAGCACCGTGTCGGCGATCCACGCTCCGAACCGCTTGCCCGGCACGCCCTCGTAGAAGTCGGGGCGGCTGCGGGGATCGGGAAGGCGCCCGGCGGTGCGGGGCGCGGAGTGTCCGTCGGCATACATCTTGTCTGCTCCTGGCTGGAATCACGAATGGCCGGGCCGCCCCCTTTCTAGAAGGGGCCGCCCGGCAGGGTCATCATGCGGCGGCTTCGTCGCCGTCGTCACCGGCCTTGTGGGCGCGGTCGTTCATGAACTGGTCGAACTCGGCTTTGTCCTTGGCCTCGCGCAGGCGCTCCAGGAAGGCCTCGAAGCTGGCCTGTTCTTCTTCCAGGCGGCGCAGGGTCTCGGTCTTGTAGGAGTCGAAGGCCGAATTGCCCGAGGATTTCATCGCCGAATGGTAGGTGTGGCGGGATTGCGAGCGCCGCGAGGCGCAGGAACGGCTGAACATGCGTTTGCTCCAGATCATGTAGGCGAGAAGGGCGAGGCCGATGGGCCACGCGAGGATGAAGCCCAGAACCATGGCGGCGATCCACGCGCCTTTGCCACGGTCATCGAGCCAGGCTTCGACACGAGAGAACCAGCCCATGAGGCCGGAGCCCTCTTGCGGTCTGGCTGTTTGCAGGGAAGCGTCGGTCATCAGGGTCTCCTTGAGCGGTGCGGGTTAATGTGAATGCCTTTCACATCACCCCATATGCGTGGCCCGGGGCCCCCGTTCAAGGGTCTATGTTAAAAGAATTCACATCATTCCGGCAACCACCTGATCAGCTTGCGATTTTCACCGCTTCTTCCCGTGGAGGACGGCGCCGGAAGGATCGGCGCGGGGGGGAGGGGGCGGATCAGGCCTGTTCTTCCAGCTCGCGTTCGGCCTCGGCGTTCTCGACGGCCCATTCCGCCGCCGCCTCGACGGCGATGGGCGATGCGGTCGGGAGCACGTTCAGGTAGCTTTCCGTATCGGCGACCGGTGAGGTCGCGAGTTGGGTCATGCGATAGAGCGCATAGAGCGAGATGACGGCGAAGGTAATGCCGAGCACCAGCCAGAACGCATAGGGGTCCATCCGCTGCATCGCCCAGCCTGTCACCAGCGGGCCGGCGATGGCGCCCAGGCCAAAGGTGAAGACCAGCCCGCCGGACGCGGCGGGCATGTCGTCCGAGGACAGGCTATCGTTCGTATAGGCCAGAAAGAGCGCATAGAGCGGCGTGGTGACCCCGCCCGCAAAGAACGCCGCGGCCATCAGGGCCCACAATCCGCCGCCGGTCAGCCAGCCCAGCCCGCAGGACGCCGCGCCAAGGGTCGCCGCGCCGAAGATCAGCCTGCGCCGGTCGACCCGGTCGGACAGCCAGCCGATCGGGTATTGCAACACCAGGGCCCCCGCGAACAGCATCGCCACGAACAGCGAGATCTGCGCCGCCGACATCCCGATCTGGGATCCGAACACGGCCCCCATGCCCGATTGCGTGGCATAGACCGCACCAAGCAGGAAGATCCCCACCATGCCCAACGGCGAGCCGGCAAAAAGGGCCCGCAGCGACATTGGCCGGGCGACCTGCACCGCGGGCACGGGGGTCGCCGACAGCAGGATCGGCGCGAAGGAGATCGAGACCAGGATCGACGCGCAGATGAACAGGACGGAGGTGCCCGCGTCGCCCAGGGTCAACAGCCCCTGCGCCCCGATGATCCCCAGCGTCTGCGCCATCATGTAGGCCGACAGGACCTTGCCGCGGGTGTCGTTGCTGGCGGCGGCGTTCAGCCAGCTTTCGGCCGCCACATAGATGCCGGACATGCAGAAGCCCACGAGGATCCGCAGCAACGTCCAGGCCCAGGGCTCGGTCAGCAGCGGCAGCGCGATCAGCCCTGCCGACATGAAGCTGCCGAGGGCGGCGAAGACCCGGACATGGCCGACGCGCTGGATCATCAGCGGGGTCAGGCGCGCACCCGACAAGAAGCCCAGGAAATAGCCCGAGGTGATGACGGCCAGTTCCGCGGAGGAAAAGCCCTCGATCCCGCCGCGCAGACCGATCAGGGTGAAATGCATGCCGTTGCCCAGCATGATCAGAACGATGCCGAGCAAAAGGGCCCAGACCCCGGCCAAGACGTTGATCATGGATCGCCCTTTCGTGCCACAGGCCGCCGCGCTTGCATCCTTCGCTGTCCCATATCCCGCTCTCCGACAGTGTCGCTGCAACGCCGCATGCTTGGTCAATTGCGACGGATCCGACCCTTTCGGGCAGTTTGTCGCCGCGTCGGGCCGATGCAATCGCTTGTCCTGGCGGATCGAGCGCCGCGCACGGCCGCATTGGCGCACAACATGACGACTGCCCGGGAATCACCCGGCTCCGCCCATCCTGGCGGCGCTCCGAAGGTGCGGCGCGCCGGGGCGTCAGGCGGTGAACGGCCCCTCCCTGGCATCGGTCAGGCGCATCAGGTCCGCGGGGGTGATCGGAAAGACATGTCGCGGTGTTCCGGCGGCGGCATAGATGACGCTGAACTCCGACAGGCGCGGGTCCCAGTAGGCGCGGACCGGGGACAGGTGCCCGATCGGGGCGACGCCGCCGATGGCAAAGCCTGTCCGCTCGCGCACCACTTTCGGGTCGGCGCGGGTCAGCGGCTCGCCGGCCAGGCTGGCCGCGCGATCGGCGTCGACCCGGTTGCCGCCCGCGGTCAGGAACAGGACGATTTCGCCGGACAAGGCCCCCTGAAATACGATGGACTTGGCGATCTGGTCCAGCGCGCAGCCGGCCGCATCGGCCGCCTGCTGCGCGGTCCGGCTCTCTGTTCCCATTTCCAGGATGTAGGGCTTGAGGCCGCTGTCGCGCAGCGCCTCGCTCACCCGCTGCAGGCTCTTGCTCATGTCTGCTCCCCCTTCTAGCGTTCGGCGCGAAAGTCATACAACAGGCGCGGGGAGACAACAGTTTGGCCGATCTTCGTGAAAAAGCCCTGAAAGCCGCGCGTTGCGCCTGTCCGGACGTCCGGGCATGAGCCTCGCCGCCCGCCTGACACGGTCGCCCGATGCTTTCGACGCCGACCGGGGCCGGGAGGCGGCCGCGCTTTACCCTGACCTGCCGGCGGAGCTGCGCGGGCTGGTGGCGGGGGCGGCCGGGTCCAGCCCCTACCTCTGCGGGCTGCTGCACCGCGAGCGGGACTGGTTCGCGGCCGCCTGCGACGCGCCTGAGGCGGCGTTCGAGGCAGAGCTCGCCCGGCTGGAGGATTTCGAGCTGGCCGACCTGGGCACCGAGCTGCGCCGGGCCAAACGCCGGGTGGCGCTTCTGACCGGGATGGCCGACCTCGGCGGGGCCTGGTCCCTGGAGGAGGTGACGCTTGTCCTGTCGCGGCTCGCGGACAGCGCGGTGGACCTGGCGCTGCGGCGGCTCGTGGCGGTCCAGCTGGGGCGTGGCAAGCTGCCGGGCAAGGGGCCAGACGATGCCGACACCGCGGCGGGCATGGTTGCGCTCTCGATGGGCAAGGGCGGCGCCTATGAGCTCAATTATTCCAGCGACATCGACCTGATCTGCCTGTTCGACGACACCGCCTACGATCCCGGGGACCTCGCCGAGGTCCGCAGCGTCTTCGTCAAGGTCACCCGGGCGCTGCGGGCGCTGCTGTCGGACGCGACCGCCGAGGGCTATGTTTTTCGCACCGACCTGCGGTTGCGGCCCGATGCGGCGGTCACCCCGGCCTGCGTCGCGATGACCATGGCCGAAAGCTACTACGAGAGCGTGGGCCGCACATGGGAACGCGCGGCCTATATCAAGGCGCGCGCGGCCGCGGGCGACATCGCCGCGGGCGAGCGGTTCCTGGCGGCGCTCACGCCCTTCGTCTGGCGCAAGCACCTGGATTTCGCCGCGATCCAGGACGCCCACGACATGCGCCTGCGGATCCGCGATCACAAGAACCTCGGCGGGCCCTTCGCGCTCGAGGGGCACAACGTCAAGCTCGGGCGGGGCGGCATTCGCGAGATCGAGTTCTTCACCCAGACCCGCCAGCTGATCGCGGGCGGGCGGGATAAGTCGCTGCGGGTGCGGCGCACGGATGAAGGCCTGGCGCGCCTCGCTGAGGCCGGTTGGCTGCCGCAGGAGACCGCCCGGTCCCTGACCGAGCACTACCGGGCGCACCGGGAACTGGAACACCGGCTGCAGATGATTGCCGACACCCAGACCCATGATCTGCCCGGGGACGCAGAGGGATTCGCCCGGCTTGCCGCCCTCATGGGGCGCGACGTCGCCGGTCTGCGGACCGAGCTGACCGAGCGGTTCGACGCGGTCGACGCGCTGACAGAGGATTTCTTCGCGCCGGAGCCCGCCGAGGCGCAGCCCGACGATTTCGGCGCCGACATGGTGGCCCGCTGGATGCGTTACCCGGCGCTGCGTTCCAGTCGCGCGGTGGAGATCTTCGACCGGCTCAAACCGTCGATCCTGGCGCGGCTCAAGGAAGCCGCCCGGCCCGAGGAGGCACTGTCGCAATTCGACGGGTTCCTGCGGGGGCTTCCGGCGGGGGTCCAGCTTTTTTCGCTCTTCGAGGCGAACCCGCCGCTGCAACAGCTGATCGTCGACATCTGCGCCACGGCGCCCGCGCTTGCGCAATACCTGTCGCGCAACGCCGGGGTGCTGGATGCGGTGATCGTGGGGGATTTCTTCGCGGCCTGGTCCGGGGTCGCGCATCTGCGCGACATGCTGACCGAGGTATTGTCGGCCGCCCCCGACTACGAGGCGCAGCTGGACGCCGCGCGCCGCTGGGCGAAGGACTGGCATTTCCGCATCGGTGTGCACCATCTGCGCGGCCTGATCTCGGCCGAAGAAGCGGGCCGGCAATATGCCGACCTGGCCGAGGCCGTGGTCTCAGGCCTCTGGCCCGCGGTGCTGTCGGCGTTTGCCGCCAAGCACGGCCCGGCCCCCGGACGCGGCGCGGTGGTGGTCGGCATGGGGTCGCTGGGGGCGGCGCGGCTCAATGCGACCTCCGACCTGGACCTGATCGTGATCTACGACCCGGCGGGGGTCGAGGCGTCGGAGGGGCGGCGCCCCCTGTCTTCGCGGGCCTATTACGCGCGTCTCACCCAGTCGCTGGTCACGGCGCTGTCGGCGCAGATGGCAGAGGGTCGGCTCTACGAGGTGGACATGCGGCTGCGTCCCTCGGGCCGGCAGGGGCCGGTCGCCACGGCGCTGACCTCCTTCGAGATCTATCAGCGCGAAGAGGCCTGGACCTGGGAACAGCTCGCGCTGACCCGTGCCCGGCCCATCGCCGGCGCCGAGGAACTCGCCGGTGAGGTGGAGCGCGTGCGCCGGGCGGTGATCGACGCCCGCGGCGCCGCGCGACAGGTCCGCCGGGACGTGGCCGACATGCGTGCGCGGCTGGCGGCGGCCAAGGCGCCGCAGGGGGCGTTCGACGCGAAGGCCGGGCCGGGGCGGCTGCAGGATATCGAATTGTCCGCGCAAACCGCCGCCCTGCTGGCGGGCTCGCCGCTGCGCGATACCGAAGGACAGCTTGACGCCGGGGTCGCGGCGTGGATCCTGACGCAGGCGGACGCCGAGGTGCTGAAACGCGCGGCACGGCTCTTCTGGTCGCTGCAAGCGTCGGCAAGACTGCTCACGGGTGCGCCGCTCGATCTTTCGGCGGTGGGCGAGGGCGGCCTGCGCCTTATATTGCGCGAGACTGGAATGGCGGACGAGGCCGCGCTGAAGTCGGCGATGGAAGAGACCGGAGAAGCCGCGGCCGCATGTGTCGGTCGCATTGTGAGCGAGGCCGACGATGACCGATGAGACGGATCCCAAGGGGCTGATCCGCGAGGCCTACAGGATCGACGGGATCAGCCAGCCCGAGTGCCGGTCGATCTTTCTCGACTGGGCGCTGTCGCTGCCGTCCGGGGCCGATACCGCCGGCGCGATCCGGCAGCTTCTGACCACCTACGGTGTCGAGGCGCATCCGATGACGATCGTCCTGCAGGAGGGGCTGGCCGCGCCGGCCTCGCCGCGCCGGCGCGGGGGCCGGGCCGGCCGCCTGGGCTGAGATCGCGGCAGGGGGATCGGGACGGTGCAACCCGGCCAGTGCGCCGCGGCGCACAGGTTATCGTGCGAGGGCCGCAGCTTCGGCGGCGAGCGCCGTGATCGCGGCCCAGTCGGACGCCAGGACCCGATCCTTCGGGGCAACCCAGCTGCCGCCGACACAGAACGTGTTCGACAGTTTGAGGTATTCGGGCGCATTGGCGAGGCTGACACCGCCGGTCGGACAGAACCGGACCTGCGGGATCGGCGCACCGATCGCCTTCAATGCAGAGACCCCGCCGTTGGCCTCGGCGGGAAAGAACTTCTGCACCGTGTAGCCGCGCTCATAGAGCGCCATGACCTCGGACGCGGTCGCGGCCCCGGGCAGGAGCGGCAGATCGTTCGCCTCGCAAGCGTCGAGTATGCGGTCGGTGGCGCCCGGCGAGACACCGAAGGTGGCCCCGGCCTCCTTTGCCCGCTCCACGTCTTCCGGAGTAAGAAGAGTGCCGGCGCCGACCACGCCGCCCTCCACCTTGGCCATCTCGCGGATCGCGTCGAGGGCGGCGGGGGTGCGCAGGGTCACTTCGAGTGCGGGCAGCCCTCCGGCCACAAGGGCTTCGGCGAGCCCCTGCGCGAGGCTCGCGTCTTCGAGCACCAGAACCGGGATGACCGGGGCGAGGGCACAGACCTTGGCATTGAGCTGGGAGGCGTGTTCGGGGGTCATCTTCGTTCCTTTCCGCATCGCGGGTTGCCAGTGTGGGAGCCTCCGGCGGGAGTTTATTGGCCAAGATGAAATCTGGAAGGCACAAGCTTCATCTTGGCAGGAAAACTCCCGCCGGAGGCGGAATGAGCTGTCCGTCAGACCACGACGCTGGCCCCTTCCGCGGACAGGCCGACGTTCTTTCGGAAGGCCGCGAACAATTCACGTCCGACGCCGGTGCCGTTGCCTGCCAGGTCCGCGGGCGCCGGGCTGCGGCCGTCCAGCGGGGTCAGGCTTTCGAGTGTCCCGGTATCCGCATCGAGCCGGACGACATCTCCGTCCCGCAGCAGGGAAATCGGGCCGCCATCGGCCGCCTCGGGGCAGACGTGGATGGCCGCGGGGACCTTGCCCGACGCGCCGGACATCCGGCCATCGGTGACCAGTGCCACCCGCAAGCCGCGGTCCTGCAACACCGCCAGCGTGGGGGTCAGGCCATGAAGCTCGGGCATGCCGTTGGATTTCGGACCCTGAAAGCGCACGACGACGATGGTGTCCTCGGTGAACGCGCCGGCCTTGAACGCCGCCTTCACGCTCTCCTGGTCGTGAAAGACGCGCACCTTGGCCTCGATCACATGCCGATCCGCCGCGACCGCCGACACCTTGACCACCCCGCGCCCCAGGTTGCCTGTCAGCTGCACCAGCCCTCCGGTCGGCTGGAACGGATCCGAGGCCGGGCGCAGAATCTTGTCGTTCAGGCTTTCGGTCGGGCCGGGGGCGTAGGTGATGCCGGAGGCCGAGAGCTTCGGCTCTTGCGTGTAGAGCTCCATCCCGTCCCCGGCGACGGTCTTCGTGTCCTCATGGAGCAGGCCTGCGTCGAGCAGCCGGCCGATCATGTAGCCCAGCCCGCCGGCCGCGTGGAAGTGGTTCACATCCGCAAGCCCGTTAGGATAGACCTTGGCCATCAGCGGTGTCACCGCAGAGATGTCGGCGAAGTCCTGCAGGTCGAGGATGACGCCGGCCGCCCGCGCCATGGCCGGCAGGTGCAGCACCAGGTTCGTCGAGCCGCCCGTCGCCATCAGGCCGACCAGTCCGTTCACGAAGGCCTTCTCGTCCAGGATGTCGGAGACGGGCCGATAATCGTTGCCCAGCGCCGTGATCTCGAGCGCACGCTCGGTGCCCGCGACGGTCAGCGCCTCGCGCAGTTCGGTGCCGGGGTTGACGAAGGATGCGCCGGGCAGGTGCAGCCCCATGAACTCCATCAGCATCTGGTTGGTATTGGCCGTGCCGTAGAAAGTGCAGGTGCCCGGCCCATGGTAGCTGGCCATCTCGGAGGCCATCAGCGCGTCGCGGCCGACCTCGCCGGTGGCGAACTTCTGCCGCACCTTGGCCTTTTCGTCATTCGGAATGCCCGAGGTCATCGGGCCCGCGGGCAGGAACACCGACGGGATATAGCCGAAGGTCGCCGCCGCGATCACCAGTCCCGGCACGATCTTGTCGCAGACGCCGAGGTAGAGGGCCGCATCGAAGACGTTGTGCGACAGGCCCACCCCTGCCGCGAGCGCGATCACGTCCCGCGAAAAGAGCGACAGCTCCATCCCGGTCTGGCCCTGGGTGACACCGTCGCACATCGCCGGCACGCCGCCGGCGACCTGGGCGGTCGCACCGGCCGCGCGGGCGGCCTGCTTGATCAGCGCGGGGAAGGTCTCGAACGGCTGATGCGCCGAGAGCATGTCGTTATAGGCAGTGATGATCCCGATGTTGGGCGTCTTTTCCGCCACCAGACTGTCCTTGTCGCCGCCCATGGCCGCATAGGCATGGGCCTGGTTCGAACAGGACATATGGGCCCGGCGCGGTCCTTCCGCAGCCGCCGCGGCCATGCGCTCCAGGTACTCGCCCCGCGGTTTTTCCGAGCGGGCGATGATGCGGTCGGTTACGGCGGCGATGGTCGGGTGAAGGGCCATGGGGCGTTCCTTTCCTCGCGTTTTACAGGGCCTTTTAGCAGGATCCGTTACCGCTAACAACTCCAGTATCGACCGCAGCAGGCGGCATCCTCCGACCATGGTCCGGCCCGGCCCGTATCTGCAAGGCATGATGCACGGGTTTGTTTCGAAGACCACCGAATTTCCTGCGATCCAGGAGAGATCGCGGACCGGCGCGGTCGGGTTGGTGAGGGTTTCATCGGCCCCGCCGAAAAGGGGGCGCGGCCCGGGGGGCGGGCGGAAACATGGTCGACGACCGGCGCCTCCGGCTGCCCGGCCCCGCGCGGCAGGCGTCGGGGGCGAGCGGTCGCTCTTTCGCCCGCAGGACGGATAGACTAGGAGAGCCGTCATGGAGCCGCCCTTTTCGTCGTCAGACCTGCCCGTCGTCCGCCTGATGCCCAAGGCGGAGGCCCGTGCCGTCCGTCACGGGTTTCCGTGGGTTTATGCCAATGAGCTGGTCCAGGATCGGCGCACGAAGGCGATCGAGCCGGGGGCGCTGGCGATCCTGGAGGACGCCAACCGCGTCGCCATGGGCGTCGTCGCGGTCAATCCGAAATCGAAGATCGTCGCACGGATGCTGGACCAGTCGCCGGACGCCGTGATCGACCAGGCTTGGTTCGAGGGCCGGCTCGCCCGGGCGCTGGCCCACCGCGAGCGGTTGTATGATGCGCCCTACTACCGGCTCGTCCACGCCGAGGCCGATGGCCTGCCCGGTGTGGTGATCGACCGGTTCGGCGACATTGCCGTGGTCCAGCCGAACGCGGCCTGGGCCGAGCGTCTGCTGGCGCCCCTGGTCGCGGCGCTGGTGGCGGTCACGGGGGTCGGCTGCGTGCTCAAGAACGCCTCCGGCAGGTCGCGGACGCTCGAAGGGCTCGACGCCGGGTTCGAGGTCCTGGTGGGCGCGGCGCCCGAGACGGCCGTCGAGGTGCCGATGAACGGCGCGACCTACATGGCCGACCTGACCGGCGGGCAGAAGACCGGCCTCTTCTACGATCAGCGCCCCAACCATGCCTTCGCTGCGGGGCTCGCCCGGGGCGCCCGCGTGCTGGACGTCTTTTCCCATGTCGGGGGCTTCTCGCTGGCCGCGCTCGCGGCGGGCGCTACCTCGGCCTTGGCCGTGGACGGGTCGGAGCCCGCGCTGACGCTGGCCCGGCAAGGGGCCGCGGCCTCGGGGCTGGCCGAGCGTTTCGACACCCGCGGCGGCGATGCCTTCGCGGTGCTCGCAGCACTTGGAGCAGAGGGCGCATCGTTCGATCTGGTGGTCTGCGACCCACCGGCCTTCGCCCCGTCCAGGTCGGCGCTGGAGGCCGGCCTTCGCGCCTATGAACGGGTCGCGCGGCTGGCGGCGCCGCTGGTCGAGGAGGGGGGCTATCTCGTGCTGTGCTCCTGTTCCCACGCGGCCGATCTGGCGAAGTTCCGCGCGGCCTCGGCCCGGGGCATCGGCAAGGCCGGACGGCGCGGCGTGCTTGTGCACGAAGGCCGCGCGGGCCCCGATCACCCGGTGCTGCCGCAACTGGCGGAAACCGGCTACCTCAAGGCGCTGGTCTTTCGCCTGTGAGCTTGCCGCTGGTCCGCGCGGGCAGGCGGCCCCGCCTGCTGCTGGATGCCTGCGTCCTCTATCCGACCGTGATGCGCGAAGTGTTGCTGGGCCTCGCGCAGGAGGGGTTCTACGCCCCGCGTTGGTCCGCGCGAATCCTCGAGGAATGGGCGCGGGCGGCGGCCAAGCTGGGCCCGGCCGGCGAGGACCAGGCCCGGGGCGAGGTGGCGCTGCTGCGCGCGGCGTTTCCGGGTGCGGAGGTCCCCGCGGGCGAGCCTCGGCGATTCTGGCTGCCGGACCCGGACGACATCCATGTCCTGGCGGCCGCGGTGGCGGGGTCCTGCGATGGCATCGTCACGCAGAACGCCAAGGACTTTCCGCGCAACATCCTGGCCGAGGAGGGGCTCGCACGGATCGACGCGGACGCGCTCGCGATGGACTGCCTCGCGGTTGATGCAGGGGCCGTGGCCCGGGTCGCGGGCCGGGTGCTGGACGAGGCGCGGCGCCTGTCGGGCGACCCCTGGGAAATGCGCAAGCTGATGCGCAAGGCGCGGCTGCCGAGGCTGGGAAAGGCGCTCGGCTAGGGCTTCGGTGCGCGGAAGTGCTTGGAGAGCTTGAGCCCCTGGCCCTGGTAATTCGAGGCGATCTCGCGGCCATAAAGCTGATCGGGCACGGCCTCCATCCTCTCATAGACGAGCCGCCCGACGATCTGGCCGTGCTCGAGGACGAACGGTGCCTCGTGACAACGCACCTCGAGCACGCCGCGCGCACCCTGGCCCCCCGCTGACGCATGGCCGAAGCCGGGATCGAAGAAGCCCGCGTAATGCACCCGGAACTCGCCCACCAGCGCCAGGTACGGGGCCATCTCGGCGGCATAGCCCGGCGGGATCGTGACCGACTCAAGGCTGACCAGGATGTAGAAAGCGCCGGGATCGAGGATGATCTGCCCGTTCCCGGTGTGGATCTCCTCCCAGAACTCCGCCGGGTCGTATTGCCCGATCCGGTCCAGGTCGATGACCCCGGTATGGGGCTTGGCCCGGTAACCCACGAGAGAGCCCGAGGCCGGGGCCAGATCGACCGAGAATCCCAGCCCGCCGTCGATCCGGGCGGCGCGATCCACCAGCGGTTCGGCTTCGTGCAGGGCGGCAAGCGCGGCATCGTCGAGAACGGCTTGTCCCGCCCGCAGGCGCAGCTGGTTCAGCCGCATCCCCGGCCGGACGAGGACGGAAAAGGAGCGCGGACAGATCTCGGCATAGAGCGGCCCGGTGTAGCCCGCCCCGATCCGGTCGAATTCGACGCCGCCATCGGTGATCGTGCGGGTCAGCAGATCCAGTCGCCCGGTGGAGCTCTTGGCATTGGCCACCGCGTGCAGGTCGTCCGGAAGGGCGAGGCGCTCCATCAGCGGGACGACATAGACACAACCCTTCTCAAGCACCGCGCCGGGTCCGAGCTCGATCCGGTGCATCTCGAATTCCGTCAGCCGCTCCGCCACCGTCCGGCCCGAGCCGGCGAGGAACGAGGCCCGCACCCGGTAGGCCTTGGCGCCCAGGCGCAGGTCGAGGCTCGCAGGCTGGACCTGGCCCTCGACGAAGGGCGTATCGGCCGTGATCGCGCCGCTGGCGATCAGCGCCGCGATGCGCTGGCTGGGCAAGACGCCTGTCATGCTCTTCCCCTCCGGTGAGAGCGGTCCGTCCCAGGCCCGGGCCGGACAGCAAAACGCCCGCCCGGTAGCGGGGCGGGCGGATTGATTTGGTCGGGCTAGCAGGACTCGAACCTGCGACCTTCCGTCCCCCAGACGGACGCGCTACCAGGCTGCGCCATAGCCCGACGTGAGGGGTCTTCTACCGGTTTTGCCGTGACGCGCAACCCCGCAAATCAGGGCTCGCGACTGTCGGGGTCCCTGGCCAGCCCGGCATGCAGCGCAGAGAGCCGGCGGAGGGCCTGCTGCAGGCGCTTCGGCCGGGCCGAGAGGCGCTCGGGATTGTTGAGAACCGACAGCAACCCCGGCGTGACCTCGCGCGGGCGGCGGCCGGGCTTGGCGGACGGCGCGGTGTCCTGTCCGGTGTCCTGTTCCGTGGCCGGGGGGGCGGGTTTCCCGGGCTCGGCCGTCTCCTGTGGGGCAGGGGCGTCCTGCGCGGCGGGCCCATCCTCGGCCGCAGACGTGTGCTGCGTGGCGGGCGTGTCCTGCGATGCCGGGGTATCCTGCGACGTCGTGGTGTCCGAGGCGTCGGCACGGGCATGGGCCGCGTCCTGCTCGGCAGGGTCACCGTGCGGGTCGCCTTCGACCGGGGCATTCTCCGCTTCGGGCAACCGTGTGCCGAAGGGCAGGAAGGGTTGCGCGTGGGTGACACCGGGCGGGGTCTCATGGATGACCGTGGGCCCGTCCGGCGGCCGCTCCGTCAGCGGGTCTTCCGCTGGCTTGTCCTCGACCTCCGCGCCGCGCGTCTCGGTCGGCGGTGCTTCAGCGCTATCGGGCGCCGGGTCGGCGGGCTGTCGGGCGGCCAGATCGGCCGCTTCGGGAGGGGCCGGAACCGGAGGGGCGGACGGGCTCGGCTTGGGCGGGGGCGCCTTCTGCGCGGCCTCTTCGGACGGCGGCGCCTTGGTGTCGGGCGTCTTGGTCGAGGCTTCCGGCGCCTTGCGCTGAAGGAAGGCCGGCAGGTCGGCGCGGGGCAGGGGCACCACGTTGTCGGCCATGGGCGGCGCGGATGCAGGTTCGGGCTCGGCCGGCTGTTCGGGTTTTGCCCCGGCCGCCTGTTCCGTCACCGGCTCCGGCGGGGACTCGGCCCCGGGCTCAAGCGGGGCAGCGGCGCGGTCGGCTGTCTCGGCGAGCACCGCGCCGGCCATGGGCGCATTCTCGCCGTAGGGTTCGGGCCCGAGGCTCGAGACATGGCGCACGCCGCGTTCACGCAGCAGCTTCTGCGCCCCCTTGATGGTCATGCCCTCTTCGTGCAGCAGCCGCTTGATACCGCCCAGCAGCGCCATGTCGACGGGGCGGTAATACCGCCGCCCGCCCGCGCGCTTGACGGGCTTGATCTGTGGAAACTTGCTCTCCCAGAAGCGCAGCACATGGGCCGGGGTGTCGAGATACTCGGCCACCTCGGAAATGGTGCGGAACGCGTCCGGGGATTTGCTCATGGAGTCAGGAGCCCCGGTTGCCGTCGGCGACCCTGTCCTTCATCAGATGGGACGGTCTGAAGGTCAGCACGCGGCGGGGAAGAATCGGCACTTCCTCACCGGTTTTCGGGTTGCGGCCGATGCGGGCCGTCTTGTCTCTGACGGAAAACGTTCCGAAGGAACTGATCTTCACCGTCTCGCTGCGCACAAGCGCATCGGACACGTGACTGATCACCGATTCCACAAGATCCGCGGATTCGTTTCGGCTGAGCCCGACCTCTGCGTGCACCGCTTCGGCAAGGTCCATGCGCGTTAGCGTCTTCTCTGACATCTCCATCCCCTTGTTTTTCTAGGACCTTAAGGACCACAAAGGAACGGAGTCAACTGCATGTGGGCGGGGGCGCGGACCGGGGATTGCCAATGGGCGTCATCGCGCTGCCGCAACGCGACCGCGTCGGCCTGGGCTGCGCCCCTGCCGGGCGGGTCGGCCACCTTGAGGTCGCCGTGCGGGATGCGGGTGCGGTTGTGCCGCGGCAGGGGGCAGCGGAGGATGGCTTTCAGGGGGCCGGGGTCGGCCTGCTTTCTATCGACAGGGGGGGCCTCGGCCGGCTTCTTGAGACAGCCGGGCCAACGGGCAATTCGACAGATGGCGAGATGACTTGCATCGCGGTGCGGCCCAATCGTGGCGTCGGACATGTCGCCTTTCGGGTCCGGGCCGGTACGATCCAGGCCGGCGGGGCAAGGCTCACCGGCCGCGCGGTTCAGCCCTTCTTGTCGTCGACCTCTGGTGCGTCGGTCGTCCCGGGCTCGGGGGTGAACGCACTGAAAGCAGCGACCCGGGCGGCGAGCTTGTCCGAGAAGCCCGATTTCGCCAGCCGATGCGCCAGCTTGAGCGCGGCGGCCACGCCGAGGGCATCCGCCGATCCGTGGCTTTTGACGACCGTGCCGTTGAGCCCCAGAAACACCCCGCCGTTCACGCGGCGCGGATCGATGCGCTTGCTCAGCCGCCGCAGCGAGGTCATCGCCAGAAGCGCCGCAACGCGGCTGAGCGGGGTCTTGCGGAACGCCTCGCGCAACAGCTCGGAGATCAGTGAGGCGGTGCCCTCGCCGGTCTTCAGCGCCACGTTGCCGGTAAATCCGTCGGTCACGATCACGTCGATCCGCGACGAGGGCAGGTCGCCGCCCTCGACGAAGCCCACGTATTCGAAATCGGCGCCGGGCGCGGCGCGGGCGATGAGCTCATGGGCAACCTTCAGCTCGGCCCGGCCCTTGTGCTCTTCGACGCCGACGTTGAGCAGGCCGATCCGAGGTCGGGTGATCCCCATCCCGTTGCGGGCATAGGAGGCGCCCATCAGCGCATAGGTCAGCAGATCGTCCTGGTCGGCGCGGATGTCGGCGCCCGCGTCGAGCATCACGTTGAAGCCGGAGGCGTTGCGCGACGGCCAGAGGCAGGCGATGGCGGGGCGGTTCACCCCCTCGATCTTGCGCAGGCGCATCATCGACACCGCCATCAGCGCCCCGGTGTTGCCGCAGCTGACGCAGACCTGCGCCTCTCTCTCGCGCACCGATTCGATGGCCGACCACATGGAGGTGCCCTTGCCATTGCGCATGACATGGCTGGGCTTGTCCGACATGGCGACCACGTCGGGCGCGTCGCACAGGGTCACCTGGCTTGAGATCCGGCGCTTGTCGACCAGCGGGCGCAGCACATCCTGGCGCCCGTGCAGCAGGATCCGCGCATCCGGCGCCTTGGCCAGGAATTGCGCGATGCCGGCCACCACGGTCGCAGGTCCGCTATCGCCACCCATGGCGTCGACGGAAATAACAACGCCACCCGCCTTTGGCAGGGGGGTGGTCGTTGCCGTGCCGTTCTGTGTCATATCCCCGAGCGGCCTTACGCCGCGTCGTCGTCCAGCTCGATCTCGTCGACCATGGCGACCACTTCACGCTCGGCGTAGTGACCGCAGGACGGGCAGACATGATGCGGGCGCTTCAGCTCGCCGCAATTGTCGCATTCGTTTGGGTTCGCGCCCGACAGCGCGTGGTGCGAGCGGCGGTTGTTGCGCCGCGACTTGGAAATCTTGTTCTGTGGGACAGCCATGTCTCAACCCCGTGGTTCGGGCACATTGGGCCCATATTTCAAGCAGCTCTCAAAGCGATACCGGCGGGCCTTAGCCCTGTTCGGCGGCTCTGTCGAGCGATGTTTCGCTGGAGCGCGGAAAATACTGCGATTCCCTCAGTGCGCAAGGGGGCCCCGCGCTTATTTTTCCGGGACTTCGTCCGTGCCCGAGTCGTCGTCGTCGTCCACCGGTTCCTGGCCGCTGGACAGCTGGTCGCGCAGGGCGGCAAGCCCGGCGAAGGGCTTGACCGCGTCGTCGGTCAGCGGATCAACCCCGGGCTCGGCAAAGAGCGCATCGCCCGGCCCCGCACCCTCGGCACGGGGATAGGGCGGCAGGGCCAGGGACAGCGCCTCGACCCCGACGGCATAGAGGTCGAGCGTGGCGGGCAGGGGATCGGCCTGGTCGTCCTCGGGCATCTCGGTTTCGGACCCGTCCTCGGGCAATTCGAAATCGGCGAGGTATCGCCGTGCAAGCGTTTCGTCGATCCGCGTGGTCACGGGCTCCAGCGTGACCACGCAGTCCTGCACGACCGTGGCGCCCAGCGTGCCGGTCAATTGCCAGTCGGTGCGGCCCAGCGGCTCCAGCCGGGCGTCGAAGCGGAACTTGCGCACCGCGGGGATGCCGAGGGCCTCGGCGATGGCCTTGCGTGCGGGGCCGTCGGGCTCCAGCACCACGTGGGTCACCTTCCGGGTCGGGAGATCCGCGAGGCGCAGGACCTCGCTTGGCAGGGGGGACGTCACGGATCGATCCTTGTCATTTTTCCGCTTTCTGATGTAATCCGCCTAGAGGGCGCACAGCGTCGGCACAAGGGGGCACCATGAGCAACGGACCGGACTTGACGAGTCGGCGTGTGCGCGGCGCGGTCGTGGCCGTTGCCCTTGCGCTGGTCGTGGGCTGCACCCCGATCTATCGCAACCACGGATTCGTGCCGTCCGAGACCGAGCTTGTAGAGGTCCAGCCCGGCGTGGACACCCGCGACAGCGTGGTCGAGATCATCGGCCAGCCCACCGCGGGCGGTGTGCTGAACGACGGCGGTTTTTACTATGTTCAAAGCCGTTTTCGCCATTTCGGGCCGCTGGAGCCGACAGAGGTGGACCGGGTCGTCCTGGCGATCACCTTCGACGACGGGGGCGTCGTGCGCAACATCGAGCGATTCGGGCTCGAGCAGGGCCGGGTGGTGGAGCTGTCCCGCCGGGTGACCGACGACAACATCCGCGACACCACCTTCATCCGCCAGCTGATCGGCAACCTGGGCAATTTCGACCCCGCCCAGATCCTGGGCGGCGACCGCTAGCCGCCGCCCTCCGGGCGAGTCGCAGGACCCTTCGGGCGCGGGAATCGGGGCTCAGTCCTCGGGCACGAAGTCCAGCGCCACACCGTTTATGCAATAGCGCAGGCCGGTCGGCTGCGGCCCGTCGGGAAAGACGTGGCCCAGGTGCGCGTCGCAGCGATTGCAATGCACCTCGGTGCGCCGCATGAACAGCGATCTGTCCTCCTTCTCGCCGACCAGCTCCGAATCCAGCGGCTGGTAGAAGCTCGGCCAGCCGGTGCCGCTCTCGAATTTGTGTGCCTGGTCAAACAGGGGGGCGCCGCAGCAGGTGCAGACAAAGGTGCCGTCTTCCTTGGGAAAGTCGTCATGGGTGCCGGCCCGCTCGGTCCCGTGCTTGCGGGTCACCTTGTAGGCCTGCGGGGAAAGTTGGTCGCGCCATTCGGCGTCGGATTTGATGACCTTGTCCATCTGGTACTTCTATCCTTCTGTCACGTTCCCGTCTTATCTAGTGTTCAAACCGCGCGATCACAGGAGGGGACATGCGGCAGATCCTCGCCAGAGGACCCTACAGGGCGCGAATTGCAGAAAGCGCCGCCGATGTCCGGCGGGCGCAGGGCCTGCGTCACCTGTGTTTCCGCAGGGGGCCCGGGATGGATGCCGACGGGTTCGACGCGGCCTGCGATCATGTGCTGGTCGAGGATGTGTCCTCGGGGCAGCTTGTCTGCTGCTTCCGCCTGCTGGCGCTGGCGGACGGGGCCGAGATCGGGCGCAGCTATTCGGCGCAGTTCTACGGGCTTGGCGGACTGCGGCGGTTCGATGGCAGGATGCTCGAGATGGGCCGTTTCTGCATCGCGCCCGGCTGCCGGGACGGCGATGTCCTGCGGCTGGCCTGGGCCGCGATGACCCGGGTCGTGGACGATCGGGGCGTCGAGATGCTGTTCGGCTGTACTTCCTTTCCTGGCACCGAAGCGCAGGCCTACAACGACACGTTCGATCTGCTGGCGGCCGAGCACCTCGCGCCGGGACGCTGGCGGCCGCAGGTCAAGGGCGCAGATGTGGTCCGCTTCAGGGCGTGCGCCCGCCGGGGCGCGGCACCCGATCGCCGGGGGGCGCTGCGACGGATGCCGCCGCTTTTGCGGACCTACCTGGTGATGGGGGGCTGGGTGTCCGATCACGCCGTCGTCGACCGCGAGTTGAACACCCTGCATGTCTTCACCGGCCTCGAGATCCGCGCCGTCCCTGCCGCGCGGGCCCGCGCGTTGCGCATGATCGCGGGCTAGGCGCGGGCGCCGGGCGAGGGCCTGCGCGATATCCTGTGCGGGGTATCGCTCCGCCCGCAGGCGCGGTAACGGTGCGCCGGACAAAGACGGCAAGGAGCGAGGCAGGGGCCATGCATATCGACGCGATACAGACACCGGCAGTGCTGATCGACATGGACAGGGCCGAGGCGAATCTGGCGATGGCGCAGGATCTGGCCAACGACCTCGGCCTGGGTCTGCGGCCGCACGTGAAGACCCACAAGTTGCCCGGGTTGGCCCGGCGCCAGGTCGCCCTGGGCGCGGTCGGCGTCACCTGCCAGAAGCTGGGCGAGGCCGAGGCGATGGCCGATGGCGGCCTTGCTGACATTTTCCTGCCCTACAACATCCTCGGGGCCGCCAAGCTCGACCGTCTCGCGGCGCTGCACGGGCGCGTGCGCCTGAGCGTGACCGCCGACAGCGCCGAGACCGTCGCCGGCTACGCCGCGCGATTCGGGCCCGAGGCCCCGCTGACGGTGCTGGTGGAATGCGACACCGGCATGGGGCGCTGCGGCGTGCAATCGCCCGAGGCGGCCCTGTCCCTCGCCCGACAGATCGACGCGGCCGAGGGGCTGCATTTCGGCGGGCTGATGACCTATCCGCCGCTGGGCCACGGGCCGGAGACGAACGACTGGCTGACCCGGGCAAAGGCGCTGCTGGAGGATGCGGGGCTCGCGTCAGAGGTGATCTCCACCGGAGGCACGCCGGATCTGTTGCGGGCCGGGCAGATCCCGGTGGCGACCGAGTATCGGCCCGGGACATATGTGTATTCCGACCGGATGCAGGTCGCCTGGGGCCACGGCACGTTGCAGGATTGCGCGATGACGGTGCTGGCCACGGTGGTCAGCCGGCCGACGCCGGATCGCGCGGTGCTCGACGCCGGGTCCAAGGCGCTCGCGGCCGATACCTGCGGCGCGCCCGGCTTCGGGCATCTGCCGGCCTATCCCGACGCGGTGGTCACCGGGCTGTCCGAAGAGCACGGCGTCGTGGATCTGTCGGCCTGCACGCGCAAGCCCGAGATCGGCGAGCGGCTGCGGATCGTCCCGAACCACGCCTGCGTGGTCAGCAACCTCTTCGACCGGGTCCACCTGATGCGCGGCGACGAGGTCGAGGAGATCGCGCAAGTCACCTCGCGCGGGGCTCTGACCTGACCGGACTGTCACCCGGCGGAGCGTTGACGGAACGCGCCCGGTCCGGTACCGACGATCCCACCTTCAGGGAGTGACGACGATGGACACGCGCAACCGGTAATCCGGACAGACCGCCCCGACCGGGCGGTACGCATCGGGCGGCGACGCCCGCATTCCATCGCACATACCCCAGGATACCCCATGACCAGATTGACTGGAAAGACCGCCCTTGTGACCGGGGCTGCCCGCGGCATCGGCGCCGCCATCGCCATCGCCACCGCCTTTGCCGAGGAGGGCGCCCGAGTCATCGTCACCGATATCGACACCGCCGCCGGCGCGGCGACGGCCCGGGCCATCGGCGCGGAGTTCCTGCCGCTCGACGTCGCGTCTGAGGCGGACTGGAGCCGGATCGCCGCAAGGGTCCCGACGCTGGATGTGCTGGTGAACAACGCCGGCGTGACCGGCTTCGAGGGGCCGTTCGACGGGCCGCCCCCCGCCCACGATCCCGAGCATGCGCAGCTCGCCGATTGGCGGGCGGTCCATGCGGTCAACCTCGACGGCACGTTCCTCGGGTGCCGCTATGCCATCGGCGCGATGCGGGCGGCGGGCGCGGGGGCGATCATCAACATCTCCTCGCGGTCCGGGCTTGTGGGCATACCGGCGGCGGCGGCCTATGCCGCCTCCAAGGCCGCGGTCCGCAACCATACCAAGACTGTCGCGCTCTATTGTGCGGGGCAGGGGCTGAACATCCGCTGCAACTCGATCCACCCGGCCGCGGTGATGACCCCGATGTGGGAGCCGATGCTGGGCGATGGCCCCGACCGTGCCGCCCGCGCCGCCGCGCTGGTGGCCGACACGCCGCTGCGGCGCTTCGGCGAACCGCGCGAGGTCGCGGCGATCGCGGTGCTGCTGGCCTCGGACGAGGCCGCCTACATGACCGGCGCGGAGCTGACCATCGACGGCGGTCTGCTGGCCGGATCGGCCGCGACCCCCGGCGGCTGAGGGCGCGCCGCGGCCGGGGGGGGGTATTCCGCCCCGGCCCGGCCTGCGGTATCTGCACCCAAGGTGCCGCGGGCCGGGCGGTGCCGGCCCGATCCATTCCCGGCCGGGAGATGCCAGATGAGCCTTGAGCTGTTCGACCTCGCGGGCAAGACCGCGCTGATCACCGGGTCCTCCCAGGGTATCGGGCTGGCCCTGGCCCGGGGGCTCTGCGGGGCGGGGGCGGCGGTCGTGCTGAACGGGCGCGACGCGGACAAGCTGTCGGACGCTGCGGCGAGCCTGCGGGCGGACGGGGCCAAAGTGGACATATTGGCCTTCGACGTGACGGACCATGCCGCCGTGCGGGCGGCCATCGACGGCTTCGAGGCCGGCACCGGGCCGATCGACATCTTGGTGAACAACGCCGGCATGCAGCACCGCGCCCCGTTGGAGGATTTTCCGCCCGACGCTTTCGAGGACCTGCTGCAGACCAACATCGCCAGCGTCTTTCACGTGGGCCAGGCGGTCGCCCGGCACATGATCGCGCGGGGCGCGGGCAAGATCGTCAACATCGCCTCGGTCCAGACCCTGCTGACGCGTCCCGGCATCGGGCCCTATGCCGCCACCAAGGGCGCGGTGGCGAATTTGACCAAGGGGATGGCGACCGACTGGGCCCGCCACGGTCTGCAATGCAACGCGCTTGCGCCGGGCTATTTCGAGACTCCTCTCAACCGGGCCCTGGTCGAGGACGCGGCGTTCTCGGACTGGCTGGCCAAGCGCACGCCGGCCGGCCGCTGGGGCCGGGTCGAAGAGTTGGTGGGCGCCTGCATCTTCCTGTCCTCGGCCGCGTCGTCCTTCGTCAACGGCACCACCGTCTATGTGGACGGCGGCATCACGGCCGCGCTATGAGCGACGGCCGCTACGTGGTCATGGGCGTCTCGGGCTGCGGCAAGAGCCTGATCGGCGCGATGCTGGCCGCGCGGCTGGGCGCCATCTTCCATGACGGCGACGATCTGCACCCGCCCGCCAACGTGGCCAAGATGGCGCGGGGCACGCCGCTGACCGATGCCGACCGGGCCCCCTGGCTCGACGAGGTCGGCCGGGTCCTGCGCGTGCCGAACATCGTCGTGGCCTGTTCCGCGCTCAGGCGCATCTACCGCGCCCGGATCACCGAAGCCGCCGGAGCGCCGGTGACGTTCCTCTATCTGCGCGGGACGCGGGCCACCCTGCAGGCGCGGGTTTCGAACCGGCCCGGCCATTTCATGCCCGCCGCGCTGCTCGACAGCCAGCTTGCGACCCTGGAAGAGCCCGGCCCCGAGGAGCGGGCGGTCACCGCCGATATCGAACAGCCGCCCGACGCGGTGGTCGCGGCGCTGATCGCCGGGCTGCAGGCCGAGGGTGCGCCGAGCTGACCGGCCAGCACGCCCGCCTGCGCGACCAGTGCGCCCGCGTGCGCGACCAGTGCGCCCGCGTGCACGGCGGTCGGCCACGGAAAACCTCTGGCACGTCGGGCGGGGCCGCTTTAGCATTCCCGCCCAGAGGCCGATCGGACCGCCGGGCCGGGCCGGGCCGACACCTGAGTGAGAGGACGCCGCGCGGCATGGCCAGGAACATCCTTTTCATCATGTGCGACCAGCTGCGGTTCGACTACCTGGGATGCGCGGGCCACCCGCATCTGAAAACCCCACATATCGACGCGCTCGCCGCCCGCGGTGCGCGGTTCGACCGGGCCTATGTCCAGTCGCCGATCTGCGGGCCAAGCCGGATGTCGTTCTACACCGGGCGCTATACCCGCAGCCACGGCTCCACCTGGAACGGCATCCCGCTGCGGGTGGGCGAGATGACCATGGGCGACCACCTGGGCCCCCTGGGCCTTCGGACCGCGCTCTGCGGCAAGACCCACATGGTGCCCGATATCGCGGGCATGTCCCGCCTTGGCATCGACCCCGGCTCGGGGATCGGCAACCGGCTGGCGGAATGCGGGTTCGAGGTCTGGGACAGGCTCGATGGTCTGCACCCCGCCCCCCTGCCGCGCCCCTCGCACTACGAGGACCACCTGCGCGGCCTCGGCTTCGGCGGCCCCAACCCGTGGGAGCAATGGGCCAATTCCGCCGAGGGCGACGACGGAGAGATCCTCTCGGGCTGGCTGATGGAGAACGCCGACAAGCCCGCCCGCGTGGACGAGGCCGAGAGCGAGACGCCCTATACCACCACCCGTGCCATCGAATTCATCGAGGATGCGGGCGACGCGCCCTGGTGCCTGCACCTCAGCTACATCAAGCCGCACTGGCCCTATATCGTGCCCGCGCCCTACCACGACATGTATGGCCCCGAGCATATCCAGCCGCTGGTGCGCAGCGAGGCCGAACGCGCCGACCCGCATCCGCTCCATGCCGCCTACATGGGGCATCGGTTCTCGCAGGTGTTCGCCCGCGAAGAGGTCCGCGAACGGGTGATCCCGGCCTACATGGGGCTGATCGCGCAGATCGACGACCAGATCGGGCGGCTGATGGCGTATCTTGACGAGACGGGCCTCAGCAAGGAGACGCTGATCGTCTTCACCTCGGACCACGGCGACTACCTCGGTGACCACTGGCTGGGCGAGAAAGAGCTGTTCCACGATCCCTCGGCCCGGATCCCGCTGATCGTCGTGGACCCGTCGCCCGAGGCCGACGCGACGCGCGGGCAGGTGCTGACACCGCTGGCGGAGGCGATCGACCTGCTGCCGACCTTCGTCGACTGGGCCGGGGGCGAGGCGCGGCCGCATATCCTCGAAGGCCGCTCGCTGCTGCCGCTGCTGCGCGGGCAGGATGTGCCCTGGCGCAATGTCGCGATCAGCGAATACGATTATTCCCTGCGCGGGGCGCGGCGCAGCCTGAACCAGCCGGTCGCCGATTGCCGGCTTGTCATGGTCTTCGACGGCCGCTGGAAATTCATCCATGCGGAGGGCTTCCGGCCCATGCTCTACGACCTCGAAGCCGACCCACAGGAGCTTTGCGATCTTGGCGCCGATCCGGCCCATGCCGGGGAATGCGCCCGGCTGGAGGCGATCATGAACCGCTGGGCGCGCGGCCACCATTCCCGCGTCACCGTCTCGGATGCCGAGATCGAGGCTGTGGGCGACGGCGACCTGCGGGCGGGCATCGCCATCGGCTTCTGGGACCAGGCAGAGATCGACGCGGCCATGGACGCCGGCGGCGACAGCGGAAACTGACAGCGGGGCCCGGGATGAAAAGTGCGCTGAAGACAGAGGCCGCGGCGGCGATGATCCCGGACGGGGCGACGCTGATGATCGGCGGTTTCATGGCGGTGGGCACGCCGCACCGGCTGATCGACGCCATCGTGGCGGCCGGCCCAAGGGACCTTACGATCATCGCCAATGACAGCGCGATGCCCGGCAAGGGGATCGGCAAGCTGGTCTCGGCCGGGCTCGTGGCGCGGATGGTGGTTTCGCATATCGGGCTCAACCCCGAGACCCAGGCCGAGATGAACACGGGCCGCATCGCGGTCGATCTCGTGCCCCAGGGCACGCTGGTCGAGCGCATCCGCGCGGGCGGCGTCGGGCTGGGCGGCATCCTCACGCCGACCGGGCTCGGCACCCTCGTGGCAGAGGGCAAGCGGATCATCGAGGTCGCCGGCAAGCCATATCTGCTGGAGGAGCCCCTGCGGGCGGATTTCGCCCTGATCGCCGCGCGTCGCTCGGACTACGTGGGCAATCTGGAATATTTCCTGACCGCGCAGAACTTCAACCCGCTGATGGCGATGGCCGCCGACACCGTCATCGCTGAGCCCGAAGCAATCGTGCCCGTGGGGGTGATCCCGCCCGATGCCGTGCGCACCCCCGGCGCGATCGTGACCCATATCCTCGAAAGGCCCGCCTGATGGAGCCCAAGGACTACATCGCCGCCCGCGTCGCGCAAGAGATCCTGCCCGGCACGCTGGTCAACCTCGGGATCGGGCTGCCGAGCCTCGTGGCGGGCTACATTCCGGCCGATGCCGGGGTGTTCTTCCAGGCCGAGAACGGCGTGATCGGCATGGGGGCCCGCCCGCCCGAGGGGATGGAGGACCCGGACCTGACCGATGCGGGCGGCGGCTTCATCACCGCGGTGCCGGGGGCCGCGGCTATGGACAGCGCCATGAGCTTCGGCCTGATCCGCGGCGGGCACGTGGATGTCACCGTGCTGGGCGGCCTGCAGGTGGACGGCCAGGGCCGGCTCGCCAACTGGATGGTGCCGGGCAAGATGGTGCCGGGCATGGGCGGGGCAATGGACCTTGTGGGCGGCGCGAAACGGGTCATCGTCGCCATGACACACACCGCCCGGGGGGCGCCCAAGATCGTCGGGACCTGCACCCTGCCGCTGACATCGGAGCGCCCGGTGGACCTCATCGTGACCGAGATGGGGGTCTTCGCGCCGGGGCCCGGCGGGCTGGGCATCGTCGAGCTCGCGCCGGGCATAACGCTGGAGGCCCTCCGCGCGGTGACCGGCGCCCCGCTTGCCGCCTGAGCACGCCCGGATCGGGACCGGGGACCGCCGGGGGCAGGGCCTCGGCCGGCTGTCCTGACCCGCGACCGGGTCCGCCGCGCGGGCGCGACGAAAGCCCGGGGCGTGGTCGTGGATATGCCTCATGGATATATTGCCACCTTTTGCCGAAACATTGGGGACTTTTTTGATTTTCCTCGTCGGCAAGGTCCCGGGTGAGACTGAGGTCTGGCGCCGGCGGGGCGCTTGCGCAGCATGAAACTCCTGCGTCGATCCGGCCGTGCACCGCGGGTGGTCTTGTCGCCGAGACGGCGGCGCAGGCAGGGCCCTGCTGTAATCCGTCATGCAATTCCGTCATTCCAATGATGTGAATGATATGAAACGCGCATGGGGCTCTTGGCCGCGGTATCCCACTTCTGGCACATGACTTGCGAACCCGAGGGGCAGCGGGCCCTCGGGACGTGCCGCATCTTTCGCGGTCCCAAGTGTCGGAACCTTGTCGGAGGGATATTCATGCTGACCATCGGTCTTCTCGGCGCCGGACGCATCGGCCAGGTTCATGCCAGGGCCATCGCCTCGAACGCGAACAGCCGGCTGGCCGCGATCTCGGACGTGCACGCGCCCGCGGCCGAAGCGCTTGCGGCGACCTGTGGCGCCGAGGTCCGCAGTTCCGAGCAGATCATCGCCGATCCGGCCATCGACGCGGTGCTGATCGCGACCCCGACCGACACCCATTCGCCCCTGATCGAAGCGGCGACGGCGGCCGGCAAGGCGGTGCTTTGCGAAAAGCCGGTGGATCTGTCGCTCGACCGGGCGCTGGCTTGCAAGGCGGCCGCCGACAGCACCGGCCGGCCCGTCATGGTCGGCTTCAACCGCCGCTTCGATCCCAGCTTCGCTGCGGCCAAGGCCGCCTTCGATGCCGGAGAGATTGGCAAGGGCGAGCTGCTGTCCATCACCTCATTCGATCCCGCGCCGCCGCCCCTGGCCTATATCGGCGTCTCCGGCGGGCTGTTCCGGGACATGGCGATCCACGATTTCGACATGGCGAGCTGGATTATGGGCGGCGTGCCCGAGACGGTGACCGCCACGGCGAGTTCACTCGTCGACCCGGCGATCGGCGAGGCCGGGGACGTGGACACGGCGGTGATCGTGCTGCGCTATGCGGACGGGCGCATCTGCGTCATCCGGAACTCGCGCCGCGCGGCCTATGGCTATGACCAGCGGCTGGAATACCTCGGCTCCGAGGGGATGCTTTCGGTGGAGAACGTGCTGGAGAACACGGTGCGCAAATCCACCGGGACCGGCGTCGAGAGCGCGAAGCCCGAGTTCTTCTTTCTTCAGCGCTACATGCGCGCCTACGAGATCGAATGGGCGGCGTTCGTGGCGGCGGTCGAGGGCGGCACGCCCATGCCGGCGACCTTGCAGGACGGCATCAATGCCCTGGCGATCGCCGAGGCGGCGACACTGTCGGCAAAGACCGGCACGCCGGTCGCCGTGACGCCGGAAATGCTGGGCCAGGGCTGAGCGAGGCGCATGGCGGCGCCGCCCGCTCAGGCTCCGGGAAAGAAACAGGCCGCGGCATGGGCGTCGTCCGACAGCGCGGGGCGTTCCCTGCGGCATTTGTCGGCCACTTTCCAGCACCGCGGCGCGAAGGGGCAGCCGTCCGATACGTCGAAGGGCGACGGCAATTCCCCCGCCAGCTTGATGCGCTCGTGCGCCGCGGTCGGATCGGCCTTGGGCGTGGCCGAGAGCAACGCCTGCGTATAGGGATGCTGGGGGGCGCCGAAGATCGCCTCCTTGGCGCCACGTTCGACCACGCGGCCCAGATACATGACCATCACGTCGTCGGCGAGGTGCCGCACCACGCTCAGATCGTGGCTGATGAAGAGATAGGCGAGGTCGAGCCGATCCTGCAGGTCCACCAGCAGGTTGATGATCGCGCTCTGGATCGAGAGGTCGAGTGCAGAGACGGGCTCGTCCAGCACCAGCACCTTGGGGTCGAGCATCAGCGCCCGCGCGATGGCGATCCGCTGGCGCTGACCGCCCGAGAACATGTGCGGATAGCGGTCGTAATGCTCGGGCCGCAGGCCGACGAGGCCCAGCATCTCGCGGGCCTTGGCCTCGCGCTCGGCGGATGACATCCGGGGGCGGTTGATGACCAGCGGTTCCTCGAGGATCGTACCCACCCGCTGGCGCGGGTTGAGCGATCCGTAGGGATCCTGGAACACTATCTGCACGTGCTGGCGCAGTTGGGGCCAGGTCTCGGGCACCATGTCGGTGCTGTCGAGGGTCAGCGTGCCGGCCGTCGGCGCCTCGATCATCGTGACCATTCGCGCGAGGGTGGATTTCCCGCAGCCGCTTTCGCCCACCACGGCCAGTGTCTTGCGCGGGCTGAGCCGGAAATCGACGCCCGCGACGGCGTGCAGGACACGCGGCTTGCTGAACAGGCCGCCGCCCACGTCGTAATCACGCTTGAGCCCGGTGGCGGACATGACCGTCTCGGCTGTCATGACAGGACCCTTTCGTCTTCGCCCAGGGGATAGAAACAGCGGGCAAAGCCCCATTCGGGGCCCTGAACCGTCGGCGCCTGCGCCTTGCACCTGGCATCGGCGAACTTGCAGCGCGGCGAGAAGAGACAGCCGGCGGGCCGGTCGAATTGTCCCGGCACGACGCCCGGGATCGTCGGCAGGCGCTTTTCGGTGGCGCGCTCGGGCAGGGCGTCGAGCAGGGCCTTGGTATAGGGGTGATGCGGGTCGCGGAACAGCGGCACGACGGGCTGCTCTTCGATCTTCTGGCCGGCGTATTGCACGCTGACACGCTCGGCGGTCTCGGCCACCACGCCCATGTCATGGGTGATGAGCACAAGGCCCATGCCGCTGTCGTCGCGCAGGGATTTCAGAAGGTCGAGGATCTGCGCCTGGATGGTGACGTCGAGCGCGGTGGTCGGCTCGTCCGCGATCAGCAGCTTGGGCTTGCAGGCGATGGCCATGGCGATCATCACCCGCTGGTTCATGCCGCCCGACATCTGGTGCGGGAAGGCGGCCAGCCGCCGCTCGGGGTCTGGGATGCCGACCTGCTGGAACAGCTCGATCGCGCGGGCGTGCCGCGCCCTGCGCCCGAGGCCGAGGTGATAGCGCAGCACTTCCTTGATCTGCCAGCCCACCGGGAAGCAGGGATTGAGCGAGGACATCGGCTCCTGGAAGATCATCGCCATCTCGTTGCCGACGATCCGGCGGCGGGCGCGGGGCTCGATCCGCAGCAGGTCCTGGCCGTTGAAGCTGACCTCGTCGGCGGTGACCGTCGCGGTCCAGGGCAGAAGCCCCATGACCGCCAGCATCGAGACCGACTTGCCAGAGCCGCTTTCGCCCACGATGGCGAGGATCTCGCCGGTGTTCACATCCTGGTCGACCGCGTCGACGGCGCGGAACTGCCCGCCCGACGTCGCGAAATCGACGCTGAGGTTTCTGATGCGCAGGAGAGAGATGGCGCTAGCTCCTCTTCATCTTGGGATCGAGGGCGTCGCGCAGCCCGTCGCCCATCAGGTTGATCGCAAGGACGGTGACGAGTATGGCGAGGCCGGGGAAGGTCACGACCCACCAGGCGCGCAGGATGAATTCGCGCGCCTCGGCCAGCATGGTGCCCCATTCCGGTGTCGGCGGCTGCGCCCCCATCCCAAGAAAGCCGAGCGCCGCGGCGTCGAGGATCGCGGTCGAGAACGACAGCGCCGCCTGCACGATGATCGGAGCGAGGCAATTGGGCAGTACGGTGATGAACATCAGCCGAAGTCGGCCCGCGCCCACGACCCGGGCCGAGGTGACATAGTCCTTCTGCCGCTCTGACAGCACGCTGGCGCGGGTCAGGCGGACGTAATGCGGTTGCAGCACGATGGCGATGGCGATCATCGCATTGGTCAGCGAGGGCCCGAGGATCGCCACCAGCACCAGCGCCAGCAGCAGGGAGGGGAAGGCGAGGATGATGTCCATCACCCGCATGATGATCGTGTCGACCCATTTGGGCGCGAACCCCGACAGCACGCCGATGAAGATCCCGCCCGAGGCGGCGACACTGACGACCACGATGCCCACGAAGAACGAATAGCGCGCCCCCTCGATCAGCCGCGAGAGCATGTCGCGGCCCAGCGGGTCGGTGCCCAGGACATAGGTCCAGCTTCCGCCCTCTTGCCAGACCGGCGGTTGCAGGGCGAAGTCGCGGAATTGCTCGGTCGCGTCATGGGGCGCGATCCAGGGCCCGAACAGCGCGAGGAACGCGAACCCGGCAAAGACCCAGAGCCCGGCGACCGCGCCCCGGTTCTCGCGGAAATAGAACCAGAACTCGCGCAGGCGGCCGGGACGTTCTGGCGCCTCGGCGGGCGGGGCGGGAGAGGCCGCGGTCTCGGTCATCAGCGCTTCCTGATCTTGGGGTTGATGACGCCGTAGAGCATGTCGACGATGAGGTTCACGATCATCACCATGACCGCGATCAGCAACAGCCCGCCCTGCACCACCGGGTAGTCACGGCGGAAGATGCTGTCGACCATCCACTTGCCGATGCCGGGCCAGCTGAAGATCGTCTCGGTCAGGATCGCCCCGGCCAGCAGCGTGCCGACCGACAGGCCGATCACCGTGATGACCGGGATCAGCGCGTTGCGCAGGGCGTGGATGCCGTTGATGCGCGACGGGTTCAGGCCCTTGGCGCGGGCGGTGCGGATGTAATCCTCGCTCAGGACTTCCAGCATGGCCGACCGGGTCTGGCGGGCGATCACGGCCAGCGGGATCGTGCCCAGCACGATCGTGGGCAGGACCAGGTGCCGCACGGCCGAGCCGAACGCGCCACTCTGGCCCGACACGAGGCTGTCGTAGAGCATGAAGCCCGTGGGATTCGGGAAGTAGTAAAGCAGGTCGATCCGGCCCGAGACGGGCGTCCATTGCAGGGTGCCGGAAACGACGATGATCAGCAGCAGCGCCCACCAGAAGATCGGCATCGAATAGCCCACCAGCGCCGTGGACATCAGCGCCCGGTCGAAGAACTTGCCGCGGTTCACGGCGGCGATCACGCCCGCGGGCAGCCCCAGCGCCACGGCGAAGATCATCGCGCAGACCGACAGCTCCAGCGTGGCGGGGAACAGTGAAAAGAACTCGTCCCAGACCGGGCGCTTGGTGACGAACGAGGTGCCGAGGTCGCCTTGCAGGACGCCGGTCAGGTATTCCCAGAACTGCACCGGCAGCGGCCGGTCGAAGCCGAATTGTGCCGACAGCTCGGCATAGCGTTCCTCGGTCAGGCCGCGTTCGCCCGCCATCACGATGATCGGGTCCCCCGGCAGCATCCGGATGAAGCCGAATGAAATCAGCGTGACCCCGATGAAGGTCGGCACGAAGGTCAGCAGGCGGCCCAGGATATAATTCAGCATCTGAGCACCGTCATCTCTTTGGGAAAGCTGGTCAAGGAGGTGCAGCCGCCTTCGGTGATCAGCACGTCGTCCTCGATCCGAACGCCGAAATTGTCGATCTCGTAGAGTCCGGGCTCGTTGGTATAGACCGTGCCCGCGGGCAGGACCATGTGGTTGCCGCGCATGATGTAGGGCGCCTCGTGGACGTCCCGACCCAGGCCATGGCCGGTCTTGGTGCGGATACGGTCGGCATAGGGCGAGGCCTCGAGCACGCCGATCACGTGGTCGTCGATCTGGTGGGCGGTCACGCCGGCGCGGGTGATGTCGAACCCGGCCAGGTTGGCGCGCAGCACGGTGTCATAGACCGCGGCCCCTTCGTCGCTGACATGGTCGAGGAACACGGTGCGGGTGATGTCGGCGGCGAAGCCATGCTTGCGGGCGCCGAAATCCAGCAGCAGCGCGTCGCCGGCCTTGACCGCGTAATCGGCGCGGGCCTTCGCATGGGGCCGGGCAGAGCCGTCGCCGGCGGCCACGATGGGCGGAAAGGACTGATCCTCGGCCCCTTCGGCGAAGAGCGCCTGGATCAGCACCTGCTCGATCTCTTTCTCGGTCTGGCCCAGGCGGACGCTGTCCAGCGTTCGGGCCAGTGCGCGTTCGGAAATGTCGATGGCGGCTTGCAGGGCGGCGATGTCGTCCGGCGTCTTGATCATCCGCAGGGCCGAGATCTCGCGTTCGGCATCGACGATCCGCAGGTCGGGCCGAGCCTTGAGGAAAGCGTGGTGGATGAAGACCCGCATGACCTGGCCCTCGACCCCGAGGGAGGCGATGCCCAGATGGTCCATCAGCCCCGCGAAGGCGGCGTCGTATCCGTCCTGGTCGCGCCAGTCGAAGACGGCGCCGTCGAAGCCCACAAGCTCCCAGCTGCGCAGTTCGAGGTTGGGGACGAGCGCGGCGGCCGGGCCGTCGGCAGGGATCACCAGCAGAAAGGGGCGCTCGTTGCTCATGAAGAGGTGCTGCACGGCGCGGGTGAAATTCGGGCCCGGAACAAGGGCGACGGCGTCGACGCCCATGCGGGCGGCCACGGCGGAATAGTCCGACAGGCGGGTCTTGAGGGATGCGCTCACGGCGGACAGCCTTTTTCGCAGTGTGGGAATGTCGCGGAACGGGCGACCGGGGTGTCCGGGGCGACGCGCATGGCGCCGCCCCGATACCTGGTCCGTCGATTACATGGTCCGTCGATTATTCCGACAGGCCGACCTGGTTGAAGATATGCCCACCCAGCGGGTGCACGACATAGCCTTCGACCTCGGGGCGCATGGTCATGTAGACGACCGAATGGGCGATGGTGGCCCAGGGTGCCTGCTCCTTGAAGATGACCTGAGCCTCTTCATAGAGGGCGGCCCGCTCGGACTGGTCGGACAGGACTTTCGCCTGCTGGATCACGTCCTCGAACGGCTGGTAGCACCAGTTCGCGCGGTTGGAGTTTTCCACGCCGTCGCAGCCCAGCAGCACGGCCAGGAAGTTGTCCGGGTCGCCGTTGTCGCCGGTCCAGCCCAGCAGGACCGCACCGTCACGGTCGAGCTCGCGCGAGCGGGCCAGGTATTCGCCCCACTCGTAGGACACGATCTCAACCTCGACGCCGATCTGGGCAAAGTCTTCCTGCATCAGCTCGGCCATGCGGCGGGCGTTGGGGTTGTAGGGACGCTGCACCGGCATCGCCCAGATCTTCATCGACAGGTCGGTGACACCCTCGGCCTCGAGCATCTCGCGGGCGGCTTCGGGGTCATAGGGGTCGTCGACGACGGCCTCGTTATAGGACCACATGGTCGGCGGGATCGGGTTCTTGGCGATCTGGCCGGAGCCCTGGAAGACCACGTCGATGATCGCCTGCTTGTCGATCGCCATGTTCAGGGCGCGACGCACGTTGGCGTTGTCGAAGGGCGGCACCAGCGTGTTGTAGGCCAGGTAGCCGACGTTCAGGCCTTCCTGCTCCATCACCACGATGTCTTCGGCCTCTTGCATGGCGCTGATGTCGGCGGGGTTGGGGTAGGCCATGATATGGCACTCGCCGGCCTGCACCTTCTGGTAGCGCACGGACGCGTCGGGCGTGATCGCGAAGATCAGCGATTCGACCTGTGCGGGTTCGCCCCAGTAGTCGTCGTTGCGCAGGTAGCGGATGACCGCGTCCTTCTGGTAGGCCTGCAGCGTGAACGGGCCGGTGCCGATGGGCGCCTGGTTCACCATCTCGGGGGTGCCGGCCTCAAGCATCGCGTCGGCGTATTCCTTCGACACGATCGAGGCGAAATCCATCGCCATGTTCGCGATGAAGGGCGCTTCGGGCCGGGTCAGGTTGAAGACGACGGTGTAGTCGTCGACTTTCTCGATGCTCTCGATCAGGTCGGGCATGGACATGCCGCCGAAGTATTCCCAGGTGCCGCCGGAGACGGTGTAGTAGGGGTTTTCCTCGTTGCCCTGACGGTCGAACGAGAAGATCACGTCATCCGCGTTGAAGTCGCGGGTCGGCGTGAACATGTCGTTGGAGTGGAACGACACGCCCTCGCGCAGATTGAACGTGATGGTCATGCCGTCTTCGGACACGTTCCAGCTTTCCGCCAGTCCGGGGACCACCTCGGTGGTGCCGACGCGGAATTCGGTCAGCTGGTTGTAGAGCGGGTGGCTGGAGGCGTCGAAGGTGGTGCCCGCGGTATAGAGCGCGGGGTCGAAGCCCTCGGGCGAGCCTTCCGAGCAATAGACCAACGATTGGGCCGATGCCGCGGACGCGCCGAATGCGGTCAGCAGCAGCCCTGTGGCCAAGGTGTTCTTGAGTGACATGTGTGTCGTCCTCCTGTCGGTTTCGATGTCCGTCGACCGGCTGCCCAGGGCAGACCGCCGCCGGTTCCTTTTTTGGGGGCCATCATCGTCGGCCGGGACTGATCCGACTTTGGGTCGACCGTCCGGCCATGAGGCCCGGGGCAAACGTTAGGCCATCAGCGATGGCTGGTCCATGACAGAGATTTGATATGACCCCGACGTCACCTTGACGTCGCGTCAGAGCTTTGTGCGCCGGCGGGCTTTGTGCGCCGGCGGAAGGGGGCGCTCGGGCTCTGCGGTGTGCCATGGGGCGCGGGGTGCGCGGGCGCGGCGCCGCGCGGCGGAAGGCACACCAACAGGGCCGCCACGGTGATCGCGGCGACGCCGATCAGGCCGGTCGGCCCGGGCAGGGTCGCGAAAATCAACAGATCGAATCCCAGCGCCCAGATCAGACCGCTGAAGTCGAAGGGGGCGAGCGTTCCGACCGGCGCGCGGGCCATGGCCTCGTTCGAGGCGATATGGCCGAGGCCCCCCAGCAGGCCCGCCAGCGCGAGCCACGAGAATTGCGCGGGCGAGAGGCTGGCCCAGCCGAATGGCAGGGTCAGCAGGCCGGCCAGCGCCGCGATCACGGCGAAATAGAACGCGATGGTCGAGGCGCTTTCGGTCTGGGTCATGGTTTTGGTGTGGACCCGGACGAAGGCCATGGTCAGCGCATAGGCCAGCCCCGCGGCGACCCCGATCGCGGCCCCCCGCCCCGGCAGGGTCAGCGCCTCCCACAGGAGCGCCAGGACACCGCCGAAGCCCAGGGCGACGGCGGCAAGCAGGGTGAGGGTCAGCCGCTCTCCCAGCAGCCAGGCCGCCAGCGGCAGCGTCAGCACCGGCGCGAGATAGGCCAGCGCCTGGGCGTTGGCCACGGGCAGGTAGGCCAGTGACAGGAACGACATCCACATGGAGAACGCGCCGAAGGTGCCGCGCGTCAGGTGCAGGCCGGGCCGGCTGCTGCGCAGGGCGCGGGGAAATTCCGAACACCACATCATGTAGAGGCAGATCGGCACCAGCGCGAGCGCCGACCGCCAGAACACGATCTGCCCTACGGGCGCTGCCTGGGCCGCGGCATGCACCGAGGCGGACATGGCCGTCATCAGGAAGGCCGCGAGCAGCCGCAGGCCGACCGCCTCGAGAAACATGCGCCGTGTGGACATGGCCGTTCTGTCGCAAATCGGCCCCGCGCCGGCAAGACGGCGCCGGGCCGCAGCGCAGGGTAACAGCGCAGGGCAGCCGGGGCCGCCGAGGGATCACATGGGCGGTGGCGCGACGGTGGGATGTGCCGGGCCCCGGGAGCTCCGGTGCGGACCCGTTGCCCGGTCGAGGACGCGGGACGAGGGCGGTCCACCGGAGATATGCGGCGGACCCGTGTCGTGACATCGACACGCGCGTCGGTTCCGAAGCCGGGCTGCCGGCGTTGTCGAGGTTTGACAGGCGGACAGGGGGCGCTGCCCCCTCTGCGCCGCGGGCGCATTCACCCCCGGGATATGTTCAGGCAATGAAGTCGCAGGCGCCGGCTTGCTGCCATGGCTTGGCCGTCATATGGGATTTGGCATGGCACGCGCACCCCTTCTCCAGCTTTCCGACATCTCGCTGACTTTCGGCGGCGATCCCGTGTTCTCTGATCTGTCGCTGGTGATCCAGCCGGGGGACCGGGTGGCGCTCGTCGGGCGCAACGGATCGGGGAAATCGACCCTGATGAAGGTGATGGGCGGCTTGGTGGAGCCGGACCGGGGCGATGTCGTCCGCTCTCCGGGCACGACGGTCGGCTATATGGAGCAGGAGCCGGGCATGGAGGGCTTTGCCACCCTCGGCGACTATGCGGCCAGCGGGCTGGACGAGGCCGAGGCCTATCGCGTGGAGATGGTCGCCGAGGGGCTGAAGTTCGACCCTGCCCGCGCGGTGGGCCATGCCTCGGGCGGGGAACGCAGGCGGGCCGCGCTGGCAAAGCTGATGGCGGAGGCGCCGTCGCTGATGCTTCTGGACGAGCCGACGAACCACCTCGACATCGAGGCGGTGCAATGGCTGGAGCGGGAGCTTGCGCAGACGCGGGACGCCTTCGTGGTGATCTCGCACGACCGGGCGTTCCTGCGGGCGCTGACCCGGGCCACGCTCTGGATCGACCGGGGCGAGGTGCGGCGGCAGGAGCGCGGCTTCGACGGGTTCGAGGATTGGCGCGACAAGGTCTGGGAAGACGAGGACATGCAGCGCCACAAGCTGAACCGAAAGATCAAGGCCGAAGCGCGTTGGGCGGTCGAGGGGATCTCGGCCCGGCGCAAGCGCAACCAGGGCCGGGTGCGCGCCCTGCAGGATCTGCGGGCCGAGCGCGGCGCGATGATCCGCCGGCAGGGCGCGGCCGCGATGGCGCTGGAGGAGGGGCCGAAGTCCGGGCGCAAGGCGATCGTGGCCGAGGGTCTGGCCAAGAGCTTTGACGGCAAGCCCATCGTCAGCGGCTTCGACCTGACCGTGCAGCGCGGCGACCGGGTGGCCTTTGTCGGCCCCAACGGGGTGGGCAAGACCACGTTGATCAAGATGCTTCTGGGCGAGATCGCGCCGGACGCAGGCTCCCTGCGCCACGGCACCAACCTCGAGATCGCGGTCTTCGACCAGACCCGGGCGCAGCTCGATCCCGATGCGTCGCTGTGGGAGAACCTGGTGGGCGACCCCGAGATGCGGGTCTCGGGCCAGGCCGACCAGGTCATGGTTCGCGGGACGCCGAAACATGTGGTGGGCTACCTCAAGGAGTTCCTGTTCGATGAGGGCCAGGCCCGCGCCCCGGTGCGGTCGCTGTCGGGGGGCGAAAAGGCGCGGCTGTTGCTGGCGCGAATCATGGCGCGGGCCTCCAACCTGCTGGTGCTGGACGAGCCGACCAACGATCTGGACATCGAGACGCTGGACCTGTTGCAGGACCTGCTGGGGGATTATGACGGCACGGTCCTTCTGGTCAGCCACGACCGGGATTTCCTCGACCGGGTGGCCAGCACCACGATCGTGATGGAGGGGCAGGGCCGGGTCACCGCCTATGCCGGCGGCTGGTCCGATGCCCAGGCCCAGGCGCAGTTCCAGTCCAGGGCCCCGGGCGCCGCCGCGCCGAAGCAGCCTGCAACGAAGGCTTCGAAGCCCTCCGCGCCGCCGCCGCCGGCGCAACCCGGCGGGACGCAGAAACAGGCGCTGAGCTTCACCGAACGCCACAGGCTTGCGGAATTGCCCGGGGTGATCGAACGGATCGAGGCCGAGATCGCCAAGCTGGAAAGCCTGTTGTCGGATGCCGAGCTGTTCTCTCGCGAGCCCGTGAAGTTCCGCAAGGCCACCGAGGCGCTGTCCGAGCGGCAGGCGCGTCTGGCGGCGGCCGAGGTCGAATGGCTCGAGCTGGAGGACAAGGCCTCCGGCAGCTGATCGTTGCGGCCAAGTCGCTGCGATCGCGGCCATTGTGCAACGGATTGTGCGTCGCGGGCCGGGCGGGACAGCCAGTTCTTGACCTGTGGGCTCTGACGCCGCTTTCTCATCGGGCGCCACCGGGCGTCGGCCTGTCCGGGGCCGGCGGTGCAGCATACTTTATGAAACCGGGAGCCGCCAGGATGGGACCTTGGCGGAGCCCGTTTGCGGCCGCCTTTTGATTGGCGATGGAGGCGAGCATGGGACGGCAGGAAACAGATTCGGATAACCGGACACACACAATCGGCCGGCGGCGGGGGCGGCTTGGCGGAATATTGGCGGGGGTTCTCGCCGCCGCGCTCGGCCTCGGCGCGGCGGGCCCGGCCTCGGCCCAGCAAGGGCAGGACGAGGCGGCGCGGCTGGTCTTTCTGGCCGCCGCCCCCGGCGAGGGACGCCCCGCCAGCGCCGGCGACGACCTCAAGGTCCTGACGCTCGACCGGTTGCCCGAGGCGGGCGAGGCCGAGCTGCAGGTGCTGGCCGCGTTGCTGCGTTCGAACCCCGTCTCGACCTTCGTCGCCACGCCGGACGGCCCGACCGGGGCGCGGACCGGCGACCTTCACCTGGTGCTGGACCTCGCGCTCGCCAAGGGGGAGGCGGATCAGGCCGTTTCCGTCAGCCTCGGGGGCGAGACCATGCCGCTGGACGCCTTCGCCGGGCGGCTGTCGTCGCTGGTCTCGGCCTTCAATGCCGAAGCGCGGCAGATGGCCTATCTGCGGATCGACGACCCCGAGGATCTGCTTGCCGCGGCGCTGGCCGATCTGCGCGGCGCGATCGAGCCGTCGGGCTTTGCCATGTCGATCCTGATGGTCGGCGCGGACCCGGCGACCTGCGAGGGGCCGCGCGCCCCGGTGCATTACGCCATCATCGGCGGCATTGCCGACAGCGACCCGTTCGGCGACGGCGACGGCGACACCACCATCGCCGAGGCGACCGCCTATGTCTCGGCCGCGTTGCAGCGCAATGTCACCCGGCAGGAGCCCTGCGCGGCCCGCTACAGCCTGATCCTGCGGGGCGACGACGATCCCGCCCGCGCCGTGGTGCGCGCCGAGGCGACGCCGATCTTTCCGGACATGGAGACCGCCGTCTACCAGGAGAAGTTCCAGGCGCTGTTTCTGATGTCCGCCGACGAGGAAGGGCCGATCCGGGACTACCTGCAGACCTGCACCTATTGCCCGTCCGAGGCCGCGCTGTCCGACCGCCTGCGCGAGATCGGCGAGCGGCAGTTGGCCCTGCGGCTGGAAACCGGGATCTGGGAGGGCATCCGCGACGATACCGACCCCGGGCGGATCACCGTCTATCTGGAGAACTGCAAGCTCTGCGCCTTCCGTGACGAGGCCGAGGCCCTGATCGCGCGGCTGGAGCAGATCGACGCCACCCGCGACGCCGAGGCGGAGGCGTTCCGGTCGCTCGCCGCGGCCCGGGACCTGACCGGCCTGCGGGGCTGGATCGCCGATTGCGTGGCCTGTCTGCAGCGCGAGGAGGCGGCGGCGCTGGTCTCCGAGCTCGAGGCGGACACCCGGGTCCAGGCCGAGGCCGCCGCGCTCGACGAGGCGGTGACCCAGCGCAATGCCGAGCTGATCGAGGCCTGGTTGCAGGAGTGTGAGGTCTGTGCCGCCAAGGGCGAAGCCGAGGCCGCGCTCGCGGGGTTGCAGGAACAGGCGGTCGCGGCGACGGCCTGTCTCACGGCTGCCGGGCTGCCTCAGCAGGGCGGGCCGCGGCTCTTGTCAGAGATCAACCAGATGGCCGCGCGGGCGCTCTGCGGGTCGGTGCTGGCCGCGCATCCCGGCAACCCGCTGGCGATCACCGCCCTGGGCCGGGTGGAGCAGGCCGCCGGCAACATGGACGAGGCCCGCGCCGCCTACGAGGCCGGCATCGAGGCCGGGATCGCGGCGGCCTACGGGCTGGCCGCCCACAGCCTTTATGCGCCGGGCGACGGCAACGTGGCCGATTACACCGGGGCCGAGCAGCTTGCCCGCGAGGGCCATGCGCGGGGCGACTGGCTGTCGGGCGAGGTGCTGACCGTGCTTTATTCCCGCGAGCTGATCGAGGGGCAGGGGGCCGATGACGCCTTTGCCATCGCCCTGCGCGATGCCGAGAGCGGCAACTCCGTCGCGCAGTTCTTCACCGGCTATTTCTACCGGATCGGCGCGGGCGTGCCGCAATCGGACAGCGACGCGGTCGCCTGGCTCACGCAATCGGTGGACCAGGGCTATGTCCACGCCAATTCCTTCCTGGCCGAGATCTTCGAGGAGGGCGGCGAGGGCGTGCCGCAGGATACCGAACGGGCGGCAGAGCTCTACTGGGCGGCGCTTTCGGCGGGGGATCCGACGGCCCTCGACCGGCTGGCCAACCAGATCAACGACCGACCCAGCGCGATCATCGGCGCGATCCAGACGCGGTTGCGCGATGTCGGCGCCTTCTCAGGCCGGGTCGACGGGATCGGTGGCAACAACACCGCCTCGGCGATCCGGGTCTATGCCAATTCCGTGCAGACAGCGAACTGAGGCGGGACGATGTTCACCATGCTTGCCAAGTTGACCGGGGTCCGGACCGCCTGCGCGGCCATCCTCATCGCGGCCCTCGGGCCGGGCGCCGCCGCGGCCGATACGCTCGACCGGATAGGCTGCCCGGCCGAGAGCGTGCGCATCGTCGTGCTGGGTGACAGCCTTGCCGACGGGCTTTGGGGCGCGTTCTTCCGCGCCTTCGCGGGGTGCTCCACCGTCGATCTCCTGCGCCGGACGCAAGTGTCGGACGGCTTGGCCAAGACCGACCCCGAAGGCTGGCTGGCCCGGCTGGGGCCGGAGGCCGAGGGCGCGGACCTGGTGGTTGTCCAGATCGGTGCCAACGACATCACCAACATCCGCGAGGGCACGACCCGCCATGTCTTCGGCTCGGACGAATGGCGCGTCGTCTACGGTGCGCGCGCCACGGCGCTGGCCGAGGGGCTGCGCAGCCGTGCGCCCCGGCTGATCTGGATGGGCCTGCCCATCGTCGGCCAGGAGCGGTTCGAGGACAGCTACCGCGAGATCAGCGCCCTGCAGGAGGCCGCGATCACCGCCGCCGGCGGCCGTTTCGTAGACACCCACGAGCCCACGACCTTCGGCGGCGGAGAGTTCGTGATGAACGCGCAATGGGACGGCAGCGTCCGTCAGATGCGGATCTCGGACCAGGTCCACTTTACCGAGCTGGGCTACGACGTGGTCGCAGGCCTTCTGGCTGGCGAGGTCGAGCGGCTGTTCCAGACCCGCGAGCGCGCGGCGGCGATGGACGGGCTCGCCCTGCAATGAGGATGCTTGCGCTTCTGGCCGCCGCCGCCGCGCTGGCCGCGTGCGGAAGCGCGGGCGGACGCGCCGTGGCCCAGGACATGGGTCTGCTGATCGGAGCGTCGGCGGCCGCGCCCGCGCCGCAGACCGCCCAGCGGCTGCGCCCGGATATCCGGCCCGGCAATCCGGCGCGCGTGCTGGTCATCGGTGACAGCCTGGCCCAGGGCTTCGGCACCCTGTTGGTGCAGCGGGCCGAGGCGCGGAGGCTGCAGATCGACGTGGTCATCCGGGGCCGGCCCTCGACCGGGCTCGCGCGGGCCGATTATTACAACTGGCCCGACAATTTCGAGGCGATCGCCGCGGTCCAGCGGCCCGACATCGTCGTCGCCCATTTCGGTGCAAACGACATGCAGGCGATCATCGCCCCCGAGGGCCGCACCCCCTTCGGCGAGGCATGGGACGCGGCCTATCGCGACCAGATCGCCAAGGTGCTTGACGTGGCGGCGGCCTCGGGGGCCGTTGTCTACTGGCTTGGCCCCGCGCCGGACGGCAACACCAACCTCGGCCGGCACCTGGTGCGGCTCAACCCGATTTTCGCCGACGTGGCCGGCGCTTACGGCGCGACCTACGTGCCGTTGACGCCGATGACCGCGCCCAACGGGGTGTTCGAGCGGACGGTGACCCTCGACGGGCAGAGCATCAACATGCGCACCGCCGACGGATCGCATTTCACGGGCCGGGGCTATGGCTACGTGGCCGATGCGATGCTCGACCGGATCATCCTGCGCTTTCCCCAGCTGGGGCCGGTGTCGGGCACGGCGACGCTCGCCTCGGCCAGCGATCCCTTCGCGCTGAGCCTGCAGTAACGCCCCGGGCGCAATGGTCTTTCCCACACTCCAGTTCATCCTGTTCTTTGCCGTCGTGCTGGCGGTCAACACGGCCCTCATGCCGCCCGCGGACCGCGCCGAGGGCGGCTGGCGGCAGGGCGGCCGCAAGGCCTTTCTGATCGCCGCGTCCTATGTCTTCTACGCGGCCTGGGACTGGCGCTTCTGCCTGCTGATGGCGGGGGTGTCGCTGGTGGCCTGGATTGGCGGCGGGGCTGCGCGGCATCCGGACCGCGGGCGGCTGGCCAGGGCGCTTTCGATCACGCTGCTGCTCGGGGTGCTGGCGGTGTTCAAGTATTTCGGCTTCTTCCTGCTGAGCCTGCAGCAGCTGCTGGACGGCACGGCGCTGGCCCGCGACCTCGGGTGGATGCGGATCGTGCTGCCGGTGGGGATCTCGTTCTACACGTTCCAGGCGATTTCCTACGTGATGGACGCCTCTCGCGGGGACGTGCCCCCGCGCCGGAACCCGTTCGACGTGGCGCTCTATATCTCGTTCTTTCCGCAGCTTGTGGCGGGGCCGATCGTGCGGGCGAAGGACTTTCTGCCGCAGATCGACCGGCCGTATCCGGTCGATGCCGCGATGCGCGCCGGCGCCGTGGTGCTGATCCTGTCGGGGCTCTTCAAGAAGATGGTGGTGGCCAATTACCTCTCGGTGCTGCTGGTGGACCCGGTCTTTGCCTTCCCGCAGGGCCAGGGGCAGCTGGAGGCCGCGGTGGCGGTGCTGGGCTACGGCATCCAGATCTATTGCGACTTTTCGGGCTATTCTGACATTGCCATCGGGATCGCGCTGTTGCTGGGCTATCGCTTCAACCGCAATTTCAACCAGCCCTACCGCGCCGTTGGCCTGTCGGATTTCTGGCGGCGCTGGCATATCTCGCTGTCGTCCTGGATCCGCGATTACCTCTATATCCCGCTGGGCGGCAATCGCGGCGGGCCGCTGCGGCGGATCGCGGTGGTCATGACGACGATGACGCTTGCGGGGTTCTGGCACGGGGCGGGCTGGCCGTTCCTGATCTGGGGGGCGCTTCACGGGGTGGGGCTGGTGGTCGACCGGCTGGTCCGGAGCCTGCGTGCCGTGCGCCCGTTGCGGCTTCTGGCGATGCCGGCGACGCTCCTGTTCGTGCTGGCGCTCTGGATCCCGTTCCGCGCCGGCACGATCGAGACCGCGGGGGCGGTCGTCGCCGCCCTCACCCGGGCCCAAGGGGCCGCGCCGGTGGCGCTGTCGCCGCAGATCTGGACGCTGATCGCGCTCGGGCTTGCCATGAACTGGCTGCCGCTGGCCTGGCGCGACCGGACCGAACGCGGGGTCGCGGCGATCCCCGCCGCGGGGCAGGCACTGCTGCTGGCGGCGGGCACGCTGCTGTGCTTTGCGCTTGCACAGGATGGCACCGCCCCGTTCATCTATTTCCAGTTCTAGGGGCGTCGCCATGTCCGCATACACCGTATTCCTGATGACACTCTGGCTAAGCCTCTTCGTCATCTGGATATTCTCGGGCGAACAATTTCTTGACTTGATGTTTGCCATGCCCAACGCTGGCCCCATTGATGATGTTGTATTGACCGGCGTCGTCGGGCTGGAGGAGGCACGGGCAAGCTGGGGAGCGCCCGATCTCTTTCGCATGTTGCGCGACGCGCTGCATGGCCTGACCGGCCTGGGAGGATAGTCGCAAACCGAGGGAACCGCTGCCATGACCCTGAACCGCCGCCATTTTCTGGCGACAAGCCTGTCCGCGCTTGCCGCGCCCGCGCTGGCAAGCCAGCCCGCGCCCTATGGCATCGACTACCTCGAGGGGCTGGCCGAGCCCGGTGCCCTGCACGAAAGCCAGGCCTTCATCGCGCCCTCGGCCCTGCACGAGGCCTATAGCCACGCGATCTACGTCAACACCTCGTTCTACGGCGATAGCCGGCAGAAGCTCTGGCTGCTGGAGCGGCAGGGCGCGTCCTGGGACCTGGGGCTGCGGGACGACGCCTATTGGCAGCGCCGAGACGTCCAGGGCGGCTATTCCTTCCCGGTGTCCAGCGGGGCGCTTCACGCGGGCAACAGCCGCGCGGGTCCAACACCCTCGGGGATCTTCAACATCGACGAGCGCTCGGGGCGCTATCGCTCCGGCTGGGGCAGCCCGGGGATGTACAAGGCGATGTATATCGACCTGCACTACAATTCCGGGCGGATGTCGGGGGTGGCGATGCATGGCACCACCTCGGGCCGCTACAGCGCACTGGGGCGGCCCGCGTCGCATGGCTGCGTGCGTGTGACCCAGTCGAACATGGACGCGGTGCACGCGCTGTTCCATCCCGGCGGGGCCCGGCGCGAGGACAGCCCTCTCTGGGGCGAGGTGCCGCGCTATTTCACCTCCGAGGTCAGCAACGAGATGAGCGTCCGCAGGGGCTACACCCGCGACGGATCGCTGCTGACCGACGACAGCGGCGCCGTGCTGACGAAGATGGGCTATACCGCGCTCTTCGTGTTCTTCCGGGACGATGTCTAGGGCTGTCGTGGCGCTTCGGTGTCTGATCCTCGCCCTGGCCCTGGTGCTGACGGGCCAGACCGCGCAGGCGCAATACGCCGGCTGCCGTCCCGTGTTCCAGGCCCAGCCGCCGGCGTTGAACGCCTGCGCGGACGGCGGCCGTTACACGCTCGCGATCGTGGGCGATGTGCTGCTGCACTCGCCGTTGCAGCGGCAGGGCTATGCCACGGGGTTTCATACGATCTGGGGCGCGGCCATTCCGTTCCTGCAGGCCGCCGATTTCGCGATCGCCAACCTCGAGGGCCCGGTGGCCCCCGGCCTGCGCTCGGGAGGGCGCCAGGGCCGGGATCCGGGGCGGGTGTTCGACGGGTCGGTCTATACCTCCTACCCGATGTTCAATTACCACCCGACGGTCATCCCCGAGCTGCGCGCCGCCGGGGTCGACATGGTCACCACGGCCAACAACCACGCGCTGGACCGATCCTCGGCCGGGGCGGATGCCACGGTGGCGCAACTCAGCGCGGCGGGGATGCCCTTCGTCGGCACCGTGGCCGGCGGCGCCCCGCGCCAGTTCGCCCTCCAGACCGGCAGCCGGCTCGGCCGGATCGTCTGGATCGCCTGCACCTATTCGACAAACGGGATCCCCGACCGCCAGGGGCAGGTGCTGCATTGCTACAATCAGCGCGAGGCGCTGCTCGCGCTGGTCTCGGCCCATGCGGCGCGCAGCGAGGTCGCGGCGGTCTTCGTGCTGCCCCATTGGGGGAACGAGTATCAGGCCCGCGCGGCCTCGGCCGAACGCGGGCTTGCCCGGGCCCTTGTCGCCGCCGGGGCGACGGCGGTGATCGGCACCCACCCGCACGTGGTCCAGAACTGGGAGATCCTGCCGGGTCGGGGAATGAACGTGCCGGTGATCTATTCCACCGGCAATTTCGTCTCGGGACAGACCGGGCTCGACCGGCAGACCGGGATGCTGGCCTGGCTGGAGCTGTGCCGCAGCCGGCCCGGCGCCGACATGGGCCCCGCCCTACGCAGCCGCGTCGCCGTGGCCAGCGCGGGCTGGCTGGCCATTCGCATGGCCCGCACGGCTCAGGGGCGGCAGCTGGTGATCGCCGATTCCAGCGGGATCATGCAGGCGGCCGCGGCCTCGCACAACCTGATCGAGGGGCGGGTGCCGGGATACGCGCTGATGCCGCGCCTCGCGTGCACCGGCGCCCAGGCGTCGGGCACGACCTCGGCCCTCGCGGTGGGGCTGCAATGAGGGCGCTGCTGCTGCTTGCGCTGTCGTGGTTCGCCGCGCTGCCCGCCCAGGCGCAGGAGATCGTCGTGACCTTCGGCGGCGACGTCAATTTCGCGCAGTCGCGCGCGACCCCCAGCGCGGACCGCGTGACCAAGGGGGCGACCTACAGCCTTGGCCATACCACCGATTTTCTGGGTGGCGAGTTCACCGGCGACATCAACTTCGTGAACGTGGAAACCGTCGTCTCCACCCGCGACGGCTCGCGGCTGGGCAAGACCTTCGTGTTCCGCTCGCACCCCGAGAGCTTTCGCCACCTGATGGCGCTGGGGGTCAATGCCTTCTCGCTCGCCAACAACCATGCCTATGACCATGGCTGGCAGGGCCTGTCGGACACCCTGGCCTTCTTCGAGGGCGAGGACCGCCCGGACCGCCCGCTTCTGTTCGCCGGGATCGGCCGGGGCAGCGAGGCCTTCGCCCCGCAGGTCACCGACCTCGGCGGCATCCGCGTGGCGTTCTCGGCCATCGGCATCGGGGCGCAGGCCTACGGGGCGGGGGGCGAGCGGCCGGGCATGGCGATCTGGGGCAACGACGCGCATTGGGAGGCGGTGCTCAAGGGCCTGCGCGACACCGAGGCCGACCTCAAGATCCTGTCGATCCATTATGGCACCGAGAATCAGATCGCGCTGAACTACGGCCAGCGCGACCAATACCGCCGCGCCATCGAAGAGGCCGGGGTGAACCTCGTGATCGGCCATCACCCCCATATCGTCCGCGCGGTCGAGGCCGAGCCCGAGGCGGGCCGGGCGATCTTCTATTCGCTCGGCAACCTGTTGTTCGTCGGCGGGGCCGTCCGTGACGGGCTGCCGGTAGGGCAGGATTATGGGCTGTTCGGCAAGGCCTATTTCCACATGACCCCGGACGGCCCGCGCCTGTCGGCGCTGGAGGCGCTGCCCCTGCGCAACGTGCACCTCTCGCCGGAGCCGATGACACCGTCGCGCCTGCGGGCGACGCTCGATCATCTGTCCGGCATCAGCCGCCAGGCGGCCGGGGCGCAGGGGGTGGCGTTCACGCCGCTCGGCCCCGATGCGGACCGGGGGGCGGCCTGCTACGGCGGGCCCTACGGCCCCGCGGCGCGGGCGCTGTGCTGCCGGTTGTCGTGGTCGATGGAATGCGACCTGCCGGACCTGATGTAGGGGGCGGTCAGGGCCGCTCGCGCACGATCAGGTAATCGCCGCGGCCGCCGAGGATGCCGCGCTCTTCCAGCACGTCGAACCCGTCGAGCGCGAGCCCCTCCCAGTGCTTGCGCGGGGTCACGATGACCGCGGGGCCGGGCGCCGTGATCGCCTGCAACAAGCTGTCCGCGTCGGCATATTCCGGCAGGTCCCGGCCGGCGTAATAGGTGAAGACGCCGGAATAGGTGCGATAGGTCATCGGCGCAGCACCCTGCGCGGCCTCCGCCATCAGCCGCTCGGCCAGCGGGCGGGGCGAGGCGTAGCCGCTCAGGATCGGCAGCAGCCCCGTGGCCAGCACCAGCCCCAGCAGTGTGCCGATGCCGCCAAGCGCCAAGACGCGCGGCCCCGGTGTCGCGGGCACGACAAGCGTCGCGGCCATCGCCAGCAGCAACAGCGTCCCCAGGATCGTCGCCCAGGTCGCCCCCGCTTCGGCGGCATAGGGCGTGCCGAAGACCGCGAGCGCGACCGCCAGCAGGGCGGCCAGCAGGGCGCTTGCGACACGCCCGGAGCGCAGGCTGGACTGCATCAGCGCGGCCCCCAGCACCATGTGCAGCAGGCACAGGACCGGCAGAAGATAGACGCCGACCTTGCCGTCGAGCGATGAGAGCAGGACGAACCCGGCCAGCGCGCCGAGGCCCAGCATGTCGACCGGGTGCCGCGCCCGGCGCCGGTCTGCCAACCGGCGCCGCTGCGACAGGGCCTGCCGAAGCGGCAGGGCGGTCGCGAACCCGGTCCACGGCAGGATCAGGAACGGCAGCACGACGATGTAGTAATAGACCGGCTCGGAATGGTGAAAGGTGTCAACGGCCCGGGCCACGACCTGCTGGCCGATGATCTGCTCGGCGAAGAAGGCCCAGCCCTCGACCCCGATCACCGCCGCGACCCACAGGCCGAGCACCGCCAGCATCACGAGCACCCCCAGCGCCATGGCCCCGCTTGCCAGCCGCCGCCCCTCGCCGGCCCAGAGGGCGGTGGCGACCAGCGCCACCAGCGGGATGGCCGCGCCCAGCGGGCCCTTGGTCAGCACCGCGAGCCCGAGGCAGGCAAAGCCCGCCAGCGCCGCCCCGGCCGGTTTGCGGTTGATCACGTGGTCATGCAGAAACGCCTGCCCAAGCAGCATGAAGGCCACGAACAGCAGGTCCATCCGCACGTAGTGCAGCAGCAGCATCACCCCCAGCCCGCCGATCCAGGTCAGCAGGCCGGCCAGACGTTCCTCGGCGGTCAGGCCCACGACCGCGCCCAGCCGGGCCATGGCGCCGGCCAGCAGGATCGCGGAGACCGCGCTGCCCAGGAACAGCGTCTGCGTCACCTCCAGCCCGGTCAGGAAATGGATCGCCGCGAGAAGCAGGAAATAGACCGGCGGCTTGTCGGGATAGACGGCGCCGTTGAGCTCGAGCACCGCCCATTTGCCCTGGCCGATCAGGTTGGAATAGGCCTCGGCATAGCGCACCTCGTCGGAATACCACAGGTCGCGGGCGTCCAGCGCCGGCAGCACCTGCGCCAGGATCAGGACCGCCACCAGCCACGGCCCGAAGCGCACCGCGAGGGTCCACAGCCGCGCGGTCATTGCGCCCGCCGCTCGCGCCGGATCAGCCAGAGGTTGCGGCTGTAGATGAACAGCCCCAGCGATTGCCCCAGCACGAAGACCGGATCGCCGCGATAGAGCGCGTAGGCAAAGAGCACCGCGCCGCCCACCAGCGAGCAATACCAGAAGGCCAGCGGGATCACCGACCGGCCGACCTTTTCCGAGGCGATCCACTGGACGAGGAACCGCGCGGTGAAGGCCAGCTGCCCGGCGAGGCCAAAGAGCACCCACCACAGCTCCACGTCGCTGTCCACGTTCAGGAAATCGAGAATCGCGTCATGCACGGGCGGGCACCTCTAGGTCAGGGAACGGGCCGCGGGCCGCGCCTTCTTGCGGCGCCGGATCAGCCAGGCGACGCCCAGCAGGTCGACCGCGCCGACCAGACCGCGCTGCAGGTTGGAATAGTTCGACCTGCCTCCCCGACGCTCGCGGTGCGAAACGTCGACGAGCGCGATCTGCCATCCGTCGCGCCGGAAAAGCGCGGGAAGATAGCGGTGCATATGGTCGAAATAAGGCAGGGCCAGAAAGGCGTCGCGGCGAAATGCCTTGAGCCCGCAACCGGTGTCGCGGGTGCCGTCGCGCAGGACCCGGGACCGGATGCCGTTCGCGATGCGTGAGGCCCAGCGCTTGGAAAGCCCGTCGCGCCGCGCCACCCGCTGGCCGGCCACCAGGCCGGTGCCGCTGTCCAGCTCGGCGCGGAGGCGCGCGACGAGGGCCGGGATCTCGGCGGGCGGGTTCTGTCCATCGCCGTCCAGCGTGCAGATCAGCGTCCCGGTGGCGTGCAGCACACCGGAATGGACCGCCGCGCTCTGGCCCGCCGACCGGTCGTGGCGCAGGGCCAGGACCCGGCTGTCACGCTCGGCGACCTTGCGCACGATGTCGCCGGTGCCGTCGGTCGAGCCGTCGTCGACCACGATGACCTCGACCAGCGGCAGTTCAGTGCAACTGGTGAGGATCTCGTCCAAGAGATCTCCCATGCACGCGGCCTCGTTTCGGGCCGGCAAGACCACTGAAACACGTATGTCCAACACAATTGTCCCGCATCGCCTGGCCCGGGCGGTTCGCCACGCGGGCCGTATCCGGAGGGGTGCTATGCAAGGTGGCCGCTCTGAGCAACCGCAAAATGGTATCCGGACCTCTGCGGCGGGGCACCGCGGCCGCCGTCGCGGGATTCCCGCAGGGCCCCGGCGCCCCTTGCGCCGGCCAAGGGCGGCGGGCCCCGTGGCATGGGCCCGGCAGGGGCGAGGGCCCCCGCCGGGCGCCGGGGGTCATCCGTCGAAATCGACCTCTTCCATCAGCCGCAAGGCCTGAGACCTGTATCCGGCAAGCTCGGTCAGGTCGGTGTCGTCGGCGGTGAAGGTGCCCCAGGAGGCCACCAGATCCGACACCTCGGCCCCCGGCAGCACCGGGTATTCATTGTTGGCCTCGGCATAGATCTGCTGCGCGGCAGGCGAGACGAGGAATTCCATCAACGCCAGCGCATCGTCGCGATGCGGGGCCGCGGCGGTCATGCCCACGCCCGAGACGTTCACATGGGTGCCGCCATCCTCGAAGGTCGGGAACACGATGCGCACCGAATTGGCCCATTCCGTCTGCTCTTCGTCGCTCAGCATCAGGCCCATGTAATAGGTGTTGCCCAGCGAGATGTCGCATTCCCCAGCCCAGATCGCCCGGACCTGGGCCCGGTCGTTGCCCTGTGGCTTGCGGGCCAGGTTGTCCTTGAGGTCGGCGGCCCATTGCCGGGCGTAATCCTCGCCGTGATGCGCGATCATCGCCGCGGTCAGCGCCAGGTTGTAATCATGGGTGCCCGAGCGCGTGCAGACCCGACCCTCCCAGGCGTCCGAGGCCAGATCCTCATAGGTGGTCACCTCTCCGTCGGCGACCCGGTCCCGGCTGGCATAGACGATCCGGGCCCGGGTCGTCAGCGCGAACCACAGACCGTCCGCAGACCGCAGCTCCTCGGGGACGGCGGCGTTCAGGACGGGGCTGTCCACCGGCTGCAGAACATCGGCGTCGACGATCTGGCTGAGGTTGGCAATGTCCACGGTCATCACCAGGTCGGCGGGCGAGCGGGCGCCTTCGGCCCGCAGCCGCTCGACGATCCCGTCCTGCACGAAAGCCAGGTTGACCTCGATGCCGGTGGTTTCGGTGAAGGCGTCCATCACCGGCTGGATCAGCTCCGGCTGGCGGGTGGTATAGATGTTCACCTCCGCCAGGGCGGGCAGGGCTGTGCAGGCGGCGGCGCTGGCGAGGAACAGGGTGCGAAGGGTCATGGGACCTCCGAATGTCGCGGTTTCGATGCGGCCTATTAATCTGAGTGTTTTACTCAGGTCAATACCCGACTGCATTAGTCGGACTTTTCCCGCCGCTTCGCCGCGTCCCAAAGCGCGTCCATCTCGCCCAGTGTGCTGTCCGCCGGTGTGCGCCCCTCCGCAGCCAGGGCATCCTCCACGGCGTTGAACCGACGGGTGAATTTCGCATTGGTCCGGCGCAGGGCGGCCTCGGGATCCAGACCGAGATGCCGTGCGAGATTGGCGATGACGAACAGCATGTCGCCCATCTCGTCTTCGATCTCGTCGGGGCCGAGCCGGTCGCGGGCCTCCACCAGTTCGCCGGCCTCCTCCACCAGCTTGTCAAGGACCTGGCTGGTCTCGGGCCAGTCGAAGCCGACCCGCGCGGCCCGTTTCTGCAACTTCACGGCCCGCATCAACGCGGGCAGCCCCATGGCCACGCCATCCAGCGTCCGCTGCTGGCGTTTCGCGGCCCGCTCGGCGGCCTTGAGCGCCTCCCAGTCCTTCGTCTGCTGCTCTGCCGATTTATCCCGGCTCTCGGATCCGAAGACATGGGGGTGCCGGGCGACCATCTTCTCGGCCATGCCCTCGGCCACGTCGTGAAAATCGAAAAGCCCGCGCTCTTCGGCCATCTGCGCATGCAAGACAGACTGGAACAGCAGGTCCCCCAGCTCGCCACGAAGCTCGTCCCAGGCCTCGCGCTCGATCGCATCGGCCACCTCATAGGCCTCCTCGATCGTGTAGGGCGCGATGCTGGCAAAGTCCTGCGCGATGTCCCAAGGACACCCGGTCTCGGGATCCCGCAACCGGCGCATGATCTCCAGCAACCGTGGCAAACCGCCCCCGGGGCGTCGGATGGGATCGGAACTGTCCATGGCCGCAGGCTACATCCCAGAGAAGGCGCCGCAATCCCAATGTGCCCTTCCGGGCGCTCCTATTCCCGAAAACGACGACCGCGACGCGTCACATGCCGGGGGCAGGTCTTCATCTTGGCCGAAAAACTCCCGCCGGAGGCTCCGCCGAGGGCTCCGCGCGGCCCCGGCGGCGAAGGGGCTCCGGCCCTCAATCCGCGCCGCCCCCTTTTCTTTCCCGGCCCCGCGGCCCACTCAATGCAGGTCACCCGGCACCGAATCGCGCACAGGAGGATCCCATGGCGCTCACCGACGCTCATCACCAGGTGGACACCGCCTTCACCCGTGACGACCCGCGGGGGGCGTCGCACGAGAACACCTTCGCCGGCGCCACCTCGTTCCTGCGCCGCCGCTACACCAAGGATCTCGCCGATGCCGATCTCGCCGTGACCGGTGTGGCTTTCGACCAGGCGGTGACGAACCGCCCCGGCACCCGCCTCGGGCCCCGCGCCATCCGCGAGGCCAGCGCCCTGCAGACCACCGACCCGCCCCAGGGCTGGGGATTTCAGCCGATGGATTTCACCATCGTCGACTATGGCGACGTCGCCTTCGACTATGCCGATGTCGCCGCGACCCCCGCCCGGATCGAGGCGCATCTCGCCGGCATCATCGCCCATGATATCCCGGCGGTCACCCTGGGCGGCGACCACTTCATCACGCTGCCGATCCTGCGCGCCTTCGCCGCGAAATTCGGCCCGATGTCGGTGATCCAGTTCGACGCCCATTCCGACCTCTGGCCGGACGACGACATGGCCCGCATCGACCATGGCACCTTCATGTACAAGGCCGTCAAGCTCGGCCTCGTGGATCCGGCGCGGTCGGTGCAGGTCGGCATCCGCACGGTCTGCGAGGACGTGCTTGGCTTTCACCAGATCGACGCGCGCAGCGTGCACGAGCGCGGTCCCGACTGGACCGCCTCGACGATCTCGCAGATCGTCGGCGGGGCGGCCTGCTACCTGACCTTCGATATCGACGCGCTCGACCCGGCCTTCGCGCCGGGCACAGGCACGCCGGTCTGGGGCGGGCTCGCCTCGTGGCAGGCGGCGGCCATCCTGCGCGATCTTGCCGGGATCAATCTGAAGGGCGGCGACGTGGTCGAGGTCTCGCCGCCCTTCGATCCTGCCGGCATCACTGCCATCGCGGGGGCCCACGTGGCGATGGAACTCTGTTGCCTCGGCCTTTGGCACAGGGCGCACCCGCGCTAGATCCCCGAAAGACACCAGACCGGAGACCCGTCATGCGCACGATCATCTTTGTCCTCGTCCTGCTGGCCGTCGCGGGCCTTGCCTATATCCGGCTCGCCCCGTCCGACCCGGAGCGTTGGCACGTCGACCCGTCGGCGTCCAGTGCGCCGGGGCGCGGCGGTTGGAAGGTTGCGCCCGAAGGCGGAAACCAGGCCGCGCCGGTCTGGGCCGCCGATCCCGCCGAGGTGCTCGCGGCGGTCGATGCCGTCGCCATGGCCACGCCACGGACAACCCGGCTTGCGGGCAGCGTCGCGGACGGCCGGATCAGCTATGTCACCCGGACCCGGATCATGGGCTTTCCCGATTACACCACAGTCACCGCCAGGTCCGCCCCCGGCGGGGCCACGCTGACGATGCTGGCCCGCCAGCGCTTCGGTTCGGACGACCTCGGCGTCAACCGGGCGCGGCTCGAGGGCTGGCTCGCCGCGCTCTCCGACAGGCTTGACCAGGCCGGGCCGACCTGAAACAGCACTCCCATGATCCCGTCAGACACGCTTCACCAGATCACGGCCCGCTACCAGTTCCTCGAGGCGAAGATGTCCGAAGGGGCGCCGGGGCCCGAGATGATCGCGCTCGCGCGGGAATATTCGGAGCTGAAGCCGGTGGTCGAGATCATCGCCCGCTGGCAGGCCCTGCAGGACGCCCGGGCCGAGGCCGAGGGCCTGCGGGACGATCCTGAAATGCGCGGCCTGGCCGATGACGAGCTGGACAGGATCGACGCCGAGCTGCCCGGCGCAGAGGACGCCCTGCGCCTCGCGCTGCTGCCCAAGGACAGCGCCGACGCGCGGCCCGCCCTGATCGAGATCCGTCCCGGTACCGGCGGCGAGGAGGCGGCGCTCTTCGCCGGGGACCTTCTGCGCATGTACCAGCGCTATGCCGAACGCATGGGCTGGCGGTTCGAGATCCTCACCGAGCAATCCACCGAGCTTGGCGGGATCAAGGAGGTGACGGCGCGGATCGTGGGCGAGGGGGTCTTTGCCCGGTTGAAATACGAATCCGGCGTGCACCGCGTCCAGCGCGTGCCCGAAACCGAAAGCGGCGGCCGGATCCATACCTCTGCCGCGACGGTCGCCGTGCTGCCCGAGGCCGAAGACGTCGACATCGAGATCGCGGCCTCGGACCTGCGGATCGACACGATGCGCGCCAGCGGCGCCGGGGGTCAGCACGTCAACACGACGGACTCGGCCGTGCGGATCACCCATATTCCCTCGGGGTTGGTGGTGACCTCATCGGAGAAATCCCAGCACCGCAACCGAGAGATCGCCATGCAGGTCCTCAAGACCCGACTGTTTGACATGGAACGGCAGAAGGCCGACGACGCGCGCTCGGCCGCGCGCAAGGCGCAGGTCGGCTCGGGCGACCGGTCCGAGCGGATCCGGACCTACAATTTCCCGCAGGGCCGCATGACCGATCACCGTATCGGCCTGACACTCTACAAGCTCACGGAGGTCCTCGCGGGGGATCTGGACGAGACCATCGACGCGCTGATTTCCGAGACCCAGGCGCGGCAATTGGCGGAGATGGACGGATGAGGCCGGCCCGCGAAGCGCTCGCCGAGGCAACCCGCGCCCTGGCCGAGGCGGGTATTCCCGAGGCCGGGACCGACGCGCGCCGGCTGCTGGCTCATGCGATGAACGTGCCCCCCGGACGGCTGACGCTGATGCTGTCCGAACCCCTGCCGGACGCGACCGACGCGGCCTATGAGACGCTGGTGGCCCGCCGCGCTGCGCGCGAACCGGTCTCTCACCTGACCGGGCGGCGGCTGTTCTATGGCCGGGAGTTCATCGTGACGGCGGATGTGCTCGACCCGCGGCCCGAGACCGAAACGCTGATCGAGGTTGCGCTGGCCGAACCCTTCGACCATGTGCTCGACCTCGGGACCGGCAGCGGCTGCATCCTCTTCACCCTGCTGGCCGAGATGGCCGACATGGGCCGCGACAGCACCTGGGGCATCGGGGTCGAGGCTTCCGACCCTGCGTTCGAGGTCGCCTGGTGGAACCGCAACGCCTTCGGCCTGGAAGAGACCGCGGTGCTGCTGAAGGGATCCTGGTTCGCGCCCCTGGCCGAGACCGTGGCCCCGGATTTCGCGGGGTTCGACCTGATCGTCTCCAACCCGCCCTATATCCGCGAGGCGGACTGGCGCGGCCTGGCGCCCGAGGTGCGCGACCACGAGCCGAAACTGGCGCTGACCGCGGGGCGCGACGGGCTCGACGCCTATCGCGAGATCCTGGGCGCCGTCCGGGGCCACATGGCGCCCGGCGGACGCGTGGCCGTCGAGACCGGCGTGGGGCAGGGGCCCGATGTCATGGCGATGATGCTCGAGGCGGGGCTGGACGAGGTGCACATGGTGCAGGATCTCGACGGGCGCGACAGGGTCGTGATCGGGCGCCGCGCGGGGGGCGCGGGGCGGGCCCGTGGGTGACAAAGCTGCCAGATTACCGGTCTTTTTGGCAAAATGGACTTGAAAGCGGCGGTGAGCCGTGCTTATTCAACTGTATCGCGGGAAGCGGGCCTATGGGCCGCCCCCGATCAGCCGCCAAAACATCGCCCTGATCGTTCTTTTGGAAACCGCAAAGAGTGCGGGCGCGTCGGGCAAAGTCACAATCACGCGGAACGGACCTTTAATGAGATCATCGAAGTCACGCTCGCGGGGCAGCAAGAACCGCAACAACAACAGGCCCTCTGGCGGGAACATCATCAACCGGGTTTTCGACAGCTCCGGTCCTGATGGCAAGGTGCGCGGAACCCCTCAGCAGATCATCGACAAGTACAACCAGTTGCACCGCGACGCGTCGCTTTCGGGCGACCGGGTCAACGCCGAGAACTACGCCCAACATGCCGAGCATTATACACGCCTGCTGGCCGAGGCGACCCGCGAGGTCGACCAGAAGCGCGAAGAGCAGGAGCGCCAGAACCGCGAGCGACAGGCCGAGCGCGACCGCGAACGGGCCGAGCGCCTGAAGGCGCAGGAGCAGGCCTCTGGCGACCAGGGCGGCGGCGACCAGTCGGGCGGCTCGGAGCAGCCCGACAATCGCGGCGAGAGCGGTGGCGGCGGGCAAGACCAGCCGCGCAAGGAGAGCCGGCGCGGAAGCTCTTCCGACAGGTCGGAGGACGCGCCGCAGGACAGCGGGCTCGTCGAGACGCCCGAGGCCAAGAGCGAGGCGCCGCCGGCCCCCAAGCCGCGCCGTCCGCGCACCCGCAAGCCGAAAGCCGCGCCCGAGGGCGAGGGATCTTCCGAGCAGGGCCCCGGCCAGGGCAAGGACGACGGCGGCCAGAGCGCCTCTTCGGAGGCGGCCGAATAGGCCCCCGACCTGATTGAGCGCTTCCGCGCGCTCTTTTTTCAGTCAACAGCCATGCGACGCCCCGTTTCGGGCGTCGTTTGCGTTGTGGAATCCGTCAGGTCGCCTCTGCGGCGACGTTTCGCGCAAGGGCGCAGAACCGCGCGAGGTCGATCTGTTCGGCGCGATCGGTCGGGGCGATGCCGCAGGCCAGCAGGCGGTCCTCGATATCCGGAACGAGACCCCGGAGGCTGGCGCGAAGCATCTTGCGGCGCTGGTTGAAGGCCATCGCCACCACCCGGCTGAGCGTGGCGGGATCGGCGGGATAGCGCGGCGCGGGCAGGGCGGTGAAATGGACCACCGCCGAAGAGACCTTGGGCGGCGGGGTGAAGGCCTCGGGCGGCAGGTCCAGAACGATCCGGGGCTCGGCCCGCCACTGGGCGAGGATCGCGAGCCGGCCATAGGCCTTGTCGCCGGGCCGGGCCACGATCCGCTGGGCGACCTCGCGCTGGAACATCAGCGTCAGGCTTTGCCAGAACGGGGGCCAGTCGGGGGGGGTCAGCCAGCGCACCAGAAGCTCTGTCCCGATGTTGTAGGGCAGGTTCGCGGCAATCCTGATCGGCGGCGTCAGGTGGGCCGAGACGTCGAGCGCCAGGGCATCGCCCTCCAGCACCGTCAGCCGGCCGGGATAGGCTGCGGCGATCTCGGCGAGGGCGGGCAGGCACCGGGCGTCCTTTTCGACGGCGACCACGTGGCGGGCGCCGGAGGCGAGCAGGCCCCGGGTCAGCCCCCCGGGGCCGGGGCCGATTTCCAGCACATCCGTGCCGGTGAGGTCTCCGGCGGCGCGGGCGATCCGGGATGTGAGGTTGAGGTCGAGCAGGAAGTTCTGCCCCAGCGCCTTTCGCGCGGCAAGTCCGTGACGCGAGATCACGTCGCGCAGGGGCGGCAGGTCGTCGATGCCGGCCATCAGCCGCGGGCCATCGCCATGTCGCGGGCCATGCGCAGCGCCGCGAGGGTCGAGGTCGGGTCCGCCCGTCCGCGCCCGGCGATGTCGAAGGCTGTGCCGTGGTCGGGCGAGGTCCGCACGAAGGGCAGGCCCAGGGTCACGTTGACCCCGCCGGCGAAGTCGATCGTCTTGATCGGGATCAGTGCCTGGTCGTGATAGCAGCAGATCGCCGCGTCATAGCGCGCCCGGGCCGCGGCATGAAACATCGTGTCTGCCGAGAGCGGCCCGGCGATATCCAGCCCCTCGGCACGCAGCGCGTCGAGGGTGGGGATGATGGTCTCGATCTCTTCGCGGCCGATCTTGCCGCCCTCGCCCGCATGGGGGTTGAGCCCGGCGACGGCAAGCCGGGGCCGGTCGAGCCCGAAATCCCTGCGCAGGGCCGCATGGGTGATCAGGATCGTGTCGGTCAGAAGCGCGGGGTTCAGCGCGGCGGGCACATCGGCGAGCGGGATGTGGATGGTCGCCGGGACGACACGGAGGCCCTCGCAGGCCAACATCATCACCGGCCGCGGCCCGCCCGCCAGCGCCGAGAGATACTCGGTATGGCCGGGGTAGGCGAAATCCGCGCCATCCATGAGGGCCTGCTTGTGGATCGGCAGCGTACACAGCGCGGCGCAGCGGCCGGTCGTCACCAGGGCGACGGCCTCGGCGATGACATCGACCACGTGGCGGGCATGGGCGGGGTCCGGGGCGCCCGGACCGCGCGGAGCGCCGAAATCGCGCACCAGGACCGGCAAGGCGTGCGGCATGATCCCGGGCGCCGTCTCGGGGGTCGCGGCCTGCCAGGCGGTGCCTTCGGGCAGGTGGGTCGGGTCGCCGATCCACAGAAACGGCAACTCATGGCGCAGGGCGGCCCAAGCCAGCGGGGCGAGGTCGGGCCCGATTCCCGCGGGCTCGCCGCAGGTCAGGGCAATGGTCATTCGAAATTGCGGATCGTCGCCGCAGACCGAAGCTGGGCGAGCAACACATCCGCAAAGCCCGACAGCCGCTGGGACCGGAGCGACCCCTCGGTGGCCTCTCGGTCGACACCGCCCTCGAGCGCCGGTGTCCGGCGGCACATCATCAGGAAATACTGCGTGTCGCCGCGCACCAGGTTCGTGCTGACCTCGCCCGGGTCGAGCTTGGCCAGTTCCAGGGCGATGTCGCGCGGGATTTCGGCGGGCGCGACCTCGCTGCGGACCAGTTGTTCGGGCGGCATGGTGCGGGCGATGCCGTAAAGGTCGTCGCAGGTATCGACCCGGCTGCGCAGGCGCCGCGCCTCGGTGCGGTCGCCGGCGGGAAGGTAGAGCAGCGCGTAGTCGATCAGCGCGGGAGCGGGCACCGAGGTCCGCACCTCGCGCACCGCGCGAAGCTGGAACAGGGCGATGCCGTTGGGAATCGGCAGCGGCTGGGTCACTTCGCCGGGCGATAGGTCCAGCAGCAGCGCCGCGATCGGCCCGGGATAATTGTTGACCGGGGTCCAGTCCACGCGGCCGCCGCGGTCCTTCGAGGGCAGGGCGGAATATTCCCGTGCGGCCGACTCGAACGCGCCGGTCGAGCGCATGCGCGAGATGTTGCGGGCGACGGCCTCGGCCTGGGCGGCCTGCTGCGGCGGGGCGGGAATGATGATCTCGTTCAACAGGACCTCGATCTCGCTGCCGGTCCCGGCGCTGCGATTGATCGCGCGGTCGACCTCGGCCTCGCTGACGGCGGATTGCGAGCGATAGCGGCCGCGGATGTAGTCGCGCCAGCTGACCCCGACGCGGATGAAATCGCGCAAGGTCTCCTCGGCCACCCCGGCCCCGGCAAGCTGTCCGATGAACTGGTCGTAGGGCAGGTTCGCGCGGCCGGCGAAGGCCTCCATCTGCTCCAGCAGCGCCTCGTCGGACAGGCGCAGGCCCGCGCGGGCAAGCTCCTGCAGCTTCAGCCGGTCGTCGATCAGCTGCTCGCGGGCGAGCGCGGGCAGGTCGCCGGGGGTGTTGAAAAGCTCGAGCATTCGGATGCGCTGCTCGATCTCGTAAAAGCTGATCGCGTCGTCGTTGACGGTGATAGCGGGCGAATAGGGCGACTGGGCCAGCGCCGAGAAGGGCAGAAGGCACAGCGCCAGCAGGGCGGCAAGGGGGCGGAGGAGCGTCATGACTGTCCTTGGTCCTCTTCAGTTCCGGCACGTACGGCGAACCGGGGCGGCGGAGCGCCCTGCGGAAAACCCGTTCAACGCGATGCTTAGCCCGTAGTTGGTCTCGGGCTCAAGGGTAGTGGAGGATGTGAACCGGCGCGAGGCAGAAAGCCCCACCGTCACACATTCGTTGCTGTATTCGACCCCGAGGCCCGCGCGCAGGGGCGCATTGCTCAACAGGTCATAGCGGGCCTCGCCGGAAACCGACCAGATGTCGGTGATCCGGTAGGCGGCATCCAGCGTCCATTCCGCGGCGGCATCGGGGCGGCCCTCGTCGGGGGCGCGGGCAAGCTCCACATAGGTGGCGGCAAGGTCCGTGCGCCGGTTCCGCCAGGCCAGCCGCGCCTCGGCCCGCGAGAAATCGAGGCTTTCGTCGAAGAGCCCCCGCGCGTCGAAGCTGAAGCCCGAGGGCAGGTCTATGCCGGCCGTCAGCAGCCAGTCGGAATGGGTGCCGTCAAGCCCGGTGCCAGAGGCGAGCCGCGCGTCGGGGGTCTCGCGAAACAGCCGCCCGAAGGTCAGGTTGGCCTCGCGCCCCCCCGGGGCGAGGATCGCGTAGTTGAGTGCGAGAGCGCCGCGAAATCCGGTTTCCCGGGCGTCGTCGCCGGGAAACCGCGTGAGGCCCAGCAGGTTCACCTCGTCCAGTTCCACCACCTGGCTGTCCTCGTTCGGGACCGCGTCGCCGGTCACCTCGGACCAGGACAGCGAGACGATGGGCTCGATCACCTGGACGATGCCGGTGGTGCCGCGGCGGCTGAACGGCCAGCGAAGCTCGGCGCGGCCGTAGCTTCGGCTGCGCAGGACATGGGCGGGAAAGGCGCTGTCGTTCTCGATCGCGTAGCCGTTGACCGTCACGCCGGCCGAGACCTCCGCCAGCAGCCCCCCGGCAAGAACGCCGCCCGCCGTCCAGTCGACCCCGCCGCCCACCCGCAGGGTGTCGCGGCCGACGACATCGGCGTTGGATCGCCGCAGCGCGGCATCCGCCCCCGCCGTGAATGTCAAAGCACCCGGCAGCCCGGCCGGGCGCAGCACCCGTTCATAGGAGAGACGTGGCAGGATGGTCGGAAGCTCGGCGTTGACGTCGCCCTCGCGCAGGCTTTCTACGACCGTCACGCCGAACGACAGCCTGTCGTCCTCGCGCACCCGCGACAGACGCAGGAAGGAATCGAGCCGGTCCACGTCGGAATAATCGTAGTCGATCAGGTAGGCCCGGTCCGAGGCGCTGCGAAGCTGCCCATCCACCCGCCAGTTGCCGGCGAGCGCCACCGCCACGTCGGCGAAGACATAGCTGCGCGTGCCGTTGGGCCGCAGCGTGTCGTCGGTGAAGGCGCCGGCGATCCGGAGGTCGCCGCGCATCCAGGCCTGGCGATAGATCAGCTCCAGCGTCCGGGTCTCGGGCGAGAGATAGGGCGTCAGCCGCAGGTCGCGCGACGGCCCGAGCGGCAGAAAATAGGGCAGCCGGATGCCGGTGCCCAACCGGTCGGTCTGGCGGATCTCGGGGACCATTAGCCCCGCGGCCCGGGACACCGACGGGTCGGGCAGCCGCATCCGAGGCACCCAGGCCACCGGCACCCCGCCGACCCGCAGCACCGCGTTGTCGAAGTATAGCTGCTGCGCGACCTCGTCGTGGATCACCCGCTCTGCCCGGATCTCCCACAGGGGCGGGCGGTCGCCGCAGACCCGGCAGGAGGTCGCGGCGGTCCGGTAGAGTTGGGTGTAGCGCCCCTCCACCCGGTCGATCCGGTTCGCGGCCAGCTGCAACTGCCGTTGCAGGACCAGCCGGGCCCCCCGCAACAGCCCGTTCTCGAGCTGCGGATCGAGGCTGGCGCGGTCGGCGGTCAGGATGTCGCCCTCGGGCGTCTCGATCAGGATCGGCCCGACGATGGCAAGCTGGTCGGTGGCCTCGTCATAGGTGACCCGCGCGGCGGACAGGCGCGTGCCGTCGTAGAAGACCTCGACATTGCCCTCGGCCACCAGCTGCCGCGCCTGTGTCACCTGCACCCGGTCGGCCACCAGCGTCGCCGCGCCCTGTGCGCGGGCGGCGGCGGGCAGCAGCATCAGCAGGACCAGAAGCCACCGCATCACCCGTCCTCCAGGTGCAGCAGCAACCCCAGGCTGAGGGCGATGCCCGCCAGCGGCGGCGCCCAGGCGGCCAGCAGGATCGGGACCTGGTCGTTCTCGCCCAGGATCTCGGCGAAATTCGCGATGAAATAGAGCCCGAAGCTGAGCGAGATCGCCGTCAGCACCAACATGCCCGTGCGCCCGCCGCGATTGTGGCGCAGGGTGAAGCCCGCGCCGATCAGCAGCATCGCCACCAGGAAGGCGGGCTGGGCCAGCTGGCTCTGGAAATAGACCTCGTGGCGCCGGGCGGACAATCCCGCCGCCTTCAGCCGCTGGATGAAGCGCGGCAATTCCCAGATCGGGATCGAGGAGGGCTCTCCGAAACTGTCGCGGATCTGGTCGGCGGTCAGGGTCGAGGGCACCTCGACGACCGGCTGGAACTCCGCCTCGGCCTCGGGCACCTCGGCATTCCCGAGCGGCCAGGATTTCGCGTCGTTCAGCCGCCAGGCGCCGTCGATCAGCTCTGCCCGGTCGCTGTCGATTCGGCGCAGGGGGTGGCCGTCGGGCGAGAAGGTGATGAAGGTCACGCCGGACAGGCGCGTGCCGTCAAGGTTGGACCGCTCCGCGCGGATCACCGATTGCCCCTCGACCCCGCCCTGGCGCAGCCACAGCCCGCCGGAATCCACCGCCACGATGCTGGCGCCGCGATCCTCCAGCGCGGTCACCCGCTGCTCGTAGGCCTTGGAGGTCGCCGCGACGAGCGGGTTCAGGAACGCCAGCCCCAGCACGCCGATGGTCGCCACCACGAGGATCGGCGCCAGCAACGACCGCAGCGCCGAGCGCCCGGCGGCCCGGGCCACCACCAGCTCGGACGAGCGCGACAGCGCCAGAAAGAGCGCGATCGACGACAGGATCACCAGCAGCGGCAGAAGGTCATAAAGCGCCTGGGGCGCGTTCAGCAGGGTCAGGCTGACGATGTCGCCGAAGCTCGCGGTTTCCTCGTCGCCGAATTGCCGGGCCTGCTCGATCAGGTCGGCGAGGCTGAGCAGGACGAAGAACACGCCGGTGACCGTCAGGAACGACATCACGAACCGCCGGGCGAGATAGCGATCCAGGGTCATGCGGCTGCCCCCGCGGGCCTGCGGCGGAACCAGTCCGGCCGGGTCGCGAGCGTCAGCAGCGCGGCCGAGATCAGCAGCCCCGCCACCGTGGGCAGATAGACCGCCGGCCAGAGCGCGGGGTCGGCTTCCGTCATCTGGGTCGCGGCGGCATCCAGCCCGTTGACCAGCACCACCAGCAGGATCGCGACGATCACCTGCTTCCAGACGCCGAACCGGCTGAAGCTGCCAACGATCAGCGCCGAAAAGCCCAGCAGGGCGCCGACGATCGCCATGGTGGCCTGGTTCATCCGGCTGTGCAGCTCGACCCGCAGCTTGGGGATGCTGGAGCGCGTTGCCTCGGCCAGCGCCTCGGTCGGGCGAAGCAATTGCCAGCTTGGCACGTAACGCGCCCGCAGCCGGGGCGTGATGTCGGCGGGCAGCAGGCGACCGATATCGAAGGTGAAATCGTCGAACCGGGTGGTGTAAAGCCGCTGGTCCGACACCCGCAGGGTCTGCGCCAGCCCGCTGACCATGACCAGTTGCGTGCCCCTGTCCCCGCGCACCAGATAGGCCCGCGCGGCGGTATAGATCACCTGGGCGTCGGCCTCGCGGTTGTCGGCCAGGAAGATGTCGCGCAACTCTCCCGCCTCGGTGATCTCGCGGATATAGACGCTGAGCCCGTCCACCGGCGTCAGGAACTGGCCCTCGGACAGAAACCGCGCACTGATGTTGCGGGCGACCTCCTGTTCGCGCTTGGCCAGCTCCTGCGAGGCGACCGGGATCAGCACATGGGTCAGCGTGCCTGTCAGCAGGGTGACGATCAGCCCGAAGACCGCCACCGGCCGCGCCAGCCGGAACGCCGAGAACCCGGTCGCCTGGACCATCACCAGCTCGCTCTCGCTGGCAAGCCGGTTGGTGACGTAGAGCGCCGCGATGAAGGCCGCGATCGGCAGCACGATGCGGATGATGCCGGGCAGCGAGAGGGCGGTGAATTCGAGGAAGACAGACAGGTTCTGTCCATCGCCGATCAGCTCGTCAAAGAGGCTTACGGCGCGGTTGATCCAGTACAGCAGGATCAGGACGAGGCTGAAAAAGCCAAAGAGCGTCATCAACAGCGTCAGCAGGTATCGGTCGAACCGGCCCAAGGGCCCCCCATTGGCAGACTGAGACATCTGCTAGCCCAAAGCCGCGGCCGATTGAACAGCTATCTGGCCATCGCGGACTTGTCGGGCTACCTATCGCCGAGACCCGAGAACCGTCCCAGTCCCCGAGGAGAGCCTTGCCCATGACCGCCCCCGCGCCCCTGAGATTTGCCGAAGTCGACATTGACGACGCCGCGAAATGGACGGGCCGCATCGCCGTCGTCGCCGACCCCGACGGCAAGCTCGACATGGCCGCCCGCCGGCTGAACAGCCGGGCGCGGCAGGTCATTGCCCGCGCGGTCGAGAGCACGGCTTTCAGCAAGATGAACTCCGGCGAGGTGATCGAGATCGGCTTTCCCACCGGCATCGATGCCCGCGGCATCCTCGTGCTGAAGCTCGACAAGAAGCCGACCCGCCCCGAGGCGCGCAAGGCCGGGGCGGCGCTGGCCACCCGGCGCGGCACCGACCCGCTGCTGGTGCTGGCGGGCGGGCACAAGTCGGCCGGAGACCTCGCCTTCGGCCTCGTCCTGCGGTCCTATTCCTTCGATCCGCACAAGACCGGCGAGACGCCGGAGATCGCGCCGATCACGATCATGGTCAACCGCCCCGAAGAGATCGCCCGCGACGCCTCGGCCGCGGCGGCGCTGGCCGAGGGGGTGTTTTTCACCCGCGACCTGACCAACGAGCCGGCCAACGTGTTGACCACCGAGGATTTCGCCGCCCGCCTGGCCGCGATGCAGGACCTGGGGCTGAACGTCACGATCCTGGAAGAAGAGGACCTCGACGAGCTCGGCATGGGGTCGCTCCTGGCCGTGGGGCAGGGCTCGGACAGCCCCTCCAAGGTCGTGGTCATGGAATGGATGGGCGGCGGCGACGAGCCGCCCTTTGCCCTGGTCGGCAAGGGGGTCGTCTTCGACACCGGCGGCATCTCCCTCAAACCCGCCGCCGGGATGGAGGACATGACGATGGACATGGGCGGCGCCGGGGTCGTGTCGGGGGTGATGCGGACGCTCGCCCTGCGCAAGGCCAAGGCGAATGTCGTGGGCCTCGTCGGGCTGGTCGAGAACATGCCCTCGGGCAATGCCACCCGCCCCGGCGACGTGGTGAAATCCATGAAGGGCGACACGATCGAGGTCATCAACACCGATGCCGAGGGCCGGCTCGTGCTGGCAGATGTGCTCTGGTATGCGCAGGAGACCTACAAGCCCAGCGGCATCGTCGATCTGGCGACCCTGACCGGCGCGATCATCATCGGGCTGGGGCACGAGAACGCGGGCGTCTTCTCCAATGACGACACGCTGGCCAACGCCTTCCTCAAGGCCGCGGCGGCCGAGGGCGAGGGGGCCTGGCGGATGCCGCTGGGCCAGGCCTATGATGATCAGCTGAAAAGCCGCATCGCGGACATGAAGAACGTGGGCGGCCGGCCGGCGGGGTCGATCACCGCCGCCCAGTTCCTCAAGCGCTTCGTCAAGGACGGCACGCCCTGGATCCACCTCGATATCGCCGGCGTGGCCTCGCTGTCGTCTGACAGTGCGCTGGCGCCCAAGGGCGCGACCGGCTGGGGGGTGATGGCGCTCAACCGTCTGATCGCCGACACCTTCGAGCGCTGATGGGGGCGGTCTACTTCTATCACCTGACGCGCGACCCGCTGGAGCGGACCTTGCCAATGCTGCTGGAAAAGGCCCTTTCGGCAGGCTGGCGCTGCGAGGTCCGCGGGACCGAGCCTGCGATGATGGACCGGCTCGACGCGCAGCTCTGGCTCGGCTCCGAGGAGTCGTTTCTGCCGCACGGCGTGGCCGGCGGCCCCCATGATGCCGACCAGCCGGTTCTGCTGAGCACGGCGCCGACCGCGGCCAACGGCGCCACCTGCGTCATGGCCGTGGCCGGGGCGGAGGTCTCGGCCGAAGAAGTCCAGGCGCTGGCGCGCACCTGTATCCTGTTCGATGGTGACGACGAGGCCGCCCTGCAGGTCGCGCGGGGCCAGTGGTCGCGTCTGACCGGGGCGGGATGCAGCGCCCAGTACTGGAGCCAGGAAAGCGGCAAATGGCAGAAGAAGGCCGAGCGCTGACCGGCTTTGTCACGGGCGCGGGTTGTGGTCGTGCCGCTCCCCATGCGACCATCCCTCCCGAAACTTCATCCGCGCGGCGCCCGGACCGCGCCGCAAGACGCGCCCATGGCCCGTCGCCACAGCAAAGGCACCGACATGAAAATCGCCATGATGGCCCGCAATCCCTCGCTCTATTCCCACAAGCGCCTGATCGAGGCGGCAGAGCAGCGGGGCCACACCGTCGATGTGATCAACACGCTGCAATGCTACATGAACATCGTCTCGCGACGTCCTGAAATCTATTACAATGGTAAGTCGCTGGTGGGCTATGACGCGGTCATTCCGCGTATCGGCGCCTCGGTGACATTCTACGGCCTCGCCGTGCTGCGGCAGTTCGAGATGATGGGGGTCTATCCCCTGAACGAAAGCGTCGCCATCGGCCGCAGCCGGGACAAGCTGCGCTCGATGCAGCTGCTGGCGCGCGACGGGGTCGGCCTGCCGGTCACCGCCTTCGCCCATGACGCCAAGCAGGCGGGCGAGGTCGTGGCGCTGGCCGGCGGCGCGCCGGTGGTCATCAAGCTGCTGGAGGGCACGCAAGGTATCGGCGTGGTGCTCGCCGACACCGAACGCTCGGCCAAATCTGTGATCGAGGCCTTCCGCGGCGCCAACGTGAACATCCTCGCGCAGGAATTCATCAAGGAGGCCGGCGGCACCGACATCCGCGCCATCGTCATCGGCGGCAAGGTCGTCGCGGCGATGAAGCGCACCGGCGCCGAGGGGGAGTTCCGTTCCAACCTGCACCGGGGCGGGTCCGCCGAGCTGATCAAGATCTCGCCCGAGGAACGCTCGACCGCGATCCGGGCAGCGAAATCCATGGGGCTGGCGGTCTGCGGTGTCGACATGCTGCGGGCCAACCACGGCGCGGTGGTGATGGAGGTCAACTCCTCTCCCGGGCTCCAGGGTGTGGAAGAGGCGACGGGCCGCGACGTGGCCGGCATGATCATCGAATACCTGGAAAAGAACGCCAAGGCGAACTCGACCAAGACCAAGGGCAAGGGCTGACGCCCTTTCTGCCCCGGGCGATCAGCGGGTCAGGATCAGCTTGTTGTCGGTGATCTCGATCCGTTCGAACCGCTGCAGGTAGCCCATCCCGAGGAGCGAGCCGAACAGCTCGCCCTCGTTCACCAGGGCGCGGACGCCGCGATCCTCGATCGGCCCCAGCCGGACAGTGTCGAGCCGCACCGACGCCGTCCGCACCACCCCGTTCGCGGTGGAAGCCGAGCCGGTGAAGCTGAGCCTGCCCGGCTCGATCCCCACCCGCTTCGCGTCCTCCAGGCTCAGCACCATTTCCGACGCGCCGGTGTCGACCACGAAATCGACCGGCGTGCCGTTGATCCCCAGGGTCAGGTGATAATGGCCATCAAAGCCGCGCGGCGCCTCGATCACCCGCTCGGAGACCACGGCCTGCTGCGGGCCGATCTCGCGCCGGATGTCGCCCCAGATGCCGGCGGCCACGGCGACGCCGACGAAGATCAGCAGCCAGGTGGCCGCCTGGCGGGCAAGCTTGCCGACATTGCGGCGGTTCTGCGAGATGAAATAGCCGCCCACCGCCACCAACAGCAGCACCAGGTAGGCGAGGTTTCCGTATTCGTTTCCTGTCATGCCCCAACATATGGGGGCGCCCCTGGCCCCTGTCCATGGGCCTAGCTGGCCAATCCGAAGGTCCGCAGCCCGTCGAGGATGAACTGCACGGACAGCGCCGCCAGCAGCATCCCCAGCAGCCGGGTGACCACATTGACGCCGGTCTTGCCCAGCAGCCGCTCGATCGGCCCCGCGACCATGAACAGCGCAAGCGCGATGAGCAGCACCGCCAGCATTACCCCGATGACGCCGGCAAACTCGCCGGGGCCATCGGACTGCCCGGTCAGCAGGATCATCGTCGCGATGGCGCCCGGACCCGCCAGCAGCGGAATCGCCAGCGGAAAGACGGAAGGATCGTCCGAGTGATCCTCTTCGGAGGCCTCGGCCGTGCCCTCGCGCCGGGACTGGCGCCGCTCGAACAACATGTCGAGCGCGGTCAGAAACAGCAGCACGCCGCCGGCGATCCGGAAGGCCGGCATCGAGATCCCCGCAAATTCCAGCAGCGCCTCGCCGAACAGCGCGAAGAGCGTCAGCAGCACCGCCGCCAGCACCGCCGCCCGCAGGCCGATGGCGCGTCTGCGGCGGTCGGGCATGCCTTGGGTCAGCGCCACGAACAACGGGGTCAGCCCGATCGGGTCGATGATCACGAACAGCGTCGTGAAGGCCGCGATGTAATCGGGCAATCCGCTCATCGCGCCTCTGCCGCCTCCAGCTTTTCCAGCGCCTGCATCCACAGGGTCTCGGCCCGGCCCAGCCCCTGCATCACCTCGGCGTATTTCGCGTTCCAGGTCGCCAGCTCGTTGGCGCGGCTGTCGTCATAAAGCTCGGGATCGGCGAGCTTCCTGGCGAGCTTGTCGCGCATTTCGTTGATCTTTGTCACCCGCGCCTCGCATTTGCGGGCCTCGGAGCGCAGCGTCATCAACTCGTCCCGCGAAGGTTTGGGCGTTTTCGGCTTGTCCGCCTTTTCCTTGGGCGTATCCGAGGACAGCAGCAATTTGCGGTAGGCCTCGAGGTCCTCGTCGAACGGCGCGACGCGACCGCCCTTCACCAGCCACAGCCGGTCGGCCACCAGGCTCAGCAGGTGCATGTCGTGGCTGACCAGGATCACCGCGCCGGAATAGGCGGTCAGCGCCTCCACCAACGCCTCGCGGCTTTCGATGTCGAGGTGGTTGGTCGGCTCGTCGAGGATCAGCAGATGCGGAGCGTCGATGGTCGCCAGCAGCAGCGACAGCCGCGCCTTCTGCCCGCCCGAAAGCTTGGCCGCGGGCAGCTCCGCCTGCGCCGCCATCAGCCCGAACCCCGACAGCCGCGCCCGCAGCCGCGCGGGGCTTTCATCGGGACGCAGGGCGCGGACATGGTCGATCGGGCTTTCGTCGGGAAAGAGCTCTTCAAGCTGGTGCTGGGCGAAATAGCCGATGCGCAGCTTGTTCGACTGGTTGTACTTGCCGTGCAGCGGATCAAGTTTGCCCGCCAACATCTTGGAAAGGGTGGATTTGCCCTCGCCGTTGCGGCCCAGCAGGGCGATCCGGTCGTCCTGGTCGATGCGCAGGGTCAGCTTGTCCAGCACGGGCTTGCCGTCATAGCCCACGCCGACCCCGTCGGTGGTGATGATCGGCGGCGACAGCTCCTCGGGCTCGGGGAACGAAAAGGCCCTGAGCGCGGCCTCCTGCGGGGTCGAGGTCAGGGTGATCTTGTCGATCATCTTCAACCGGCTCTGCGCCTGTTTCGCCTTCGAGGCCTTGGCGCGGAACCGGTCCACGAAGCTTTGCAGGTGGGCGACGCGGGCCTTGGCCTTGGCATTCTCGGATTCGGCGGCCGCCAGCCGGGCCGCGCGGGTCTCGGCGAACCGGTCGTAGGGCGTGGCGTAATAGGTCAGCTTGCGGTCTTCGAGGTGCAGGATCCCGCCCACCGCGCGGTTCAGCAGCCCGCGGTCGTGGCTGACCACCAGCACCGTGTGGGGATAGCGCGACAGGTAACTCTCCAGCCACAGTGCCCCTTCGAGGTCGAGGTAGTTCGTTGGCTCGTCCAGCAGCAGGAAATCGGGCGCGGAGAACAGCACCGCCGCCAGCGCGACCCGCATCCGCCAGCCGCCCGAGAAGGCGGAACAGGGCATCCGCTGTTCGGCATCGGTGAAGCCCAGCCCCTTGAGGATCGACGAGGCGCGGCCCTCGGCCGACCAGGCGTCGATGTCGGCCAGCCGGGTCTGGACCTCGGCGATCCGGGTCGGGTCCTCGGTTTCCTCGGCCATCAGGCTCGCGCGTTCGGTGTCGGCGGCCAGCACCGTGTCCAAAAGCGAGACCTCGTTGCCCGGCACCTCCTGGCTTACCCCGCCGATCCGGGCGCCACGGGGCAGGCGGATCTCGCCCGTCTCCAGAGTCAGCTCGCCCCGGATCAGGCGAAACAGCGTGGTCTTGCCGGTGCCGTTGCGCCCGACGACGCCGACCTTGTGACCGGTGGGAATGGTGGCCGAGGCGCCCTCGATCAGGGGGCGGCCTTCGACCGAATACGAGATGTTTTCAATCCTGAGCATGGGCGGGGCTTGCCAGAGCCGGGGGCAGCCGTCAATCGGCGCCCTATTTGCGGGTTTTCAGCGGCATGGCCTCATGTTAGGCGACGCGCAATCATTCACCCTGCAAGAGGCCCCCATCATGGCTGTGGAACGCACCCTTTCGATCATCAAACCCGACGCGACCAAGCGCAACCTGACCGGCAAGATCAATGCCAAGTTCGAGGACGCCGGCCTGCGCATCGTCGCGCAGAAGCGCATTCAGCTGACCATGGCCCAGGCCGGTCAATTCTACATCGTCCACAAGGACCGTCCGTTCTACGGCGAGCTGTGCGAGTTCATGGCGTCCAAGCCGGTCGTCGTGCAGGTGCTCGAGGGCGAGGGCGCGATCCTGAAGAACCGCGAAGTCATGGGCGCCACCAACCCCGCCGACGCCGCCCCCGGCACGATCCGCGCCGAGTTCGCTGAATCCGTCGGCGAAAACTCGGTTCACGGCTCCGACGCGCCGGAAACGGCCGCGGAAGAGATCGCCTATTTCTTCTCGGGGCTCGAGCTGGTCGGCTAATCCAGCCTGCATGTTTTCAGACGGCCCCTGGCATTGATGCCGGGGGCCGTTTTCGTTCTGTGACAGCACCTTGCGCGGCGACCTTCAAGTTCGATCAGGCCGCGAGCAGCGCGGCTGGCTGCGGCGGCAGCGACCGACGCGGCGGCTCTTGGACAGTGCGGGCCCGCTCTGCCTGCCGGATCAGGTTCTTTTCCAGCAGCTGGTAGTTTCGGATATTCGCATTGTAGAGCACGTCGAAGATATCGCCGAGGATCGGCGCCGTCCCAACGATCAGGTCCGCGACCAGGTTCGTCACCATGAAGGCGATGGCGCCGGCCGTGGCCCCCAGCTTCCAGGCTCGATGGATCATCCAGACCGAGGGCGCGAGCGACAGCAGATCCCCCACGCCGGGGATCAGGCCCAGGATATTGTCGAGGCCCAGCGAAATGTTCGTGCGTGGAATGTAGACCAGCGCATCCATCCGCCACGCGACCCGCCTGAGGCGGGCGAGTTCTTCGTCGAGGATGATGTCTGGCGGCATGGGATGTCTCGATGTAATGACATTTAACATCCAATAGCCCGACGGATCCCGACATGTAAATAGATTTTACATCGGATCGCGCTTCGGCACCACGCCGATCATGTCCAGCATCCGCTCGAGCTCGCTTTGCGGGGCGGGCCGGGCGGCGGCGCAGATGGCGTCGAACCGGGTGCGCAGGGCGTCCTTCTCCGCGCCCCGGCAATCGTTCCAGGGACGGCCCTGAAGGCCCATGACCAGCGCGTAATAGGCAATGAAATGAGGGCGTTCACCGACCTCCAGCAGCTTGGCATAGGCCGCGTCGGGGCCGAGCGCGTGCAGCTCCCGGGCCGTCGTCACACCGGCCCGGGCAAAGGCGGCCTCGGTCGCGGGGCCGAGGTTGCGGATGGTGGAAATCGCGCTCATCGCGCCAGATTGGCGCGCTCCCGTGCGGCGATCAAGCCTGCCGCCCGGCGTTCCTCGCGGGCGGCCGGCGGACTGCACTCAGATGCTGGCGTAGTCGCGGATGGTGACCGGCGTGTCGCCCGACGCGCCCTTGCCGGAGGGGTGCGGAGCGGGGGTGGGGGCCTTGGGGCCCTTGCTCGGGGTCGGGGTCTGGGTGCCTGTGGTCGCCATGGTCGTGCCTTTCTCGATGCGCCAATGCCCTGTCAGATGCGCCCTCTTTGCGGGACCTTGCTGTCAGGATGCCTGCCAACTGCGGTGTCAGCCCGGCGCGAATAGGGCCAAACCATGCCGAACTGAATCGATTCGTTTTGCCATGGGCGGAGGTTGGCCGAGGCCCCTCGCGCGGCGGCCCCCTTGTCGCGGGCGCCCGCCCGGCTAGGGTTGCGCTCCGGGGGAGGGACGCCATGTCGATCAACACCACAGCGATATCCGCAGGCCGTGCGTTGGAGGCGCTGCGCGCGGGCCATGCGGCCCAGGCGGCGGGGCAGATGACGACCTCGTGGATGCTCCACGGTCGCCCCGGCATCGGCAAGACCGAGATCGTCCAGCAACTGGCGCAAGAGACCGGAAGCCAGCTCTTTGACCTGCGCCTGACCACGATCGAACCGCAGGATCTGCGCGGCCTGCCGTTCTATGACCACGACACCCGCCGCACGGTCTGGTACCGCCCCGAGGATCTGCCCGACGACCCGGCCCGGCCCGCGATCCTGTTCCTGGACGAGCTGACCGCCGCCGCGCCCTCGTTGCAGCCCACGGTCTATGGCCTGCTGCAGGAGCGTCGGGTCGGCCGGCACCTGTTGCCGCCCTCCACCTTCATTGTCGCCGCGGGCAACGCGGTGGAGGATGGCGCGGTCGCCTACGAGATGGGCACGGCGCTGTCGGACCGGTTGATCCATCTTTTCCTGCGGCCCGAGGCATCGGACTGGCTGACCCGCTACGCGGTCCCGCGCGGGCTGCATCCGGCGGTGACGGCGTTCATCCGCACCCGCCCCGACCTGCTGGACACCACCGAAGAGGCGTTGCGCCGGGGCCAGATGATCGCCTGCACGCCGCGGTCCTGGTCGCGCGTCAGCACGATCCTGACGGCGGTCCCGGACAAGGCCCTGCGCAATGTGCTGATCGCGGGCACCCTGGGCGAGGCTGCCGCCGCCGAATTCATACTGGTCGCCGAAGAGATCGCCGCGACCGTGCAGGCAAGCGACATGCTGGCGCTGAAACAGGCCGACCGGGTGGAGCTTTATCCCGCGAGCCTGCACGGCCTGACGGCGCTGGTCTATGCCCTCGTCGCCCTGGCCGGGCGCGAGACCATAGGCCCGGCCATCGAGGTGATGGCCGATATCCGCCGGCTCTCGCAGCTGCGGCCCGAATCGGAATTCGCCCGTCTGCCGCTGGGCGAGCTGTGCACCTACGGCTTCGAGCTGCTGATCGACAAGGCCCTTGCAGAGGGGCTGCAGGAGGCATTCCGGGACTCCCGCGCCTATGCCGACTACGCCGCCGAGCGCGAGGCCGCGGGCCGCGGATGACCACGACCCCGCGCCATTCGACCCGCGCACACCCGGCCCTGCAGGCGCTGGCCGAGGCCGATCCTGCCATTGCAGCCCTGTCGCTCTGGTGCGCCCATCGCGACGGGTCGGACACCCGAACCGACGGCGCGACGATCACCTATGGCCCCGATTTCGCCGAGTTGCCGTTTCATGAGCAGACCGGGCTTGCGGCACATCACGTCCTGCATGTGGCGCTGCGCCATCCGGCGCGGCTGGCAGGGCTGCAGTCGCGTCTGGGCGAAGGGTTCGCGCCGGACCTTTACAACCTCGCCGCGGATGCGCTGGTGAACGAGGCGCTGCTGCTGGCGGGGCACGCCCTGCCGCGGCCCGCGGTGACCCTGACCGGCCTGCTGTCGGAAAGCCTCGGCCAGGATCTGGCGCCCGAGGCGGCGCTGGCGGAATGGGACGTCGACCGGCTTTATCATGCGCTGGCGGGGCGGGCATCGGGGCCGGGCGGGGCCGGGGGCAAGGCCCGCACATACGCCCGCGAGCGCAGTTTCGACCCGGATCTCGACCCGTCGCCGGGCGGCGCGGAGGATGCGGGCGACGTGGAGGAGGCCGCCCGCTGGCGCCAGCATATCGCCCGGGCGATGGATGCCGGGCGGCAGGCGGGCCGGGGCCTGGGCCGGATCGGGCACCGGATCGCCGACATCCCCGAGCCGCGCACCCCGTGGGAGGTCATCCTGCGCGGGCTGCTGGCCCGGGCGGTCACCGTCCTGCCGCAGCCCAGCCACCGGCGTCCGGCGCGGCGCTGGATCGCGGGCGTGGCCGAGGCTGCGCGGACGGGCGGCCCGACGCCGGGGTTCGAGCCGGGCCGGCGGCCGCTGACCGACGTGCCGCGCATCGCGCTGGCCATCGACGCCTCGGGCAGCATCGACGACGCGCGCCTTGCGCTGTTCTGGGGCGAGGTGACCGGCATCGCCCGGCGGATGCGGGCGGAGCTTCACCTGATGGTGTTCGACGACCAGGTGCGGGTCCGCGACCGGGTGGATCCGACCCAGACCCGGCTGAGCCTGCCGGAGCTGCCGCGCGGCGGCGGCACCGATTTCCGCCCGGTGGTGGCCGAGGCGCTGGGTCTGGGGGCGGCAGCGCTGGTCATCCTCACCGACCTGGAGGGCGATCCCGGCCCGGCCCCAAGCGGCCTGCCGGTGATCTGGGCACTGCCCGACGCGGGCCGGCGCACGCCCCCCTACGGCCGGATTCTCGACCTGAGCGCCTGAGCGTCCCGGTGGGGGCTCAGACGAGCGCCGCCGACAGCCGCGCATGGGCCGAGACGCCCCGCGCATCAAGCGCCACGTCGCGCAGAAAGACGTTCTGGGCGGAATTGATCGTGTGCAGCCTGCGCTCGTCCAGTGGCGGCTGGAACAGCGTATCGCGCAGGATCTGCCGCTCCTCCGGGGCGAGGTCCAGCACCTCGGGCCCGTCTTCGGATTGCACCGAGACATAGGTCAGGGGCGGGAAGGGGCGCAGCTCCGATTGTTCGACCACAAGGTGCAGCTGTCCCGCCTTCAGGCCGCGCCCGGCGGCGATCCGGGTCAGGGCCTGCCGCGCCTGCACCTGCAACAGGTCGAGGCCGCGCTCGGCCTCGGCCGCGTCGATCAGCCCGGCGCGCCGTTTCTCGGGCACCCGCAGCAGGCGCATCTCGACCAGCCACAGGATCACCAGCATCAAGAGCGGCGCCTGCGACAGGGGCAGCGCGGTGCCGTTCCAGATCAGCGCGATCACGATGAGGGGCAGGAGCGCGGTGGAATAGCGCAGGGTCTGGAACTCCGCCAGGATCCGCAGGAACAGCCCGGCACCTATCTTTCCCTTCGGCCAGACCGTCACGCGGCCGAAGAACTTGCGCGGCAATTGCCGGACCTTGAGGATCGTCGGGTTGCGCACGGTATCGCGGGTCAGGATCAGCATGGGGCGGGCCTCGGGGCGTCAGGAGGCTTTGATATAGCGCGTTCCGACGCGACAGACAGGCCCGCGTCCCGGCCCGCTACCGACGTCGCCCCGGCAAAAAATCCGCCGGGACGGGGGGAGAGAGCGCCAAGGTCCCTGCCGCTCTGGCACGAATGGCTGTAGAGGGAAGGAAATGAAGCCTAAGAGGAGAAGGGTTAAGATGGGACGTCTCGAAGGGAAGACCGCGCTGGTGACGGCGGCGGGTCAGGGGATCGGCAAGGCCAGCGCATTGGCCATGGCCCGCGAGGGCGCGTCGGTGATCGCGACCGACATCAACATGGAGACGCTGGGCACGCTCGACGGGACCGATGAGATCACGACCCGGCACCTCGACGTGCGCGACCCTGACAGCATAGCCTCGGCGGTGGCTGACGTCCCCGGGGTGGATGTCCTGTTCAACTGCGCGGGCTTCGTGGCCCATGGCTCCATCCTCGATTGCGACGAGGAGGACTGGGCGTTCAACATCGACCTGAACATGACCGCCATGTACCGGATGTGCCGGGCATTCCTGCCGGGGATGATCGTGGGCGGCGGCGGCTCGATCATCAACATGTCTTCGGTGGTCTCGTCGGTGATCGCCGCGCCCAACCGCTTCGTCTATGGCGCGACCAAGGCCGGCGTGATCGGCATGACCAAGGCCATCGCCGCCGATTTCATCACGCAGGGCGTGCGCTGCAACGCGATTTGCCCCGGGACCGTCGAAAGCCCGAGCCTTGAGCAGCGCCTGACCGCCACCGGCGATTACGAGGCGGCCCGCGCGGCCTTCATCGCCCGGCAGGCGATGGGTCGGATCGGCAAGGCCGAAGAGATCGCGGCCCTGGTCGTATACCTCGCCGGCGACGAGTCGAGCTACACCACCGGCGTGGCCCATGTGATCGACGGCGCCTGGTCCAACGTGTGACCCGCCCCGGGGCTGCCCTCGGGCGGGCCCCAAGACAGGACTCTGAAACCCAGCGTACCGCGGCCCCTTGCGGGAGGCCGCGGCACCTTGGTCCTGCGGGTCGGGCCTGCCTCAGAAGGCGGGTTCGACCATATCCACGTTCTCGCTCGTCACGACGGTCAGCGGGATCGGCAGCCGGGCCTCGACCTCGTTGCCCGCAAGGATCTCGGCCATGGTGTTGATCGCGAGCAGACCGTCCTCGATGGGCGATTGCACGATGGTCGAATACATCTCGCCGGAGCGGATCGACTCGAACGCGTCCTTCTGACCGTTGATGCCGACGATGGGCGGCATCGGCGTGTCGGGCTTGGCCTCGAGCCATGCGTCGATGAAGCCGCGGGCCATGGTGTCGTCATTGGCATAGACGCCGGTGATCTCGTCGCCGAAGCGGGTGATCAGGTCGCGGCTGGCGACCAGCGCCTTCTGCTGGTCGAAATCGGCGTTGACGGTGTCCAGCACTTCGATCCCGCTGCCGATTTCCGCTAGACGATCAACAAAGCCGCCGACGCGACCGATTGTGGTCCCGTTCCCGGCCTGACCCGCGATGATTACGATGGACCCTGCACCGCCCATGGCGTCGTTCAGGGAATCCGCGGCCATTTCGCCCTCTTCATAGACGTCGGGGCCGGTGAACGAGACGATGAACTGGTCGGCCTCTTCGTTCATTGGGGAATTGATCAGGATCGTCGGAATATCGGCGGCCTGCGCCCGCGCAAGACCGGGGATATAGGCCTGCGGATCAAGGGGCCACAGGATGATCCCGTCAACACCGCGTGCGATGCAGGTGCTCATCTGCTCGATGCCGGTCTGGACGTCGAAATTCTGGCTGAGGCTGAGAATCTCAAGCCCCAATTCAGCCGCGCGGCCATCGATTGCCTCGTTTGCGGGGGTGACATAGGCATGCGCATCCGCAGCGGTGACATAGCACACTGTCTGCGCCTGTGCCCAGCCAGCCGTGAGCATGAGCGCGGCCGTGCCTGCGCCGAACATTGTCTTCTTAAAAGCCATCGTTTCCTCCTGATTTAATGGCAAGCGTCACTCAGCGGCGGTCACCGCGGAATTGGTTCGTCTGTTGGTGGGAACAGTCCGGTCGAAGAGAACGAGAAGGATCAGGATAAGTCCTGCGACCACCCGCTGGACGTAGGCGGGCACCGATTGAAACTCCATCGCCGTGGTCAACGCCGCAATCGTCAGCACGCCGCCAAGCGTTCCCAGCGCCGATCCGCGACCGCCCTCGATCCGTGTGCCGCCCACGACGACGGCGGCAATCACGGCCACAGTCATTTCCGATCCAAACACCGGCGATCCCGTATTTGCCGCAAGGCTTTGCAAGACGCCCGCAACTCCTGCCATGGCGCTGGCAAAGACAAACCCCAGGAACGCGATCCTGTCCGCCGAGATGCCACTGGCCTCGGCCGCCACGGGGTTTGATCCCACTGCAAAAAGGTTGCGACCGGACACGGTGCGGCTAAGCCAGATATGCAGCAACAGGATCGAAAACAGAAAAAGTGCACTGCGCAAGGTGAACAGGTCGAAATAGATCTGCGCCAGCCTGACCGAGAACATGATGTCGGTCCCGGCCATGGGCTGGCTGTCGGTCAGCCAATGCGCGATGGACCGGAAGATGAGCATGGTGGCAAGGGTTGCGACAAGGGAATTAACCTTGAAGACCACAGACAGCAGCCCGTTGAACGCGCCGCAGGCCGCCCCCGCCAGAACGCCGACAACCGCTGCGGGCCAGAGGCCAAGTGCCGGTTGCAGCATGATCGCGACAATGCCCGACAACGCGAACACCGATCCGACCGACAAATCGATCTTGCCCGCGATCAGCAGTACTGTCAGCCCGATCGCCACAAGCCCGACAGTCGACCCGCGATCAAACCCCAGGCTGAAAGTCGTCAGGCTGACAAAGCCCGGCACCCAGACCGCCGATATGGCAAGTGTGAGGCCCAGCACGATGCCGACCCGGTACTTTTGAAGGAAGATCAGAAATTCCATCACGCAACGCTCCGGCGGCGCAGCGCCACGTCCAGCGCCACGGCGACCGCGATCAGCAGGCCGAGCACGAAGCCCTGGACCGGTGTGCGCACGCCCTGCAGCACCATGATATTGGTCAGGAACTGCACGAAGATCAGCGCCGCGATGGCCCGCGGGATCGAGCCCGCGCCGCCCATGATCGACACGCCGCCCACCACGACCGCGGTGATCGCGCTGAACTCATATCCGGTGCCAATCAGGGGCCGCGCACTTTGCAGCGTCAGGCCCAGCAGGCCGCCGCTGAGGCCTGCGCAAAGCCCTGTCATGACGAAGGCCCCGGCCTTGATCGCCCGCACCGGAACCGCGCTGGCCTCGGCCGCGCTGTAATTGCCGCCCGTGGCGAAGGTCCAGCGCCCGAGATAGGTGTGCGACAGGATGAAATGGCCGACACAGGCGATGGCGGCGAAGATCAGGACCACGACCGGGATGCCGAACACACGGGACTTGACCAGCTCCGCCGTGGCGGGATCGGTGCCGTAGACGATGACGCCACCCACCAGGGATTCAACGATGCCGAGCACGATCGTGCCCACGCCGAGCGTCGCGATGATCGGGTTGATGCCGATATAGCCAACCAAAAGCCCGCTGATCAACCCGCAGCCCCCCGCCAGTGCCACCGCGACCAGGAAGGCCGGCACCGGCCCGATGGCCGGTTGCAGGGCAAGCGACAGGATCGCGCCGCAGGCGATGGTGGCCGGCACCGAGAGGTCGGCAAGCCCGCCCACCACCAGCACGAAGGTCATGCCGACCACGACGATGCCCACGATGGCCATCGAGGTGAAGACATTGACGAAATTGCCGGTGGTCAGAAAGACCGGGCTGGACAGGGTACCATAGACCAGCACCGCGAGAATCGCGAGCGCGAGCCCCCCGCGCGACTACAACGCCACCAGCCGGTTGCCGCGGTCGAAGCGGGCGTTGGGGGCGTTCTGCTCCACGCCCGGGGCGGTGAGAGAGCTGTCGTTCATGCGATGAGGTCCACCGTGTCTTCGCCGGTGGCATGGGCCATGATGAGTTCCTCCGTCAGGTCGGCGCGGTCGATGGGCGGCGAGGCGCGGCCGTCGCGCATGACGATCACGCGGTCGCAGACGCCCATGACCTCGGGCATCTCGGACGAGATCATGACGACCGCCATGCCGCCGGCGACAAGCTCGCCGATGATGCGGTGGATCTCGGCCTTGGCGCCCACGTCGACGCCGCGCGTCGGCTCGTCGAGGATCAGGACCGCCGGGTTGGCCGAGAGCCACTTGGCGATCACCGCCTTCTGCTGGTTGCCGCCCGACAGCAGGCTGACCTTGCGCTCGGGGTCCGAGGGCATGATCGACAGCTCGCGGGCATAGCGGCGGGCCAGGGCCCGGTCCGCCTTCATGCTGATCCGGCCCAGCCGGGACATGCCCTGCAGCACCGGCAGGCTGACGTTCTCGCGCACGACCATCTCGGGGATGATTCCGTCGCCCTTCCGGTCCTCGGGCACATAGGCGATGCCGGCCCGGATCGCGGCGGCGGGCGACGCGATCCGCACCTCGGTTCCGCCGATTTCGAGCGTGCCGAAGGGCAGGGGGGCCAGGCCGAAGATCGCGCGGGCGACCTCGGTCCGGCCCGCGCCGACGAGGCCGGTCAGGCCGAGGATCTCGCCGGCCCGCACCTCGAAGCTGATGTCGTGGAACGTGGCCCCGTCGCCGAGCCCCGTGGCGCGCAGGACGGGCGCACCGATGGTGGAGGCGATCTTGGGAAAGATGTTGGTCACGTCCCGACCGACCATAAGCTGGATCATCTTGGCCGGGGTGATGCCGTCGGCGGGGCGGGTCTCGATCATGGCGCCGTCGCGCAGGATGGTGACGTCGTCGGCGATCTCCAGCACCTCCTTCAGGCGGTGGCTGATGTAGATGATCGCGATACCTGCGTCCTTCATGCGCCGCAGGATGCGCAACAGCGCCGCGGTCTCGTGGTCGCTGAGGCTGGAGGTCGGCTCGTCCAGCACGATGATGCGCGGGTCCGCCGAATAGGCCTTGGCGATCTCCACCAGCTGCTGCTGGCTGATCGTCAGGTCGCCGACCCGCGCCGCCGGGTCGATGGAGGCGCCGATCTCGGTCAGGACGGCGGCGGTGTCGCGCACCATGGCCGCCTTGTCGACGAACATCGAGCGGCGCGGCATCCGCCCCAGGTAGATGTTCTCGGCCACGGTCAGGTCGGGCACGAGGTTGACTTCCTGGTGGACCATGCGGACACCGTGACGCTGGGCGTCGGCGGGCTTGCGCAGGCGCACTTCGACACCGTTGATCTCGGTCGTGCCGCTGGTGGGCAGATGCACGCCACCGAGGATCTTCATCAGCGTGGACTTGCCCGCGCCGTTCTCGCCGACGATGGCGTGGACGCGGCCGTAATCGACCGAGAAATTCACGTCGGACAGGGCTTTGACACCGGGAAAGGTCTTGGTGATGCCCGTCATCCGAAGGGCGCAAACCGCAGCCGTCATCATCCCCTCCCGTCGTGTTCGCGCACTGGCCATCTTGGGCTCGGCGGCTCTTTGAATGTATTGTTACGCTAATATAACAGTCATGACAACAAAACTCTGGCCCCCGATCGGGGGATTTTGTCAGGGCTGGAGGCGATAGAACCGGGCGGCGGTCCGGCCGAAGACATCCGCCTGCGCCTGGGCATCCAGGCGGGGGGCCAGGACCCTGCGCAGCGCCTCGATGGTCTCGGCATAGCTGCCGGCCAGCAGGCAGACCGGCCAGTCGCTGCCGAACATCAGCCGCCCGGGGCCGAAGCAGGCAAGGGCGGTGTCGACGAAGGGCGCGAGGTCGTCGGCGGTCCAGCTGGCATGGTCGGCCTCGGTGATCATGCCGGACAGCTTGCAATGGACCTGCGGGAAATCGGCGAGGCGGCGCAGATCGTCCGCCCAGCCCGTGATGTCGCCGGAGGCGATGGGCGGCTTGGACAGATGGTCGACGACCGCGCGAAGCCTCGGCACCTGCGACAAGGCGCGGGCGACATGGGGCAGGTGGCGCGGAAAGGTGAGGATGTCGAAGGTCGCCCCCCGCTCGGCCATCGCCGCGAGGCTGGCCAGGACCGCCGGCCGCAGGATGTAGGCGTCGTCGGCAAGGTCCTGCAGCATTGGCCGCAGCCCGAGAAACTTCGGCCGCGCCATCAGCGCGTCGAGCTTGGCCTCGAACCCGGGATCCTCCATGTCGAGCCAGCCGACCACGCCCGCGACCGTCTCGGTCCGCGCGGCGAGCTCCAGCAGGAAGGCGGTCTCGGCCTCGGTCTCGGCGGCCTGGACGACGACCGTCCGGTCGACGCCGGCCCGCGCCAGCAGGGGGGCCATGTCGTCGGGCAGGTGGTCGCGATAGAGCGGCGGGCCCATTTCATGCGACATCCAGTGATAGTCGCCGCGCGACACCCGCCAGAAATGGTGATGGGCGTCGATGACCGGCGCGGGCGCAGTCATGCCGCGCCCCCCGCGACGCACGGCCCGCGCCCGACGGCGCCGGGCCACTGGACAGGGGGCGGGGGCGGCACGATGCGCATCCGGGCGCTAGTAGGTGGCGCGGCCGCCGGACAGGTCGAAGACAGCCCCGGTGGTAAAGCTGTTCTCGCGCGAGACGAGCCAGGCCACCATGTTCGCGGCCTCCTCGACCTCGAGGAAACGGTTGCGCGGGATCTTCGAGAGCATGTAGTCGATATGCTCCTGCTTCATCTGGTCGAAGATCGGGGTCCGCGCCGCGGCCGGCGTCACGCAGTTGACCGCGATGGGATAGCCCGACAGTTCCTTGCCCAGCGACTTGGTCAGGCCGATCACCCCGGCCTTGGACGCGGAATAGGCGGAGGCCTTCGGATTGCCCTCCTTGCCGGCGATCGAGGCGACGTTGACGATCCGCCCGTAGCCCTGCGCCTTCATCGACGGAACCACGGCACGGTTGACGTAGAAGGTGCCATTGAGGTTGATGTCTATCACGCGCCGCCAGTCGTCGAGGCCGTAGTCGCAGAGCTCTGCGTTCGGCCCGGCGATCCCGGCGGAGTTGACGAGAATGGAGACGGGTCCGGATGCGGCTTCGGTCTTGGCATGGGCGTCCTGCACGGCCGCGGCGTCGGTGATGTCGACGACCAGCCCCTGCGCGTCGCTGCCAAGTGCCGCGGTCGCCTTGGCCAGCTGGTCGGGGTTGCTGTCCCAGAGGCAGACCTTGGCGCCGGAGGCGAGTATGCGCTGCGCGAAGGCCAGGCCCAGACCCTGGGCGCCGCCGGTGACGACGGCCGTTTCGTTGACAAGATCTATGGTGTTCATGCGGACCTCCCTCGTGAAACCTGTCAGGGTGCCATTCGACCCCTGACAGGACTGCCGGCATGTGGCATGTTACATTAATATTATGCAACATCAAAAAATGCGTTATCGTTTTGCCGAGGCCGTTGCATCTGTCTTTTCGGGCGACATCGTGCGGCATCGCGAGGGAACGGCCGGGAGGGGCGCGGACATGGCATCGAGGAGCACGGCCAGAGGGGTCAATGACCGGTTCGTCGAGTTTCTCGAGAACGGCCGCCTCAATCGCGGCATGCCCCTGCGCGATCAGGTCTACACGCTGGTCCGGAAGGCTATCGTCACCGGGCTGGTGGCCCCCGGCACCGCGATCAACGAGGTCGATATCGCTGCCCGGCTGGGCATTTCGCGCACGCCCGTGCGCGAGGCCGTGAAGCGGGTCAGCGACGAGGGGCTGGTCGAGGTCTTTGCCCAGAACGGCACATTCGTCGCCGACATCAGCCGCAGCCAGGTGGAACAGGCCTATATCATCCGGATCGCGCTGGAGCTTGAAAGCATCCGCCGCGCCGCCCACGTCATCACCACCGAGCAGGTCCAGAACCTCGAGGACATCATCCACGCCCAGGAGGTCGCCGTCACCCGCGAGCGGTTCGACGAAGCCATCGCCCGCGACGACGATTTCCACCGCGGCATCGCCGAGGTCAACGGGCTCGACATGGTCTGGAAGGTGGTCGACGTCTCCAAGGCGCAGATGGATCGCTGTCGCCTGCTGTCGCTGCCCTCGCCCGGGGCGGGGCTGGAGACGATCCGCCAGCACCGCGCCATCCTCGAGGCGCTGGTGCGGCACGACGAGGCGGCCTCGATGGCGGCGCTGCGCGATCACCTGGAAACCTCGATGAGCAACACCTTCGTCTATCTGGATTCGAAACTGGCCGAACGGCCGGACACCGCGGAGTGACGGCCGCGCGAGCGGGCCGACAGCAGCAAGGGAGCACGGCGCAATGGACATCAGCGAGACACGGCCCATCGGCACCACCGGCCTGGAGGTCACGGCGTTCGGGCTGGGCTGCGCCTCGTTCGGCGGGCTTTACGCGCCGCTGGCCGAGGAGGACATATTCGGGCTTCTGGCCGCGGCCTGGGACGGCGGGGTGCGCTACTTCGACGTGGCGCCGATGTACGGGCTGGGCCGGGCCGAGCACCTGCTTGGCCATTTCCTGCGTGAACGGATCCCCGCCGATGCGCACCTGACCCTCAGCACCAAGGCCGGCCGGCTGATGTCGCGCGCCCGGCCCGGGCGCGAGCTGCCGCCGGAGCCGCCGAAGAACCCGTTCGACGCGGGCTGGGGCAACGGGCTGAACTTCCGCGAGGTCTTCGACTACAGCTACGACGGGATCATGCGCAGCTTCGACGACAGCCAGCAGCGCCTCGGCCGGCCCGAGATCGACATCGTCTATGTCCACGACATCGGGCCGGTCACCCACGGCCCGCGCCACGATGTGCACTGGCGCGACCTGACCTCGGGCGGGTTTCGGGCGCTGGAGGACCTGCGCGCCGCCGGGCTGATCAAGGGCTTCGGCCTCGGCGTGAACGAGACCGGCATCATCGCCGACGCCATGAACGAGGCCGATCTGGATTGCTGCCTGCTGGCCGGCCGCTATTCGCTGCTGGACCAGGAGGCGGCGCCGCTGCTGGACAAGGCACGGGGGGCGGGTGTCTCGATGATCCTGGGCGGGGTGTTCAATTCGGGCATCCTCGCCGGCGGCCCGCTGAAGTTCAATTACGTCGATGCCCCCGACGAGATCGTCGCGCGGGTCGAGGCGCTGTCCGCGCTCTGCGCCGGGTTCGACGTGCCGCTGGGGGCCGCGGCGATCCAGTATCCGATGCGCCACGCGGGCGTCACCTCGGTGCTGGTGGGGGCCCGGACGGCCCGGGATGTCACCACCAACCTCGACTGGTTCCGGCGCGATATCCCCGACGCGCTCTGGTCGGCGCTGGACGCGGCCGGCTGAGCGCGGGCTCGCCGCCTACATCGTCGCGCCGATCGACCAGGGCACGAATTCGCTGTCGCCATAGCCCAGCACTTCGGACTTGGTGCGTTCGCCCGAGGCGACCCGCAGGATCGCCTCGAAGATCTCGGCGCCCTTGTCGCGCAGCGAGACACCGTCGAGGATGTCGCCGCAGTTGAGGTCCATGTCCTCGTTCATCTTCTCGAAGATGTAGGAGTTCGACGCCAGCTTGATCGACGGCGTGGGCTTGCAGCCGAAGGCCGATCCGCGCCCGGTGGTGAAACACAGCACATTGGCCCCGCCCGCCACCTGGCCCGTGGCCGAGACCGGGTCATAGCCGGGGGTGTCCATGAACACGAGGCCCCGTGCCGTGACCGGATCGGCATAGTTGAACACGCCTGCCAGGTTGGTCGAGCCGCCCTTGGCCGCGGCGCCCAGGGATTTCTCCAGGATCGTGGTCAGCCCGCCGGCCTTGTTGCCGGGGGAGGGGTTGTTGTTCATCTCCATGTCGTGGCGGGCGGTATAGGCCTCCCACCAGCGGATGCGCTCGGCCAGTTTCTCGCCCACCTCGGTGCTGACCGCGCGGCGCATCAGAAGGTGCTCGGCGCCGTAGATCTCGGGCGTCTCCGACAGGATCGCGGTGCCGCCCTCGGCCACCAGCATGTCCACCGCCACGCCGAGCGCCGGGTTCGAGGTGATGCCGGAATAGCCGTCGGAGCCGCCGCATTGCAGCGCCAGCATCAGCTCGGAGGCGGGCGCCGTGGTGCGGCTGGCGGCATTGACCGCGTCCAGCATCTCGTGGATCGCCTTGACCCCGGCCTCGACCGTCTTGCGGGTGCCGCCGACCTCCTGGATGGTCAGGGTGCGGAAGGTCTCGTCCTCCTGCACGCCGTATGATTTCATCCAGCCGGGGATCTGGAACACCTCGCAGCCGAGGCCGACCATCAGCACGCCGCCGACATTGGGATTCGTGGCAAACCCCCACTGGGTCCGGCGCAGCGTCTCGTAGGCCTCGCCCTTGGTGTCGAGGCCGCAGCCCGTGCCGTGGACCAGCGAGATCACCCCGTCGATATTGGGGTAGGCGTCGAGGACACCGGACCGGTTGACCTCGTCCGCGATGAACCGCGACGCGGTGGCCGAGCAGTTCACCGAGGTCAGCACCGCGATGTAATTGCGCGTGCCGAACCGGCCGCTGGCGCGGCGAAAGCCCTGGAACGTCCGCCGGTCCGCGGCGTCGGTGTAGCGGGTCTCGGTCGCGTCGATGCCGAAAACATAGGCCCGGTCGAACTCCTGCACATGCACATTGTGCTCGTGCACCCATTGGCCCGGGGCGATGTCCTGCCGCGCGAAGCCGATCACCTGGCCGTATTTCAACACCGGCGCACCCTTGGCGATCGGCTTGACGGCGGCCTTGTGCCCGCGGGCGATGCGTTCGGTTATGGTCACACCTTCGGCCACGTCGTCCGGCCGAAGCGAATCCACCGCCAGAACGATATTGTCGGTGTCGGTAAGTCTGATTGTGCGCACCGCGGGGTCCTTGTCTGAAAGAGGTCTGACGCGGGCAGGTGCGTGGTCGGACCGCCAGCGACTCCAGAAATGATACTAATATAACAGTTCAGATCCGTCAAGATGGCCAACACCCCGGCAGGCAGGCCCCCGTGCCCGTGCGGATCGGCATCAGGACGGATCATCCTGGCGCCCCCGGATCGACGCCGCATCCCGGATCGACTAGCCTGTTTCCCGAGAGGGCGCGCGAGCGCCCCGAAGCCCCTCGAAGAAAGGCAATCGAATGGCCGCGCACAGCAGCACGACATCCACGACGGCGAAGGCAGGCCCCACGACATCCGAGGCCGACACGGCCAGCCAGGCGGAGGCCGCCCCGGCGATCAGCACGACCGTGGTGACCGAAACCGCGGTGGTCAAGGGGCCGGACCTCAAGAAGAAGGACTTCATCGACCGGGTCGTTGAGCGCTCGGGCGGCAAGAAGAAGGACGTCAAGCCCGCCGTCGAGGCCGCTCTGGCGATTCTCGGAGAGGCCATCGCCGCGGGCGAGGAACTGGTCCTGCCGCCCCTGGGAAAGCTCAAGGTGAACCGCGAGAAGGACCTGTCGAACGCCAAGGTCTACATCTGCAAACTGCGCCGTTCGAAGACGATGACCGAGCCCGGAAACGATCCGGAGGGCGACGATCCGACAGACCCTCTTGCAGATGCGGCAGAGTAGCTCTAAAGACCCATTCCGACGGGTGATTAGCTCAGTGGTAGAGCGCTTCGTTCACATCGAAGATGTCAGGGGTTCAAATCCCTTATCACCCACCATTTCCCCTCCGGATGTCGCCAGGCCGATCCCGCTGCGTCGGCCCGGTCCGCGATGATTGCCCGAACCACCCGGAATCGCCGATCATGCACGCCTTTCCCGAGCTCTACGTCCTGCGCCACGGCGAAACCGAATGGAACCGCGAGGGCCGCTGGCAGGGTGCGCAGGATTCGCCCCTGACGGCGCGGGGACGGGCCCAGGCCGAGGCCATGGGGATGGCGCTTGCGTCGCTCGGCGTCGGTCCGGACACCCATGACCTGCGCCATTCGCTTCAGGGACGGGCCCGGGACACGGCGCTTGCGGTGTCGCGGGCGACGGGCCTCGGGATGATCGCCGACGACCGCCTGCGCGAAATCGGCGTCGGGGCCTGGTCCGGCCTGCTGCGCAGCGAGATCGCCCGGGATTGGCCCGCCCCCGATCCCCATGAGCATTTTCTGGAGACCTATGCCCGCGCCCCGGGCGGAGAGCCGTTCGACGCGCTGTGGGCGCGGGCTGTCACCTTGCTGGGCGCCCTCTCGCGTCCGACGGTCCTGGTGACCCACGGGATCACCTCGCGCTTTATTCGGACGGCGGCGCTTGGCCTCGGCATGGACCGGCTGGACGAGGTGCCGGGCGGTCAGGGGGTGATATTCCGGCTGGCCGAGGGCGGGCAGGAGATGCTCGATCCGGCCGGCCTTGCCCCGCTTGCGAAGGGCGCGTCATCGGGCTAAACGGCCTGCGTCGGGTGGTTAGCTCAGTTGGTAGAGCGTCTCGTTTACACCGAGAATGTCGGGGGTTCGAGCCCCTCACCACCCACCACCGCCGACTGGCGGCCCGCCATCTCTCGACCCGCCAAGCATCGCGCAGAACGTCCTGATGTGATACTGATCTGTGCGTTGGCAAACATGAGCGGCGCGACGACTCCGACATGCCGCAGGGGCCGGAATAGGCTAGTCTGGGGCAATGCAACGTTGGAGGACGTCATGAGTTGGAACCCCGCCCTTGATCCGCAAACCCCGACCGGGGACCAGGTTGACGCCATCGAGACCGTCATCGTGCCCCGCAGCCGGGATCTTGGCGGGTTCGAGGTGCGTCGTGCGCTGCCCGCACCCGAACGCCAGATGGTGGGGCCGTTCATCTTCTTCGACCAGTTCGGGCCGGCCGAGATCCTGACCGGGAACAGCATCGACGTCCGCCCGCATCCCCATATCGGCCTCTCGACGGTCACCTATCTCTACAAGGGGCGGATCCATCACCGCGACTCGCTGGGCACCGACCAGTGGATCGAGGCCGGCGCCGTGAACCTGATGACCGCGGGCCACGGCATCACCCATTCAGAGCGGACGGACGGCCCCGTGGACCAGCGCCCGACCGAAATGTTCGGGGTCCAGACCTGGATGGCGCTGCCCGAATCGCACGAGGACAATCCTGCGTCCTTCGTCCACGACCCCGTCGCCTCGCTGCCGCTGCTGGAGGGGGAGGGGAAGTCCGTGCGGCTGATCCTCGGCCGGGCCTATGGCGAGACCGCGCCAAGCACCAACCCGACCGAGATGTTCTATGCCGATGCGGACCTTGCGCCGGGGGCGGCGATCCCGCTGCCCGACGATCACGAGGACCGTGGCGCCTATGTCATCTCCGGCTCTGTCGAGGTCGGCGGGCAAAGCTTCGAGGCCGGCCGGATGTTCGTCTTTCGCCCGGGCGACAGGATCAGCCTCAAGGCCGGGCCCGCCGGGGCGCGGGTGATGCTGCTGGGCGGCGAGACCATGGGCGGGCCGCGCTATATCTGGTGGAACTTCGTGGCCTCGTCGAAAGAGCGGATCGAGGAAGCCAAGGAGGCCTGGCGCCGGGGCGACTGGGAAAACGGACGCTTTCACCTGCCGCCCGGCGACGATGCCGAATTCATCCCGCTGCCCTGAGGCGGGACCGGCGCCGCGTCAGGAGGATTGGGCGACGCGCCGGAAATGCCGTGTTTGCCACAGGGGCCAGCCGATCATCTGGCTTACCGTGCCGAACTGAAGCCCCCGCGCCCGCAGTCCGTCGAGCGTGGAGGGCATGGCGGCGATGGTGCCGGAATGGATGTCGTGACTGAGGATGATGGCGCCGGCGCGCGACCGGCTCAGGATACGGTTGGCCACGACCGAGGCGCCGGGCCGCCGCCAGTCCTGCGGATCGACCGACCAGAGGATCGTGGGCATACGGCGGTTCTCGTGCAGCATCTGCCGCTGGGCGCGGGTGAAGGCGCCGTAGGGCGGCCGGAAGGTGACCGGCGGGCGGCCCGTTGCGCGGTAGATCACCTCGGAGGTGGCGTCGATCTCGCTGATGACATTCGCCGTCGTGCGGCGGCTGAGGTAGGGATGCGACCAGGAATGGTTGCCGATCTCGTGGCCCTCGGCGGCGATGCGGCGGGTCAGGTCGGGCCATTGCGCGACCCGGTTTCCGATCAGGTAAAAGGTGGCCTTGATGTTGCGCGCCCGCAGGATGTCGAGCAGCCGCGGCGTCAGCGTCGGGTGCGGCCCGTCGTCGAATGTCATCGCCACCATCGGCAGGCCGTTCGAGACGGCGGTGATGGTCGCAGCCTCCTGACGGACGATATCGTCGGGCAGCGAAATCACGCCCTGGGCGAGGGCAGGTGCGGGCAGGGCGGCGGACAGAACGCCGGCCCCCGCGACGGACAGGAACGTCCGGCGGTCAAATATCATGTACAGGTGTCCCCCGAGGGATTATTTGGCAGTCAGGCAGGGTCACGTTTCGCGGCAAGCCTCGGTTTCGCAAGTGATTCGGGCGGTCGCGTGAAGGATTATCCACAGGCCATGGCGCCAGGGTCACGGGATCGCGAGAAACCCGTGTGCTTTCCTGCTTGACCCCCCCGACTACCGGCCCTAGAAACCGCCTCACGCTGAAGACATGTCTTCGGTTTGCTGTGGGCGGTTGTAGCTCAGTTGGTTAGAGTACCGGCCTGTCACGCCGGGGGTCGCGGGTTCGAGCCCCGTCAACCGCGCCACCGCAGCAGCGACGTAAGGGCCCCCTTCGCGGGGCCCTGTTGCTGTCAGGGGTCCTGTCAAAGCTCGTCGACGCCGGCGCGTCGCAGTCGCAACGGGAAACCGGGCATGTCCGATGCCGTGTCCGGCCGTGCGGAGACCGGCGATGTCCCCGCGGACGGCGTGACCGGGAGAGGTGCGGTCTTGCGCAAGGGAACGAAGACACTCTGGGACAAGCAGAACCGGCATCCCGGTGACCGCTCGAGGCTTTTCGGCGCGGTGGGCAGGGTGATCTCTCCGGCTGCGGTGCTGTATCCCGGCAGCTATGTCGACATCGCGCCGTCCATGGTGTTTCCCGATGTCACCTATTCCGACATGGATCGCCGCGCGGCGCGGTTCTTCGATGACACCGACGGCGTGCGGGAGATTCTGGCGGAGGAGGGGGCACCCCCTGACAGGCGTCTGTCCTTCATCCATGCCGACTACGCAGAGCTGAGCCTGCCCGAGCAATCCTTTGATCTGCTGGTCTCGCTCTATGCGGGGTTCGTGTCGGAGCATTGCACCGCATTCCTCAAGGTCGGGGGGCATCTCCTCGTGAACCCGAGCCATGGCGACGCGGCGCTCGCCGCCATCGATCCGCGGTATGCGCTGGCTGGCGTCGTGGTATCCCGCTCTGGCGACTACCAGGTGTCCCGGAGCGATCTGGGGGCGTATCTTCAGCCCAGCAAAGCGCTGGAGATCACGCGGGAGATGCTGTTCGCGACCGGACGCGGCGTCGCCTATACGCGACCGGCCTTCGCCTACATTTTCGAGCGGGTTTCATGATCGAAGGCGCTGATCCAGCGTCCCGTCCCGTTTGTGCAGCCGGTCTGCGGGCTCTCCCCGACGACCCGCGGCCGGGCCGGTGCGGGGGGTGGACGTCGGGCGCGGTGTGGCCTGTGCGATACTCTATGGGTCGGGCGCCACGGCTGCGGGCAGGGTGCCGCGGCTGCGGGCAGGGGGCAGGGTGCCGCGGCTGCGGGCAGGTGTGGCCGTGAGGTTGCGCAGTTTTCGGCAACTCGACGGCGGTTTCCTGACGTTTCGGGATTGACGGCGGCGCCGGTGGCTTCTATCCGGCCCGCCACGCGCGGTTGTAGCTCAGTTGGTTAGAGTACCGGCCTGTCACGCCGGGGGTCGCGGGTTCGAGCCCCGTCAACCGCGCCACTTTCATCCCCCCCCTGCACTGTGCATGTCACTGTTGGTGCCCGCCCAGCAGCGCGAGCGCCCGGGTCAGCGCGGTGTCGCGCCCGGCCGTGAAACCGGAGGTGTCCAGCGGATGGCGGATGTCGGGCGGCAGGCCCCTGCCGTCGAAGGCGGCGCCGGCAGTGTCGCGGATGATCTGGTGGGGCAGGCCCACGCGCCAGCCGTTGGGCAGGTGCCGCAGCATCTGGTCCGACAGCGACCCGGCCGTGGGCTCGCCCAGGATCGTGACGCCGGGCTGGCCCTTGAGCGCCAGGACCAGCACCTCCGCCGCCCCCAGGGTCGCGGCAGAGGTCAGCACCACCACCGGCACGTCGACACCCCGAAGCTCCGACGCCGGCACGACCAGCGGGACGGGCCGCCCGAGCCCTTCGGGCCCGGTCCGGAGCTGCTGGCTGCCGATCGTGCGCGGCGCCGGGCCGATCAGGCCGGCATAGCCCAGGGCCGCCGCATGATGGCCGCCCGTATTCCAGCGCAGGTCGAGCACGAGGCCCGTCATCTCGTCATAGCCGCTGGCCAGTTCCGACAGGATGCCCTGCGCCATGCTTCGGGTGCTGCGGCCATACCGGCGCCGCGGTTCCAGGTGGTCGATCCGGAAATAGGCGATCCGCCCGGGCAGCAGGCCATGGGTGATTCCGGCGTCGGGGAGGCGGCCCATGTCGGTCAGCTTGGCCTCGGTGATCGAGGCGTAGTAGCCGGCGTTGCCCGTCCAGTCCGGGCGGGTGCCGCCGAAGACGGCGCGCGTGCCGAGGTCCAGAACGACCTGCGGCGCGTCGAGCCCCGCCACCGACGCCTCCAGCGCCGCGGCGAGCGCCGCCGCATCCTCGAGCCCCGCGCCAAGGTCCCGCCGGGCGGTCCAGTCGATGCCCATGTCCGCGAAGTGCGGGTAATGCCGATCGAAGGTCTGCCAGGCCACGTCAAAGATCGCGGACGGGGTCGCCGGCGTAGGCTCGTCGCAGATTTCGGGGCGCGGTGCGCGGATGGCCCGGATCGGGGCGGCCAGTTCGTCGACGGTGACCGAAAGCGTGTCGCCCTCGGCAGCGAAGCGATAGCCCGCCACCCGCGACAACAGGTAGGTGTTGGCGGGGATCGAGGCGGAGGCCACGCAGCTGAGCGGCGTGATCTCGTGGATCTGCATCCGCAGCCGGCCGATGTCGAACACCAGCCCGTGGCCCTCGCTGACCCAGGTGCCGCGGATCTCTCGCCCCGGCTGGAAGGCGGCCCAGAACAGCCCGAGCGCGACCAGCACCGCGCCGAACCCCGCCAGCGACAGCCGCAGGAAGCGCGTCATCCCGCGGCCGGCTGCGGGCGCGGCGCGGCTCGACGGTGCCTGTCGATGGCGGCCGGAGTCATTCCGCCTTCGACAGCGCGTCGAGGATCCGCGCCCAGGAGCGGATGCCGCGGTGGAAGCTGCTGAGGTGGTATTTCTCGTTCGGGCTGTGGATCTGGTCGTCGTCGCGCCCGAAGCCGATCAGCATCGAATCCATCTCGAAGATGTTCTTGATGTAGCCCGCGACCGGGATCGACCCGCCGCCGCCGGTGAAGGCGGCCGGGTTCGGCCATTCCTTCGAGAGGGCCTGGCGGGCGGCCTCGAAGGCGGGGTTCTCGGTCGACATGACCGAGGCGGGGGCGGCCCCGTGGGGATGCCACTCGACGCTGCAATCGGGCGGCATCATGTCCTCGACCATCTTGCGAAAGCTCTTGCGGATCGCATGCGGGTCTTGCGTGCCGACCAGGCGAAAGCTGATCTTGGCGCTGGCCATGGAGGGCAGCACGGTCTTGAACCCCTCGCCGGCATAGCCGCCGGTGATGCCGTTGACCTCGCAGGTGGGGCGGGACCAGATCATCTCCAGCGGCGTGCGGTCGGCCTCGCCGGCCGGGTGGGTCAGGCCCACGGCGCCGAGGAATCCCGCCGCGTCGAAATTCAGCGCCTCCCACTGGGCGCGTTGCGCGTCGGGCAGCTCGGGCACGCCGTCGTAGAACCCTGGGACAGTGACGCGGCCGGTCTCGTCATGCAGCGATGCGATGACCCGGGCCAGAACCCGGATCGGATTCATCGCGGGGCCGCCGTACATGCCCGAATGCAGGTCACGGTCGGGCCCGGTGATCGTCAGCTCCTCGCCCAGCAGGCCGCGCAGCATCGTGCTGATCGCGGGCGTGTCGGGGTCGAAAAGACCGGTGTCGCAGATCAGCGCGATGTCGGCCTTCATCTCTTCGGCATTGTCCTTCATCCAGGGCACCAGCGAGGGCGAGCCCGATTCCTCCTCGCCCTCGAAGAACATGGTGATCTTGCAGGGCAGGGCGCCGTTGACCGCGACCCAGGCGCGGCAGGCCTCGACGAAGGTCATCAGCTGGCCCTTGTCGTCGGCGGCTCCGCGGGCGCGGATCACCTTGCCGTCGCCCGTGTCCTCGACCGCCGGGTCGAAGGGGTCGCGGTGCCAGAGGTTCAGCGGGTCGACGGGCTGCACGTCGTAATGACCGTAGAACATCAGGTGCGGGCCGCCCGCGCCCGCCGTGCCGGTGACCATGGCGTGGCCGGGGGTCGGGCGCGTGGCCGCGTCATCGAACCCGATGGACTTGAGATCCTCGACCAGCCAGTCGGCGGCGCGGGCGCAATCCTCCCGGTGGGCCGGATCGGTCGAGATCGAGGGGATCCGAAGAAAGGCCATGAGCCTGTCCAGGGACGCCTCCAGATCCGTGTCGATACGCGAGAGCACTTGGTCGAGCGACATGGGGCGGGTCCTTCGTCATGCGTGAGTTCGGGGCAAGCGTATCAGGCGGCGGGGCGGTGTCCAGCCGGACGACTTGACCTGGATCAAGGCCCGGCCGCGCCTGTCCCCCTATGCCTCTCGGGCGGGGCCGGGGGTCTGTTCACCATCGGAAACTTCGGCCCGCGATTGTCGCGGGGGTGCGACATGTGGCGCAGGCCGGGACGGTTGTTTGCCGGTTTCTGTCGCTATATGGAAATTAGAAGACTTCCAAAGAGGATGAAGCGGTGACGGATTATTCTGCGTTTCTGGACCGGGCGATTGACAAGTTGCACGAAGAGGGGCGCTACCGCACCTTTATCGATATCGAACGCAAGCGGGGTCAGTTCCCGCACGCCACCTGGCGCAAACCCGACGCCACCGAAAGACCCATCACCGTCTGGTGCGGCAACGACTACCTCGGCATGGGCCAGCACCCGGTGGTGCTCGCCGCAATGCACGAGGCGCTCGAGGCCACCGGCGCAGGGTCGGGCGGGACGCGCAACATCTCCGGTACCACGGTCTATCACAAGCGGCTCGAGGCGGAGCTTGCCGATCTGCATGGCAAGGAGGCGGCGCTGCTGTTCACCTCGGCCTATATCGCCAACGACGCCACGCTCTCGACCCTGCCAAAGCTCTTTCCGGGGCTGATCATCTATTCCGACTCGCTGAACCACGCCTCGATGATCGAGGGCATCCGCCGAAACGGCGGACAAAAGCGGATCTTCCGCCACAACGACGTGGCCCACCTGCGCCAGCTGCTGGAGGCCGACGATCCGCAGGCGCCCAAGCTGATCGCCTTTGAGTCGGTCTATTCGATGGACGGCGATTTCGGCCCGATTGGCCCGATCTGCGACCTGGCCGACGAATTCGGCGCGCTGACCTATCTCGACGAGGTGCACGCGGTCGGCATGTACGGCCCGCGCGGCGGCGGCGTGGCCGAGCGCGACCGGCTGATGCACCGGATCGACCTGATCAACGGCACCCTTGGCAAGGCGTTCGGGGTGATGGGGGGCTATGTCGCGGCCTCCGCCCGGATGTGCGACGCGGTGCGCTCCTATGCGCCGGGCTTCATCTTCACCACCTCGCTGCCGCCCGCCATCGCCGCGGGCGCCGCGGCCAGCGTCGCGCATCTGAAGCAGGATCCCGCGCGCCGGGAGGCCCACCAGACCCAGGCGCGGATCCTCAAGACCCGGCTGAAGGCGCTGGGCCTGCCGATCATCGACCACGGCTCGCATATCGTGCCGTTGATCGTGGGCGATCCCGTGCACACCAAGAACATTTCGGACATGCTGCTCGAGGATCACGGGATCTACGTCCAGCCGATCAACTTCCCGACCGTGCCCCGCGGCACCGAGCGTCTGCGCTTCACGCCTTCGCCCGTTCACGGATCGGGTGAAATGGAGGCACTCGTGCGGGGCCTCGACGCACTGTGGTCCCATTGTGCGCTGAATCGCGCTGAGCTCGCAGGTTAACACTTTCTGCGGGTGCAAGCCGCCGGTCGCTGTGCTACCCAAGATGAAATCCGCAGCCGGATCGAATCGTCGGCTGTGGATAAATGGGGCAAGACGGCAAACGGGACTGCATATGATCGGGCGCGGCTTCAGGCGCGATAGGCATGTTGATGTCGAAGAGCCTTCTGGCTTCGACGCATTCGACTTGCGGCTTGGCGATCTTATGCGCGGCGAGCGCGCAACGATGGGCAAGAGCCTGCTGGATGTTCAGCGCGAGCTGAAGATCAAGGCAGCATATATCGCCGCCATAGAGAATGCCGACCCGACCGCGTTCGAGACGCCGGGCTTCATCGCCGGCTACGTCCGCTCCTACGCCCGCTATCTCAACATGGATCCCGACTGGGCTTTCGACACGTTCTGTCGCGAAAGCGGCTTTACCACGGCACACGGCATGTCGCCCTCCGCCTCTTCGGTCAAATCCGCCAAGGAAGAACGCAGCGCCCGCAATGCCGGCGGGGACGACATGTTCTCGTCTCCCTCCACGCCCTTCATTCCCGCCGGTGAGGCGATGTTCTCGCGGGTGGAGCCGGGGGCGATCGGGTCGGTCTTCGTGCTGGTCGCGCTGATCGGCGGGCTGGGCTACGGCGGCTGGTCCGTGCTGCAGGAAGTGCAGAAGGTGCAATTCGCGCCCGTCGAACAGGCTCCGACCGTGGTGGCCGACCTCGACCCGCTCGCCGGTGGTGGCGCGGTGTCGTCTGACGGGCAGGGCGCCGCGCCGGGCGCGGGGATGTCCGCGGGATTCACCCCGCCGGCCGCCGAGGCGTTGGACCGGCTCTATCGCCCCGAGGCGCTGGACGTGCCGGTCATGGTCGCCCGCGACGCGCCGATTTCCACGCTGAACCCCGCTTCGGGCGGGGCTTTGGCGGTCGAGTTCGACACCGCCTCCGGCGGCTTTCCGGCCAGCGGCGCGGGCTTCGGCTCCGATCCGGCGGACGCCGTGGATGCGGTCGGGCGCGCGGTGGCGGATGCCATGGGTCTGACCGACCCGCTTGTGGCGCAACCCGCGCCGGGCCAGTCCGGCGTGCAGGTCACCGAAACGCCGCCGCCGGCCGTGCAGCTTGTGGCCGTGCGGCCCGCCTGGGTCCGCGTGACCGGGCCGGACGGCACGACCCTCTACGAAAAGACCATGGCGCAGGGCGATACCTTCACCGTGCCCCAGACCGAAGAGCCCGCACGCCTGCGCATCGGCGAAAGCGGGGCGGTCTACTTCGCGGTGAACGGCCAGCATTTCGGCCCCGTCGGCCCGCGTGGCGCCGTCTCCAGCCAGATCGCCCTGTCTGCCGAGGCGCTGACGGAGCGCTACGAGGTCGCCGATATCTCGGCCGATTCCGATCTGGCCGAGTGGGTCCGGATCGCCCAGGCCCAGCAGGCCGCCCCGCTCACCGGAGACGGCGTGGCCGAGTGATGGCCCGCCTTCGGGCTGCGCGATCAAACCCTCGGGACTGCCGGTTGCCGAAGCGGGCCATCGCTCATAGGATCTTTCCGACACATAGTTTTCAAGGGACCTGCCCGCATGTCGCTGAACCACGTTCGCCCATGGCGCAACATCTATCGCCGCAAGAGTCGCCAGATCATGGTCGGCAACGTCCCCGTCGGGGGCGACGCGCCGATCACGGTGCAGACCATGACCAACACGCTGACGACCGACGTGGCCGGCACCGTCGCCCAGATCGCCGCCGCCGCCGAGGCGGGCGCCGATATCGTCCGGGTCTCGGTGCCCGACGAGGCCTCTTCGAAGGCGCTGAAGGAGATCGTGCGCGAAAGCCCCGTGCCGATCGTGGCCGACATCCACTTTCACTACAAACGCGGGATCGAGGCGGCCGAGGCGGGCGCCGCGTGCCTTCGGATCAACCCCGGCAACATCGGCGATGCGGGCCGCGTTCGCGACGTGATCTCCGCCGCGCGAAACCACGGCTGCTCGATCCGGATCGGCGTCAACGCCGGCTCTCTGGAGCGGCACCTGCTCGAGAAATACGGCGAGCCCTGTCCGGAGGCGATGGTGGAAAGCGGGTTGGACCATATCCGCATTCTGCAGGACAATGATTTCCACGAGTTCAAGATCAGCGTGAAAGCCTCCGACGTCTTCCTCGCCGCTGCCGCCTACCAGGGCATTGCCGAGGCGACGGACGCGCCGATCCACCTTGGCATCACCGAGGCCGGCGGTTTGACATCCGGCACCATCAAGAGCGCCATAGGGCTTGGCAATTTGCTGTGGATGGGGATCGGGGACACGATCCGGGTGTCACTCTCCGCGGATCCGGTGGAGGAGGTCAAGGTCGGCTACGAGATCCTCAAGTCGCTGGGGCTGCGTCATCGCGGTGTGAACGTCATCTCGTGCCCGTCCTGTGCGCGGCAGGGATTCGACGTGATCAAGACGGTGGAGGCGCTCGAAGAGCGGCTGGCCCATATCAAGACCCCGATGAGCCTGTCGATCATCGGCTGCGTGGTGAACGGCCCGGGCGAGGCCCTTATGACCGACGTGGGTTTCACTGGCGGCGGCGCAGGCTCCGGCATGGTCTACCTGGCCGGCAAGCAGAGCCACAAGCTGTCCAACGACCAGATGATCGACCACATCGTCGAACAGGTCGAGAAGAAGGCCGCCGAACTCGACGCGGCGCAGGCCGCGGCCGAGTGAACTCGGCCCGGCTGCCGCGGGCGCCAACCGAAGATCAATGAACGGGTGTGTCGCCTTGGGGCAAGGACACGAATGGTCTGCGTCGTGTGCGGGACAGGCAATTCCACATCCCCCGACTTCAGCCTCCGCGACTTCTTCAACCGCTTTTCTGACAATGAGGCCGGCCTTGAGCAGAGCTCCGACCTCCGTTGTCGCGACAGGCACATTTGCCGGGCATGCGGGATTGAGAGCACCTTGGCCCACTGCCGGGTCCGTGGACCCCGAGTTGGGTTTGCATGGTTCGGATCTCGAACATCACAGCGCTTGGATAGGCCAGCTTGGACTGTCGGCGCTTCGGATCGGAGAGCCGTTCGATGTGGCCAAGCACATCTGCGCGGGCGGCTCCCCGCCTGCGGTGGACTTTGCGAGCGGTCCGTTCGGACGTGAGGGACGAAAAGAAGCTCTCTAGCGCTGAGTTGTCCCAGCCGGTTCCGGCTCGGCTCATGAAGCAGGTGATCTCGGGGGCGAGCATCATTTGCCTATGCTTCGGGACGAAGGCGAAGACCGCGTCGCTTGCCGCGCAATACAAGCTGCCGTGCCTGTTGGCATGTCACGCGCCGCCTCAAGGCTTGCGACCTCTGTCGTCAGGGCCGCGATCCATCCCGGCGGCCTCGACCACGGCGATGCAATGCGCCTGCACCGGCGCCAGGGCATCGCTCTCGAACGTGGCGCTGAAGGTCCGTCTGTTCATTTGCCGTCTCGAGAGTTGTGGTCACGATCCTGTCTTCGTGTCCACGAAACCGGCAGCAGGTCGGTTCCGGCCGTTCTATTCGACGATCCCCATAGGGCGGGGCATGGTCTTCCGATCGCGCAGGGAGCGCATGCGCCAGTCCGGGGGATCGGTCCCGCTCCGGTCGAAGTCCGGCGCGGGCAAGGGCGTGGCTGTGCACCTGCCGGACGCCGACCGCCCCGACCTCGACGTCAGAGGGCCCCGGGGTCGCGGGGTCGCGGGGGCCTAGCTGTCCTCGGCGCGGACCGCGTCGACCATCTGCGCCATCTGAGCCAGCGGGAGGTATCCGCGCAGCATCTGGTCATCGAGCACGAAGGTCGGCGTGCCGCTGATCTGCAGTTGCTGGGCCAGGGCGCGGTTCTCGGCGATGATCCGCGCGACCTCGTCCGAGCCCATCCGCTCGAAGATCTCGTCGGCATCCAGGCCCATGACATCCGCCAGCTGCGCCAGGCTCTCTTCGGTCGCGTCCCCGCGCAAGGCCAGCAGCGCGTCGTGGACATCCTTGTAGACGTCGTCGCCATGCAGCTGAAGGGCGGCGATGGCGAATTGCGACGACAGCATCGAGCCTTCGCCCAGGATCGGGAATTCCTTGATGATCAGCCGGATGTTGCCATCCGCGGCGACCAGCTCGTCGACCTCGGGGGCGGCCCTGCGGCAATAGCCGCAGCGGTAATCCATGAACTCGACCATGGTGACATCGCCGTCCGGGTTGCCGCCGACCCAGGAATGGCCGTCGTTGACCAGCGCCTCGCGGTAGCTTGCGGCAAGCTGGCGGTCCGCATCGGCCTGCTGGGCGGCTTCGCGCTGTTCCAGCACGCCGATCGCCTCCATCAGCACCTCGGGATTGTCCAGAAGGTAGGCGCGCACCTCCTGCCGGAACAGGGCGCGTTCCGTGTCGGTCATCGCCTCGAGGTCGAGGGCCGCGGCGGGGGCGGCCAGGCTGACGGCAAGGGCGAGGGCGGACAGGGTGGATTTCATCAGGTCGTCTCCGTTGAAGAGCTTTTCCGACCTGCAATCACATGCGCGGCCGGCTGCCAAGGGGGGCAATGTCGCTGCGACTGTCGCTCTGACGCATTGACGAGGGTATGCCTCACTTGGCACATCGGTGCAAAGCATAGAGGGCGGGCAATGAAGACATCAAGTCGGGGGGCGGTCGATGCCTTCATCGTGATGGACGTGATGGAGGCCGCCCGTGCGGCCGAGGAGGCCGGGCGCCACATCATCCACATGGAGGTCGGTCAGCCGGGAACAGGCGCGCCACAGGGTGCGCTCGACAGGCTGGCGGCGGACATGGACGCGTCGCCGCTGGGCTATTCCGTGGCGCTGGGGATCCCAGAGCTGCGGGCCCGGATCGCGCGGCACTACGGCGAGTGGCACGACCTCGACCTCGATCCGGGGCGGGTGGTGGTGACGGCCGGCGCCTCGGGCGCGTTCCTTCTGGCCTTCTCGCTGTTGTTCGAGACCGGGGCGCGGGTCGGCCTGGGCGAGCCCTGCTATCCCTCCTACCGCCAGATCCTCAAGGCGCTGGACATGCGGGCGGTCGGCATCCCCACCACGCTCGACAACAGGCTGCAGCCGGTGCCGGGCGACGTTGCCGCAAACCGGCTCGACGGGCTGCTCGTGGCCTCGCCGGCGAATCCGTCCGGGACCATGCTGTCGCGCCCCGAGATCGCCGCGCTGTCGGCGGCCTGCGACGCGGCGGGCGCGAATTTCATTTCCGACGAGATCTACCACGGGCTGACCTATGGCGTCCCCGCGGTCAGCGCGCTCGAGGTGACCGACGCGGTCTGCGTGATCAATTCCTTCTCGAAGTATTACTCCATGACCGGCTGGCGCGTGGGCTGGATGGTGCTGCCGCCGGATCTTGTCCGCGGCGCCGAGCGGCTGGCGCAGAACATGTTCATCTGCGCCTCCCATGCCAGCCAGCGCCTGGCGTTGCATGCCATGGACTGCACCGAGGAACTGGACGCGAATGTCGCCGTCTACGCCCGCAACCGCGACCTTATGCTCGAGCATCTGCCCCGGGCCGGCTTTCGCGCCATCGCGCCGCCCGACGGGGCCTTCTACGTCTATGCGGATGTGAGCGACATCACCGACGATGCGCTCGCCTTCTCGCGCGAGATCCTCGACGAGGCCGGGGTCGCGGTCACCCCCGGCGTCGATTTCGACCCCGACCGGGGCCGGCATTGGCTGCGGTTCTCCTACGCCCGCGGGACCGCCGACATCGAGGAAGGGCTGGCGCGGCTGACAAGTTTCATGGCCCGGCGCGGGACGGCGGTGGCGCAATGAGGCGGCTCGCCTGCCTCCTGTGGCTCTGGGCCGCGATGGCCCCGGCCGCCGCCACAGCGCAGGATTTCACCGCGCTCGCCCGGCTGGACATCGCCCGCAGCGGCGTGGTCGACGCGGGCGACGGGCTTGAGGTGACGCTGCACCTGTCGCAGCCAGTGCCCTGGCGGGTCTTCGCGCTCGACGCGCCCCGGCGGCTGGTGCTCGACTTCCGCGAGGTGGACTGGGCCGGGGCACGGCCTGTGGCGCTGCTCAATGCCGACCGGGCGACGGGGCTGCGGATCGGACGCTTCGCCCCCGGCTGGAGCCGCATGGTCGTGGACCTCGACGGGCCCTTCGCCATCGCGACGGCCGAGATGTCGGCCGATGACGGCACCGGCGCGACCGTGGTGCGTGTCATCCTCGACCCGGTCGCGCCGGAACGCTACGCCGCCCTGTCCGGGCCGCCCGCCGATGCCGGGGACGACGACCTCTGGACCCCGGACCGCCCGCAGACGGGGGACACGCCAGCCCCCCGGACCCGGGGCACCGGGCTTCTGGTGGTGGCGATCGACGCTGGCCACGGCGGTGTCGATCCGGGCGCACAGCGCGACGGGGTGACCGAGGCGGAACTGATGCTGCCGCTTGCGCTGGAACTGGCCGAGGCCGCCGCGCGGGCCGGCATGGTGCCGGTGCTGACCCGGGCCGGCGACACCTTCGTGCCATTGCAGACCCGGATGACCATCGCGCGCGAGGCGGGCGCGGATCTGTTCCTGTCGCTTCATGCGGATGCGCTGGAGGGGGCGCAGGCCACGGGGGCGTCGATCTATACCCTGGACGAGGCGGGCGAGGACCAGGCCGGCGCCCGTCTGGCAGAGCGGCACGGGCGCGGCGACCTGCTGGCCGGGCTGGACCTGACCGGACAGGACGACACGGTGGCGACGGTGCTGATGGACCTCGCCCGGCTGGAGACGGGCCCCGCCGGGGACCGCCTGGCCGATGCGCTGGTGGCCGGTCTGGAGGCCGCGGGCGCGGGCGTGAACACGCGGCCCCGGCGCGAGGCTGTGCTGGCGGTGCTCGAGGCGGCGGATTTCCCCTCGGTGCTGGTCGAGGTCGGCTTCCTGTCGAACCCCCGCGACCGGGCGACCCTGGCCGACCCGGCCGGCCGCGCCCGGATCATCGAAGGCCTGGTGCGCGGGATCGAGGCCTGGGCGGCGGACGAGGCGGCGCGTGCGCCGCTTCAGCGGCAATAGCCGCGGTGACCAGTATCAGGAGACCGAGATGACCGCGTGGCCCGAAAACCCGCACCCGCTGGAGCCGCATCTGCGCGAGCCCGCCTCGCGGTTCCAGACCCTGCTGGGCTATCGGCTGACGGGCTGGGGGCCCGATTATGCCCGGTTCGAGATGCCGCTGACCGAGCATCTGGGCAACCGGCACGGCCATCCGCACGGCGGCGCCTATGCCTCCATTCTCGACAGCGCGATGGGCTACGCGGGCGTCTATCCGGGTGCGCTGCCCGAAGACGCCGCGCGGCCGATGTCGCAGACCCTGTCGATGACGGTGAATTTCCTGGCGCCGGCCGAGGGCGATGCGATGATGGCCGAAGGTCGACGGACGGGCGGCGGGCGGCGCACCTTTTTCACCGAGGCGCGGCTCTGGGACAGCGCGGGCACGCTGGTGGCCACCGCCGTGGGCACCTTTCGTGCGCGGGGTCGGTAGCGCCAAGGGGCGCCGCGCCGGACCGCCCGGCGACATATTCGCGGGCCGTGCGCAGGCCCGCACCACGCAAGCGTGATCCGCCGGGCGGCGAAAAAGAGCCGGATCGGCCGAAGGGGGCTTTTGACCCCAAGGGTTTGCCCGCATATGATGGCCAAACTGTTGACCGGAGACCGACCCTTGATCTTGCGCCCTATCCTCAACGCCATCGGTGCGGTCTTTTCGATGATCGTTCTGGGCCTGGCCATGGCGGGGCTGACCATCGGCGCCGTGTTCTACATGTATGGCAAGGACCTGCCGTCCTACGAGGTGCTGGCGCAGTACACCCCCAAGACCATCAGCCGGATCTATTCGGGCGAAGGTCGGATCATCGACGAATTCGCGACCGAGCGCCGGCTGTTCACCACCGCCGCAGAGATCCCCGACCTGGTCAAGCAGGCCTTCATCTCGGCCGAGGACAAGAATTTCTACACCCACCAGGGCTACGACGTGCGCGGCATGGTCGCCGCCTTCGTGGGCGCGGTCCAGTCGGGCGGGCAGGACCTGCGCGGCGCCTCGACCATCACCCAGCAGGTGATGAAGAACTTCCTGCTCAGCTCCGACCGCACCGCCGAGCGCAAGATCAAGGAGATCATCCTGGCCGCGCGGATGGAAGGCTCCATGAGCAAGGAACGGATCCTGGAGCTTTACCTCAACGAGATCTTCCTGGGGCAGAATTCCTACGGGGTCACCGCCGCCGCCCAGACCTATTTCAACAAGTCGCTGGACGAGCTGACGGCGGGCGAGGCGGCGTATCTGGCGTCGTTGCCCAAGGCGCCGTCGAACCGCCACCCGGTGCGCAATCGCGAGGACGCGATCTTCTGGCGCAACAACACCCTGCGGGAGATGTTCGAGAACGGCTACATCGACCGGGCCACCTATGAGACGGAGCGCGACGCGCCGCTCGAGACTGTGCAGGGCGGCGAGATCGAGAGCTTCCGGTCCGAGCTGCCGCCGCGGGACTACTTCACCGACGAGATCCGTCGCCAGCTAAGCCGGGACTTCGGCGAAGAGGAGTTCTTCAGCGGCGGCCTGTCGATCCGCGCCACGATCGACCCCGAGATGCAGGAGGCCGCGGCGACCGCGCTGCGTCAGTCGCTGGAAGATTACGACCGTGGCCTTGGCCGCTGGCGGGGCACGGGCAAGTCCGTCCCGCCCGAAGCGCTGGACAGCGAAGAGGCCTGGCGCGCGGCGCTTGCCGACACCAACGTCGCCCGGGACATCGTGCTGGGCAACCGCTGGCACGTGGCCGTTGTGTTGGACCGGGGCGACCGCGAGATGACGCTGGGGGTCGAGGACGTGGAGGGCACCGTGGCGGTGCCTCGCTCCGACATCTCCTGGCTGCCGGGCAGTTTCTTCGACGAGTTCGAGCTGGGCGACGTGGTCCATGTGCGCCGGGTCACCAATGACGACGGTTCGCTGGTGCGCTGGTCGCTGCGGCAGGTGCCGCAGGTGCAGGGTGCCTTCATGGCGATGGACGTCAACACCGGGCGGGTGATCGCGATGCAGGGGGGCTTTTCCTACCAGCATTCGGTGTTCAACCGCGCCACCCAGGCGCTGCGCCAGCCCGGCTCGGCGTTCAAGCCCTTCGTCTATGCCGCGGCCCTCGATTCCGGCTATACCCCGGCCACGATCATCGTCGATGCCCCGATCGAGGTCGCGACGGCCCAGGGCATCTGGCGGCCGCAGAACGCGTCGAACCAGTTCTACGGCCCGACCCCGCTTCGGACCGGGATCGAGCAATCGCGGAACCTGATGACCGTGCGCCTCGCACAAGAGGTCGGCATGGATGTCGTGGCGCAATATGCCGAGCGCTTCGGCGTCTACGACAACATGTCCCGGGTGCTCTCCACGGCGCTGGGGGCCGACGAGACGACCCTGTTCCGCATGGTCGCGGCCTACGCGATGTTCGCCAACGGCGGCGAGCGGGTGGAGCCGACGCTGGTCGACCGGGTGCAGGACAGGTTCGGCCGCACCGTCTACCGGCACGACCAGCGCTCTTGCGTGGATTGCGACATCGCCTCGCTGGAGGCCGGACGGGCCCCGCGGATCACCTCCAGCCGCGAGCGGGTGATGAACGAGATCACCGCCTATCAGTTGACCACGATGCTCGAGGGCGTCGTGCAGCGCGGCACGGCCAGCCGCACCGTCAACCTGCCGGTGCCGATCGCGGGCAAGACCGGCACGACCAACGACAACAAGGACGTCTGGTTCGTCGGCTTCTCGTCGAACATCGTCGCGGGCTGCTACATCGGCTACGACACGCCGCGCCGGATGGCGGGAACCTCCGGCGGCGGCACCTGCGGGCCGGTGTTCCAGCGGTTCATGTCCCGGGCGGTCCAGCGCTATGGCGGCGGCGCCTTCGCGGTGCCGAACGACTGCCAGTTCATCAACATCGACCGTTTCACCGGCGCCCGGCTGCCCGACGGGGCCCAGGGCGGCAACGTGGTCAGCGAATGTTTCCGTCCGGGCGAAGAGCCGCTCTTCGGCATCACCTTCGACGGCGGCTTTGCCATGGCCGGCGATCTGCCTCTGCTGGACGAGGTGCGCGGCGCCAACGGCGGCACGACCTCCGTCACCACCTCGACCGGGGAGCGGGTCAACGTCGGGCCGCGGGCCAGCTTCGGCACGATCAGCTCGGGTGGCCTGTACTGAGGCCGGCCGCTTGCGGCGAGATGTCGGCTGCATCGCGGCGATGGCTCGGCTAGACTGGCAAGGAAGTTTGTGAACGCTGTATCGGTGCCCGGAGACGTCTCCGCCTTGCCGGGAGTGCGGCCTTTCGCTATCAGGTCGACCGGACCAGCAAGAGGATGCCATGCGCGCGGAAATCCAATCCACAGTCGAGGCCATCGAGAAATCGCTGGCACTGTTGCGTCAGCGGATGGACTGGGAGACGGCCCCCCACCGGCTGGAAGAATTCAACGCGCGCGTCGAGGATCCCACCCTCTGGGACGATCCCACCGCCGCGCAGAAGCTGATGCGCGACCGGCAGATGCTGGTCGATGCGATCGACACCTACAAGGCGATCAAGCGCGATCTGACCGACAACGTCGAGCTGATCGAGCTGGGCGAGATGGAGGACGACACGGAGGTCGTGGGCGAGGCCGAGACCGCGCTCAAGGATCTCAGGGTCCGCGCGGCCCAGAAAGAGCTTGAGGCGCTGCTGGACGGCGAGGCCGACGGCAACGACACCTTCCTCGAGATCAACTCGGGCGCGGGCGGCACCGAAAGCTGTGACTGGGCGTCGATGCTGGCGCGGATGTATGTCCGCTGGGCCGAAAAGCACGGCTACAAGGTGGAACTGCAATCGGAAAGCGCGGGCGAGGAGGCGGGGATCAAGTCCGCCGCCTACAAGATCAGCGGGCCCAACGCCTATGGCTGGCTGAAATCCGAAAGCGGCGTGCACCGGCTGGTGCGGATCTCGCCCTACGATTCGGCAGCGCGGCGGCACACGTCGTTTTCGTCGGTCTGGGTCTACCCGGTTGTGGACGACAATATCGAGATCGAGGTCAATCCGGCGGACATCCGGCTCGACACCTACCGCTCCTCGGGGGCGGGGGGCCAGCATGTGAACACCACGGATTCGGCGGTGCGGATCACCCATATTCCCACCGGGATCGTGGTGACCAGCTCTGAGAAGTCCCAGCACCAGAACCGCGACATCGCCATGAAGGCGCTGAAATCGCGGCTCTACCAGATGGAGCTTGACCGGCGGAACGCCGCCATCACCGAGGCCCACGAGAACAAGGGGGACGCCGGCTGGGGCAACCAGATCCGGTCTTACGTGCTGCAACCCTACCAGATGGTGAAGGACCTGCGCACAGGGCACGAGACATCCGATACCGGCGGGGTGCTGGACGGGGACCTCGACGCCTTCATGGCCGCCACGCTCGCGCTCGATGTCTCGGGCAAGAGCCGGGCCGAGGCCCAGGCCGAAGACTGAGCCGATGAGCGCCCGGGTCTATATCACGGGAGGCTCGGGCACAGGCACGACGACCCTTGGCCGCGCCATGGCCGAGGCGCTGAACGTGCCGCTTCTGGATACGGACGATTTCTACTGGCTGCCGACGCCCTCGCCGTTCACGGTCAAGCGTCCGGCGGCCGAGCGGGTGGCGCTGATGACGGCCGCGCAGGGGCAGGGCGGCTGGGTGGTTGCGGGCTCTGCCGACGGCTGGGGCGACGCGGTGATCGCGGCGGCCGACCTGATCGTCTTTCTGCGGCTGCGCACCGCCATGCGGATGATGCGCCTGCGCGAGCGTGAGGCCCTCCGGTTCGGCCCCCGGATCCTGCCGGGCGGCGACATGGAGCGCACACACCGCGCCTTTCTCGACTGGGCTGCGGCCTATGACAATCTGTATTTCGGCGGTCGCAGCCTGCATCGCCATCTCAGCTGGCTCTCGACCCAGACGGCGCCGATCCTCGAACTGGCCGGGGACCTGCCCACGGCCGACCAGGTGGCCGCCAGCCTGCATAAACTGTCATCCGGCTCCGTCCCCGAGGCAGAGAGCGGCCTGGGCTGACACCGCGCTTGACGCAGGCGGGCCGGTCTGGCGATGATCCGACCGGGAGGACATGCCGATGATGGACGCTGCGGGCGGGGTGATGCCGCCAGCCTCGAAGCTGCCGGGATATGACCGGTTGACCCCCGGCGATCTGGGCGCCTGCCTGCGCCTGGGGTTGGAGGATTTCCGCCGCGCCCCGATGTTCGGCGTCTTCTTCTCGGCGGTCTACGTACTGGGTGGCTTTGCCATGGTCTGGCTGGGCGCGGGCCAGGTGACCTGGGTGCTGGCCACGTCGCTGGGCTTTCCGCTGGCCGCCCCTTTCGCGGCCGTGGGCCTTTACGAGGTGTCGCGGCGGCTGGAAGCGGGCGAGCCGCTGGACTGGGCCAGGGTCCTGGGCGTGGTCTGGGCCGAGAGGGGCCGGCAGATCCCGTGGATGGGGGCGATCATCGTGATCTACTTCCTGTTCTGGACCTTCCTCGCCCACATGATCTTTGCGCTCTTCATGGGACTTGGCGTGCTGACCAACATCTCCGGCTCGTGGGAGGCGTTTGTCACCCCGAACGGCCTGACGATGATCGCGGTCGAACTCGCGGTGGGCGGCGTGCTGGCGTTTCTGCTGTTCTCGCTGACCGTGGTCAGCTTGCCGCTGTTGCTGGACCGGGAGGTGGATTTCGTCACCGCGATGATCCTCAGCGTGGGCGTGGTGCGCGAGAACCTGCTGGTGATGCTGGCCTGGGCCTGCGTGGTGGCGGTGGGAACCCTGGTGGCGCTTGTGCCCTGGTTCCTGGGCCTGGTGCTGGCGCTGCCGGTGTTCGGCCATGCCACATGGCACATCTATCGCCGCGCATTGGTCGAGCGGCCTGGGGCCTAGTCCTTCGGCAGGAGCACCCCGGCAAAGGCCACCAGCGACGACAGCGCGGCCAGCCCCGCGGCGATCCAGGCGACCGAGGCGAAGGCCGCGACCATCGCCTGCGCATGGCCCTCGGCGTCGGACGGGATGCCATAACTCAGCGGCCCGCCCGCCGCGGCATAGGCCCGGGACACGACGCTCGACATGGCGGCCACGGCAAACAGGCCCGCGATCCGGCTGACGGCGTTGTTCACGCCCGATGCGGCCCCGGTCTGACCTTCGCTGACCGAGCCCATGACCGCCGTGGACAGCGGCGCCACGACCATCGCCATCCCCAGCCCGCCAAGCGCCATCGGCGGCAGGACCCCGGCCCAGAACAGGTTGCTCTCCACCGAATTGGCCAGCCATCCATAGGCCACCGCGACCAGCAGCGCCCCGGTCCCGATCAGCACGCCGGGCCCCACGCGCAAAGCCATCCGGCCGAAGCCGCGCGAGAACAGCATCATGAAGATCGACAGCGGCGCGAGGGCCGCGGCGGCAAAGATCTCGGGGATGCTCCAGGCCGCGATCACCAGGATCGGTAGAAAGAACAGGATCGCGGAGAGGCCGAAATAGAGCGTGAAGGTCACGAAATTCGCGGCCGAGAAGGTCCGGCTTGCAAAGAGTGACAGGGGCAGCATGGGCGCCGGGCAGCGCCATTCATGCAGCACGAACAGCCCCAGGATCAGCACGCCCGCGCCCGCCACGGAGAACAGGAGCGGGCCGACCTGGCCGTATTCGGCATGGGTCATGGCCCAGGCCAGTGCGCCCAGCCCCGCGCTTGCCAGTGCGGCGCCGCGCAGGTCGATGGGGTCGCCCGGGCGGGCGTTGTCCTCGCGGACGCCGCGGCGCACCAGCCAGATCGCCACCAGGCCGATGGGGATGTTGATGACGAAGATCCCGCGCCACATCTCGACCCCGCCCAGGGCCAGGATCAGACCGCCGATGATCGGCCCTGCCGCCGTGGTGACCGCGGCTGCGGCGGCCCAGGTTCCGATGGCGGTGCCGCGCTCTTCGCGCGGATAGGCCCGCGACAGGATTGCCAGAGAGCCCGGCACCATCAGCGAGGCGCCCACGCCCTGGGCGAAGCGCGCGATGATCAGCAGCTCGGGCGAGGGGGCGAGGGCGCAGATCGTCGAGGTCACGACGAAGAGCCCGATCCCCAGGGTGAACACCCGCGCAAGACCGAAGCGGTCGCCGAAGGCGCCGCCCGCCAGGATCAGCGCCGAGAGTGTCAGCATGTAGGCGTTGTTGATCCAGGTCGCCTCGCCCAGCGACGCGCCCAGAGAGGACCGGATCGCCGGAATCGCGATCGGGACCACGGTGCCATCAATGAACCCCATCGCCGAGGCCAGGACGGCGGCGATGAGGATCAGGTGACGCTTGCCGGGGTCGCAAAAGCCGGAAACGAAAACAGGCCCCGGCTTGCGCGGGGCCTGTCCCGATGCGGGAGGTGGGATGCTGTCCGTCACAAGGTCAGATCAGGACGGTTGACCGCTGTTCGAGTTGTTGGCCGAGGCGCCGTCTGCCTTGGCGCCGGGCTTCTGCATCGGCTTGCCGCTTCCGCTGCTTTGCAGCGGGTCGTCCTGGCGCTGGACCGAGCCTTCGAAATGGGCGCCGCTCTCGATCGCGATGGTCTTGTGGATGATGTCACCCTCGACCCGCGCGGTCGACGTCAGCCGCACCTTGAGGCCGCGGACACGCCCGACGATGCGGCCATTGACCACCACGTCATCGGCGATGCACTCGCCCTTGACGGTGGCGCCTTCACCGACCGTCAGAAGGTGGGCGCGGATGTCGCCATCGACCTGGCCCTCGATCTGGATGTCGCCGGAGGTCTTGAGATTGCCGGTCACATGCAGGTCCGCGGACAGGATCGACGCCGGCGGCTTGGCCTTGGGCGCGGCCGGCTTGTACTCCTTGCCGCTCGGTGCGCTGGGTTTCGGCGTCTCCGAAGAGGAGCTGCTGTCGCCGGCGCGAGGCCCCGGCTCGTTGATCTTGCTCTTAGAAAACATCTTGTCCCGCTCGTATGTAGATCATGGGGTTTACGGGCCGACCACCGATGCGCACCTCGTAGTGCAGGTGCGGCCCGGTCGACCGTCCGGAATTGCCCATATCACCGATCCGCTCTCCGCGCGATACCCTTTCGCCAACGTTGACCCGAATTCGGTTGAGATGGGCGTAGCGGGTCTCGATTCCGAACTCGTGCTGGATCTTGATCAGGCGGCCATAGCCCGAGGACCAGCCGGCATGGGTCACGACGCCATCGGCGGTGCTGTAGATCGGGGTTCCGACGGGGGCGGCGAAATCGGTGCCGTTGTGCATCCGGCCCCAGCGCATCCCGAAGCCCGAGGTATAGCGGAAGCTGGCCTTGACCGGCACGTCGAAGGGCGCCCGTTCGGCGGCGATTCGGTAAAGGTTGATCCGGTCGAGCCGGTCGATGATGCCGTTGGCCCGCGCGGCGTCGGGGTCTGGGCCACCGCCGCGGGTGGAGAAGGTCATCGGCGTCAGCGGCCCGCCGGTGCCCGAATATCCCCTGCGCACCTGGGCGATCAGGTCGTCGGGGTCCATACCGGCCTCGCGGAACATCCGTTCGATCGGCTCGACCGAGACGACGAAGGCGTCTTCGAGTTGGCGGAAGATCTGGTCGTTCTTGTCCTGCAGCAGACGCAGTTCAAGCTCCATTTCGGCGGCGTGATCGAGGGCGAATTCCGCGTCGGCGGCGATCATGTCACGCTCGGCCGCGGTCTCGGCGAGGGCCGAGGCCAGCAGGTCGACCGTCCCGGTCATCTCGTCGCTGGCGGCCCCGGACGCGCCCGCGCCATCGGGCATGTCGAGCCGCGCTTCCAGCACGCCCACCTCGTCGCGGGCATCGTCGCGCGACCGGCGCATGTCACGCAGGGTGGCCTGGATGACCTCGATCCCGTCCTTGAGCTCGCGCACCTCGGTCTCGGCCTGCAACAGCTCGGTCTGCATGACGCTGACCTGCCGCAGGGTGATCGCGAACCGCTCCTGCGCGGCGGTGGCTTCGGAGGCCCGCAGGTCCCGCTCCATCGACATGGCGTTCAGCCGCTCTTCGTAGATCATCTGGTCGCGCAGGGCCTGGGCGCGGAAATTGCCGGCGCCGATCGAATCCATCAGTAGGATCGCCGTGGCGATGATGCTCCAAGACACCAGGCCCGCGGCGCCTATCCAGGCCAGAAGCTGGGTCTCGGGTTTCAGTCGTATGAAGCGGGTCTCGGTCTCCGACCGGATGAAAAGCCGGCGTTCCGGCAATTTGCGCTCAAGGGCGGCATGTATCCGCTGTGCAATCCGAGATCTCACGTCTCTTTGTCCTGTCCCAACCCGTTTTTGACGCCGATCAGTCCCCCAACCGACAGACGCCTCTTGGGGGATAGCGGCGGGGAGTTGTGGTCGCAAGTCGTTCGCCCCCCGGCGGGGCCCGATCTGCCGGCTTTGTCGGCGGATGAGCAATTTCCCGCCGAAATCTGTGCCTATCGCGCGTTTTCCTCCGCGAGCGGCCAGTAGAAATCGGGCGGAAGCCCGGCCTCGGCGCGTTTTTCCTCGTTGAACGGCGGCTTGGTCCCGCCCGGGAAATGGCGCCGCACAAGGGCGTGGAAGGCCACCACAGGGTCAAGGTTGTCGCGGCCGCAGAGGAAATGGAACCATTTCGCGCCGTAGGCCACGTGATGGACCTCCTCGGCATAGATGGTCTCGAGGGCCGCGATCACGTCCTCGGCGCCGGCCTTGCGGAAAAGTGCGATCATCCCCGGCGTCACGTCCAAACCCCGTGCCTCCAGCACCATCGGCACCACGGCAAGGCGTCCCATGAAATCCTGCGCGGTGTCCTCGGCCGCCTGCCACATGCCGGCATGGGCGGGCAATGCGCCGTAATGGCTGCCCCGCGCCTCCAGGCAATCGCACAGAAGGTTGAAATGCTTCGATTCCTCGTCAGCCGCCTTGACCCAATCGTCGTAATAGCCCGGTGGCATGGGCGTGCCGGAGAACCGCGCGATGATGTCCCAGTGCAGATCCACGGCGTTGAGCTCGATATGCGCCACCGCGTGCAGCATGGCGAGCCGCCCGGCCTCGGTCCCGGGGCGGCGTTTCGGCATCTCTCGCGGCGACAAGAGCTCCGGATGCGCGGGCCGGGCGGGGCGCGGCGGCGGGCTGGCGCGGCCCACCGGGATCGGCGTTCCGGCCTGCCGCGCCTCGCCCCAGGCCGCCGCATGCCGCCGGGACAGCGCCGTCTTGGCCCGGCCGTCCGCCGTGGTCAGAACCTCCACCGCCATCTGCGCCAGTGTCGTCATCGCCCGCCCCTTCATCTTGGCCGAAAAACTCCCGCCGGAGGCACCGCGTCCGCCCGACCCGGGCGGACGCCACACCAAAGTCGGCGCTCCGCCGGGGTCCGCGCCTCAGAGTGCCTTCACCGCGTCCAGCACCGCCTCGGCATGGCCGGGGACCTTCACCTTGTGCCAGGCCTTTGCGATCTTGCCGTCCGGGCCGATCAGGAAGGTGGACCGTTCGATCCCCATGTAGGTCTTGCCATACATGTTCTTCTCCTTCCACACGCCGTAGCGTTCACAGACATCGCCCTCTTCGTCCGACAGAAGCGCGACCTTCAGCCCGTGCTTGTCGCGGAACTTGTCGTGCTTGGAGACGCTGTCCTTGCTGACCCCCAACACGACGGCCCCCGCCGCCGCGAAGGCCTCGAGGTGATCGGTGAAGGCGATCGCCTCCTTCGTGCAGCCCGAGGTGTCGTCGCGCGGATAGAAATAGAGCACGACCGCCTGACCCGCGAAATCGGCCAGAGCGGCCGTGCCGCCGCCATCGCGCGGCAGGGAAAAGTCCGGTGCTGCGTCGCCCGGCTCCAGTGTGACGTCCGACATGATGTCTCCCTTGTCATGGTTGTGATGGTTGTGAGGTTGCCTGTTTCGTTCTAGTCCGGGCTCGCCCAGAATAAAGGTGCCGCAGGGCCGGGGTGCGGACAAGGTCCTCGGGTGACTGCCGCCCGGAAGCAGACAAGGACCCCAAGGATCCCCATGACCGACGGCCCCGCCGACACCGACAGCACCGAACCGGCCGCCGTGCGCACCGCCCCCGCGCGGCCGCGCCGTCGGCGCGGGCGGCGTGGCGTCGCCCTCCGGCTCGCGCTGCTGACCGCGTTCCTGCCGGTGGTCTTCGCCATGGTGGCCGCGCTGTCGCTGATCGGGCGCGAGGTCACGGCGCCCAGTTGGGTCCGCCAGGAGATAGAGACGCGGGTGGCCGGGCTCATCGGCGGCACGCTCACGTTTTCCGACATCAAGGTCACCCTGGGCCGCGACCTGCATCCGCGCGTCCGGCTCAATGACGCGCTGCTGCTGGATGGGACCGGCAGGCGCATCGCCCGGATCCCGGCAATCGAGGCGCTTTTCTCGCCCCGCGGTCTTCTGTTCGAGCGCAGCCTGATGGCGCAGGAAGTGCGCATCACCGGCGCCGAGATCTCGTTGGCCCGGGCCGCGGACGGCTCCGTCGCGGTCGCCTTCGACACCGGCGGCGCGGTGCAGGGCGAGGCGCCGGACCTCGCCTCGCTGCTGGCCGGGGTCGATGCCGCGGCCTCCCGGCCCGAGCTTGCCGCGCTGGAGCAGGTCCGCGCCCAGGGCCTGGTGATCAACTACACCGATGCCCGCGCCGGCCGCAGCTGGACCGTCGACGACGGGCTGATCGCCATGACCTTCGGCCGCGACGACACCGAGATCGCCGCCGACCTCACCCTGCTGTCCGGCCGGGCCGAGCCCACGCTGCTGTCGGCGCGCTACACCTCCGCGCACGGCAGCCGGGCCGCCGACCTGGCCCTGACGGTCGAGAACGCCGCCGCGGCCGACATCGCCACGCAATCGCCCGCGCTCAGCTGGCTGTCGGTCCTCGACGCGCCGCTTTCCGCCAACCTGCGCGGCTCGCTGGGCGAGGACGGCGCGATCGGCCCGCTCAACGCGCGGCTGCAGATCGGCGCGGGCGCCCTGCGCCCCACCGCCGAGGCGCGGCCGATCCCGTTCGAGCGGGCCCGCACCTACCTGACCTATGATCCCGGCCCGGGCGAGATCGGCTTCGACCTGATCGAGATCCGCTCGGCGGAATCCGCCTTCGAGGCCTCGGGCCACGCCTATCTGCGCGGGGTCGAGGGCGGCGTGCCGTCCGAGATCTGGGGCCAGTTCGACCTGTCGCGGCTGACCACCGACCCGGGCGGCCTCTACGGGGCGCCACTGGAGCTGACGGACGGAACGCTCGACCTCAAGCTTGAACTCAGCCCCTTCCGGCTGACCATCGGGGCCGGATCCGTGTTGCTGGGCGCGGGCGCCGCCACGCCCGGCGAGCCGGCGCGGCCCGCGCGTCTGCGGACACGCGGCGCGGTCTGGACCGATCCGGCCGGCTGGAACGTCGCGCTCGATGCGCGGGTGGCCGAGATCCCGGCGCTTCGGGCGCTGGCGCTCTGGCCCGCGGGATGGCGGCCGGGCACGCGCGGCTGGTTCGAGCGCAACCTGCGCGGCGGCCTGTTCCGCGACATGGCTGTCAGCCTGCGGGCCAAGGCGGGCGCCGAGCCGGTCATCGCGCTTGACCTTGAGTTCGAGGACAGCACGGTCCGCTTCCTGCCGCGGATGCCGCTGATCGAGGGCGGCGCGGGCTTCGTCCAGATCATCGAGCGCGGCTTTGCCCTGTCGCTGGAGGAAGGGCACCTGGATGCGCCTGAAGGCGGACGGCTGGACCTCGCGGGCTCTTCCATGGTGATCCCGGTGATGGGCCTGCCCGAGACGCGGGCGGAATTCGGGCTGCGGATGGACGGGCCGATCACGGCGCTGCTGTCGACGCTCGACCAGCCGCCGCTGCGGCTGATCTCGGGCGCGAACCTGCCGGTCTCGCTGGCCGAGGAGGGCCGCGCGAAGGTCTCGGGGCGATTGCTGCTGCCGCTGGGCGACGGGCTGACACCGGACCGGGTCAGCTATGACATGACCGCCGAACTGACGGGGGTGCGGGCCGGGGCGCTGATCCCGGGCCGCCCGCTGAGCGCCGACCGTCTGTCGCTGCGGGCCACGCCGGAGGGGCTGGAGATCGACGGCCCGGTCGAGGTCGCCGGCGTGCCCATGGCCGGGGTCTTTCGCAAGCGGTTCGCCGAAGGGGCCCCGGCCGAGATCGAGGCAAGGGTGGAGATCTCGCCGCGCTTTCTGGACAGCTTCAACATAGCCCTGCCCGAGGGCAGCGTCCGCGGCGCCGGCAGCGGCCAGCTTGACCTGACGCTGGCAAGTGGGGCGCCGCCGCGCTTTTCGCTGGTGTCGGATCTGGTGGGCGTCGGCCTCTCGCTGCCCTGGGTGGGCTGGTCCAAGCCCGCCGGAACGCCCGGGCGGCTCGAGGTGGCCGGCAGCCTGGGCGCCGCGCCGCAGATCGACCGGCTCGACCTTTCGGCCCCGGGGCTGACGGCGGAGGGACGGATCGAGCTTGGGCCGGGCGGCGCCTTCGTTGCCGCGCGGTTCTCGCGGCTGGCGGTGGGCAGCTGGCTCGACGCGCCCGTCACCTTGCGCAACCGGGGCGCCGGGCGGCCCCTGGCGGTGGATGTCGAGGGCGGGCGGCTGGACCTGCGGGCGGCGGCCTTCGGCGGCGGCGGGGGTGGCGGCGCGGGCGGGCCGCTCACCATCGCGCTGGACCGGCTGCAAGTGACCCAGAACCTCGCGCTGACCGACTTCGCGGGGTCGTTCGTGCCCGAGGGCGGCCTTGGCGGCAGTTTCGCCGCCCGGGTCAACGGCGGGCCGCTGGTCGAGGGCCGGGTGGCGCCGATGGACGGCCGGACCGGGGTCTTGCTGACGTCCGACAACGCGGGCGCGGTGCTGCGCGCGGCCGAGTTGCTGCCCAACGTCCAGGGCGGCGACCTGGAGCTGATCCTGCTGCCGACGGGCGGGGAGGGCACCTTCGACGGCGCACTGCTGCTGAACAACTTGCGCATCCGGGACGCGCCGGCGATGGCCGCGCTGCTCGACGCGATCAGCGTGGTCGGCCTGCTGCAGCAGTTGGATGGGCAGGGGCTGGCGTTCACCTCGGTCGATGCCCGGTTCCGGATGACGCCCGAGCGGATCATCGTGACGGAATCGAGCGCCGTGGGCCCCTCGCTCGGGGTCTCGCTCGACGGAACCTATACCCATGCCTCGCAGCAGATGAATTTCCAGGGAGTGGTCTCTCCGTTCTACATCCTGAACGGGATCGGCTCGGTGCTGACGCGGCCGGGCGAGGGGCTGATCGGCTTCAACTTCACCCTCACCGGGCCGGTGGGGCAGCCGCGGGTCTCGGTCAACCCGCTCTCGGCATTGACCCCGGGCATGTTCCGCGAGATCTTCCGTCGCCCGCCACCGGAGGTCTCCAGATGAAGCTGAGCGACTTCGATTTCGATCTGCCCGAAAAGCTGATCGCCACCCGCCCCGCGCGGCCACGGTCCTCGGCCCGGCTGTTGCTGGCCGAGGGCGACGGGATCGCGGACCGGTTGGTGACCGACCTGGTCGACATCCTGCGCCCGGGCGACCGGCTTGTGCTGAACGACACGCGGGTCATTCCGGCGCGGCTTTCGGGCCGGCGGTTCCGTGACGGCGCCGAGGGGCGCACCGCCGCGCGGATCGAGGTCACGCTGCTGGAACCGCGCACCGGCGGGCGCTGGTCGGCCCTGATCAAGCCCCTCAAGAAGCTGCGGACGGGCGAGCAGATCGTGTTCTCGGACGAGCTGAGCGCTCGGCTCGAAGCGCGGGAGGAGGGGCAGGGGATCCTCGGCTTCAACCTTCAGGGAGAGGATTTCGACGCGGCGCTGGCCGAGGCCGGGGCGATGCCGCTGCCACCCTATATCGCCGGCAAGCGGCCGGCGGACGACGAGGACAAGCGCGATTACCAGACGATCTGGGCCGAGCGTCCCGGCGCCGTGGCGGCCCCCACCGCGTCGCTGCATTTCGACGCGCCCCTGCTCGAGGCGCTGCGCGGGCGCGGCGTGCGGTTCAGCCATGTGACGCTGCACGTGGGCGCCGGCACGTTCCTGCCGGTGAAGGTCGACGATATCCGCGACCACAGGATGCATGCCGAATGGGGCGAGGTCACGGCCACGGCCGCCGCCGAGATTGCCGCCACCCAGGCCGCCGGCGGCCGGGTCATTCCGGTGGGCACCACCGCCCTGCGCCTGATCGAGACGGCGGCGGCCGCGACCGGCGCCATCGCGCCATGGACCGGAGACACCGATATCTTCATCACGCCCGGCTTCACCTTTCGCGTGGCCGCCGGCCTGATGACGAATTTCCACCTGCCGAAATCGACGCTGATGATGCTGGTCTCGGCGCTGTTGGGGCCGGAGCGGATCCGCGCGATCTACGCGCATGCCATTGCCCGAGAGTATCGCTTCTTTTCCTACGGAGACTCGTCGCTGCTGCTTCCAGGGGCTTGAAGTCCGCGGCTTTTCGCTGCTACCGGCCCGAGACGTTTCATGCGCAGCGACACGCCCGTGTCGCATTGGGATGCGACCCCGATCCCGGGGATCCGCTATGCGCAGAGAGCCGCGGAAAAAGCAGACAGGGTGATGCGATGATATCGGTTCTCGGAAGTTCCTGGCCGCTCCTGCTGGGGTTGTTCATGCTGATGATGGGCAACGGCGTGCAGGGCACGCTTCTGGGGATCCGCGGCTCCATCGAGGGGTTCTCGACCTTCCAGATGTCGCTGATCATGTCGGCCTATTTCGTGGGCTTTCTGGGTGGCTCGCGCCTTGCCCCCGAGATGATCCGCCGGGTCGGGCACGTGCGGGTCTTCGCGGCGCTCGGCTCCACCATATCGGCGATCCTGATCCTCTATCCCGCGCTGGTCGAGCCCTGGGCCTGGATCATCGGCCGTATTGTGATCGGGTTCTGCTTTTCAGGCGTCTACGTGACGGCCGAAAGCTGGCTGAACAATTCCAGCACGAACGAGACCCGGGGCCAGGCGCTGTCGCTCTACATGCTGGTGCAGGTGGGCGGGATCGTCGTCGCGCAATACGTGCTGCTGCTCAGCGACGCGGGCGGGTTCATCCTGTTCATCATCCCCTCTGTGCTGGTGAGCCTCGCCTTCGCGCCGATCCTGCTTTCGATCTCGCCGACGCCCGCCTTCGGCTCCACCAAGCCGATGAACCTGCGCGGGCTGATCGAGACCTCGCCGCTGGCCGCGGTCAACCTGGTGCTGCTGGGCGGGGTGTTCGCGGCGCAATTCGGCATGGCCGCCGTCTACGCGACCCAGATCGGGCTGAGCATCCCCGAGATCTCGGTCTTCGTCTCGGCGATCTACATGGCGGCGCTGATCTCGCAATATCCCATCGGCTGGCTGTCGGACCGCATCGACCGGCGCAAGCTGATCATCGCGATCTCGGCGATCGGCGGGGCGGGGGCGTTCGTGGGCTTTCTGCTGCCGCCTAGCTTCGCCGTCCTGATCTTCAGCGCGGCCCTGATCGGCGGGACGACCAACCCGCTCTATGCGCTGATCATCGCCTATGCGAACGACTTCCTGGAGCCCGAGGACATGGCCGCCGCCTCGGCGGGATTCGTGTTCATCAACGGGGTCGGGGCTATCGCGGGCCCGGTCGTCGTCGGCTACATGATGCGCACCATCGGGCCGAGCGGCTTCTGGCTGTTCATCACCATCCTGATGGAGGCTGTGGCGCTTTACGGCATCTACCGCATGGTGCGGCGCCCCGCGACCGGCGCCGCAGCGGGCCACGTGCCCTATGCCCGGGTGCTGGCCACGGCCTCGCCCGTGGCCGTCGGCTATGCCCAGGAGGTCTATATCGAGGCCGAGGCCGAGATGGATGCGCAGGCGCCCGAAGCCGGGACCGGGACCGGGACTGACGGCAAGGTCTTGTAATCGTCCTTACCTTGCGTAATTCATCGACCTGGGGATTGCAGGGGACAAGCCATGGTCAAACCGGAGGACGTGTTGTCGTTCTGGGCCGATGAAGTCGGGCCGAAAGGGTGGTTCGAGGGCGGCGAGGCGCTCGACCGGCAGGTGCGGGATCGGTTCGGCGAGGCCTGGGAGGCGGCCTCTCATGGCGCCTACGGGCTGTGGCTGACCAGCCCGCGGGGCAGCCTCGCCTATGTCGTGCTGACGGACCAGTTTCCGCGCAACATCTTCCGCGACGACCCGTGCGCCTTTTCGACCGACAAATCCGCGCGGGCCGCGTCGAAAGCGGCGATCGGCCGCGATTGGGACGCATCGGTGCCGGACGCGCTGCGTCACTTCTTCTTCATGCCGCTGATGCATTCGGAGAACCTGGTGGACCAGGAGCGGTGCATCCGCCTGCTTCTGACGCGGCTGCCGGGGGACGCGGGCACGCTGCTTCATGCCAGGTGCCACCGTGAGATCATCCGCCGGTTCGGCCGGTTCCCGTTCCGCAACGCCGCCCTCGGCCGCGAGAGCAGCGCGGCGGAACAGGCGTTCATGACCGACGGCGGCTACGGCGCGATCGTGCGCGGCTTCCAGTCCGCGAGCGACTGAAAGCGGGGCGGGGAAACCGCCCCGCCCGTTGCTGGCCGCAATGCCCCCCGCACCGTTAATGCCATGTCAAGCGTCAGCGACTACGCTCTGACGACGCAACGCGCGACCGACGAGGGATATTGGTGAGCAACGAGCGAACCACCGCCATGTGGCGCGAGGATTGGGCGGTGCCCGCGGTCGACAAGGCCGAGGCAGCGGAGCCGTTCGACTTCGCCAATGAAATCATGGACATCATGGAGCAGGGGATTCTCGTCTGGTCCCCTGATGGCGTGTGCGAGCTTCACAATGCGCGGGTCTTCGAGGTGCTGGAGCTGGAGCCCGGCCAGCTTTACATCGGCATGATGCGGGAGGAGTTTCGCGACCTCGCCCTCCAGCGCGGTGAGTTGACCGAGGTGGACGCCGACGCCTCCAAGCACGCCATCGAAGAGCATTTGCCCTATTCCTTCGACCGCAAGCTGCCGTCGGGCCGCATGGTATTGACCAACGGGCGGCCCTCGGCCTCGGGCGGCTATGTCGTCACCTTCACCGACGTGACCGAGGCGCGCCGCGCCGCCCGCGACCTGATCAGCGCCAGGGCGGAGGTCGAGGCCGCCGAGATGCGGGCCAAGAACGTGCTGGCCACCGAGAACGCCCGCCAGCACGAGGCGAGGATGCTCAGCCTGCTCGACGAATGGCTGCAAAGCTGCAAGACACTCGATGAGCTCTACATGATCGTGACCCGGTTCATGGGCCGCGTGATGGCCGACACCGAGGGCGAAATCTACACCTATTCCAGCTCGCGCGACGTGCTCGACGGGGTCGGCTCCTGGGTGACCAACAAGCTGCACCGCAACATCTCGCCCGACAGTTGCTGGTCGCTGCGGCGGGGCCGGGCCTATCAGTACGATCCCAAGGGGATCTGCTTCGTCTGCAACCACCTCGAACATCCGCCGGACGAGGACTACCCCTGCGAATACGTCTGCGTTCCTGTCTCCGCCCATGGCGACACGGTGGGGCTGATGCATGTCCGCTTCGACGGCGAGACCTATTCGGGGACCAAGCTCAAGGACGCGATGAATTTCACCGTGCAATGCGCGGAGCATATCTCGATGGCGATCGCGAATGTCCGGCTGCGCGACGAATTGCACGAGCAATCGGTGCGCGACCCACTGACCGGCCTGCACAACCGGCGCTATTTCATGGATGCGATGCGGCGCGAAATGGCGCTGGCCGACCGGACCGGGCAGACATTCGGCCTGATCTCGTTCGACGCGGACAAGTTCAAGACGTTCAACGACACCCAGGGCCATGACGCGGGCGACGCCGTCCTGCAGGCGATCGCCGCCGCGGTGCAGGACACCCTGGGCCCGGGTGAGAAATGCTGCCGGGTGGGGGGCGAGGAATTTACCGTGCTGCTGCCGGGCCGCGATCTTGCGGGCACCTGGGAGGTGGCCGAAGGCCTGCGCGGCGCGGTCGAGGCGATGGGGGTCCGTCACGCCGGCGCCTCGCTGCCGCGGATCACGATCTCGGCCGGGATCGCGGCCTATCCGACCTCTGCGCGAAATTCCGCGAGCCTTCTGAAACGGGCGGACGAGGCGCTCTATGCCGCCAAGGACGAGGGCCGCAACCGGGTCGGCGGCATGGAAGAGACCGAGGCCGAGCCCGAGCATCCGCGCACCGGCGACGCGGCGACACCCTGGCACGAGCCCGCCCGGCCCAAGCCCGCCCCGCCCGCCGCCGCGACTGAAGGCCAGCACCCGACGGAGTCTCCGATGCCGGCTGCGCAGCAGGTCGGGCCGGATCACGCGCCGCCCGCCCCGATTGCGACCCAATCACAGCCACCACCGGAGGCCGGGGCGAAGGCGGAGGGGCCGTCCTCCCCCGAACCGTCTGGCGGGTCGCGTCCCGCCGATGTCTCTGCCCCGGCGCCGCCCGGCCCCTCGACAGCGCCGTCGCAAGGGCCGTCTCCCGCGCCAGCGCCACAGCCTGCGGGGCAGGGCGGGTCGTCCGGCGGCCCGGCGCGGCCCGGTGCACCCCCGTCCTACGGCACCCATGGGCCGCAGGGGACGTCAGCGCCAAGCCGGCCACCCTCCCATGGCGGCGTTGCCGTTCGCTCGAAGGATCCGCGGGCAGGGCAGCGGCCGCCGCGCCCCGCTTTGGGCACGCCGGAGCCGGTGGCGCCGACGGCCCGGCCCGCCCAGCCAAGGCCCCCGACGTCCTCGTCGTCGCATACACCGGGCAGCCCTTCGCGGCCCCCGCCGCCACGCGATCCGACCCGCAAGGGCTGATGCGTCCCACCGCCCCCGATCCGACCCGAAACGGCCGAACCGCCCCGACGCGGCTGGCAGTCTCGAGACTTGCACGGGGCGGATGCCTGCCATTCGGCGGGATCTCTGGCATGCCTCCGGAATATTGTTTAACGTCAAACCAGTTTTCCCGGAGGAGGCACTATGGCCAAGAGCTTTGACATGATCGTAATCGGCGCGGGCCCCGGCGGATATGTTGCCGCCATCCGCGCCGCGCAACTGGGCCTCAGCGTCGTCTGCGTGGAGCGCGAGCACCTGGGCGGCATCTGCCTGAACTGGGGCTGCATCCCGACCAAGGCCATGCTGCGCTCGGCGGAAGTGTTCCACCTGATGCACCGCGCCAAGGACTTCGGGCTCAAGGCGGACGGCATCGGCTATGACCTCGACGCGGTGATCAAGCGCTCGCGCGGGGTGGCCAAGCAATTGTCGGGCGGCATCGGCCACCTGTTCAAGAAGAACAAGGTCACGACCATCATGGGCGAGGCGCGTCTTGCCGGCAAAGGCAAGGTCTCGGTCAAGACCGACAAGGGCACCGAAGAGCTGACGTCCAAGAACATCGTCGTCGCCACCGGCGCCCGCGCCCGCGAATTGCCGGGGCTGGAGGCGGACGGCGACCTGGTCTGGACCTACAAGACCGCGCTGGAGCCGCCGCACATGCCCAAGAAGCTGCTGGTCATCGGGTCCGGTGCCATCGGCATCGAATTCGCCAGCTTCTACAACACGTTGGGCTGCGACACGACCGTTGTCGAGGTGATGGACCGCGTGCTGCCCGTCGAGGATGCCGAGATCAGCGCCTTCGCCAGGAAGCAGTTCGTCAAGCAAGGCATGAAGATCATGGAAAAGGCCATGGTCAAGCAGCTTGACCGCGCCAAGGGCAAGGTCACCGCCCATATCGAGGTCGGCGGCAAGGTCGAAAAGCACGAGTTCGACACGGTCATCTCCGCCGTGGGCATCGTCGGCAACACCGAGGGGCTGGGGCTGGAAGAGGCGGGCGTGAAGGTCGACCGCAGCCATGTGGTCACGGACGAATACTGCCGCACCGGGGTCGAGGGCGTCTATGCCATCGGCGACATCGCCGGCGCGCCCTGGCTTGCCCACAAGGCCAGCCACGAGGGCGTCATGGTGGCCGAGCTGATCGCGGGCAAGAACGACGTCCACCCGATCAAGCCCGGCTCCATCGCCGGGTGCACCTATTGCCATCCGCAGGTCGCCAGCGTCGGCATGACCGAGGCCAAGGCCAAGGAGGCGGGCCACGAGATCAACGTCGGCCACTTCCCCTTCATCGGCAACGGCAAGGCCATCGCGCTCGGCGAGCCCGAGGGCATGGTCAAGACCATCTTCGACAAGAAGACCGGTGAACTTCTGGGCGCCCACATGGTCGGCGCCGAGGTGACCGAGCTGATCCAGGGCTACGTCGTTGGTCGTCAGCTCGAGACCACGGAAGAGGATCTGATGGCCACCGTGTTCCCGCACCCGACACTGAGCGAAATGATGCATGAAAGCGTGCTCGACGCCTACGGCCGGGCCATTCATTTCTGAGCGTCTCCAGGCAGCGAAGGGCGCCCCTCGGGGCGCCCTTTGTATTCTCGGGCTCTGGCGGTGCGGGTCTCCGGCCCCGGGCCTCCAGGTCAGGCCGTTTCCGGCTCCCCGCCCAGAAGGTCCCAGAATTCGCGGCGCTCGTTGTGGTGCGGAAACCGGGTATCGGGGACGTCCACGCCGAGAAACCCGCACAGCGGGCCCCAGCCCTCGGCCACGTTGAAGATCAGCAGCCGGTCCGCGGGGATCAGCTCGCGCACGCGCTTGTTGTTGGCGCGGTAGGCGGCGATGGCGGCCGCGCGGTCTGTATGGTCGGTGAAGGTCTGCTCCAGCCAGCTGCCCTTGCCCTTCATGGTCCGGAACAGATCCGCCAGATGCGGCGGCAGGGGCATGGTATCGGCGTGGCTGAAGAACTTGCCGATGGTGCCCGAGAAGCTGGCCCACCAATCCTCTTCCGGGCGCTCGGTGTGGATCACCCTGGCCTCGGGAAAGGCAATCGAGGCTTCGTGCCAGACATAGGCGCCGGGCCAGTCGACCTGGCTGTTGTAGCCGGCATAGACCTCCGCCCAGTCGACCTCTTGCCCGGCGAAAACCGCTTTCCAGTGGGTCAGCTGCTCGGGGTGGTCGATGATCTCGGTCATGTGGTGGCTCGGGCCGAAGCCCAGGGTGCCAAGCGCATCCTTCATGGTCATTGTGCCGGTGCGGCCGAAGCCCGATCCGATTACCTTGAGTGTCATTGTCCGTCGTCTCCCGTTCCCTGTTGCGATATCCAGTAGATTGAACGAAATTCATCACTTCACCAGCAAAACGATTTCATGCATGATGAACCAGATTCAGCTGCACCGCCTCGACCTGAACCTGCTTGTGACCTTCGAGGCGCTCATGGACGAGCGCAGCGTCGTCCGCGCCGCCGATCGCTTGGGCAAGACGCCCTCGGCGGTGAGCCATGCCTTGGGACGGTTGCGCGACCAGCTTGGCGATCCACTGCTGGTCAAGGTCGGGGGCAAGATGCAGCCGAGCCCGTTTGCGCTGCAGTTGATCGAGGATGTCCGGCCGATCCTGCGCCGGATAGAGCGTGTGGTGCAGCCGGCCGCGACCTTCGAGCCGGAGACGAGCCACCGGGTCTTCCGGATCGCGATTCCGTCCTCGATCGCGGTGGTTTCGGAGATTTTGGCGCGGGTGAATGCCGCCGCGCCGAATGTCGGGGTCGATTGGATCCCGGCGTCGCCCAAGCTCTACGGCCAGGTGATCGACGAACAGGTCGACATGGCCCTGCTGGGGGCGGATGTCGCGCGGCCCGACGGGGTGGCAGAGCAGCTGCTGCCACCGATGCGGCGCTATGTCTTCGCGCGGCGGGGCCATCCGGCGCTGGCCGATTGGGGCGCGGACGCCTGGCGTTTCTGGCCGCATGTCATGGTGGGCATGTCGCAGGCCGCGCGGCAGACCGTCGAGGAGCGGGCCTCTGTGCTGGGAATCGAGCGGCGGGTGGGGGCACGGATTCCCGATTTCGCCGGGGTGGCGCCGCTTCTGGCGCGCACCAACATGATCGCGAACCAGCTGCCGGTCTTCATGGCCGGGGATATCGAGCGGTTCGATCTGGCCGTCCTTCAACCGCCCGTGGCGTTGCCGGACCTTACGATGCGCTTTTTCTGGAGCGCCCGGCTCTCGGCGGATTCCGCGAACCGCTGGATCCGGGGAATCGTGATCAACGCCTTCCGCGAGGTCGCCACGCAAGCGGAGGGGGCCGTGGCAGAGCGCCTTCATGGCGTGGGCCCGGAGGGGTGAGCCCCGACGGACCGGGACCGCGGGGACGAGAGGCTTGCGCAGGTCCGTGGGCCGCACTAGCGTCCGGGGCTTCGACAGACGGCTGCGCGGCGGCCGCGCCCCGGGACGGAGAAAGTCATGGACCCCACAGCCTACACCCCCGAAATGGTTCTGGATTTCTGGTTCCCCGACACCGGGCACGAGACCAGCGTGGAGACCCACGGCGCGTGGATTGACGAACGGATGCGCGGCGGCATGGATGCGGCGATCATCGAGCGGTTCGGCGACCTGACCCTCGCCGGGGCCCGCGGACTTCTGGATCACTGGGCCGAGACGCCGCGCGGGCGGCTGGCGCTGGTGATCGTTCTGGACCAGTTCCCGCGCTCGCTCTGGCGCGACACGCCGATGGCCTACGGGCAGGACATCAAGGCCGCCCGGCTGTCGCTCGAGGCGATCGAGACCGGAGAGGCCGACACGCTGCCCCCGTGGGAGAGCTTTTTCTACTCGGTCTCGGTCTATCATTGCGAGGGGCCGCAGCACCTGAAACGTCTCGAAGACCTGGTGGCCTTCAATGAACGCCTGATCGCGCTCTACCCGGAGGCGCTGAGCGACTTCACCGAAGGGTTCCGCAGACAGACGGCCTGGGGGCGCGAGATCATCCGCGCCTACGGCCGTCATCCGCATCGCAACGCGATCCTGGGGCGCACGTCCACCCCCGAGGAAGAGGTCTATATCGCCAAGGGAGAGTTCCCGCACACCAGCAAGCCCGACGCGGAAGACGCCGAGGACTGATCGCCCCGGGCGCCCGTGACGGGCGCCCGAATGTGCAGATGCGGCCATTTTACGGCGATCGGGCGCAACACAAGACGGGCGCCTTCCCGGACGGGACCCGCGCCCGCTTCGTGTCCGCCCCGCGGGTCGTGGCTCAGGGCTTGGTGACCTCGATCGTGGTCATGCCCAGCACCCGGCGATCCTGGTTCATGTAATAGCGCACCTCGTAGGTGCCCGGCTCTTCGGGCAGGCGCACCTCCAGCGGGTTGCCGTTTCGGGTATAGGCATAGGTCTCGTAGCCGGTGTCGCCCGGGCGCGAGATGCCGATGTAATCGTTCTGATAATCGGGCCCGTCATGGCCGACGATCAGCGTCTCGCCGGCGAGCCCTTCGGGCGGCGCGACCACGGTGACCGACAGCTCGCGGACCTCGATGGGCACCCGGACCATGATCCGGCGATCCTGGTTGATGTAATAGCGCAGCTCGTAGGTGCCCGGCTCGCTCGGCATGTCGACCGTGACGGGATTGCCCTGGCGGGTGTAGGTGTAGTTGATGTAGCCGTCCTCGGACGGAACGCTGACCGCGATGAAATCATTCTGATAATCCGGCCCGTCATAGCCCACGGTTACGGGCTCGCCGACGGCTCCGGTGTCCGGTGCGCTCAGCTCTACCTTGAGCGGGGTGACCGTGATCGGCCGGCTGGCGATGATTTCGCGGTCCTGGTTCACGTAGTAGCGGATCTCGTAGTCGCCGGGCTCTACCGGCATCTGAAGCTCCAGCGGGTTGCCCGTGCGCGAATAGGTATAGTTCACGTAGTTCCGCGCGTCGCCCGGGATGCCCACCGCGATGAAATCGTTCTGATAATCAGGCCCGTCCCAGGCCACGGTGACGGTGCTGCCGACCGGAGCCTCGTCGGGCGCGTCGAGCGAGGCGCCGACCGCGGTAACCTCGATCGCACGCCGGGCGATGACCTCGCGATCCTGGTTCAGGAAGTAGCGGATCTCGTAGGCACCGGGTTCTGTCGGCATCACCAACTGCGCCGGGTCGCCCCCGCGGGTGTAGACGTAGTTTTCATAGCCATCGTCGTCGAGCCTGCTGACGGCGATGAAGTCGTTCTGGTAATCCGGCCCGGTCCAGGTCACGGGGAGCGTGCTGCCCGCGACCGCCGAGGGCGCGGCGGAGAGCGTCGCCCCCACCTCCGTCACCTCGATCGAGGTGCGGGCGATGATCTCGCGGTCCTGGTTCAGGTAGTAGCGGATTTCGTAGGTGCCGGGCTCTGTCGGCATCGAAAGGGTCAGCGGATTGCCCTCGCGGGTGTATGTGTAATTGACGTAGGTGTCCTCGCCGGGCGTGCTGACGGCGATGAAGTCGTTCTGGTAATCGGGGCCGATCCAGCCGACCGGAATGTCCGACCCCGCAATCGCCGTGTCCGGGGCCACCACCTGCGAGGTGACTTCCGTGACCTCGATCGACTTTCGGCCGATGATCTGCCGGTCCTGGTTCATGACATAGCGGATCTCGTAGGTGCCGGGCTCCGTCGGCATGATCAGCGCGGCGGGGTTGCCCTCCCGGACATAGACGTAATTGACGTAGCCGTCGGGGTCGTCGGGCGCGCTGATGGCCAGGTAGTCGTTCTGGTACTCCGGCCCGTCGAAGCCGACCATGACGGTCGATCCCGCGACGGCCGTATCGGGGGCCGCGATGTCCGCCTTGACCGGCGTGACCTCGATGCTCGCCCGGTAGATCACCGTATTGTCCTGTTCGAGCGTGTAGGTGACGTCATAGGTCCCGGGCTCTCCGGGCATGGTCAGGACGGCGGGGTTGCTGATGGAGGTATAGGCGTAGGTGATCGCCGTGTCGCTGCCCGGTTGGGTGACGGCGATGTAATCGTCGATGTAATCCGGCCCGGTCCAGCCCACGTCGATCATTGCGCCAACTTCTGCGGTCGCCGGCAGGTCAAGGCCCACGTCCACCGGCATAGCCTCGATCGGCTGGCTGGCCAGAAGCTCTCCTCCGTCGGTGAAGTAGCGCAGTTCGTACTGGCCGGGCAGGGGCGGCATCCGCAGCGCGGCAGGGCTGCCGACTTCGGTATAGGTGTAGTTGACATACGGGTCCCCGTCGATCTCGCCCACGGCGACGTAGTCGCCGGCGCCGCCCGGACCGGTCCAGTCGACCTCGATCGTGGCCCCCTGCGGGGCAGAGGCCGGGCCGCTGATCGTGGCGGTCGGCAGCGGCGTCTCGAAGGTCACGGTGACCGAGATGTCGCCCGCGCCCGAGATCGTGAAGAGCGCATCCTGCGCCGTCTCCTGCGTCGTGTAATAGGCGCTGGCGCGATAGCTGCCCTCGGCAAGGTCGTCCACGGTCAGGGGGTTGGCCATCTGGCCTTCGACCACGGGCGTGGAGTCGGCGAAGAGATCCCAGATCACCGGGTCGGCAATCACGCTGCCGTCGTCCAGCATGGCGGTGAACGTGCCCGAGACAAGGATCGGCTCCGGCTCCGGCTCCGGTTCGACCACCACCGCCAGCGCCTGTGTCAGCTCGGCCGCGTTTGACGCGGTGATGAAGGTGCCGCCGGTCTCGTCCGCCAGGCATTGCATCTGGCGCAGCGCCTCGGGCTCGGTGACGTCGAAGCCGATCACGTGGGCGGTGAAGTCGATACCGGCCTGCTCCATCGCGCGGGCGGCGGCGCAGGGGTCGGGGTTGCAGGTTTCGATGCCGTCGGACACCAGCACCACGGTCGCTTTCTCTTCAGTATAGCGCAGGGCCTCGGCCGCGGCGATGACGGCGTCGGTCATCGGCGTCTTGCCGCGGGGGTTGATCCCGTTGACCGTCTCGATGATCCGGCCGGCCGTGCCCATGGCGGGCGCGACGACCGTCTCGATATCCGTGCAATCGCCCCGGGTGCGGTGGCCATAGACGGTCAGGCCGAGGTTCTGGTCATCGGGAAACTCGCCGAGGATCTCGCTCACGACCTCGCGGGCGATGACGATCTTGTTGATGCCGTCGATCTGGCCCCACATCGACCCCGACCCGTCCATTACCAGAATGGTGTTCGGGCGCTCCTGCGCGGTGACGCCGAACGGCAGCAGACAGGCGAGGAAAAGGGCGGCGAAGAGGCGCATGGGGAACTCCGGTTACTCGATCATCCGAGGTAAGCACAGCGCATGGGCGCTTGGCAAACATTGCATGGGTCTTGCACAGGTCCGCAAAACCCGACCATCGCGGCCGCGACGCTGCAAAATGCCCCTTTGGCCGGTGTCGTGGCCACGCAATGGGCGAATGTCGGGTCAAATGGCGGTGTTCATTCTTCGTTCGCACTTTCCCATTCCGCTTCGACGACCTATCTCCTAGGGTTCTGCACACACCCGAGCCGGAGAGTCGCATGGCCGAGCTGAAACACATCGAAGTGCGTGGCGCGCGCGAGCACAACCTCAAGAACATCGACGTGGACATCCCCCGCGATCAGCTTGTGGTGGTCACGGGCCTGTCGGGGTCCGGCAAATCCAGCCTCGCCTTCGACACGATCTATGCCGAGGGTCAGCGCCGCTATGTGGAAAGCCTTTCGGCCTATGCGCGGCAATTCCTCGACATGATGGAAAAGCCGGACGTGGACCATATCTCCGGCCTGTCGCCGGCGATTTCGATCGAACAGAAGACGACATCGAAGAACCCGCGCTCCACCGTCGGCACGGTGACCGAGATCTACGATTACATGCGGCTTTTGTTCGCCCGCGTCGGCACGCCCTATTCGCCCGCCACCGGCCAGCCGATCGAGGCGCAGCAGGTGCAGGACATGGTCGACCGGATCATGGCGCTGGACGAGGGGACAAGGGGCTATCTGCTGGCGCCCATCGTGCGCGACCGAAAGGGCGAATACCGCAAGGAATTCCTGGAGTTGCGCAAGCAGGGCTTTCAGCGGGTCAAGGTCGATGGCGCGTTTCACGAGCTCGACGATCCGCCGACGCTGGACAAGAAGTTCCGCCATGACATCGACGTGGTCGTAGACCGCATCGTCGTGCGGGAGGGGCTTGAGACGCGGCTCGCCGACAGCTTGCGCACCGCGCTGGATCTCGCCGACGGGATTAGCGTGCTGGAGACCGCCCCGCGCGAGGGCGAGGGCGAGCCGGAGCGGATGACGTTTTCGGAGAAATTCGCCTGTCCGGTGTCGGGATTCACGATCCCCGAGATCGAGCCGCGGCTCTTTTCGTTCAACGCGCCCTTCGGGGCCTGCCCGTCCTGCGACGGGCTGGGGGTGGAGCTGTTCTTCGACCCCGCGCTGATGGTGCCGGACGCGGCGCTGACGCTTTATGACGGGGCGATCGCGCCCTGGCGCAAGGGCAAGTCGCCCTATTTCCTGCAGACGATCGAGGCGATCGCCAAGCATTACGACTTCGCGCCGAAGACCAAGTGGCGGGACCTGCCGCCCTATGTGCAGCAGGTGTTCCTTTACGGATCGGGCGAGGAAGAGATCAATTTCCGCTACGATGAGGGCGGCCGGGTCTACCAGGTCAGCCGCGCCTTCGAGGGGGTCATCCCCAACATGGAGCGGCGCTATCGCGAGACCGACAGCAACTGGATCCGCGAGGAATTCGAGCGCTACCAGAACAACCGCCCCTGCGGGACCTGCGGCGGCTACCGGCTGCGCGAAGAGGCGCTGGCGGTAAAGATCGGCCCGGCCGGCGGGGCGCCCCAGGACCGGCTGCACGTGGGCCAGGTGGTGCAGATGTCGATCCGCGAGGCGCTGGACTGGTGCCAATCGGTGCCGGACAGCCTGACCCCGCAGAGAAACGAGATCGCCCGCGTGATCCTCAAGGAGATCCGCGAGCGGCTCGGGTTTCTCAACAACGTTGGGCTCGACTACCTGACCCTGTCGCGCAACGCGGGCACCCTGTCGGGCGGCGAGAGCCAGCGCATCCGGCTGGCCTCGCAGATCGGCTCTGGCCTGACCGGCGTGCTCTACGTCCTCGACGAGCCGTCCATCGGCCTGCACCAGCGCGACAACGACCGGCTGTTGACCACGCTGAAGAACCTGCGCGACCAGGGCAACACGGTCATCGTGGTGGAGCATGACGAGGAAGCGATCCGAGAGGCGGATTACGTCTTCGACATCGGCCCCGGCGCGGGCGTCCACGGCGGGCAGGTGGTGGCCCACGGCACCCCGGCCGAGATCGTCGCGAACCCGGCCTCGGTCACCGGCGATTACCTGGCCGGGCGGCGCGAGATCGCCGTGCCGGCCAAGCGGCGCAAGGGCAACAAGAAAAAGCTGACGGTGGTCAAGGCCAGCGGCAACAACCTGCAGGACATCACGGTCGATTTCCCGCTGGGCCAGTTCGTCTGCGTGACCGGCGTATCCGGCGGCGGCAAGTCGACCCTGACGATCGAGACGCTGTTCAAGACCGCCTCGATGCGGCTGAACGGGGCGCGGCAGACGCCGGCCCCCTGCGAGACGATCAAGGGGCTGGAGCATCTCGACAAGGTGATCGACATCGACCAGCGGCCCATCGGCCGCACGCCCCGGTCAAACCCCGCCACCTATACCGGCGCGTTCACGCCAATCCGGGACTGGTTCGCCGGGCTGCCAGAGGCCAAGGCGCGCGGCTACAAACCAGGGCGCTTCAGCTTCAACGTCAAGGGCGGGCGCTGCGAGGCGTGTCAGGGCGATGGTGTCATCAAGATCGAGATGCACTTTCTGCCCGATGTCTATGTCACGTGTGAAACTTGTCATGGGGCCCGCTATAACCGTGAAACCCTTGAGATAAAGTTTAAGGGCAAGTCGATTGCCGATGTGCTCGACATGACCGTTGAGGATGCGCAGGAGTTCTTCCGCGCGGTGCCCTCGATCCGCGAGAAGATGGACGCGCTGATGCGGGTAGGCCTTGGCTATATCAAGGTCGGCCAGCAGGCGACGACGCTGTCGGGGGGCGAGGCCCAGCGGGTGAAGCTGTCCAAGGAGCTGGCGAAACGGTCGACGGGGCGGACGCTCTATATCCTGGACGAGCCCACGACGGGGCTGCATTTCGAGGATGTGAAGAAGCTGCTGGAAGTGCTGCATGAACTGGTCGACCAGGGCAATTCGGTCGTGGTGATCGAGCACAACCTGGACGTGGTGAAGACCGCCGACCACATCATCGACATCGGCCCCGAGGGCGGCGACGGCGGCGGCAGGGTGGTGGCCACCGGCACGCCCGAGAAGGTCGCCCAGGTCGCCGGCAGCCATACCGGGCAATACCTCGGCCCGATGCTCAACCCGCGCAAGCTCGCCGCCGAGTAGATCTCGGCGGCCCGTCCTTGAATGAGCGCTTCCGCGCCCTCTTTCTTCATCACCTTGCCGGCGTGACGCGCCGCTCCGCCTGGGGCGCGTGGGTTTCTTGTGCGCCGCCTTTTGGGTGTTTAGGCGGTTGCTTGTGTCGGCGATGTGATCGGCATGGGAGCGGGCGAAACCCTTTGGAAAACGTCCTGACAGACGTGATCCGCGCCGGGTTTGCGGTTCCGGCTCATGCGGCCGAGGGGGCAGTCACGATCGCGACGGGATTGATGCCGCAGGGGTCGCGGACGGCGTCTCGGCCCCGATCCCTGCCCGGGCGGCCGAGGGGGCCAGCTGACCGGTCCGCGCCTGTTGTCGGCTGCTATCCTCGGCGGGGGTGCCAGGTTGATTGCGCCGTCCCGGTCTCCACGGGATCGAAGGTCAGCGCCGCCTGGCCCAGCGCCCGGGTCATGTTCAGGACGTCGCTATCCGGCACCCGGGTCCAGTCTCGATGGGTCCAGCGCGGGGCATGGTCCTTGTCGATGACGGCGGCGCGGATACCTTCGAGGAAATCTCCCTGTGCCAGGGCCCTGTGGGTGTAGCGGTATTCGAGGTCCAGCGCCGTCTCGATCGTGGGGTGCAGGCGGGTGCGGCGGATGAAGTCCACGGCCACGGCCATCGCGAGCGGCGCATTGCGCTCCATGAGCCGCCGTGCCCGCGCGATCGCCTCGGGCGGGTCGGACGGCATGGCGCGGGCGATGTCGCCTAGGGTCTCTCCGTCGAAGACCGCGTCGATATCGGGCTGCCAGCCTGCGAGCCGGCTGTCGCCCGGTGCGGTCGCGGCGCGGTGGATCGCGGCGCAATCGCCGGTGCGGGCCAGGGTCTCGGCCAGGGCGGGCCAGGCGGCCTCGGGCACATGGTGATTGGCGAAGCCGGCGTGGATCGCGTCGGCGGCGTCCATCCGGTCACCGGTCGTGCCGAGGTATTCCCCCAGCCGTCCGGGGGCCCGGGCGAGGTGCAGCGTGCCGCCCACGTCCGGCACGAGGCCGACGGCGCATTCGGGCAGGGCGATGCGGGCGCTTTCTCCGACGATCCGGTGCGTCCCGTGGCAGCCGACACCGACCCCGCCGCCCATGGTGAAGCCGTGCAGGAAGCTCACCACCGGCTTTGGGAAGTGATGGAGCGCCCGGTTCATCCGGTATTCGTCGCGCCAGAAGTGCCGGGCCGCCGCGTGGTCCTCGGCCAGGCCCGCGCTGTGCATCGCCGCCAGGTCACCACCGGCGCAGAAGGCGCGGCCGGGCGCGCCGTCGATGATCAGCAGGGCGATGGCCCGGTCCTTGGCCCAGCCGGTCAGCGCGGCCTCGATGGCGCGGCACATCCCGTGGGTCAGCGCGTTCAGCGCCGCGGGCCGGTTGAGGGTGATGCGGCCAGCGTGACCGTCGCGGCGGATCAGGATCTCGTCTGTCATGGCCGGGCGACAGTTCCGCGGGCGCTTGTCATTTGCAAGGCCCTGCGCCATCTGGGGCGCCATGGCCGAAGAGCTTGTCATCATAGCCGCGGCGACGCGGGGGCGGGCGGAGATGTTCCAGTCCCTGCTGCTGGGCCTGTCGCAGCTGGAGGCTCCGCCGCAGGCGCGGCTGGGCTTTGTCTTCGTCCAGAACGATCCGGATTTCTCCATCGATTTCGAGGTTGCCCGGTTCGCCCGCCAGACCGGGCGCCGGGCGCTGGCGCTGCACGAGCCGCGGGCCGGCATTCCGGTCGCGCGAAATGTGGCCGTGGACGCGGCGCTGAAGGCGGGGGCGGACTGGCTTGCCTTTCTCGACGATGACGAGCGCCCCGCGCCGGACTGGATCGCGCGGCTGCTGGCGGGGGCCCGCGGGGGCGATTTCGACCTCTGCGGCGGCCCGGTGATGCCATTGCCGCCGAGCGGGGCGCTGAGCCCGCGCCAGACGGCGGTGATGGCGTTCCTCGCCGCCCAGGCCGCCGCCCGGGCCCTGCGGCGCGAGGCGGGAGATGTCTCGGCGCTGCCCACGTCGAACTGGCTTTGCCGTGGGGCGGTCCTGAAGGACCTGAGATTCGACGAGGGGCTGCGGTTCACCGGGGGGTCGGACACGGACTTCTCGGACCGGGCGCAGGCGAGGGGGCTGCGGCTGGGCTGGGTGCCGGGGGCGGCCGTGTTCGAGACGATCCCGCGAGAGCGCCTGACCGGCGCCTATGTCTACCGCCGCGCGAAAAGCCAGACCCTGGCGAAATACGCGATCCGGCAGCGCAAACGGGGGCGGCGGGGGCTGGGCAAGGCGCTGTTTCACGGCCTGACCAAGGGTGCGGGCGGGCTGCTGCGGGCCGCGTTTCTGCCGGTGCATCCGGTCACGGGGCTGCGCGGGCTGCGGTCGTTGGGGGTTGCCGCAGGCTGGCTGTCGGGCGCCCTGGGCCGGGAAAGCGACCTCTACCGGCCCTGAAACCCCCCTCGGGCGCGGTCAGAGATCGGCGTGAAACTCCTCGATCAGGTGGCTGACCACCGTGCGCATCTGTTCGGCGTGATCGCCGCCGGCGGTGGCGGCGGCGTCGCGCACGGCGCGCTGGCGCTCGGAGGAGGTGCCGCCCTCGACGATGTCACGCGCGGCGAGGATCTCTGTCATGCAGCCCAGCGCCTCGGCATCCTCGGCGACCAGCTCGAACAATTCCTCCAGCAGGGCCGGCACGGGGATGATCTCGCCCCGGCCGAAATCGATCAGCCCGCCGCCGATGCCATACCGCTGCGCCCGCCAGCGGTTCTCGGCGATCAGGAAGTTGTCGTAGCGCCGCCAGCGCTGGTTGCGCAGCCGCAGGCGCCAGAGCATCCGCGCGATGCACTGGACCAGGGCCGCTAGGGAAATCGCGTGGTCGAGCCGCGGGCAGACGTCGCAGATCCGGGTCTCGAGCGTGGGGAACCGCGCGGAGGGGCGCAGGTCCCACCAGATCTTGCTGGAATCCTCGATCACGCCCAGATCGACCAGAGCCGAGACCGAGCGCTGGTATTCCTCCCAGCTGTCGATCTTGGGGGGCAGGCCGGTGCGGGGCAGGTTGTCGAAGACGCTCAGCCGGTAGCTTGCAAGCCCGGTGTCCTCGCCCTGCCAGAACGGCGAGGATGTGGACAGCGCCAGCAGGTGCGGCAGGAAATAGGACATCTGGTTCAGCAGATCCGCCCGCAGGGCATCCTCGCCCAGGCCCACGTGCACATGCATCCCGCAGATCAGCATCCGCCGCGCCACGCCGCCCAGATCGGTGCGCAGCTGGTTGTAGCGGGCGCGGTCGGTGTGATGCACCAGCTTCCAGTCGGCCAGCGGATGGCAGGCCGCCGCGATCGGGGCGAGGCCGAATTTCGCGGCCTCCTCCGAGACGACCGACCGCAAATTGCGCAGATCGCTCCGGGCCTGCTGGATCGTCGAACAGACGCCGGTGCCGACTTCGATCTGGCATTGCAGGAATTCCGGGCTGACCTGTTCGCCAAGGACGACCTGGCAGGCCTCCATCAGGCCCTCGGGCGCCTCGTGCAGGGCGAGGGTCTCGCGGTCCACGAGAAGATATTCCTCTTCGATGCCGAGGCTGAATTCGGGACTTTTCATAGGCATCTCCGCAGGCGCTTGGTCCGCCTAGGGTGCCCTCGATTGCCGCCCGCTCGCAAGAGCCTGGTGCCAGATCGCGCTGCGCTCGCGGATCGTGTCTTCGACGGCGGCGCGCAGGCGGGCGGCATCGAAGCGGTCCTCGGCCCGGGCGCGGCAGGCGGCGGCGACGGTGGTCAGGTCGGGCCGGGCCAGCGTCCGTCGCAGTGCGCGGGCATAGCCGTCCAGATCGTGTTCGGCCACGAGCGCCCCGTGCCGGCCATCCTCAACCGCCTCCGGAATCCCGGCGTGGCGGGTCGAAACCACGGCACAGCCCGAGGCGAGGGCTTCCTGGATCGCGGTGGGCTGGCCTTCGGTATTGCCGTTGGGCGCGGTCACCGAATGCTGCAGAAAGACCTGGGCTCGGGCGAGGTGGGCGCGGACCTCGGAGGGCGGCAGCGCCCCGGTGAAGGCCACCCGGTCCGCGACGCCAAGCTCGGATGCCAGCCGCCGGCACGGGTCCAGCATCGGGCCGTCGCCGATCATCGCAAGCCGCGCGTCCGGCTGGTCGGAGAGGGCGGCAAAGGCCCGCAGGGTCAGATCGGGCGCCTTCTTTTCCACGAATCGCCCCAGCGACACGCAGGCGCCCCGCACTTTCTCGCCGGGCCGGAACTGCGTCAGGTCGGCGCCCGAGGGCAGCACACGGGGCGCGGTCGGGCGGACGCCGGCGGCCTCGAGCCCGTCCAGCAGGCATTGCGCGACGGCGAAGCAGCCCGCGAGTTTGGGCATCATCCGCCGATAGGCCTCGGGAACCCGGTGTCGGCCAAGGTCGCGGCTTGCATCCGAGCCGCGGAAATAGACGAAGAGGGGCAGGCCCATGGCCTGTGCCACCGGCGCGAGGGCCAGGCCCTGGTGGCCGAATTCGGCGAGGATCGCCTCGACCCCATGGCGCCCGAGGAAGGCCTCCACCTGCCGCCGCATGGCCCCTGCGGGCGGGCGGGGGGTGGCGTGACGCCACTGGTTCACCGCCCTGTGCCAACCCTGGGACAGCTGGCCAGGCGGGCCTGGCGCGGGCGCTGGCCGATAGGCGAGAACCGGGCGGGATCCGTCATGATTGCCGTGATCGCGGGCGGCCAGCACGCAGGCCGCGCCGCCGAAAAGCCACGCGATGTGGCGGTTCACGAAGGTCTCGCCGGTCAGTCGATATTCGCCGGTCGCAACGCAGATCCGCATGTCGCCCACTTGTCCGTCTCGGCCAAAGCCTCGCGCGGCCCGGGCCGGGGGTCAACCGCCCGCGACATCGTCACGGGCGGTCGGGGGGATCAGTCCATCGCCTTGAAGTTGAACTCTCCGCCGTCCTTGATGCCGCTGGGCCAACGGGCGGTGACGGTCTTGGTCCGGGTGTAGAAGCGGAACGAATCCGGCCCGTGCTGGTTCAGATCGCCGAAGCCCGATTTCTTCCAACCACCGAAGGTGTGATAGGCCAGCGGCACCGGGATCGGGACGTTGATGCCGACCATGCCGATGTTGATCCGGCTGGCGAAATCGCGCGCCGCATCGCCGTCGCGGGTAAAGATCGCGGTGCCGTTGCCGTATTCGTGGTCCATCGCCAGGCCCAGCGCCTCTTCGTAGGAGCCCGCGCGGACGGTCGACAGGACCGGGCCGAAGATCTCCTTGCGGTAGATCTCCATGTCCGGCGTGACCCGGTCGAAGAGGTGCGGGCCGACAAAGAAGCCGTCCTCGTAGCCCTGCAACGAGAAGTCCCGCCCGTCGACGACCAGCTCGGCGCCCGCGTCGATGCCCGATTGCACCAGCCGGTGGATATTCTGCTTGGCCGCCGCGGTCACGACCGGGCCGTAGTCGATGTCGTCGCCGGCGGTATAGGGCCCGACCTTGAGCTTTTCGATGCGCGGCACGAGGGCCTCGATCAGCCGGTCGGCGGTCTCTTCGCCCACCGGAACCGCGACCGAGATCGCCATGCAGCGTTCGCCCGCCGCGCCATAGCCCGCGCCCACCAGCGCGTTGGCCGCCTGGTCCATGTCGGCGTCGGGCATGACGATCATGTGGTTCTTGGCGCCGCCGAAGCATTGCACCCGCTTTCCGTTCTCGCACCCCTTGGCATAGATATATTGCGCGATCGGGGTGGAGCCGACGAAGCCCACGGCCTGCACCGTCTCGTTCTCGAGGATGCTGTCCACCGCGTCCTTGTCGCCGTTCACGACCTGCAGGACGCCATCGGGCAGACCGGCTTCCTTGAAGATCTCGGCCAGCATCAGCGGCACGCTCGGGGCGCGTTCGGAGGGCTTCAGGATGAAGGCGTTGCCGCAGGCCAGTGCCGGGCCCATCTTCCACAGCGGGATCATCGCGGGGAAGTTGAACGGCGTGATTCCGGCAACGACTCCAAGCGCCTGGCGCATGGAATACATGTCGATGCCGGGGCCCGCGCCGTCGGTGTACTCGCCCTTCAGCAGGTGCGGTGCGCCGATGCAGAACTCGATCACCTCAAGCCCGCGTTGCACGTCGCCCTTGGCGTCGGGCAGGGTCTTGCCGTGCTCGCGGCTCAGCGCCTCGGCCAGCTTGTCCATGTCGCGGTTGAGCAGCGCCACCACGTTCATCATCACCCGGGCGCGCCGCTGGGGATTGGTCGCGCCCCATTTCACCTGCGCCTCGGCGGCGGCGGCGATGGCGCTGTCCATCTCGTCACGACCGGCGAGCGGGACGCGGGCCTGGACCTCGCCCGTGGCGGGGTTGAAGACATCGGCGAACCGGCCCGAGGTGCCGGGGACACGGGCGCCGTTGATGAAATGCGAAAGCTCTTGCATGGGAATCCTCCTTGTTGGCGCCAGTCTAGTCTTGCGGAAATGCCGGGAAAAGAGAGAGTATCCCAAAACCGTTTTGTGAGAATGCCGGTATGAACTGGGACGACATGCGCATTTTCCTCGCCGTCGCGCGGGCCGAGAGCCTGACTGGCGCGGGTCTGTCCCTGCGCATGGATCCCGGCACCGTCGGCCGCCGGATCGCGCGGCTGGAGGAGAGTGTGGGCCAGGCCCTGTTCGCCAAAAGCCCGCAGGGCTATGCGCTCACCGACCTGGGCCAGCGGATGCGCGACCACGCGGTGCAGGCCGAGGCGGCGTTGTCGGCCGCGGTAGAGGAGGGGCAGGGCGAGGCCGGGTTGACCGGCACCATCCGCATCGGCGCCCCCGACGGCTGCGCGAACTTCCTGCTGCCGCAGGTCGCCGCCCGGATCGGGTCCGGGAATCCGGGCCTCGACATCCAGATCCTGGCGTTGCCCCGGGTGGTGAACCTGTCGCGGCGCGAGGCGGACATGGCGATCACGGTCAGCCCGCCAACCTCGGGCCGGCTGACGGTGCAGAAGATCACCGAATATCACCTGCACCTGGCCGCCCACCGCGACATGGGGCCGGACCCCGACCCCGCCGCCTGGCCCGTCGTCGGCTACATCCCGGACATGATCTTCGATGCCGAGCTCGACTACCTCGGCGACCTGGGCCTGGAACGGGTGGAGCGGGCGTCGAACTCGGTCTCGGTGCAGTTGAACCTGCTGCGGGCGGGGGGCTCCACGGGTATCGTTCATGATTTCGCGCTGCCCTTCGCACCCGAATTGCGCCGCATCCGGCGCGACACGGTCGCCCTGACGCGGGCGTTCTTCCTGGTGCGCCACGCCGCCGATCGGCGCTCTGACAGGCTCAACCGCTTCGCCGCGGCGCTGTCCTCGGGGCTACGCGCCGAGGTCGCGCGGCTGGAGGCCTGTGTCCAAGATACTTGACAGACCGCCCCCGTGCGCCCGACGCTGGGTCAAGAAGACAAGGCAGGGAGGCCAAGAATGCTGGTGAAACAAATCCTCGCGTCAAAGGAGACCACGGGTGTCCTGACCCTTTCCCCCGATATCAGCGTATCCGAGGCGGTGACCTTCCTGTCCGACAAACGGATCGGCGCCATCGTCATCTCGGGCGACGGGACGACACCGCTCGGGATCCTGTCGGAACGCGACATCGTGCGCGAAATGGGTCGCCGGGGGGCCGCCTGCCTCGAGGATGACGTGAGCCAGATGATGACCTCCGATCTCAAGACCTGCATCGGCAGCGACAGCGCCAACCACGTTCTCGAGACCATGACCCTGGGCCGGTTCCGCCACATGCCGGTGATGGAGGGCGAGACGATGATCGGCCTGATTTCCATCGGCGACGTGGTCAAGGCCCGGCTGGCAGAGCTCTCGATGGAGAAAGACGCCCTCGAAGGCATGATCATGGGTCACTGACGGCTTGCATCGCGCGGCCCGATGGGCTTGCGTGCGCGGCAAATGCAGACCGACAGGAGCCTGCCCATGCGCATCGGCCTTTATCCCGGCACGTTCGATCCCGTCACGCTGGGTCATATCGATATCATCCGGCGCGCCTGCGTTCTGGTCGACCGTCTGGTGATCGGCGTGGCGATCAACCGCGACAAGGGGCCGCTTTTCGATCTGGAGGAGCGCGTCGCGATGATCGAAACCGAGTGCGTTCGGCTGGGCGAAGCCACGGGCACCGAGATCCTCGTCCACCCGTTCGAGAACCTGCTGATAGATTGCGCCAACGACGTCGGCGCACAGATCATCGTCCGGGGGCTGCGGGCGGTGGCTGATTTCGAATACGAATACCAGATGGTCGGGATGAACCGGCAGCTCGACGACCGGGTCGAGACCGTGTTCCTGATGGCCGAGGCGCAGCACCAGGCCATCGCGTCGAAACTGGTGAAGGAGATCGCGCGGCTGGGCGGCGACGTCTCGCGCTTCGTGACCGCGCCGGTCCGCGATGCGCTGACGGCGAAATTCGCCCGCAGGTGACGTTCTCGGGGCGCTCGGAACGTGAAACGCCCCGGCCTTTTCAGGCTCGGGGCGCGGGAGCTGCTTGAGTCGGGAAAGGGTCAGCGGCCGTATACGGCCTGCCTGGCCAGCACCTGGGCGTCCGATGTGACGATGCCGAGATCCTCGATGGCAAGCTGGGGGTCCAGGGCCTGGATCTCGCGGACCGTGCGGCTGTAGCGGGCGCGTTTCGCGATGGCGGAGCGGACGGAATTGATCATTGGATTGACTTTCGTGTGGCTGGTCTGCCGCCCCCTGGCGGCAGAGCGCGAACAGGTTCAGCGGCCGTAGACCGCCTTGTAGGCGATGCGGTCCGCGTCGTATGTGACGATGCCCAGATCCTCGATGGCGAGGTCGGTGGGAAGCGATTTCAGTTCACGAACGGTGCGGTTGTACGCGGTGCGCTTGTGGATGGCGGTGCGGATGGAATTGATCATTGGATAGGTCTTTCTGTGTTCGGGTCCGGGCCGTTTGGCGCCGGAGATGTCTCTTGGCTCAGCGGCCATAGATGCTGCGGGTCGCGATTGCCTCGGCATCGCCGGGGTAGAGCGCGAGGTCCTCGACGGCGAGGCCGGTGGGAAGCGCACGAAGCTCCCTCACGAGGCGGTTGTACTGGCTGCGCTTCTGAACGGCGCTGCGGATTGTCGAAAGCATGGTCATGTCGATGTGTCCTCTCGTGTCTGGCCGTTGCGTTCGAGACAACAGATAGCGATGCTGCAGCGCAGAACAATGCACTGTTGGCGCTAACGGGGTTTCCGAAAATGCATGGCGAGCAAGTGCTTGATAAAAAACAAAACGCCGCCCCGAGGGGCGGCGTGTGCAGTTGCAGAAATGTTGGTATCGCGCGATTTGGGCGTGTATCCGCCCGAAAGCGGCCGCGATAGGCGGATTACAGGTACTTGCCCATTTCGACGGCAGTGTCCGACATCCGGTTCGAAAAGCCCCATTCGTTGTCATACCAGGTCAGGATGCGGCACATGGTGCCTTCCATGACCTTGGTCTGGTCGGTGTGGAACACCGAGGAATGCGGATCGTGGTTGAAATCGGTCGAAACCAGCTTTTCGTCGGTGTAGCCGAGGATGCCCTTCATCGGGCCGTTGGCGGCGGCGCGGATGGCGTCGTTGATCTCGGCCACGGTGGTGGTGCGGGCGGCCTCGAACGTCAGATCGACGACCGAGACGTTGGGCGTGGGCACGCGGATCGCCACGCCGTCGAGCTTGCCGTTGAGTTCCGGCAGCACCAGGCCCACGGCCTTGGCGGCCCCGGTCGAGGTCGGGATCATCGACAGCGCGGCGGCGCGGGCGCGGTAGAGGTCCTTGTGCATCGTATCCAGCGTCGGCTGATCGCCGGTATAGCTGTGGATCGTGGTCATGAAGCCCTTCACAATGCCGATCTCGTCATTGAGCACCTTCGCCACCGGCGACAGGCAGTTCGTCGTGCAGGACGCGTTCGACACGACGATGTCGCTCGCCGACAGGACGCCGTGGTTCACGCCGTAGACGATGGTCTGGTCGGCATCCGTGCCGGGGGCCGAGATCAACACCCGGCTGGAGCCGTTGTCGAGATGCGCCTGGCACTTCTCCTTGGAGGTGAAGATGCCGGTGCATTCCATCACCACGTCCACGTCCGACCAGGGCAGCTCGGCGGGGTTGCGGATCGCGGTGACGCGGATCGGGCCGCGGCCGACGTCGATGCTGTCCTCGGTGGTGGTGACGGTCGCCGGAAAGCGGCCGTGCACGGAGTCGTAGCGCAAGAGATGCGCGTTGGTCTCGACCGGGCCGAGGTCGTTGATCGCGACGACTTCGATATCGGTGCGCCCGGATTCGATGATCGCGCGCAGCACGTTGCGTCCGATCCGTCCGAAACCGTTGATTGCGACTTTGACTGCCATGGCTGGGGTCCTCCGCTGGATTGTCCTGGGTGGCCCGCCGCACGGCAGGCCCGTCGCGCGTCACCTTCCTCAAAAGCGCGGTGTAGTCAACAGCGGCCGGGTGGATCGGGGGCGAGGGAGGCCGCGAAATAGGCTTTGCCCAGCCTTGCCCTGACGCCGGCGGCCGGCGGCCGGCGGGACCCGCGGCTCAGCGCCAGAAGGCAAGCCAGGAGATCAGCTCCACCCCCTTGCGGGCCAGGAACAGCAGCGACCGTCCCTCAGCCCAGACCAGGTCGGCCACGATCAGCGCGACGATGAAGAGGACGAGCCAGAAGGTCGATGAGCGCAGCAACATGACCGAAGCGATACACCGCGCCGGGCAAAACGCAAGTCTCGCCGCATCGTGACGGGCCCGGGGGTGGATCGCCGGGGGCGCCCGCCTACCTTCAGGACATGACCGATGGGCACCCCACATGGCAGGCGGCGGCGCTGTTGCTGGCCCGCGTCCTGATCGCGGCGCTGTTTCTGGGCGGCGCGGTCCAGAAGGCCGCCGATCCCGCGCAGGTCCAGGACCTGCTCGCCGGGCGGGGCTGGCCGGTCTGGCTGATCTGGCCCGCGCTCGCCTTCAACGCCGGCGCGGGGCTCGCGCTGATCGCGGGGGTGGCGGTGACGCCCGCCGCGCTGGCGCTGGCGGCCTACAGCGGGGTGACAAGCCTGTTTCACCTGATCCCCGAGGACCCTTGGCAGATGACGATCTTCGTCAAGAACTGGGCCATCGCGGGGGGCTGCCTGGCCCTCGCCGCCGCAGGGCCCGGCCCGTTCGCGCTGACGGGTAGGGTCAGGCCGCCGCGGTGACGCCCATCATGTCCTCGATCAGCAGGCTCAGCAGCTCGCCCCGGTTGCCGACGCCGGCCTTGCGGTAGATGCCGTTGAGGTGGGACTTCACGGTCCCCTCCGCCGATCCGCGCAACGCGGCGATTTCCGCGATGGAGCAGCCCTTGACCAGGAAATTCGCCACGTCCTGTTCCGACGGGGTCAGGCCCCAGCGTCGGAAATGCTCGACCATGACGTCATTGAACGCCGAGGCCGCCAGCGACACCTGCCGTTCCAGATGCGCCTTGTGCCGCAGCAGCACCAGGAGGTAGCGGACCTCGAACCCCACCGCGAGGATCAGGCTTGCGACCGCAACCGCCTCGATGCCCAGGTGCCAGTCCATCGGCGCCCCGGGCGCATCGGGAAAGGCGTCCCGCACCACGTCCACGAGGAAGAACGCCGCGCAGATGGCCTGCACGGCGATCAACAGGACGACGATGACGGGTCTGTCCGTGCCTTTCGGTCTCATGCGTCGACTTTGACACCATCGGGGACGGATTTCACACCTGTTATCATCGCCCGCGGCAGGTTGACGCCGGTCCTGCGGCTCTCCCAGAGGACGGCGGCCACGTGGACCACGACCGAGATCTCGGCCCAGGTGACGAAGGCTTCGTGCGCCTCCTTGACCCACTCGATGCCCCAGAAGGCGTTCGTCGTCATCATGTAGCCGGTGAGGCCGATGGCGATCAGCGTCACGAGGATGTTGTAGATCATCAGCGCACCCAGCGGGGTATGGCCGAGGTGAATGCGCCGGCGGCCGTTGGCGATGTCGGATATCTGGTCCACCGCGCCCGATACGGTCGGCGGGAAGGATGCGAACCGCGCCTTGCGGGTGCCGATCACGCCCCAGACCAGCCGCGCGGCCACGAGGCCGAGGACGGCATAGCCGATCCAACGGTGCAGCGCGCTTTCGGGATCGAGGAACAGGGCGTTGGCGGCGAACAGGGCCACCACGCTCCAGTGAAACAGACGGACGAACGGGTCCCAGACCTTGTGGTCGGACATGGCGATCACTCCTGCAAAGAGGGGACGAGGGCCGGCCGAGTTGCGGGCCGGCCCCGGGAGGCATCAATCTTCGGGCTGGCCGCGGACGATGTTGAGCGCTTCGTCGAGGTAAAGCTCCAGGCGTTCGCCGTCCTTGATGGCGTAGACCTCGATCTCGCCGTCCTCCATGCCGATGCTGCGAACCTCATAGCCCTGCTCGGTGAGGGTGGTGCGGATCTGCTCCTTGGTCGCGTCGTCCAGGGCGCCGCCCGAGGCGAGGGCGGCCGAGCCGGAGAGCGCGACGAGAACGGCTGTGGCGAGGCTGAATTTGCGGATCATGTAAGACACCTTTCGATCAAAGGGACGGGGCGGGATGCCGCGTCCGGTGACCGGGAAGTGTCGTCGATTTCGGCCTATGGCCACTCAACCGGAGTTGGAATGCGGGGCATTCGGCCTTTGGTTCGCCGCCTATAACCGGGGTTCAGGGGCGCAGGAGGCGGTGTTCGCGGGGTTCAGGGGCGGAACCTGGCCGAGCGCTGGTCCGGCGGCACAAGGCCCCGGTCGGGGGCCTTGTGCGGGATCTTCGCGGCATGGCGTGCCGGGCGGCGTCAGCCCAGCAGGGTGCGGACCTGCGCGGCGGTGGCCTCGGCGGTGATGCCGAACTTCTCGAACAGGGTCTCGGCCGGGGCCGAGGCGCCGAAGCCCTCCATCCCGACGAAGCCGGCTTTCGCCTCGCGGCCGCGCTCGCCCAGCAGCCAGCGGTCCCAGGGCTGGCGCACGCCGGCCTCGATCGCGACCCGCACGGCGCCGCCCGAAAGCACGCGCTTGCGGTAGCTCTCCTCCTGCGCCGCGAAAAGCTCCATCGACGGGACGGAGACGACGCGGGTGCCGATCCCCTCGGCCTCGAGCAGCGCCTTGGCCTCCATCGCCACCGATACTTCCGAGCCGGACGCCATCAGGATCGCCTTCCGCGTCGCCTCGGATTCGGCCAGCACATAGGCGCCGCGCGCCGCGAGGTTGCGGTTCTTGTGCTCTGTGCGCAGGGTCGGCAGGTTCTGACGCGACAGGGCCAGGACCGTGGGCCCGTCCTTGCGCTCCAGCGCGATTTCCCAGGCCTCGGCCACCTCGACCGCATCGGCGGGCCGCAGGACGATCGTGTTGGGCGTGGCCCGCATCATCGCCAGGTGTTCCACCGGCTGGTGGGTCGGGCCATCCTCGCCCAGCCCGATGGAATCGTGGCTGAGCACGTAGATCACCGGGGCGCCCATCACCGCCGACAGCCGCATCGCGCCGCGGGCATAGTCGGAGAACACCATGAACGTGCCGCCATAGGGTCGCACGCCGCCATGCAGGGCGATGCCGTTCATCGCCGCGGCCATGCCGTGCTCTCGGATGCCATAGTGGATGTATCGGCCCTTGCGGTTCTCGGCGTCGAAGATCCCGAGATCCGCCGTCAGCGTGTTGTTCGAGCCGGTCAGGTCGGCGGAGCCGCCCAGCGTCTCCAACACGACCGGGTTCACGACCTCGAGCACCTTCTGCGAGGAGGCGCGGGTGGCGAGGCTTGGCGCTGTCTCGCTCATCTGCTTTTTCAGCGCCCGGATGGTGCCGGTCAGCTTGCGTGGCAGGGTGCCGGAGATCGCGGCCTCGAACCGGGCACGGGGGCCGGCCTGCATCGCGTCGACCCGGCCCTGCCAGGCGGCGCGGGCCTCGGCCCCGCGGGTGCCGAGCGCCTCCCACATCTGCTTGACGTCGGCCGGGATCTCGAACGGGCCGTAACCCCAGCCATAGACCTCCTTTGCGGCGGCGAGCTGGTCGAGATCGGTCAGCGCGCCGTGGCCCTTGGCGGTGTCCTGCGCCGCGTGGCCCAGGGCGATGTGGGTCTTGCACGCGATCATCGACGGGCGCGGATCGGCCTTCGCCGCGACGATCGCGGCGTCGATCGCCTCGGGGTCGTGACCGTCGATCGACTGGACATGCCAGCCGGCCGCCTCGAACCGTTTGGGCTGGTCGGTGATGTCTGCCAGCGAGACCTTGCCGTCGATGGTGATGCCGTTGTCGTCGAAGAACACCACGAGACGCCCCAGCTTCTGGTGGCCTGCAAGCGAGATCGCCTCGTGGCTCACACCCTCCATCAGGCAGCCGTCACCGGCCATCACGTAGGTCCAATGGTTCATCACCTTGGCACCGAACCGCGCCCGAAGAGCTTCCTCGGCGATGGCGAAGCCCACTGAATTGGCGATGCCCTGGCCCAGCGGGCCGGTGGTGGTCTCGATCCCCTCGGCATGGCCGTATTCCGGGTGCCCGGCCGTGCGCGCACCCCATTGGCGGAAATCCTTGAGCTGCTGCAGGGTCATCTGCTCGTAGCCCGTCAGGTGCAGCAGCGAGTAGAGCAGCATCGAGCCGTGTCCGTTAGACAGGATGAACCGGTCGCGGTTCGGCCAGTTCGGCGCCAGCGGGTCGAAGCTCATGTGGTTGCGGTAGAGGACGGTGGCGATGTCGGCCATGCCCATGGGCATCCCCGAGTGGCCCGATTTTGCCGCCGCGACGGCGTCCAGTGTCAGGGTCCGGATGGCCGCGGCCATCTTCCAGTGATCGGGATGCGCCGCGCGCAGGCTCTCGATGTCCAAGGGGCTCTTCCTTTCGGGGTGCGGTAATATCTCGACCTGCGTCTTAACAGCGCCGGGGCCAAGTTCAAGCGTGGCGGCGGTTCGGGCGGCCGCTGCCATCGCCGCCATTTGCCGCCATACAGGGGATGGCATACGATTTCCCGACCGTGCCGCGATTCGTCCGGAACGGGGCCGCTGGGGCGTGCCGGCAGGGCCGCGGGGCGCCGTGGCCGGCAGGCGGCAGGCCGCCTTGGCCGGCGGGGGACGCGACCGGCGCGGCGCGAAAAAAGAAGGGCAGGGCAGATGGATGACGTAAACGAGTTGGAGGCCCGGATCACCCGGGCGCTGGACCGGATCCGCGCCGGGGTCGAGGGGCTGACGCCGGCCGCCTCCGCGCCGGTTCCCGACCCCGCGCCCGAACCTCCGCCGGAGCCCGAGGCCGCCGTCGAGACCGTCGTCGACACCGCCGCGCAGGAAGAGATCGAGGCCCTGCGCGCCCGGCTGGAGGAGGAACGCGTCGCCAATGCCCAGCTCGAAGAGCGCGTGCGCCGCCTGAAAGAGCGCCAGGACGGCAAGATCACGCATCTGGAGACCCGCGTCACCGACCAGCGCGAGCGTCTGGCCGCGCTGGACGACGGGATGCAGCGGATGCGCCAGGTGAATGCCGAGCTTCGCGAGATCAACGGCAAGCTGCGCAAGGCGATGTCCGAAGAGGTGGCCGAGCCGCACCTCATCAACAAGGCCATGCTGGCCGAGCTCGACGCGCTGCGGGCCCTTCGCGGCGCCGAGGAAACCGAGGCCGCGGCGGTTCTCGCGGAACTTCAAGCGATTGCGGGAGAGAAGGCCTGATGCCCCATGTGGAGATCACCATCGGCGGCCGCACCTTCGAGGTCGCCTGCCAGGAGGGCGAGGAGGAGTTTCTGAACGCCGCCGCCCGGACGCTCGACGCCGAGGCCTCGGCCATCGCGGGCCAGGTCGGCCGGATGACCGAGGCACGGATGCTGCTGATGGCGGGCCTGATGCTCGCGGACCGGACCGCCGCGCTGGAGGACAGCCTGAGCGCCGCCGAAGGCTTGGCCGGAGAGCTGAAATCCCGGCTTGACCAGCTGTTGGAGCAGCCCAAGACCTCGCCCGAACGGGTCGAAGTGCCCGTCGTTCCGGTCGAGGTGACGGAGACTCTGGCCGAACTCGCCGCCCGGACGGAAGCGCTGGCCGACGAGATCGAACGGAAATCCGGGACCTGATCCCGCGGCGTCGGCCTAGTGGCGGAGCGCCGCGCGCAGGGTCTCGCCGAAGCCCACCAGCGCCTCGATCTCCTCGGGGGTGGCAAGCTCCTTGCGGATACGGATCTTGAGGCCGAAGGCGCCGCGCATCACGATCGGTTGCCGGCGCTCGTTGCGGCCCCGGCGAGCGTCCGCGAAGGCCGCGTGTCCCAGGATCGGGGTCAGCGCGTCGGTGGCGTCGGACGTGGCGAACAGGGTTCCGTCCTCGGGCGAGACCCCGGGCACGAATGCCAGGCGCGAGATGTCGGCGCCGATATCGTTGTCTATTCCGCTGAAGATCTTGCCGATCACCTGACCGCCGAATCCGGCCAGCATGGTGGTGGCCAGTTGCGCGGTCTTCTCGGGGATGGGCGGCCCCAGCAGGGCAAGCCCGTCCGGAATGCCCGCGTCCGGGGCGACGAAATCGGTCCACTGCACCGACCCGCCGCTGGAGCTGGACGGCCCGCGATAGAGGGTCAGCCGCCAGCGATCAGTGGGCCCTGCCAGCACGATCCGGCGCCCGCGGCCCGCGGTGGCCCGCTCCTCGCGGTAGCTCCAGCCGTTGCCTTCGGCCAGCGCACGGAGCGCCTCACGGCGCTGCCGGGCGGCCCGCAGCGCCACCATCAGAACGAGGCCGCTGATCGCGGACAGCCCGATGACGATAAGAACGATCCCGCTGTCCATGCCCCCTCAAGCCATGCCCCCTCACGCCCGTGCGTTCGGGCCGAGGATGGCACAGACTGCGTGGCCTGTCAGCCGTTGGCTTCGCGGATCTTGTCGGCGGCGTCCTTGGAAAAGGCCACGCCCTTCTCTTCGAACAGCTTGTCGAGCTCGCCCGACAGGGTCATCTCGGTGATGATGTCGCAGCCGCCGATGAATTCGCCCGTTACATAGAGTTGCGGGATCGTCGGCCAGTCGGAGAACTCCTTGATGCCCTGACGGATCCCGTCGTCGGACAGGACGTTCACGTCCTGAAAATCGACTCCCATGTAGTTGAGCACCCCCGCGACGCGCGAGGAGAAGCCGCATTGCGGCATGCTTTTCGTGCCTTTCATGAAAAGCACGACGTCGTTGGTGGAAACGGTATCCTGGATCTGGTCCTGGGCTGTCGTCGTCATGGTGCCTGTCCTTCCGGTCGGATCTGAATCGGGCAAGTCGGTTTAGTCAGAGATACGCGTTGACGTGCCGGGTTTCCAGAGGGGGTCAGTCGTCGCGAGGCCTGGCGGCGGTTTCGGAGCCCGTTCGCGGGCGGATGCGGGCCCAGCCGCAGGCCGCGGCCGCCTTCCGCGCGGCGGCGGCGGGAGGCGGTTCGGATCAAGCCATAGAGACCGAGGCCGATCAGCAGGACGGCGCAGACCGCCCCGCAGATCACGCCGCCGGGCCGGTCAGTCCGGTGCCTTGGTGGTCAGCGCCAAAGCGTGCAGCTCGCCGTTGGAGCCATCCATCTTGCCCTTGAGGGCCGCGTAGACGCTACGCTGCTGTTGCACACGGTTCATGCCGCGAAAGCTTTCATCGACCACTTGCGCGGCGAAATGCGCCCCGTCGTCGCCGTCGACCTTTATCCTGGCATCGGGAAAGGAGGCGCGAAGCAGGGTTTCGATTTCATGGGCGGTTATCGGCATGTCACATCCTCTTTTGTCAAAGAACTAGGCGGCGGATCGGGGCGCTTCAAGGCCTTGCCGGGCCCCGTGCGGCCGCGGCGGCGCGATCAGCCGAAGGTCTGCCCGAAACTGCCGCGATAAAGCGCAGAGAGCTCCGCCATCGGGGCGCGGACGCGGCCGACGCGGAAGGTGTCGCCCTTGAAACGGCCGATCATCGCCAGCGGCACCCTGGCGCTGCCGGCAGCGGTCATCAGCGCTTCGGCATAGTCGAAGTTGCAGGCAATCAGGTAGCGCCCCTGATCCTCGCCGAACAGCGTCGGCGTATCGGCCTTGTCGAGATGCAGGCCGGTGTCGCCGGCCTCGGCCATCTCGAAGGCGGCGAGGATCAGCCCGCCGTCGGCGATGTCGGTGCAGGCGCGGATATGGGCGCTGTTGGCGCGGATGAACCCGCCCAGGCGCTTTTCCTCGACCAGATCGACCGGGGGCGCGTCGCCCTCTTCGCGGCCGAAGACCTCGGCCAGCAAGGCCGATTGTCCCAGGTGCCCGCGGGTCTTGCCCAGCAGCATCAGCACGTGGCCGGACCGTGCGGTGCCGGTGATCGCCGCGTCGGCATCGGCGATCAGGCCGACCGCGCCGATGGTGGGCGTGGGCAGGATGCCGACGCCGTCGGTCTCGTTGTAAAGCGAGACGTTGCCCGACACGATCGGCATGTCCAGCGCCTTGCAGGCCGCCCCGATCCCCTGCAGCGCCCCCACGAACTGGCCCATGATCTCGGGCTTTTCGGGGTTGCCGAAGTTAAGGTTGTCGGTGGTGGCCAACGGCAGCGCCCCGACGGCGGTCAGGTTGCGATAGGCCTCGGCCACGGCCTGCTTGCCGCCCTCGACCGGGTTCGCCTTGACGTAGCGCGGGGTGACGTCCGAGGTGAAGGCCAGCGCCTTTTGCGTGCCATGGACCCTGACGATGCCCGCGCCCCCGCCGGGAGGCCGCAGCGTGTCGGCCATGACCATCTGGTCGTATTGCTCATAGACCCAGCTCTTGGCGGCGTAGTTCGGCGACGAGATCAGCGCCTTCAGCCCGTCGATGGGGTCGACCCCGGGGATCTCGGGCGCCGGGGCGGGCGTCGGCGTCGGCTCCCACGGGCGGTCGTATTCGGGCGCGTTGCCCGACAGCGCCTTCAGCGGCAGGTCCGCCATGGTCGTGCCGTTGTGCACGATCAGGAACCGGTCCTCGGCGATGGTCTCGCCCACGATGGCAAAGTCGAGGTCCCACTTGTCGAAGACGGCGCGGGCCTCGGCCTCTTTCGCGGGGTCCAGCACCATGAGCATCCGCTCCTGGCTTTCGGACAACATCATCTCGTAGGCGGTCATGTTCGGCTCGCGCACCGGGACCTTTTCCAGGTCGAGCCGGACGCCCAGGTTGCCCTTGTCGCCCATCTCGACCGCCGAACAGGTCAGGCCCGCGGCCCCCATGTCCTGGATCGAGACCACGGCGCCGGTCCGCATCAGCTCCAGGCACGCCTCCATCAGCCGCTTTTCGGTGAACGGATCGCCGACCTGCACCGTGGGGCGCTTGTCCTCGATCGTGTCGTCGAATTCGGCCGAAGCCATGGTGGCGCCGCCGACCCCGTCGCGCCCGGTCTTGGCCCCGAGGTAGACGACCGGGCGGCCGACCCCGCTGGCCGCTGAATAGAAGATCGCGTCGGCGTCGGCGAGCCCCGCGGCGAAGGCGTTGACCAGGCAATTGCCGTTATAGGCCGAATGGAACCGCACCTCTCCGCCCACCGTGGGCACGCCGAAGCAATTGCCGTAGCCGCCGATTCCCTCGACCACGCCATGGACAAGCTGGCGTGTCTTGGCATGATCCGGCGCCCCGAAACTGAGTGCGTTCATCGCCGCGATCGGCCGCGCGCCCATGGTGAAGACATCGCGCAGGATGCCGCCCATGCCGGTGGCCGCACCCTGGTAGGGCTCGATGTAGGAGGGGTGGTTGTGGCTTTCCATCTTGAAGACCACGGCCTGCCCGTCGCCGATATCGACCACACCCGCGTTCTCTCCGGGGCCGCAGATCACCTGCGGGCCGGTGGTGGGCAGGGTGCGCAGCCATTTCTTCGACGACTTGTAGGAGCAGTGCTCGTTCCACATCGCCGAAAATATCCCCAGTTCGGTGAAGCTCGGCTCCCGGTTCAGGATCCGCAGGATCTCGGCGTATTCGTCTGGCTTGATGCCATGTGCGGCGATGAGATCTTCCGTGATGGCAGGCTCTTGCATACATTTCCCCCGAGGATGTCCGCCTGTTCTATCCCAAGGGAGGGTCAGGCGAAAGTCGCTCTGGGGGGCGCGGGTCGGGTCAAGGTGGCTGGCGTGGGCCGCGGCGCGTCGGCGGATCGTCTGGGGCGCGGATCGTCTGGGGCAAGGATCGTCTGGGGCAAGGTGCGCGGGAGCGAAGGCTCAGGGGGTGCGCGCGGTGTAGACAACATAAGCGCAGGGCAGGGCGTAGACGCCGTCCGTCTCGAACTCCGCGAACCGGGCGAGGACCCTGTCGGTTGCGGCCTCGCGCTGTGCGTCCGAGCCGCCTTCGGTGCGAATCCGCGAGGCGACCGGGCCGATGTCCGAAACCAGTGTCCGGGCCATGTCGCGCGGCACGCCGAGCGTGCCGGAAATCAATACGCCACGTGCGTCCTCGAACCCGGCCGTGTGCAGCAGGGACGTCACCCGGTCGATGTCCTGAAAGGCCATCGGGCCGGGCGCCGTTGGGTCGGGCGTCGGTGCGGTTCCGAAAACCTCGGCCGCGCTTTGGGCCGACACCCGGAACAGGAAATTGTGCTGCGGCCCGGCCCAGCAGATCCAGGCGATGCGTCCGCCGGGGCGCAGGTGGGCACGGATATTGGCGAAGGCGGCGGCGGGATCGTCGAAGAACATCACCCCGAACCGGGACATTGCGAGGTCGAAGTCTCCGCCTCCCGCGCGGATCTGGGCATCGCCAAGCTCGAAGTCCACATTCGTCGCGCCGGACGCCGCCGCGCGGCTTCTGGCGAGCTTCAGGATCGGAGTCGAGATGTCGAGGCCCAGCACGCGTCCCTCGGGCCCCACGGCCTCTGCCGCCGCCAGGGTCGTGGCCCCGCCGCCGCAGCCGATGTCGAGCACCGCTTCCCCGGTCCCGATCGCCGCATGGGCCAAAAGCAGTTGCGCCGCTTCGGCATGCTGAACGTCCAGCAGATCCTGAAGCCTGGCCCAGGTCTGACCGGGACCTTCGTTCCAGAAGGTGCGCTGGTCGGCGTTGATTTCGCTGGGTCCGGGGTGTGTCATGAGACACTCTAGGGCGGGGTCCTCGCCTCGCCATGATTCTAATGCGTCGGGTCAATGAAATACATGTCGGGTCGATCATGGCGGATCGGCCGCCGCGACACTCGCTGAGGCCTCGGGGGCGAGCGGGGTGTCTTGACCGCAAGAAGCACCGGAGTCGCGCGGATCGCCCTGCCGAAAAGAAAAAAGCCGGGCCAAAGGCCCGGCGAAGTCCAACAGGGAGGTATGAAGTCGAAGACACTTGCATGTCGTCTGCTTCATGAGCTCAATTAATCAGCGCCCCGCAAACGATCAAGTTCAATTGCTGCGTTCGCATTACAAACCCGCCATGCGTTGCGCACATGCCTCAGGGAAACTACGTAGGGATCAGACTTGACCGGCCAGCGCGTCGCGCAACTTGCGGCGGTGGGCGATGATCTCTTCCTGGACGAAATCGCGAAAGGCGCCGATCCGCTTGGATTGCCGAAGCTCTTCGGGATAGGCAAGGAAAACAGGGACTTCGGCGCTCTCGATCTCGGGCAGGACGCGGACAAGCTCGGGGAAATCCTCGACCACGTAATCGGGCAGGATGCCCACGCCCAAGTGGTTGTTCACCGCCTGCAGCACGCCGAAATAGTTGTTGACCGTCAGCAGGCTCCGCAGATCGTAGCTCAGCAGGTGGTGGGTGAGCGAGGCAGAGGCCGTCACCTGCGTGCTGCCCGGGTTCTGGCATACGAGTCGCAGATTGCGCAGGTCCTCTATCGATTCGACCGGCGGCTTGTCGGACAGGTAATCGCGCGACGCGTAAAGCCGCATGTGGACCGACATCAGTCGCTTGCGGATCAGGTCGGCCTGGGACGGCTCCTTCATGCGGATGGCCACGTCGGCTTCGCGCATGGGCAGGTCGAGCACCCGCTCCTCGAGCATCAGGTCGATCTTGAGGTCGGGAAACTTCTCGTAGAACTTCACCAGCCGCGGGGCGAGCCACAGGCTTCCGAAGCCGATGGTGGTGGTCACCTTCAGCTCGCCGAACACCTCTTCCTCGCTGTCGCGGATGCGCGCGGAGGCGGCCTCCAGCCGCTTGTTCATGGATTTGGTCGCGTCGAACAGCAATTCGCCCTGTTCGGTCAGGATGAGCCCCCGCGCATGGCGGTGGAACAGGGTGGTGTTCAGGCTTTCCTCCAGCGACCGGATCTGGCGCGAGACGGCGGACTGGCTCAGATGCAGCGTGTCGCCGGCCGCCGTCAGGCTTCCGGCATCCGCAACCGCATGAAAGATGCGAAGTTTATCCCAATCCATCTTGTCCCGTCCCCCCGTGCGGCCCGGTCCCCGCCCGCCAGCTTCGCGCACCTGATAGACGCACATGGGTGCGCAAGACAAACTTTACGACGGGATTTCCGCCGGAAACGGTCGATTTTTCGGCATTTGCCGTGGAAAGCGACAGGTTCACAGGGCAAACGGGTGGCAGTCGGGCTCTTTCGCCGGGACCGCCCATGGCGTATTCTGCCCCCAAAGGCAGAGAGAACAGGCAAGCCATGAGCGACCGGCACGTCGCGAAAGACATCACCTATGCCACCTCGGCGGCGACTCGGGGCGGGCGCACGATGATCCGCGTGATGGAGAATGCGACCGGGCGGCTCTCCCTGATCCGGCGGGCCCGGGGCTACGACCTCGAAGTCGCGCAGGGCGGCGATTTCTGGAAAATCATCACCGAACGGTATGGCCTGTCGCTGGACGTGGCGGGTGGCACGCTCGACAGCATTCCGGCCGAGGGCCCGCTGATCGTGGTCGCGAACCACCCCTACGGCGTGCTCGACGGGCTGATGATGGGGCGCATCCTCAGCGAGCGGCGGGGCGGCGATTTCCGGATCCTGGCCAACCACGTGTTCCGCCGCTCGCCGGATCTCGAACGGGTGATCCTGCCGGTGTCCTTCGACGAAACCAAGCAGGCCGCGCGCCTCAACCTCGAGACCCGGGCCGAGGCGCTGCGCTATCTCGGCGCGGGCGGCGCGATCGGGATCTTTCCGGGCGGGACCGTGTCGACCTCGGCCAGGCCGTTCTCGCCGCCGATGGACCCGGGGTGGCGGACGTTCACCGCCAAGATGGTCGCGAAATCCGACGCCACCGTGGTGCCGGTCTTCTTCGACGGGACCAACAGCCGCCTGTTCCAGATCGCGAGCCATGTGCACGTGACCCTGCGCATGGGCATGCTGATCCGCGAGTTCCGCCGCCGGGCGGGCACGCCGGTCCGGGTGGTGGTCGGCGCACCGATCCCCCAGTCCGAGCTGGCCGGGCGCCGGTCCGATCCCAAGGCCTGCATGGCGTTCCTGCGCGAGCAGACCTATCGACTCTCGCCAAGACCGCTGGTCTCTGACACGCTGGGGTTCGAGTTCATGCCGAAATACAAGGCCGGCGACAAAGCCGGCACCAGAGAGCAAGGCGCGGACAAGCGCGGCAAGAGAGGCAGGTAGGCACATGGCGGTGGGCGTTTTCGATAGCGGATTGGGCGGGCTGACGGTTCTCGACGCGCTGCAGAAGCGCCTGCCCGACGTGCCGTTCGTCTATTATGCGGATTCGATGAACACGCCATACGGCGTGCGGGAACCCGACGACATCTACGATCTGACGACCCGCGGCGTCGCCCGCCTGTTCGAGGCGGGCTGCGACCTTGTCGTTCTGGCCTGCAACACCGCGTCGGCCGCGGCCCTGCGCCGGATGCAGGAAAGCTGGATCCCCCCGAACAAGCGGGTGCTGGGCGTCTTCGTCCCGCTGATCGAGGCCCTGACAGAGCGGCAATGGGGCGACAATTCCCCCCCGCGCGAGGTTGCGGTCAAGCATGTGGCGCTGTTCGCAACCCCGGCGACGGTGTCGTCGCGGGCGTTCCAGCGCGAATTGGCCTTCCGCGCAATCGGCGTCGATGTGGAGGCGCAGGCCTGCGGCGGCGTCGTGGACGCCATCGAGGAGGGCGACATGATCCTGGCCGAGGCGCTTGTGCGCTCTCACGTGGATGCGCTCAAGCGCAAGATGCCGTCGCCCGATGCGGCCGTGCTGGGCTGCACGCACTATCCGCTCATGGCGGAGATCTTTCAGCAGGCGCTCGGCGAGGATGTGCTGGTGTTCAGCCAGGCCAACCTCGTGGCCGAGAGCCTGGCCGATTACCTGGAGCGGCGGCCGGAGATGCTGGGCCAGGGGACCGAACGGGCGTTCCTGACCACCGGCGACCCGCGCAAAGTCTCCGACCGGGCGACGCATTTCATGCGCCGCAAGGTCACCTTCGAAGCGGCCTGAGGCGTGGCCCCCGGGCCAGTCCTGGCCGGGGGCCACAGCGTGATCGTGGCCGGCGATCGGCCGATGCTGCGACCATTGGGCCATGTTGCGGGCCGGGCCCCGAGGCCCTACATCCTTTGTCGACACACAGGAATTCACACGAGATGACCCAGAAAATCGCGATCCTCGGCGCTTCGGGCTATACCGGGGCGGAGCTGGTCCGGCTGATCGCCACCCATCCGGAGATGGAAGTCGCGGCGCTGTCGGGCAATTCCAAGGCCGGAATGAGCATGGCGGAGGTGTTTCCCCACCTGCGCCATCTGGACCTGCCGCGCCTGACCACGATCGACGAGGTGGATTTCAAGGGCATCGACCTGGCCTTCTGCGCATTGCCCCATGCCACGTCGCAAGCCGTGATCCGGGCGCTGCCCGAGGATCTGAGGATCGTCGATCTTTCCGCGGATTTCCGGCTGCGCGACCCGCATCAATACCGGATCTGGTATGGCAAGGACCACGCCGCCCCAGAGCTTCAGCAAGAGGCGGTCTACGGCCTGACCGAGTTCTATCGCGACGAGATCCGGGGCGCCCGGCTGATCGCGGGGACGGGCTGCAACGCGGCGACCGGGCAATATGCCCTGCGCCCGCTGATCGAGGCCGGTGTGATCGACCTCGACCGGATCGTCATCGACCTCAAGGCGGCGGTCTCGGGGGCGGGGCGGAGCCTGAAGGAAAACCTGCTGCACGCGGAGCTGTCCGAGGGCGCGCATGGCTATGCCGTCGGCGGCGGGCACCGGCACCAGGCCGAGTTCGAGCAGGAATTCAGCCGCGCCGCCGGCCGGCCGGTGCAGATCCAGTTCACGCCGCACCTGATCCCCGCGAACCGGGGGATCCTGGCCACGGTCTATGTGGACGGCGATTCGGACGCGATCCATGGCGCCTTGAGCGCCCGCTACGCCGAGGAAGAGTTCATCGTCATGCTGCCCGAGGGCGAGCATCCGTCGATCCGGCATATCCGCGGCTCCAACTACTGCCATATCGGCGTGGTGCCGGACCGGATCGAAGGGCGGACGATCGTGATCGCAACGCTCGACAACCTGACGAAGGGCTCGTCGGGGCAGGCGATCCAGAACGCGAACCTGATGCTTGGCAATGACGAGGGGGCGGGGCTCCGGCTGGCGCCGGTGTTCCCGTGACCGGCCGGCGGCGTATCAGGCCACATGCCCGGGGGCCGGTGGCCGGACCCTGGACCGGAGGGGGTGAGAGATGAAATCCTTGAAGAAAAAGCGGCGGATACAGGTCATTGCCCTGGCCTTTGTCGCCCTCGGCGTGTCCACCGTCCTGATCGGCTATGCGATGCGGGACGGCATCAACTTCTTCCGCTCGCCGTCCGAGGTGGCCGAGGCACCGCCCGGGCCGATGGAGGTCTTCAAGCTCGGCGGGCTGGTCGTGGAGGGCAGCCTGGTGCGCGGCGACGGGGATGTGCTGGAATTCGCCGTGACCGACGGCGCGGCGACCATCCCTGTCTTCTATGACGGTTCGGAATCGGTGCCGGACCTCTTCAGCGAGGGGCAGGGGACCATCGCCACCGGCCGCTATCAGGACGGCCGCTTCGTCGCGAGCCAGCTTCTGGCGAAGCACGACGAGACCTACATGCCGCGAGAGGTCCAGCAAGCCCTTGAAGACGCTGGACATCCAGGCGCAACGGACGGTGCTCCCATCACGAATTAACGCCCTGCGAGCATTGTCTCCCCCGAGCAGGAAAAGAAGGGGGCCGCGATGCAAAGCGTGCGTGAGATTGCCGAAGAGATTGTCACCCGCGAGGGGGGCTTCGTGAATGACCCGGACGATCCGGGCGGGCCGACGAACCATGGCGTGACGATCCACACCATGCGCCGCCTGGGCCTGGATCTGTCGGGCGACGGCCAGGTCACCGTCGAGGACGTCCGCGGCCTGACCCGCGCCCAGGCCGTCGACATCTTCATCGAACATTATTTCAAAGCGCCCGGGATCGGCCACCTGCCGCCCGCGCTCCATGCGACGGTGTTCGACATGCATGTGAACGCCGGCGCGAACGCGGTGCGGATCCTGCAGCGCCTGTTCCGGCAGATGCGGATCGACTGTGCGGTGGACGGGATCATCGGGCCGGAGACCATAGCGGCGGCGCAGACGGCGATGGCCTCGGCGCCCGACCATCTGGTCGATGCCTACGGGATCGCGCGGCGGAACTACTACTACGAGCTGGCCGACCGCAGGGTCGCCTCGCGCAAATACGCGCAGCGGCGCGATGGCGGCAAGGGCGGCTGGATCGTGCGGGCCGAGGCCTTCATCTCGCCCCGGTTCCACCTGACCGATGCCCAGCACCGGGCGAGGACGGCGCAATGGGGATGATCGCACGGGGGCTGGACCTGATCTTCGGCGACGGCCGCAACGTCGTGGCCGACACCGTGGGCATCTTTCGCGAAAGCGCCGAGAACGCTGGCGCCCGCGAAACCCAGATGAAGGACGCGGCCCTGTCGCAGCTCGCCGCGGAATTCGCGCGGCCGCGCAAGGGCCTCTTCGACCGAATCATCGACGGCCTCAACCGTCTGCCGCGGCCGCTTCTGGCCTTCGGCACCATCGGGCTGTTCGTGGTCGCCATGGTCGATCCGATCTGGTTCGCCAGCCGGATGCAGGGGATCCAGCTGGTGCCGGAGCCGCTGTGGTGGCTGATGGGCGCGATCGTGTCGTTCTACTTCGGGGCGCGGCACCAGGCGAAGGGGCAGGAATTCCAGGCCTCGGTCGCCGAGACCATGACCCGCGCCACCACGGTCGCCAGCAACGTCAAGGCGCTGGAGGAGATGGCCGCGCCCCGGACCCCGGCCGCGCCCGTGGCCGAATCCGGCGGCAACCCCGCGCTTGAGGAGTGGAGGGGCCGGGATGGGGGATGAGTGGGGACGGCTGGTGGACCGCCGCCTGTCGCAGCTGGAGCTGCGCGGGGCGGTGGACGATGTGCACCGCGACAATGTCGAAAAGCGGCTGAGCCAGATCGAGGATACGCTCAAATGGCTGGTGCGGCTGATCATCGGCGCGATGATCACCGGCGTCATCGCGTTCATCGTGGGGGGCGGTTTCCTGCCCCGCTAGGGCCCGCCTGAGACGAAGTGTCCGGTCGAGCGAAATTGAGTGTCCCGCGACGGCCGGCCGCGTTATATCTGCTCTATGATTACAGAACTTGGACATTTCGCGCTGGTTCTCGGGTTCGGGCTGGCATTGGTGCAGATGATCGTGCCGCTGGTGGGCGCACACAAGGGCTGGCGCGGCTGGATGGCCGTCGCCGACCCGGCGGCGACCTCGCAGGTCATCCTCGTGGCCTTCGCCTTCGGGGCGCTGACCTGGGCCTTCGTCACCTCGGACTTTTCGCTGCGGCTGGTCTTTCTCAACAGCCATTCGGCCAAGCCGATGCTTTACAAGGTGACCGGCGTCTGGGGGAACCACGAAGGGTCGATGCTGCTCTGGCTGCTGATCCTCGTGCTCTTCGGCGCCTGCGCCTCGTGGTTCGGCGGCGGGCTCCGGCCGGCGTTCAAGGCGCGGGTGCTGGCCGTCCAGGCGGCGATCTCGGTGGCGTTCTACGCCTTCATCCTCTTCACCTCGAACCCGTTCCTGCGGCTGGCGGTGCCGCCGCTGAACGGGCAGGACCTCAACCCGTTGTTGCAGGACCCGGGCCTCGCCTTCCATCCACCGTTTCTTTACCTCGGCTATGTCGGGCTCTCGATGTCGTTCTCCTTCGCCGTCGCCGCCCTGATAGAGGGGCGGGTCGACGCGGCCTGGGCCCGCTGGGTGCGGCCCTGGACGCTGGCGGCCTGGCTGTTCCTGACGGTGGGGATCGCGCTCGGCTCCTGGTGGGCCTATTACGAGCTCGGCTGGGGCGGCTTCTGGTTCTGGGATCCGGTCGAGAACGCGTCCTTCATGCCCTGGCTTCTGGCCGCGGCCCTGCTGCACTCGGCCATCGTGGTGGAAAAGCGCGAGGCGCTGAAATCCTGGACCGTGCTGCTGGCGATCCTCGCCTTCGGCTTCTCGCTGCTGGGGACGTTCATCGTCCGCTCCGGCGTGATCACCAGCGTGCATGCCTTCGCCAATGACCCCGAGCGCGGCGTCTTCATCCTGATCATCCTGGCGGTCTTCGTGGGCGGCGCGCTGACGCTCTATGCCGCGCGGGCCGGGGCGATGCGGGCGACCGGGGCGTTCCAGACAGTCAGCCGGGAATCGGCGCTGGTGCTGAACAACGTGCTGCTCGCGGTGTCGGCCTTCGTCGTCTTCATCGGCACGATCTGGCCGCTGGTGGCCGAGATGGCCTTCGGCCGCACGCTCAGCGTCGGGCCGCCGTTCTTCGATGCGGCCTTCTCGCCCTTCTTCGTGCTGCTGGCGCTGATCCTGCCCGTGGGTTCCATGCTCGCGTGGAAGCGCGGGCGGCTCTCTCGGGTGCTGCGCCCGCTCTGGCCCATCGCCCTGCTGGCGCTGGCGCTGGGGGGGCTGGCCTTCGCGGTCCAGACCGGCCGCTCGGCGCTGGGGCCGATCGGCGTGGTCCTCGGGACCTGGGTCGTGGCGGGCGCCGTCTTCGACCTGTGGAGCCGGACCGGTCGCGGCACGCTCTCGGGGCGCCTGGGGCGGCTGATGCGCCTTGGGCGGGCCGACTGGGGCAAGGCCATCGCCCATGGCGGCATGGGCATCACGGTGTTCGGCGTCGCCGCGGTGATCGCCTGGCAACAGGAGGATATCCGCGTCGCCACCATCGCGGAGCCCTACCAGGTCGGCGCCTACGAGGTCGTTCTGGAGGGGGTCGAGCGTCAGCAGGGCCCCAACTATGACACCACCATGGCCGAGATCGTGCTGTCCAGAGGCGGCCGCGAGACGGTGCTGTTTCCCGAAAAACGGTTCTATCCGGTCGCCCAGATGCCCACCACCGAGGCCGCCATCGCCAACGGGGTCCTGCGCGACCTCTACGTGGTTATCGGTGACCGGCAATCGGGCGGCGGCTGGACCGTGCGGGTCTATATCAAGCCGTTCGCCAACTGGATCTGGGGCGGCGCGATCCTGATGGCGCTCGGCGGGCTGGTGTCGCTCTCCGACCGCCGTCTGCGGATCGCGGCGGGCGCGGCGAAGGCGGCATCGCGGCGCGGAGTGCCGGCGGAATGAAACGGCTGATCCTTGTCCTGATGTTGCTCGCCGCGCCGGGCTGGGCGGTCCAGCCGGGCGAGATGCTCGACGACCCCGCGCTCGAGGAGCGGGCCCGCGACATCAGCCAGGGCCTGCGCTGCCCGATCTGCCGCAACGAGAGCATCGACGAATCCAACGCCGACCTCGCCCGCGACCTGCGCCTTCTGGTGCGCGAGCGGATCATGGCGGGCGACACCGACGCCGAGGTCGTGGACTACGTGGTCGACCGCTACGGCGAGTTCATCCTGCTGGAGCCGACCATGGACGGGGTGAACCTGATCCTGTGGTTGGCGGCGCCGGTCCTGCTGCTGCTGGCGCTTGGCATCGGCTATGGCACGGTGCGCGCACGCTCCACCGCGCCCCCGCCCGAGGACCTGTCCGAGGAGGAGGAGCGGCGCCTGAAGGCTCTGCTCGGGAAATAACCGGGGGGGTGCGCCGCAACCGACAGCAGGGCGGGATGACGCGCGGTTGCCCTTTTCGCCGCCGCGCAAGACCATAGGGTGGGGCAAACCAGACAAGAGGCGTCCATGGACTACCAGGCCATAGCTTACGAGCTTCAGAACGACATCGCGGTGATCACGCTCAACCGCCCCGAGGTGATGAATGCGCTCAACACCCAGATGCGGGCGGAAATCACCCACGCGGTCAAAAGCGCCGCCTCCGAGGCGCGGGTCATCGTGCTCACCGGGGCGGGCCGGGCGTTCTGCTCGGGCCAGGATCTGGGCGACGGCTCCGTCGCCGACCTCGACCTCGAACGCACCCTGCGCGACGAATACGTGCCGATGCTGAAGACCATCGTCGAGGCGAGGATCCCCACGATTGCCGCCGTCAACGGCGCCGCGGCGGGGGCGGGCGCCAACCTCGCGCTCGCCGCCGACGTGGTGATCGCCTCCGAAGAGGCGGCCTTTGTCCAGGCATTCACCCGGATCGGCCTGATCCCCGACGCGGGCGGCACCTGGTTCCTGCCGCGGCAGATGGGAATGGCCAAGGCCATGGGCGCGGCGCTCTTTGCCGACAAGATCACCGCGCGCCAAGCCAGCGACTGGGGCATGATCTGGGAAGCGGTCCCCGAGGCGGAGTTCGCCGCCCACTGGCGGGCCCGGGCCGCCCATCTCGCCCAGGGCCCGACCGAGGCCTATTCCCACGTCAAGACGGCGTTGCGGGCCTCGCCCGGCAACACGCTCGACGCGCAACTCACCCTCGAGGCGCAGCTTCAGGGCAAATGCGGCCGGACCCGGGATTTCCGCGAGGGCGTGGTGGCCTTCCTCGAAAAGCGCCCGGCGGTCTACGAGGGCCGGTGAGGGCCTTCGTCGCCATCGACCTGCCGGACGACGCGGCACCGGTGCTGGAACGTCTGCAGGTGCGGATGCCCATCGGCCGGGCGGTCGATCCCGAGACCTTCCACATCACGCTGGCCTTCCTCGGAGACGTTCCGGCCGGCCCGCTGGAAGAGCTCGACGCCGAGCTGAGCCTGCTCGTGGCCGCACCCTTCGAGATCACCATCGCGGGGCTCACCACCTTCGGCGGCCACACACCCGCGGTGATGGCGGCCGAAATCGTCCCGACGCAGGCGCTGACCGATCTCCAGGCCCGCATCGCCTCCGCCGCACGGCTCGCCGGCATCGCGCTCGAGCGGCGCCGCTTCCGCCCCCATGTCACGCTCGCCCGCTTCCGCGGCGACGTCACGGGCGACCGGCTGGAGCGCCTGCGCCGCTTCCTGGAATCAGAGGCCCGGTTTCGCCTCGATCCTTTCCTGGCCACACAAGTCGTGCTTTACGGCTCGACCCTCACCCGCTCCGGACCGATCCACGAGGATCTCGCCAGCTACGCGCTGCTGCCCTGATCTTCATTGCCTGTTCAATATCCCGGGGGTGAATGCGCCCTTTGGCGCAGAGGGGGCAGGGCCCCCTCTTGGCCCTCGATCGCTCAGCGGTCTTCGATATTGACGTAATCGCGCTGGGTCTCGCCAAGGTACAGCTGGCGCGGCCGACCGATCTTGAGCTGCGGATCGGCCAGCTGCTCTTTCCACTGGCTGACCCACCCCACGGTCCGGCTGAGGGCGAAGATCGGCGTGAACATGGAAGTGGGAAAGCCCACCGCCTCGAGGATGATGCCGGAGTAGAAATCGACGTTCGGAAACAGCTTCTTATCGGTGAAATAGCTGTCGGCCAGCGCCGCCTCTTCCAGCGCCTTGGCTGTGGCCAGGACCGGGTTGTTCTCGACCCCCAGCAGGCTCAGCACCTCGTCCGCGCTCTGCTTCATCACCGTCGCGCGGGGGTCGAAGTTCTTGTAGACCCGGTGGCCGAAGCCCATCAGCCGATAGCTGTCGTTCTTGTCCTTGGCCCGCTCGATGAATTCGGGAATGCGGTCCGGCGAGCCGATCTCGCGCAGCATCTCGAGGCAGGCCTGGTTGGCGCCGCCGTGGGCGGGCCCCCAAAGGCAGGCAACACCGGCGGCGATGCAGGCAAAGGGGTTGGCGCCCGACGACGAGGCGAGCCGCACCGTGGAGGTCGAGGCGTTCTGCTCGTGGTCCGCATGCAGCATGAAGATCCGGTCCATCGCCCGGGCGAGGATCGGGTTGACCTTGTATTCCTCCGCAGGCACCGCAAAGCACATGTGCAGGAAGTTCTCGGCATAGGTCAGGTCGTTGCGCGGATAGACGAAGGGCTGGCCGACCGAATACTTGTAGGCCCAGGCGGCGATCGTCGGCATCTTCGCGATCAGGCGGATCGAGGCGACCTCGCGCTGCCACGGATCCGAGATATCTGTGGAATCGTGGTAGAACGCGGCCATCGCGCCGACGACGCCGACCATGATTGCCATCGGATGCGCATCCCGGCGGAAACCGCGGAAGAAATACTGCATCTGCTCGTGCAGCATCGTGTGATTGGTCACCCGATACTCGAAATCTTCGAGCTGCGCGGCCGAGGGCAACTCTCCGTAAAGCAACAGGTAGCAGACCTCCAGGAAGTGGGATTTGCCCGCAAGCTGGTCGATCGGATAGCCGCGGTGCAGCAGCTCGCCCTTGTCGCCGTCGATGAAGGTGATCGTCGAATCGCACGACGCCGTGGAGGTGAAGCCGGGGTCGTAGGTGAAAACTCCGGCCTGCCCGTACAGCTTGCGGATGTCGAGCACGTCGGGTCCGGCCGTCGGCGAATGAACCGGCAGGTCGTAATCGTTTCCGTTGATCGTCAGTTTCGCAGTCCGGCTCGCGTCGGCCATGGTCGTACCCCTTGCTTCGGGGCGCCGTCCGGCTTTGCGGACGGCGGCGGTTTATCCCGTCCGAACACCGCGCCCGTCACGAGGGTGACGAAGGGGGCTTCAGACCGCGTCGGTCAACCGGGCGACGGTTTCATCCCGCCCGAGAACCAGCATCATGTCGAAGACCGACGGCGAGACGCTGCGCCCCGCCAATGCGGCCCGGAGAGGGCCCGCGATCTTGCCGAGCCCCAGCCCGTGCGCCTCCGCGACCCCGGCCACTTTGGCCTCCAGATCTTCTCGCGTCCAGCTAGCAGTTTGCAGATGCGGCGTCAAATCCGACAGCATACCGCGGGATACCGTATCAAGCTGCCGGGCGGCCTTCTCATCCGGTTCGATCGGGCGTGAGGTCAGGACAAAATGCGCTTTTTCAATGAGTTCCGGAAAGGTCTTCGCCCTCTCTTTGAGGCAGTACATCGCCCGTCCCAGCCCGTCGCGCTGCGCCTCGGTCAGGGGCGTCCGGCCGGCCGCGACAATGTAATCCGCCGCTTCTTGCAGCAGTGCAGCATCGTCCGCGACCGCGATGTGCTGACCGCAGAGATTTTCCAGCTTCTTGACGTCGAAACGGGCGGGCGATTTGCCAATACCGCCAAGGTCGAACCACTCCCGCGCCTGAGAGTCTGTGAAGAACTCGTCGTCGCCATGGCTCCAGCCCAGCCGCGCAAGATAGTTGCGCATGCCGGCGGCGGGATAGCCCATGGCCTGGTATTCGGCCGCGCCGGTCGCGCCGTGCCGCTTGGACAGTTTCTTGCCGTCCGGCCCGAAGATCAGCGGGATATGCGCCATCACCGGGACGTGCCAGCCCATCGCCTCGTAGATCAGCGTTTGCCGGATCGCATTCGCCATGTGGTCGTCGCCGCGGATCACATGGGTGACGCCCATGTCGTGATCGTCCACCACGACCGCCAGCATATAGACCGGCGACCCGTCCGAGCGCAGCAGTACCAGATCGTCGATCTGGTCGTTTTTCCAGGTAATTGCGCCCTGAACTTCATCCTGCACGGTGGTCTCGCCATCGCGCGCGACGCGCAGGCGGATGACATGGGGCTTGTCCGGATGCTGCGCTTCGGGGATGTCGCGCCAGGGCGAGCGAAAGAGCGTGGAGCGCCCGGCGGACTTTTCATGGGCCCGAAACGCCTCGATTTCGTCCTGGGTCGAGAAGCACTTGAACGCCTTGCCCTTGGCCAGAAGCCCCCGGGCGACCTCGGCGTGGCGGTCGGCGCCAGCGGCTTGCGAGGTCGGCGGACCGTCCCAGTCGAGCCCCAGCCAGGTCAGCCCGTCGAGGATGGCCTGTTCGTTCTCGGGCGTCGAGCGGGCGCGGTCGGTATCCTCGATCCGCAGCAGGAACTTGCCGCCGCGCCCCCGGGCAAAGAGCCAGTTGAACAGCGCCGTCCGCGCCCCCCCGATATGGAGCGCCCCGGTGGGCGACGGGGCAAAGCGGGTGACAACCTCGGACGTCGGGGACATGGGACGTGTTTACCTTTCGCTAACCGTGTTGGGCCTATGCTGCGGGGGATACTTGCGCGGCGGATGAAGGACAAGTGCGCGTGGCTCGGGGTCTTTCGGCATCGCTGCTGTCACAACGCGGCCAGCTTTTCGGCTGGGTGCCGGTCGGGCTGGGCACCGGCATCGGCCTCTACTTCGCCCTGCGGGTGGAGCCGGGGGCGCCGGCCTATGCCGCGTTGGCCCTGGTCACGCTGGCCGGTTTCTGGGCCGCGCGGCGAGAAGGGCCCGTGCTGTCCTGCCTGGGATGGGCGGCGATGCTGGTGGCCGGCGGGCTCTGTCTTGCGGGGCTGCGCGCCCATGCGGTGGCCGAGCCGGTGCTGGGCTTCCGCTATTACGGCGCGATCGAGGGCCGGATCGTCAAGATCGACCGCTCCGCCTCGGACGCGGTGCGCCTGACCCTGGACCGGGTCGTGCTGGAGCGGATGTCGCGGGCGCGCACGCCCACCCGCGTTCGGGTGTCGCTGCACGGCGAGCAGGGCTTCATCGCGCCCGTGCCGGGGATGGTGGTCATCCTGACCGGGCACCTATCGCCGCCCTCCGGCCCGGTAGAGCCCGGCGGTTTCGACTTCCGCCGGATGTCCTGGTTCTCGGGGCTCGGGGCGGTCGGCTACACCCGGACACCGGTGCTGATGCTCTCGGGGGCCGAGCCCGACCCCGCCCTGTGGATCTACCGGGTGCGCATGGCGCTGTCGGCCGCGATGCAGGACCGGATGGCGGGCGAGGCGGGGGCCTTCGCCGCCGCCGTCACGACCGGTGACAGGTCCGCCATGCCCGCCCGGACGCTGGAGGCGCTGCGGGCCTCGAACCTGGCGCATCTGCTGGCGATCTCGGGGCTGCACATGGGGTTGCTGACCGGGTTTCTCTTCGCGCTCACACGCTACGGGCTGGCGTTGGTGCCCTGGGTCGCGCTGCGGTTCAACACCAAGAAGGCGGGCGCGGTCCTGGCCCTGCTGGCCGGCGCGGGCTACCTGGCGCTGTCGGGCGGCAATGTCGCGACCGAGCGGGCGTTCATCATGGTCGGCGTGATGCTGGTGGCGGTCCTTTTCGACCGCCGGGCCCTGACCCTGCGGGCCGTGGCGGTGGCCGCCGTCATCGTCCTGATCCGCCGTCCCGAAGAGCTGACGGGCCCCGGTTTCCAGATGTCCTTCGCCGCGACGACGGCGCTGGTGGCGGTCTTCGGCGGGCTTCGCGGGGTCCGGATCGGGCCGCGCTGGCTGCAGCCGGTGATCTCGGTCGTGCTGTCCTCGCTGATCGCGGGGCTGGCGACGGCGCCCTTCGCCGCCGCGCATTTCAACCAGGTCTCGCATTACGGGCTGGTCGCCAACGTGCTGAGCGTGCCGGTGATGGGGGCCGTCGTGATGCCGGCGGCGGTGCTGGCCGCAGTGCTCGCACCGTTGGGGCTGGCCGGGATCGGCCTCTGGGTGATGGAGCTTGGGCTGCGCTGGATCCTGGCGGTGGCCAAGACCGTCTCCGGCTGGGAGGGCGCGATCAGCCACGTGGTGGCGCCGGGCGACGGGGTGCTGCCGCTGCTCGCCATCGGGGCGCTGTGGGTCATCCTGTGGCGCGGGCGGCTGCGCTGGGGCGGGCTCGCGCCCCTGTGCCTGGCCGCCGCGCTCTGGAGCCAGGCGGAGCGGCCCGCGCTGCTGGTGGCCGATACCGGGGGCCTCGTGGGGGTGATGACGCCCGAAGGCCGCGCCCTGTCGAAGCCCAAGGGCGACGGCTTCTCGGCCGAGATCTGGCTGGAGAACGACGGCGCCCCAATGGCCCAGGACGCGGCCCACGATCTTGGCGCGATACGGCGGGGGGACCTGGCCGATGTCGGCCCGCTGCGGGTGCTGCACGTGACCGGCAAACGCGCCCTGGCGGCGGTCGAGGGCTGCGGCGGCGCGGATATCCTGGTGACAAACGTGGACGAGACGGGGGAGAGGCCCTGCGTGATGCTGGACCTCCTGGCACTGCGGGCCGCGGGGGCGGTCGCGGGCCATGTGGAGGGCGCGGGGCTCCGGCTCGTCACCTCCCGCGGCACGACCGGTCACAGGCTCTGGACGCCGGAGGTCGCGGAGGTGACCCTCCCGCGGGTGCTGGCGCCGGGGCCCGCGGCCCGTGTCGCCGGGAGGGCTCAATAAGTGCGGATCAGACCGACGAGGCGCCCCTGCACCTTGACCTGATCGGCCGGCAGCAGCCGGGTGGGGTAGGCCGGGTTGGCCGCCTCCAGCGCAATGGAGCTGCCCTCGCGGCGGAACCGCTTGAGCGTCGCTTCCTGATCCTCGACCAGCGCCACGACCACGTCGCCGTCGTCGGCGGTCACCGTTTCGCGGATCACCACGACATCGCCGTCGTTGATGCCGATCCCGATCATCGAATCCCCGCGCACCTCGAGCGCGTAATGCTCGCCGCGCCCGACCATGCCGTTGGGCACCGAGACGCGCCCGGATTCCTCGGAGATGGCGGCGATCGGCACACCGGCCGCGATCCGGCCCATGATCCGCAGCTCCGTCGCGCTGCCGCTTTCGATCGGCAGGGCCTTGGGCGGCACCTCGTCCGGGCGCCCGCCGTCGATCACCGTGGGCGTGAACCCCTTGGCCTGCAGGGCCTCAGGCAGCTTGACCACCTCGAGCGCCCGGGCCCGGTGGGCCATGCGCCGGATGAAGCCGCGTTCCTCCAGAGCCGTGATCAGGCGGTGAATGCCGGACTTGGAGCGCAGGTCCAGCGCCTCCTTCATCTCGTCGAAGGACGGCGGGACACCATCGCGTTGCACGCGTTTCTGAATGAACTCAAGCAGATCGAGCTGTTTCTTCGTCAGCATGATATCCCAACCCCTCCAAGGTGCGCTGGCCGCACGTTACCGAATGTTCTAGGTATGTTCGCCTTTTGTGTCAACCCGCCGGAATTGGGGGGGCAAAGCCGGAGGGATCAGAGCCGGATGAACGGCACCTCTTCGCCGATCTCACGGGCGGCGTCGCCCGGCGGGCGCACGATCAAGGCGCCGGCGGCGGCCAGCACGCTCAGCAGCGCCGAATCCTGGCGCTTGTCGGCGCACAGACCCTCGGGTGTGAGCGTTGCGCGCATGTAGTGCTCTCGCGGGCCGTTGGCGGGCAGGGGCGCGGCGAGCGGCGCGTGCTGCCGGGGCTCGGGCGCGGCCGGCTGGCCGAGATAGGCCCGCACCATGGGGCGCAGGAAGATCGTCCCGCAAACCATTGCCGAGACGGGATTTCCTGGAAGACCCACCATGGCCATCCCGCCGATGCGCCCGGCGATGAGCGGCTTGCCGGGCCGCATCGCGACCTTGTAGAACGCCCGGTCCATGCCCAGTCGCTCGGTCACGGCGCCGACCAGGTCGTGGTCGCCCACGGAGGCCCCGCCGATGGTGACCAGCAGGTCCGCCCCCTCGGCCAGCCCGATCGCCATCTCCAGCGAGGCGGTGGTGTCGCGCGCGACGGGCAGCATCCGCGGCGCCGCGCCGGCCGCGGCCAGCAAGGCATGCAAACCATAGCTGTTGGAGGCGATGACCTGGTCCGGTCCGGGATCCTCTCCGGGTTGCACAAGCTCGTTGCCTGTGGGCAGCAATGCGATCACCGGTTTGCGGGCGACCGTGACCCGCGGCAGGTTCATGGCGGCGAGAAGGGCGACGTCGCCGGGGGTCAGAACACGCGGATCAAGCTGGTGACCCGCTTTAAAGTCGGCCCCCATGGGTCTGATATGAAAGGAATTACCGACATCACCAATGATCGAGATCATGTCGCCGTCGCGGGTCACATCCTCCTGGATCACGACCCGGTCGGCGCCTTGCGGCAGGGGGGCCCCGGTGAAGATCCGGATGGCCTCGCCCGGCCCGACACTCTTGTCGGAGCCCGCGCCCGCGGCTGCCTCACCGATCACCCGAAGCCGGGCGTTCGCGCCCAGGTCTGCGTCGCGAAAGGCATAGCCGTCCATCGCGGAGGCGGCGAAGGGCGGCTGGGTCCGGTCCGCGATGGCGGGCGCCGTCATGTAGCGCCCGGCGGCCTCGGTCAGAGGCACGGTCTGCGTCCCGGTCGGGACGACCAGCCCGAAAAGCCTTTCGAGAGCCTCGGCGACAGAGATCATGCCTCGAAACGTCCGGACTTTCCTCCATCCTTGAGCCGCACGCGCAGCCCGCCGATCTCCATGTCTTTCTGCACCGCCTTGACCATGTCGTAGACGGTCAGCGCCGCCGTCGAGACCGCCGTGAGCGCCTCCATCTCGACCCCGGTCGGCCCCGTGGTCCGCACCGTGGCGGTGATGCGGATGCCGGGCAGGTCCCGGTCCGGCACCAGATCCAGCGCCACCTTGCTGAGCGGCAGCGGATGGCAGAGCGGGATCAGATCGGCGGTCTTTTTCGCACCGGTGATGCCGGCGATACGGGCGATGCCCAGAACGTCGCCCTTGCCGGCCGCGCCGGCCTCGATCATCGAGAGCGTGTCGGGCGCCATCCGCACATGCCCTTCGGCGATGGCCACGCGGGCCGTGTCCGGCTTGTCCGAAACATCGACCATATGCGCCTGTCCCGCATTGTCGAAATGGGTGAGCTTTGCCATCTAGATGCCTGTTGCGGTGAGGGGATTCGCCAGAAGTTCTCGGGTCGCGGTGGCCACGTCGGCCTGCCGCATCAGGCTTTCGCCGATGAGGAAGGCGCGGGCGCCGTAGCGGGCGAGTTCGGCCAGATCCGCCGGCGTCGACAGGCCGCTTTCGGCGATGATCAGCTTGTCCGGCGGCACCAGGCGCGACAGGGTGCGCGTGGTGTCGAGGGTGGTGTCGAAACTGCGCAGGTCGCGGTTGTTGATGCCCATCAGCGGGCTCTTGAGCAGGCTGGCGCGCTCCAGCTCTTCGGCGTCGTGCACCTCGATCAGAACGTCCATGCCCCAGAAAAGGGCGGCCTCTTCGAGCTCGATCGCCTGGGCGTTGGACACCGAGGCCATGATGATGAGGATGCAGTCGGCGCCAAGTGCTCGCGCTTCGGCGACCTGGTAGGTGTCATACATGAAATCCTTGCGCAGGACGGGCAGGTTGACCGCCTCGCGAGCCGCGACAAGGAACTCATCCGCCCCCTGGAACGAGGGCGTATCCGTCAGGACCGACAGGCAAGCCGCGCCACCCGTGGCATAGGCCCGGGCGAGGTCTGCAGGCTCGAAATCCTCTCGAATCAGGCCCTTGGAGGGCGACGCTTTCTTGATCTCGGCGATCAGCCCATAGCCTTCCTTGGTGGCTCTGGTGAGCGTCTCGGCAAAGCCTCGGGGCCGCCCGGCACGGCGGGCCCGGTCCTCGACGTCCGAGAGCGGCAGGGCAGCCTTGCGCGCCGCCACGTCTTCGAGCTTGTAGGTCTTGATCCGGTCGAGAACGGTGGTCATGCGGCCTCCGAGGTGATGCGGGCCAGGGTCTCGACCGCGCGGGCGGCCGCCCCGCGGTCGATGCTCTCGCGGGCCATGGCGACGCCGTCGCGAAGCGAGGCGACCTTGTCGGCAACCAGAAGTGCTGCGGCCGCGTTCAGCAGCACCGCGTCGCGATAGGCGCCGGGGTCGCCGGCCAGCAGGGCGCGGAACGCTCGGGCGTTGTCATCGGGCGTGCCGCCGAGGATGTTGCGGAGCGGATGGACGGGCAGGCCCGCGTCCTCGGGATGGACCTCGCGCCCGGTGATCTTGTCGTTCTCCAGCACGGCGACGGAGGTCGGCCCGCAGATCGAGATCTCGTCCGTGCCGTCGGCGCCATGGACCAGCCAGGCCTTTTCCGACCCCAGCTCCTGCAGTGTCTCTGCCATGGGAAAGATCAGGTCGATGGCGAAGGCGCCGGTCAGCTGGCGCTTGACCCCGGCGGGATTTGTCAACGGCCCCAGGATGTTGAAGATCGTCTTTGTTCCAAGTTCCAGCCGGATGGGGCCCACATGCTTCATCGCCGGATGGTGCATCGGCGCCATCATGAAGCCGATGCCCGCCTCGCGCAGCCCGCGTTCCACGACCTCGGGCCCGACCATGACCTCTATGCCCATCTTCCCAAGCGCGTCCGCCGCGCCGGATTTCGACGACAGGTTGCGGTTGCCGTGCTTGGCGACCGGCACCCCCGCGCCCGCGACGACGAAGGCGGTCGCCGTCGAGATGTTGAGCGTGCCCATCCCGTCGCCGCCGGTGCCGACAATGTCCATCGCCCCTTCGGGCGCGGTCACGGGGATGCATTTCGCCCGCATCGTCTCGGCGGCCGCGGCGTATTCGGCGACGGATTCGCCCCGCGCCCGCAGCGCCATCAGGAAGCCGCCGATCTGGGCCGGCGTCGCGACCCCCTCGAACAGATAGCCGAAGGCCTCGCGCGCCTGGGACCGCGACATCGGCCCTTCGGAGGCGGCGAAGATCAGGGGTTTCATGGCGTCGGTCATGCCGGCACCGGGACGAGGTCGAGGAAATTCTGCAAGAGCTGATGTCCGTGTTCCGAGGCGATGCTTTCGGGATGGAACTGCACGCCGTGAATGGGAAGGGTTCGGTGGGCCAGGCCCATGATAGTGCCGTCGTCGAGCTCTGCCGTGACCTCGAGCGTATCCGGCAGCGTCTCGCGCTCGACCACCAGCGAGTGGTAGCGCGTGGCCCTGAGCGGCGAGGGCAGCCCGGCAAAGAGGCCGCGCCCGGCATGCTCGACCGCGCCCATCTTGCCGTGCACGATCTCGTGGCAGCGCACGACCTTGCCGCCGAAGGCCTGGCCGATGGTCTGATGACCCAGGCACACGCCAAGCAGCGGCGTTCCGGTCTCTGCCGCCGCCTCGGTCATCGCAAGGCAGATCCCGGCCTGGGACGGATCGCAAGGCCCCGGCGACAGCACGATTCCCGCCGGTTTCAGCGCCATCGCCGCCTGCACGTCGAGCGCATCGTTGCGGCGGACCACGACGTCCGCGCCAAGCTCGCCGAGATAATGCACGAGGTTGTAGGTAAAGCTGTCGTAGTTGTCGATCAGAAGCAGCATGGCGAAGGGCCGATTTGGGGGCTACCGTCCACGCCTTTGCAAACGGTATCGTTCAGGGTCATACATGGGCTGCAAAGCCCAAGGGCGTCAAGGCCACCAACGGCCAGAGCAGGACGGTGTTGACAGATGTTTCGAGGCATTCTTTCGGGGGCGTTCTGGGGCGTGATCGTCTCGGCCATTTCCTTGGCGCTGGCGTCGTTGCTGGGCGAACAACCGGCCGGAAACGCGCCGCCGGACCCGCCGCAGGTCGAGGCGCCTGGGGCATCCATGGCGCCCGGCGCAGCACCTGACGCAGCGTCCGGCACCGATGTCGCGCCGGTGGAGATCGCCGGCGCGCCCTCGATCCCCGAGGCCCCGGCGCCCGAGGTGCCCTCGCAGGATTCGGCCGCGCCCGCTGCCGACATGACCCCGGCGACCCGCCCCGAGACGGGCGCGGTGTCGTCAGGTCTGGACAGCCCGCAGGCCGCGGCCCCGCCCGAGATGTCCGGTCCCGGCGATGACCCGGTCCTGGCACCGCCCCTTGGCCGCGCCCCTGATTCGCCCGGCCCCGAGGCCGCGCCCGACGTCTCCACCCAAAGCGCCGCGCCGCCGCCCGAAGTGGTGCCCGAGGCCCCGGACCCGGCCGCGACGGATCCGTCCGCGGCGGACGCGCCGGTCGCGCCGTCGGACACGCCCGGGCCCGACGCTCCGGTGGTGTCCGACGCCCCGGACAGCGTGGTCGCGCCCGAGGCGCCCGAGGCGCCGGTCGTGGTGGAAGTCGTGCCGGCGCCCGAGCCTCCGGTCGTGGCGGAGGCTCGGGACAGCGTGGCCGTGGTCGAGGTCACGCCGGAGCCCGATGCGCCCACGATGGTCGAGGTCCTGCCAGAGCCAGACGGGGCCGGTGACGCGCCGGTCGTGGTCGAGATCGTCCCCGACGACCCCGCCCCGCCGCCTCGCTTTGCGCTGTCCTCCGAGACCGGATCCGGCCTTGCCGGCGCCCCCGCGGCGGAGGCGGCGGATGACGCCGTACCCGCCCTGCGCCGCTACGGCGCCGAGGTGGAGACCGACGGCAGGCCCCTGATCGCCGTGGTGATGCTCGACGATGGCAGCGTGCCGGAGGCCGATATCATCCTCGGCGCCCTGCCCATGAAGGTGACAGTAGTGCTGGATCCCGCCGCCGAGGGCGCCGGGGCGCGGGCCCGTGCCTTTCGGGACGCGGGGTTCGAGGTGGGCATTCTGGCCCGACTGCCCGCCGGCGCCACGCCCCAGGACGTGGAAGTCAACATGGCGGCCGCGCTGCGCGCCGTGCCCGATGCGGTGGTGCTGGTCGATGCCGGCGAGGGCGGGCTGCAGGCGAACCGCGCCGCGACCGACCAGGCCATCGCGGCGCTGGCCGAACGGGGGATGGGCTTTGTCAGCATCAGCCAGGGGTTGAACACCGCGCTGCGCTCGGCCGAGGCGGCAGGCGTGCCCGCGACGACGATCTACCGCGATCTTGACGCCGAGGGGCAGGACGCGCGGGTGGTGCGGCGGTTCCTCGAACAGGCGGCGTTCCGGGCCCGCCAGGACGCGGGCACGACGGTGCTGGCGCGGCTGCGGCCCGACACCATCTCGGCCCTGATCCTCTGGGGCACCGCGGCCCGCGACGGCCAGGTGCAGCCGGGCCCGGTCTCGACCCTGTTGCTGGAGCAGTCCGAAGAGGGCTGACGCCGCCGGGCACTAGAGCGCCCCCAATTGCACATGGGCGACCCGAAGGAGCGCGTCGAAATACCATGCCCCGAGCCAGCGGGCGGCGTCATCGCCGAGCGTGACAAGCCCCCAGAGCGCGGCGCAGAGGGCCAGCAGCGGCACCGTCCAGATCGTGCCGAGCGCGAAGGGCGCCCGGATCGCGTTGACCGGATCCGCGCCCGCCTTGCGCATCCAGTCGGCCACCGGCGCGCGCAGCAACCGGGGCCAGAGGCCCTGCACGCCCAGCAGGCTCAGCAGCCCGTGCAGAGCTGTCGGCACCAGGGTGGAAAAGAGCATGAGGTAGAGCCAGACATAGGCCCCCGGCGCCTCTCGGACCCCCGCAAAGAGCGCACCGAGGTCCAGCAGGGGCGTGCCCGCGAGCGTGTTCAGCCCGTGGACGAGGGCGGTGAGCGCCAGCCCGAGGGCGAGGAACAGCACGCAGGCAAAGGCGAGATCGGCCAGCCCCCACACCAGCGGCAACCGAGAGCGCAGCCCCCGGCGCAGCAGCGCCAGCGTGGCGGCATAGGACAGCGCGTCGAACAGCGCGTTGGCGAGGGGAAAGACTCCGAGGAAGAGGAAGAGGGCGCGTTGAGGATCGCCGGCCGCCCGCCAGTCGATGAAAACCGTCGCGCTGACCCAGGCCACAAACACTGACCCGGAAGCGAGCCACAGCACGGTGCGAGGCTTGCCTTTCGCAGCGAGCCAGAAGGTTACGGCTGCGACTGCGACTGCGACTGCGCCTGCGCCTGCGCCTGCGACTGCGCCTGCGCCTCCGACTGCGCCTGCGACTGCGACTGCGCCTGCGCCTTCGACTGCGACTGCGCCTGCGACTGCGACTGCGCCTGCGACTGCGCCTGCGACTGCGACTGCGACTGCGCCTGCGACCGCGACTGCGACTGCGACTGCCATTACGGCTACGGATGCGACGAGAGGCAGCCAGTCGGCAGCCTGTCGCAGGACACGATGCCGACTGGCTGCCGCCAGTTTCCGCGCACCAAAGCTTGCGATCAGGATGGTCAAGAGGCCAAGTGTGATCGCCCTGTCCGGCCAGAAATCCGCGGCGGGTATGACTGTCGCGATGCCCAGCCGGGCGTCCGCGCCGGTAACGATCCACTGACCGACCAGAAGGACAATGGGATAGACGACGGCGATCAGAAGGGCAAAGCTGTAGATCCGCCATGTCAGGGCGGACCGGAAAAGGTGAGGCAGGGTGGCGCGGTCCTCTGCCGGGTCGCAATAGCGGGACCAGAGCGCCATGACCCGGCGGCGGGTCAAGGTCGTGTAGATCTGGGTGTAGGTCGATTTGCGCAAGGTGCCCGACAGGAAGGCGCGGCTGGCCGGGTCGCTTTGCCCCAGGATCGCGATCAGGACCAGCCCCAGCCACAGAATCACCGCCGCCCAGATCCACCAGGCCCCGGCAAAGGCCGAGAGCACGGTCATCGCAACGCCCGCGAAGACGCCGAGCACCGCCAGCGGGGGACCGATGCCCTGATCGGGCGGGGCACTCGTCTCGGGCGGATCACTCATTGCGCCAGTGTTGCGCGAGAGGGCGCTGAAGGGAAGCGTCGGTTTTTGGGGAAGGTCCGCATTGACCGCGCACCCTACGGGCGGCGGTCTGGCGGGTCCCGGCGGCCGCTGCGCCGCGCGTCAGCGGTTGCCGTCGCCCCGGAACATCGTGGCATCCTCGGCCGCGCGGCGGATCGCGTTGGATTTGTGCACCGTCTCCTGGTACTCGGCCTCGGGGTCGCTGTCGTAGACCACGCCGCCGCCGGCCTGGATATAGAGCGTTTCGTCCTTCAGCACGGCCGTGCGCAGGGCGATGCACATGTCCATGTCGCCGCCCGCCGAGAAATACCCCAGCCCGCCGCCATAGACGCCGCGCTTCTCGGGCTCCAGCTCGTCGATGATTTGCATCGCGCGGACCTTTGGCGCGCCCGACACGGTGCCGGCCGGCAGGCCCGCCAGAAGCGCCGAGAGGGCGTCGTGTTCGGGCGCGAGCTCTCCGACCACGTTCGAGACGATGTGCATCACGTGGCTGTAGCGCTCGACGATGAACTGCTCGGTGGGGGCAACGGTGCCGATCTTCGCGACCCGGCCCACGTCGTTGCGGCCGAGATCGAGCAGCATCAGGTGCTCGGCCAGCTCCTTTGCGTCGGCCAGCAGGTCGGCCTCGTTGGCGTTGTCCTGCTCGGGCGTGGCGCCGCGCGGGCGGGTGCCGGCGATGGGGCGGATCGTCACCTCGCGGCCGAAGACGCGGACGAGGATCTCGGGCGAGGCGCCGATCACCTGGAAGCCGCCGAAGTTGAAGAAGAACATGAAGGGCGAGGGATTCGTGCGCCGCAGGCTGCGATAGAGCGAGAACGGCGGCTCGGTGAAGGGCTGCGCCCAGCGTTGCGACGGCACGACCTGGAAGATGTCGCCGGCGCGGATGTAGTCCTTGGCGGTCTCGACGGCGGCCAGATACTCGGCATGGGCGAAGTTCGACACCGGCGGGCCGGCGGGCTCGGCCGTGCCGAGGCTGCGGGCGGCCAGGGCAACGGGGCGGTCGAGGCTGCGCTCGGCGTCCATCACCCGCTCGGCGGCCTGGGCATAGGCGGCGCGGGCCGAGAGCCCCGGCTGGACCCAGGCGGGCGCGCAGAGGATGACCTCTCCCTTCACGCCGTCGAGCACGGCCACGACCGAAGGCCGCAGCATCACCGCGTCGGGCAGGCCGAGCGGGTCGGGGTTCACGTCCGGCAGATGCTCGACCAGGCGGATCATGTCGTAGCCGAGATAGCCGAAGAGGCCGGCCGAGGCCGCGGGCAGCCCGTCGGGGATGTCGATCCGGCTTTCGGCCAGGACGCTGCGCAGGGTGTCGAGGGGCGAGCCCTCCAGATCCTGCCAGGCGTCCTCGTCATAGCGGGCCGCACGGTTCAGGCGCGAGGTCTCGCCCCGGCATTCCCAGATCAGATCGGGGTTCAGCCCGACGATGGAATAGCGCCCGCGCACCTCGCCCCCGGTCACGGATTCCAGAACGAAGGCATGCTTGCCCGCGCCCGAGAGCTTGAGCATCAGCGAGACGGGCGTGTCGAGATCGGCGGCCAGTCGGGTGTAGACCAGCTGGTTCCGGCCCGCCTCGAAGCCTGCGCGGAAGCTGTCGAAATCCGGGGTCAGGGCCATGGCTACTGGAACGTCGCGTTGACCGCGTTCACCGCCGCCTGGTCGATGCGGACATCGGTGCGGGTCTGAACGGAGCGGGTGAAGACGTCGAAGATGTCCTGGGTGATCGCCGATTGCGCCTCGGCGGCGATGCGGGCGGCCTCTTCGGCCACGGCCGCGGCCTCGGGGTCGGCGGGGGTGATGGCGGTCACCAGCACCACGATGGCACCGGTGGGGGTCTCGATGCGGCGGGCCTCGCCCTCGGCCATGTCGAACACCTCGGTCATGAAGGCCGGCGGCGTGTCGCCTACGAAGGCGCGGCGGTCGAGGCCGGTCTCGGCGGTGGGAACGGGCATCTCGGCGGTGAAATCGCCGGCGGCCTCGACCTCGTCGGCCAGGGTCTCGGCCCGGCCCATCAGGCGGTCCTTGACCTCGGCGCGGCGCCACGCGTCGGCCACATCGTCGCGGGCCTGGGCGAAGGGGATCGGCGCGGGGGCGCGGATCTCGTCGATGCGCAGGGCGAAGACGCCGCCATCCTCCAGCGACAGGATCTCGGGGAAATCCCCCGGCGCGGCGGCATCGGCGGCCTCGCGGAACGCGGCATAGGCGGCAAACCCGGAGGTGGTGTCCTCGGTGTAGCTGATCGTGCCCAGCTCGAGCGCGGTGCGCTCGGCCAGATCCTCGATGCTCGCCCCCCCGGCGATCAGATCGGTCATGCCCTCGGCATCCTGGTCGATGATCCGGCGGGCGCGCTCGGCGGCCAGTTCCTCGCGCAGTGTGCCGCGGGCCTCCTCAAAGGTGGTCTCCTGGGCCCGCAGAACGGCGTTCACCCGGTAAAGCGCGGGTCCGAATTCGCTGGGCTGAGGGTCGGTCACGTCCCCGGTGGCGGTGGCGAAAACGGCCGCGCCGGCCTCGCCCAGGTCGGCCTCGGACACGTCGCCAAGGTCGATATCGGCCAGATGGAGGCCGCGCTCGCGCACCAGGGCGTCGAAATCGAGATCTTCGTCCGCGAGCCGGGCACGGGCGGCTTCGGCCTGGTCCGCGTCGCGGAAGACCAGCCGCTCCACCAGCCGCCGCTCGGGCCGGACATATTCGTCGATCCGCTCGTCATAGAGGGCGCGCAGGGCGTCCTCGTCGACGCTCACCTCGTCCATGATCATCTCGGGCGTCAGCCGGGCAAAGGTGATTTCGCGGGTCTCGGGGCTCATGAAGCGGTCGGTGTTGGCGTCGTAATAGGCCTGAAGCTGCGCGTCCGTGGGGTCTGCCACGGGGCTTTGCAGATCGTCCTCGGTCAGCGCGACCCACAGGAAATTGCGCGTCTCGGCCAGAAAGGTGGCCAGCGTCGTGCCATAGCCCTCGGGCTCGGGGATGGCCGAAACCACGCCGCTTTGCAGCAGGGTGCGGGACAATTGCTGCCGCAGGTCGGTCTCGAACTCGGTCTCGGTCAGGCCGTTGCGCTCCAGTGCGAAGCTGTAGGCCTGGCGGTCGAAATTGCCGGCTGTGCCCTGGAACTGCGGAATCGCCATGATCTCGTCGGCGATGCGGGCGTCGCCCACGGAAATGCCCAGCGACGCGGCCTCGTTGTCGAGCGACTTCGTCGAGATCAGCCGCGACAGCACGGTGCGGTCCAGCCCGAAGGCCTGCGCCTGCGGAAAGGAGAGCGGCTGGCCGGTCTGCGCCTCGAAAGCGCGGATCTGGCTGTTGAGCTCGCGGGCATAGGCGGTGGTCGAGACCTCCTGGTCGCCCACCCGGCCGAGGCTGGTGATATTGCCCCCGAAGGAGGTGGCGCCGAACCCCGCGAGCCCGAACAGCAGGAGACCAAGGATGATCCAGGTCGCGGTCTTCTTTGCAGCTTGTTTGGCCATGGGCTCCTCGGGCGTATGGGTCGCTCGTTGTCTAGGGCCCGCAGCGCCCGGGTTCAAGAGAGAGAGGCGGCGGCGGACCCGCGCGATCTAGCGCAGCCGCGCGGCGCGCAGCCGGTCCATCAACGTGGCGATACCGGCGCGGTCGACATTGGCGAAGGCAATCCGCAACTCGCGGGCGGCGCTTGCGTCGCCCTCGGGGCGGAACATGGTGCCGGGCAGCATCAGCACGCCGGCCTCGGTCACCAGCCGCTCGGCGGCGGTGTTCGAGGGCAGGTCGAACGGATGCTGGACATAGGCGAAATAGGCGCCGCAGCCCAGCAGGTCCCAGCCGTCGAGGGTGGCGATCCCCTCTTCCAGCGCGGCGCGGCGGTCGAGGATCTCGGCCCGCTCGCCCGCCTTCCATCGGGTCAGGTTGCGCATCCCCCAGAGCGCCGCGTGCTGGCCCAGCTGCGGGGCGCAGATGGCGACCGTGTCGAGGAATTTCTCCGCCTCGGCGAGCCGCGCGGGCGAGGACAGCATCGCGCCCACCCGGTGGCCGGTCAGGCGGTAGGTCTTGGAGAAGGAATAGAGGTGGATCAGCGTGTCGTCCCAGTCGGCCTCGCCGAAGAGGTCATGGACCGGGGCGGCGCGGCTGTCGAAGTCGCGGTAGGTCTCGTCCACGATCAGCGCGATGCCCCGCGCCCGCGCCAGGTCGAAGAAGGCGCGGACCAGCGCGGCGGGGTATTCCACGCCGCCGGGGTTGTTCGGCGTGACCAGTGCAATGGCGCGGGTGCGCGGGCCGATCAGGGCGGCGGCCTCATCGGCGTCGGGCAGCAGGCCGGCATGGGTCTGCAGCGGCACCGCGCGGACGCCTTCCATCTGCAGCCACATGGCGTGGTTGAAATAATAGGGCACGGGCAGGATCACCTCGTCGCCCTCGTCGCACAGGGTCGACACTGCCGCCGCGAAGGCCTGGTTGCAGCCCGCGGTGATGGCGACCTGCGATGGCGCCACGCTGCCGCCATAGGCCTCGGACCATTGCTGCGCGATCTCTTCGCGCAGGGGCCCGAGGCCGAGGACCGGGCCGTAGAGATGGGTCTCGGGCACCTCGGTCACCAGCCGGGCCATCTCGGCCAGCAGCGGCGGCGGCGGCGGGTCGACCGGCGCGGCCTGGCTCACGTTGATCAGGGGCCGGTCCGCCGGAAATTCGAGGCCGGTGATCCAGCGGCGCGCCTCCATCACGGGCGGCGCGAAGGTCTGTGCGGTACGGGACATCTTCGGCTCTCCTGGCGGTCTGGCTGCGGCATGGTTTGTCGACCGGCCCGCGCCCGGGCGCAAGGGGGATCGCGCCGGTGCCCGGCGAAACCCGGGGGTGGGGGTCTGGTGCGGGACCGGTGCGGGCTCGGCGGGCGAACGGGGTCTGGGCGAATTGGGGCTGGCCGAATTGGGGCTGGCCGAATTTAGTCTGGGCGGGCAGGGGCCTTGACGCGGGCGGTGGATCCGGCGTCTTGCATCGGGGCGCGGATTTCCCGCCGCGGCTGGTATCCGCGGGAGTCGCCCCGGAGCATCGGGGCCCGGGGTGACGCGGGACAACGGACGGAGGCGAGCCGGGTGGCGGATATCATGATGGACAAGGCGGCGCTGGAGGCGTTTCTGGCGGACGAATTCCCGCAGGCCGCCGGGGATCACACGATCCTGCGCGTGGCGCCCATGGCGCTGGACCTGCGGCTTGACGTCAGCGACAGGCACCTGCGGCCGGGCGGGACGGTCTCGGGGCCGGCGATGTTCGGGCTGGCGGACGTTGCGTTCTATCTCGCGCTGCTCGCGATGATCGGCCCGCAGGCGCTGGCCGTGACCACCGGCAGCGCCATCGATTTCATGCGCAAGCCCGAGGCCGGAGCGCCGCTCGTGGCCGAGGCGCGGATCCTGAAGCTGGGGCGGCTGCTGGCCGTGGGCGACGTGCTGATCCGGTCGGGCGACGCGGCGGGCGCGGTGGCGCGCGCCTCGATGACCTATGCGATCCCGCCCGAGGGCCGGGGGCTGCGCGAGGTGGGTCCGGAAAGCGGCAGTGGTGTGGGGTAAAATGATACCTATATTTCAAGACATTGATAAGGCTTGTTTTAATGATGGTCATGGTCCTTGACGGGCGGCGGCGCATCTATATAACCCGCCCATCCGAATGACCCGCGCCGTCCCGATCCGGGCTGGCGCAACAATACTCAGGACCGAGCAATGAAAACCTTTACCGCTACCCCGGCGGATATCGACAAGAAATGGATCCTGATCGACGCCGAAGGCGTCGTTCTGGGCCGTCTCGCCTCGATCGTCGCCACGCGTCTGCGCGGCAAGCACAAGCCGTCGTTCACGCCGCATATGGACATGGGCGACAACGTCATCGTCATCAACGCCGACAAGGTGCAGCTGACCGGCAACAAGCGCGACAAGCCGAACTACTGGCACACCGGCTATCCGGGCGGCATCAAGTCGCGCACCACGGGCCAGATCCTCGAGGGCAAGCACCCCGAGCGCGTGGTCATGCAGGCGGTCAAGCGGATGCTGCCGGGCAACCGCCTGTCGCGCACCCAGATGACCCACCTGCGCGTATTCGCCGGCGCCGAGCATGGCATGGACGCGCAGAAGCCCGAAGTTCTGGACGTCAAGTCCATGAACAAGAAGAACACGAGGACCGCGTAATGGCCGATCAAGTCACTTCCCTCGAAGAGCTCGGCGAGATCGCCGAAGGCACCGTCGCCCCCGAGCCCGAAACCCCGCGGGAGCCGGTCCGCGATTCGCTTGGCCGGTCCTATGCCACCGGCAAGCGGAAGGACGCGGTCGCCCGCGTCTGGATCAAGCCCGGGTCGGGCAAGGTCACCATCAACGGCCGCGAGATCAACGTCTACTTCGCCCGCCCGGTGCTGCAGATGATCCTCAAGCAGCCGTTCCAGGTTGCGGGTGTCGAAGGCCAGTTCGACGTGATGGCCACCGTCAAGGGCGGCGGTCTGTCCGGCCAGGCCGGCGCGGTCAAGCACGGCATCTCGAAGGCGCTGCAGCTTTACGATCCGACCCTGCGTCCGCCGCTGAAGGCCGCAGGCTTCCTGACCCGCGACAGCCGCGTGGTCGAGCGCAAGAAATACGGCCGCGCCAAGGCCCGCAAGAGCTTCCAGTTCTCCAAGCGCTGACGCTTCGGGCGATCGCACGGATTGGAAATGGGCGCGCCTTTGGCGCCACGGATTGGAAACGGGCGCGCCTTTGGCGCGACGCATTCCGCGCCTTGGGACATCGCTCGCAGGACTGGCTGCATCAAGAATGGCCGCGATGGGAACCATCGCGGCCATTTCCTTTGGCGGGAGGCGCCGATTCTACAGGACGATGGGCCGTTGCAGGATCAGCTCCGGTCTCTGGTCGCCTGCTGGTCGGACGACAGGTCGGTTGCAAAACCCGGAATCGCCGGAAACGGCCCGGCTTCCTCTCCTGCCAGCCGACTTCCGATTGGTCCCAGGGTGGGACGACTGCCTGCGCTGCAGGAGCTTTCCTCGACCGGTCCAGCTTGGCGCCCACGTTCGTGCCGTCATGGACCCAGGCCAGATAGGGCACGCGGTAGAGATCAGGCACGACTTCGCCTCCGCCCGTCCGGAGCGTGGGCACGTCCAGAGCATGGCGCATTCAGCAACACCTCGCTGAGAAGAACGACGTGCGCGGCCTTCGTTTAGGAGCTTTCGGTCGTCATTCCCCTGAAAAAGCCGCGTTCGGCCTCGGTGTGCGCATGGTGTTCGATCCGGACTTGGGCGCTCGCGCGGATGCCCTCCCGCATTCCGTTCACGCGGACGGTGAGATCGTTTCCGGCCCTGGCATCGGCAATCGATTTTTTCCGCCCCCGGCCGCCGTCGCAGCTCGCGGTGAAGTGGCCGCGGCGTTCGACACGTGGGTCGCCCGCCGGCCTCAAGCCAAGGTATGGACGGGGGCCGTCCCGCGTGTCTTCTTGGGGGCAGGCGATGGAGGGCGCGGATGACCTGTCTGACAATGAACCGGTTCGAGGTGGTGGTGGGGCGCGAGGAGGCGTTTGAAGCGGTCTGGCTGGGCCGCGACAGCCGGCTGAAGGAGGTGGACGGTTTCCTGTCGTTTCACCTGTTCAAGGGCGCTGTCTCGGGGGAGGTGCGGCTTTACGCGTCGCACACCCTGTGGCGCGATCGCGCGGCGTTCGAGGCCTGGACGAAATCGGAGGCCTTTCGCGCCGCCCATGGCGGGGTGCGCAGCCAGTCGGACCTCTATGCGGGCCCGCCCGTGCTGGAGGTCTTCGACAGTATTCAGGAGCTTGTCTGACGGCCGCGCCCGTTCCCGGCCTGCCCGTCTGGTGGGCAGAGCGACGCGAGGCGGCGGCCGCACGGCCCGGTGACCCGCGTCCGCGGGCCATTTGGCATTGATCTTTGCAGCGCCAGAGGGAAAGTCTGTCGTCAGGACAGACGGGGGCAGAATGCGCAAGGACAGCAGGCTCAGCGACGAGGAGCGCCGCACGATTGCGCTGATCTCGGTGCCGTTCGTCTATGCGCTCCTGCTGCTGGCGCTGCCGCTGGGCGCGATCGTCCTGTTCAGCTTCTGGACCCAGGACTTCCTGGACATCGACACAGCCTTCACCCTGGACAATTACCGCGAGGCATTGAGCGGGCCGATCTACCGCACCCTGATCGGGCGGTCTCTGTGGATCGCGGGGTCGGTTACGGCGGTGACGGTCATTCTGGCCTTTCCCATCGCCTATTTCGTGTCGTTCCATGTCCAGCCGAGCCGCAAGTCCTTGTGGCTGTTCCTGATCACGATCCCGTTCTGGACCAGCTACCTGATCCGGGTGTTCCTGTGGAAGGTGATCCTGGGCTACAACGGCGTTCTGAACACCTCGTTGCAGGGTGTGGGGCTGATCGACGAGCCGCTTACCTTCATCCTCTACAACGCGAACGCCGTGGTCATCACGCTCGCCCACGCCTTCGCGCCCTTCGCGATCCTGCCGATCTTCGTGGCGCTGGAGAAGATCGACCGCTCGCTGCTGGAAGCCTCCCAGGACCTGGGAGAATCGAAGGTCACCACCTTCCTGCGCGTGACCCTGCCGCTGGCGATGCCGGGGGTGGTGGCGGCGGTGCTGATCGTCTTCATTCCGACCATCGGCGATTACGTGACGCCGCGCCTTGTCGGCGGGCCGAACGGGCTGATGATCGCGAACATGATCCAGACCCAGTTCCTGCGGCTGAACAACGCGCCGCTGGGGGCGGCGCTGGCGATCATCGCCATGATCTGCGTGACCGTGATCGCGCTCGCCTTCGTCTGGTTGAACCGTAAATGGCTGAGGTCCCGATGAGCCTGCGCATCTATGCCATCGCCTACCTGATCTTTCTCTACGCGCCGATCGTGCTGCTGCCGATCTTTGCCTTCAACGACGGCTCGATCATCGCCTTTCCCTTGCAGGGCTTCACCACCCAATGGTTCGGAGAGCTTGCCACCACGGCCGCGCTGCACGAGGCGGTCGGCAATTCGCTGACAATCGCCGTGGTCTCGGCCCTGCTGGCGACTTGCCTGGGGATGTGCGCCGCGCGAGCTGGCACGATGGCGGAGTTTCCGGGCAAGCGCGGCATCACCGGCTTCATCATGCTGCCGCTGGTGCTGCCCGAGATCATCGTGGCGGTCTCGCTGTTGGTGGTCGTGGTGCGGGTCATGGGGCTGTCCCTGGGCAACTGGACGATCATCCTGGCCCATACGCTGATCTGCACACCGTTCTGCATCGCGATCCTGAACGGGGCGTTCCAGAACCTCGACCGGTCGATGGAAGAGGCGGCAATGGACCTGGGCCAGTCGCGCTGGGGCGCGTTCCGGCTGGTGACGCTGCCGCTGGTGGCCCCCGGCATCGTGTCCAGCCTGCTGATCTCGTTCACCATCAGCCTCGACGAGTTCATCATCGCCTTCTTCCTGTCGGGCAATTCGCCGACCATGCCGGTCTATATCTGGGGGCTCTTGCGGTTCCCCGACAAGCTGCCGGTGGTCATGGCGCTGGGGACGATCCTCGTGGCGCTGTCCATCTTGCTGCTGACGCTGGCGGAAATCATGCGCCGGCGGGGCCTTGCCCGCGCGGGCCTCAAGGATACCGGAGGGTTCCTGTGACCGATCTCATCACGCTGCAAGGCGTCAACAAGTACTACGGCGACTACCACGCGCTGCGGCAGATCGACCTGAAGATCCGGCAGGGCGAGTTCTTTTCGCTGCTGGGCCCCTCGGGCTGCGGCAAGACCACGCTGCTGCGCACCATCGCCGGGTTCGAGGAGACATCCTCGGGCAGCCTGCATATCGACGGGCGCGACATGCGCGGGGTCTCGGCAAACCACCGGCCGACGAACATGGTGTTCCAGTCCTACGCCATCTTCCCGCATCTGAGCGTGGGCGAGAACGTGGCCTTCGGCCTGCGCAAGGACCCGCGCGGCAAGGCCGAGAAGGCGAGGGCGGTAGAGCGCGCGCTGGAGATGGTGGGGCTTGGCGGCTATGGCGGGCGGCGGGCCCATGCGCTCTCGGGCGGGCAGCGGCAGCGGGTCGCGCTGGCCCGGGCGCTGATCCTCGAACCCAAGGTGCTGCTGCTGGACGAGCCGCTGTCGGCGCTCGACAAGAAGATGCGCGAGCAGATGCAGGTGGAGCTGATGCGCCTGCAACGGCAGGTCGGCATCACCTTCATCCTCGTGACCCACGACCAGGAAGAGGCGCTGGTCATGTCCGACCGGATCGCGGTGATGTTCGAGGGCGAGATCGGCCAGCTCGACGATCCCGAGACGCTCTATCGCCGTCCGAACTCCAAGCGGGTGGCGTCCTTCATCGGGCTGATGAACTTCCTGCGGGGCCGGGTCACGGAGGTCGGGGCGCAGATCGAGGTCGAGGTCGCGGGGCTGGGCCGTTGCGCGGTGCCGGCCGAACAGGCCCCCGCAGGCGCGGCGCCGGGCGACATGAGCATCGGCATCCGCCCCGAGACTCTGGCGATCCTGTTCGAGGGCGAGACGACAGATCGGCGGGTGGTCCGGGGCATGGTCGACGAGGTCGTCTATTACGGCGACATGACCTATTACGACGTCAGGATCGAGGGCGTCGAGAAGCCGCTGACCATCTCGATGAAAAACCTGATCGGGCGGCCCGTGCTCGACGTGGGTACCGCCACGCGGGTGGCCTGGGACGAACGCTCGCTGGTGCTGCTCGCGGGCTAGCTAGCGCAGCGGGATCGAGACGCGCAGGCCGTAGGTCTCCAGGCCCGGATTCTCGTCGCGGGTATCGGCGTTCGAGCGGTGATCGTAGTAAAGCCCCAACCGCATCCGGTTCGCGAACTCATAGCTGACACCGAGAGCGCCGCGGAAGTGCAGGTTGCCGCCCAGCTCCGGCCCGTCGCCGGCCGCGTAATAGCCGGGCATCAGCGAGCCCTCGACCACGAAGCCGGTGTCGAACACCGGAAAATCCGACCGCACCCCAAAGCCGATCCAGGCGCTGTGATCGTCGGTGGCCGACAGGCCGACCACCGGCTGGAACGGCCCGTATTTGCGGTCGAGCGCATAGTTGAGAGAGATCTCCCGGGCGACCTGGTCGGTCTGGTATTCCACCGCCGAGGTCTGGAACGCCAGGCGCGGGGTCGCGAAGTTTTCCGCCAGGCAGCCGGTGGTGGGGCAATGATTCAGCCCCATGTCCGTCAGGCCGGCAATGATGAAGAGTGTGGCGATCGTGCCATCCATGGATCGTCTCCGGATCGTGTCTCCGCCGTGATAGGCGCCGGGTCGCTGCGCGGCAATGGGGCAAACGGGCACTGGCGCGGAGTGCTGCGCGGGGGCGTCAGTCGGGGATGTCGGTCCGGGGGGCCGGGCCCGCGATCGCGGCGCGAGGGTCCGGTTCAGTTGTCGGGGTCCACCAGGCCCAGCCCGCGCAGGTAGACGCCGATTCCGGTCTCCAGAAGATCCTCGGGCGGAAAGGGCGATTTCGTGCCGGGACTGCCGCGGGCGAACAGCTCGACCACGCCGTGGCTCAGCGCCCAGATATGGGCCGAGACCATCTGCGGCGGCGGGCGCTTTTCGGGCGGAATATGCTCGGACAGCGCGACGGCCGCCTTTTCCAGCACGTCCATCGCGCGGGTGGCGGCGGCATGCAGGTCCGGCGTCCGCTGGATCGAGATCCCGCTTTCGAACATCGCCACGTAATGGCCCGGAAACCGGCGGGCGAAGGCGAGATAGGCCCGGCCCGTCGCCTCGAACGCGGCCAGCGCCGAAGGCTGCCCGCTGGCATAGGCATGCTCCATCAGGTCGGCGTAGATGCCGTAGCCCTGCAGCGCGGCCTCGGCGATCAGCTCTTCGCGGCCCTCGAAATGGCGATAGACGGCGGCGGGGGTGACGCCGGCCTGCTTGGCGGCCTCGGACAGGGTGAACCCGGTGGGGCCCTTGGTCTCGATCAGCGTCAGCGACGCGTCGACCAGGGCCTGGCGCAGGTTGCCATGGTGATACCCGCGTTTAGGCATCCCAGATGTCGGGGCCGCGGCAGATGTTCAGGTCGATATGGCCGATCTTCTCCGGCCGCTTGCCCTCGTAGTCGATGCCGTGCAGCACGGTCTGGATCGCCGCGATCCGGGCGCGGGACTTGTCGTCCGAGCGGATCACGGTCCAGGGCGCGACATGGCTGTCCGAGCGGCGCAGCGTCTCGGTGATCGCCTCCGAATAGGCATCCCAGCGTTTCAGCCCCTCGACGTCGATCCAGGACAGTTTCCATTGCTTCAGCGGGTCCGTCTCGCGTTTCAGGAACCGGCGCAGCTGCTCGGCCTGGCCTACGTTGAGCCAGATCTTGAACAGGTGGATGCCCTCTTCGACCAGCATGTCCTCGAAGGCGGGCAGCTGGCGAAAGAAGTGTTCGCGCTGGCGCGGGGTGCAGAAGTCGAAGACATGCTCGACCACGCCGCGGTTGTACCAGGACCGGTCGAACAGGACCATTTCGCCGGCCGTGGGCAGTTGCTCGACATAGCGCTGGAAATACCATTGACCGGCCTCGACATCCGAGGGCTTGGGCAGGGCCACCACGCGGGCGACGCGGGGGTTGAGGTTCTCGGTCATCGCCTTGATCGTGCCGCCCTTGCCGGCGGCATCGCGCCCCTCGAACAGCACGACCACGCGCTTGCCCGATTTCTGCACATCCGCGTTCATCCGGACCAGCTCCTCCTGCAGGGGCTCCATGTGGTCCTTGTAGTCGGATTTCGAGAGGCGCTCGTCGTAGGGATAGCTTTCGGACAGCATGTCGTGCTTGTCCGCGTCCTGGATCGCCTTGCGCACGTCGTCGGGCGCGTCGTTTTCCAGAAAGTCGCTGATTGCGCCGTCAAATGGCAGGTCCATGTCGCCCTCCGTTCTGGTGGCATGAGTATCGCGGGGCCGGACGCCTAGCGCAATGCGTCGCTGTCGGCCAGCACACGGGCATGGGCGCGGTCGATGCCGGCGGCCACGGCCTCGGTCGCGACGTTCTGGGGGACATGGCCGATGCCTGGCAGGGGCGTAAGCCGTGCGCCGGGGACCTGATCGCGCAGGGGTTCGGCGTGGATCCCGAACGGGACGGTGGTGTCGGCGGTGCCGTGCACGATCTCGACGGGGACGTCGATCTCGCCGTAGCGGGGCCGAAGCGCCGTGATCTCGTCCTTCAGCGTGGCCCGCTGGGCGGCATTGGCGCGCATCGACACCCGGCGCAGGGTGAGCGGGGCCCCGACATGGGCGGCATAGCCCTCGGGCATCGATTGCGGGGCAAAGATGCTCTCCACCTGGTCGCGGACATAGCCGTCCGGCACCCAGGCGGTGATCAGCGGCACGACCAGGGCGGCGCCCACCGGGTGCGACGTGACCTTGTAGAGCAGGGGCAGCGGCCCCTCCCAGCGTTGCGAGGGCGACGAGACCGGCACCAGCGCCGAGAGCCTGTCGGGGAAATGCACGGCCCAGGCCAGGGCGACGGCCCCGCCATAGCTTTGCCCCATGACGATCGGCCGTTCGGCCCCCAACGCCTGCGCCGCGGCACTGAGGGTAGAGGCCTGGGCCACGATCCCATCGTCGCCGTGGAGCCGGTCGGAATAGCCCAGGCCCGGCCGGTCGAAGACGATCACACGGTAGCGGTCCGCCAGCGCCCCGGCCAGGCGGAAGGTGAGGTCCCGCGTGTTGCCCGAGGAGCCGTGGATCAGCACGACGTCCGGCCCGGTGCCGGTGACGACCGCATGAACCCGCAGCCCCGCGACCTCGACCATCCGGCCCTCGGGCGGAAAGGCGGCCTCTGCCGCGCGTTCGCGCTGATGGGCCCGGTAGAGGGTCAGCACTGCGACCAGAAGGCACAGCAGCACGAAAGCGACGAGGAGGCGGGTCAGGAGCATGGCAGGGATGTAGCCGGGGCCGGGCCCCGGTCCAGACCAGCTGTCACCGCCGGCCGCGCGGCGTGCGCCGGGGGCGCGCCGAGCCCGGGACCGGCCGCGGTCATTTGCGCAGGTCGGTCGAATCCTCGCCGATCCGTCCGATGTCGAAGGGCGTGGTGAGGTAGATCTCGGACACCCAGTTGCCATAGAGCAGGTGCGCATGGCTGCGCCAGCGGTTGAGCGGCGTCTGGGCCGGGTCGTCACCCGGGAAATAGTTGCGCGGCGGCGTGATTGCCCCACCGGACAGCACGTCCCGGTCGTATTCTTCCTTCAGGGTGAAGCTGTCGTATTCCAGGTGGTTGAAGATATAGAGCGCCCGGTGGCCGGGGTCCTCGACCAGGCAGGGCCCGGCTTCCGGGCTGTCGATCAGGATGCGCAGGCCCTCGATGCCCTCGATCTCGTCGCGCCGCATCTCCGTCCAGCGCGAGACGGGCATGGCCAGATCGTCGGAAAAGCCCCGCAGATAGGGGCTTTCGGGGGCGCAGACCCGGTGCCGGTAGAGGCCGAACGCCTTGGCGTCGAGGATATGCTTCTTCACGCCGTGGAAATGGTTGATCATCGCCATTCCGCCCCAGCAGACGCCGAAGGTCGAATGGACATGGGTCTGGGACCAGTCGAAGACGCGCCGCAGCTCCTCCCAGTAGGTGACCTCGTCGAAGGGCATGTGTTCGATCGGTGCGCCCGTGATGATGAGCCCGTCGAACTTCGCGCCCGAGGCCTCGACCTCGGCGAAGGGGTGATAGAACGCCTCCATGTGCTCGGCCGCGGTGGTCTTGGAATTGTGTTCGGTCATGCGGATCAGGTGAAACTCGATCTGCAGCGGCGTGGCGCCGATCAGCCGGGCGAACTGGGTCTCGGTCTGGATCTTCTTGGGCATCAGGTTCAGCAGCGCGATCCGCAGCGGACGGATGTCCTGGCTGGCGGCCAGTGCGTCGTCCATCACCATCACGCCCTCGGAAGAGAGGACGGAATAGGCGGGCAACGTGGCGGGCAGCTTGATCGGCATTGGAACGGTCTCGTGTTGGTGCGCCCCGGACTTAGTGCGGCAGGCAGGCCGGCACAAGCCGGGCATGACAGCGCGGACCGGGCTTGCTAGGGTTGCGCTCTGATCAAGGGGGAGGATCGTCATGCGATGGATTGGTCTGGTCTGCGCGTTGCTGTGGCCGCTGGCGGGGCAGGCGCAGGTCGAGGTGTCCGAGGCGCAGCGCTGTGTCTGGTCCTGCCTGTCGAACTTCGGGCCGGCGTCGAACCCGGCCTATGACCAATGCGTCCAGACATCCTGCGCCGGGTTCGCGGCGCCGACTGATCGGGTCCGGCCCCTGCCGGCCGCGCCGCAGGGGTCCTCGCGCACGGCGAACGGTCCGCGCTGGGAGGCACAGCGGATCATCGCGAGCGATCCGCCCTATCTCGACGGCTATTCCGCGCGCGTCGTCAACGTGTCGGACCAGAGACTGAGCTATCTCTGCGGCCGTGGGGGCCGGTCCCTGATCACGCTCGAGGGCAGCCGGATCGGAACGGCGCCGGGGCGCTACGAGATCCGGGTGCGGGGGGCGGGGGCCTGGAAGCCCCGCTTCGTCGAGTACGAGGGGCAGTTGCAGACCACCGTCCGGCCGAGCGGGGTGATCGTGCGGGCGCTGCAGGGGGCCGCGCGGGCCGAGATCTATTCCAACGACGGGCGGCGGCTTGCGGGGTTCAGCCTTGCGGGGTCGTCCAACGCGATCGGCCAGGCGGTCCGCTATTGCGCCGGCGAGTGAGCCCGCGCGGCGCCTAGCCTTCCTGCGTCCGCGCCGCCAGGGCGTCGGCCACGAGTTCCACAGCCTCGGCCTCGGATCCCACACGGGCCACGTCGGCGGCCTCGACCGTGACCCCCCAACGCGCCATCGCGGCATAGAGAGGGGCCCGGTGGGCCAGCGCCCGGGCATAGGTCCAGCGGATGAAGGCGTCGGGATCGACATCCTCTTCGCGGCGGCCGTGCTCCGCCAGGTAATCCGCACAGGCCGTGGCCAGGAAGGCGGGCTGGTAATACATCGGCTTCGGCGCCCTGTCGAAGCGCTGGATCAGGGTCTCGGTATGGGCCTCGGAGCCGGCGATATGGACGAGAAGCACCCGCTCCGACAGGTGCCGGAGGACCGGGTCGTCGGCGCGGGCGGGATCCACGACCTCGCAGATCGAGCCGCCGGAATCGCAGACGAAATGCGGATAGCCATAGAGGTCGGCGGCCCGGTCGATGAAATGCCCGGTGTCGAGAAGGGCCGCGACCTCGGCCTCGCGGTGCTGGTCCTGACGCTTGAGATATTCCGTCAGTGGCAGGCCGCCGGCCGCGGCATTGCCCGGCTTGCCAAGGTAGCTCGACAGCGGGGCGAGGTTCTCGAAGGTGATGTTGGAGCCGATGTAGATCGAATCGGACAGCAGAAGCTCGCGCAGAAGCGGCACCTGCATGGCCAGGCGCTTGGCGTTGTCGGCGATGGCCTCGCCCATGTAGCGGGTGCCGATCCGGTAATCGACCGAGTAGTGGAACCAGTGGCCCGTGTCCCGCAGCATGGCGGCCAGCCGGGTCTTGCCCAGGCCCGACATTCCGAAGAAGAGGACCCTTTTCGAGGCGGCGTCGCGCCACTGGTCTGCGGAAGCATAGATCATAGAGAGTTCGATAGGAGCCTGCATCGGCTTCCGCCAGACCCATTTTGACCGTCGCCCCAGGGTGCCGTCCGGGCGCCACAGATTATTCGCGAATAATCTGGTTCGAATTTTCGGCGAAAATTCGGGCGCCTAGCGGCCACGCCAGATCCAGCCGCCTCCGAGGACGCGGCTGCCTTCGGGGGCATAGAAGACACAGGCCTGCCCCGGGGATACGCCTTCTTCCGCGACCAGCAGCTCTACCTCCGCCTCGGTTTCCGACACCGGGCGCAGGACGGCCTCGGTCGGCGGGCGGGTGGATCGGACCTTGACCAGGATGTTGCGTTCTGTCGCGTCGGCGAAGTCGCCGTCCCCAAGCCAGTTGATCTCGCGCACGGGCACGGTGCGGGTCGCCAGCATCTCTTTCGGGCCGACGATCACACGCCGGTTCTCCACGTCGAGGCGCACCACGTAGAGCGGATCCGCCAGCCCGCCGATCCCGAGGCCGCGTCGCTGTCCGATGGTGTAGTGGATCACGCCCCGATGGCTGCCCAGAACGCGGCCGTCGGCATGGACGATCTCGCCGGGATCGGCGGCGCCGGGGCGCAGTTTCTCGATCACGCTGGCGTAATTGCCGTTGGGCACGAAGCAAATGTCCTGGCTGTCGGGCTTGTCCGCCACCCTCAGCCCGTGTTGCGCGGCCAGATCCCGGGTGGCCGCCTTGGAGGGCAGGTGGCCAAGGGGAAACCGCAGGTAGGACAATTGCTCGGGCGTGGTGGAAAACAGGAAATAGGATTGATCCCGCGCGGTATCCGCGGCCTGGTGAAGCTCCGGCCCCGCGGCGCCCATCTTGCGCTGGATGTAATGCCCGGTCGCCATGCAGTCCGCATCCAGGTCCTTGGCGGTCTCCAGCAGGTCACGGAATTTCACCCGCTCGTTGCAGCGGATGCAGGGCACCGGTGTGGCGCCCGCGAGGTAACTGTCGGCGAACTCGTCGATCACCGCGTCGCGGAAGACGTTCTCGTAGTCGAGAACGTAGTGCGGAAAGCCCATGGCCTCGGCCACGCGGCGGGCATCGTGGATGTCGCGGCCGGCGCAGCATGCGCCCTTTTTCGCCAGCGCCGCGCCGTGATCGTATAGCTGCAGCGTGACGCCGACCACGTCGTAGCCTTCGGCGGCGAGCTCTGCCGCGACCACGGAACTGTCCACGCCGCCCGACATCGCGACCACGACACGGGTTTCGGCGGGGGCCTTGGCAAAGCCGAGCGAATTCAGGGCGGGGTCGAGGGGCATCGAATCTCCGGAGACAGGAGAGAGAAATATAAGAAAACTCGAAGCATTCTCAAGGCCCGGCTTCATCGCCAGTTAAGCGTGCCGGGGCAGGGTCAAGTCCGGACAGGCCGCTACGGACGGATCACAGGATGTACTTGCGAAAGGTGGACGGACCGCGCTCCGTCAAGATGCCGGATGGAACGATCATGACCCGGGCGGATCTGCCGCCCGAGACGACGGTGCGCTGGGTCGCGTCGCGCAAGGCCGCGGTGGTCAAGGCGGTGCTCTACGGGCTGCTGACCCGCGAGGCGGCGCTGGAGACCTATGCACTCTCCGACGAGGAATTCTCGGAATGGGAGACCGCCGTGGCGACCCACGGCGAGGCAGCCTTGCGCGCGACGGCGTTGCAAAAGTATAGACAACCCTAGGTAGAAGTGTAAAACTGCTCTACACGGTAACGGCGGGTTAACCTTTCTGCGCCTAGTTTGAGCGCAGGAACGGAGATAGCGGAGAATCCTGATGCGTGTCTTGCTGGTAGAAGACGACCCCACGACGTCGAAGAGTATCGAGTTGATGCTGACGCACGCCAACCTCAACGTCTACGCGACGGACCTTGGCGAAGAGGGGATCGATCTTGCGAAGCTCTACGACTACGATTTGATCCTCCTGGATCTGAACCTGCCGGACATGAACGGCCTGGACGTTCTGCGGCAGTTGCGCCTGGCACGGATCGACACGCCGATCCTCGTGCTGACCGGCGAAGAGGCGACCGAGAGCAAGCTCAAGAGCTTCGGCTTCGGGGCCGACGACTACCTGACCAAGCCCTTTCACCGCGAGGAGCTGGTGGCGCGCATCCACGCGATCATCCGCCGCTCCAAGGGGCATGCCCAGTCGGTCATCAAGACCGGTCGCATCCTGGTGAACCTGGACGCCAAGACCGTCGAGGTCGATGGCCAGCCGGTGCATCTGACTGGCAAGGAATACCAGATGTTCGAGCTGCTCTCCCTGCGCAAGGGGACGACGCTGACCAAGGAGATGTTCCTCAACCATCTCTATGGCGGGATGGACGAACCCGAGCTCAAGATCATCGACGTCTTCATCTGCAAGTTGCGCAAAAAGCTCAGCACCGCGACCGGCGGCCAGAACTACATCGAGACGGTTTGGGGCAGGGGCTACGTCCTGCGCGATCCCGAACCCCTGTCGATGAGCCCCGAGCGGCTCGCCATCGGTGCCTGACCGGTTGGAGGCGATCCGCAGCGCCTTGCGCTGGATACAGGGCTTTGGGCGAGACCATGGGGCGTTGCAATCTGTTGCGAGGCGAAGGTCGCGCCGTTTCCCGGCGACATCCGAAAAGAATCGAGCTGCGGGCGGTCGACGAGCGTTAGGTCGGCACAACGGGCCTGTTGCCCGTCTGGGCAAGGTCGTCGTTGTGCCTTGCGGGCGGACCGCCACCTATGAGGCTTGCAACCTGTCGGGCGATCTCGGCGAATTTGCGGTTCTCGGCGATCCTCCGCCGGCCTTGCCCAGGCTGTCGAGGGTCGATGCATTCAACTGCCCACGACCAAATCCGGCCAGACAATCGTCGAAGACCAAACCTGGCCAGAAACTCGTCTGACAAGTCCGATACGCCCGGGCAATTGCTTGCTTCGGCTTGAGGCCAAATCGGCTCAATGGCTGCGGGAAACCGTCTGAACCCTTTCAGGGATGGCGTGGGAATGCAGGTGTAACGCCCCGGCGGTGATACCTCAGGCAAACCCCGAAGATCAGGCCACACCAGGGCTCTGACCGTGGGACCGGCGGCGAACCAGACGTGCCTGGCAGCTTGTTGCTCGGACTAGGTCCTGAAGGCCGCGCTCATTGGGCTTGGCCTCCTGTCCCGCTTTCAAGGCGCATGGGCGTGCAGGGATCGGTCTTTGGTTTCTTCGTTCCGAATTCCCGACCTCGGGCTTGGCGGCAGGAGTGATGCGCTCGAACCCAAGAAAAGTGCCCTTGGCCCCGAAGCCCTTGGCGCCGAAGGAAGCCGGGATCGCGGCAGGCGTCGTTTCGGGGCCTTGTTCCGCCACGAAGCGCCGGCGCTCTCTCGGAGGGACGCGAACGCGCCTTGCGGCGCCAAACGGTGCACGATGCCGACTTGCGCGGCGGCCGAGCGGATGGTCAGGTCTCCCGGTCGGAATCGTGCGGAAACAGCCGCGGCTGCGCCCAAGGGGCGCAGGCAAAGATAACATGCAGGATATCCGCGGGTCGCACTGTGGACGACCGGGGCACAGGTTGCCTCGGTGCGGCGCCTTGCGTGCCGGGAACGGATACCGTGGAGGTATTCCGGGGTCGGATATGGGCTGGTTCGGGTCCGCGGCAGGTCCCGGTCTCGGGCTGTCCGGTTCGGATCGTGTCCGCCGCCGCCGGGCAACAAGGTCCGGGGGCGGATCGACGGGGTCGCCGGTTCGGCGCGGAATCAGGACCGGCGTCGCGATCGGATGGCCCCCGCAACGGGCCGGCGCAATGCTGCCGGGCCGGGGTAAACCATGAAGGAGCGCGTGGGTATGACAACAACGATGCCGGGCATGGATCTCACGGGAAAGACGGCGCTGGTCACCGGGGCCAATCGCGGGTTGGGGCGGCACTTCGCGCAGGTTCTCGCGGCGGCGGGGGCGCGGATCGTCGCGGCGTCGCGCAGCGGTGGGGGCGGCGACGATGCGGGGCTGGATCCGGATGCGGTGCATCTGCGGGTCGATGTGACGGACGCGCAAGCGGTTCGGGCGGCGGTCGACGAGGCCTGCGCCGCCGCTGGGCGCATCGACATCCTGGTGAACAACGCGGGCGTTCTGGTCGCGAAACCGATGCTGGAGCAGGACGAGGAGGATTGGCGGCAGGTCGTGGACACCGATCTGACCGGCGCCTGGTTCATGGCGCAGGCGGTCGCGCGATCCATGGCGGCGGACGGACTGGGCGGGGCCATCGTCAACGTCGCCTCGATCAGCGGTCTGCGCGGCGGCGATTGGGTGCCGGGCTATGTCGCCGCGAAGGCCGGGCTGATCCGCCTGACCGAGGTCATGGCCATGGAGCTCGCGTCGCAGAACATCCGGGTGAACGCGCTGGCGCCCGGCTACGTGGCGACGGACATGTCGGCGGAGTTCTTCGCCTCCGGGCGCGGGCAGGCGGCGCTGGAGCGCGTGCCCATGGGCCGCCCGGCGCGGCCCGAGGAGCTGTCCGCCCCACTGCTGCTGCTGGCGAACGACGCGGGGTCCTACATCACCGGCACGACGCTCGCGGTCGATGGCGGAGCGCTTGTCTCGAAGCTCTGATCCGGGCAACAGGCACAAATTTTCAGCAAGACAGGGCCTTTCTGGACATATCCGCTCGGGCGGCGGGCACCGGTGCGCCCGGATTTTCGAAAACCGTACCTATCGTCGAAATGATTCTGAAGCTGCCCCATGGAGGTTTCATGACCACCGCGGACATCACGCTCGACGATACGCCGCGCGGCGGCCCCCGCCCCGCAAGCTCCGGCCCCCGCCCCGCAAGCTCCGGCCCCCGCCCCGCAAGCTCCGGCCGACGGACCGCGTGGCTGCTGCTTTCGCCGGCGCTGGCGTTTTTCGCGGTGCTCTTTCTCATGCCGCTGGCGGTGATGCTGCTCTTCAGCCTTCTGACCGGCAACCCGCTCTGGGACGACACGGTCACCTTCACCCTCGAGAACTACACCCGCATGGTGCAGGACACCTATTACCTGGAGGCGGTGGGCAGCACCGTCCTGCTCGGCCTCTACGTGACCGGCGCGAGCCTGGCGATCGCCTATCCGCTGGCGCTGCAACTGGCGCGGATGCGCAGCGCGGCCTGGCGCAGCATCCTGATGATCGCGGTTCTCAGCCCGATGATGACTGGCATGGTGATCCGCACCTTCGCCTGGATGACGCTGCTTGCGGACCAGGGCGTGATCAACCGGACATTGACCGGCGCCGGGCTGATCGCCGAGCCGTTGCCCCTAATGTACAACACCTTCGGCATCGTGGTCGCCATGACCCATATCTTCGTGCCGTTCATGGTGCTGACGCTGGTCGGCGTTCTCGGCCGGATCGACGACCGGCTGGAGCAGGCGGCGCAATCGCTGGGCGCCACCCGGCTGCGGGCCTTCGTCGAGGTGACGCTGCCATTGTCGGTGCCGGGGATCCTGGCCGGGTCGCTGCTGGTCTTCGCGCTGACGATCAGTTCCTACGTGACGCCGACCCTGATGGGCGGCTTCGCTTTCGTGAACCTGCCGATCCTGATCTACCAACAGATCGCGTCGAGCTTCAATCCGAGCTTCGCGGCGGCGCTGGGCTTCGCCCTGCTGGTCCTGTCGATGAGCGTGATCGCCGCCTATTGGCGGGTCTTGTCTCGGGTCGGGCGCGGGGGCGGGACGTGACCGGCGCCCCGCTGATCGGCCGTCTGGCCAGCCTCGGCTGGTCGCTTCTGATCGCCCTGATCCTGGCGTTCCTGCTGCTGCCGCTGGTCTTCATCGTGCTTTTCGCGTTCAACGACGCGCCCTATATCCAGTTCCCGCCCACGGGCTTCTCGTTGCGCTGGGTCGAGGATTTCCTGTCCTCGCCCGAGTTCATGTAAGCGCTGCGCTTTTCGCTGGGGCTGGCCTGCGTGTCGGTCGTCGTCTCGACCACGCTGGGCACGATGGCGGCGCTGGCGCTGGTGCGGGGCAACCTGCCGTTTTCGGGGGCGCTCTCGGCGCTGTTCGTGTCGCCGCTGATGGTGCCGTCGATCCTGACCGGGCTCGCGATCTTCCAGATGTTCTATCTCACCGACCTGGGCCGCGGTTTCTGGGCGCTGCTGATCGCCCATATCGCGGTGAAGATCCCCTACACGATCCGCACCGTCACCGCCGTGCTGACCGATTTCGACCGCTCGCTGGAGGATGCGGCCGCCTCGCTGGGCGCGACCCCCTGGGAGGTGTTCCGCGAGGTGACCATGCCGCTGATCAAGCCCGGGGTGATCGCGGGCGCGATGTTCGGCTTCATCGTGAGCTTCGACCAGTTCGAGGTGTCGCTGTTCCTCGTGGCGCCCAACAGCACCACGCTGCCGATCCACATGTTCAACTACCTGCGCTTCAACTTCGACCCGACCATCGCTGCGGCCTCTCTCGTCACGTTGGTGATGGCGACCGTGGCGGTGCTGGTGATGGAGCGGCTCATGGGGCTGCAATCCTACGTCCGGCTCTGACAGCTTTTTCAACCCGTGCCGCGATGGCGGCCACGACACTGGAGGCAAGACAAAGATGACTGACCGCAAATCGATCCGCGCCGCGACCACGCGCCGGCAGGTCCTGTCCGGAGGCGCGGCCTTCGCGCTGGGCTCTCTGGCGGCCCCCTCGATCGTCGGGGCGCAGACCCCGGTCCTCAAGATCGCCGGCTGGGGCGGCACCTGGGACGAGGTCTTCAAGGCCAGCATCGTGCCCGGTTTCGAGGAAACTCACGGCTGCAAGGTAGAGATCGACACCGGCTGGCCGTTCATGCCCAAGCTGTTGTCCTCCAGCCCGAACCGGCCGTTCTACGACATCCTGCTGGCCAACCCGCACGACCACTGGAAGGCGCTGGATGCGAACATGGTCGAGGACAGCTATTCAGAGACCGACGTGCCCAACCTCGCCGATATCTACGGCTTCTCCAAACGGGACGAGCTTGTGGGGATCACCTTCCTGAACTCGGCCGTGGGGCTGGGCTATCGCAAGGATCTGGTCAGTGCGCCACCCACGTCCTGGACCGACATGTTCAACGAGGACTATGCCGGGCGGCGTGGCTCCTACGTGATGCAGAACACGCTGGGTGCGGGGTTCTTCCTGATGCTGGGGCAGATCTACGGCGACGGCTTCACCGATATCGACGCGATGTTCGAGGCGCTGGAGCGGCTCAAGCCCATGCGGCTGGCCGATTTCACCGGGGCGATGGAACAGCTGATGCTGTCCGAAGAGGTCGCGATCGCCGTGATCGACGATGCCGGGATCCTGAAATACACTGGCCAGGACACGCCGCTGGGCTTCGCCTGGCCCGAGGAGGGGTCGGTCGCGCTGGAACAGACCTATTCGGTCACCTCCGGCTCCGGCGTAAAGGACCTGGCCTATGCCTGGGTCAACCACGTCCTGTCGCCGCCCGTCCAGAAGGTGCTGACCGAAGAGATGTGGCTCGCCCCCGTCAACACCAGGACCGAGCTGGAGCCGGTCTATGCCGACACGCTCTATATCGGCGAGGACAAGGTGGCCAATCTCGTGACGCCGGACTGGAACTGGTACAACCAGAACTTCGACCGGCTGAACAACCAGTACATGCGCACCCTCGGCGGCTGAGCGTGACAACGGGAGCCTGCAACGACCATGCGTGACATGACCGACGACATCGCGATCTCGTTGAAAGCCATCTCCAAGAGCTATGGCGGAGGGGTCGACGCGGTCAGCAACCTCGACCTGGACATCCGGGAGGGGGAGTTCTTTTCCCTTCTCGGCCCGTCGGGCTGCGGCAAGACCACGACGTTGCGGATGATCGCGGGCTTCGAGGAACCGACCGCCGGGCGAATAGGGCTCGGCGGACGGGATGTGACCTGGGCGCCGCCGCACAAGCGCGACATGGGGCTGGTGTTCCAGAACGACGCCCTGTTCCCGCACCGGACGGTGCATCAGAACGTGGCCTTCGGGCTGCGGATGCGCCGCCTGCCGGCCGCCGAGATCGCCGCGCGGGTGGCGGCCGCGCTGGCGCAGGTTCAGCTGACCGGGTTCGAGGCACGCCATCCCGGGCAGCTGTCCGGCGGGCAACAGCAGCGCGTGGCGCTCGCGCGGGCGATCGTGATCCGGCCCCGCGTGCTGCTGTGCGACGAGCCGCTGGGGGCGCTGGACCGCAAGCTTCGCGCCTCGATGCAGTTCGAGCTGAAGGAGCTGCAGCGCGAGCTGGGCGTGACGCTGATCTACGTCACCCACGATCAGGAGGAGGCGCTGACCATGTCCGACCGGATCGCCGTGATGAACGGCGGCCGGATCGAGCAGGTGGCCGCGCCCGACACGATCTACAACCGCCCGGCCACACGGTTCGTGGCCGATTTCATCGGTGAGGCGACGCTTCTGTCCGGCGCGGTGGTGCGGGGCGCAGAGGGCGTCCACCTGGCCCTGTCCGGCGGGCTGCGCCTGCCCCTGCCGGGCTCCATGGCGCCGATGGCCGGCGCCGAGCGCACCGTGGCGATCCGGCCCGAACGGATCACGTTCTCGGGCGATGGCGCGGGCCTGCCTGGCCATATTGTGGATGCGAATTTCCTCGGCACGGCTACGCTTTACAAGACGCGGCTGGACAATGGCGCCCTCGCGCTCGTCCGCCTGCCCGCAGCCTCGGGCGAGGCGCGGCCCGGACCGGGTGACCGCGTGGCCCTGTCGATCCCGCCCGACGCCATCGTGCCGGTGGCGTCGGGGCCCGCCGCGGATGGCGACCCTGCCTGACGACGCACCACCGCTGCCCGGCAGCGATCCAATCAGTGGCCGGGCACGCCCATCTCGCGGCAGAGCGCGGCCAGCTTCGGGTCGACGAACAGGCCGTCGCGCAGGATCTCGACGCCATCGGCGGTGATGGAGACCTGCCGGCAGGTGAAGTCGAAATGCCCCGCCGCGGGCCGGCCGACCCAGGCGCCCCAGCCGAAGTCGATATCGCCGAACGCGCGTTCGTCCTCGAGGATGCGGCCGGTCGGCACACGCACCCCCGGGTTGAAGCCCAGCGAGGCATGGGCGATCCGCCGCAGGGTCGGGTCCTCGCGCTGGGCGATCCAGCGCTCCAACAGGGCGGCTTCGCGCCCGCCTGCGATCCGGTCGATGCGGCCGCCGGCGATTTCCAGCGTGAGCGGCTCGAGGATCAGGCCCACGTCCTCGGGCGGCGACAGCACGCCGTCGGCGACCAGCCGGCCCGTCATCGAGCCCTCGTTCGGCTCCCACGTGACCTGGCCGGCCAGCATGATCGGGATGCGCACGGGGTTGGCCACCATCCGGAACGACCCGACGGTGCCGCCGCGATTGTGAAACCGGATGTCGGTGCCTGCCTTCGAGGTCACGTGCATCTCTGCATCGGTCAGCAGCGCGATGATCTCCTGGCCCATCTCTTCGAGCTTCGGGGTGTCCACCCCGCCGACGCAACGCACGAAACCGTCGCAATCGAGCCCCCCGTAGGAGACGTATTGCACCCCGGCCTCCATCACCGATTGCCAGGCCTCGGAATAGATCAGCTCGTTCCAGGAACAGGCGACCCAGACCGCGCTGGCCTTGGCCGCCGCGGCCACGACCGCCGGCGAGGCGCCATAGGACCGCCCCGGCGAAGGGTAGCGCAGCAGCGACGGCACCCCACCCGCGGCCATGACGGCCCGGGCGATGGCGTCGGGCACGCGCATGTCGGTCCGGGTATCGGCGGTGACCAGCACCTCTTGCCCCGCCTCGAGCGCGATGACTTCGCGCACGAAGATCGCGGCGGCGGCGGCGACTTCCAGGTCGAGATACTCGTCGCGGGCTTCGGTGAGGTTGTTCAATCGCATGTGGGGGCGGTCTCGCGTCATTCGGTCCGGGGGCGCCCCTCAGGCAATGGCAGCGCCCGGGCGGGGTCAAGGCAGAAATGGCCGGAGGGGGCGCAATCGACCCATGGCCCGCAGCGCTGCCGCTTTGTTGGTCGCCACGCCGCGCGGCCTGGGGTGGACCCTGAACCGGCCCCCCCGGATCGGGCCCGCGTGTCGCGCGGGGGTGGACGGGTCGCGGCGACCCGGCTAGCACATCCCGGGCAGGCCTGAATGGCGGAGAGGTTCGATGCGCATGCAAAAGCCGGTTGAGGATCTGACGACGGACGAGGCCCGCGAGGAGCTGGCCCGGCTGGCCGAGGCGCTGGCCCAAGCCGATACCGCCTATCACGCCGAGGACGCACCCGAGATCAGCGACGCCGAGTACGACGCGCTCAAGCGGCGGAACCTCGGGATCGAGGCCCGCTTTCCAGAGCTCAAACGCGACGACAGCCCCACCGACCAGGTCGGCGCGGCGCCGGCCGAGGCGTTCGGCAAGGTCACCCATGCCCAACGCATGACCTCGCTGGCCAATGCCTTCGACGGCGACGAGATCCGCGAGTTCGACGACCGGATCCGGCGCTACCTGGGGCTCGGGGCAGAGGCGCCGCTGGGCTACACCGCCGAGCCCAAGATCGACGGCCTCTCGCTGTCGCTGCGCTATGAGGGCGGCCGGCTGGTGCAGGCCGCGACCCGGGGCGACGGCACCGTGGGCGAGAATGTCACCGCCAACGCCCGCACCATCGACGACATCCCCGAGAGCCTGGACGGCGCACCCGACATCCTGGAGGTGCGCGGCGAGGTCTACATGAGCCACGCCGATTTCGCCGCGCTGAACGAACGGCAGGCCGAGGCGGGCGGCAAGACCTTCGCCAACCCGCGCAACGCCGCCGCGGGCTCCCTGCGCCAGCTTGACGCGGTGATCACCCGGTCGCGGCCGCTGAGGTTCTTCGCCTATGCCTGGGGTCAGCTGTCCGAACCCCTGGCCGAGACGCAATCGGCGGCGATCGCGCGGCTCGCTGGGCTGGGCTTTTCCACCAATCCGCTGACCCGGGCGTGTGACGGGCCGGACGCGATGATCGCTCATTACCGCGACATCGAGGCCCGCCGCGCGACGCTGGGCTACGACATCGACGGCGTGGTCTACAAGGTCGACGATCTGGCATTGCAGGAGCGGCTTGGCTATCGCTCGACCACGCCGCGCTGGGCCATCGCCCACAAGTTCCCCGCCGAGCTCGCCTGGACCCGGCTGGAGCGGATAGAGATCCAGGTCGGCCGGACCGGGGCGCTGTCGCCCGTCGCGCGGCTGACCCCGGTGACGGTGGGCGGCGTGGTGGTGTCAAACGCCACGCTGCACAACGAGGATTACATCGACGGGCGTGCCGCCGACGGCAGCGAGATCCGCGACGGCAAGGACATCCGCGAGGGCGACTGGGTGCAGGTCTACCGCGCCGGCGACGTCATCCCCAAGGTGGCCGATGTGGATCTCTCGCGGCGGCCCGAAGACGCGCGGCGCTACGTCTTTCCCGAGGTCTGCCCGGAATGCGGCTCGGCCGCGATCCGCGAGGAGGGCGACGCGGTTCGGCGCTGCACCGGCGGGCTGGTCTGCCCCGCCCAGGCGGTCGAGAAGCTCAAGCACTTCGTCAGCCGCGCCGCCTTCGACATCGAGGGGCTGGGCGCCAAGCAGGTGGAGATTTTTTTCGAGAAGGGTTGGATTGTCGAGCCGGCTGAAATTTATGAGCTGAAGTCTAAGTACGGTGAAGCATTGCTTGAGCTTGACGGATTTGGTCAGATTTCGACAAGCAAGCTCTTCTCATCAATTGAAAGTAGGAAAGAAATCACATTTTCAAGATTTCTCTTCTCACTAGGGATACGCCATGTTGGAGAGGATCAGGCGCGAAGACTCGCGACTTATTGGGGCGATTACGACAGCTTTATTGAGGCAGCAAGAGATTTGCGTAGAGAGCGAGTCGCCTTGTGGCGAAAATTTGCAACATCCCATGATCTGCATCTTCCGCCTAATCTTCCACCTTGGGAGTTGTTTTCGCAAATACACTTTATTGAAAAATCCGTCTTGCCTGAGGCAAAAAAGGTAGGTGGTGTTGCGGATATTCTTGTTATCAATGCGTTACACTCATTTGCGTTGGAAGACACGAGCATTGGTATCTTTGAAAAAATCTTCAAGCCAACCTCTAAATTTCCCAAGAGGAGAGAGCGAGCAGTATCACGATTTGGTTCAGCGCAAGGTTTCATAGATTCTCTTTCACCTTATCTTATGATCGTAAAGTCGAGCTGGCGGGACCGCTTTGCTAGTTTGAGTCAAATGACAGATTCTAATTGGGTTCTTCTTTCAAGGTCCCTTCGCGGTGTATACGATAAGGATTTGAAAATTCTGAATTCGTTCGCAAATGCTGATCTTGTCGGCCCCAAGGTTTCTAGTTCAGTGCTCGAGTTCAGTGCTGACGATGCGCAATCGAAGGCGGTAGAGCGTCTGCTCAGATACGTTACTATCAAGCCCACCGAGCGCCCCGCCACTGACAGCGCCCTGGCCGGCAAGACCATCGTCTTCACCGGCACGCTGGAGAAGATGACCCGCGCCGAGGCCAAGGCCCGGGCGGAGGCACTGGGGGCCAAGGTCTCGGGCTCGGTCAGCGCCAAGACCGACCTCGTGGTGGCCGGTCCGGGGGCCGGGTCGAAGGCGAAGAAGGCGGCGGAGCTGGGGGTCGAGACGATCGACGAGGACGCCTGGATCGCCCTGGCAGGGGGCGCATGAGCGGGCGCCCCGAAGCGCTCTGGCCGCTCTTCGGCGCGCTTGAGACGCTGGACGGGATCGGGCCGAAGACGGCCAAGACCCTGGCCGATGCCGGGATCGAGAAGCCGAAGGACATCGCCTATTCGCTGCCTTATGCCGGCGTCGACCGGTCCTTGCGTGCCACCGTCCGCGAGGTCCAGCCGCCCGATGTCGCCACGGTCGAGGTGCTGGTCGGCCGGCATCATCCGGCGCCTGCGCGCGGGCGCCCGCACCGGGTGAGCGTCCGGGATGCCGAGACCGATTTCACCCTCGTGTTCTTCCACGCGCGGGCCGAATATCTGCAACGGCAATTGCCGACCGGGCAGCGCCGGATCGTGTCGGGAAAGATCGAGCATTTCGACGGCGCGGTGCAGATGGTCCATCCCGACCATATCGCGACCCCGGCCGAGGCCGCGGCGATCCCGCCGTTCGAGCCTGTCTATCCGCTCCATGGCGGGGTGACGCAAAAGCTCATGTGGCGGGCGACCCGCGCGGCGCTGGATCTCGCGCCGGATCTCGCGGAATGGATCGACCCGGGGCTGATGGCCCGCGAGGGCTGGCCCGCGTGGCGCAAGGCGCTGCGGATGGCCCATGAACCCGGCGACCAGGCGGCGCTGGCGGCGGACGACCCGGCCCGCACCCGGCTCGCCTATGACGAGTTCCTGGCCCATCAGCTGACCCTGGCGCTGGCGCGCTCGACCCTGCGGCGCGGCAAGGGGCGGGTGACGGCCGGGGACGGGGCGTTGCGTACTCGGGTGATGGGGGCGTTGCCCTACCGGCCGACCGGGGCGCAGAGCCGGGCAATCGACGAGATCGCCGCCGACATGGCCTCCGAGCGGCGGATGAACCGGCTGCTGCAGGGCGATGTGGGCGCGGGCAAGACGCTGGTGGCGTTCATGGCGCTTCTGGTCGCGGTCGAGGCGGGCGGGCAGGGGGTGATGATGGCCCCCACCGAGATCCTGGCGCGGCAGCACCTGGAGGGGCTGGCCCCGCTGGCCGCCGACGCGGGCGTGCGGCTGGAGATCCTGTCTGGCCGCGACAAGGGGGCCACGCGGGCGGCGAAGCTTGCCGCGCTGGACGCCGGCGAGATCGGGGTGCTGGTGGGCACCCACGCGGTGTTTCAGCCCGACGTCGCCTTTCGCGACCTGCGGCTGGCGATCATCGACGAACAGCATCGGTTCGGCGTGGCCCAGCGGATGGAGCTGGGCGCCAAGGGGGCGCGGGCCGATGTGCTGGTGATGACGGCGACGCCGATCCCGCGCTCTCTGGCGCTGGCGCAATACGGCGACATGGATGTCTCGATCCTCGATGAAAAGCCGCCCGGGCGGCTGCCGGTGACGACAGCGCTGGTATCCTCGGGGCGGATGGAGGACGTCGTCGCCCGCTTGCGCAAGGCGGTCGCCGAGGGGCGGCAGGCCTACTGGGTCTGCCCGCTGGTGGACGAGAGCGAGACCTCTGACCTCACCGCCGCCGAGGCGCGGTTCAAGGCACTGCGGGCCGCCCTGGGCGAGGAGGTGGTGGGGCTGGTCCATGGCCAGATGCCGCCGGCCCAGAAGGACGAGGCGATGGCGCGGTTCGTGGCCGGGCGGACATCGGTGCTGGTGGCCACAACGGTGATCGAGGTCGGGGTCAACGTGCCCAACGCCTCGATCATGGTCATCGAGGGGGCGGAGAGCTTCGGTCTCGCGCAGCTGCACCAGCTGCGTGGCCGGGTCGGACGCGGGGCCGCGGCCTCCACATGCCTGCTGATGTACAGCGCCACCCTGACCGAGGGCGGGCGGCGGCGGCTGGAGATCCTGCGCGAGACCGAGGACGGCTTTCGCATCGCCGAGGAGGATCTGTCCATGCGCGGCTCGGGCGACCTGATCGGCACGGCGCAATCCGGCCTGCCGCGATTCCGCGTAGCGGATCTGGAGCGGCAGGCGGCGCTGATGGCGCTGGCCCAGAGCGACGCGCGCAAGTTGCTGGTCGACGACCCGACCCTTGAGGGCCCGCGCGGCGCCGCGGCGCGGACCCTGCTGTGGCTGATGGAACAGGACAGGGCGATCCGGTTGATTTCGGTCGGCTGAAGCACTTTGTTCACATATGTTCTCAAAAAGTTCTGGACAGATGTCCGCGTTTATGGGAACAAAGGGGCAACAGACAGCATCAGCCGAAAGGAGAGACAAGGATGGCCAAGGATATCCGCTTTGCATTGACCCGGTCCCGGGACACGATCATCGCCGATGCCCTGGGGGCCGTTTGCCTGATGGTGATGTTGTTCGTTGGCCTGTCCCTGCCGGGATTTTTCTGACCTGCCCAAGCCTCTTGTGCCGGCCTGCCGCGCATCCCTCCTGTCCCACATAGGGGGTGCGTTTCGAGACTGACACTGCCTGTCCCTCGGTCCTTGCGGGGTATGCCTCCCCCGATCGGCGGCCCGGGTCCCACACGAGACGGCTTCTGCCTGCCGCCGCCATCCTTCCCTGGATGCGCGGCGGTTTTTTCTTGTCCGGGGGGGGGCGCGTCCGTGACGGGCGGCGGATAGGTGGCCCACGGCGGGATGCCTCCGGCGGGAGTTTTTGGACCAAGATGAAGGGCGGGCGCGGTCTTGGGGGGCGGTTTTGTCGAGTGACGTGCGGGACGCGGTGCGGCCGGGAGGGCCCGCGTCGCAAATTATCGCTTCACCCGCGGGCCGCTTGCTGCCAAACGGGAGGTCAGAGTCACGTTCGAGGTCTCCATGCGCCAGATCCTTTTGCCCGCCTTCCTGTCCCTCCTTGTGGTGACCGGCTGTGCCGGGATTGCCGGCGACCGGGTTGTGGTTCAGGGGGCGGGGCCCGAGGAATTGCTGAAACTGCGGGCCGGGCCGGGGCTGGGGTTCAGCGTCATCCTGGGTCTGCCCGACGGCACGATGCTGACCCGAAGCGAATGCGTGACCGAGGTGGGCCAGCGCTGGTGCCGGGTTTCGCTGGCCGAGGCGTCGGGGGTGTCGGGCTTCGTCTCGGCCGATTACCTTTCAGAGGGCTGACGCCGCGAAACCCGTGCCACTTTCCTGTCACTGTCAACGCCTCGTTGACGAAGTGCCGGTAGAAACCGTTTGACTTCGCGGTTCCGGGGGCGCTATTGGCGCCCCGGACTCGTAATGTCACCAGTTAGAATCAGGGTTTTCGCCTTATGAAATTGAACGTTGCCTCGGACCTCGAACGCCATCTACGGACCCTCGTGAACGAGGAGCGGACCTCGCGCGGACTGGAGGCGCTGAAGCTTGAACAGCACCTCAATGAATCGGCGGAGCTGCATTCGGAATGGATGATCCGGGCCGACAAGTTCACGCATGTCTCCGGCAACAACGACACCTGGCACGAGCGGATCAAGGATGCGGGCTTCGGTCAGGGGGGCTCGAACTGGTATACCGCCGAAAATCTCGGCTTCAGCCAGGTGCGGACCTTGACCGACCGACGGGACATCGCGGAGACGATCGTCGACAACTGGATGAAGAGCGCCGAGCACCGGCCGAACATCCTCAGCGGGAAATACGAATACGTGGGCTATGGCGTGGCCGAGGGCGAATATTCCGGCATGAAGGTGATGATGGTCACCCAGAATTTCGGATCGACCAACGGCGACATATTGCTGGACCACGGCGATATCGACTACAGCGCGGTGCCGGAGGCGTCCGAGCCCGCGATCCCGGAGCCGACCAATGGCCCCGATCGCCTCGACGGTCTGGAAAGTGACGACCAGATCGCCGGCAAGGGGGGCGCCGACAGGATCTGGGGCCGCGAGGGCAACGACACCGTCTGGGGCGGGTCTGGCCACGACAGCATCTGGGGCAATGACGGTCGGGACCAGCTGATCGGCGGATCGGGCAACGACAAGATCTGGGGCGGCGACCAGGACGACGACATCGTGGGCGGCTGGGGCCACACCAGCCTCTGGGGCGATAGCGGCGACGACACGGTCGAGGGCGCCACCGGCAACGACAAGATCTGGGGCGGCGCGGGCAACGACACGCTGGACGGCAGCTCCGGGCACGATTCCATATGGGGCAATGCGGGCGACGACAGCATCGACGGCGGATCAGGAAGCGAGAAGATCTGGGGCGCGGGAGGCGAAGACGTGATCTCCGGCGGCGAGGGGCAGGACGATCTTTGGGGCGGCAGCGGCAACGACACCGCCTGGGGCGGATCGGGTCACGACAGCCTTCGCGGCGATTCCGGGGATGACAAGCTTGTCGGCGGCACGGGCAACGACAACATCTGGGGCGGGTCCGGCGACGACGAGATCATGGGCGTTCGCGGGCACAACTACCTTTGGGGCTATGGCGACGACGACGAGATCATCGGCGCCACCGGCAACGACACGATCTTTGGCGGAACCGGGGAGGATTCGATCGACGCGGGCACCGGCCATGACAGTGTCTGGGGCCATCACGGCGACGACATCATCTTCGGCGGGTCGGGCAACGATCACCTCAACGGCGGCGACCTGGGGCGTGATACTCTCGATGGCGGTGCGGGCGATGACGTGCTGATCGGCGCCGATTGGCAGGACACCTTCGTCTTCGGTCGGAACAACGGGGCCGATCTGGTCTGGGATTTCCAGCAAGGCAGCGACACCTTGCAGCTGGATCGGGACATCTTCGACTGGCGCAATATCCCGGAGGATATCCTTGTGGACCGGTATGCCGAGGTGTCCGACCGGGGTGTGCTGTTCGACTTCGGCCAGGGGAACTCGATCCTGCTGCAGTGGGTCTGGTCGACGGACGGGCTGGCGGACGATATCGAGTTTTTCTGACGCGCCAAGACCGGTTGCTCCGCGTCATGGGGCGCCTTGGCCGGGCTGGGGAGGCTTTTGCATCCCGACGCTTCGGTCAGGACCGTGCGGTGACGAGCGTAGGGGCCGACAGGTAAGGGTCGTGCCCTGTGATAAGACTGCGGGCAGGCGCGTCGGCCGATCACCAGGGCCAGACGGGCTCAGCTCATACCCGGAGGCCGCGCAGGATGATGTCGAGGTGCGACCGCATGTACCGTGACCGGTCGAGCGGGGCGACCTCGTCGAAAATCAGCCCCCAGATCATCGCCATGACCGCAGGGGCGAAAACCACGCGCAAGTCGAGCGTCGCGACTTCGGGACGCACTTCGCCGCGGGCAATGCCGTGGGCGATGGCCTTGTGCAACACGTCCTCGATCGCGCCGAGCATCCGCTCGCTGAAGAGCGTGACGAGACCCGGAAAACGCCGGCCCTCGGCAATCAGAACCCGGAAGAGCGCGGGCGCGTCGCTGCCCACGACATGGGTGTAGTAGTTCTCCAGCAATTGGGTGAAGAGCGTGTCGAACGGGATATCGCGGGTGAGGATGTCCTGCGCCCGGGCCACGGTGCCGCCCATGCGATCGGCGACGGCGGCCTCGAAGATAGCGTCCTTGGTCTCGAAATAGAGATAGACCGTGGGCCGCGCAATTCCGGCGCGGGCGGCGATGCGCCCCATGCTTGTGCCCGCGAACCCCATCTCGGCAAACTCCGCCAGGGCCGCGTCGATGATCTCTTCGGGGCGGGCATCCTTGCGCCTGCGGCGGCGTGACTCGCTCATGTATGCTCATGCCTCTTGCTGATCCCCACAACTAATGACATTAATGTCATTAACTGTCGAGATCAGGGAAGCGCCCGATGAGCAAGGACTCGCCCCGATCCCCGCCGGGCCTGCCGCTGGAGGACAATGGGCTGGCTCCGGATCCCGACCTGCCCGTGCAGCGGCACGGTGGACGCGCACGTCTGCTGCTCATCCCGCTGGCAATGGCGACGTTGTTCACCGGGGCGGTGATCGGCATGTATTTCCAGCCCATCGGCCTGCGCCTGTTCTTTCACGTGACCGGGCTGGAGCCGGGTGCGGGCACCGACACGCCGATCGCCGTGGCCATGCAGCAGGTCCAGTCGCAGCAGGAGGTCGCCGTTGTCAGTGAGGGCGACGTGGTCGCGCTCGGCCGGATCATTCCGCGCGGTGATGTCATCAGCGTGGCGACGCCCTCGGGGGCGGGCGACGCGCGGGTTGCCGAGATCCGGGTGGCGCAGGGCGACACGGTCGGGGCCGGGGACATTCTGGCCGTGCTCGACAACCTGCCCCGATTGCAGACCGGCGTGGCGACCGCCAACGCCTCGATCCGGGTCCGCGAGGCCGCGCTGGCGCAGACCCGGGCCGCGATCCGCGCCAGCCGGGACGAGGCGCGGGCCGCGCTCGAACGGGCGGAGGCCACGGCCCGCGCCGCCCAGCTGGAGCTCGACCGCGCCACATCGCTGCTGGAACGGGGGGTGACCACCCGGGCGGAGTTCGATCAGGTGGCCGCCCGCGCCAACGAGGCCGGCCGCGATGTGGAGCGCAATATCGCAACCCTCTCGCGCTATGCCCCCGAGAGCGACCGGGTGCAGGCTGACATCGCCGTCGCCGAGGCCAATCTCGCGGCGGCCCGGACCGAGCTGACCCGCGCCCGGCAGGATCTGGAGGGAGGCTATGTCCGCGCCCCGGTCGCAGGCACCGTGCTCGACGTCACCGTTCAGCCGGACGAGCGGCCGGCCGGCGGCCTCATGGACCTCGGCGACACATCGCGGATGACGGTCGAGGCCGAGGTCTATCAGGCGCTCATCGGTCGTGTGGCCATCGGCGACCCGGTGACCGTTTCCGCCGACGCCCTGCCGCGGGGGCTCGCCGGCACGGTCTCCGCCATCGGGCTGGAGATAGGCCGGCAGTCGATCACCTCCGACGACCCGGCCGCCAACACCGACGCGCGGGTGGTGGATGTGATCGTGGCGCTGGACGGACCGTCGTCCGAGGCCGCGCGGACCCTGACCAATCTCGAGGTGATCGTCCGGATCGACGCGGGTCGCGCCCCGTGAGCTGGCTGCTGACCCGCCTGACCGGGCGTTTGCCTATCGGGTGGCTGCAGCTGTCGCACAATCGCGGGCGGCTTGCGGCGGCCGTGGCCGGCGTGGCCTTCGCCAACCTGCTCGTGTTCATGCAGCTGGGCATGCTGGGGGCTCTCGGCGGCGCGACAACCGCGCCCTATACGCTGCTCGACGCCGACATCATGATCTCTTCGGTGGACAGCAACACCCTGGGCGACGGCGGCAATGTCGCCCGGGTGCGGATGTTCGAGGCGCTCGGCGTGCCCGGTGTGGCGCGGGCGATGCCGCTTTTCGTGGGGAACGTGGAGTTCAAGCTGCCCGACGGCAGCGCCGCGACCCTGCAGGCCTTCGGGCTCGACATCGGCCAGCCGGGCTTTGCGGGCCCCCTAGTCGCGGGAGCGGTGACCGCGCTGGAGGCAGAGAACACCGCCCTGATCGACACCCATGCCCGTGGCGTCCCACGCACGGCCTTCGACGGGCTGAAGGCGGGCGCCCGGTTCTCCTTCGAGGTCTCGGGACAGACCCTCAACGCCGCGGGCACCCTGGCCCTGGGCGGCGGGTTCAGCAGCGATGGCATGCTGATCCTGTCGGACCAGACCTTCCTGCGGCTGTTTCCCCGCCGGTCGAGCGGCGCCCCGGACCACATCCTGATCAAGATCGATGACGGCGCCGCGGTGCCGGAGATCGTCGACCGCCTGCGCACCGCGCTGAGCGATGGCGACGTCAAGGTGCGCCCCCTGGACGAGGCGGCGGCGGCGGATCTGGCCTATCAGATGACCGAACGGCCCGTCGGGGTGATCTTCGGCTTCGGCGTCCTGATCGGGATCGTCGTCGGCCTCGTGATCGTCTATCAGGTGCTGTCGACAGACGTGGCCGACCACCTGCGCGAATACGCGACGTTCAAGGCCATGGGCTATGACCAGCGGTTCTTTCTCGGGGTCGTGTTCGAGGAAGCCATCGTTCTTGCGGTCTTCGGCTTCGTTCCGGGCGTGCTCGTGTCGCTGGGCCTTTATGCATTGCTGTCCGATGTCACCTTGCTGCCCGTGGCGATGACGCCGGTGCGCGCGGTCGCGGTCTTCGCGGGCACGCTGGTGGCCTGTTCCCTGTCGGGCGCGATCGCCACACGGCGGCTGGCGGCCGCGGACCCGGCGGACCTGTTCTGATGGCAGCCGAAGCGCCCATTCGCGTCCTGGGCCTGGATCATTTCTTTGGCAGCGGCGAGGTGCGCAAGCAGGCGATCTTCGATGTCTCGTTGACGCTCGCGCGGGGCAGCCTGACCGTGCTCATCGGGCCGTCGGGCTCCGGCAAGACCACGTTGCTGACGCTCATGGGCTGCCTGCGCGAGTTGCAGTCCGGCAGCGTGCGGCTGCTGGGGCAGGAGCTGAACGGGGCGGGCCCGGCGCGGCTGGTCCTGCTGCGCCGGCGTCTGGGGTTCATATTCCAGGCCCATAACCTGCACGACAGCCTGACGGCCACGCAGAACGTCCTGATGGGCTTGCAGGTTCACGGCCCGGGCAACGCGGCGCGGCAGCGGGCGGCGGCGCGTCACATGCTGGATCTGCTGGGGCTGGCGGCGCGGCGGGACTATCTGCCCGCGAAACTCTCCGGCGGACAGAAACAGCGGGTGGCGGTGGCGCGAGCGCTTGCGTCGAACCCCGAGGTCGTTTTCGCCGACGAGCCCACCGCCGCGCTAGACAAGGAAGCGGGGCGGACGGTGGTCGAGATGCTCAAGGCTTTGGGTCGGACGCGTGGGGTGACAACGGTGATGGTGACCCATGACACCCGGATCCTCGGCCTCGCCGATCGGATCATCACGCTGGAGGAGGGGCGGATCGTCGGGGATACCGGCGGCTGACGCAAGCCGATCGACCGCGCAGAACGGGAAAGGGCGCCCCCGAAGGACGCCCGTCTCTCGCTGGTCGCCGAGAATGCCGGGCCGGGCGTTCAGCGGCCCCAGCTGCGGACGTTGCCGCAATCCATGTGCACGAAGTTCGAGCCGGAGTAGCGGCCGACTCCGCCCGCGCGGCAGGCCGCCGCGGCCTGGGCGATCTGGTTGACCGAGCGCGAACGCAGCTGAAGATCGGCCGCCATCCCCTGCAGGTGAAGCGAATTGCGCGCCACGCCCGAGGAATTGGACCGCAGCATCGCGTTGGTCTGCGGCGACCTGTAGCCCGAGATCAGCGTGTAGGGCTCATCCGCGTGAAGCAGGTTGTGCGAGGCGGTCATGATGTCGAGGGTCCGGGTGTCGATCTGCTTGACCTGGCCGTTGCGCCAGTCGCGCATGAAGTGGTTCACCTCGCGGATCGCATCGCCCAGATACTGGCCGTCGATCCAGTAGATCATGTCCAGTTTTTCGCCGGTCCGGCCGTTGTACATCTTGAGCCGCCGGATGTCCCCGCCGCCCCGAAGGAACCCCGCGGCCATCGAATAGGTCGGAGCCGCCGTGATTGCCGTGGCTGAGAATGCACGCAGAAGCGCACGTCGAGAAAAGCTCGATGAGCAAGTGTCTGTCATGATGGTTGCGCCTGTCCCGTCGCTTACCTGTATGCCCGCATTTTCACGGGCGGTTTATCATCTCATCCCCAGATGTGAGGCATCTATGCCATAGGACGATTCGTTTACCAAGGGAGGTTTAGCAGGTTTGTGCTTAACAAGACCTCAATCGGCGAAATCCTGCGCAACTCTGAAGGTGGCGCAAATGTGTGACACTCCTGCACGGCCCCGATCGGGCCTCGGGGCCACAGACGCAAATCAAAAATCGCAGATTGCGCAAATGTGAGTGGACTGACGCTACGTTCATGGGAACATGGAGTAATCGCCTGACGTTCACACCAAGCCTCTACCCCGTAGCGTTGCCTGCCCGACTGCCCCGAAGGATTTGAAACAGAATGAAATTTGCCAAGACATCCGCCCGGCGGAGCCTGATCGCCACACTGACCGCCGCGGGCCTGCTGTTCGCCGCCGCGGCCCCGCCGGCTTTCTCCCAGGGGGTCGAGACCCAGATCCGCGTGACCGCCTTCGCCCAGGCCGTGGCCGAAGCGGCGGCACGTGACGACGATCTCGCCGCCTTCTACCGGGCCCGCGCGTTCGAAGGGATCTGGACCGGCACCGACTCGGACGCGGTGATGCGGCGCAATGCCTTCATTTCGGCGCTCGACCAGGCCGCGCAGCATGGCCTTCCGGCGATCCGGTTCAACACCCGCGCCGCGATCTCGCTGCTGCAGGGGGCCTCGACCCCGGCCGAAAAGGGCCGCGCAGAGGTCGAGATGAGCCGCCTGCTGCTGGACTATGCCCGCACGCTGAACTCCGGGCTGCTGCAGCCACGACAGGTGGTGTCCCACATCCGGCGCGAGGTGCATCTGCGCGACCGGGGCGAAATGCTCGACGCGTTCATGGACAATCCCAACGCCATGCTGCGCGGCCTCGCGCCGTCGACGCCCGAATACCAGCGGCTGATGCAGGCCAAGATGCGCCTCGAATCGCTGCTGCCCCGGGGCGGCTTCGGCCCCGCTGTCCAGTCCACGATCCGGCCCGGCGATCAGGGCGCCCAGGTCGTGGCCCTGCGCAACCGGCTTATGGCCATGGATCTGCTCGGCCATACGGTCAGCGGACGCTACGACACGAAGATGCAGGAGGCCGTCCGCAGCTTTCAGGAATCGATGGGCCTGGAGCAGGACGCCATCGTCGGCGGCGCCACGCTGACCGCGCTCAACGTCGACGCCCGCGACCGGCTGGAAAGCGTGCTGGTGGCGATGGAGCGGGAGCGGTGGTTCAACAATCTCGACCGCGGCGACCGCTACGTCTGGGTCAACCTCGTGGATTTCACCGCCGCGATCATGGATCATGACCGCGAGACCTTCCGCACCAAGTCGGTGATCGGCGCCCAGGCCGGCGACCGGCAGACGGTCGAGTTCTCCGACACCATGGAATACATGGAGATCAACCCCTACTGGTATGTCCCGCGCTCGATCATCAACGGCGAATATGGCGGCCGCGTGCCGGCGGGCTTCGAGGCGGTCGATTACCGTGGCCGGATCGTGCAGACGAGCTCGGCCCAGAACGTCAGTGTGCGCCAGCGGCCGGGGCCGCGCAACGCGCTCGGCAGCGTGAAGTTCATGTTCCCGAACCAGTACAACATCTACCTGCACGACACCCCGTCCCAGAGCCTGTTCAGCCGGACGGTGCGGACATTCTCGCACGGGTGCATCCGGCTCGACGATCCGCATGAATTCGCATACGCGCTGCTGGCCGCGCAGATGGACGACCCGGAGCCCTATTTCCAGCGCATCCTGCGCTCGGGGGCCAATACGCGCGTGCCGCTCGAGACGCCGCTGCCGGTGCATCTGATCTACCGCACGGCGTTCACCAGCGTCGACGGACGGGTGCATTATCGCAACGACGTCTACAACCGCGACGCGCGGATCTGGAACGCGCTGGCCGCCGAAGGGGTGGTGATCGGCGACGTGAGCGGCTAAATCGCAGCCCAACCGAGGCGCTGCGACGCGCCTGGAGGACGGGCGCCATGGCACATACGATAGCAGAGATCGCGACGGCACTCGGGGCGCAGGCCCTGGGTGACGTGTCGTTGCGGGTGAGCGGCGCGGCAGAGCCCCAGGCGGCGGGGCCGGAGCAGCTGGCCCTGGCGATGACGCCGTCCTATGGCGACGCCCTGAAGCTGGGCCGGGCCCGCGCCGCCGTGATCTGGCCCGAGGCGGATTGGCAGGCCATGGGGCTGGAGGCGGCGATCATGGCGCCCCTTGCCCGGCTGGCCATGGCCCGGCTGACCCAGATGCTTGACGACCGGGGGCGGATGGCGCCGGGCGTGCATCCTTCGGCGGTGGTGGATCCCACGGCGCGGATCGCGCCGGATGCCGCCATCGGCCCGCTCTGCGTGATCGGGGCCGGGGCGCGGATCGGCGCGGGCACCCAGCTTGCCTCTCAGGTGACGGTCGCCGCGGGGGCCGAGATCGGGGCGGCGTGTCTGATCCTCGCGGGGGTGCGGATCGGCCTGCGCGTGCGGATCGGCGAAAGGGTGATCCTGCAACCCAACGTGACCATCGGCGGCGACGGCTTTTCCTTCGTCACCGCCGCGGAATCGAACGTGGAGCGCGCCCGCGCCTCGCTGGGCGAAGCGCGGCTGTCGCCCCCAGAGGACGCGACCTGGCACAGGATCCATTCGCTGGGCGGGGTGGAGATCGGCGACGATGTCGAGATCGGGGCCAATTCCACCGTGGATGCCGGCACGATCCGGCCCACGCGGGTCGGCCGGGGCACCAAGGTCGACAATCTGGTGCAGGTCGGCCACAACGTGCGCATCGGCGAGGATTGCCTGCTCTGCGCCCAGTCCGGGGTCGCAGGCTCGACCATCGTCGGCAACCGGGTGGTGCTCGGCGGGCAGGCCGGGTTCGCCGACAATATCCGCATCGGCGATGATGTGGTGATCGGGGCGAGTTCGGCGGTATTGTCGAACGTGCCCGCGGGCCGGATCATGATGGGCGCCCCGGCCACGTCGATGGCCGCGCACCTTGCCAGCTACAAGGCGCTGCGGCGGCTTCCACGGCTGATGCGCGACATCATGGCGTCCAAGAAACCGGTTCCCAAGCCGGGGCTGAGTGATTAGATCACCCTCAAGTCACAGGGATGAGATGGAATGAACGTGCGCGGACAGGTCATGGAGATCATTGCCGAACAGGCCTTGATGGAGCCGGGTGACGTGCGCGAGGACATGACGCTCGAGGATCTCGGGATCGACAGCCTGGGGCTGGTCGAGAGCATTTTCGCGATCGAGGAAGCCTTCGATATTTCCGTGCCGTTCAACGCCAACGACCCTTCCGAAAGCGAATTCGACATCAGCTCGGTCGGCGCGATCGCAACTGCCGTGGAAGGACTCGTGCGCGAGCAACGCTCCGGATGATCGGTATGAAACGGGTGGTCATCACCGGCGCCGGGACGATCAACGCGCTGGGGCACGACGTGCCTTCGACCCTGGAAGGGATGCGCGAGGGGCGCTGCGGTATCGGCCCGCTCGACATCCGGGACGTGGACCGGCTGGCCGTCCGGATCGGCGGGCAGGTCACCGGCTACGACGAACACGCCCATTTCAACCGCCAGCAGATCGCGCTTTATGATCGTTTCACCCAGTTCACGCTTCTGGCGGCGCGCGAGGCCATCGGCCAGGCGGGGCTGGTGTTCGCGGGCGAGCTTGCGGCGCGGTCTGGCGTGGTGCTGGGCACCGCGGGCGGCGGCGTGAACACCTGGGACGAGAATTACCGGACCGTCTACGAGGACGGCAAGAACCGGGTTCATCCCTTTGTCGTGCCCAAGTTGATGAACAACGCCGCGGCCAGCCATGTCTCCATGGAGTGGAACCTCAAGGGGCCGGCCTTCACCGTGGCGACCGCCTGCGCGTCGTCGAACCACGCCATGGGACAGGCGTTCTGGTTGGTGCGCAGCGGGGCCTGTCCGGTGATGGTGACGGGCGGGTCGGAATCGATGCTGTGCTTCGGCGGCGTGAAGGCCTGGGAGGGGCTGCGGGTGATGTCGAAGGACGCCTGCCGGCCCTTCAGCCTCGGTCGCAACGGGATGGTGCAGGGCGAGGGGGCGGGCGTTTTCGTCTTCGAGGAATACGAGCACGCCCGTGCGCGCGGCGCCGAGATCCTTGCCGAGGTTATCGGCTTTGCCATGACCTCGGATGCCTCCGACATCGTCATGCCCTCGCGGCAGGGCGCCGCCCGGGCGATCCTGGGCGCAGTCACCGACGCGCAGATCGCCAAGGAGCAGGTGGGCTATATCAATGCCCACGGGACCGGCACGGCAGCCAATGACAAGACCGAATGCGCCGCGGTGTCCGATGCCTTCGGCGCCCATGCGGACGAATTGATGATGTCGTCCACGAAGTCGATGCACGGGCATCTGATCGGCGGGACAGGGGCGGTGGAGCTTTTGGCCTGCATCATGGCGCTGCGGGACGGGGTGATCGCGCCAACCATCGGCTATGAGGAGCCGGACCCGGAATGCGCCCTGGACGTGGTGCCCAACGAGGCGCGCGAGGCCAAGGTGGATGTCGCGTTGTCCAATGCCTTCGCCTTTGGCGGTCTGAACGCGGTTCTGGCGCTGAAGAAGGTCTGACGCCGGGCTCTCGATCTGCCGGCCGTAACCTCGCGGAGCGCCTGCGGCGCACCTCATGTCTCGGGGTCCGGGCTGCGCCCCGACCCCTCGGGCCGCCCGGCTCAGACCATCCGCACGACGATCTTGCCGACGCTCTCGCCGCCGCGGAGGCGGGCGAAGGCGGCGGGGGTGTCCTCGAACGGGAAGGTGCTGTCGATCGGGGGGCCGGGCTCGTGGCGCAGCAGGCGGTCGGTGAGGCCGTGCAGGACGCTCTGCCTTTGCTGCAGGGCCATGATTCCGATGGACCGGGTGTCCGTCAGCGTGATGAGGGGGCCGAGGAGGCCGCAGCCGAGCATTGCCCCCAGGTGCCCCCCGACGATCCGGTAGCGTCCGCGCGGTGCCAGGGCCCGGGCGATGGCAACGCTGCTGCGGGTCCCGAAGAGATCCAGGATGTGATCGTAGCGCTGGCCGTTTCGGGTGAAATCCTCGGCGGTGCAGTCAATGGTATGGGCCGCCCCGAGCTTGCGCAGCCCGGCGAGCTTTCCGGGCTTGTCCACGGCCGTCACCTCGGCGCCGGCCCGCGCGGTCAGGGTGACCGCGTGGGCGCCCGCGCTGCCGCCGGCGCCGTTGATCAGCACGCGTTGGCCGGCCTCGATCCGTTCCGTGCCCTGGACAGCGATCGCGCCGCTTTGGGGCAGGGAGGCCGCGACGACCGGAGAGAGTGCCTCGGGCCGTCGCACCAGCAGGGTTTCGGGCACGGCAACCTTTTCGGCCAGGCCGCCGAGAAGGGTCAGGATATCCGCGAGCACGGCGTCATCGGGTGCGAACGCCCGTGCCGCGGCGCCGCAGGCCTCGACGCGGCCGGTGATGTCCGAACCCAGGATCCGTTTGCGCGGCGCCCGCAAGCCATTGAGCCGGGCATAGGCCGGCCGGCCGGTGAGATATTCCCAGTCCGATCCGTTGAGGCCCACCGCCTCGATCCGAATGAGCACCTGGTTGGCCTTTGGCACGGGGTCCGGCAGCTCTTCGAGCCTCAGCCCGTCCGGGCCGCCGTAGCGGTCGTAGACCCAGGCCCTCATGACGCGGCCGCGTCCGCGCGGCCGCGGAGGCGGCGGCGCGGAGCCTGGAGCGGATCGTTCAACGCGTGCTACTCGGTCGCGGCGTCGTAGCCGGCGGTGAAGCCCGAAAGCGAGACGGCCAGGGTGACCTGCTGATCGGGCGCCGCCGCGGGCACCAGCCGCAGCTGGGCGGCGACCCCGCGCTTGAACTGGTTCACCTGCTCGTCCGTGAACCCGATCTGGGCGACGCAGCCCGCGCGGTTGCAGAACCGGAACGGATAGCGCCGCGCCGCGCTGCCGTCGACCGACAGCACCAGCTGTTCGGTCAGCAGCGTCTCGAGCGGGGCCACGATGGTGGCGCCCGCCGCGGCCTCGTTGCCGGGGGGGAGGGGGACCATGCTGATCTCTGCGACCTCGTTGCCATCGGCGTCGCGCAGAAGCTGGTAGAGCTCGCACGGGTCCGGCTGGCCCTCGGGTGCGCGGATGCAGCGCAGCGACCAATCCTCGAAGGTTTCGCGGAAGTAGGGCTGACCCACGACCGGGCCATCGGCCTCGATCGGCTCGCCCAGATCAAGGTCGGGCGCTGTGCCGTCGGGGGCACCGGGCTCGGCCTGTTCGGTCGGGGCGGCGTCCTGGGTGGCGGCCTCGTCCTGCGCCAGGGCGGGCAGGATGCCCAGGCCCGAGACAATCAGCGCGAGGAGGGGAAGTGTCGATGTTTTGAGCATGAAGGTCCGTCCATCCTGTTTGGTCAGGTCTCTAGCATGATGGTCAAGGCCTGTCAGGAGCAAATCAAATGACTGCGCAAGCAGGGCCCAAGCCCCTTTGCGGCAAAGAAAAAGGGCCCTCACGGACCCTTCTCCCATTTTCTCCCTGTCGGACTTGGCCGACTTATGAGCGAACGGTATCCGCGCCCGAGCCACGCGTCAACAGCCGAAATCGGCGGAAAAAAGCCGCGCCCGGGGGCGCGGCAAGTCTGACAGGGAGGAAGCCATTCCAGCCCAGGGAGAGCGGGGAATGACATCCAAGATACTGGCACAAAAGGGTTAAGGATGTATTCTGCACCGGAACGCGCAACGGCAGGAACAGGCAACGGCATGGCAACGAGCATTTTCATCGGCGGTGGCGGGCCAGATTACGGGGCGCCGCAAGAGCTCTTGCTGGAATACGCGAACCGCCACGGGCTGATCGCGGGCGCCACGGGCACCGGCAAGACAGTGACGCTGCAGATCCTGGCCGAGGGCTTTTCGGCCAACGGCGTGCCGGTGTTCCTGTCCGATGTGAAGGGCGATCTGTCGGGGCTGGCCAAGTCGGGATCGGCCGCCTTCAAGCTGCACGAGGCGTTCACGGCGCGGGCCGGGACCATCGGTCTTGACCTGGTCTATGACAAGTCGCCGGTGACGTTCTGGGATCTCTTCGGGGCGCAGGGCCATCCGGTCCGCACCACGGTGTCCGAAATGGGGCCGCTGCTGCTTGCGCGGCTTCTGGCCCTCACGGATGTGCAGGAGGGCGTGCTGAACGTCGCCTTCCGCGTGGCGGACGAGCAGGGGCTGCCGCTCCTGGATCTCGAGGACCTGCAGGCGCTGCTGGTCTGGGTCGGGCAGAACCAGGACGAGCTGTCGATCCGCTACGGCAATGTCGCCACCGCGTCGGTGGGCGCGATCCAGCGGGCGCTTCTGGTGCTGGAAAACCAGGGCGGCGCCGCGCTTTTCGGCGAGCCGGCGCTGGAGCTGGCGGACATGATGGACACCGATCCCGCGGGACGGGGCCGGATCAACATCCTCGCGGCCGATACGCTGATGCAATCGCCCAAGCTCTACGCGACCTTCCTGCTGTGGCTGCTGTCGGAATTGTTCGAGACGCTGCCCGAGGTCGGCAACCCGGACAAGCCCAAGCTGGTGTTCTTCTTCGACGAGGCGCACCTGCTGTTCGACGATGCCCCCAAGGCGCTGACCGACAAGGTGGAACAGGTGGCCCGGCTGATCCGGTCCAAGGGGGTGGGGGTGTTCTTCGTCACCCAGAACCCGACGGACGTGCCCGAGGACGTGCTGGGCCAGCTCGGCAACAGGGTCCAGCACGCGCTGCGGGTGTTCACGGCGAAGGACCGCAAGGCGCTGAAGCTCGCCGCCGAGACCTATCGCGACAACCCGGCCTTCGACACTGCGCAGGCGATTTCCGAGGTCGGGACGGGCGAGGCGGTGACCTCGCTGCTGGAACGCAAGGGTGTGCCCGGCGTGGCGCAGCGCACGCTCATCCGGCCGCCGTCCTCGCATCTCGGCCCGATCACGCCGGAGGAACGGGCGGAGGTCATGGCAGCCTCGCCGCTGGGCGGAAAATACGACACCAAGGTCGATCGCGACTCCGCGGCCGAGATGCTCCGGCGTCGGGCCGAGGCGGCGGCACGGGGCGTGGATGCGGCCGAGGCGCAGCAGGCCGGGGTGCCGCACGAGGACCGTGAGTTCACCCATGGCCGCCGCTATGACGGCGCCCGCCGGTCGCCCCCGCGTGACGCGCCGCGGCCCGGGACCGGCACCCGCATCGGCGGCGCCATGGCCGATGCGCTCGTCAAGGAGCTGAAAGGCACCACCGGCCGGCGCATCGTGCGCGGCATCTTCGGGACGATCTTCAAGGGGCGCTAGGCTGCGCCGTTACGGCCCCCCGGGTTCAGTCGTCGGCGGGGCGGACCTTGAGCAGGGACAGGCGGTTCTCTTCCTTGCCGATCACCTCGAAGCGGAAGCCGTGGAAGGCAAAGACCTGGCCCTCGGTCGGGATCATCTGCGCCTCGTGGATCACGAGCCCGGCGATGGTATTGGCCTCCAGGTCCGGCAGGTCCCAGTCCAGCGCCCGGTTCAGGTCGCGGATCGTCGTGCCGCCGTCCACCATATAGGCGCCGTCCTCGGTGCGCTCGAAATGGTTCTCTTCCTCCATGTCGAATTCGTCGGTGATCTCGCCCACGATCTCTTCGAGGATGTCCTCGAGCGTGATCAGCCCCTGCAACGTGCCGTATTCGTCCACCACGAGGGCGAAATGGGTGTGCCGCTTGAGGAACTCGCGCATCTGGTCGTCGAGCGTCGTGGTCTCGGGCACGAAATAGGGCTCCATCGCGACGCTCATCACGTCGAAATGGGCCAGCTCTTCGGCGGTGACCTCGCCGTCCTCGGCCAGGCGGTGCATGGCGCGCAGAAGCTCCTTGGCGTGCAGGACGCCGACGATGTTCTCATGGTCCTCGCGGAACAGCGGCAGCCGGGTGTGCTGGCTGTCGAGGCAGCGGCGCAGGATCTCGCGCGGGGGCAGGTCGGCGTCGATCATCTCGATGCCGGAGCGGTGGAGCATGATCTCTTCGACGAAACGGTCGCCGAGGTCGAGCGCCCCGAGGATCCGGTCGCGGTCCTCTTTCTCGACCACCCCTTCGGAGCGGCCGATCGAGAGGGCGCCGGCGATTTCCTCGCGGAAGGCCAGCAGGTGGGCGTCGGGGTCGGTCCTGATGCCGAAAAGCCGCAGCACCCCGCGCACCAGAAGGCGCACGAAAGACACGATCGGCGCGAAGATCTTCACCACCAGCGCGATGGGCCGCGCGACCGCCGAGGCGGCGGATTCGGGGTTGGTGATCGCATAGGTCTTGGGCAACACCTCGGCGAAAACAAGCACAAGTGCCGTCATCACCAGCGTCGCCATCGCCACGCCGTTGTCGCCGAACACCCGGGTGAAGAGGGCGGTCGCGAGCGACGTGGCCAGGATGTTGACCAGGTTGTTGCCCAGCAGGACGGAGCCGATCAGCCGCTCGTTGTCCTCGGTGATGACCAGCGCCCGCTCGGCGCCCTTGCTGCCCCGGTCCGCGGCCGAGCGGAGCTTGCCGCGCGAGGCGGCGGTCAGCGCGGTCTCGGAGCCCGAGAAGAAGCCCGAGAGCACGAGAAGGAAAAGGATCGCGCCGGAAGTGATCCAGAAGGCGCCGTCGAATGAAGCGGGGTCCATGATACTCTACTGATGAGGTTCGGGCGGTTATGGGGCCGAAGCCCGCGTGGTTCAAGACGTCCCGCCATCCTTGACCAGCGGGTGATGCATCAGCACCAGATCCTTGAGCCGCTGGTCCAGCACGTGGGTGTAGATCTCGGTCGTGCCCACGTCGGCATGGCCCAGCAGCGTCTGGATCGAGCGCAGGTCCGCGCCGCCGGCAAGCAGGTGCGTGGCGAAGGCGTGGCGCAGGGTGTGCGGCGTCACCTTGTCCGGAGAGACGCCGGCCAGCACCGCGATCTCCTTGATCAGCGTGAAGAAGCGGTGGCGGGTCAGGTGCCCCGCCTTGGAGCGTGACGGGAACAGAAAGCGCGACGGCGGCCGCCCGGACATGCGGGCGATGTCCTCGTCCGCGTCGCGGGCCAGCAGCCAGTCGGCGGTCGCCTCGCGGGCGCCGTCGGACAGGGGCACCATCCGTTCCTTGCCGCCCTTGCCCCGCACCAGCAGCATCCGCGGGTCGCCCCGCGCGGCCGAGACGGGCAGCGAGACAAGCTCGGTCACCCGCATCCCCGTGGCATAGAGCAGCTCCATCAGGCAGGTGTTGCGCAGCGGGTCCGAGGTGCTGCCCGCGGCGGCCAGAAGCCGGTCGACCTCGTCCACCTCCAGGGTCTTGGGCAGGCGCTTTTCCCGGCCCGGCCCTGCGATGCGGATCGCGGGGTTCTGCTCGCGCCAGCCTTCCTCGAACGCGAAGCGGTAGATCTGCTTGATCGCCGAGAGCCGCCGCGCCCGGGTCGAGCGGGCCAGCCCCTGCGCCTCGCAATGGATCAGGTAGCCTTCGACATCGTCCTGGCTGGCCGTCGCGAAATGGAGCTGTCGCCCGCCCAGCCAATCGGCGAAATCCTTCAGATCCCGGCCGTAGGCAAGCTGGGTGTTGGTGGCGGCGTCGAGCTCCGCCGCCTGGGCCTCCAGGAACGCCTGGATCCAGTGGCCCATGGGCCGGTCGGCGGCGCTCATGGCGCCCGTTCCAGGATGATCAGTTGCAGCGCCGCCCGCCGGGCCGTGTCCTCGAGCCCGACCGCGCGGAAGAACGCCAGCGCCTCGGTCAGCGCACCGGGATCGCCCGCGACCCCGGAATCAAAGAGGGCGATCGCGCGCAGGATCGCCTCGCCCAGCCGGTCTTCGGCGACCATGCCGGCCAACCGCTCGGGCGGCGGCGCACCGGCGAGCGCCGTGTGGATCGCCAGCGCGGGCTGGCTTTGCGGCGCGGGCTCCGGCGGCTGGCCCAGGGCGATCTGGGCCAGCATCGCCTCTTCGGCATTGGCCGGCGTGTGGTCGAGCGCGATCTCTTCATAGGAATCGCTCAGCAACCCGATCCGGTAGGCGAGCCCCTCCGCGCGGCCCTCGAGGGGCAGGGCGGCCAGTTCTGCGGCGAAGAGGCGGGCAAAGGCGGTCTCGGTCCGGGCGGCCTTCATCGCGTCCCAGGCGGGCCCGAGGGCGGCCGCGACATCCTCGGCACGGCCGGTCTGAAGCGCGTCGTCGAAGGCCTGGATCGCCTCGGCCCGGTCCCAGACGCTGCCCGACGCCGCCGGCTGGCGCAGGGTATAGAGATCGAGCAGCACGGTATCGTCGATGGCCCCGACCCGGGCCAACCGCTCGGCCGCCTCGAGACGGGCCTTCCAGCCGGTGATCGGCCGCAGGTCGGCATGGGCGAAGGCGCGGGGCAGGCCGACGGTCGAGAGCGATTCGCCGATGCCCTCGCGCAGCCGGAAGCCAAGCGGTGTCGGTCGCTCGGGCACGGTCAGCGGCGGCAGGCCTTGAAACAGCTCGGGGTCCAGGAACCGCGCCAGAAGCGCCTCCTCGGCCGGAGAGACGTCGCCCAGCACCCGTGCGGTGTTCAGCGTCAGCGCCGCCGCCGGCCAATCGCCGATATGGGCGAGGCAGAAGATCCGGGCCGAGAGGGTCGGCGCCAGTTCCGGGCGCTCGTCCATCAGCCGGCAGGCCCGCGTCTCGCGTCCGGTCAGCAGCGCCACGTCGAGGTAGCGGCGGAACAGCGGCGGGCTGTCGGGGTCCGAGGCGTCGAGCATCTCCCACGCCGGGTCCAGTGCGCCAAGATCGAGCAGCTTGTCTATCCGCGCGAGAAACAGCGTGCCATCCGGCCCGGCCGTGCGCGGCGGGTCGGCCTCGGCCAGCAGCAGCATCCGCATAAGGTCGCGCATCGCCGGCAGGGTCTCGATCAGTTCGGCGGCGATGAGGGTCGCGACCACGGTTTCGTCCGACCCCGCCCAGAGCGTGCGCGGCAGGCCCGTCACGCTGGACGGCAGCAGGCCGATCGGGTCCGGCGAGGCCGCACCGAGGGGCATCACCGTGACCTGCGGCGCGGTGGCGTCGGTGGCCACGGGGGCTTCGTCGATGCCGGTGGTGACCCGGCCCCGGCCCTGGCCGATGGCCAGCGGGTCGGGGGCCCGGACGCTTTCGGACAGCCAGTCGATCGCCGACAGGGGCCGGCCGGTCGGATCCGGGGGGGGCGGGGCCTCCTGAGCGAGGCCCGGCGCAGCGATCGCCAGGGCCAGGCTGACGAGCAGTGCTCTCACGGCTGCGGCTCCAGCGTCACGGGCAGGACGATCTCGGATTGCTGCGGGTCGAAATCGTCGGGGAAGAACACCGGCCCGACATAGGCGTAGCCCACCAGGGCGATGCCGCCCAGGATCAGAATCACGAATAGGAACTTGATCAATCGCCAAAGCATCGTCGCCTGCTCTCGTTTCCCCCAAACCCGGTTCGGGACCTGCCTTCCGGGCACATCTCGCCCCGGTTCGGTTCGACTTATATATGGCCTTTCGGCAGAGTTCACGCCAAAGAGGAGCGAAATTCCGGCAACGGGCGGTGGGATGCCGACCGGGGCCACGGGGGGCGGATGCGAAAGGACATGGCAGAGCAACAGGATAGCGGCGTATCGCGGAGCAGGCCGGGCGGACGGCTGCGCAAGACGGTGACCCTGGTGGGGATGATGGGATCGGGCAAGACGGCCATCGGAAAGGCGCTTGCCGCCCGGTTGTCTATGCCGTTCGTCGATTCGGATCACGAGATCGAGGCCGCCGCGGCCGCCACCATCGCCGAGATCTTCGCCCGCGACGGAGAGCCGTTCTTTCGCGACCGCGAGGCCGAGGTGATCGCCCGCCTGCTGCGGGCCGAGCCCGCGGTGCTGTCGACCGGGGGCGGCGCCTTTCTGGCCGAGCGCAACCGCCGCGCGATCTCGGAGGCCGGCGTGGCGCTCTGGCTCGATGCCGATGTGGATCTTCTGTGGGAACGGGTGCGCCACAAGCAGACCCGCCCGCTGCTGCGCACCGCCGACCCGCGCCGGACCCTGGTCGAGATCTACGAGGCGCGTGTGCCGATCTATCGGCTCGCCGACCTTTCGGTGAAGGCCGATCCGAAATATTCCATCGAGGAGATGACCGATGCCGTTGTCCGGGCTCTCGCCGGGCGGCCGGACGTGCTGGAGAGTGACGATGCATGACGGTGCCGACCACCAGATAGAGACGGTTCGCGTCGACCTGCCGGGGCGGGCCTATGAGGTCCGGATCGGTCCCGGGCTGCTGGCCCGGGCGGGCGCCGAGATCGCGCCGCTTCTGCGCCGCCCCCGGGTCGCGGTCCTGACCGAGGACCGGGTCGCCGCCGCGCATCTGGAGGGATTGCGCGACGGGCTGTCAGCGGCCGGCATAGAGATGACCGCCCTCGCCCTGCCTCCCGGGGAGGCCACGAAGGGCTGGCCGCAGTTCACCCGCGCGGTGGAATGGCTGCTGTCGGAACGCGTCGAGCGGGGCGACCTGGTCGTGGCCTTCGGCGGCGGCGTGATCGGGGACCTCGCGGGCTTTGCCGCGGCCGTGGTCCGGCGCGGCGTGCGCTTCGTGCAGATCCCCACGACCCTTCTGGCGCAGGTCGACAGCTCGGTTGGCGGCAAGACCGGGATCAACGCGCCCCAGGGCAAGAACCTGGTCGGCGCCTTTCACCAGCCGGTGCGGGTCCTGGCCGACACCGACCTGCTGGCGACCCTGCCGGACCGCGACTTCCTGGCCGGCTACGGCGAGGTGGTGAAATACGGCCTGCTGGGTGATCCCGCCTTCTTCGACTGGCTGGAGCAGACCGGCCCGGAGCTGCGCCGGGACCGGGCCGCCTGCGTACGCGCGGTGCGCCGCTCGGTCGAGATGAAGGCCGAGATCGTCGTGCGGGACGAGACCGAGCAGGGCGACCGGGCGCTGCTGAACCTCGGCCACACCTTCTGTCACGCGCTGGAGGCCGCCACGGGCTATTCCGACCGGCTGCTGCACGGCGAGGGGGTCGCGATCGGCTGCGGGCTGGCGTTCGAGCTGTCGGCCCGGCTTGGTCTTTGTTCGCAAGAAGAGCCAAGCCGCGTGCGGGCCCATCTCAAGGCGATGGGCATGAAGGCGGACCTTTCGGATATTCCCGGAGAGCTGCCGGGCCCCGAGGCGCTGCTGTCGCTGATGGGTCAGGACAAGAAGGTGGTCGACGGCCGGCTGAACTTCATTCTGGCCCGCGCCATCGGGGAGGCCTTCGTGACCTCGGACGTGCCGCCCGAGGCGGTCCTGTCGCTTCTGGGCGACCGGCTCTCGGCGCGCTGACCCCGCCTCGGCGGGGCCGCGCTTGCGTCTCGGCCGGCCTGGGCCCTCGCGGGGGTGTCGGTTTGCGCCGCGAGGGTCAGAGCCTCGCGTGGGCGCGGATCAGAACGGGATCTCGTCGTCGATATCGCCGCCGCTGCCGTAGCCGCCACCGCTGCCGCCATCCGAAGGGCCGCCGCCCGAGGACGGGCCACCGTAGCCGCCGCCGCCCGAGCCGTAGCCACCGCCACGGTCATCGCTGTAGCCGCCGCCACCGCCCGCGCCACCGCCCGCGCCACCGCCTTCGCCGCGCCCGTCGAGCATCGTCAAGGTCGAGGTATAGGGCCGCAGCACCACCTCGGTCGAATAGCGGTCGGCGCCCGATTGATCCTGCCATTTGCGGGTCTCGAGCTGGCCCTCGATATAGACCTTGGAGCCCTTGCGCAGATATTGCTCGGCCACCCGGGCCAGCGGTTCCGAGAAGATGGCGACCGAATGCCACTCGGTCTTCTCGCGCCGCTCGCCGGTATTGCGGTCCTTCCAGTTCTCGGACGTGGCGATGCGCAGGTTGCAGACCTTGCCGCCGTTCTGGAAGGTCCGGACCTCGGGATCGCGGCCCAGATTGCCGATAAGGATCACCTTGTTCACGCTGCCAGCCATCGTCTGCTCCCTGTCCTGATCGTGTTGTTCCGGTCGAATCGTTGCCGCAGACTAGGGTCCCACGGCCACGGTTAACAGGCCATTTACCCTGACGGGCTAGCCTAATTGGCAAACTCGGGTAAGGTGGCCGCCGGAGCGATGCGCGAAGGGGTCGAAGATGCGGAGATTGATCGGAGTGTCACTGGTGGCAATTGTCTCGGCTGCCCCGCTGGCCGCCCAGACCCTGTCGTCGTCGAACCGCTCGGCACTGTCGCGCTCGCAGCTCGACGTGCTCGACGGCCGGGCGGCGCAGCAATATTCCGATTCCGTGCGTCTGCAGCCCAACGCCATCATCGTGCCGGGCTCGCCCGCCGCCGAAGGGGTGAATGGCGCCTATTCGGGCCGCTACCGGGGGCCGCTGCTGAACGTCGCCCGCAGTGCCGCGCGGCGCCACGGCGTGCCCGAAGAGCTGTTCCTGCGGCTGGTCCACCAGGAGAGCCGGTGGAACGCGCGCGCGGTGTCCCACAAGGGCGCGATCGGTCTTGCTCAGTTGATGCCCGACACCGCCCGGTCCCTTGGCGTGAACCCCAACGATCCGGCCGAGAACCTCGAGGGCGGGGCGCGGTATCTGCGGATGCAATACAACACGTTCCGGTCCTGGCGGTTGGCTCTGGCGGCCTACAATGCCGGGCCGGGCGCCGTGCAGCAATACGGCGGCATCCCGCCCTATCGCGAGACCCAGAACTATGTCCGGGTCATCCTGGGTGGCTGACGGCCCTTTGCGCCGGGCGGTCTAGCCCTGTCCCTGTGGTCTAGCCCTGTGCCGCGGCCTTCAGCTTGCGGCCGAGCGTGACCATGTCGTCACCAGCCACTTTCGGGATGATCCTGTAGGCGGCGTTGACGAAACAGAAGACGGCAAACCCGAGCAGTCCCACGCACAGAAGCGTTACGAGGATCTGGCCGAAGGGCTGGCGCGACAGGAATTCGAACGCGCGGCCGAGGCCGCCCGCCTCGGAGGGATCGGCCCGAAGGGCCGCGACCAGGAAGAAGCCGCCGATGATCGAAACCACCACGCCCTGCGCCGCGACCCCGGCCTTGAGCACCGGGTTGAAGCGGACCGTGAACCGCGCCCCGCGCAGGTGGTCGCGGTAATTCTCGCTCCAGGCCTTGTGAAGGTAATAGATCCCGGCACCGAGCACCGCGAGACCCGCCAGCCCGACCAGCCAGCGGCCCATCGGCTGGGCCATCGCCTTCGACGTCGCCTCGACGATCGAGCCGCCGCCGCCCGAGGCCGCACCGATCCAGATCGACAGGGCCAGCAGGCCGAGCGCACCGTGGATCAGGCCGGTGACGACCATGCCGGTCCGGGCCACGGCGCCCTTGCCGCCCGACCCGTAGGCCTCCAGGTCCCAGATCGCGTCGACCAGACGCCAGATCATGTAGGCCAGCAGACCGAGGAAGATCAGGCCCAGCACGGGCCCGCCCCAGGGGGAGGCGGCGAGTTGCTGGAGGGCGGTGCCGGTGCCCTCGGCCTGGCCGCCGCGCCAGACCGCCCAGAGGGCGAATCCCGCCACCACAAGATAGGTCAGTCCGCGGCCGGCATAGCCGGTGCGCATGATCGGTTTCGTCCAGGACAGGTCTGTATCGGGCATTGCGGGCTCTCCTTTGATCAAAGAGGCAATGCGTCACGCGGCCAAACGTTCCGGAAAGGCTCCGTTTGTCTTGGTGCCGGCCTATTCGGCGGCGATCTTGATCACGGGCTCCATGCTGTCGAAATCCCCGGCCGACAGGTGGCACTTGATCTGGTGACCGCCGGCGATGGTGACCTGCGGCGGCACCTGCGTTTCACACAAGCTGCCGGGCACTTTCGACTTCCAGCCGCAGCGGGTCTGGAACGGGCAGCCCGGGGGCGGGTTCATGGCCGAGGGAATGTCGCCCTCGAGCACGATGTGGCGCTTCTGGACGCTGGTGTCGGCGATCGGCACGGCGGACAGAAGCGCCTCGGTATAGGGGTGGTAGGGCGGGGCGAAGACCTGCTCGGTCGTGCCCAGCTCCACCACGTGGCCCAGATACATGACCATGACCCGGTCCGAGAGATAGCGGACGATCGAGAGGTCGTGGCTGATGAACAGGAGCGTGGTCTTGTGCTCGCGCTGGATGTCCATGAGCAGGTCGGTCACCGCCGCCTGGACCGAGACGTCGAGCGCCGAGACCGGCTCGTCGGCGACCACGATCCGGGCGTCGCCGGCAAACGCCCGGGCGATGCCCACGCGCTGTTTCTGGCCGCCCGACAATTGCCGCGGCATCCGGGTGGCGAAGGCGCGGGGCAGTTTCACAAGGTCCAGCAGCTCCAGCATCCGGGTGCGGCGGGCGTCCTGGGTGTCGCCCACGCCGAAGATCTCGAGCGCGCGGATGATCTGGCTGCCCACGGTCATCGAGGGGTTCAGCGTGTCGAACGGGTTCTGGAACACCATCTGGATGTCGGCGATGGTCTTGGTGTCGCGCGCCTCGATGGCGGTGTTCTGGATCGCGTTGTTGTCGAGCAGGATCTCGCCGTCGGTCGCCGTCTCCAACCCCATGAGGACCTTGGCGAGGGTGGATTTGCCGCAGCCGGATTCGCCGACGATGGCCAGGGTCTCGCTTTCGCGGGCCTCGAAGGAGAGCGTCTCGTTGGCCTTGACCACCTTGGTCTCGCCGCTGCCGAAAAGGGCGCTGGCGGCGACCTCGTAATACTTGCGCAGATTGTCGATCTTGAGGACGACCTTGCCCGGCTCGGGCTTGGCCTTGCCGGTGGTCACCTGGAGCGGCGCGTCCCAGTCGATCTTGTCGATCCTGACGCAGCGGGTGGCGTGGCGGTCCTCGCCGGCGATGCCGACCATGGGGATCTCGCCCGCGTCACAGCGCCCGGCCTCGAAATAATCGCAGCGCGGGCCGAAGTTGCAGCCCGTGGGGCGCTCATGGGGCAGCGGGAAATTGCCCGGGATCGCCACCAGCGGCCGCGCGTTCTTGTCGGCGCCCGGCAGCGGGATCGAGCGGAACAGGGCCTGGGTGTAGGGGTGGCGCATCTTGTCGAAGACATCGTCGATGGAGCCGGTCTCCACGGCCTCGCCGGAATACATCACGCAGATCCGGTCGCAGGTCTCGAGCACCAGGCCGAGGTTGTGGCTGATGAACAGCATCGAGGTGCCGTATTTCTTGCCCAGATCCTTGACCAGGTCGACCACGGCCGCCTCGACCGTCACGTCGAGCGCGGTGGTCGGCTCGTCCAGGATCAGCAGCGAGGGGTTGGCCATCAGCGCCATGGCGATCACGATCCGCTGCTGCTGGCCGCCCGAAAGCTGGTGCGGGAAGGCCTTCAGGATCCGCTCGGGGTCGGGCAGCTTGACGTCGGTGACCACTTCGAGCGCCCGCTGGCGGGCCTCCTTCTCGGAGACGCCCTCGTGGATCATCGGCACTTCCATCAGTTGGCGGCCGATCCGCATCGCCGGGTTGAGCGAGGCCATGGGCTCCTGGTAGATCATCGCGATCTCGCGGCCGCGGATGCGGCGCAGCTCGTCCGGGGTCATGGCGTTCAGCTCCTGCCCCTTGAACTTGATAGAGCCGCCGACGATGCGCCCGTTGACCCCAAGGTCCTGCATCACCCCGAGCGCCACGGTCGACTTGCCGCAGCCGCTTTCGCCGACCAAGCCCATCGCCTCGCCGGGCTGGACGGTACAGGAGAAATCCATGACCGCCGGGATCTCGCGCAGGCGGGTGAAGAAGGAGATCGAGAGCTGGTCGATCTCGAGGATCGGTCCGTCATAGGTGTCGGTCATGGTCCCGGGCTCCTTCGGGGGGCGGCGATGGGGGGCTGCGGTGGGGTGCCGTGCGCGCGGCGGACCGGGGGCGCGGCCCCCGGACCCCCGGAGTTTTCGGCCAAGATGACGGGGGTGCTTCGCATCAGTCCTTCAGGCTTTCTTCGCGCAGGCCGTCGGCCAGTAGGTTCAGTCCCAGCACCATGGTCAGCAGGGCGGCGGCCGGCGGCAGGGCCGGGTGCGGGTAGATCGACAGCAGGCGCCGGCCCTCGTTGATCGTCGTGCCCCAGTCGGGGCTTTCGGGCGGCAGGCCCAGGCCGAAGAAGCCCAGGGTGCCCAGCAGGATCGTGGTGTAGCCGATGCGCAGGCAGAAATCGACGATCAGGGGCCCGCGGGCATTGGGCAGGATCTCCCACAGCATGATGTACCATGGGCCCTCGCCGCGGGTCTGGGCGGCGGCGACGTAGTCCCGCGTCTTGATGTCGAGCGCGAGGCCTCGGACGATGCGGAACACCGTGGGCGAGTTGACGAAGACCACCGAGACGAAGACCACGAGGATGCCGCTGGAGACGTCGAAGCCGTCGAGGAAGCCGGGCAGGACGTGGACTGGCGAGTCCACCTCGGAGACGAGCGAGAGGTAGAACCAGCCGGTGATGCCCAGCACCCCGATCAGCAGCGGCGTGCGCAGCGTCGGCCGGGTGTAGAAGCGCGAGTTCAGCAGGATCGCCAGGAACACGATGGGAAAGACGAAGAGGATCGAGGCCATGTAGTTCGGCAGGCCGGTCTCGATGATTTCGGGCGTCACCAGCAGGTAGAACAGAAGGATCACCGGGAAGGCGAGGATCAGGTTGGCCAGGAAAGACAGGATCGTGTCCAGCCGTCCGCCGTAATAGCCCGCGGGCAGGCCCAGGGTGATCCCGACCATGAACGCGAAGAGCGTCGCCAGCGGGGCGATCTGCATCACCACGACCGAGCCGTGGACCATGCGGCTGAAGACATCCCGCGCGAGGTTGTCGCCGCCCAGAAGGTAATGCGGGAACAGCCCCTCTTCGGCGGCGTCGGGCACGGGCATGCCGGGCACCTTGTTCTTGAGCTGCACGATCTGGGCCAGCGGATCGTGGGTGGCGATCAGGTCGAAGAGCCCCACGAAGATCGCCGTGAGCACCCAGAACATCACGAGGCCGAAGCCGATCATGCCGATCGTGCTGTCGAAGAGCTTGCCGTAGAGCCCCGTTTTCCGCTTGGTCGCGATCGAGACGCCGAAGATCAGCGCCAGCGACAGCCAGACCGGCGTGAACCGGGCCGAGACCGCGCCGATGATGCCCGCCTGGCCGTAGGGCATCACCATGCCGGCGACGATATAGGCCAGGATCACCGCGACCAGCGCCAGGATCAGCAGCGTCAGCGCCCGTTCGGCGACGCCGGCAAAGCCGGGGGTGGCCGCGATCGTGCCGTCGGGGTTCGATTGCAGGGTAGGCGCCGGGGTCGCGAAGCCCATGACGATCTGCACCAGGATGGCGACCACCAGGGCCGCGACCACCGCCAGCAGGATGGGGTTGAGGATGATCCCGATCGATCCGGTCCAGGTCAGCTGTTCCATGTCTGGGGCTCCTTCACGAAATCCGGATGCGGGGGTTGAGATAGACATAGCCGATGTCCGAGATCAGCTGTGTCACGAGCACGACCACGACGGACACGACCGACACGCCGAGCAGCAGCTCGATGTCGTTGTTCCCGGCGGCCTCCACCAGGGTCCAGCCGAAGCCCTTGTAGTTGAAGATCGTCTCGACGATGACCACGCCGTTCAGCAGCCACGGGAACTGCAGCATGATCACCGTGAAGGGCGCGATCAGCGCGTTGCGCAGCGCATGGCGCAGCACGATGTTGCGGAACGCCACCCCCTTGAGCCGGGCGGTGCGGATATATTGCGCCGTCATCACCTCGGTCATCGAGGCGCGGGTCATCCGGGCGATATAGCCCATGCCGTAGAGTGCGATGGTCATCACCGGCAGGGTGAAGTTGCGGAAGGTGGCGTCCTCGGCGGCGCTGGTGGCCGAGCCGATGAACCATTGCAACCCCACCGCCGACGAGGCGAAGACCGCGATGAACACCACGCCCGACACGTATTCCGGCGTCGCGGTGGTGATGATCGAGGCGGTCGAGAGCATCCGGTCGGTCCGCGATCCCTCGCGCATCCCCGCCAGCACGCCGATCAGAAGGGCGCCGGGCACCATCACCACCATCACCCAGAACATCAGCTTGCCCGTCAGGCCCAGCCGGGTGCCTATGATCGCGCTCACGTCGTCCTGGAACCGGGTGGAATAGCCCCAGTCGCCCTGCAGGATCCCGCAGTAGCTGACCGCGTCCTCGGGCAGGGCGCCGTCCTCGATCTCTCCGTGACAGCGCGACCGGACGGTGCCGTCGCGATCCTCGATCACCCAGCCCGGCAGGACGCCCAGCCACTGGCCGTACTTGACCGGCGTGGATTGCAGATAGCCGCGGTCGGTCAGGTAGCTGGTGACCGCCTCGTCCGACATCCGGAAACTGCCTTGGGTCTTGGCCAGCTTTTCGAGGTTGGGATAGAGATTCGTCAGCGTGAAGACGATGAAGGTGAGACACAGGGCGGTCAGCAACATGACGCCGAGCCGCCGCAGTATGAATAATCCCATCACGCCCCCAATTGATCCGCCGGCCTCGCCCGGCATCTTGCCCGGACCCTCCCGTTCACCCGTTTCGTGCCATTGCGCCCCCTTTTTTGCCGGAGGTCAACGGCGCAGGGCCTTATTTCGGCTCTCGAAAACGACATTTGACATGTCGCGGGTGACATGTCGCGGGCCGACACGCCGCGCCCTGCGGTCCGTCTGTCGCGTTTCCGGGCGGACCGTTGGCGCCGCGTCAGCCGGCGGATTTGCGGAAGGCCGAAGGTGTCATGCCCGCCGCGGCCTGGAAGCTGCGGGTGAAATAGGCCGCCGAAGCGAAGCCCAGGCCCTTGGCGATCTCGTTGACCGGGCGGCGGGTGTCGCGCAGCAGGATCCGCGCCTCGTAGTGGATGCGGTCGTTCAGGATCGCCAGCGCCGAGCGCCCGCAGGTCTGTTTGCAGACCCGGGTGAGGTGGGTCGGCGTGACGCCCAGCTCGGCGGCCAGTTCCGACACGCCCAGCGAGTTGCGGAACCGCCGCTCGACCAGGTCGGAATAGGCCGCCGAGAGGCGCGCCTGGCTGGTCTGGCGGCGGTCCTCGGCGGGCAGGCCGTCGCATTGCCGCTCGAAAAAGACCGACAGCAGGCCCGCGTGGTAATGCGCCGCCCGGGTGTGCCCGGTCCGATCCGAGCGCAGCTCTGCCTCGAGCTGGTCGAAGATCTGGGCGAGTTCCTTCTGGGCGACCACGTCGCGCAGGCGCAGGTGCACCGGCTCCTCGGGCCATTCGTCGGCCATCGCGAGGGGCAGGGTCAGGATCTGGGCATAGACGGTCTTGCCGACCTCCATGCCGTACATGGTGCCTGCCGGCACGAACAGCAGGTTGTTGGGCCCATAGCCAGAGGTCAGCCCCGCCAAGGTGATCCGTCCCTGTCCCTTGGCCACGAAGATCAGCCGAGGACTTGCATGGGCGCGCATGGCTTCGGTGCGCCAGCGCGAGCCGTTCACCCCATGGCCGATCGCGCGCAGGTCAAGCCGGTTGTCCTGAACGCCCAAGATCGTCTTTGCGAGAGTCATCGCGTCCCCGATGTTCGTTTTGGTCAAGGTCGCGTCGGGATAGCGGGTCAATCAAGCCAAAAGATGTCGAAAAAGGCGAAGAGCTGTGGACAAGTCTGTGGTTAACCTGTGGACGGCAAGTGGATCGGGGTCCAGTTTTTCATGCGATTGCGGAACCATGTCCGCTGCCGTTTCGCATATTGTCGTGTTGCAATTATGGCAGCCTCGCGTGCCCGATCGAGAGGCAGTGTGCCGTCCAGATGGGCGATCAGTTCGGCGGCGCCGATGGCCCGGGCGCTTTGATGGCCGGGGGACCAGCGCGGACGCAGAACCGCGGCCTCGTCCAGCACGCCGGCGGCCAGCATGGCGTCGAAGCGGCGGGCAATGCGGGCGTTCAGCCAGTCCACCTGCGGGCGCATCACTAGCGGCACGGCATCCGCCAAAGGCAGGTCCGGGGGGGGTGTGTCGGCCTGCCAGTCCGCCATCTCGCGCCCGGTGGCGCGGGCGACCTCCCAGGCGCGCTGGACCCGGGCGCGGTTGCGCAGGTCGATGCGCGCCGCGGTGCGGGGGGCGAGCCCGGCGATCAATTCCTCCAGCGGCAGGGCGTCGGCCTCTCTGCGCAGCTCGGGCGGGGTGGCGGGGATCTCTGCCAGCCCGTCGGTCAGCGCCGCGAAATAGAGCCCGGTGCCGCCCACGAGGATCGGCCGCTCGGCCCCCCCGAGGAAGGCCCGCGCCTCGCGCAGCCAGGCGCCGGTGGAATAGTCACCGTCAAGCGGCACGTGCCCGTAAAGCCTGTGCGGCGCCCGGGCGAGGGCCGCGTCATCGGGCCGGGCCGTCAGCAGGCGCCAGCCCTCGAAGACCTGCATCGCATCCGCATTGACGATGACGCCGCCGCCGGTCTCGGCGATCCGCAGGGCAAGCTCCGATTTCCCGCTGGCGGTCGGCCCGGCGATCAGCACGGGCCGGTCGGGAGGGATCCCGGAGAGCGCAATCATGCTGCGCCGCGGAAAGTGTTGTGCTGCACCATGCCGAATTGGGTCCGTGCGCCATTGAACATGGCGCCCTTTTGGGACATTTTGCGCCCGACCGAAAGAGGAGCACCCGATGAGCGACACCGAGAAACCGGCCTTCGACAGGGTGCTTCTGAAAATCTCGGGGGAGGCGCTGATGGGCGACCAGGGCTACGGCCTGCATCCGCCCACGGTCGAGCGCATTGCCCGCGAGGTCAAATCGGTCCACGACCTGGGCGTCGAGATCTGCATGGTGATCGGCGGCGGCAACATCTTCCGCGGCCTCGCCGGCGCCGCCCAGGGGATGGAGCGGACGACCGCCGACTACATGGGGATGCTCGCCACCGTGATGAACGCGCTGGCCGTGCAATCCGCGCTGGAAGAGCTCGGCGTCTTCACCCGCGTGATCTCGGCGATCCGGATGGACGAGGTGGCCGAGCCATACATCCGCCGCCGTGCCGTCCGCCACCTCGAGAAAAAGCGCGTGTGCATCTTCGCCGCCGGCACCGGCAATCCGTATTTCACCACCGACACCGCCGCGACCCTGCGGGCCAACGAGATGGCCTGCCAGGTGATCTTCAAGGGCACCAAGGTCGACGGCGTCTACGACAAGGACCCGGCGAAGCATCCCGATGCCAAGCGATATGACGAGGTGACCTACGACGAGTGCCTGCAAAAGCACCTTGGGGTCATGGACGCCTCGGCGATCGCGCTGGCGCGGGACAACGACCTGCCGATCATCGTGTTCTCGCTCGACGAGCCCGGCGGCTTTCGCGGGATCCTCGCGGGCGAGGGGACCTATACCCGCGTCCACTCCTGACATGCGCCGCCGGGCCGGTTGCGGCGCTGGCCTTCGGCGCAACGCCCATGTTCTTTGCGCAAGCCGTGCGTCCCTCCGGTCTATACAGCCCGTTTCGCCGGCGTTATAGGGTGTCGAGGCCGCAGAATGGCGGCGAAGACGACTGGGCAGGCACGACATGGCAGATGAATTTGAGCTAGATACAGACGATCTGACGCGCCGGATGGACGGCGCGATCGCCAATTTGCGCACGGAGTTCGCCTCCCTGCGGACCGGCCGCGCCTCTTCCTCGATGCTGGAGCCGATCCAGGTCGAGGCCTATGGCCAGATGACGCCGATCAACCAGGTGGGCACCGTGAACGTGCCGGAACCCAGGATGGTGACGATCAACGTCTGGGACAAGAGCATGGTCGGCAAGGTCGAGAAGGCGATCCGCGAAAGCGGGCTGGGCATCAATCCGCAGTTGAACGGCACCATCATCATGTTGCCGATTCCCGAGCTCAACGAAGAGCGGCGGCGCGAACTGACCAAGGTCGCCGGGCATTATGCCGAGAATGCGCGCGTTTCCATCCGCAACCTGCGCCGCGACGGCATGGACCAGATCAAGAAGGCCAAGGCCGACGGCCTTTCCGAGGACGACCAGAAACTCTGGGAAGGCGAGGTCCAGGATCTGACCAATACCTACATCAAGGCCGTCGACGACGCGCTGGAAAATAAGCAAACGGAAATCATGCAGGTGTAAGGGCCTCGGCGGGGCGCACCTCCTGCGGGATGCGGGGGGCGGGCCCTGGCGGATTTCGCACCCGTCCTCCCGCCAAAGCGGCGGGGCGCGGCAAGGAAAAGTGGCCCGCAAGGGCCGGTGGAGTGACAAGCGATGGCGAAGGACGAGATTCCGACAGGGCCGCGCCACGTGGCGGTCATTATGGATGGCAACGGACGCTGGGCCGTCAAACGCGGCCGGCCGCGGCTGTTCGGGCACCACGCCGGGGCGAAACGGGTCCGCCAGATCGTCGAGGCCTGCCCGGATTACGGGGTCAAGTACCTGACAATCTTCGCCTTCTCGACCGAGAACTGGAAACGCACCCAGACCGAGATCGCCGGGCTCATGGGGCTCTTCCGCCGCTACATCCAGGGCGAGGCGCAAGAGCTTTTGCGCCGCGGTGTCCGGGTCCGCTTCATCGGCGACCGGATCAAGCTGGACGAGAAGCTTGTCGCGCTGATGGACGAGATCGAGCTGGTGACCGCCGACAACGACCATGTCCACCTGACGGTCGCGCTGAACTACGGCGGCCGCGACGAGGTCACCCGCGCGGCCAAGCGGCTCGCCTTCGAGATCGAGCAGGGGCGGCTGACGCACAAGGATGTCGATGCCGAAACGCTCGCGCGGTTCCTCGACACTCGGTTCCTGCCGGACCCCGACCTGGTGATCCGCACCTCGGGCGAGGCGCGGATCTCCAACTTCCTGCTGTGGCAGGGGGCCTATGCCGAATACGAATTCGTCGACACCCTCTGGCCCGATTTCACCGCCGAGGAATTCGGGCGGATCGTCCGCGCCTACGGCGGCCGCGAGCGCCGCTTCGGGGCCGTGAAGGCCTGAGCCGTTGACCCGAAGCAGCACGGACATCGCCCGCTGGGATGACCTCAGGGTTCGCGTGGCCTCGGCCAGCGGAATGGTCGTGCTGGGCATCGCGGGGATCTGGGCCGGCGGCGTCTGGTTCCAGATGCTGGTGGTCTTTGCCACCGCCGTGATGATCTGGGAATTGTGGATCATGATACACCCGGACCGGCCGACGGTTGGCATGTTGCTGGCCGCCCTCGTGGCCTCGGTCCTGTCCGGCTTCCTGACCGTGGACCGGGCCTGGTTCCTCTTCTTCCTGCCCATCGCCCCCCTGATCGGGGCGGCGGCGTCGCAGCGCGAGCGGGTGACCTTCGGCCTCTTCGCGCTGATGATCCAGGCGGCGGGCTGGGGGCTGGTGATGTTCCGGCAGGACTACGGCGCGATCTGGCTGTTCTGGCTGGTGCTGGTGGTGATCGTCACCGACGTCGCCGGCTATTTCGCGGGCCGCGCCCTCGGCGGGCCGAAGTTCTGGCCCGCGGTCAGCCCCAAGAAGACCTGGAGCGGCACGATCGCCGGCTGGATCGCCGCCGCCCTGGTGGGGCTGATCTTCTGGGCCGCGACCCCGGCGGGCCTGGCCATCGTGGCGCTGTCCACGGTCCTGAGCCTCGCGGGGCAGATGGGCGACATCGCCGAGAGTGCGCTGAAGCGGCGGATGGGGGTCAAGGACAGCTCTGCCCTGATCCCCGGCCACGGCGGGCTGTTCGACCGGTTCGACGCGCTGCTGGGGGCCTCGATCACGATGCTGTTGATCGCGCTGCTGTTCGATGTGCCGGGGCTGGCTTTTTGAGGCGCGTCAGCATCTTCGGGGCAACGGGCTCGATTGGGCGGAACACGATCGACCTGATCGACCGCGACCCGGACGCCTATGACGTGGTGGCCCTGACCGGCGGGCGCAACATCGACCAGCTCGCGCGGGACGCGCGGCGGCTGCGGGCCGATCTGGCGGTAACCTGTCACCCCGAGCTCCACGACGATCTGCGCGAGGCGCTGGCCGGGTCGGGGACCGAGGTCGCCGCCGGCCCCGAGGCGCTGCGCGAGGCCGCGCAGCGCGAGGCCGACTGGGTGATGTCCGCCATCGTGGGCGCCGCGGGTCTGGTGCCGGGGCTGGAGGTCATCCGCCGCGGCGGCACGCTGGCCCTTGCCAACAAGGAGACGCTGGTCTGCGCCGGAGCGCTGGTCATGCGCGAGGTCGCGGCCCACGGCGCACGTCTGCTGCCGGTCGACAGCGAGCATTCGGCTGTCTTCCAGGCGCTGATCGGCGAGGATGCCGCCGCCATCGAGCGCATCGTCATCACCGCCAGCGGCGGGGCGTTCCGGGACTGGCCACTGGACCGGCTGGCCCGCGCCACCGTGGCCGAGGCCTCGTCGCATCCGAACTGGGCGATGGGCCAGAGGATCACCATCGACAGTGCCTCGATGTTCAACAAGGGCCTCGAACTCATTGAGACCAAGGAGTTCTTTCAGGTCGCCCCCGACCTGATCGAGGCGGTGATCCACCCCGAAAGCCTGATCCACGCCCTCGTCGGCTTCAACGACGGGGCGCTGATGGCCCATGTGGGCCCGCCGGACATGCGCCACGCGATCGGCTTCGCGCTGCATTGGCCGCAGCGCAAGACGCTCCCGGTCGAGCGGCTGGACCTCGCCAAGATCGGCCAGCTGACGTTCCGCGCCCCCGACCTCGCGCGCTATCCGGCGCTGCGCATCGCCCGCGAGGTGATGGAGGCCGGCGGCCTCAGCGGCGCGGTGTTCAACGCGGCCAAGGAACGGGCGCTCGACGGGTTCATCGCCGGCCGGATCGGGTTTCCCGACATGGCGGCCGTGGTCGAGGAGACACTGACGCGGATGTCAGCGGACACCGGCCTTCAAATCGCCAATTTCGACCTAGATATGGTGTTGCGGATAGACGCAGACGCCCGCCGCACCGCCGATGAAATCATCGACGAGCGGGCATGAGCAAGACCTGACAAGACTTGACAATACCTTGACAAGACTGAGAGACCTTTGGACCTGACCCAGATTCTTCCGCAGTTCGGCGGCTTTGCCTTCACAATCCTCGCCTTTGTCCTGGCATTGTCGATCATCGTGGCGATCCACGAATACGGCCATTACATCGTCGGCCGCTGGACGGGCATCCATGCCGAGGTCTTCTCGCTGGGGTTCGGCCCCGTGATCTGGTCGCGGGTGGACAGCCGGGGCACCCGCTGGCAGGTCGCGGCCTTGCCCTTCGGCGGCTACGTCAAGTTCCTGGGCGACGCGAATGCCGCCAGCGTCGGGACCGATGGCGCGGTGGCCGCCGCCGACAGGCGCCGCACGATGCTGGGCGCCCCGCTCTGGGCGCGGGCGGCGACGGTGGCCGCGGGGCCGGTCTTCAACTTCGTGCTGTCCTTCGCGATCTTCGCCGCCGTGATCCTGGTACAGGGGCGGGCCAGCGATCCGCTGACCATCGCCGAGCTGCGCCCGCTGCCGCCCGGCTACACCCAGGAGCTGCAGCCCGGCGACCAGATCCTCGCCATCGCTGGGCGCGAGGCGCCGCCGCTCGACGCGTTCGATCCGTTCCTGGACGAGCTGCCGCTGGAGCCCACGCTCGACTACCGCGTCCTGCGCGCGGGTCAGGAGATGACCGTCGCCGGCCCCTATCCCTATCCGCCTGCCGTGGTCAGCCTCAGCCCGCAATCGGCGGCGATGGATGTGGACATGCGGGTTGGCGACGTGATCCTCGGCGTGGACGGGCAGGAGGTCCGGACCTTCGAGGGGCTGCGCCGGATCGTGGCGCAATCGGACGGTGCGCCGCTGGGCCTCGAGGTCTGGCGCGACGGCACCATCATCGACTTCACGCTGGTGCCGCGCCGGGTCGATCTGCCCAGGGCCGAGGGCGGCTTCGAGACGCGCTACCTGATCGGGGTCACGGGCGGGCTGTTCTTCGACGCCGAGACCGAGAGCCCGGGCCTGGGGGAGTCGATCGGCTACGGCGTCTCGCAGGTCTGGTTCATCGTCAAATCGTCGCTCTCCGGGCTTTGGCACATGCTGACCGGGGCGATCTCGACCTGCAACCTCTCCGGTCCCGTGGGCATCGCCGAGACCTCGGGCGCGATGGCCAGCCAGGGGGCGCAAAGCTTCATCTGGTTCGTGGCGGTCCTGTCGACCGCGGTTGGCCTGCTCAACCTCTTTCCGATCCCGGTGCTGGATGGCGGCCACCTGGTCTTTCACGCCTACGAGGCCCTGCGGGGGGCGCCGCCAAGCGACAAGGCGCTGCGCGTGCTGATGGCCGCGGGGCTGTCGATTCTGCTGACGCTGATGGTCTTCGCGCTGGCCAACGACCTAATCCTTTGCCCATGAATCTTCCCGTGAGCGTCACTTTGCCGCCACATTTCGGAGGCAGTCTTGAGGGATTGAAAGTTCTCTCTCAGCACTCCTCAAGGAAGATCCATGCAGACCCTGAACCAAGGATACCGCGGCGTTTCGTTGCTCATCGGCCTGAATTGGGATCGTCTGCTGTATCTGGTGACCATCGCAGGTGCACTTTGGGCAGGCGCGATGATCGGAAGTCTGTCCGGCCTCTAGTGACGACCCAGTCAGAGACGACCCGGTGAAAACGGGTTCGCGTGCGCCCTCGGGCGCACGTTCTCGTTTTGACATCACCTCACGTTCCCGATACCAGAGATCGTGTTGGGGAAGTCTGTACGGACGGGAATTATGATGAGACGCCAGAGCCGCGCGACCGCGCGGATGTTCGACGCAAGATGGCTGTTTGCCATATCCTTCCTGTTTCTTTGCATCGGCACCTTGGCCGCATCGGCGCAGACCTACCGCTTCGACTCGGTCTCGGTTCAGGGCAACCAGCGGATCGAGACCGCCACCATCCTGAGCTATGCAGGCATCTCCCGGGGCGAGGCCGTGTCCGCCGCCCGGCTGAATGACGCGGGCCAGTCGATCCGTGCCTCGGGCCTGTTCGAGCGGGTCGAGGTCGCGCCCCAGGGCAGCACCCTTATGATCCGCGTGGCCGAGTATCCCACGATCAACAGCGTCAGCTTCGAGGGCAACCGGCGGCTGTCCGACGAGCTTCTGGCCGGCGCCGTGCGCAGCCAGGCCCGGTCTGTCTATTCGCCGTCGCAGGCCGAACAGGACGTCGCCGCGATCACCCAGCAATATGCCCAGGCCGGCCGGGTCGGGGCGGTGGTGCGCCCGGCGCTGATCCGGCGCGACAACAACCGCGTGGATCTTGTCTTCGAAGTGGCCGAGGGCGGCCTGTCCGAGGTCGAGCGGATCTCTTTCGTCGGCAACCGCACCTTCTCCGAGCGGCGGCTGCGCGGCGTGCTCGAGACCAAGCAGGCCGGTGCGCTTCGGCTTCTGGTGCAGCGCGACACGTTCTCCGAAGAGCGTCTGGCCTTCGACCGGCAGGTGCTGACCGATTTCTACAATTCCCGCGGCTACGTCGATTTCCAGGTGCAGAACGTCGACGTGTCGCTGACCCGCGAGCGTGACGGCTATCTGATCACCTTCTACGTTCAGGAAGGCCAGCAGTTCCGCGTCGGCAATGTCAGTGTCATCAGCGAGATCGCGGGCGCCAACGCGGCTGAATTCCGCAACGCGGCCCGGCTGCGCTCGGGCGTCGTCTATTCGCCCACCCGGATCGAGAATGACATCGCCCGGATGGAGCGGCTTGCGATCCGCAAGGGCCTCAGCTTCGTCCGGGTCGAGCCGCGGATCACCCGCGACGATCGCGGGCTGATCCTGAATGTGGAATACGCGCTTGTCCCGGGCGAGCGGATCTTCGTCGAACGGATCGACATCGAGGGCAACACGACCACGCTCGACCGTGTGATTCGCCGCCAGTTCCGCACCGTGGAAGGCGATCCGTTCAACGCCCGCTCCATCCGCGAAAGCGCGGAGCGGATCCGGGCGCTCGGCTATTTCGCCAATGCGTCGGTCGATGCGCGTGAAGGCTCTTCGCCGGACCAGGTAGTGGTCGACGTGAACGTGGTGGAACAACCCACCGGCTCGCTGTCGTTCGGCGCCAACTTCAACAGCGACAACGGTCTCTCGCTGATCGCCAGCTTCTCCGAGCAGAACTTCCTCGGGCGCGGCCAATCGCTGAGCTTCGACGTCTCGGCGGGCGAGAACACGCGGAACTTCTCGTTCTCCTTCGCCGAGCCGGGCTTTCTGGGGCGCGATCTGCGGTTCGGCTTCTCGGCCTCCTACCGCACGACGGACAATGCCAACGCGCTCTATGACACGACCACGGCGCGGGTGAGCCCGGGCCTGGCCTTCCCGATCAGCGAGAATGGCCGTCTGACCGTCTTCTATGCCTTCGAGTTCACCGACATCACCGGGATTTCCGGTACGCGCACGGATCCGCCGGAGGACCGCGCCAGCCTCGTGATCTTCGAGGAGGGCGACGCCGGCGGGGTCGCGACCCATTCGCTGGGCTATTCCTACAGCTTCGACACGCGGCGCTCGGGCCTCGACCTCACCTCCGGCGTGCTGCTGCGCTTTGGCCAGGAATTCGGGATCGGCGACAGCGATTTCGTCAAGACCTCTGCACTGGCCAGCGCCGAGACACGCGTCTTCAACGAAGAGATCACCCTGCGCGCGACGATCGAGGGCGGGGCGCTGGATTACGCCAACAACGACAGCCGCGTGACCGACCGGTATTTCCTTGGCTCGCGGGTGTTCCGCGGGTTCGATCCCAAGGGCATCGGCCCCCGGGACGCCGAGACCGGCGACGCGCTCGGCGGCAATTTCTACGCCGTGGCACGGGTCGAGGCGGAGTTCCCGCTTGGCCTGCCGGAAGAATACGGCATCACCGGCGGTGTGTTCCTCGACCACGGCTCGGTCTGGGACGTGGGCGACGACCACGGGGTCGATGTGCTTTACAACGACTACACGGCGCGGACCGTCGCGGGCGTGTCGATCTTCTGGACGACGCCGATCGGTCCGCTGCGGTTCAACTTCACCGAACCGCTCGACGTCCAGGACGAGGACCGGACCAAGGCCTTTGACGTGACGATCTCGACAAGCTTCTGATGTGCATTGTCCGGGCACTGGTGCAGGCCGCGGTCCTTCTGGCCGCGGCCTTGCTGCATCCGGGAGGCGTGGCCGCCCAGGACGTGCAGTTCCCGGTTCAGGACCCGGAGGTCGTGCGCAGCCCGGTGCTGACGATCGACCCTGACCTGCTGTTTTCCGAATCCATGTTCGGCCAGCGGATCGCGGCCGACATCCAGAGCGAGACCGAGGCGCTGGCGGCCGAGAACCGCCGCATCGCCGATCAGCTGGAGGCCGAGGAAAAGGCCCTGACAGAGGCCCGCGCGAGCATGGAGCCCGAGGAGTTCCGCGCCAAGGCGGCCGAATTCGACACCAGGGTGCAGGACATACGCCGGGCCCAGGACGCCAAGGAGCGCGACATCGGCACCCGCGTCCAGGAGGCGCAGGAGGCGTTTCTGAACGTGGTCCGCCCGATCCTGGGCCGGTTGATGATAGAGCGTGGCGCCGCGGTCATCCTCGATCGTCGGACGGTCGTTCTGGGCGTCGGCGCGGTGGACATCACCGAGACTGCGATCACCAGGATCGACGCGGAAATGGGCGACGGGCCGGGCCTGCGCGTTCTCGAGAACGACCCAGGGGGCGAGGGCACCCCCCCGCCCGGCGCGGACCCGACGCCGGGTGTCGATGACACGACGCCCCCCGGCACGGAGCTGATGCCACCCGGCGATGACACGGCCCCGCCCGGCGACGCACAAGCGCCGGAATAGGCCGCGCCGGTCAGTCCACGAATTCCACCGGCCGTTCCCACTGGATCAGCACCGTGCAGCCGTCCTCGGACCAGACCCGGTGGACCGAGCCCTCGGGGTTCAGGACAAGAGCGCCCGCACCATAGCGCCCGCGGTCGTCGCTCTGACTGCCCGACAGGACCAGGATCGTCTCGAGGCCGGTATGGCGATGACGCGGCACCGAGGCGCCCTTCGCATAACGCAGCAGCGCGAGGGCCGGGGCCCCCCGCAGCAGGTGACAGATGTCGACCCCCTCGCGGAACGGCTCGAACGTCATGGAGGCCCAGCCGTCGGGCAGCAGGCCGGCGAAAACCGTGGGCACGTCTGCGGAGTCAGACATCGAGCGCCTCGACGATTGCGGCGGTTGGCGCGGCCCAGCCGACGATGCCGCCCTGGGCGGTGATCATGCGAATGGCGGCCTCCTTGAAGTCGGGGAAATAGCTCTCGGTGGCGTCGGTCGCGATCAGGCATTCGTAGCCCCGGTCGTTGGCCTCGCGCATGGTGGTCTGCACGCAGACCTCGGTGGTGACGCCGGCGAAGACCATCTGCCTTATGCCGCACCTTGTCAGGATCGCGGCCAGGTCGGTGGCATGGAACGCGCCCTTGCCGGGCTTGTCGAGGACGATTTCGCCGGGCAGGGGGGCAAGCTCGGGGATGATATCGGCCCCCGGCGCACCCGCGATCAGGACGCGGCCCATGGGCCCCGCGTCGCCGATCCGCAGGCTGGGGGCGCCGCGCAGGCGTTTGGCGGGCGGACAGTCGGACAGGTCGGGCCGGTGGCATTCGCGGGTGTGGATGATCGGCAGACCGGCGGCGCGAAAGCCGTCGAGCAACTGCCGCACCGTCGGCACGATCGCCTGCAGCAGCGAGACATCGTTGCCGAGGCTCGCGCCGAAACCGCCCGGCTCGATGAAATCGCGCTGCATGTCGATCACCACGAGGGCGAGCGTGCCGGGATCGAAGGTGAAGTCGAAAGGGTCCGCGGGGATCGTCGCCATCAGCCGTGCCCCGCCATGTGCTGCCCCAGCTCGGTGACATTGGCCGTCTCGATCGGAGTCTCGAACGACACCCGCCCCTCGGACATCACCAGGATGCGGTCGGACAATTCCATGATCTCGTCCAGGTCCTCGCTGATCAGCAGGATCGCCGTGCCCGTGTTGCGCGCCTCGATCAGCCGGTCGCGGATCGCCGAGACCGCCGAGAAGTCGAGCCCGAAGCAGGGGTTGGACACGATCAGCGCGTCGACCTCGCCCGAGAGCTCGCGGCCCAGAACGGCGCGTTGCACGTTGCCGCCCGACAGCGACGCGATGCGCGCGGCCGGAGAGGCGGTCTTGACCTTGAACGCCTCGATCAGCGCGGTGGCATTGCGGGCAATCGCGCGGCCGTCCTTCCAGAAGGCCGATCTGCCGCCCGGGCCCTCGTCGAACATCCGGAAGGCCAGGTTCTCGGCCACGCTCATCCTGGGGGCGCAGGCGTTGCGCAGGGGCTCTTCGGGCAGGTAGCGCAGCTTGTGGGCCCGCGCCTCGGCCCGGGTCATGCCGAAGGGCTGGCCGTTGAGGCGGATCTCGCCCCCGGTCAGGCGCCGCTGGCCGGTGAGGATCTCCATCAGCTCCATCTGGCCGTTGCCGGAGATGCCGGCGATGCCGAGGATCTCGCCGGAATGCAGGGTGACCGCGTCGATCTCGATGGTCTTGAGGCCGGAGCTGTCGACCGCCTTGACGCCCTTCAGGGTCAGGACCGGGGTCTTGACCGTCTCGGCGCGATTGCGCTCGCTGACCTCGGGGGCCGCGCCCATCATGGCGCGGCTCATCTCCTCGATCGAGATCTCTCCAACCTTGCCGCCGCCGACATATTGCCCGCGCCGCAGGATAGAGACCTCGTCGGCGAAGGCCGTGACCTCGCGGAACTTGTGGGTGATCATCAGCACCGTGATCTCGCCCGCCCGGGTCATGGCGCGGACATAGCCCAGCACCTCGTCCGCCTCGGCCGGGGTCAGCACCGAGGTCGGCTCGTCCAGGATCAGGAAGCGGTTGCCGAGGTAGAGCTGCTTGACGATCTCCAGCTTCTGCTTTTCGCCGGCGGCCATACGGCTGACCGGCTGGTCGAGCGGGACCGAGAACGGCATGGTCTGCATGAAGGCGTCGAGCCGGGCACGCTCTGCCCGCCAGTCGATCACCGCCGGCACGTCGGCGCGGCTGATCACCAGGTTCTCGGCGCCGGTCAGCGAGGGGACCAGGGTGAAATGCTGGTAGACCATGCCGAGGCCAAGCTCCTGCGCGGCCTTCGGGTCGGTCATCTGCGCGTCAAAGCCCTCGACCAGCATCTCGCCCGAGGTGGCGTGGTAGAAGCCCATGATGCACTTGACCAACGTGGATTTGCCGGCGCCGTTCTCGCCCAGCAGCGCGTGGAACGAGCCCGCCCTGATCTTGATCGAGACATCGTCGAGCGCGGTGAAATCGCCGAACTTCATGGTCATGTGGACGGCTTCGACGGTGATCGCGCCCCTGGGCTTGCGGCCGGTCATCCGGGCAGCCCCGCGATCAGGCTGGCGCTGTCGCTGACCGCGCCGAAGACGCCGCCCTGCATGGTGACCATCTTGATGGCGGCGGCATGGTTGCCCGCGTCGGTCGCGCCGCAGCAATCCTCGACGATGACGCATTCGAAGCCGCGGTCGTTGGCCTCGCGCATGGTGGTCGAGACGCAGACATCGGTGGTGATGCCGGTCAGGATCAGGTTCTCGATCCCGCGCATCCGCAGGATCAGCTCCAGGTCGGTGGCACAGAAACTGCCCTTGCCGGGCTTGTCGATGATGGTCTCGCCCTCTTGCGGATAAAGCTCGGGGATGATGTCCCAGCCGGCCTCGCCGCGGATCAGGATCTTGCCGCAGGGGCCCGCGTCGCCGATGCCCGCGCCGATCTGCTGCGAGCGCCAGCGCTTGTTCGGCGGCAGGTCGGCAAGGTCAGGGCGGTGGCCCTCGCGGGTGTGAATGATGTGATAGCCCTTGGCGCGCATGTTGGCCATCAGCGCCTTGATCGGTCCGATCGGGGCCTGGGTCAGCGACAGGTCATAGCCCATGTGATCGACATAGCCGCCCTTGCCGCAGAAGTCGGTCTGCATGTCGATGACGATGAGCGCCGTGTTCTCGGGCCGCAGATCGCCGTTCCAGGGCCAGGCATAGGGGGTGCTGGAGATCGTCGTCATTCCGCGGGCTCCTTTTCGCCATACATCCGGTTGGGCAGGGGAAAGCCGAAGCCGGTGCCGTCGGTGACCTTGACCGCGTATTCCCACGGCAGGCGGTAGGCGCCCGCCGCAAGGTCGGTCATGTAGGTGTAGGGGCAATCCTGTGCGCCGCCCTTCACGGCGACATAACCGCGGTGGCCGAACTGGTAGGGGTTGTTCTCGACCCCCCAGCCGATCCGCGCCTCGCGCACCAGGTCGGGGCGGACCTCGGCGGTGATGATCTCGTCCGCGCGGCCGGTCCTGCCATGGGCGACGACGGTGCCCTCGTGGTCGACGATCATGCCTTCGCCCATGCTGTCGAAGGTCCCGTCCGATCCGCACATGCAGACATTGGCCGTCACCATCAGGTTGCAGAAGCTGTTGGCCTGGTTGGTAAAGCGCCAGGCCTCGCGGATCGGCGCGGTATAACCGGCGGTGCGGAGCATGATCTCTGCCCCCTTGTAGGCGCATTCGCGGGCCATCTCGGGGAACATGCCGTCATGGCAGATGATCAGCGCGATCTTCGACCCGTTCGGCCCGTCGCAGACCGGAATGCCGGTGTCGCCCGGCTCCCACGGCTCTACCGGAACCCAAGGGTGCATCTTGCGGTAGTAAAGCCGCACCGCGCCCTGGTCGTCGATGATCAGGCCAGTGTTGTAGGGATAGCCGCCGAGGTTCAGCTCCATGATCGAGAAGCAACCCCAGATGGCGTTGTCGATGCAGGCCTGTTTCAGGGCGGCGACCTCGGGGCCGTCCATCGTGCACATGATCTCGGGGTTGGTGTCCATCGACAGGCCGTGCAGCATGTATTCGGGGAAGACCACCAGGTCCATCGTGCCCTGGTTGCGCCGCGCCTTGGCGACCAGCTCCACCACGCGGGCGGTCTGGGCGGTCAGCTGGGCCTTGGTCTCGACCACCGGCAGCTGTAGCTGCACGAGGCCGATGACCACGCCGTTGTCGGATTTGTTCAGTCCACCTAGTCCGTTCATTGTTGGTCCTTATTTCGTCAGGCTGAGCGCCAGTGGTGCGCCTTGCATGGCGCGGTCCGGCGAGGAGGTCAGGATGAGAAGGCCGAGCGTCAGCACGTAAGGCGCCGCGAAGAAGAGGTAATACCCTTCGGAGACGCCGACCGATTGCAGTGCGGGGCCCAGCGCGCCCGCGCCGCCGAACAGCAGCGCGGCCCAGAAGCAGTTGATCGGGTTCCAGCGGGCGAAGATCACCAGGGCGACGGCCATCAGGCCCTGCCCGGACGAGATGCCCTCGCTCCAGCTGCCGGGATAGTAGAGCGACAGATATGCCCCGCCGACCCCCGCCAGCGCACCGCCCGCCCCGGTCGCCAGCAGGCGCACCACGTCGGGGTTCAGGCCGATGGCCCGGGCCGCGTCGGTGCTGTCGCCCACGACCCGCACCACCAGCCCCACCCGGGTCGATCTGAACATCCAGGCCATGACCAGGGCCAGGATCCCGCCGGCGATGAACAGCACGTTGACCTGCAGCGCGGCCCGGACCTGCGGGATGTCGGACCACCAGCCGAAACCGATGGCGGGCAGGTCGGGGGCCACCGGCTGGATGTAGGGTTTGCCCAGGAAAAACGCGAGCCCCATGCCGAACAGCATCATCGCGATGCCGACGGCGATGTCGTTCACGCCCTCGAACTTGCAGATCCAGCCGTGGAACAGCCCGAAGAGCATCCCCGCGACCGCCGCCGCCAGCACGCCGATGAAGGGCGATCCGGTCTCGTAGGCCATGGCGTAGCCGCTCATCGCGCCGAAGACCAACGTGCCCTCCAGCCCCAGGTTGATGCGGCCGGAGCGTTCCGTCAGGCATTCGCCCAGCGACACGAAGATGAACGGGGTCGAGACCCGGATCGCGCCGCCCAGGATGGCAAGCGGGACGCCCCAGAGGCCGATATCGACAGGATCCATCAGCGGCGCTCCCAATAGGCGGGGGTGAAGATGGCGAAGCGGCCGTAGAGGGCCTCGCTCAGCAGGATGATGATGAAGACCATGCCCTGGAACACCAGGATGGTGGCGTCGGGCAGGTCCATCCGGCGCTGGATCAGGCCGGAGGAGGCCTCGAACCCGCCCAGCAGGATCGCCACGGGAAAGATCGCCAGCGGATTGTGCCGGGCGAGGAAGGCCACCAGGATGCCGGTATAGCCGTAGCCCGCGATCAGCGAGCCATTGGCCGAGCCGTGCACGGCCGAAACCTCGAAGAACCCGGCGAGCCCCGCGAAGGCGCCCCCCAGCGCGGTGAAGCCGATCACCAGCGGGCCCACCGGCAGGCCCTGCACCTGGGCCGCGCGAATGTTGTCGCCGGCGATGCGGGCGGCGAAGCCGAGCGTCGTCTTCTCCAGCAGGATCCAGCAGAGGATGCAGGCCAGCGCCCCCGCCACCACGCCCCAATGGGCGGAGATGAAGGGCATGTCTCCGACCCGAAGGCTCTCGGCCAGCGGCGCGGTGGAGGGCTTGTTGAGGCTGCCGGGGTCGCGGAACAGTCCCTCGACGAAATGATTGAAAAGCGCGATGGCGATATAGGCCATGAGCAGCGACGAGATCGTCTCGTTCACGCCGCGCTTGATCCGCAGCGCCCCGACCGCCCCGATCCAGAGACCGCCAAGCACCATGCCCGCGGCGGCCATCAGCCCCATGCCGAGCACGCCCGGCAGGCCGCCCACGGCCAGCCCGGTGACACCCGCGGCCAGGCCGCCCAGCACGATCGCCCCCTCGCCGCCGATCACCACGAGGCCCAGCCGGGCGGGCAGGGCGACACAGAGCGCGGCCAGCACCAGTGGCGCCGAGCGCGACAGGGTGTTCTGCCAGGAGAAGGCCGAGGAGAACCCGGCCTTCCACACCAGCGCGAAGAATTCCACGGGCGACTTGCCAAGGACCAGCAGGAACAGGCTGAAGGCCGCGAAGCCCGCCAGCAGGGCGCCGAGCGGAATCACCACCGCCTCGGCGCCCAGCATCAGGCGCATCAGCGACTGACCCCGGGGCTTGCTGTCTTGACCTTCGATCTGTCCCGCGCTGCTCATCTCAGCGGGTCGAGCCGAGGACGCCCTCGACGAGGTAATCCATGCTTTCCAGCGCGATGTCGGTCTCGACGAAGGCCTCGCCCGCGGCCGCGATGACGTTGCCCCGGTTGTCGTTCAGCGGCCCCTTGATGGCGGCAAAACCCCCGGCCTCGATCTCGGCCCTGGTGGCCTCGAACTGGGCGCGGGCGGCGTCGGACACGGCCGGGCCGAGCGGGCTCATCTTGATGAAGCCCTCTGCGAGGCCCCCGCGCACGAAGTTGTCGATCGGCTCTCCCGCCTGGGTCTTGGCAACCATGTCGGTGTAGATCCCGGCCCAGTTCCACTCCGCGCCGGTGAGGTAGAGATCGCCCGCCAGCGGCGACTGGTCGGCGTGGTAGCCGCAGACATAGGCGCCGCGCGACACGGCGGTCTCGCAGACCCCCTTCGGTCCGTCCACGTGGCAGGTGATGACGTCGGACCCCTGGTCGGCCAGCGCGTTGGTGGCCTCGGCCTCCTTCACGGCCATCGACCATTCGCCGGTGAAGATCACCTGGCAGGTGATGCTCGGATCGACAGTGCGCGCCCCCAGCAGGAAGGAGTTGATGTTGTTCAGGACCTGCGGGATCGGCTTGGCCGCGACGAAGCCGATCTTCTTGCTGGCGGTGGCGTGGCCGGCGGCGATGCCGTTCAGGTACTGCCCCATGCCGATGTAGCCGAAGTAGGAGCCGATGTTGGCGGGGTTCTCGGGCGTCCACAGACCGCCCGCATGCTCGAAGCGAATGTCGGGATACTTCGGCGCAACCTCAAGGATATGCGGGTTGAAATAGCCGAAGGAGGTCGGGAACAGCAGCTGTGCCCCGTCGAAATTGATCATGGATTCCATGGTGTTCTGGACGTCCTGGCTTTCTGGGACGTTCTCTTCCTCCAGAACGGTGACACCCTCCATCGCCTTGACGGCGGCGGCGCCTTCGGCATGGGCCTGGTTGTAGCCGAAATCGTCCTTGGGACCGACATAGATGAAACCGACGGTCAGCGCAGTTTGGGCGACGGCGGGCCGGGCGGACAGCCCGCCCAGCGAGGCCGCCGCGAGCGAGGCGGCGGTCGTGCCCAGAAACCTGCGCCGATTGAGGGACTTGGGAGTGTTCATTCATGTGCTCCAGCAGCTATGGCGCCCCGTCCCATGACGGGGGCGAACCTATGACGACTCAAAGGTTACGGCTTGGGACCGCTGTTTACGTCTGCTTAATTTTCGGCAACCCGATGCAAAAAATGCAGCGCTCTGTCAGGTCATATCGCCCAGCACCCGGGCCAGCCCCTGGGCAAATCTGGCCGAGGCGACGGGCAGGGTCCGCCCGCGCATCTGCCCCAGCAGCAGGTTGCCCGCCGGCAGATCGCGGGTCGACAGCGGGCGGATCACGAGCTCGTCGACCTCGTCCACGTTCAGGCCGATGGGGATCTGGAAGGCGATCGCGTTCTCGTGCCGCACGTAGTGACGCATGAAATCGAAGCTGTCGGATTCCGCGATCGGCCGGATCGTGCGCGACCCCCGCGCCACCGCCATGTCCAGCATCGCCCGCACCCCGTATTGCGCCGTCGGGACCAGATGCGGCTGGTCGAGGCAGTCGCGCAGGCGCACCTCTCGCTCGGCGGCCAGGGGGTTGTCGCGGCGCATGATCGCGTGGATCACCTGGGGCACGGCCATCAGCACTTCGAAATCCACCAGGTGGACGGGCTCGAACACCAGGGCGAGGTCGCTGCGGAAGGTGGCCAGTTCGCGCTCGGCGGCCTCGCGGTCGCGCACCACGACCGAGAAGGTCACGCCGGGATGGTCCCGGCGGTAGGCCGCGATCTGGGCCGGCAGGAAATAGGGGATCAGCGCCTGCGAACAGGCCAGCGTGATATGCCCGCGCCGCTCGCCCGAGAGGTCCGCCACGTGGCTCTGCACCCGCCGCAGGTCCGAGGCCTGCGCACGGAAGTGCTGCATCAGCAGCTCGCCCGCCGGGTTCAGCTTTACCCCCCGGGGCAGCCGCTCGAAGATCTCCGAGCCGAACTCCTCCTCGAACCGCTGGATCCGGCGGTTGAGGGCCGAGGCGGTGATGTTCATGTCATCGGCCGCCTTGCGGATCGACCCGGCCTTCATCACCCCTTCGATATAGCGGAACGTCTGGAGATGTTTCATGATGCCCCCGGAGAGCGCTGCATTTTTTGCATCGCTTTTGTGAATTCTTAGCGATTGTATATGTCGGCGCAACGGCTGACCTATGGCCAATCGCAGGGCCAGACCGGCAGAGGAGCACGTTCATGTCCGAGATCCCGATGACCATCCCCGACCTTCACGCGGCCTATGCCCGCGGTGTCACCCCGGGGGAGGTGATCCGTCAGGTCTATGCGCGGCTGGCGCAGGTCGACGATCCGGGCATTTTCCTGTCGATGCCCACCGAGGACGCCGCCCGCGCCGAGGCCGAGGCGCTGGGGCCCTTCGACCCGGCAAGGCCACTCTGGGGCATTCCCTTCGCGGTCAAGGACAACATCGACGTGGCCGGCCATCCGACGACGGCGGCCTGCCCGGCCTTTGCCTATACGCTCACCGAGGATGCCTTTGTGGTGGCGCGGCTGCGGGCGGCGGGGGCGATCTTCGTCGGCAAGACCAACCTCGACCAGTTCGCGACAGGGCTGGTGGGCGTGCGCACGCCCTACGGCGCCCCGCGGAACGCCATCGACCCGCTGATCGTTCCGGGCGGCTCCTCCGCAGGATCCGCGGTGGCGGTGGGGCATGGCATCGTGCCGCTGGCGCTTGGCACCGATACCGCCGGGTCGGGCCGGGTGCCGGCCGCGCTGAACAACATCGTCGGGCTGAAGCCGACGCTGGGGGCGCTCTCGGCCACGGGCGTCGTCCCGGCCTGCCGCTCGATCGAGACGATCTCGGTCTTCGCGATGACCGTGCGGGACGCCTATGCCGCCTACCGGGTCTGCAGCGCCTTCGACCCCGCCGATGCCTTTGCCCGCGACATCCCGGCGCCGGACCTTGCGGCCCCCGCACCGGCCCCGGTGATCGGCATCCCCGGCGCCGGCAGTATCCGGTTCTTCGGTGACGACGTGCAGGCCGAGGCCTTCGCCGCCGCCGTCGATCTGCTGCGCGGGCAGGGGGCGGTGGTGCGCGAGGTCGATTTCACCCCGCTCTATGCCGTGGCCGACATGCTTTATGACGGGGCCTGGGTCGCCGAGCGCTATACGGTGATCGAGGATCTGCTGAAGACCGACCCCGAGGCCATCCTGCCCGTCACCCGGCAGATCATCGGCAAGGCCGAGAGCTTGAGCGCCGCGGACGCCTTTCGCGGGATCTACCGACTGAAGGAGCTGGCCCGCGCGGCCGCGCCCCTTCTGGCCGATCTCGACATGCTCTGCGTGCCCACGATCCCGCGCTTCTACTCCGTCGCCGATCTGGAGGCGGACCCGATCACGCCGAATTCCAACCTGGGCACCTATACCAATTTCGTGAACCTGCTCGACATGTGTGCGCTGGCGGTGCCCACGCCTGCCCGCGGCGACGGCCGGCCCGGCAGCGTCACCCTGCTGGCGCGGGCGGGGCAGGACGCGGCGCTCGCGGCGCTTGCGCTGACGCTCGAGGCGGCCGGCGACCGCCGCCTGGGCGCCACCGGCTGGCCCCATGACGCGGGCCCGCCGCTGCCGCCCGCGCCGGCCGACCGGCTGACGCTGGCGGTCTGCGGCGCACATATGACCGGCCTGCCGCTGAACCATCAACTGCTGGACCGGGGCGGGAAATTCGTCCGCCCGGCCCGCACCACCGACGCCTACCGCTTCTATGCTCTGGCGGGCGGCCCGCCGGCCCGGCCCGGCCTGGTGCGCGGTGCCCCCGGCTCCGGCGCGCCGGTGGCGCTGGAGCTGTGGTCCCTGCCTCTGGCCGAGGTCGGCAGCTTTCTGGCCGGCATCCCGGCCCCGCTGGGGATCGGCACGCTGGAGCTGGAGGACGGCGCGACGGTCCAGGGGTTCCTGTGCGAGGCCACCGCCACCCAGGGCGCCACGGATATCACACATCTGGCGAATTGGCGCAGCTACGTGACCACCGTCCCGGCCTGAGATCGGCCGCTGCCGGCCGCCGCCGATCCAAGCGCCGGGGGGCATGGGGGCGAAAAATCCGCCCGAAAGTCCAACAATGTGTTTCCGAACAGGATATTCCGTCTAGAATGGGGGCCGGACCACAGGGAGGACCACATAATGAAGATGATAGCCACTTTCGTCGCCGCGACCATGGCCATGGCCGCACCCGCTCTTGCCCAGCAGCAGCTTTCCGTTGCCACGGGCGGGACCGGCGGCGTCTATTATCCGATGGGCGGCGGCCTCGCCGAGATCATCAACAATCACGTCGAGGGCTACGCCGCGACCGCCGAGGTCACCGGCGCCTCGGTCGAGAACATGGGCCTGATCGCCACCGGCGACGCGGATATCGCCATCGGCCTCGCCGACACCGTCCAGCAGGGCTATTCCGGAACCGGCCGGTTCGAGGGCCAGCAACTGCCGATGCTGCGGGCGATGGGCGTGGCCTATGCCAACATGGTGCAGATCGTCGCGCTGGAAGACAGCGGCATCACCTCGCTGCAGGATCTCGTCGGCAAGCGCGTGTCGATCGGTGCGCCCGGCTCGGGCACCGAGGTCAACGCCGAGCAGATCCTCGGCGCCAACGGCATCACCTATGACGACATCGAAGAGCAGCGCCTGAACTTCAACGAGACCGCCGACGCGCTGGCCAATGGTGATATCGACGCGGGCTTCTGGTCGGTCGGGGCGCCGACGTCCTCGATCCTCAACCTGGCGACGACAAGCAGCATCGTCATGATCGAGCTGAGCGAAGAGGAGCTTGCCGCGGCAGACGCGGCCAACCCGGTCTTCGCGGTGACCTCGCTGGCCGGCGGAACCTACGAGGGCGTGCCCGAGGACATCGCCGTGATCGGTGTGCCGAACGTGCTGGTCGTCTCCTCCGAGATGTCGGACGATCTGGTCTACGCGATCACCAGCGCGATGTTCGAGAACATCGCCGAGCTTCAGGCCGTGCACCCGGCCGCCAACCAGACCACGGTCGAGCTGGCCCTGTCGGCCTCGCCGATCCCGCTGCACCCCGGCGCGATCCGCTACTTCGAGGAAATCGGCGCGACCGTCCCGGACGACCTGCGCCCGTGAGGACCCGGGCCGGAGGAGGGCTTGCGGCTCTCCTCCTTTCCTGGTCCGCAACTTGCTTGCCGGCCGCCACGCTGAGCGTGACCGAGGTCGGCAGCGGACGGACCCTGGCGACATTCGATGTGCCGGACGGGGCCGGATGGTGCGTCCTCTGGCACCATTCCGTGCAAGGCTTCGAGGTCGCGGATTGCTATGAGAACCGCGATGGCCGGATGGTGCTGGTGCGGGCGCATTTGCCCGATTTCGCCGCCGGGCTGGATCACATCCCCGGACGCGGCCGCCAGGTGTCGGACGGCCAGGGGGGCTATTGGATCGAGGATATCGACGAGGCGGTGCCCGGAGACGCCTACGTGCTGCGGCCCGGCGCGGGCTTTGTCGACCACCGGATCCGCATGGGCGAGGCCGAGGTCTCGCTGTCGGGCCAGGTGTCCCGGGCCCGGGCCCGCGTGCGCATCGCACTAACGGGAGACTGACCGGCCATGACAATCGAGACGTCCGAGCGGCCGCCGATGCCGCAGCCCACCGCCGCCACGCCGCGGTTTCTGCTGCGGGTGATCGCGATCGTGGCCATCGCCCTGTCGCTGTTTCAACTCTATGCGGCGGGGCTTCAGCCGCTCGGCCTGTTCTTCCAGCGGCCGATCCACCTGGGCTTCATCCTGGTGCTGTGTTTTCTGATCTTTCCGGTGTTCGGCGACAACCGCCGGCGCGGGGTGCTGGGCTGGGCGATCGACGGCCCGCTGATCGCCTGCGGCCTGCTTGTCGGGGCCTGGGTGCCCGCGAACATCGACATCATCGCCAACGCGATCTTTCCGCGCACCATCGACGTGACCGTGGGCATCATCACCACCATCGTGGTGCTGGAGGCCGCCCGTCGGGCCGTGGGCCTGGGCATGACCATCATCGGCGCGGTCTTCATCGTCTACGCCTTCGCCGGCAACCGCGGCGAATTGCCGTTCCTCGCCGACTGGATGCCCGGCATCCTCAACCACCGCGGCTATTCGCTGGAGCGGCTGGCGAGCCAGCTTACGCTCGGGGCCGAGGGGATCTTCGGCCTGCCGCTGGGGGTGGCTGCGACCTTCATCTTCGTCTTCGTCCTCTTCGGCGCCTTCCTCGAGGTGACGGGGGCGGGCAAGTTCTTCATCGACCTTGCCTATGCCGCGACCGGCAAGCAGCGCGGCGGGCCGGCCAAGGCGGCGGTCATCGCCTCGGCGGGCATGGGGTCGATCAGCGGCTCGGCCATCGCAAACGTGGTCACGACCGGCGCCTTCACCATCCCGCTGATGAAAAAGCTCGGCTACCGCCCCGCGCAGGCCGGCGGGATCGAGGCCGCGGCCTCGACCGGCGGGCAGATCATGCCGCCGCTGATGGGCGCGGGCGCGTTCCTGATCAGCGAATTCACGCGGGTGCCCTATGTCGACATCGTGCTGGTCTCGATCTTTCCGGCCTTCCTCTATTTCGGGGTGGTCTACCTGCTGGTCCATATCGCCGCGGTAAAGCAGGGCATGACCGGGCTGTCGTCCGAGGATCTGCCCAGCGTGCGCGGGGTGCTGGCCGAGGGATGGCATTTCCTGCTGCCTCTGGTGGCGCTGGTCTGGCTTCTGGTCGCGGGCTATTCGCCGATGCGGGTCGGGTTCTATGCGATCCTGTCGGTGGTGGCGGCGGCCTCGGCGCGGGCGCTGTGGGCCTATGCGACCGACGGGCCGACGGCGTCGGGGCTGGCCGCCCTGTGCCGACGCGGCCTGTCGCTGACCCTTCAGGCGCTGGAGCTGGGGGCGCGGAACGCGGTCGCGGTCTCGATGGCCTGTGCGGTGGCGGGGATCATCGTCGGGGTCGTGGGTCTGACCGGGCTGGGGCTGAAGTTCTCGTCGATGATGATCGCGTTCTCGGGCGGCAACATCGTGCTTGCCCTGATCCTGGTGCTGATCGCGAGCCTGATCCTCGGGATGGGCCTGCCGGTCACGGCGGCCTATATCGTGCTGATCATCCTCGTCGGTCCGGCGCTGACGTCGGAATTCGGCATCCCGCTGCTGATCGCGCACCTGGTGGTGTTCTGGTATTCACAGGACAGCAACGTGACCCCGCCGGTCGCGCTTGCGGCCTTTGCCGGCGCGGCGATCGCCGGGTCGAAACCGATGGAGACCAGCGTCCAGTCGTGGAAATTCGCCAAGGGCCTCTACCTGATCCCGCTGTTCATGGTGTTCAACGAAAGCATCATCCTGGGCGGGCCGCTGCCGCTGGTAATCTGGAACGGGGTGCTGGCGGTGGTCGCGCTGACGGCCTTCGCGGCTTGCCTCGAAGGGTTCCTCTTCGCGCCCATGCCGCTGTGGCAGAGGGTGCTGATCCTGCCCGGAGTGGTCGCCGTCTTCTGGCCCGACATGCGGGTGGAGGCGGCGGGCCTCGCGATCCTGCTAGTGGTGCTGGCCCTGAATTGGAGCCGGGGGCGTCAGCCCGCGGCCCTGGGCGGCTCTGCCTGAACCTGAGCCTGGGCCCAGGCCCAAGGCGACGCCTGGAGTCCCCCCGGTTCAGTGGACACATCTTGGCTTTCAAAGGCAGGTGTCCACATGCCGAAAACGCGGACCCCATACCCCGCCGATCTCAGGGATCAGATTGTCGCGTTGGCGCGCGCCGATCGCAGCGTCGAGAGCCTTGCGCGGGAGTTCGAGCCCCGCGCCGCGACCATTGCGGGCCGGATCGGACCGTCCGGGCCGAGGAGCCGAACCGGCTTTGGGTTGCGGATATCACCTGGGTTCCGACCTTGGCAGGCTTCGTCCATCTGTCCGTCGCATTGGATGCCTGGTCGCGCCGCATCGTGGGGTGGTCCGTGGGCCCCGACCTCAAGGCGCAACGCGTCATCGACGCCATGACCATGGCGATCGGCCGGCGACGGCCACGGGACGTCATCCATGATGGCGTTCAGGGGTCTCAATGCACGTCCGTGGCATTCGGGCCGCGCTGCAAGGAAGCTGGCGGGCGTCCGTCGATGGGTTCGGTCGGTGACGCCTCCGACAACGCCTCCGACAACGCCATGTGCGAGAGCTACTTCGCCACGCTCGAATGCGAGCTGCTCGACCGACGAAGGTTCGCCACCAGGGCCGCCGCACGGATGGCCGTCTTCGAGTTCATCGAGGGCTGGCATGACCCCAGCCGCAGGCATTCCGCCCTCGGCTGCAAATCCTCGATCACGTTCGAAAGGAGCGCACAGAAACAGCTACAATCTGCTACCGGTCAACTGTCCACCAAACCGGGGGAACTCCAGCCCGAGCCTAAGCCTAAGCCTAAGCCTGACCTTGAGCCTGGTCCTGGTCCTGCTCCTGGTCGGGCACGGGCACGAGCAGGGTCGACCAGGTGTCGTCCCGCGGCGGCTCTGGCGGGGTGTCGCAATCACGACGGTGAATGTTGACCTTGGCAAGGAAATTGGCGGTTACCGGCGCCGTGACAAAGAGAAAGCCCATGATCAGCAACTCGTGCAGAGAGCCCTCGTCGTAGGTCCAGGAATGGATCATCGAGGCCATCAGAAAGGCCCCGATCCCCAGTGTGCCCGCCTTGGTGGGGGCGTGGAGCCGCGGCATCGCGCCGTTGAGCTTCAGCAGCCCGATGCCCGCGACCAGGGTGAACAGGGCGCCAACCACAAGCGATGCGGCGATGGCCACGACGGCGATGGTTTCGAGCGTCATTCGATGATGTCCCCCCTCAGGACAAAGCGGGCATAGGCCACGGTCGAGATGAAGCCCAGCATGGCGATGATCAGCGAGGCCTCGAAATAGATCCGGGTGCCCTGATAGATCCCCAGCAGCACGATCAAGCCGATGGCATTGATGAACATCGTGTCGAGGGCCAGGATCCGGTCGCCGGTGTTGGGTCCGACCCACAGCCGGATCATGGCCATGATCTGGGCCACGGCCACGACCGCGAAGGCCCCGTAGAGGGCCCAGGTCATGAGGTCTGTCGCAAGGGTCATTCGAAGATCTCCTTCAGGCGGCGCTCATATCGGTTCTTGATGTCGTCGCGCACGGCGTCGGGGTTGTCGGTGTCGAGCGCGTGGACCAGCAGGCTGTGCCCGGCGTCCGACAGGTCGGCGGTGACCGTGCCGGGCGTCAGGGTGATGGTGGCGGCCAGGATGGTGATTGCCTCGGGCGTGCGCAGGTCCAGCGGGACCACCACCCAGGCCGAGCGGATCCGCGCGTTGGGCCGCGTCAGCACGATCCAGGCGACCTGGATGTTGGCGACGACGATGTCCCAGATCACCAGTAGGCAATAGGCCAGCATACGTCCGACCCGGATCCGCTCGGGGCGGTCGGGCCACCAGCGCGCGGTCAGGATCGGGATCACGATCCCCAGGATCACGCCGAAGACGAACATCCCGGCCGTCAGCTTGTTTTGCAGCAGGCTCCAGACGACGGTCAGCAGCACTGTCAGCGCGGGGTGCGGCAGGAGCAGGCGGAACAGGGCCGAAATCATGTCAATGTCCCTCCTCGTCGGTGGCGGCATCCGCGCCGTGGGTCCCGGACCCGTAGTCATCCGCGCCCGCCTCGTAGTCGGAGAGCTTGCCCGGTGTCTCCAGCACGGTCGACAGGTATGCGTCGGGCGCGAAGAGCTGGCCGGCGATGGCGGCGGTAAAGCGCGTCGCCGGCCCGGCCAAGACAGTATGCGCGACCAGCAGCGCGATCAGCCCGCCCACCGCCACGTAGGACAGCACCGCCGGCCGGGGCGGGGCGGGGGTGTCGGGCGCCGCGTCCGGGTCGGGCCGCAGGCTTTGGGCCTTCCAGAAGACGACGCTGCCCGCCCGGGAAAAGCCCACGACCGCGATCAGGCTGGAGCCCAGAACCACGGCCCAGATCCAGCGCATGTGGGCGCTGTCGAAGGCGGCATCGAGGATCAGCAGCTTGCCCAGAAAGCCAGAGAGCGGCGGTAGCCCGGCCATTGCGATCGCGGCGGCAAAGAACAGCCCCGCAGTCAGCGCGGCCCCGGCCACGGGTGGCTGGGCCACGAGGTCCAGGTTCCGCCGGCCCGACCGCACCAGGTCCGCGATCAGGAACAGCGCCCCCGCGGCCAGCGTCGAATGGATGATGTAGTAGAGCGCGGCGGCCAACGCCTCTGGCGTGAAAAGCGCGATCGAGATCATCACCATCCCCATCGAGCCGATCACCGAGAAGGCCACCAGCCGGTCCAGCTGCCGCGCCGCCAGCACGCCCACCATGCCGATTGCGAGCGAGATCAGCGCCGCGGGCAGCAGCCAGGCCTCGTGCAGGCCCGACGTCACCGCGAGCTCGGGCGGGAAGACCAGGGTGTAGACCCGGATGATCGCATATGCGCCGACCTTGGTCATGATCGCGAAGAGGGCGGCCACGGGCCCGGGCGCCTCGGCATAGCTCGACGGCAGCCAGAAATGCAGCGGCACGAGCGCGGCCTTGATCGCGAAGACCAGCAGCAGCAGCATCGCCGCCACCCGGATGCCGACTGTCGCCGAAGGGTCGATCAGCTGCACGCGCTGCGCGAGGTCGGCCATGTTGAGCGTGCCGGTCTCGGCATAGATCGACCCCAGCGCGAACAGGAACAGGGTGGAGCCGAGCAGGTTGAAGAGCACGTATTGAACCCCCGCCCGCAGCCGCCGCGTGCCCCCGGTGTGGATCATCAGCCCGTAGGAGGCGATCAGCAGCACCTCGAAGAACACGAAGAGGTTGAAGAGGTCGCCGGTCAGGAAGGCGCCCATGATGCCCATGATCTGGAACTGGAAGAGGGCGTGGAAATGCCGCGCCCGATTGTCCCAGCCCGACCCGATGGCATAAAGCATCACGAACAGCGCCAGCACCGCCGTCAGCAGCACCATCAGCGCCGACAGCCGGTCGGCCACCAGCACGATGCCGAACGGCGCGGCCCAGTCGCCGAGCTGGTAGAGCGTCACGGTCCCGTCCGCGGCCTGCCACGACAGCGCCGCGCCGATGGCCACCATGGCGAGGCCGCCCGCGACAGAGATCGTCCGCTGGATGTTGATGTGAAACCGCGCGGCCAGCACGATGAACGGCGCCAGGAACGCCGGCAGGACGACGGGAAGAATGATCCAGTGTGTCATTGCGCGTCCTCGGCCGGGGTGGTGCCGTCCGGCGGGGGGGGCGGGTCGTTCACGTGGTCGTCATCGGCCCCGAGATAGGCCCCCAGCGCGATCATCACCACGACCGCCGTCATCCCGAACGAGATCACGATCGCGGTCAGCACCAGCGCCTGCGGCAGCGGGTCGGTGTAGCTCGTGGCATCCCCCAGGATCGGCGGCGCACCGACGGTCAGCCGACCGGAGGCGAAGAGGAACACGTTCACCGCGTAGGTCAGCAGCGAGATCCCCATGATCACCGGGAAACTGCGTAGCCGCAGCACGAGGTAGAGGCCGGTGGCGGTCAGCACGCCGATCGCGGAAGCAACCAGAAATTCCATGTCACACTCCCGCCGTCTTGGGGTCGGGCATCTCCCGCGAGGGGTCGATGTCCATCGGATGCTCGGCCTCGGGCACGCGGGCCCGGCGCGCCAGCCGCGAGAAGCTCTCGAGCGACAGCATCACCGCGCCCACCACCGCAAGGAAAACCCCCAGATCGAACAGCGCCGCGGTCGCCAGCTCGAACTCTTGGAACGGCGGGATCCGGACATAGGTGTAATCCGAGGTCAGGAACGGCTTGCCCACGAACCACGACCCGATGCCGGTGAGCCCCGCGATCAGCACTCCGGCCCCGATCACCCCGTGATAGGGATAGCGCAGCCGCGCCGAGGTCCAGGCAAAGCCGCTGGACATGTATTGCATCACCACCGCGATGGAGGCGACAAGCCCCGCGATGAAGCCGCCGCCGGGCTCGTTATGGCCGCGCAGGAAGATGTAGAAGGCCACCATCAGCACCACGGGCATGATGACCCGGGCCACGACCACCATCATCATCGGGTGCATGTCGCCGGCCAGGGGCTTGTCGGGTTTGCGGTTCAGCAGCCGGGCGCGCACCGGCCCCGACAGCAGCGTCTCGGTCAGCGCATAGATCAGCAGGGCGGCGATGCCGAGGACGATGATCTCGCCGTAGGTGTCGAAGCCCCGGAAATCCACGAGGATCACGTTGACCACGTTGGTGCCGCCCCCGCCCTTGTAGGAATTGGCGAGGTGGAACTCCGAGATGCTGGGCGCCACGGTGTCGCGCAGCAGATAGTGATAGGACAGCGCCATCGCCCCCAGGCCGCCGGCCACCGCCACGACCGTATCGCGGGTCCGGCGCAGGATGCTGCTTTCGACCGGGGTCCGGTTCGGCAGCAGGTTCAGCGCGAGCAGCAGCAGGATGATGGTCACCACCTCGACGGTCAGCTGAGTCATCGCAAGGTCGGGGGCGCTGAAATAGACGAAGCCGACCGACACGACCAGCCCGACGATCCCGATCAGGATCAGCGACAGCAGCCGGTTGCGGTGCAGCAGCGCCAGCGCACAGCTTGCCGCGACCAGCATCAGCCACCCCGCGATCTGCAACGCGTTGGCCGGCTGGGGGGCGCGGGTGACCGGGCCGACCGTGCCGGTGGCCCAGGCATGATAGGCCACGGCCACGACGGTGACCGCCATGATCGCGGCATAGCGCGAGAACGCCCCGTTGTGCAGGCGGTGGATCACGCCACGGGCCAGCGCCACGGCGGCCGCGATGATCGCCTCGAAGATCACCTTGGCCTCGGGGCGCGGGGTGCGGTCCCAAAGGCGCAGGGCGGGATTGAAGATCGCCAGCATCAGCAGACCGCCCAGCACCGCGATGATCGACATGTAAAGCGCGGGCACCAGCCCGTGCCAGATCTTGAGATACGCACTCGGCACTTCGGCGGCGGTGCCCAGGACAGAGGCAGTCACCAGCTTGACGAAGGGCTCGGCCAGGAACGGCGCGACGCCGATCGCCACCACCAGCACCACCAGCAGGGCGGGCGGCAGCCACAGGCCCGGGCCGGGGTCGTGGGGCTTGGCGGGGTAATCGTCGCGCACCGGGCCCAGGAACACATGCCCGATCAGCCGAAAGCTGTAGGCCGCCGAAAACAGCGCCCCGACCGTGGCCAGCCCCGGCACCAGCCAGTGGCTGTCGAAGAGCGTCGTGTGCCAGGCCTCTTCCAGCATCATTTCCTTGGACAGGAAGCCGTTGAGCAGCGGAATCCCCGCCATCGACAGCGCCGCCACGGACGCGATGACGCAGGTGATCGGCATCAGCCGGCGCAGCCCGCCAAGGCGGCGGATGTCGCGGGTATGGGCCTCGTGGTCGATGATGCCCGCCGACATGAACAGCGCCGCCTTGAAGGTCGCATGGTTGAGGATGTGGAACACCGCCGCCATCGCGCCGAACGCCGTGCCAGTGCCCAGAAGCATGGTGATCAGGCCCAGGTGCGACACGGTCGAGAACGCCAGAAGCGCCTTGAGGTCATGCTTGAACAGGCCGATGACGGCGCCGAGGACCATGGTGATCAGCCCGGCCGTGGTGACGATGGCGAACCATTCGGGCGTGCCCGACAGCACCGGCCACATCCGCGCCATCAGGAAGATGCCGGCCTTCACCATGGTGGCCGAATGCAGATAGGCCGACACCGGCGTGGGCGCTGCCATCGCATGGGGCAGCCAGAAATGGAACGGGAACTGTGCGGACTTGGTGAAGCAGCCCAGCAGGATCAGGATCAGCGCCGGCAGATAGAGCGGCGATGCCTGGATCGCCTCGCGGTTCTGCAGGATCACGCTGAGGTCGTAGCTGCCCGCGATCTGGCCCAGCAGCAGCATGCCGGCGATCATCGCAAGCCCGCCCATGCTGGTCACGGTCAGCGCCATGCGCGCGCCCTGCCGGCCCTCGGGCAGGTGCTTCCAATAGCCGATGAGCAGGAAGGAGGACAGCGAGGTCAGCTCCCAGAACACCAGCAAAAGCAGGATGTTGTCGCTGAGGACGATGCCGACCATCGCGCCCTGGAACAGCAACAGGTAGGTGAAGAACTCGCCCATGTTGTCCTCGCGGGCGAGGTAGAACCGGGCGTAGGCGATGATCAGCAGCCCGATGCCGAGGATCAGGCAGGCAAAGAAGAACCCCAACCCGTCGAGCATCAGCGTCACGTTGAGCCCCAGCATCGGCATCCAGTCGAGCCGCGCGGTCACCAGCTCTCCGGCGAGGACGGCGGGAAGATGGGTCAGCAGCCCGATCAGCGCGAGCAGGCTGACCATGAAGGTGACGACGGCGCAGGCCTGGCGGCCCGCGGAATTCATCAGGCCGGGCAGCAGGGCGCCAAGGAACGGCAGAGCGACGACAAGGAAGAGGGACACGCGAACTCCTGATCTACGGGTCTGGCACTCGGGGCCGGAAATGTTGAGCCTTTTTGTGGGATTTTTGCCGGGACCTCAAGGGAAGCAAGGCTGGCGGGGTCGTTTTTTTCGGCCCCTCCGGCCGGGCCGGACGCCTTGCCGCACCTGGACGGGAGGGGCGCCGGAGGCGCGAGCCTCGGCCCGCGTCGCCCGATGCGCGGCGCGGAGGCAAAGGCCCGATGCGCGGCGCAGGGGCAAAGGCCCGGTGCCTGCGATCTGTGCGCTTTGCGCGGCAATTCATCGCCCTCCGCTTCGGCTCCGGGCGGCCAGCGCCGCCCCGGCCCGCCTGCGCGGGGGGGCGGGGCGGGGCGCTCAGCCCTCCTGCGGGATGTCGGCGAAAAGCTTGTCGGGGTCGATCCCGCGATGCTCGGCGCTGGCGCGGACCGCCTTCTGCAGGGCCGCGCTCTTTTTCAGCAGGGACCGGAAGCGGACCACGTCGAGCAGCAGCAGGGTCGAAGGCGCGATGGCCCGCGCCTCGGCCCGGCGCGGGTTGCGCATCAGGATGGCGACCTGGCCGAACATCTGCCCCCGGCCCAGCCGCCAGGTCTGGCCGGAACTTTCCAGCTCGACCGCGCCGGAGGCGATGAAATAGACCCCCTTGGCCGCGGCGTCCTTGCGCAGCACCACCGCGCCCGCGTTCACGTGCCGCGTCTGCAAGGCGCGGCCCAGCCGTTTGAGCGCGGTCTCGTCGAGATCCGAGAACAGCGGAAGCTGCCGCACCAGGTCCAGCCGCTGCAGGGTGATGTCGAGGGGCGGGCGCGCCTCGGCCACGGTCCGGCGCGCGACCAGGTCCTGGATCAGGGTGGTATAGACCTCGGCGCCGATCAGCCCGTCCTCGCGCATGGCGAGGTATTCGCGCTCTTCCAGCCGCAGGGCGGTGCGCCGGATGAACCGGCGTTCCAGCTCTTCGGCATAGCCCGGGTATTGCAGGCGCAGCCCCTCGAGCGCGGTCTTGACCGAGTCTGTCCGCCGCGCGAGCAGGTCGTGCAGAAGGTCGGCGACCCGGCGGCCGTGGATCCGCCGGATGCGCCCGTCGATGAAGGCGTCGAGATCGCGCAGGATCAGGCGCTGCGACAGCAACAGCTCGAACCGGTCGGCGGTCAGCCGGACCAGCGGCCCCGAAATGCCGATCCGGCTGTGCAGGGCGACGGCCGCGCGGAAGGTCCGGCCATAGGCGACCGAGCGTCGCGCGATCCGGGTATAGCCGCTGCGCCCGCCGGTGCGGGCCCCCTCGATCAGCCGGTCCGCGTCCGACAGGACCTGCTCGGCCATCCGGGCCGAAATCGTCCGTTCCCGGACCCGGACCAGGATCATGTCGCGCTCGTGGCCGGCCAGCGCGATCAGGCCCAGGGTGACCCGGTCGCGGTCGAGGATGCCGGCGCGGGCCTCGGCGGTCCGCACCGCCTCGTCGAGGCGGTCGCCGAAGATCTTGGCCTCCGACCGGACGGTCTCATGTGTCAGTTTGTAATCCTCGGTGGTGCGCGCCACGTCCTCGCGCACGGTCTGAAGCGCCACGGCCACGACCTGGCGCGACAGCGCCTCGTCCATCGGCGACAGCCGGTCGAGCCCGAGCCAGCCGATCACCGGGCGCAGCGTCGTGCCCTGGACGATCAGCGTGAACAGGGTAAAGCCGGTGGCCAGGATGCCGACCACGCGCTTGACCTCCACCGGCACCCGAAAGCTCTCGGTCACGGCGAGCGCGAGGGCCAGGGTCACGGCGCCGCGCAGCCCGCCCCAGAGGATCGCCGCGCGGTAGGGCCGCTCGACCGGGGGCGAGATCCGCACCAGCGCCAGCAGCGGCAGCAGCCCGAACAGGATCACGGCGCGGGCCGCGATCGCGGCGAGGATCACCACGCCGATCAGGGCGAAATCGCCGATCCGCACCCCTTCGAGCAGGCGCGGGATCAGCAGCGCGGCGAGGATGAAGATCAGCGCCCCGGCCCAATGGGCCATCAGGTCCCAGACCTCGCGCAGATTGCTCCAGGCCTGCGGGGGCAGGCGGCCGGGCCCGGTCAGGTTCAGCGTCAGCCCGGCGGCGACCACGGCGATGACGCCCGAGGCGCCGATGCTTTGCTCCGCGCCGATATAGGCCAGGTAGGGCAGGGCGACCGAGACCGAGATCTGCGCCCGCTCGTGGTTGCTGAACAGCGTCATGATCCGGATCGCGGCATGGGCCGACAGCCACCCGGTCGCGGCGCCGCCCGCGATCAGGACCGGGAACCTCGCCAGCGCCTCGCCAAGCTCGGGGTCCGGCACGCCCAGCATCACGAAGCCCATGAACAGGCCAAAGAGCGCGATGGCCGCGGCGTCGTTCAGCAGGCTCTCGCCCTCGATGATCCGGGCCAGCCGGCGCGGGGCCGAGATCGAGCGGAAGATCGAGACCACCGCCGAGGGGTCGGTCGTCGACACGATCGCGCCGATCAGCAGGCAGGCCGCCAGCGGCAGCGCGCTGGCCCAGGCCAGCGCGTAGCCCACGCTGAGCGTCGCCACCACGACCGCGACCACCGCCAGCACCATGATCGGCACCCAGTCGTCGAGCATCCGGCGCAGGTTCATCCCCAGCGTCGCCTGGAACAGCAGCGTGGGCAGGAACACGTAGAGAAAGACGTTGGACCGGATCGGCAGCCCCAGGATCGCCTCGGCCACCGGGTTCAGCGCATCGGTCAGCTCGGTGCGCAGAAAGAAGGTTGCGGCCGAGCCGATCAGGATGCCGATGATCGCGAGGATCACGCTGTAGGGCAGCCGCAGCCGCGCGGCCAACGGCTCTGCGGTGCCGATGACGAGAAAGAGCGAGGCGATGACCGCCGTGATCAAGACGATGTCCATGAAAAGCGCCTAAACGAATTTCCCGCGCTCGGAAACTCATCGCGGTTTCCGTGGCGGCAAGGTCCGGGCCCCGCCGGCGGACAGGGTCGGGCGGCGCATGCTTTGCGAGCCCGGTCATTTGTGTATACATATTTCGCGAGGGGCGGGAGCTACGAAGGGAACAGGCAGGCATGGGACATCCGAAGGGGCAGGAGACCCATCACTCCAGGATCCTCGACGCGCTGCTGCAGAAGATCGTCAGCGGGGCCTGGCCGCCGGGGTTCCAGCTCGACAGGGAAACCGACCTTGCCGCGCAGTTCTGCGTCTCGCGGATGACGATGAACAAGGTGCTGACCCAGCTTGCCCAGGACGGCTATGTCGTGCGCCGACGGCGCAGCGGGACCTTCGTGGCCAAGGCCCGGACCCAGTCGGCGGTGATGGCCATCAACAATGTCGCCGACGAGGTCGCGGCCCTGGGGCGGCGGCATCGCTGGCGCCTCGACGCGCGGGAGGTCCGCAAGCTCGGTGCGGCCGACCTGCGACTGCTGGGGGTGCGACGGGCGTCGGTTCCCGAGGATGCGCTGAGCCTCAGCGGCGTGCATTTCGCCGATGACGAGCCGTTCTGCTTCGAGATGCGGGCGATCAACCTGCACGTCGTGCCCGGGGCGCAAGGCGTGGGGTTCGACCGCGAGGTCCCGGGCAGCTGGCTGTTGCAGACCATGCCCTGGAGCACGGCGCGCAATTCCGTCCGGGCGGTCAACGTGCACGGCCGCGACGCGGGCCGGCTCGACCTGCCCGACGGCACCGCCTGCCTGGAGATCCTGCGCAAGACCGAGATCGGCGGCGACTGGGTCACCTACGCCCGGCTGCTCTATCCCGGCGAGGCGTTCCAGCTGACGGCGGAGTTCGAGCCGAAGGCGGCGCAGGACGGCGCCGCGCCGGAGACCGGCGGCTGACGGCCGGGCCGCGAGAGGCCCGCGCGCCCCTGCCCGGGGTGCGGGATCAGCCCAGGATCCGGGGCAGGCGCAGCCCATGCGCCCGGGCGCACTCCCTGGCGCTTTCATAGCCTGCGTCCGCGTGGCGCCAGACGCCCGAGGCCGGATCGTTCCACAGCACCCGCTCCAGCCGCCTCGCGGCCTCGGGCGTGCCGTCGGCGCAGATCACCACGCCGGCGTGCTGCGAATATCCCATGCCGACGCCGCCGCCGTGGTGCAGCGAGACCCAGGTCGCGCCGGACGCGGTGTTGACCAGCGCGTTCAGCAGCGGCCAGTCGGACACCGCGTCGGAGCCGTCCTTCATCGCCTCGGTCTCGCGGTTGGGTGAGGCGACGGAGCCGGAATCGAGGTGGTCTCGGCCGATGACGACGGGGGCCTTGAGCTCTCCGCTGGCGACCATCTCGTTGAACATCAGCCCCGCGCGGTGCCGGTCCCCCAGGCCGATCCAGCAGATCCGCGCCGGCAGGCCCTGGAAGGCGATGCGCGCACGGGCCATGTCGAGCCAGCGGTGCAGATGCGCGTTCTCGGGAAAGAGCCGCTTCATCGCGGCGTCGGTCTTGTAGATGTCCTCGGGGTCGCCCGACAGCGCCACCCAGCGGAACGGCCCGATCCCCCGACAGAACAGCGGCCGGATATAGGCGGGCACGAAACCGGGGAAGGCAAAGGCATCCGCCAGCCCCTCGTCCAGCGCGACCTGCCGGATGTTGTTGCCGTAATCCAGCGTCGGCACCCCGGCGTTCCAGAAGTCGACCATCGCCGCGACATGCACCCGCATGGAGTGTTTGGCGGCGGCCTCGACCTCTTTCGGCGCGGTCTCCTGCTTGCTGCGCCACTCCGCGACGCTCCAGCCCTGGGGCAGGTAGCCGTGCACCGGGTCGTGGGCCGAGGTCTGGTCGGTCACGATGTCCGGGCGGCCGCCGGGCAGGGGGGCGCCGTCCTGCATCCGCCGCAGGATCTCGGGGAAGATGTCGGCGGCATTGCCGATAAGGGCGACGGATTTGGCCTCGCCCGCCCCGGTCCAGCGGTCGATCATCGCAAGCGCGTCGTCCAGCGTCCGGGCCTTTTCGTCGCAATAGCCGGTGCGGATGCGGAAATCGGCGCGGGTCTCGTCGCATTCCACGGCCAGACAGCAGGCGCCCGCCATGACCGCGGCCAGCGGCTGCGCCCCGCCCATGCCGCCCAGTCCCCCGGTCAGGATCCAGCGGCCCGCGAGGTCGCCGTCGTAATGCTGCCGCCCGGCCTCGGCGAAGGTCTCGAACGTGCCCTGCACGATGCCCTGCGTGCCGATGTAGATCCAGGACCCGGCGGTCATCTGGCCGTACATCATCAGCCCCTTGCGATCGAGCGCGTTGAAATGGTCCCAGGTCGCCCAGCGGGGCACCAGGTTGGAATTGGCGATCAGCACCCGGGGCGCGTCCTCGTGGGTGCGGACGATGGCGATCGGCTTGCCCGACTGGACCACCAGCGTCTCGTCGGCCTCCAGGTCCCTGAGGCTTTCGACGATGACATCGAAATCGTCCCAGGTTCGCGCGGCCCGGCCGATACCGCCGTAGACCACCAACTCGTGCGGGTTTTCGGCCACGTCCGGGTGCAGGTTGTTCATCAGCATCCGGAGCGGCGCCTCGGTCTGCCAGCTCTTGGCCGAGAGCTCGGGTCCGGTCGGGGGGAAGATGTCCCGCATGTTGTGCCGGGGATCGGTCATGGGAAATCCTTTCGGGTGGGGCGCAGGTGGGCTGCGGTCAGGTCGCCGGGGAGAGTGGCGGCGGAGATGGGTCAACCGGGCCGGGCAAGCGCCCGCGCCGCGGCCAGGATCGCGGTCAGCACCCCGGCCAGCTGCGGGCGCAGAACCGCGCTGCGCCGGGGAGAGAGGTCGAAGGGCGGGGCCTCCGCGGCCAGGTGGCTCTGCTGGGCCAGTTCCATCTGGATCGCGTGGATGCCGGCCTCGGGCCGGCCGTAGTGCCGCGTCGTCCAGCCCCCCCCGGAAGCGCCCGTTGAGCACGGTGCTCCGCCCGGTGGCCTCGCAGGCGGCCAGGGCGGCGGCCTCGATCGCGGGCGCACAGGTGCGGCCCATGTCGGTGCCGATGTTGAAATCGGGCAGCACGCCCTCGAAGAGCCAGGGGATCTGCGACCGGATCGAGTGGCAATCATGAAGCACCGCATAGCCGTGCCGCGCCTTGACCCGGGCAAGCTGTGCCGCCAGCGCCGCATGGTATGGCGCATGGAAGCTGTCGCGCCGCCGGGCGACCTGGTCTGCATCGGGGGCCGCGCCCTCGCGCCAGATCGGCCGGTTGTCGAAAGTGGTCAGCGGCACCAGCCCGGTCGTCGACTGCCCGGGATAGAGCGAGGCGCCGGACGGGTCGCGGTTGGCGTCCACGACATAGCGGTGAAACCGGGCCTCGACCGTGGTGGCCCCGGGCACAATGTCCGCATAGAGCGTCTCAATATGCCAGTCGGTGTCGCGCAGGACCCGGCCCTCGGCGTTCAGCCCCGCGGCCACCTCGGGCGGCACATGGGTGCCCACATGGGGAAAGCCCAGCACCAGCGGGCTGTCGCCTTCGGTGACGCGGACCGGCTCCATCAGAAGACCTCCGGCAGCGCGTCACGGGCCGGCGCGGCCAATGCGCCGGCCTCGACCAGGCCGGCGGCCATCGCAAGGTCCGGGGCCAGGTAGCGGTCGTCGCCCAGCTCGGCTACGTCCTCGCGCAGCCGCGCGACGACGCGCTCCAGCGCCGGCGAGGTCCGCAGCCCGCCGCGCAGGGCCATGCCCTGGGCCCCGGCCATGGCCTCGATGCCGATGATGTGAAACAGGTTGCCGGTCATCGGCAGCAGCCGCCGCGCCCCGTGGCAGGCCATAGAGACATGGTCCTCCTGGTTGGCGGAGGTCGGCGTCGAATCGATCGAGGCGGGATGCGCCATCTGCTTGTTCTCGCTCATCAGCGCGGCCGAGGTGACCTCGGCGATCATCAGGCCGGAGTTCAGCCCCGGGCGCGGCGACAGGAACGCGGGCAGGCCGTGGCTGAGCGCCGGATCCACAAGCAAGGCGATGCGGCGCTGGCTTATCGCGCCGATCTCGGCCAGGGCGAGGGCGATCTGGTCGGCGGCGAAGGCCACCGGCTCGGCATGGAAATTCCCGCCCGAGACCACATCGCCGTTCGACAGCACGAGGGGGTTGTCGGTGGCGGCGTTGGCCTCGATCCCGAGGGTCCGGGCGACCTGCCGCAACAGGTCGAGACAGGCGCCCGCGACCTGGGGATAGCAGCGCAGGCAATAGGGGTCCTGCACCCGTTCGTCATTGTCCAGATGGCTGGCGCGGATCTCGGAGCCGTCCAGAAGCGCCCGCAGGCTGGCCGCGACCTCGATCTGGCCGCGGTGGCCGCGCAAGTCGTGGATCTCGGCGGCGAAGGGCGCGGTGGAGCCCATGGCCGCATCGGTGCTGAGCGCGCCGGTGACCAGCGCGGCCTGCAGCGCACGTTCCGCCCGAAAGAGCCCCGCCAGCGCCAGCGCGGTCGAGACCTGGGTGCCGTTGATCAGCGCCAGCCCCTCCTTCGCCGAAAGCTCCATCGGGGTCAGGCCGGCACGGGCCATGGCCTTTGCGGCGGGCAAGCGCGTGCCCTGAAACAGCGCCTCGCCCTCGCCGATCATCGCGGCCGCCATGTGGGCCAACGGCGCCAGATCGCCCGACGCCCCGACAGAGCCCTTTTCCGGGATCACCGGCAGCACCCCCGCGGCCAGCATCCGCTGCATCAGCGTGACCAGTTCGGGCCGCACGCCCGAGGCGCCGCGGCCCAGCGACATCAGCTTGAGGACCATGATCAGGCGCACGATCTCGGGGGCCAGCGGCTCGCCCACGCCGCAGCAATGGCTCAGGATCAGGTTGCGCTGCAGCCGGGTCACGTCCGCCGCGGCGATCCGGATCGAGGCGAGCTTGCCGAAGCCTGTGTTGACGCCATAGACGGGTGCCGTGCCGGCGGCGACCTCGGCGATCCGTGCGGCGGCCCGCCTGATGCCCGCGTCCGCGCCCGCGTCGAGGGTGGCGCCGCCGCCCGACCAATAGATCTTCGACAATGTGCGCAGGGATGTCGCGCCGGGGACGAGCGTTTCAGACATCGGTGACGGTTCCCTGATGCACATGGGACCGAAGCGGGTTGAGCCCGAGGCGCCCGACCAGCTCCGCCGGCCGCTCGGCGTCCCAGAGGGTGAAATCGGCCGAGAGGCCCGGCGCGATGCGGCCGGTCTCGGCCTGCAGGCCCAGGGCACGGGCGGCGTGGCAGGTGACGCCGTCGAGGCATTCGCGCACGGTCATGCCGAAGAGGACCGCCCCCATGTTCATCGCCAGCAGCAGCGAGGTCAGCGGCGAGGTGCCGGGGTTGGCATCGGTCGCGAGTGCCATCGGCACGCCCGCCTCGCGCAGGGCCGCCACCGGCGGGACCTGTGTCTCGCGCAGCATGTAGAACGCGCCGGGCAGCAGCACCGCGACACTGCCCGAGGCGCGGATCGCCGCCACATCCTCGGCGGTGGCGTATTCGAAATGATCTACTGACAGGGCGCCGTGCCGCGCGGCCAGCTGCGTGCCGCCAGAGCGGGTCAGCTGTTCGGTATGCAGCTTGACCGGCAGGCCGAGGCTGGCCGCACGCTCGAACAGCGGCGCTATCTCGTCGGCGGAAAAGGCGATGCCCTCGCAGAAGGCGTCGACGGCATCGACCAGCCCCTCGGCATGGGCCTGCTCCAGCCCCGCGATCGCCACCTCGCGGATGTAGTCGGCCTTGCTGCCCGTTTCGCCGGGGGGCATGGCGTGGGCCGCGAGCCATGTGGTGCGCACCCGCAGGGGCCGCAGCGTGGCGATCCGGCGGGCGGCGCGCAGCATGGTCAGCTCGGCCCCGATCGACAGGCCATAGCCGGACTTGATCTCCAGCGTGGAGCAGCCCTCCGCCAGCAGCGCGTCGATCCGGGGCAGGGACGCGGCGATCAGCGCGTCCACGTCCATCGCCCGGGTGGCCCGGACAGAGGCCGCGATGCCCCCGCCCGCCCGGGTGATCTCCTGGTAGGTCGCGCCCTCCAGCCGCCTCTCGAACTCGCCGGTGCGATCGCCGCCGTGGATGATGTGGCTGTGGCAGTCGATGAAGGCCGGCGTCACCAGGCGGCCCTCGCAGTCGATCTCCTGCGCACCCTCACGGGGCAGGGCGGGGCCGACGGCCGTGATCCGCCCGCCGCCCACCGCGATATCCACGAGGCCGGGCCCATCCGGTGGCGCGTCGGCGAGGCGCGCGTTTCTCCAGATCTTGCTGTCGGACATCGCGCTTCCCCAGGATTTTGAAATTGCCTTGTGGTGCCAATAAGTATATACATAATCAGGCGTGCGGGAAAGCCGGAAAGTGCGGGCCTCGCGCAGTTCTCGCGCAGTTGACGAAACGCGACAGGGGGGCGGAAATGATCTTTGCAGACCGGGCGCTGACGCCCGCGGGTTGGGCAACGGATGTTCGGCTCACCCTCGCGGGGGACCGGATCGACGATCTGCGCCCCGACACGCAGCCGGAGCCGGGCGACATCCGCGTCGCCGCCCTGTTGCCGGGGATGGCCAACGTGCATTCCCACGCCTTCCAACGCGGGTTCGCCGGGCTGACGGAGGCGCGCGGCCTGGCGCAGGACAGCTTCTGGACCTGGCGCGACATGATGTACCGCTTCGCCCTGACCATAGACCCCGACGGGATGCAGGCGCTGGCCGAGATGGCCTATGTCGAGATGCTCGAGGCCGGCTACGTGCGGGTCGGCGAATTCCACTACCTGCACCACGATCCGGACGGCGGGGCCTATGCCGACCCCGCGGAGATGTCGGGCCGGATCTTCGCTGCCGCCGCCGAGACCGGGATCGCGCTGACCCATCTGCCGGTGTTCTATGCCCATGGCGGGTTCGGCCCGCAGCCCGCGACCCCGGGCCAGCGGCGCTTTGTGCATGATCTGGCGGGCTTTGCAGAGCTGGTGAAGCGTTGCGACGCGATGGCCGTACGGCCGCAGGACCGGGTGGGCTATGCGCCCCATTCGCTGCGCGCGGCGACCTCCGCCGATCTGAACGCCCTGGCCGAAGCCCTGCCGGGCCGCCCGGTCCACATCCACATCGCCGAGCAGCAGCGCGAGGTCGAGGAATGCCTGGCCGTCCTGGGCCAGCGCCCGGTCGCCTGGCTCTTCGAGAATGCCGAGGTCACCGAGGCCTGGTGCCTGATCCATGCCACCCACATGGTGGCGCCCGAGATTTCCGCGCTGGCCGCCTCGGGGGCCGTCGCGGGCCTCTGCCCGGTGACGGAGGCCAATCTGGGCGACGGGCTGTTTCGGGCCGAGGCCTACCTGGGCCGGGGCGGCGCCATCGCGATCGGCACCGACAGCAATGTCCGCGTCGATCTGGCCGGAGAGCTGCGGCTTCTGGAATACGGCCAGCGGCTGGCGCACCACCGGCGCAACGTGCTCGCGCCCGAGGGCGGCTCCACCGGGCGGCGGCTGTTCAAGGCGGCGCTCTCCGGCGGGGCGCGGGCGCTGGGGGCAGACGGCGCGGGGCTGGCACGCGGCGCCCCGGCGGACCTGGTGGCGCTGGAGGACCCGCACGGGCTGGCGCCGGACGGGGACCAGCTGATCGACCGCTGGGTCTTTGGCCGCGACGTGGCGGTGCGCGACGTCTGGGCCGCGGGCCGCCATCTGGTGCGCGACGGACGCCACGTCGCCCGCGCGCGGGTGGCGGCGCGGTTCGGGGCAGTCCTGCGCCGGATCATGGCATGAGGCCGGGCGCCCCCCGGCCGGCCATTGACACCCGCAGCCCCCGGGGGCAGCGTCTTGTATATACATGGACGTCAGGGCGAGGTGCCCGATGGCAGAGGCGCGGGGCCCCCGGGGCAGGACAAGCTTCGATTTCGGAGGCACGACGGTGCTGGTCACCGGGGCGAGCCGGGGGATCGGCCGCAGCCTCGCGCTGGCCTTCGCCAATGCGGGGGCCGACCTCGTCTTGACGGCACGCGGGGCCGGGGCGCTCGACGAGGTCGCCGCCGAGGCGCGGGCGCACGGGGTCGCGGTGCGGTGCCTGGCGCTCGACCAGCGGGACGTGAACGCGGTGCGTGACACGCTCGCGCAGATCGGCCCGGTCGACGTGCTGGTGAACAATGCGGGCGTCGAGGAGGTGCGGCCCTCGCTCGAGGTGGACGAGGCGCTTTGGGACAGGATCGTCGGCACCAACCTCAAGGGCGCCTTCTTCACGGCCCAGGCTGCGGCGGCGATCATGGCCCGAAATGGCGGCGGGGCGATCGTCAACCTCGCGTCCCTCACGTCCTTCGTCGGAGTGCCCACGGCCACGCCCTATGGCGCCTCCAAGACCGGTGTCCTTGGGATGACCCGGGCGCTGGCCGCCGAATGGGGGCCGCTGGGGATACGGGTCAACGCCATCGCGCCGGGCTATTTCGAGACCGACATGACCCGGGTGTTCTACGAGGACAGAAGCTGGGTCGAGAGCATGGTGGCGCGGATCCCCATGGGCCGTCTGGGCGCGCTGGAGGACCTGTCCGGCGCGGTGCAATTCCTGGCCTCCGACAGCGCCGCCTATGTCAACGGAGAATGCCTTGTGATCGACGGCGGCTTTCTGGCGAAAATATAGGCGGGCATGTGGCGCTGCCCGGTCCCGGAGGGCCGCGCAGGTGATAAGTCGATACAAGATGATCGGGGATGATAGGCTCTCCCTCGAACGGCGGGCCGCGCCCCCCGGGACGGCGTCGAAACCTGTCCGGACACCCGAAGACGTGCCTTGCGTGCGCCCACGAGCGGCGATGCCAGAACAAGGGAAACCCGATGGCTGACGTGACCATGAGGCGGCTGAAATCCATGTAGGCGGAGGCGCGGGCGGCGCTGACGGAGCGGTCGGAGGCGGACCTGTCGTCCTTCCTCGAGCGCGCCGCGCCGATCATCGAGGCCGTGCGCACCGAGGGCGACGCCGCGCTGGTCCGCTTCGGGCGCAGCTTCGACAAGGCCGAGCCCCTGACCGAGGCCACGCTGAAGGCCTCCGAGGCCGAGTTCGACGCCGCCTTCGACGCCGTGGACGATGCGGTGATCGACGCGATCCGCTTCGGCATCGGCAATATCCGCAGCTTCCACGAGGAGCAGGCCCCCGAGGCCATGTGGCTGAAGGAGATCCGCCCCGGGGCCTTTGCCGGCGACCGCTTCCTGCCGATGAAATCCGTGGCGCTCTATGTGCCGCGGGGCAAGGGCGCCTTTCCGTCGGTCACGATGATGACCTCGGTGCCCGGCGTGGTGGCCGGGGTGCCGCAGCTGGCCATCGTGACGCCGCCCGGACCGGACGGAAAGGTCGATGCGGCGACCCTGGTGGCCGCCCGGCTCGCGGGGGTCGAGGTGGTCTACAAGGTCGGCGGGGCCCAGGCTGTCGCGGCCGTGGCCTTCGGGACCGAGACGGTCGCCCGGGCGCACAAGATCGTCGGCCCCGGCAGCCCCTGGGTGGTCGCGGCCAAGCGTCTTCTGGCCGGCCATATCGACCCTGGCCTGCCCGCTGGCCCGTCCGAAGGGATGATCCTGGCCGATGACACCGTTTCGGGCCGGCTGGCGGACATGGATCTGCTGATCGAGGCGGAACACGGGCCCGACAGCTCTGCCTGGCTTGTCACCCCTAGCGCGCGTCGCCGAAGAAGCGCTGGCCACCCTGCCGGAGCTTTGGGCGCGGATGACGCCGCAGCGCGCGGAATTCTCGAAGGCGGTGCTGACCGGCCGGTCCGGCGGCATCCTGATCGCGGAATCGATGGCCGACGCCTGTGCCTTCGTCAACGAATACGCGCCCGAGCACCTGGAGATCCTGTCGACCCGCCCGTTCGACTATCTCGGCGACATCACCGAGGCGGCCGAGATCCTGATGGGCCCGTACACCCCGGTCTCTATCGGCAATTTCGCCCTCGGGCCGAACGCCGTGCTGCCGACCTCCAAGGGGGCGCGGACCTATGGGCCGCTGTCCGTGGTCGATTTCATGCGCCGCAGTTCGGTCGGCTACGTGACCGAGAAGGGCTATCCCGAGATGGCGCGGAACGCCAAAGTGCTGGCCGAATACGAGGGCTTCTCCTCCCATGCCAACGCGGTCGGCGACCTGCGGCTGGCCTATCTGCGGGACTGAGCCATGCGCGCCGTCCGCCTTCATGCCGCGGGCGACCTTCGGGTCGAGCGGATCGCCCCGCCCGTGCGGCCGTCCGACCATGAAGTGACGCTTGCGGTCACCATGGCCGGTATCTGCGGCTCCGACCTGCACAATTACCGGACCGGGGCCTGGATCAGCCGGGCGCCCTCTGTCGCCGGGCACGAGTTCACCGGCGTGGTGACGGCCGCCGGCCCGGGGGTGGAGCATGTCGCGATTGGCCAGCGGGTCATCGTGTACAGCCGGCACACCTGCGGGATCTGTCCGGCCTGCCGGGACGGTGTGGGGCAGGTCTGCGCAGACCTGGGATTTCTGGGCGAGGTGATCGACGGCGGCTTTGCCGAGGCGGTGACCCTGCCGGGGCGCAACGTGTTGCCCGCGCCCGATGTGCCCGACCGCCACCTGGCGATGGCAGAGCCGCTGGCGGTCGCGCTCCATGCCCTCGGTCTCGCGGCGGTGCCCGAGGGCGCCGGTATCGTCATCACCGGCTGCGGCCCGATCGGGGCACTCTCGGCGCTGCTGGCGCGGCGGATGGGGCACCGGGTGGCGGTGCTGGACCGCAACGCCACCCGCGCCGCCCATGTGGCCGCTCACACCGGCGCCGAGGTCGTGGACCTGGACAGCCTCTCCGGCCGCCGGGTCCGCCATGCGATCGAGACCACGGGCAATCCCGGTGTCATCCGCGGCCTTCTGGGCGCCATCGCGGGCGCGAGCCGGATCACGCTGGTGGGCATCGGCGCCCCGGCCGCGGTGATCGACCCGGTCCACCTGGTGGAGCGCGAGATCGCCCTGCAGGGCAGCCGTGCCTTCCGCACCCAAGAGCTGGCCCGCATCGCCGGGATGCTGCCCGCGCTCTCGGCCGAGCTCGACCCGTTCATCGCGGCCGAGATCGCGCTGGAGGACGTGCCCGCAACCTTCGCCGAGATGACGGCGCGGGGCTCGGACGGGATCAAGACGCTGATCCGCTGCGCGCCGCCCGGTGCGACCACGGCCGGCTGAGCCGCCCCCAGGCCCGCTGGCCCCGGACCCCGACCGGACCCACGCGAGGAAGCCCCCAATGCCCGATCTCGAGCGGACCTATGTGGACATCGACGATTTTGCCGCCCTGCGAGCTATCTCGGACCTCTGCTCTGGTGTGAGCAACGCGGCGCGGGCCTTCCCGCCCTTCGACCCAAGCGACATGGCTGCCTGATCCTTGCCTTCGTCGGTCTCGTCATCAACCTCCCCCGTCGCGATTCGCGCGACCTTCACCGCGTTCCCGATCACATCAGCGGGGCGTTTCTGACCTTTGGGACCTTTAGGCACGTCTGATCACCTTTTGCTCTTTTCCACAATCTTGGCAGATTCCGTGGCCGCGATCAAAATCGCTCGTCGTTTCCAACGCCATCGTGACCCGGTTGGCCTGTTGGTGCCGGATGTCGAGGGCCTTGGCAATGCACGCATCACAGATGGTGTGTGGACGGCGCCTCGAGATATGAGCATTCACTTTGTGCGCAAGGTGCATGGCGTCTCCTGTATGCTTCACGGTAAGCATAACAGGGGAACGTGCGCCTGAGGCGTCAATTTTCAAACTGAGACACTACCCGGATCTTTCTGACCGTTGACACTGCGATCACCTCGGTGCGCGAGCGGGACCTGCGCAACAGGTTCCGGTCGGTGGATCGCATCATGCCGCGGCTGATGTGGGATTTCGCGCGGCGACCGCTCTGGTCGCTCGACGTGCTGCGCGGCGGGGTCCCCGAGGTGGAGCTTGTGCGCGGGCGCAAGGAATTCGGGCGCGGGGCCCTTGCGCAGGCCGGCGCCCTCTCGCGGCGGCTGCGCAAGGACCTGACCTGGGAGACGGTCGCCGACCTGCGCGGGAAATGGCCGGGCTCGCTGATCGTCAAGGGGATCTCGGGTCCCGCCGACGCGGCGCTGGCCCGCGACGCCGGGGTGGACGGGATCGTGCTGTCGAACCTCGGCGGCCGGCAGCTTGACCAGGGGGCCTCGACCGTGTCTCTGATCCGCCCGGTCCGTGCCGCGCTCGGCGAGGACCTGGCGCTTTATGTGGACAGCGGGTTTCGGCGGGGCACGGACATCTTCAAGGCGCTGGCGCTGGGGGCGGATTGCGTCCTGATGGGCCGTCCCTTCGCCTGGGCTGTGGCCGCCGAGGGCGAGCGGGGCGCCGCGCATTTCATCGCCCTGCTGCGGCGCGAGATCGAGATCACCCTGAACCTCGCCGGAGTGTCGAGCGTCGCCGAAGCCCGCGCGGCCGGCCCGGCGATGCTATTCGACGGGGCGGGCCGAGCCGCCGCGCCCTAGGGATCCTCGAGACCGCACCAGCCGGCGATGAACAGCGCGGTCGCCTTGGTGACCCGCCGCAGGCTTTCGAGATCGACGCGCTCGTCGAAGCCGTGGATCGCCTCGGCGCGGGGGCCGTAGACCAGCGTCGGCGTGCCGGCGTGGAGGCCGAAGAACCGCGCGTCGGTGGTGGCGGTGATCGGTGCGCGCGGCAACTCTGCGCCGGTGACCGCGCCGTGGGCGGCTTTGAGCGCGCCGATGGCGGCCGCCGCCGTGCCGGAGCCGTCCAAGGACAGCGCGTAGCCCTCGGCGTGAAACCCGTGGTAGACGATGTCGGGCATCGCCCCGCGCAGGAACGGATCCTGCCGTGCTGCGTCGCGGATGACCTCTTCGATCTCGGCCTTGGCGGCCTCGATGCCCTGGCCGGGAAAGATCGCCATGCGCACGTCCAGCACGCACCAGGCGGGCACCGAGCTGGTCCAGTCGCCGCCCGCTATCCGCCCGATGTTGAGGTTCAGCGCGTGGTCCATATGGGCGTAATCGGCCGGGCGGTTCGCGGGGGCGTTCCAGCGCGCCTCCATCTCGTGCAGGGCCTGGATCAACGGGATCGCGGCCTCGATCGCGTTGGCGCCGGTGCCGGCATAGGCCACGTGCGTGGGCCGCCCCTTGAGCCGGACCTGGAACCAGATCACGCCGAGCTGCGCGGTCACCAGGGTTTCGGCGAAGGGCTCGGGGATCAGCACCGCATCCGCCGTGTAGCCGCGCTGCAGGCAGGCCAGCGCCCCGTTGCCGGTGCATTCCTCCTCGACCACGGATTGAAAGGTCACGTCCGCGGCAGGGGCCAGGCCGCAGGCCCGCAGCGCGTCGAGCGCGAAGAGGTTGGAGCTGAGCCCCGCCTTCATGTCGCCCGCGCCCCGGCCCCACATCCAGCCGTCCTCGATCCGTGGCGCGAAGGGGGCGGAGGTCCACATGTCCTTTGGCCCCTCGGGCACAACGTCCACATGCCCGTTGAGGATCAGCGAGCGGCCCTTGCCGGTCCGGCTGTGGTGGCTGGCCACGACGTTGACCGCATCCTCATAGGGCTCCGGCACCGGCGAGAGACCGGGCAGGCCGCGGATCGCCGCGACGTCGATTTGCCAGCGGTCGACTGTGTAGCCGCGCTCTGCCAGCGCCTCGGCCATGAAGGTCTGCGCCCCCTGTTCGTTGCCCCGGGTCGAAGGATGCGCGGTCAGCGCGGCCAGAAAGGCGGTCTGGTCGTCGAAGGCCGCGTCCACGGCATCGGCAAGGCGGGCTGTCAGTCTCTGGTCCATCATCTGCCTTGGAAGGTCGGGATATCGGTGTCGGGCACCGCGAGGGGCGCGGCGGTGGCCTCGGCGACCTCGGCCGCGCCGACCCCCCGGGCCAGTTCGCGCAGCACGAAACCTTCGGGGCCCACGTCGATCACCGCCATGTCGGTGAAAACCCGCGCGACCCGGCCCCGCGCGGTGGGCGGCAGGGTGCAGGCGGTCTTGAGCTTGGAATTGCCGGCGCGGTCCACATGGGCGGTCAGCACAACCACGCGCCGCGCCTTCTGCGCAAGCTCGATGCCGCCGCCGGCCCCGGGCGAGAACTTGCCCGGGATCTTCCAATTGGCCAGATCGCCCGTCTGGCTGACCTCGAAGGCGCCCAGCATCGTCAGGTCGAGCCGCCCGGAGCGGACCAGCGCGAAGCTGACCGCGCTGTCGAAGAAGGCGCTGCCCGGCAATGTCGAGACATAGGCGCCGCCCGCGTCGATCAGGTTGCGGTCGGCGGTGTCGGGCGGGCAGGTGGGGCCGATCCCGGTCAGGCCATTTTCGGTGTGCAGGCAGACCGGGAAATCGGCGGCGAGGTGGTCCACCACCTTCGTCGGCAGCCCGATCCCGAGGTTGACCACCATGCCCGGCGCGATCTCGCGGGCGGCGCGGGCGATCATGCGGGCCTTAGCGTCGGACAACGGCATACTCCTCGCCCAGCGGGCCGAGCCCGACGATCCGGTCCACGAAGGGTCCAGGGGTCTGCACCGCGTCGGGCGCAAGGCCCCCCGGCGGCAGCAGGTGTTCGGCCTCGACCACCACCCGCGCGGCGGCCATGGCCATCAGCGGGTTGAAGTTCCGCGCGGTGGCGACTTAGGCCAGATTGCCGAACGTGTCGGCCCGGTCCGCATGGATCAGCGCGACATCCGCCCGCAGGGCGGTCTCGACGATCAGCGCCCTGCCATCGAGCTCGACCCGCGGCTTGCCGTCGGCAAGCTCCGTGCCGTCGCCGATGTCGGTCAGGATCGCGGCCAGCCCGGCGCCGCCGGCGCGGATCCGCTCGGCGAGGATGCCCTGGGCGCAGAATTCGACCTCGATCTCGCCCGCGTTCATCATCGCGATCGCCCGCGGGTTCAGCCCGATATGCGAGGCCACGAGCCGGGCGACCCGGCCCGAGGCCAGCAGGTGGTCGATGCCCATGTCGGGCTCGTTGGCGTCGTTCTTGATCACGGTCAGCTCGCGCGCCCCCTGGCGCAGCAATTCGCGGATCAGCGTGAAGGGCGTGCCGGGCACCCCGAAGCCGCCGACCATGATCGTCGCGCCGTCCTCGATGCCCGCCATGGCCTCTGCCAGGGCCGCGGATTTGTCGGGCAGCCTCATGCAGCGGCTGTCTCCAGCCCGAAACGCGCGGCGAAGGCGTCGAGGCTGTCGGTCAGGATCTCCATGATCTCGTCTATCTGGGCGGAGGTCACGATCAGCGGCGGGCAGACCAGGAAATGGTCGCCCTCGATCCCGCCCCGGGTACGGCGCGAATAGAGGATGAGCCCGCGGGCATATGCGATCTCGACCAGCTCGGAATGGGCGTTGAGGCCCTTGGGCAGCGGCGCCATGGTCTCTCGGTCGGACACCAGCTCGAAGGCCAGCAGAAGGCCCTTGCCGCGCACGTCGCCGATGAAGGGATAGCGCTCCATGAGCACGGTGAGCCGGGCCTGGAGCAACGCGCCCATGGCGGCGGCGTTGGCGATCAGGCCGCGGGTCTCGAGCTCGTCCAGAACGGCGAGGCCGGCGGCGCAGGCCAGCGGGTTGCCGGCATAGGTGAAGCCGTGCAGGAACCCGCCCGCATCGAGGATCGGCTCCACGATCCGGCTGCCCGCCACGGTCGCGCCCAGCGGCGCGTAGCCCGCGCCGAAACCCTTCGAGAGCGCCACGATATCGGGGGTTATCCCCCAGTGTTCGGCGGCCAGAAACCGCCCCGTGCGGCCCGCGCCGGTCATCACCTCGTCGTAGATCAGCAGGATGCCGAAGGTGTCGCAGATCTCGCGGATGCGGCCGTAATAGCTGTCGGGCGCCACGAGCGCCCCGGTCGAGGCGCCGCCCACCGGCTCCATGATGAAGGCGAGGACGGTTTCGGGGCCCTCGGTCAGGATCCGGTCGCGCAGCGTCTCGGCGTATTTCAGCCCGCGCTGTTCCTCGGTGAGGTTGTCGCGGTCGAGGTAGGTGGTGGGGGCGGGGATCCGTGGCATCTCTTGCAGCATCGGCGCGAAGGGGTCCGCGAGCGGGGCATATCCGGTCAGTGCCAGCGCCCCCAGGGTGCAGCCGTGGTAGGAGGGAAAACGCGAGATCACCTTCCAGCGTTGCGGCTCCCCTTGGGTGAGGGCGTATTGCCGGGCGAGCTTCACTGCGCTCTCGACCGCTTCGGAGCCGCCGGAGACGAAGAACACCCGGTCGAGCCCATCGGGCATCATCGCGGCGGTCCGGGCGGCCAGGGCCTCTGCCGGTTCCGTGCGGAAGTGCAGGCGGTAGCCGAAGGTCGCCTTGTCCATCTGCGCCTTCATCGCGGTCAGGACGCGGGGGTTGGAATGGCCGATGTTGGAGACCATCGCGCCCGAGGAGCCGTCGATGTAGCGCTTGCCGGTTTCGTCGAAGAGATAGATGCCCTCGCCCCGGTCGAGAAAGGGCCGCGGATTGCGGGATTGGTAGAAGAGATGCGAAGGCGCGTCGGTCACGGGGTACCTGTCCGTCGGATGCGGGCCGGGCGGGTGCCGGCCGGATCCCGGTGGATCGCGCCGGGGCGCCTTGTCGGGTCCGAGCGGGTGGCGGGATGTCTGAGGTCGGACATGTGTCTTCCTGTAGCGATGGGGCGTGACCGGTGGGGCCTTTGCCCCGCGGGCGGCCTGTTTCTCGAGTGTGCAACCGGCGGGTGGTTTGGCGCCATTCCGGATTTATCGCGGCGGGGGAATGCGCCCTTTCGACAACGCCCCGGTGTTGGGGGCTTGTCGGGGCTTGTCGCGGGTCGGGCCTTTCGGGGACGGCGGTGGCGGATGGCCCGCCCGGTGTCGAGGGTCGGCTGTGTTGCGGGGCGGGGACGCCTCCGGCGGGAGTTTGTTGGCCAAGATGAAGGAGGGGCGGTGCCGTCGGGGCGGGCCGTCAGCTTTCGTAGATCAGGGCGACGGGGCCGCCGCCGTCGGGGCCCTGGTGTTCGGCCCCGCCGGAGACGAAAAGCTCGGTGCGGCCGACGAGACCGGCCAGGAGGCCGCCGACGAAACCGCGGGCGTGGCGGGTCGAGGAGATGTCGCTGTCGTCGAGCATCGTGTGCCGGGCGCCGCGGATGGCCCCGAAGCTGGAGGCCTCGGCCTTGGCAAGGACCGCCCGGATGCGCGGGGCCGCCTGCTGCAGCCCGGCGCCGGGGGCGACCGTCTCGAGCAGGCCGGCCACCGCGGGGGCGTCGATGGCGTCCTGCATCACCGCGTGGGCGATCCGCAGCGGCCCGGTCCAGGCGGCGGAGTGGCCGAGCACGACGACCTCGCATTGGGTGAGCTCTATGCCGGCCGAGCAGGACGCCCGCGCCGACCAGAGCGCAAGGTCGTGGCCGATGGCCCGATGGGGCAGCGTGTCGACCTCGTTCAGGGCGAGCGCCACCCCGAGCGCCGAGGCGCCGCGCGAGAGCCCCATGGATTTCAGCATGTTGTCGGTGGCCACGTCGCCTTTGGCCTCGGCCACGCGGGCGGCGGTGAGCAGGGGGCACTTGACCTGGACATAGTGCACGTCCTCCGGGCCCGCGATCTCGGCGCGGGCGATGGCCCGGGCCACCGCGTCGCGCACCAGCTCGGCCTGGGCCGGGCGGCCGATTTCCGAAGGATGAAGGGGGCGGGTGAGGGCGCTGGCCATGGCAAGCGCGGGGGGCGCGTCGGGCGCGTGCTCGGCTTCTGCCCCTGTCTCGTGGAACAGGATCCAGTGGGGCGATAGGCCGCCCTCGGTGCCGCCGGACATGACCAGGGGCAGGGCGTCGAGCCGATCCGCCGGCAGAAAGGGGGCGAGCAGGGCCCTGAGCGCCATGACCGACAGGCCGCGCGAGAAGTCGTTGACGCAGCCGTTGCCCTCGGTCTTGGCAAGCACCGCCACGATCCGGTCCGGGGCGATCCGGCCCGCATGGATTGCGGCGGCGATGGCCGATACGTCGTCGGGGGCCGCCATCGGAAGGCGGGTGACCTCTGCCTGCCGGGCCATCAGCTGGCCCGTCCCGTTGCGATGGGCGGGGACCGGCGCGGAGCGGGGCGCAGGTGACCGCTGTGCCGGGAGAGGTCCGCGCGGGCGGGAAGGCGTTTCATCGGCGGCGCGCTCATCAGCAGCACTCCCACTGGCCGGTGTAGAATTTCGCGAGCCCCTCGCCCAGCTCTGGCATGGCGCGGCGCAGGTCGTCGGTGTCGCCGGTCTTCGCCCGGAGCGCGGCCAGCAGCTCGGCCTCCAGCGCGGGCAGGTCGACGCCCACGACCCTGCCGTCGCGCACCACGGTTCGGCCGCCCACGTAGAGGTCGCGGACGTAGCCCTTGCGGCCCCTGGCCAGCAGCAGATCGAGCGGCGCCACCTCGGGTTCTATCATTTCGGCCGAGAGCGCCTCCCAGTCCAGCACCATCATGTCGGCGGGTGCGCCGGGCCGGATCGCGCCCGCCCCGTCCTCGCCGGTGATGGCGAAGCGGCCGTTGCCGAAGGCCATGCGTTGCAGGGCCGCGCGGTCCATGTGCCGCTCGAACCCGTGGGCCTTGTTGAGCATGTAGCCCAGCCGCATCTCGCGCAGGGCGTCCTCGTCCTCGTCGAAGGCGAGCCCGTCGAGACCCATGGCGATGCGGCACCCGCGGCGGAGCATCTCGCCCAGCGGTGCCAGCCCGGAGCTGACGATCATGTTGGAGCTGGTGTTGGTGACAATGATGGCGCCGCGCTCGGCGATCAGCTCCATCTCGTCGGGGCGCAGGTGGATGCAATGGGCCATCGACAGGCGCGGGGTCAGCAGACCGATCTCGTCGAGATAGGTCACGATGCCTTGCGGATAGGTCTCGTCGGCCCAGGCCCGCTGATAGCGTGTCTCGAGCAGGTGCATGTGCACCCGCCGCCCGGTGCGGGCCGAGGCCTCGGCGATGCTGCGCAGCATCTCGTCGCTGCACCATTGCACGCCGGCGGGGCCGTACTGGACGGTGACGCCATCGCCATCGCGCTCGATCTCGGCGGCGACGGTCTCGACCATGGCGAGCTGGTCGTGCACGGGCTGGTAGGGCTTGAGAAAGCGGCGCGAGACGCATTCGACGGTCTCGGGCGACAGATCCGCCATCAGCCCGGCGTGGTCGCCGTAGACCAGCGGGTTGATGTCGCGGCAATGGACGGCGAGGGCCATGTTGATGCCCACGTCCCGCGCGGCGCGGGCGACCTCGCGGGCCTCGGTGGGAAAATCGGTGAGGCCCTGGACCCGGGTGTAATGGGCCATGACCGAGCCGGTGCCGCCCGCAGCCGAGCGGGCGAAGGCCACGGCCGAGGACAGGTAGGGATCGACCGAGGGGATCAGGGCCAGATAGGGCAGCCAGGCCTCGAGCGGCACGTCGAAGCTGTTGACCTGGCTCAGCCGCGCGACCCGCGCGTGGTCGTGGGCGTTCGAGACCGGCGGCAGGACGAGCCCGGACGCGGGGCTTTCGCCCCCGTCCGAGACCGACCCGTCCGAGACCGACCCGATCTTGCCGTCCTTGAGGGCGATCCGGGCTGCCCGGCGCGGCGCGGAGCCGTCGCCGGGCAGCAGCCAGCTGGCCGAGACCGTCGTCCCGTCCGAGGTCGCGGCCACCTGGGTCATCGCGACAGCTGACGCTCTTCGAGGGGCGGCAGGAAGCTGCTGTCGAAGATCTCGCCGGCCTCCGGCGTGCTGGGCAGATCGAAGATGCCGACCAGCAGGTCGATCGCCCCGGCCAGCCGTTCGGGATCGACGGCGCCGATGCCGATCTCGTCGGTCTCGTCGGTGACGAAATGGGTGTCGAGGGCGAAGTTCAGGCGCTGCGCCTCGATGTCGCCGTCGATCAGCGGCTCGATATCGGTCAGCACCGCGACCCCGGCGTCCACATCGCCCGCGACCTCGATCAGCGCACGGTTCAGTGCGCGCGTCAGGCCGGCCACGGCTTCGGGGTTCTCCTCGTAGAGCTCGCGCGAGACCATCAGGCCGTTGGAGTAGAGGCCGACGCCGTAGTCGGAATACATGAACCAGTTGATGTCCTCTTCGGGGTCAAGACCCTGGGCGCTGAGGTTCATGTAGCTGGTCACGCTGAACACGGCAGAGAAATCGACCTCTCCGTTCAGCAGCATCTGCTCTTGCAGGTTCGGCGCCATGTTCACGACCTCGACCTCGGACTGGTCGATGCCGTTGGCCTCTGCCAGCGCCTCGAACAGGATGCCGGCCGCGCCGCCCGACGGGGTGCCCATGGTCCGTCCCGCGATGTCGCCGAGTTCCTGCACCGGACCGTCCGCCCGCGAGATCAGGGCGAAGGGGGGCGAGTTGTAGAGCATGTAGACCATCACCGGGGCTTCGACGTCGCCGGCGGCGGCAACCTGCACGATGGCGTTGATGTCGCCGAGACCGGCGTCATAGGCCCCCGAGACGATCCGGTTCACGGTGGCGGCGGAGCCTTCGCCCTGGTCGATCGTCACGTCCAGGCCCTCGGCGTCGAAATAGCCCTTTTCCTCGGCCCAGAAGACGAAGGCGTGGATGCCCTGGTATTTCCAGTCGAGGGTGAAGCGGATCTCGGTGTCCTGGGCCAGGGCCGGGGTGGCCAGGGCCAGGGTCGCGGATAATGTCGTCAGCAGACGTTTCATGTCTTTCTCCTTGGAGTGGTGAACATCGTTCGTTGGGTGGGGGCGTCGGTGTCGGGGGGAGCCTCACATCGTCTTGCGCATCGCCCAGCCCGCCACGCGCCGCTCGATCAGGGCGAAGATGGCGTAGAAGACGATGCCCATGGTCGCCAGGACCATCAGCCCGGCGAAGACCAAGGGCACGTTGAACGAGGACGAGGCGATCAGCATCATGTTGCCCACGCCCTTGTTGGACGCGACGGTCTCGGCGATCACCGAGCCCACGAACGAGAGCGTGATCGCGACCTTCAGCGAGGCGAAGAAATAGGGCATCGAGCGCGGCAGGCCGATGTTCCAGAGGATCTCCGTCTTGGTCGCCTTGAGCGAGCGCATGACATCCTCGAGCTCGGGCTCGACGGTGGCGATGCCGGTGGCGGTGTTCACGACGATGGGAAAGATGCAGATGATCGCCGCCGTCAGGATCGCGGGCACCGTGCCCGCGCCGAACCACAGCACGAAGATCGGCACCACGGCGACCTTGGGGATCGAGGAGATCCCCACCAGCAGCGGGTAGGCCGTCTCATACGCCAGCTTGGACGAGCCGATCAGGATGCCCAGCAGCAGGCCGATCACCACACCGGCCGAAAAGCCGACCATCGTGGTATAGAGCGTCTGCTGCGCGTGGGGCCAGATCGCGGGCGCATACTCGAAGAAGGTCGTCACGATCTGGGTGGGCCGCGGCAGCACCAGGTGCGAGATGCCGAAGATCAGGCAGATCAGCTCCCACAACACGAAGAAGCTGACGATCAGAAGCCCGGGCGCGATCTTGCGAAGCGTCGTTTTCATGCGGCATTCCGTTTGCGGATATTGGGGGTGTGCACGATCTTGTTGCGCAGGCGCTGGACAAGGGCGACGAAGTCCGGCTCGAACACCAGGTCGATGTCGCGGGGGCGGACGAAATCGATCACGCTGTCATCGACGATCCGGCCCGGACGCGGGCTCATGACGCAGATCCGGCTGGCGAGATAGGCCGCCTCGCGCAGGTCGTGGGTCACCAGGATCACCGTGGGGCGGGTCTCGATCCAGAGCTCCTGCAAGGTCTGCCAGAGCTCTTCGCGGGTGAACTGGTCGAGTGCGCCGAACGGCTCGTCGAGCAGCAGCAGGTCGGGCTCGTGGATCAGCGCGCGGCAGAGGTTGGCGCGCTGCATCATGCCGCCCGACAGCTCCCAGGTGTTGTTGTCGGCGAAATCGATCAGCCCGACCTTTTCCAGCAGGGCATCGACCCGCTCGCGGTACTCGCCCCGGCGCTTTGCGCGGTAGTCGGCCTTGAACGGCGGCACGATCTTGAGTGGCAGCATCACGTTGTCGCGCACCGTCATCCAGGGCAGCAGCGAGGCGCTCTGGAACGCCATGCCGACCCGGATCGGGGTCGCGCCCAGTTCGCGGCCGGAAAAGAAGATGTTGCCGGTGGTGGGGGCCAGCACCTCGCTGACCAGCTTCAGGATCGTCGACTTGCCGCAGCCCGAGGGACCGACGAGCGCCAGGAAATCGCCCTTGGACAGGGTCAGGTCCGTGGGTTGCAGGGCTTCGGTTCCGTCGTCGCCGGTGCCGTAGGTGACGCCGACTTTCTCGAAAACCATCAGTTTTTCAGAGGGTTGTGCCGTCATGTCATCTCCGTGTGGAACGGGGCTGCGGGGAACGGGGCCGCGGGAAGCGGAAGGGGGGAGGCGCGGCGGGTCACAGCGCGGCCCATCCGCCGTCGACGGGCAGATCGACGCCGGTGATCTGGCGCGACCGGTCCGAGGCGAGGAACAGCGTCGCGTCGGCGATGTCCTGATCGGTGCTGATCCGCCCCAGCGCATAATCTGAGGCATGCTTGGCCGCCGCCTCCTCGAAGCTCAGGCCGTGTTGTTCGGCGACCTGCGGGACGACCTTGTCGCGAAAGCGCGGCCCGTCGACCATGCCGGGGGCCACGATGTTGACCCCGATGTTGTCGGCCCCGAGCTCCAGCGCGAAGCTCTTGGTCAGCCCGCGCAGGCCCCATTTGGAACTGGAATAGCTCAGCCGCATCGCCCGGCCGCGCATCCCGAAGGTGCCGCCCACGTTGACGATCCGCCCGCCGCCGCCGTGCGCCATGACCGGGGCCACGGCGCGGATCGTGTTGAACGGGCCGCGCATGTTCAGCTGCACGATCTGGTCGAACTCCTCCTGGGTGGTCTCGACCCCGGTCTTGCCGATCGGGCCGGTGCCGCCCGCGACATTCACCAGCACGTCGACCCGGCCGAAGATGTCGGTGATGGAGGCGACGGCCGCCTCCACCGAAGCGCCGTCGGTGACGTCGCATTTCAGGACCTGGACCGTCACGCCCATGGCGCGTGCCTCGGCCGCGACCGGGCCGATGGCATCGGTGTCCCGACCCAGCAGCGCCAGATGCGCACCCTCGCGGGCGAAGCCGAGGCTGATCGCGGCGCCCATGCCCTTGGCCGGGCCGGTGATCACCGCGACCTTGTCTTTCAGGTGAAGGTCCATTTGCCGTGTCCTCAGAGCAGCTTGTAGATGCGCTCGGATTCGGGCGGCAGGAACGCGTCGGTATAGACCTCCGACACCTCCGGCGTGCGCGGCAGGTCATTGGCCTCGACGACGATGTCGATCGCCGTCTCGAACCGCGCGGGATCGACGCTGCCCAGGCCGTTCTCGGCCAGTTCGGGATGGTTCATCTCGTCCTGCAGGGTGGCGATCAGGCGCTCCAGCTCGACCTCCTTGTTGATCAGCGGCTCGCGGCGGGCGACGGCCTCGACGGCGGCCTCGGGATCGGCCAGCGTGTCGGCCACGCCCCGGTTGATCGCCGCGACCATGCCCGAAACCATGTCGGGGTTTTCCTCGGCCATCGCCTTGGGGATGATCAGGCCGTTGGAATAGAGGTCCATGCCGTAATCGCCGTAGTTGATGAAGCGGATCTCTGTGTCGGGATCCATGCCCGACAGCTTGGCGGAGAAGCGGATCGTGTTGACATAGCCGAACACGCCCTCGACCTGGCCGGACTTCAGCATCTGCTCGCGCAGGTTGGACTGGAAGTTCAGGATCTCGATGCTGTCGCTGTCAAGGCCCGCGACCTGGGTGAAGGCCGGGAACAGCTTGAGCGCGCCGTCATTGGCCGCCCCGCCCAGCAACCGGCCGTTCAGGTCGTCGGCGGTCATGATGTCGGAAGCGGACAGGACGGCCACGGTGAAGGGCGGCTTGTTATACATCTGGTAGACGCAGATCGGCGCCTCTTCGGGGCTGGTGGCGGCCAGCTGGATCAGCGCGTTGACGTCGCCGAAGCCCACGTCGTAGGCGCCGCCCGCGACAGAGCCGACCGCCGCGCCCGAGCCATTGCCCTGGTCGATGGTCATGTCGATGCCCGCATCGGCGAAATAGCCGTTGTCCTGGGCCAGAAAGAACCAGGCCTGCGGGCCCTGGTAGGTCCAGTTCAGCACCATCTTCAGGGGCGTCAGGTCCTGGGCGAGGGCCGGCGAGGCAAGGCCGAGCGCGGCGGCCGAGGCGCCGGTGCTGCGCAGAAAGTCGCGTCTGTTCATCGTCATGGTCACGTCTCCTTGGGTTGGGGGGAAGAAAACGCCCGTGCGAGCGCGTCGGTCGTGGTGGTGAAGCCGTAGAGCATCCGGGTGATGTAGAGGATCGCGTCGGTCACATGCGGCGGCGAGGGCGTGCCGCAGGCGTCCTCGACGATCACCGCGTCGAAGCCCTGGAAACAGCCGTCGGCCATGGTCGCAAAGACGCAGCGGTCGAGGTTGACGCCGGTGTAGATCAGCGTGGTCACGTCCAGCCGGCGCAGGATCTGGTCGAGCGCGTTGTCGCGGAACCCCGACAGCCGGTGCTTGGAGACATGCAGGTCGCCGGGCGCGGTCTCGATCGTGTCGAGGCTGTCGGCCCCCCAGCCGCCTTCGACCAGCACCGGCCCGTTGGGGCCGTCGTCGCCATAGGCGCGCTGGGTGCCGCAGGCCGAGGCCTTGTCGAGCACGTTGGCCGGCAGGTTCGCCGCATCGGCGCGGATGCCCCAATTGACGTGGATGACCGGAACCCGGGCCGCGCGGGCCCAGGCGCACAGCGTGTTGATCGCGGGCACCAGGGTCAGCAGCGGCGCGACGTCCGCGCCCCGGTCGGCCGCGAACCAGCCGTCGGGGTGCAGAAAGTCGTTCTGCATGTCGATCACCATGAGGGCGGTCCGCGACAGATCGAGGGTCAGCGCCTGCGGCAGCGCCCGGAGCGGGGCCGGCCGCTGTCGCCGCTCCGGCCGCACCAGGCTGACGCTGTCGCCGTCCTGGCTCCAGCGGTCGCGGCGCAGATGGGCAGTCTCGGAAAGATCGTTCGGCACGGGTCACTCCTTGGTCGGGACCGAAGATGATGGGTTCGAGTGACGCTGTCTTGTGCTAAATTTTCGGTTGGGCGTTGCCGAAAACGCGACACCTCCCTATTGCTGGTTGGGATGAAACACCTCACGACCTTCCGCCTGATCGACGTGATCGTGCGCAGCGGCTCGATCCGGGCCGCCGCCGAGATCGTCTCGCAGACCCCCTCGGCGGTGCAGCGCCGCCTGCAGGCCTACGAGGACGACCTTGGCGAGCAGATCTTCGAGCGCACGGCCACCGGCGTGCGCCTGAACGCGGCCGGCGAGATGGCGATCCTGCATATCCGCGAGGTTCTGGCCGAGACCGAGCGGCTGAAATCGCGCCTCGCCGACCTGTCCGGGATCCGGCGCGGCCACGTGGCGATCGCCTGCAGCCAGGCGCTGACGCCGCATTTCCTGCCGCGCGAGATCGCGGCCTATCTGCACGATTATCCCGACGTGACCTTCAACGTGGAGGTGATGGAGCACACCGCCGCCGCCGCCGCGATCAACACCTTCAGCACCGACATCGCCCTGGTCTTCGACGAACGCAGCATGCCCGACTACGACGTGCGTCTGGCCCTGCCGCAACGGCTGGTGGCGATGATGGCCGCCGACCATCCGCTTGCCTCCGAGCCGGTGCTGCGGCTGCGGCAATGCGTCGCCTATCCGCTGATCCTGCCCAATCGCGGCTTCGGCGGCCGGGCATTGCTTGAACGGGCGCTGCAGGGGAAATCATTCCAGGCCGTGCCGATGTTGCAGAGCAATTCGTTCGAGTATCTCAAGGCCCATGTGTCGATGACCGACGCGATCTCGTTCCAGATCAGCATCGGGGCCCCGGGCGGGCACGACGGCGCGACGGGACTTGTCAGCCGCAGCATCGACATGCGCGACATGGATGCGGGGATGCTGTTTCTGGGCCAGCGCCACGGGCGGATCCTGCCGGTCGCGGCCTCGCGTTTCGCCGAACAGATCGCGCGGTCGCTCAGCGTTCTGGCCGACACCTAGGCGGTCGCCGTGCCTCAGGCGAGGGTGGCCAGCAGCCGATCCAGCATCCGGTCGCAAGCGGCCAGCTGGTCGAGGGCGATATATTCGTTCGCCTTGTGACCCTGGGCCATGTCGCCGGGGCCGCAGACCAGCGCGGGCACGCCGGCGGCATCGAAATGGCCGGCCTCGGTGCCGAAACCCACCTTGGTCAGCTCCGCCTCCTCCAGCAGGGCCGACAGAATGCGGACCGCCTCCGCCCCCTCCGGCACGTCGAGACCGGGATACGCGGTGCCGGCCGCGATCTCTATGGCAGTGCCGCCGATCCGTTCGGCTGAGGTGCGCAGCAGGGCCTCCAGCGGGGGCAGGGGCTCTGCCGCGACGTGGCGGATCTCGAAATCCAGCGTGCAGAGATCAGGCACGATGTTGAGCGCGGTGCCGCCCGCCATGCGCCCGGCGTGGACCGTGGAATAGGGGACGCTGTAGGCCGGGTCGCGGGCGCCGGTCGCGGCCAGATCCGCCTGCAGCTCGCGCAGTGCGCCCAGCATGTCCGCCCCAAGGTGCAGGGCATTGCGGTAAAGCGGCGCCTCGGCGGAATGGCCGGCCTCGCCGTGGCAGGTGACCGCATAGGCCGCCTTGCCCTTGTGGCCGGTGGCGATGCGCATGGAGGTCGGCTCTCCGACGATGCAGAGGCGCGGCAGGCCGATCAGGGCGTCGAGGTGGCCGATCATCCGGGCGATACCGCGACAGCCGACCTCCTCATCGTAGGAAATCGAGAGCTTCAACGGCTCGGCCAGGGTCATGCCGGCGGCCGCGTCGGCGGCGCGCAGCATGCAGGCCAGAAAGCCCTTCATGTCGGTGGTGCCCCGGCCATGGACCCGGTCGCCCTCGGCGGTCAGGCGGAACGGGTCGCGGCGCCAGGGCTGGCCGTCCGTGGGCACCACGTCGCTGTGCGCCGAAAGCATGACCCCGCCCGGGCCCGCCGGGCCGAGCGTCGCGAACAGCCCCGCCTTGCCGCCGGTCGGATCGGCCAGGCGGTGGACGGTCGCGCCGCGCCGCTCCAGGAAGTCCTGCGCCCAGTCGATCAGCGGCAGGTTACTGTCGCGGCTGACCGTGGGAAAGGCCACCAGGCGGTCGAGCAGGTCAAGGGTGGTCATGTCGCCTCGAAGGTGATGCGGCCGTCGCAGATCGTCAGCACGGCGCCGACCGCAAGATCGCCCGGACGGTGCAGGCTGTCCAGATCCCCGGCGACAAGGACCAGGTCGGCCAGCATCCCCGGCGCGAGCCGGCCCAGCCGGTCCTCGTCGAAGGCGGCATGGGCGCCCTGGGCGGTATAGGCCTCCAGGCATTCATCCAGCGTCAGGCGCGGATCGGGCAGGCCCTCGGCCCAGGGCTGGCGGGTCAGCGCGCATTGGATCGCGTGCAGCGGATCGAGCGGCGAGATCGGCCAGTCGGTCGCAAAGCGCAAAGGCACGCCCGCATCCTTGATCGCCCGCCAGTTGAACGCCAAGGGCCAGCTTTCGCGGCCCATCAGGGTCACCGTGGGTTCCAGCGGCAGGCCCGCGCTGCCGGGCGGGTGCACCGGCTGCATCGAGGCGATGACGCCTAGATCGCGTAGGCGGGGGATGCCGTCGGGATGGATATTGTCGATATGCTCCACTCTGTAGCGGATTTCGCGTGGCCCGTTGATGTGACGTGCGGCCTCGTAGCCGTCCAGCACGTGCCGGACCGCCCCGTCGCCCACCGCGTGGACGCTGATCTGAAGTCCCGCCGCGTCGGCCTGCGCGCAGAGCCGGGCAAAGAGTTCTGGCGGCACGATCGGCGCCCCGCGAAAGCCCGGACGGTCGGGGTAATCCTCCAGCTTGAGCGCGGTCCAGTTGTCGAAGACACCGTCCATGAACATCTTGACCCGCCCGCAGGAGATCGTCTCACTGGCGAAATCGCGGGTCATGGCGACGGCCTTGGCCACCGGATCGCCGGCCGCGTCGATCGGGATGCGGCAGGGCACCTCGATCCGGCAGGGCAGTGGCGCCTCGGCCTCCAACTCTCTCAGCAATTCCAGCTGGTAGCGGTTGCCGTCCATGTTGATCAGCTTGGTGATGCCGTGGCGGGCGCAACAGGTCATCCCGGCCCGCAGGCAGGCCTTGTCGGCGGCGCGCTGGTCGGGGGTGACGGGCCCGGGCTCGGCACCGGCCATGCCCAGCGCCTCGCGCCCGCCGGAGGGGCCGAGCGCCGAGAGGCACTCCATCGCGCCGCCCTCGCGGAGCTCGCCCGTGGCGGTGCCGTCGGCGGCCATCACCACCTCGGCGGCGGGGCCCACGTCGCGGCCGTGGATCAGCCCGGCGCGCTCCAGCGCGATGGTATTGGCCCAGCCGGTGTGGAAATCGCAGGCGATCATGTAGAACGGCCGGTCCGGGATCGCGGCGTCGAGCTGTTGCCGCGTGATCCGGGTGCCCTCGCCGAACAGGGTGTAGTTCGCACCATAGGCGATCAGCAGATCCGCGTCGGGCTTGGCGGCGGCGAACGCCTGCACCGCATCCCGCAGCGCCTTTGCGCCGAAGACCTCCGCCACGTTCAACCGCCCGAGCGAGGCGCCGCCCTCGAAGAGATGCACGTGGCTTTCGTAGAAGCCGGGCAAGAGCGTGCCGCCCCGGCCGTCGATCACCCGCGTGTCGGGGCCCGACAGCGGCAGGCCCTCGGCCTCGGTCCCCAGCGCGAAGATCCGGTTGCCCCGCAGCGCCAGAGCCCCCGCGCGGGGCCGCGCCGGATCCATGGTCCGGACGTCCACGTTGTGCAGGATGAGGCTCGCGCCCTCGGGCGGCATGGCTCTGGCCCCTGCGGGCGGCGAGAATGGCGCGCGAGGCCCGCTCGCCGATCATCATCGTCGGCGCACAGATGTTGCCGCCGATCAGCGTCGGCATGATCGAGGCGTCTGCCACCCGCAGGTTGGCGATCCCGCTGACGCAAAGCCCCTCCGGGTCGACCACCGCCATCGGATCGGTGCCCATCTTGCAGGTGCCGACAGGGTGATAGACCGTCAGCGCCTCTGCCCGCAGATAGGCAAGGATCTCTTCGTCGGTCTGGACATGCGCGCCGGGCAGCATCTCCTTGCCGCGGATTGGCTTGAAGGGCGTGGCCGCGAAGATCTGCCGCGCGATGCGGATGCCCTCGACCAGCGTCCGGGCGTCCTCTTCGGCGGTGAAGAAACGGTGGTCGATCTCGAACCCGGTCCCGGCACCGGCCGGGCGCAGCTCGCCGACGCTCTTCGGGCGCAGGACGCAGGTGTGGATGGCATAGCCGTGACCGTATTCGATCAAACGGCCCCGATGGCTGCGGTAGCCGGGGACGAAGTGGAACTGGATGTCGGGGCGGTCGCCCGCGTATTTCGTGCGGGCAAAGCCCCCGGCCTCGACGTAGTTTGTGGTCAGCATCCCCCGCCGTGCCCCGAAATAGCGCAAAGGCGCTGCGATCATCGCGGGCAGGTTGGCGACCGACAGGCCCAGCGTCCGGGTGGAGGCCGAGCGGGTGGTGATCATCCCGTCGATATGGTCGCGCAGGTTCTGGCCGACGCCCGGCAGGTCGTGCCGCACCTCGCGCCCGGCAGCCTTCAGCGCGGCGCCCGGCCCGATGCCGCTGGCCATCAGCAGGGCGGGCGAGCCGATGGCGCCCGCGCTCAGGATCACCTCGCCCGCGCAGCCCAGCGTCTGCTCGCGGCCCTGGCGGCGGATCACGAGGCCGGTGACGCGGGCGCCGTCCAGCACAAGGCTGCGGCTTTCCGCGCCGGTCAGGATCGTCAGGTTCGGCCGGCTTGCCACGGGGGCGAGGAACGCGCGGTAGGCGTTGAACAGGCTGCCCTTGTCCTGGGTGACGTTGTAGATCCCCACGCCGTCCTGGTCGGGGCCGTTGAAATCTTCGTTTTCGGACAGTCCGCAGGTGCCCGCCGCCTTGACGAAAGTGCGCGACACCGGGTTGGGGTCGCGCGGATTGTCCACCAGCAGCTCTCCGTCGGTGCCGTGGTAGGCCGGGTCCTGGCCCAGGCGGTTGCGCTCCAGGTCCTTGAACACCGGCAGCACGTCGTCATAGGCCCAGCCAGAGCAGCCCAGCGCCGCCCAGTCGTCGTAATCGCCCGCATGGCCCCGGATGTAGACCATCGAGTTGATCGCGGTCGAGCCGCCCAGGGCCTTGCCCCGGTTCACAGGGATCCGGCGGCCGTTCATCTCGGGCTGCGGCACGCCCATGTAGCCATAGTCGAATTTCGGATCGCCATAGAGCGACAGGATCCCCGCCGGGACCCGCACCCGCAGGCTGTCGCTCGGCCCGCCGGCCTCGACCAGGCAGACCTGCATCGCGGGATCGGCGGACAGCCGGTTGGCCAGCACGAAGCCCGCGGAGCCTGCGCCGATGATGATGTAGTCATAGGGGGCGTCTGTGGGGGGCTCTGTGGCGGCGTCGGTCATCGGGACCTCCTGGAAAGCACGGGCGGGGAAGTGGCGGAGAAGTGGCGGGGAAGTGGGGCAGACGTGGGGGGAGGGCACGCGGGGGCGCCCTCCCCGGTCGCGACGTGGCCGGTTACTGGAGCAATTGCGTCCAGACCCGGGTCACGAGGTCCTGCGCCGCGGGCGAGCAGGCCTGCGAGAAGACGACCGGCACGTCCGGAAAGAGCTCGGGCGCGTTCTCGGGGGTGCAGATCGCATCCTCCAGGACCAGTTCGACCGGCGAGGAATGGGCGTAGTAGTTATACTGGATCGTCGCGTTCTCGGGCATCGACATGAAGTCCATGAACAGCTTGGCGTTGTCGATGTTCGACGCGCCCGTGGGCACGACGAGGCTGTCGATCCAGCCGACAAGACCCTCTGCGGGCATCGCGAACTCGATCGGCGCGCCGTCGTTCAGGCGGGTCTTCATCGCGTTGCCGTCCCACCAGAAATGGGCGCCGACCTCGCCCGACCCAATGCGGTTCTCGATGTTGTCGGAGGCATAGACCGCCACGTCGGGCTTTTGCGCGGCCAGCAGGTTGTAGACCTTCTCCATCTCGGAAGGATCCTCGCTGCAGAAGTCGACGCCGAGGTAAAGCTGTGCGGCGCCGACAACCTCGTCGGGGTAGTTCAGGCTGGCGATCATGCCCTCCAGCGCCCTCCGGCTCGAAATAGGCGACCCAGCTGTCGACCGGCCCGTCATAGAGGTCACGGTTCACGGCGTAGCCCGCGGTGCCGTAGGCGAACGGGATGGAATAGTCGTTCTCGGGGCCCCACCACTGGCCGAGCCACTTTTCATCGACCTGGCCGTAGGCGTCGAGCTCGTAGGCGTCGATATCCTCCAGCAGGCCCTCGTCGGCCATGATCTTGAGGAAGTGCTGGGAGGGCATGACGATGTCATAGCCGGAGCTGCCGGCCTGCAGCTTGGTCAGCAGGTCCTCGTTCGAATTGTAGCCGTCGACGGTGACATCGACATCGTAGGCGGTCTCGAACGTCTCGATCAGTTCGGGCGCGATGCTGTCCGACCAGACATAGACGTTGAGCGAGCCTTCGGCCTGCGCCGTACCGGCGAGCGCCATGGCGGCGGCGGTGGTCATCAGGAACTTGTTCATCGGGATCTCCTTGTTGGGGTTGGCTTTTTGGGGTTGGTTGGTGCCTTGTCAGGTCTCGGCCACCGCGCTGCCCCGACGCTGGATGAACAGCGCGAGACCGGCCACGAGGAGCGAGACAAGGATGATGAGGGTGGAAATCGCGTTCAGCTCTGGCGTGGTGCCCTGCCGGATCAGGCCGAAGATATAGACGGGCAGGGTGGTCGCGCCGCCGGAGTTGAGCATGTTCGAGGTGATGAAATCGTCCATCGAGATCACGAAGGCCAGCATCGCCCCGGCCACCATCCCCGGCCCGATCAGCGGCAGCGTCACGCGGCGGAAGGTGGTCCACCGGTCGGCATAGAGATCGGCCGACGCCTCTTCGAAATCCAGGTCCATGCCCTGCATCCGGGCGCGGATCGGCAGGAAGGCGAAGGGGGTGCAGAAGGTGGTATGCGCGACCACGAGTTTCAGGAACCCGTTGCTGAAGCCGATCTGCGAGAACAGGATCAGCACCGCGACCGCCAGCACGATTTCGGGCAGAAGCAGCGGCAGGGTCACGATGGTCTCGGACACCCGACGGAACTTCACCCCCTTGCCCCGCACCAGCACCAGTGCCGCCATCAGCGCGATGATCGTGGCAAAGGTCGTGGCCAGCGCCGCGACGGACAGCGAGGTCTTGACCGCGTTCAGCAGGTTCTGGTTCGACAGCGCGGCGGCGTACCACTTCAGCGAAAAGCCGCTCCAGACCGATACCAGCCTGTTCTCGTTGAACGAATGGAAGACGACCACGGCGATCGGCAGATAGAGCCAGGCGAAGAAGACGATGGCGAAGGGGCCAAGGCCGCGGTAGCGGCGGACATCGTGCCGGTGCGCCATCAGGTGGCCTCCTCGGCGTCGCGCCGCGCCGCGCGCAGCCCGTTCTGCAGCAGGAACAGCACCACGAGGCTCATCTGCAGCAGCGCGATCGCCGCGCCGAAGGGCCAGTTGCGCGAGCCGCCGAACTGCATCTGGATCAGGTTGCCCATCATCAGGGTCTTGCCGCCGCCCAGCAGGATCGGCTCCAGCACCGCGCCGAGGCAGGGCACGAAGACCAGCACCGCGCCGGCAGCCAGCCCCGGCCGACAAAGCGGCAGGATCACCCGGCGCAGGGTCGCGAGGCGGCTGCCGTAGAGGTCGTGCGAGGCCTCCACCAGCGCCGGGTCGAGCTCCTCGATCGAGGCGAAGACCGGCAGGATCATCAGCGGGATTTAGCTGTAGACCATGCCTGCCAGCATCGCGCCGTTGTTGAACAGCAGGCTGTCGATGTCCTCGGCCAGGCCGGTGAAGCGCAGCGAAGCGCAGCGAAGCGCAGCGCGGTCTCGATCACGCCGTTGTTGCCCAGGATCATCAGCCAGGCATAGACCCGCACGATCATCGACACCCGGAACGGCAGCGTCACCGCGAACAGCAGCATGGCCCGGGTGCGGCCGTCCTGCAGCGTCATCCAGTAGGCGATGGGAAAGGCCAGCACCATGCAGATCAGCGTGGTGGCCGCGGCCAGCACCAGCGGGCGGGCGATGATGAACAGGTATTGCGGGTTGAACTCCAGATCGCCTGACCAGCCCTCGTTGAACAGGATCTGGCGGTAAGCGTCGGTCGAGAACTCGAAGCTGAAGCCGCCGTAGGCGCCCCGCGTGGCGAAGGACACCGCGACGATGATCAGGATCGGCAGCACCATGGTCAGCGTCATCAGGATATGGGCGGGCAGCAGGCCCCAGACGCGAAAGTCCCTCATTGGCCCAGCACCCGCGCGGCTTCCGGCTGAAAGCCCAGCCGGACGGTCGCGCCCTCGGCCCGGCCGTCGTCCTCGGTCCGGCCATTGCGGCGCGACACCCGGATCTCGGCCTCGCCCACCCGGATCAGGTAATAGGTATAGCCGCCCAGATAATTGGTGGCCGTGACCGTGCCGGTCAGGATCTCGCCGGTGGCGCGGTCCTCGAGCCCGATCTTCTCGGGGCGCAGGGACAGCGTCGCCTTCGCCTGGCCGCCATGGACATTGCGCTGGGGCGCCGTCACGTCGAGGCCCAGCGGCGTGCGCACCCGGGCCATGTCGCCCTCGACCGACAGGACGTCGACGTCGAAGAAATTCGTCTCTCCGATGAAATGGGCGACGAAGCGGTTGGCCGGGTTCTCGTAGACCGCGCGCGGGGTGCCGATCTGCTGGATGCGCCCGTCGCCCAGCACGCAGATGCGGTCGGACATGTCGAGCGCCTCTTCCTGGTCGTGGGTCACGAAGACGAAGGTCAGCCCGGTCTTGCGCTGCAGGACGCGAAGCTCTTCGCGCATCGCCTGGCGCAGCTTGAGGTCCAGCGCCGACAGCGGCTCGTCCAGCAGCAGCACCTCGGGTTCAGGCGCCAGCGCCCGGGCCAGCGCGATCCGCTGGCGCTGGCCGCCCGACAGCTGCGCGGGCTTGCGCCGGGCGAATTGCGCCATGTGCACCAGCTCCAGCATCTCGGCCACCCGGGCGCGGACGCGGTCCCTGGGCCAGCGCAGGTTTTCCAGCCCGTAGGCGATGTTCTGTTCCAGCGTCATGTGTGGAAACAGCGCGTAGCTTTGAAAGACCGTGTTAACCTTGCGCTTGTGCGGCGGCAGGTTCTGGATGTCGTGGCCGTGCAGCCCGATCTTGCCGGTCGTCGGTTCCTCGAACCCCGCGATCATCCCCAGCAGCGTGGTCTTGCCGCAGCCCGAGGGGCCAAGCAGGGTGAAGAACTCGTTGTCGTAGATGTCGAGAGAGATGGTTTCGAGCGCCTGGAACGTCCCGAACATCTTCGACACCTGCCGGATCTCGACGGCTGTCTTGCGCGTGTCCACGTCAGGGCCTCTTGCTGCGGGGGGCGGGGGCGGTCAATCCAGCGCCAGTTCGGTGATTTCGCGGCGGAACGGCAGGGCGTCGCCGATGTCGTCCGCGTCAAGCTCTCGGGCGAAGCGGTGCCCGGCATAGGTCGCCCAGGCGATGGGGCCGGGGGCGTTCGCGTCGCCGATCAGCCGGATCGAGCGGATCCCCGCGTCGGCCCACTCGGCCTCGCGCGCCTTCAGCGCGGCGTAGAGCGTATCGTTGCCGGCGCGGGCGGCGACCATGACGACGGCGTCGCAGGGCTGGTTCCGGGTCATGTCGGTGTAGACGCAGTTCGACACCACGTGATCCGCCGCGATCCGCGTGACACCCCGGTTCAGCACGATGTCCACGCCCATCTCCGCCAGCTTGCGGTGGATCGAGGCCTGCTCCAGCGTGTTGTTCGTCCAGTCCGACACGAACGCCGAGGGCGTGATCAGCGTGACGCCGCAGCCCTGCTTGACCAGCAGCTCGGCCAGCACGCCGCCCATGTAGTAATGGTCGTCGTCATAAATCACCACGTGCCCGGCGGGACGCTGGCCCGCCATCAGGTCGTCTGGGGTGAAAAGCGGCATGGCCGCGTCGATCGGCATCGGCACCACGTGCTGGCGCGAGACCCCGTCGCGCCGCCAGGTCGCGCCGGTGGCGATGGCCACGTTCTGAAAGCCGAAATCCAGGATGTCCTCGGCGGTCAGGCGGCTGTCGAAATAGGTTTCGACATTGGTCTTCCGGCCCAGCTGGTAGGCGCGGTAATCGGCGACCCGGCCCCAGGCCGACAGCCCCGGCAACAGCCGCTCGCGGGCGACGCGGCCGCCAAGCTCGGTGCCGGCCCCGGCCAAGTCGACGTCATAGCCGCGCTCGGCCAGGGCGCGGGCGGCCTCCAGCCCGGCGGGGCCGGCGCCTACGATCAGCACGTTTGCGCTGTCGCCCCTGGGGTTCATCCGCTCGGGGTGCCAGCCCTTGCGCCATTCCTCCATGAAGGTCGGGTTCTGGGTGCAGCGGCTGATCGACATGGTCATGTCGCCGGTGATGCAGATGTTGCAGCCGATGCATTCGCGGATGTCCTCGATCCGGCCCTCCTCGATCTTCTTCGGCAGGAACGGGTCGGCGATGGACGGCCGCGCACAGCCGATGAAATCCAGCGTCCCGCTGCGGATCATCCGGGCCATCACGTCGGGCGAGGTGAAGCGGCCGACGCCGACGATCGGCTTGTCGGTCAGCTCGTGTATGCCGCGCACAAGCTGTTCCTGTGCGCCTTCCTCCTTGAACCGCGAGGGGCCCGAGCAATGCTCCCACGTGCCCTGCGCCAGATCCCAGAGGTCGGGCAGGTCTCGGTTCATCTCGATGAACTCGCGCACCTCGGCGTTGGAGAAACCGAGCTCTCCGATGGTCTCGTCAAGGCTGACGCGCAGGGTCAGGGCCATGGTCTCTCCCACCGCCTCGCGCATGTCCTCGATCACCTCGCGGGCAAAGCGGGCGCGGTTTTCCAGACTGCCGCCGTATTCATCCGAGCGCTGGTTGGTCGCCCGCGACAGGAAGTGCTGAAAGATGCCGAAGCCGTGGGCGCCATAGAGACAGATCAGGTCGAACCCGGCCATCTGCGAGCGCTTCGCGGCGGTCACGAACCAGCGGCGCAGGTCGCGGATGTCGCTCTTGTCCAGCGCACGGGCCTGGACGGGGTCGTTGGTGAAGGTGCGGATCGGCAGGGCCGAGGGCGCCAGCGGCACCTTCTTGGGATAAAGGTTCGGCCCGTTGATCCCGGAATAGGCAAGCTGGATGCCGGCCAGCGCGCCGTGCGCCTTCATCTTGTCGGCCATCCTGGCCAGTTGCGGGATGTCCTTGTCCTCCCACAGGCGCAGCTCGATGAAGGGCGTGATTTCCGAGCTGTGGTGCAACTCGCATTGCTCGGTGAAGATCACGCCCCAGCCGCCCTCGGCCTTGGTGCCGCGCATCGCGGCCGCCGCCGACGGGTCCCGGTAGCCGCCGCCGTTGCAATGGGGCACCTGGTAGAACCTGTTCTTTGCCGTCAAGGGGCCGATCTGCATCGGCTCGAATAGGATGTCTTACCGCGGATCACGCACTGTCGGGGCCTTCTCTGCCATGGCGAGGTTCAGCGGCCCGGCCTTCGGGCCGGGCGATTTCATGTGCAAGGTTCACGAGAAAGGGCTTCGGGTAAATTAAGCTTTTTGGAAGTCGGGGTTAGATGCGGCCTAAGCCAGGCCTGCCTCGACGGTCCGCCCCTTTTTCGGTCACACGTCCTCGTATCCGGCAGAGGGACGGACTTTCAGGCCCGGGGTCAGCGCCGGGGTGAGGTTTTCCTTGCAATGGTCGATCAGGGCGCGAACCGACAGGGTGTTCATCGCCCCTCCGGCCAGGGTCAGACCGATGCGCAGGGCGCGGGCCCCGTCCGCCAGCGGAACGAATCGCAGGCGCTTTCCGTCGGCCGCGCGTTCGGACGTGTGGCGGATGTTGGCGATGGAATAGCCGAAGCCATTGGCGACCAGAGAGCGCATGACCTCCATGTCGCGGGTCCGCTCGACGATGTTGGGCTGCACGCCGGCATCCTCGAAGAACGACAGGAAATAGGGCGCCGAATGGGGCAGATCCAGCAGCACCATCGGATAGGGCGCAAGCTCGACGGGCGCCAGCGTCCGACGGTTGGCAAGCTCGTGGCTGTCAGGCAGCAGCGCGTAGGGCGGCAGGTTGAACAGCGGCACGAACTCCAGGTCCGGCGGGATGTCGAGGTCGTAGGTCAGCGCGATGTCGAGGTCGGCATTGCGCAGCCCGTCGAAGATCGCGCCCTGGTCCAGCTCGAACTGGTGAAAGGCCACCTCGGGAAAGCGCGAGGTGAAGCTGCGCCGCAGATGCGGCAGCACGATCTGGGCGAAGGTCAGCAGGCAGCCCACGTTCAGCGGCCCGCGCACCCGGCCGGTGATCTCGTTGGCCAAAGCGTTGAGCTTGTCGGCCTCGGCCAGGACGACCTTCGCCTGCTCCAGAAAGCGCCGGCCCGCCTGGGTCAGCACCAGCCCATGGGCGTGTTTGCGCACGAAGAGCTGGAGGTCGAATTCCTGCTCCATCTGGGTGATCGCGGCCGAGATCGAGGGCGAGGAGACGTTCACCTTTTCCGCCGCCCGCGCGATCGATCCGGCCTCGCCCACGGCCACGAAGTAGCGCAATTGCCGAAGGGTGCAGCGCAAGGGCAGGGCTAATCCTTTCGCCTCAAAGGTTTGGGATTTGCTAAGCTGCGAGGCAGGCTCCGTCAAGCAAAACGGAGGAGCGGGCGGGCAAAAGCGCCCGGTCAGTACTTGATCCAGGTGGTCTTGAGCGCGGAATACTTGTCGAAGGAATGCAGCGACAGGTCGCGGCCGAAGCCCGATTGCTTCATGCCCCCGAAGGGTGTCAGCGCCGAGAGCGCGTCGACCGAGTTGACCGACACCGTGCCCGCCATCAGCCGGTCCGAGACCGACAGCGCCCGCCCGATATCGCGCGTCCAGGCGGAGGCCGCGAGGCCGTAGACACTGTCATTGGCCAAGCGCACCGCCTCGTCCTCGGTCTCGAAGCTCATGATGGCCAGAACCGGGCCGAAGACCTCCTCGCGCGCGATGGGATGCTCGGGCGAGACCTGGTCGAAGATCGTCGGCTGGAACCAGGCGTCCGAGCCCATCAGCGTCACCCGTTCGCCGCCGCAGACCACGCGCGAGGTCCGCTTGCCGCCGGCCACCAGCCGCTCTACCCGGTCGGCGTGGGCGCGGTCCACCAGCGACCCCATGGTCGAGGCGGGATCAAGCGGATCGCCCAGGGTGATCGCCGCGCCGCGGGTGCGCATCAGGTCGATCATCTCGTCCTTGATGTCGGCATGGACCAGCAGGCGCGAATTGGCGGAACAGACCTCGCCCTGGTTGAAGAAGTTGCCGAAGGCGGCCATGTCGGCGGCGGCCTCGAGGTCGGCATCGGGAAAGATCAGGTTCGGGCTCTTGCCGCCGGTTTCCAGCCAGACCTGCTTCATGTTGCTGTCGCCGGCGTAGCGCTGGAACATCTTGCCGACCTCGGTGGAGCCGGTGAAGACGAGGCAATCGACGTCCCCGTGCCGCCCCAGCGCCTGGCCCGCGCCCTCGCCAATGCCCGGCACCACGTTCAGCACCCCGTCCGGCAGGCCCGCGCGGCTTGCCATCTCGGCCAGCATCAGCGCCGAGAGCGGCGATTGCTCGGCCGGTTTCAGCACCACCGAATTGCCGGCCGCAAGCGCCGGGGCCAGCTTCCAGGTCGCCATGTCGAGCGGAAAGTTCCAGGGCACCACCGCGCCCACCACGCCCAGCGGCACCCGCCGGATCAGCGCGAGGTCGCGCCCGCCCGTCGGGGCGACCTCGTCATAGAGCTTGTCGATCGCCTCGGCGTGCCATTGGAAGAAATGCGCCGATCCGGGCGCGTCGATCGTCGAGCTGTCGGTGATCGGCTTGCCCATGTCGAGCGTGTCGAGCAGGGCCAGTTCCGGGATGTTCTCGCGGATCTGGGCGGCGAGCCGCAGCAGCACCTCCTTGCGCGCCCCCGGCGTCTGGCCCGACCAGCGCCCGTCGTCGAAGGCCCGGCGGGCGGCGCGGACGGCGCGGTCGATGTCCTCGGCGCCGCCGCGGGCCACGTCGGTCAGCACCTGCTGGGTGGCGGGGTTCACCGTCTCGAACCTGTCCCCCGAGGCCGCGGGACCGAAGCGGCCGTCGATGTAAAGCTGGTTGCGAAAGCTCAGCGCGGCGGCCCGCGCCGTCCAGTCGTCATGGGTCAGGTCCATGTCTTTCCTCGCTTATTCGTCGCCCGGCACGCCGTAGGACGGGGCCTCTCGCGGGTCGAGGGCGCGTTGCACATAGGCCGCCAGCTGCGGCTTGTAGACCTCCCACGCGGTGGCGATGGCCTCGATCGGGCAGGCCTCGGTCCAGTCGCAACGCAGGTCGGCCACGGGCCAGCTGACCTTGTCGACAATCATCATGCCGGCGGAATGGACCGGCCCGGCCTCGCCCCCCGCCGCAAGGCCCTCCCGCATCGCGGCGATCAGCCGGTCTCCGATATGCCCGGTCGCACCGAGAAAGCCGTCGACGATGGCCTGCGGGACGCTGTCGTTGGCCAGCAGGTTGCCACCCGAGGCCACGTTGTCGGCCTGCGCCTGGGTCCAGATCCCCAGGGCCTTCGGCCCGGAATGGATCGCCGTCCGGCCCATGGCGTCGACGGCCAGCACCTGACGATACTCGATGAACGCCGCCCGCGCCTGGACCTCGGCCATCGCCTCGGGCGCGGAGAGGCCCTGCGCCATGAGGTCGAGCGCGAGCGGGCCCAGCGTCGGGTCGGTGATGTTCTGGCTCGCGACCGCGCCCACGCCCGCCCGGGCATAGGCACAGCGCGCCGCCACGGCCGGCGAGGACGAGGAGATCGCGACCCCGAACATGCCGGTGTCCGCGCAACGGGCGACGAGGGAAAAGGTCATCGGCTCACTCCGGAATGACGGCGGTGGCGTCGATCTCGACCAGCCAGTCGGGCCGTGCCAGCGCCTGCACCACCAGCCCGGTCGAGACCGGGTGCACGCCCTTGATGTAGCTTCCCATGGTCCGGTAGACCGCCTCGCGGTGGCGCACGTCGGTGATGTAGACCACGACCTTGACCAGGTGCTCGATCGAGCCGCCGGCCTCTTCGATCAGCTGGACGATGTTCTGCATGACCTTGTGGGTCTGCTCGACGGGGTCGTGGCTGTCGATGTTTCGCGCGGTGTCCAGATCCTGCGGGCACTGGCCGCGCATCCAGACCGTCTTGCCGCCATGGGTCACTACGGCCTGGCACAGATCGTTGTCCAGCTTCTGTTCGGGGTAGGTGTCGGCGGTGTTGAACTTGCGGATGCGGGTATGGGCCATGCTGGGGCTCTCCGGGTGTGACGCGGCGGCGTCGGGATTGCGGGCGGTGTCGGGGCGGGGCCCCGCGCCTAGGCGACCGTGGCGCGGGCGACCGGCGGGGCTGAATAGCTCAGGTAGGCGTGTTGCTTGGCGATATGGTCCGCCACGTATCTTGCGTCATACCAGACCCCCCAGATGAAAGAGGAGCCGCGCCGTGTCTGCCAGGGCAACCCGAGGAAATAGATCCCCGGTTCGGCCGAGACGCCGCGATGGTGGACGGGGCGTCCCTCGGCATCCCGGGCGCCGGGGGGCAGCCAGCTGTAATCGGCGGAAAAACCGGTGGCCCAGATGATCGTGGTGATCCCGGCCGCGGCGAGGTCCAGCGACAGGATCGGGTCGGTCATGCAGGCCGGATCTGGCAGCAACTGCCGCGCCGCGGGATCTTCGGGCAGATCCAGTCCGTTGCGCGCGACAAAGGCATCGGCCTCGGCCAGCAGCCGCAGAAGGTAGGCGTCACCGTTGCGGATGTTGGTCTGCAGATCGGGGGCAAGGCGCAGGCGGCCGTCCTCGCAGGCCTCGGTGCGGCCCAGCAGGGTCAGGCCGCGATGGGCCAGCCGGCGGAAGTCGATCGTCTCGCCGCCATGGGCGCCGCTGACCGCGATGGTGGTGTGCTCGGCCCCCGGTGCGGCCTCGGCATCCCACTTGTTCAGCACGCCCAGCCACCAGACGAAATCGCGCCCGCGATAGCGGCGGGGCGGGCGGTCGTGCGGTCCGACCGACAGGTAGACCGCGCGCCCCGCCGCCAGCAGCTCGTCGGCGATCTGCACCCCGGACGAGCCCGCGCCGACCACCAGCACGGCGCCCTCGGTCAGCTTCTCCGGCGCCCGGTAGGCGGAGGAATGCATCTGTGCGAGGCCCGTCGTCCCGGGGACCAGCCGCGGGATGACCGGGGTCTGGAAGGGCCCCGTGGCCGCGACGACCGAGCGTGCCGAGATCCGGCCCTCGGAGGTCTCGACCACAAAGCCGGGCCGGCCCTCGACCGGCGTCACCTTCTTGACGTTGACGCCGCAGCGGATCGGGGCGCGGAACGCCTCGGCATAGGCTGCGAAGTAATCCGCGACCTGATCCTTGGCCACGAAATCCTCGGGATCCGCGCCGGGAAACTCCATGCCGGGAAAGCGGTCGTGCCAGGCGGGGCCGTTGGCGACCAGCGAATCCCAGCGCTCCGAGCGCCAGCGCTCCGCGATCCGGTGCCGTTCCAGCACGATATGGTCGATGCCCTCGGCGGTGAGGTGTTCGCTCATGGCGACGCCGGCCTGTCCGGCGCCGACGACCAGCACGTCGGTCTGTTCCGCTGTCATGTCCGGTATGGCCCTCCTGTCGCGGGACCGCCCCTGCGGCCCGATGGCATCGGGGGCAGACTTGACCGCCGTCGGCTTCGGAGGAAAGAACAGACTTCCTGATCATGGATTAGGCTCGGCCTAATGGGTTGCTCCGGGCCGGGCAGGGCCTTGGCGGGGTGCGCGGGCCGGGTGCGCCACCACTTTGTCGGGCCACGGGGGCCTGGTCGGGTGCGGACCGGGCTGCCCCGTTCTCGGCGGGGGGGCCTCAGTTGACCTTGGCGGTTGCGAAGGCGTCGATCAGGGCGTCGAAGGTCAGCATGATCGAGGCATGGCGGTTCTTGTAGTCGCGGGCGGGTTCCAGCACCTCCAGCCCGTCGAACGGTGCCGAGGGGGGCGGGCCGCCGTCCTTGAGCATGGCCAGCAGCTCCTCACGGCCGCGCCGGATCTCGGCCTCGGTCAGCCCGATCACCGCCGCGCCGATCACCGCGGCCGAGGCCTGTCCCAGCGCACAGGCCTTCACGTCCTGGCCATAGTCGGTGATCCGGCCGTCCTCGACCACGATATCGACCGTCACGGTCGAGCCGCAAAGAGGCGAGCGCTTGCGCGCGGTGGCGGTCGGAGTGTCGAGCCGGGCCGTGTGCGGCATGTCGGCCGCCAGCGCCAGGATGCGCTTGGAGTATAGGTTTATCAGGTCGGAGTCAGTGGACATGGCATTGCCTTGGATCGTGTCGGTATCTTAGATAGGCGCCTTCGGCGGCCAAGCAAAGGATAACCCGACATGCCCTTCGATCCCGAAAGCCTCGTCTTCAACGACCAGGGGCTGATTCCGGCCATCGCGCAGGAGGCGGAGACCGGCGAAGTGCTGATGATGGCCTGGATGAACGCCGAGGCCGTGGCGCGGACCCTGCAAGAAGGCCGCGTGGTCTATTGGTCGCGCTCCCGGCAGGCGTTCTGGCGCAAGGGCGACACCTCGGGCCACGTGCAGACGCTGGTAGAGATGCGGGTCGATTGCGACCGTGACTGCCTGTTGCTGCAGGTGCGCCAGACCGGGGCGGCCTGCCACACCGGGCGGCGCAATTGCTTCTACACCGCCCTGCGCGACGGCGAAGAGGTGGAGATCGCGGGCCCCATGTGACGTGAGCGCAGGGGCCGGGGCCCCGGACGCGACAGGCTCGGGCGTCAGGCGAAGAGGCCGGCGAGATGGCGCAAGGCGGCGGCGGGATCCTCGGTCGACCAGATCTCGTCGGCGATGCCGAAGAAATCGGTATAGGGGGCCAGCGCCCGGATCGTGGCCTCGTCAAGCGCACCTTCGGCGACGCAGGGCACCTCGATCATCTCGGACCACCACTGGAAGAGCTCCGGCTCCGCCCGGCTGCCGTCGCCCAGGGCGGTCAGCCCGGCCGGGCCGAAGCTGATGTAATCGGCGCCCGCCTCGCCGGCGGTCATCCCGGCGTGGCGCGAATTGCCGCAGAAGGTCCCCACGATGGCATCGTCGCCCAGGGCCTTGCGCATGCTGCGCACCGAGCGGGAACTGTCCATCAGGTGCACGCCGTCGAGGCCCAGACGCTCGGCCAGCAGGGCATGGGACTGGATCACCAGCGCCACGTCCCGGGCATGGGTCACCTCGCGCAGGGCATCGGCTGCGCGGGCGATGCGGTCCTCGTCGTGGCTGGCCAGCGCCAGGCGCACGCAGGCCACCGGCGTGGCATCGAGGCAGGCGGCAAGCCTGTCGGGAAAGCTCGACAATTCGAACTCGGGCGGGGAGATCAGGTAGATCTGGGGCTGCTCTGGGGCGTCGGCATCTGTCATCGGGCGTATCCGTCGTTTCGCGCCGACCTAGCAGGGAAATCCGGGCTTGGCTACTTCGGCGGAAGGCTTCGCACGAAGGCCAGCGCCATGGCCAGAAGATCGGCGCGGATCCGGTCGTCGGCCAGCGCCTCGGGCGTGACCTCGACAAAGCCGGGCATCCGGCGCCCGGTGCGCTGCATCGGGCTGACGCCGGCGATCTCCAGCGCGGCCGCCTCGGCCTGTTTGCCCACGCGCACCATGCCGTGGTCGGCGCTGGCCAGGCAGGTCATGTGGCCGCCCACCATGAAGCACAGCCCGCCGAACATCTTCTTTTCCGCGACATCGCCGAGCTCAGACAGGTCGCTGCGCAGCAATTCGGCCAGCCCCTCGTCATATGCCATCGCGGCTGTCTCCTTGTGCCCCGGATGCGGGCAGCGTATCACGCCGCGGCTTGTTCGTAAGAGGCGTGCGCCATGACTGCTGACATCATCCCGCCGGCCTTCGTGCTGATCCGCCCGCAGATGGGCGAGAACATCGGCGCGGCGGCGCGGGCCATGTGGAATTTTGGCCTGGACCGGATGCGGCTGGTCGCGCCGCGCGACGGCTGGCCGAATCCGTCCGCGATCGCCATGGCCAGCGGGGCGGGCCGGCTGCTGGACGCGGCGCAAGCCTTCGACGGCGTCGGCGCGGCGATCGCCGATTGCACCCATGTCTATGCCACCACCGCCCGCCCGCGCGAGCTGACCAAGCCGGTGATGACCCCCGAGGCCGCGATGCGCGACGCCGCCCGCCGTGCGGCCGTGGGCGAGCGGGTGGCGGTGATGTTCGGCCCCGAACGGGCCGGGATGGAAAACGCCGACGTGGCGCTCGCCTCGACCATCGTGTCGGTGCCGGTGAACCCGGAGTTCCCCTCGCTCAACCTCGCGCAATGCGTCCTGCTGATGGGCTATGAGTGGCGCCGGGCCACCACCGAGACGGCGCCTGTCCGGCTGGAGGGGCAGCGCACGGAGCTCGCCGACCGGGTCGAGATCGAGCGGCTCGGCGACCATTACGAGCAGCGGCTGGAGGAGGCCGGGTTCTTCTATCCCGACCACAAGGCCGAAGGGATGCGGCTGAACCTGCGCAACCTCTGGGCGCGGCAGGCCCTGACCCGCGCCGAGGTGCAGATGCTGCACGGGATCATGCGCCAGATGGTGCGCTGGAAAGAGCGCGGTTAGGTCGCGCCGGACCCCGCCTTGCCGCCGGGCGAGGCTCGGCATAGCTTGCGCGGCAAGACGAGAAGGATCATCGCATGGCCAAGACTCCACGGGCAATCTTCGAAGAGGTCCAGACCGGCGAGCGCCAGAAGGCCGCCGCGACGGGCAGCATCGACAAGGCCGGGCAGGGCGCCCGGGGCGCGGTGCGGTTGTGGCTGATCGTCCTCTTCGTTCTGGTCGCGGTGATGATCGCCGTGGGGGGCATGACGCGGCTGACGGATTCGGGGCTCTCGATCACCGAATGGGCACCGGTGACGGGCGCTGTGCCGCCCCTGACCGAGGCCGACTGGCAGGCGGAATTCGCCAAGTATCAGGAAATCCCCGAATATATCGAACAGAACGCGGGCATGACCCTGGCCGAGTTCAAGTCGATCTATTGGTGGGAATGGGGCCACCGTCAATTCGGTCGGGTGATCGGACTGGTCTGGGCGCTGGGGTTCGCCGGCTTTCTGGTGACGCGCAAGATGCCACGCGGCTGGACCGGGCGGCTGCTGCTGCTGGGCGCGCTCGGCGGGCTGCAGGGCGCCATCGGCTGGTGGATGGTCTCCTCGGGGCTGCGGGACGGGATGCTTGACGTGGCGTCCTACCGGCTGGCCACGCACCTCGGATTGGCGTTCGCCATCCTGGGGTTGATCGCCTGGTTCACCTTCCGGCTCGGCCGGCGCGAATCCGATCTGCTGCAGGCTCGGCGCGGGGGCGAAGCGCGGCTTTTCGCGGGGGCGACCGGGCTGATGCACCTGGCGTTCCTGCAGATCCTGCTGGGTGCGCTGGTGGCCGGCATCGACGCGGGCCGCGCCTTTCCGACCTGGCCGCTGATGGGCAGCGGCTTTCTGCCGCCCGATCCGTTCCAGCTGGAGCCGCTGTGGCGCAATTTCTTCGAGGATGCGGGGCTGGTGCAATTCATCCACAGGATGAGCGGCTATGTTCTGGCCGTGCTGGGGATCGTGGTCTGGCTGCGCACCAGACGCTCGCCCAACGCGGCGACCCGGCTGGCCTTCAACGCGATGCTGGCGATGCTGGCCCTGCAGATCGCCCTGGGTATCGTCACGGTGCTCTACTCGGCGCCCTGGCAGGTCGCCATCCTGCACCAGATCGGCGCCGTAGCGCTCTGGGTGCTGATCCTGCGCGGCCGCTTCCTGGCGCGCTATCCACGGCTGCAATCGGTAAGAGGGGCCTCCCGATGACCACCTATGACGCGCTCATGAGCTATCAACGCGAAACCGAGGCGCTGGCCCAGGTCGCCGGCCGGCTGGGCTGGGACCAGGAGACGATGATGCCGCGCGGCGCAGGTCCGCAGCGGGCCGAGGAGATGGCGGCGATGGAGGGCGTGCTGCATGCCCGCCGCATCGCGCCCGAGGTCGGCGAGTGGCTCGCCGCGATCGACGAGGCCGCGCTCGACGACGTGGGCCGCGCCCAGGTGCGCCACATTCGCCGCAGCCACGAGCGGGCGGTGAAGGTGCCGGCGCGGCTTTCGGCCGAGATCGCGCGGGTGACATCAAGGTCTCAGGGGATCTGGGCCGAGGCCCGGGCCGAGAACGACTTCGCGGCCTTCGCGCCGGTCCTGGCCGAGGTCGTGGCGCTGAAGCGCGAGGAGGGTGCCGCGCTGGCGGCCGAGGGCGACGTCTACGACGCCATGCTGCAGGATTACGAGCCGGGGATGACCGGGGCCGCGCTGGACGACCTATTCGGCGCGTTGCGGCCGCGCCTTGTGGCGCTGCGCGAGGCGGTGCTGGGCAAACCCGAGCCGGCGGGCGTCTCGGGCAGTTTCGACGAGGCGCTGCAGATGAAGCTGTCGCGGCGGATCGCGCAGGTCTTCGGCTACGACATGAAGCGCGGGCGGGTCGACAAGGCGGTGCACCCGTTCTCCTCCGGCGCGGGGCTGGATGTGCGGATCACGACGCGGACCTCGGCGGAGGATCCGTTCAACTGCCTCTACTCGACGATCCACGAGGTCGGGCACGCCTCCTACGAGCAGGGAATCGACCCGGCCTACCTGCTGACCCCGCTGGGCAGCGGCGTCTCGATGGGCGTGCACGAAAGCCAGAGCCGGATCTACGAAAACCAGCTCGGCCGGAGCCGCGCCTTCACCGGATGGCTCTTCGACGAGATGCGCGGTGTTTTCGGCGACATCGGGCTTACGGACGCGGAGGCGTTCTACGCGGCGGTCAACCGTGTGCAGAAGGGCTATATCCGCACCGAATCCGATGAGGTGCAATACAACCTGCATATCCTGCTCCGCACGGATCTGGAACGGGCGCTTCTGGGGCGTGAATTCGAGGTCGAGCACCTGGAGGAGGCCTGGAACACCCGCTTTCTGGCCGACTTCGGCTACGCGGTCGACAAGGCGTCGAACGGTGTGCTGCAGGATGTGCACTGGTCCCTGGGCCTATTCGGCTACTTTCCGACCTATACGTTGGGCAATGTCTATGCCGGCTGCCTCGCCGCGGCCATGCGCAGGGCGGTGCCGGATGTAGATGCGGCCCTTTCGAGGGGGGACACCGGCCCCGCGACCCATTGGTTGCGCCAGTCCCTGCAGAGTCACGGCGGCCTGCGTGAACCGCGGGACACGATCGCCGAAGCCTGCGGGACGGCGCCGTCCGAAGGGCCGCTGCTGGACTACCTCGATGAAAAGTTCGGTGCGCTCTATGATCTGTGAGCGACCAGATTATTCGCGAATAATCTGTCCGAATATTCGCGAATATTCGGGGGCTAGCAGAGCATACGGATTGGTCCGGGGGCGCAGACGATAATGAACTGGCCTCCGGCCTCCAGCAAATGGAAGCCGCGGTTCTGGACTTCCTGGAGCAGCCGGTCGCGTCCGATTTCACGGTCCACCCAGGCGATCTTGCGGCGAATGACGCCGCCGGTCTGGGCGGACCTCGCGCCGAACATCTGGTCGAGCCAGAATCGCGCATCGTGGGGACGGGTCGGGGTCTTATACATGACCCCGACTCTCTCAGATCTCGGTTAACCGCGCATTAATCGCCACAGTAGACGAAGTCGCGAAACGAAGTCGCGGGACGCCGGCTCAGCCGCGCCGCCGCCGCCCGCCGCGCCCGCCGGCGCCCGCCTCCAGAGCCGCCTTGGAGGCCTCGGGGAACGGCGTGCCTGCCTCGACCGCATCCAGCACGCGCGAGAAGGCGATCCAGGCCGCCCCGTTTGGATCGTGGTTCATCAGCAGGTTGGCGGCGCGCACCGCCTCCATCTCCACCGGCCGGATCGGGTTCATGATCGCCGAGGTCATGCCCGCGCCGATCGCCATGGGCAGGAACGCCGCGTTGACGCCGTGCCGGCGGGGCAGACCGAAGGACACGTTCGAGGCCCCGCAGGTGGTGTTCACGCCAAGCTCCTCGCGCAGGCGCCGGACGAGGGCGAAGACCTGCTGCCCGGCCGAGGCCATGGCGCCGACCGGCATCATCAGCGGATCGACCACGATGTCATGGGCCGGAATCCCGTAGTCCGCGGCCCGCTCCACGATCTTCCGCGCCACCTCGAAACGCACGTCGGGATCTTCGGAGATCCCGGTGTCGTCGTTCGAGATCGCCACCACCGGCACGTTGTACTTCTTGACCAGCGGCAGGACGAGTTCCATCCGCTCCTCCTCGCCGGTCACCGAGTTCAGCAGCGGCCGCCCCTCGCAGGCCGACAGGCCGGCCTCGAGCGCCCCGGGCACCGAGCTGTCGATGCAGAGCGGAATGTCCACCAGCCCCTGGACCAGCTCGATCATCTTGCGCATCAGCGGCGGTTCGGTCTCGTTCGGATCGGGGTTCGTGTTGTAGACCACGCCCGCGTTGATATCGAGCATGGTCGCCCCGCAGGCCACCTGCTCCAGCGCGTCACGCTCCACGGTCGAGAAATCCCCGGCCTCGAGCTCGGCCGCAAGCTTCTTGCGTCCGGTGGGGTTGATGCGCTCGCCAATGACGCAGAACGGCTCGTCAAAGCCGATCACGGCGGTCTTGGTTCTTGACTCGACAATGGTCCGGGTCATGCGGGAACTCCTTTGAAGCGCCGCAGGATATCTGCGAGCGCGGGGTCGGTGAAATCGGACAGCGTCCGGTGGGCGCCCGCCGCGCGCAGGGCGGCATCCGACAGGGACGAGCGGATGCCGATGGCGAACGCGCCCGCGGCGCGGGCGGCGCGGATGCCCGAGGGGCTGTCCTCGAAGGCGATGGTCTGTTCGGGCGCGACGCCCAACGCCTCGATCGCCTGCAGGTAGGGATCGGGGTGGGGTTTGGCCCGGGGGCATTCCTCGCCGATCACGATGACCTCGAAATGGTCGCGGGCGTCGATCGCCCTCAGCATCGCCTCGGCGTTAGGGCGCATGGCATTGGTCACCACCGCAATCGGCAGTCCTGCCGCCGTTGCGCGGTCCAGCAGGTCGTGCAGGCCGGCCATAGCCGGGAAGGGATGCGGCAGGCGGCGGCGGAACTCGGCCTCCTTGGCCTCGGACAGGGCCTCGGGGTCGGCCTCGTCGGGCAGCCATTCGGCAAAGAAATCGGCGTTCAGCCGCCCGTGGATATGCTCCATGTAGAAGGCCTCGTCCACGGCGATGCCGCGCGGCGCCAGCATGTCGGTGAAAACGGCGCGATGAATGGCGTCCGTCTCCAGCATGGTGCCGTCGAGGTCGAAGAGAAGGGCGGGACTCATGCCGTCGCGGCAGCCGGACGCCCCGAGGCCCCGCCCTTGTCCCGCGCCCAGGCGGCAGTCGGCCCGATACCGCCGAGCGGGAAGAAATGCACCTGCTCGATGGCAAAGCCGGGGTTGGCCGCCTTGTGCTCGGCCAACGCCTGCAGGATCTCGGTCGGCTCGTAGGGCAGCAGCAGCTTGGTCACGTCCAGGGCGCGTTTCTGCAGCACCTTCAGCGAGGGGCCCACGCCGCAGGCAATGGCGAACTTGATCAGGGTCTGCAGCTTGGCGGGGCCGGCGATGCCGATGTGCACCGGCAGGTCGATCCCGGCGGCGCGCAGCCCCTCGGCCCAGGCGATCACCGGCCGCGCATCGAAGGCGAACTGGGTCACCAGCGCCATACGGGCGTCGGTCCGGGCCGAGAAATCCTGTTTCCAGCGCAGCGCGGCCTCGACCTGGCGCATGGTGCCGTCGGTGTCGATGTCGCGATTGCCCTCGGGGTGGCCCGCCACATGCAGGCGCCTGAACCCTGCCTTGTCGAAGGCGCCGGTCTCGAGCAGTTGCATCGAGGAGTGAAAGGCGCCGTGCGGATGCTTCACGCCGCCGGCCAGCAGCAGCGCCTGGTCGACATCCGCCTCGCCCTGGTAGCGCGCGATCCAGTCGTTCAGCGTGGCCGCGTCACGGATGATCCGGGCCGGAAAGTGCGGCATGACCTCATAGCCGTCGGCGGCGATCCGGGCGGCGGTGGCGACCATCTCCTCGATCGGGGTGCCTTCGATATGGGCGATGTAGACCCGGGTGCCCGCGGGCAGCAGCGCCCGGAAGTCCTCGATCTTGGCGGCCGTGCGCGGCATCACCTCGATCGAATAGCCCTTCAGGAAGGTGTCCAGCCCGCCGGCGGCGGGGCTTGTCTTGCGGCGAAAGTCGAGCAGAGCCATGAGGGCCTCCCTGATGCGCAACGGGGTCACGCCCGTCCGTCGTTCCCGATCAGCGCCTTCAGGCGCTCGTGGTCGTATTCGTCCTCCAGCCGGGCGGCGGTACGGTCGGCGGCATCCTGGTCGTCCCCGGGCACCGTTTCGGCCGGCGCCTTGCGCCACTCGGCAAGATAGGCGTCGGTGCCCGCGGCCCCGGATTTCATCGCGGCCCGGTCGATCGCCTGCTCGAACCGCTCGGTCAGCGGGATCTTGACCGCACGGCGGCCCCTTCCTGCAATGACCTGGGCGGGGATGTCGCGCCAATAGACGATCGTGACTTCGGCCAATTCTGCCTCCTCCGGGCTGGGCTTGACGGCTCTTCTAGGCGGTGGCGGGCCCGCGCCACCGTCGAATTTCGACCAAACGCGCGAGATGCGCGACCCCCTCATCGCAAACTGCGGCCGCTTGTGCCAGTGCCCCGGACCCGAGAACCGTGCAGGTCCCACATGAGGCCCGTTCACATCGGCCGGAGGCGGGGCCCGGCGACAGTCACAAGACTTGTCAGAACGGCCGGCGCTGCATAGTGTCAGGTCAACTCATATTCGGAGGGCGTGACCATGGCGCCCAAGCGTCCAAATGGTGCGGGTGCTTTCCCGATCGCGGTCGAAAACCCCGTGCCAACTCCGCCGGATCCAGACTCGCTCTATGCGGCGCTGGACCTTGGTACGAACAGCTGTCGCATGCTGATTGCCCAGCCCAAGGGCAGCCAGTTCCACGTTATCGACAGCTTCTCGAAGTCGGTTCAGCTCGGCCACGGGCTCGAGAGTTCCGGCAGATTGTCCCGCGCCTCGATGGGTCGGACCGTCGGCGCGATGCGCATCTGCATGCAGAAGATCCGGCGCCACGGCGTGACGCGGATGCGTCTGGTTGCGACCGAGGCCTGCCGCAGGGCGACCAACGCGGGCCAGTTCATCCAGCAGGTGCGGCGCGAGACCGGCCTCAGGCTCGAGATCATCGAGCCGGAGGAGGAGGCGCGGCTGGCGGTCATCTCCTGCGCACCGCTGGTCTCGACCCGGACCGATCAGCTGCTGGTGGTCGACATCGGCGGCGGCTCGACCGAGCTCGTGTGGATCGACCTCACCAAGGTGCCCCGGCTGGACCGGCCCAAGGCGATCATGCGGCTGCATTCCGGCTTCAAGCAGGAGACCGGGCCGTTCCCGGTGGCCAAGGTGGTGGACTGGATCTCGGTGCCGCTGGGGGTGGCGACCCTGCGCGACCAGTTCCGCGACGTGGAGGACGACAGCGCGCGGTTCGCGCTGATGAGCTGGTTCTTCGAGGAGAACCTTGCCGAGTTTGCCCCCTATGCCTCCGAGCAGGTCAGGGAAGGATTCCAGATCATCGGCACCTCGGGAACGGTGACCACGGTTGCGGCCTCGCACCTGGGCCTGCGGCGCTACGACCGGACCAAGGTGGACGGGCTGCGGATGACCTCCGACCAGATCGACACGGTGATCCGCGATTACCTGTCGCTGGGCCCCGAGGGGCGGCGCAACGATCCCCGGATCGGCAAGGACCGGCAGGCGCTGATCATGTCCGGGGCGGCGATCCTGCAGGCGCTGATGCGGCTGTGGCCGACGGACCGGCTGTCGGTCGCCGACCGCGGCCTGCGCGAGGGGCTGCTCTATGCCCAGATGAGCGCCGATGGCGTGCTGGAAGACGGTCCGTACTAGGCGCAACCAGATTATTCGCGAATAATCTGGGGCCCGGATGGCAGGCGGCGGCGCTGAAAGCTGCCTCTCGACGTTTCGCCGAAAAGGCTTATGAGGCAGGGATGGCCAAGAAAATACGCAAATCCAGCGGGCGCGGTCAGCGCGACCTGACCGTGAAAGTGAAATCCGCTCGCGGGCGCAAGCTGTCCTCGACGCTCTGGCTGCAACGCCAGCTCAACGACCCCTACGTCAAGCGCGCCAAGGCGGAAGGCTTTCGCGGCCGCGCGGCCTTCAAGATCCTCGAGCTCGACGACCGCTACCGCTTTCTGGTGCCCGGCGCCCGGGTGGTGGACCTGGGCTGTGCGCCCGGCGGCTGGTGCCAGGTCGCGGTGCGGCGGGTCAACGCCCTGGGCGACAAGTCGGACAAGGCCCAGGGCACCATTCTGGGCATCGACCTGCAGGAGGTCGAGCCCATCGCCGGGGTCGAGCTGCACCAGCTCGATTTCCTCGACGAAGGCGCCGACGACCAGGTCAAGGCCTGGCTGGGCGGCAAGGCGGATGTGGTGATGTCGGACATGGCCGCCTCCTCCTCGGGCCACAAGCAGACCGACCACCTGCGCATCATAACCCTGTGCGAGGCCGCGGCGATGCTGGCCTTCGACGTGCTCGAAGAGGGCGGCACCTTCGTCGCCAAGGTCCTCGCGGGCGGCGCGGAGGGATCGCTGCAGGCCCTGCTCAAACAGCGATTCAAATCCGTGGCCAACGTGAAGCCGCCCGCATCACGCTCTGATTCCTCGGAAAAATTCGTGGTGGCCATGGGCTTTCGCGGCTAGCTTGCCTCTCTGCGCCCGCTTGGCCATGCTGAGGCAAAAGGTGAGGAGCACATGACCTACATTCTGGCCATAGATCAGGGCACGACTTCCAGCAGGGCGATCCTGTTCGACGAGCCCATGCGCCCCGCCGCCTCCGCCCAGAAGGAGTTTCCCCAGTATTTCCCGCAATCGGGCTGGGTCGAGCACGAGCCCGACGAGATCTGGGATTCCGTCCTCTCGACCTGCCGGGCTGCGATGGAAAAGGCCGGGGTGAGCGCCTCCGACATCGCCGGGATCGGCATCACCAACCAGCGAGAGACCGTGGTGGTCTGGGATGCCGAGACCGGCGCCCCGATCGGCCGCGCCATCGTCTGGCAGGACCGGCGCACCGCGCCGTTCTGTGCCGAACTGCGCGACGAGGGGTTCGAGGCCGAGCTCACGCGCCGCACGGGCCTGCTCGCCGATCCGTATTTTTCGGGGACCAAGCTCAAGTGGCTTCTGGACGAGACCGAGGGCGCCCGGGCCCGGGCCGAGGCCGGCGAGATCCTGTTCGGCACCGTCGACAGCTACCTGATCTGGCGGCTGACCGGCGGGGCGGCCCATGTCACCGATGCCACCAATGCCGCGCGGACCCTGCTCTACAACATTCGCGAAGGGGCCTGGGACGCCACGATCTGCGAGCGGCTTGGCATTCCGATGGCGATGTTGCCGAAGGTGCTCGACTGCGCCGCCGATTTCGGCGCCACGGACCCTGAGCTGCTGGGCGGGGCGATCCCGATTCTCGGGGTCGCGGGCGACCAGCAGGCGGCCACGCTGGGCCAGGCCTGTTTTGAGCCGGGGATGTTCAAATCCACCTACGGCACCGGCTGCTTTGCGCTGCTCAACACCGGGGCCCACCTGGTCGAAAGCCGCAATCGCCTTCTGGGCACGATCGCCTACCAGCTCGACGGCGAGGTGACATACGCGCTCGAAGGGTCGATCTTCATCGCGGGCGCGGTGGTGCAATGGCTGCGCGACGGGTTGGGCATCATCGGCAAGGCCTCCGATTCCGCGGGGCTCGCGGGCAAGGCCGACCCGGGGCAGGAGCTTTACCTCGTGCCCGCCTTCACCGGGCTCGGTGCGCCCTACTGGGACGCGGAGGCCCGCGGGGCGATCTACGGGCTCAGCCGCAATTCCGGCCCGGCTGAATTCGCGAAGGCCGCGCTGGAGAGCGTGGGCTTTCAGACCCGCGACCTGCTGGAGGCGATGCATTCGGACTGGCCCAGCGCCGGGGACGGGGGCGGGGGCGTGCTGCGGGTGGATGGCGGCATGTCGGCCTCGGACTGGGCGATGCAGTTCCTGGCCGATATCATCGGGGCGCCGGTGGACCGGCCGCAGGTGCTGGAGACCACGGCGCTCGGGGTGGCCTGGCTCGCCGGGCATCGCGCGGGGGTCTATCCCGACCGCGACGGATTCGCCCGGACCTGGGCGCTGGAAACCCGGTTCGAGCCGCAGATGGCGGCCGAGGACAGGGCGCGGCGCTATGACGGCTGGACCGATGCGGTCCGGCGGACCCGAAGCGGCTGACCCCGCACAGCAGATTGATCCGACGAAGGGGGGCGTGACCGGCGTGGCGGCGTCAGCGGTCTTGCGCTTTCGTGGCCGTGGGCGGGACGCTCGAGGGGATTCGGACCCTGACCCCGGGCAGGATCGTCGTCCGAAGCGATGCCGGGATTGTCGCCGGGATCAGAGGTCTCAGAGGGCGCAGATCTCGCGGTCGTGCAGCAGCGAGGCCACCACCTGCGTGGTGCCGGTGTTGCGCACGGCATAGCCGTAGCCCGCAAGGCGGTGAATCCATTCCCGCTCGGACACACAGCGGGCGCGCTCGGTGAGCACGAACTGGCGGATCTGCGCGGCGTCGGTGATGATGTGGTCCATTGGTCTCTTCCTCGTTGTCGGCTTCGCAACAAGACGACGTTGACAGCGGTCTTTGTCGCCATTCGCGCAACATTGTGGCGAACGCAGGGTCATGTCTCGGCAGAATTCAGGTGGCGTGGGGGCCGGGCGGCGCCCGCCTGCCCGGCGCCACGCCCCGGAAGAGGGGAATAAAGGGTTGCCGAAACCGGTTTCTGAACCTTGGATGAGTCCAGGAGGAAGAATCGAGATGGCTGCGACACTGCTCGAACAGCGCGACAGCTCATCCCCCGCAAGGGTGCGCCTGATTGATGTGGCCCGCGCGGTCGGACTGACCAAGGGCACCGTCAGCCGGGCGCTGAACGACCATCCCGACATCGCCGAAACCACGCGCCTTCGGGTGCGGCGCACGGCACAGCGGCTGGGCTACCGTCCGCTGGCCCATGCCCAGGCGATCCGCACCGGACGGGTGCGCTCGATCGGCCTGGTGCTGCAGATCAACGAACATGACGGGCACCGGCCGTTCCTGGCCGATTTCCTGGCCGGGGTCAGCCAGGCCGCCTCGGGCGAGGATTGGACCATGACCGTGGCCACCGCCGCCACCGAGGCCGACACCCTGCGCCTGCTCAGCACGTTGTGGGAGGATCGCAAGGCCGACGGCTTCATCCTGCCGCGCACCTATGTCGAGGACGCCCGGATCACCACGCTGCGCGACATGCGGGTGCCATTCGTCCTTTATGGCCGGACCGGCGACGACACCGGCTGTGCCTGGTTCGACATCGACAGCGAGGCGGCCATGGCCGAGGCGGTTTCGCGGCTGCGGGCGCTGGGGCATGACCGAATCGGCTTTGTGCCGGGGGGCGAGGGGCCGATGTATGCCCGACTACGCTGGCAGGGGTTTTGCGAGGGCATGGCGCGGGAGGGGCTGCCGGTGGATCCGGGCCTCGTCGGGCTGCCGGCGCTCGACCGGGCGGCGGGGGCGGCCGCGACGCGGGGCCTTCTGGCGCGGGACGACGCCCCCACCGCGGTGATCTTTGCCGTCGATCAGGCGGCTCTGGGCGCCTACGACGTGGCGCGGGACAGGGGCCTTCGGATCGGCCGCGACCTGTCGGTGGTGTCCTACGACGGCATCCCCGAGGGCGCGCTGATGGACCCGCCGCTGTCGACCTGGGCCGTGGACACCCGCGCCGCGGGGGCCCGGTTGGCCGACATGCTGATCGCAAGGGCGAGGGGCACCCCGCCCGAGGATCTGCGGGCGCTGGGGCACGCGACGTTCCTGTCGCGCGGCTCGGAAGGGCCCGCGCCGGGGCGGGCCGACGCGCCATGACCTTTTCAAGACCCACGGGATCAAGACCCACAGAATCAAGAACCACAGGGAGGAAGACCATGACACTTCACGCGAGATTGCTGGCAGGGACGGCGCTTGCCGTCGGGCTGACGGCGCTGTCGGCGCAGGCCGACACGATCCGTTTCTGGACCACCGAAGAGCAGCCCGAGCGGCTGGAGCGCCAGCAGGAGCTGGCCGCGATGTTCAACGCCGAAACCGGCCACACGGTCGAGGTGATCCCGGTCAGCGAGAGCGATCTGGGCACCCGGACCACCGCCGCCTTTGCCGCGGGCGACCTGCCGGACGTGATCTACCACACCCTGCAATACGCGCTGCCCTGGGCCGAGGCGGGCATCCTGGACACCGACGCCGCCTCCGACATCATCGAGGACCTGGGCGCCGACACCTTTGCCCCCGGCGCGCTGGAGATGGCGGCCTATGACGGCGGCTACGCCAGTGTTCCGGTGGACGGCTGGACCCAGATGATCGTCTATCGCAAGGACCTTTTCGAGGAAGCGGGCCTGGCGCCGCCGACCTCCTATGCCGCGGTCGAGGCGGCCCTCGACGCACTGCACAACCCGCCCGAGATGTACGGTTTCGTCGCCGCCACCAAGGTGGACGAGAACTTCATGAGCCAGGTGCTCGAACATGTGTTCCTCGCCAACGGCGTCTCGCCCGTGGGCCCGGACGGGTTCCAGCCGCTGGACGAGGCCGCCACGACCGAGGTGCTGGAGTTCTACAAGGCGATCGCCGACGCCTCACCCCCAGGAGAGCTTTACTGGGACCAGTCGCGCAGCCTCTATTTCTCGGGCAACGCGGCGATGATCATCTGGTCGCCGTTCATCCTCGACGAGCTCGCGGGCCTGCGGGATTCGGCGCCGCCGACGATCAATGACGACCCTACCTCGTCGGAGCTGGCCTCGCTGACCGGCATCGTCACCAACTTCTCGGGACCGTCGAACCCCGACGGGGCGGCCTGGGCCGACATCCGCTATTTCGGCGTGACGGCGGATGCCAATACCGACGTCGCGGCCGAGTTCATCGAGTTCTCGCTGGACGACGGCTATGAGCTGACGCTGTCGATCGCGCCCGAGGGCAAGTTCCCGGTCCGCAACGGCACCGCCGAGGCGCCGACCGCCTTCACCGATGCCTGGGCGACCCTGCCCGTCGGGGTGGACCGCAAGGCGCCGTTGGGCGATCTGTATGCGCCCGAGATGATCGCCGAGATCGTCGGCGGCCTCGATGTGGCGCAGCGTTGGGGGGTGGCGGACGGCCAGCTCTCGCTGGCGTCGAAGATGATCAACAGCCAGGCGATCAACCGCATCGTGCGGCAGTATATCGACGGTCGGCTTGACGCGCCGGCGGCCGTGGCCGCGATGAACGAAGAGCTGGGCGCGATCGAGTGATCCGCCCTGTCCCCGGCCGGGTGCGGCCGGGGATTGCCCCTCGGGATCAATGACATGAGCATGACACCGATACCGCCCACCGGGACCACCCCGCTGGCCCGGCGCGAGGCGCGGCTGGCCTGGGGTCTGCTGGCGCCGACGCTGATCAGCGTGGCGCTGGTGGTCGTGCTGCCGCTGCTGGCGATCTTCTGGATCTCGGTGAAGCCGATCGGGCTGGCCGACCTGCGCCCGCCCGCGCCGATCGTGCGCGAGGCCGTGCGCGGCGAGGGCGAGGACCTGCGGGTCGAATACCGGGTGCGCAATTCCAGCCAGGACCAGGTGGTGACGGACGTGGTCTTTACCGACGTGATCCCCGACAGCGTGACCGTGACTGGCGACCTGCCCGAGGGCTGCGCCCTGTCCGGCGACGCGCTGCGCTGCGAGGTGGGCAGTCTGGAGGGCGGCTATAACGAGCGCATCATCATCGGGCTGCGGGCCGCGGACGCGGATGCCGCCGAGGACGCGGCCGAGGCCGGCGAGCCCGAGGTCAGCGGCACGGGCGACAACGTCCTGACCAACGACACCTTCACGCTGGAGAATTTCGCGCGGATCTTCGATGGCTCGGAGTTCTGGGGCGTGCTTGGCGTCACGCTGTTCTATACCGTGTTCGGCACGGTCGGCGCGCTGGGGGTGGGGCTGTTCGCGGCGATGCTGCTGAACAAGTCGTTCCGCGGGCAGGGCATCCTGCGCGGGCTTTACCTGTTTCCCTACGTGGCGCCGGTGATCGCGGTCGCGTTTTCCTGGCTGATCCTGTTCGATCCGTTCTCGGGCTCGGCCAATGCGCTGCTGGTGCAGATGGGGGTCACGGACGAGACGATCAACTTCTTCGGCGACCGGCCGCTGGCGCTGATCATGGTGACGGTGTTCGAGATCTGGCGCTATTTCCCGCTGTCGTTCCTGTTCATCCTCGCGCGGATGCAGAGCATCGACACCGACATGTACGAGGCCGCCGACATGGACGGCGCCTCTCCGTTCCAGAAGTTCTGGTATCTCAGCCTGCCGATGCTGCTGGGCATCCTTTCGGTGCTGTTCCTGCTGCGCTTCATCTGGACCTTCAACAAGTTCGACGACATCTTCTTGCTGACCGGCGGCAATGCCGGGACGCGGACCCTGACGGTAAATGTCTACGAGCAGGCCTTCGCGATTTCCAACATCGGTGCGGGGGCGGCGGTGGCCGTGGTGATCTTCGGGTGCCTGCTGCTGTTCTCGGTGCTGTTTTTCCGCTTCATCAGCCGGGAGGAAGGATTGTGAGCCGCGCGGCGGGGGCCAGCCCCCGATCGCCTGCGGCGATCCCCCCCGGGATATTTGGGACCAGAAGAAGATGAACGCGATACGCAAGGGATACGTGACGGGGGCGCTGATCGGGGCGGTCTGGATGGTGGTGCTGGCGGTGACCGTGGCGGTGGCCATGTCGTTCGCCACGGGGGCCCCGTTCCGGCCCGGGATGCTTTGGTCGCTGCTTTGGGGCGCGTTGGCGGGCGTCGCGGTGGTCGGCCTCGGGCGGGCGCTGCCGGTGCTGGCGGGGGTGGCGCTGGCCGTGCTGGCGGTGACGCTGGCCGGGATCGGGCCGATCCTGGCGGGGCCGGATGCGGGGGTGGTGGCGCGCCTCGTGGGGGCGGCGATCCTCGCGGCGGCGCTGGTCTGGTCCCTGCGCGGGATCCTCGAGGAGATCCGGCCCGGAGCGCTGACGCGGCATGAATTCGAGGAGGCGGTGATCCGGTTCCTGACCGGGACGGGCTATATCTTCTTCACCGCCATCGTCGCGATCCCGTTCTACGTGATGGTGATGACCAGCCTCAAGAACCAGTCGGAGCTGATCCAGAACCCGCTCGATTTCTCGATCGACCTGAGCCAGGGCTGGGATCTCTTCCGGTCCTACGCGGAGCTTTTCGGGCAATTCAACTTCGGCACCTACCTTCTGAACTCGTTCATCATCTCGGTGCTGACCGTGGCCATCACGCTGGCGTTCAGTGTGCCCGGCGCCTATGCCGTGGCCCGGCTGCGGTTCCGGGGGCGGGCGGGGATATCGCGCTCCATCCTGCTGATCTACATGGTGCCGATGATCGTGCTGGCGCTGCCGATCTACATCGCCTTCTCGATGACGGGCCTGCGCAATTCGATCCTCGGCATCGTCATGATCTATCCGGTGACCACCATTCCGGTCGCGCTCTACATGTTGCAGGGCTATTTCCGCGGCCTGCCCGGCGAGGTCGAGGAGGCCGGCCTGATGGACGGGCTGAGCCGGTTGCAGGTGATCTGGAAGATCACCCTGCCGCTGAGCCTGCCGGCGCTGGCCTCGGTCTCGCTCTATGTCTTCATGATCGCCTGGAACGAGTTCCTGCTGGCCTTCATGCTTCTGGACGACCCGTCGAAGTTCACCCTGACGCGGGGGATCGCGAGCCTCAATTCCTCGGAAGTGCCGCGCCAGCACCTGATGGCGGGGGCGGTGATCGCCACGGTGCCGATCATGGCGCTGTTCCTGGGGCTGGAGAGGTTCATGACGAAGGGGCTGACCGCCGGATCGGTGAAGGGATGACGATGGACATTGGCAAGCTGGACGACGAGGCGCGCAATATTCTGCGGGGCAATGACCGGGGCGGCTATACCTTGCCGACGGCGGGGCTCTATCCCTATCAGTGGAACTGGGACAGCGCCTTTGCGGCGCGGGGCTTTGCCGCCTTCGACGCGCCGCGCGCCTGGGTCGAGCTGGAGACGCTGTTCTCGGGGCAATGGCCCAACGGCATGGTGCCGCACATCCTGTTTCACAAGCCCGATCCGGGGTATTTCCCGGGGCCCGATGTCTGGGGCGCGGACCTTGGCCCGATCGCCTCGTCCGGCATCAGCCAGCCGCCGGTCGCGGCCAGCGCGGCCAGGGCGATGCTGGAGGCCGACCCCGCCGCCGGCCGCGACAGGGCGGCGGGGCTGTTCCCGAAGCTGCTGGCCTGGCACCGCTGGTTCATGGACTGGCGGCTGGACCGGGGCGCGGTGTGCATCACCCACCCCTGGGAGGCGGGCCGCGACAACGCGCCGGACTGGGACGGGGCCATGGCCGCGATCGACCCCGTGGGCGTGGGCGAATACACCCGGCGGGACACCAGCCACGTGAACCCCGAGATGCGGCCTACGAAGGACGATTACGACCGCTACATCTGGCTCGTGCAGCGCGGCCGCAGGCTGGGCTGGGACGAGGCGCGGATGCTGGAGTACACGCCGTTCCGGGTGGCCGATCCGACCATGACCTTCATCCTGCTGCGCGCCCAGCGTGACCTGCGGGCCATCGGTCAGGCCCTCGGCGAAGACACCGCCGAGATCGACGGCTGGATCGCCACGCTGGAAGCCGGGGCCGAGACCCTGTCGAACGCGCGGCTGGGGGCATTCGACGCCCGTGACGCGCGCACCGGCGAATTTGCCGACTGCGTGTCGAGCGCGTCGTTCCTGTGCTGGTACGCGGGGCTCGAGGCGCCGGAGATGCTGGCCGTCTACGACCGGGTGACGGCGGCCTGCCGCTATCCGGTGCCCAGCCACGACCCGGACAGCGCGAAATTCAACCCGCGGCGCTATTGGCGCGGGCCGACATGGGGGATTCTCAACATGATGATCGGGCAGGGGCTGGCCGAACAGGGGCACGAGGCGCGGGCCGAGGCCCTGCGCCGCGTGACGGCCGATCTGATCGCGGAGCATGGCTTTGCCGAGTATTTCGACCCCGTGACCGGCGCGCCTGCCGGGGGCAAGGCGTTCACCTGGACGGCGGCCGTCTGGCTGACCTGGGCGCGCCCCTCGGCGGAGGCGGTCTGATGGGGGCGATCGAACTCAAGACCGTCGAAAAGTGGTTCGGCTCGGTGCAGGTGATCAAGGGCGTGGACCTGCAAATCGAGGACGGCGAATTCGTCGTCTTCGTGGGCCCGTCGGGCTGCGGGAAATCGACCCTGCTGCGGATGATCGGCGGGCTCGAGGACATCAGCCGCGGCACGCTGGAGATCGACGGCCGCAATGTCACCGCCGAGCCGCCCAGCAAGCGCGGACTGGCCATGGTGTTCCAGTCCTACGCGCTTTATCCGCACATGACCGTGCGCGACAACGTGGGCTTTTCGCTCAAGACCTCGGGTGCGCCGAAGGCCGAGATCGATGCCAAGGTGAACGAGGCCGCGCGGGTGCTGAAGCTCGACCCCTACATGGATCGCCGGCCCAAGGACCTGTCGGGCGGGCAACGCCAGCGGGTGGCGATCGGGCGCTGCATCGTGCGCGACCCCACCGCGTTCCTCTTCGACGAGCCGCTGTCGAACCTCGACGCCTCGCTGCGGGTGGAGATGCGCTACGAGATCGCCAAGCTGCACCAGACGCTGAAATCGACGATGATCTACGTGACTCATGACCAGGTCGAGGCGATGACCCTGGCCGACCGGATCGTGGTGCTGGAATACGGCACCATCGCCCAGGTCGGCACGCCGCGCGAATTGTACGAGCGGCCGGCGAACCTGTTCGTGGCGCAGTTCATCGGCTCGCCCAAGATGAACATCCTGCCCTGCACCACCTCGGGTGGCACCTACCGGCTGGAGGGCGGGCGCGGCGGCGCCTTTTCTGGGGCCGGCGCGGCCGAGCATCTGGGCATCCGGCCCGAGCATATCGACCTCGGCTCCGCGGGCGAGGGTCAGTGCGACGGCACGGTGGACGTGGTCGAATACCTCGGGGCCGACAGCTTTTTGGTGGTCGATTGCGGCGGGCTGGGGCAGGTCACGGTGCGCACCACCGGCGATACCGACCAGCGGCCCGGCGACCGGATCGGGCTGGTGTTCACGCCCGAGCGGCTGGCGTTCTTCGGCGCGGACGGGCGCCGGGTCTGAGCGCGGGCCGGGGCGGCGCCTCGCGCGTCCGCCTTGCCCCCGGGGGGCCGCGTTGCTAACGAGGCGCGGTGACGCCGAAGGAGCCGCCAAATGACCGACGCCCCGCCGACCGAAGCAGATATCCACCTGATCCAGGCGATCCTGCCGCACCGTTATCCATTCCTGCTGGTGGACCGCGTGGTCGACATTGAGCGGACCACCCGCGCCGTGGGCCTCAAGAACGTCACCATGAACGAGCCCCATTTCCAGGGCCATTTTCCCGGCAACCCGATCATGCCCGGCGTCACCATCGTCGAGGCGATGGCGCAGACGGCCGCCGTCATGGTCGGCACCACGCTGGGCCTGACCGAGGGCAACCTGCTGGTCTATTTCATGGGGATCGACGGCTGCAAGTTCCGTCGCAAGGTCATCCCCGGCGACCAGCTGCGGCTGGCGATCGAGACCACGCGCGGCAAGGCCGGCGCCAAGGTCTGGCGCTTCAAGGGCCGCGCCACCGTCGACGAAGAGCTCGCCTGCGAGGCCGAGTTCACCGCGATGATGGAGCTTCCGCCCGCATGAGCGAGATCCACCCCAGCGCGGTGATCGAACAGGGGGCCGAGATCGGCGCGGGCTGCCGGATCGGGCCGTTCTGCGTGGTCGGCCCCAAGGTTCGGCTGGGCGCGGGGGTAGAGCTGAAATCCCACGTGGTCGTCAGCGGCCGGACCGAGATCGGCGCCGACAGCACGCTCTTTCCTTTCGCCGTGGTCGGCGAGATCCCGCAGGATCTGAAGTTCGACGGCGAGGAGACGCGGCTGGTGATCGGCGCCCGCACCCGGATCCGCGAGCATGTGACGATCCACACCGGCACCGCCCAGGGCGGCGGGATCACGCGGATCGGCGATGACGGGCTGTTCATGGCCGGCTGTCACATCGCCCATGACGCCCAGGTGGGCAACCGGGTGATCGTGGTCAACAACTCCGCCGTGGCCGGCCATTGCATCATCGAGGACGACGTCATCATCGGCGGGCTCTGCGGAATCCACCAATGGGTGCGCATCGGGCGCGGCGCGATCATCGGCGCGGTCACCATGGTCACCAAGGACGTGCTGCCCCACGGGCTGGTGCAGGGGCCGCGCGGCGTGCTCGACGGGCTGAACCTGGTCGGGCTGAAGCGCGCCGGCGTGGCGCGTGACGATATCACCGCGCTGCGGGCGGCGTTCCAGATGCTGCGCGACGGCGAGGGCACGTTTCTGGACCGCGCTCACCGCCTGAAGGACGAGGCGACCTCGGACCCGGTGCGCGAGATGGTCGATTTCATCCTCGGCGACACGGACCGGTCATTCCTGACGCCCGGCTAGGGGCCGTCGGACAAGCGAACGGAGCGGACGGAGCGCAGATGCTGGCATTGATCGCGGGGACGGGGGCGCTGCCGGGCGAGATCTGCGCCCGGCTGATGCGGCGGGGCGAGACGCCTCTGGTCTGCGTCATGCGCGGCGTCGCGCCGGAGGTGCCCGCGACGCTGCCCCGGCTGGATTTTCGCATCGAGTCGTTCGGCAGCCTTCTGGCCGATCTGGCTGCGCGGGGGGTCACGCGGCTCTGCATGGCCGGCGCGATGACCCGGCCCGAGGTCGATCCGGCCGCCATCGATGCGGCGACCGCCCCCCTGGTGCCGGAACTGGTCGCCGCCATGGCGCGGGGCGACGACGGCACGCTGCGCGCCTTCATCGCGTTCTTTGAGGGCGCCGGGCTGTCGGTGGTCGCGGCGCACGAAATCGCCGGCGACCTGCTGCCGCCATCCGGTGTGCTGGCAGGGCCCGTGCCGGACACCGCGCTGGAGACGGCGGCCCGGTTGGGCGAGGCCACCGTCGCACGGATGGGCGCGGCGGATATCGGCCAGGCCTGTGTCGTGGACGCCGGGGCCGTGCTGGCGACCGAAGGCCCCGCCGGCACCGACGCGATGCTTGCGGGGCTCGCGGCGCCGGGTGCTGTGCTGTTCAAGGCGCCAAAACCGGGCCAGGACAGGCGGGCCGACCTGCCGGTGATCGGCCCCGGCACTGTGGCCGGCGCGGCGCGGGCGGGCCTGCGGGCCATCGTGATCGAGGCGGGCGGGGTCATGGTGCTCGACCGCGACAAGGTCATCGCGGGATGTGCCGCGGCGGGCCTGACGCTTTGGGTGCGGGAGCATGGCGGATGAAGGTTTTCGTAATCGCCGGAGAGCCCTCGGGCGACAAGCTGGGCGGTGCGCTCATGGCCGGGCTGCGCGACCTGCGGCCCGACGTCACCTTCGACGGTATCGGCGGGCCGCTCATGGCGGCGCAGGGGCTGACCTCGCGCTTTGCCATGGAGGAGCTGTCGGTGATGGGCATCGCCGAAATCCTGCCGAAATACCGCCACCTCAAGCGCCGGATCCGTGAGACGGCGGAGGCGGTGATCGCCGCCCGGCCAGACGTTCTGATCACCATCGACTCGCCGGATTTCTGCCTGCGCGTCGCGCGGCTGGTCAAGGCGGCCTCGGGGGTGCGGATCGTCCACTACGTGGCCCCCTCGGTCTGGGCGTGGCGGCCCGGCCGGGCGCGCAAGATGGTCGGCAAGGTCGACCAGGTCTTAGCGCTGTTGCCGTTCGAGCCGCCCTACATGGAGGCCGTGGGCCTGCGCTGCGATTTCGTCGGCCACCCGGTCGTCGCCGAGGCGATCGCGACCGAGGCGGAGGCGCAGGCCTTTCGCGAGGCCCGGGGCTTTGGCGACGCACCGCTGATCCTGGCGCTGCCCGGCTCTCGGCGCGGCGAGGTCCTGCGCCTGGCGGACCGTTTCGGCGCGGCGCTGCGGCTGGTCCTTGAGCGGCGCCCGGGGGCACGGGTGGTGATCCCGGCGGCGGGTCCGGTGGCGGACCTCGTGGCCGGGCTCTCGGCCGACTGGCCGGGGGCGCCGATCCTGCTGGACCCGCGCGATGCGGGCGATCCGGGGGCCGAGAAACGGGCGGCGTTCCGGGCCGCGGACGTGGCGCTTGCGGCCTCGGGCACGGTGTCGCTGGAGCTGGCGGCGGCAGAGACCCCCATGGTGATCGCCTATGACATGAGCGCGGTCAGCCGCGCCATCGTGGCCCGAATGCTGCGGATCGATACGGTCACGCTGGTCAACCTGGTGTCCGAGACCCGCACCGTGCCGGAATTCATCGGAACGGCCTGCCAGCCCGGCCCGATCGCCGAGGCTCTGGGGCAGGTGCTCGACGATCCGGGCGCACAGCGGGCGGCCATGGCGCTGACCATGACGCGGCTGGGCCGGGGCGGCGACGCGCCCGGACTTCGGGCGGCGGCGGCGGTGCTGGACGGGCTGGGGCCGGGGGTCGGCTAGGACATGGCCGTCGTGCGGGCGGCCGCCGCCTCGGCTTCGGCGAAGCGCACCAGACGGGCGAGGGCGTCGGCCAGGGCCGCGTCGTCGATGGTCATCGCCACGCGCACATGGCCCGAGGCCGCCGCGCCGAAGCTGGCCCCCGGCATCACCGCGATCCGTTCCGCCTCCAGCAGCCGCTCGGCGAAGGCCAGACCCGAGAGCCCCGTCGCCCGGACGTCGAGCATCGCATACATCGCCCCCTGGGTCGGCAGGCCTATCACGGCAGAGGTCCTCGCCAGCGCCGCGTCGACCAGCGCCCGCCTGCGGGCGAAGGGGGCCGCGATCCGCTCCTCGAACGGGGCGCCCTGCTGCAGCGCGAACAGCCCCGCATCCTGCACGAAACCGGGGATGCCGTAGGTCAGGTGGACAAAGAGGTTGACGATATGGGCCACCGCCTCCTCCGGTCCGCAGATCCAGCCCAGGCGGCTGCCGGTCATCGCATGGCTCTTCGACAGCGAGCCCACGACCAGCGTGTGCGCGGCCATGTCGGGCAGGGCCCGCAGGCTGGTGTGCCGGTCGGTCCAGACCTGGGTGTCATAGACCTCGTCCGAAATCAGCCAGAGGTCATGGGCGCGGGCGGCGTCGGCCACCCCGGCAAGGGTCGCGTCGGGATAGACCGCGCCGGTGGGATTGTTCGGCGTGTTGACCAGCAGGCCCCGGGCGCCGGCGGTCCCGGCCAGCAGGTCCTCGGGCCGGGGCAGGAAGCCGTCCCGCGCCTCGGTCACGATCGGGCGCGGCACCAGCCCGGCGCTGCGGATCGTGCCCGGATAGGTCACGTAGTAAGGGTCGATGAAGGCGCAGGCGTCGCCCGGCGCCCCGATCGCGAACATCGCGGCAAAAAGCGCGGCCTGCCCGCCGGCGGTCACCACGATGTTCTCGGGCGTGGTCGCCACGCCGGTCCGCGTGGCGATGCGGCCGGCGATCTCGGCCCGCAGGGCGGGGATGCCGGCAACGCTGGAATAGCCGGTGTGCCCGCCTCGGGCGGAGGCATCCATCGCGGCAAGGATCGCGGGATCGGTGCGGATGTCATGTTCGCCGATCGTGAGGTCGGCGACGGCGACGCCCGAGGCGATCAGCGCCCGGGCGCGGTGAAACACCTCCCGGCCGTTGGAGCCGCCGGGCGAGATCTGGGCCAGGCGCTGTGACAGGTTCATCCGGCGCTTGGGCCAAACCGGCGGCGATTCGTCAATCGGGATCGAGCACCAGCCGCGGCCCAGGACCGCGCGCCGCGACCCTGTCCTCGGGATTGTAGAGCGCGCAACTGGCAAGGCTCAGGCAGCCGCAGCCGATGCAGCCGTCGAGCTTGTCGCGCAGCCGTTCAAGCTCTCCGATCCGGGCGTCGATCTGGCTGCGGAAGCCATCGCTGATCCGCGTCCAGTCGGCGCGGGACGGGGCGCGGTGATCGGGCAGGGCGGTCAGGTGCGCGGCGATCTCGGACAGCGGAAAGCCCAGCCGCTGGGCGATCATCGCAAAGGACAGACGGCGAATGTCGGCGCGGCCATAGCGCCGGTGGCCGCCGGCGTTGCGGACCGGCTTCACGATGCCGTGGGTCTCGTAGAAGCGGATGGCCGAGACGGCGAGGCCGGTGCGGGCGGCGAGGTCGCCGATGGTGAGGCTGTGGGGCAGGGCGGACATTGTGCTTGATCTCAAGTTTACTTGAGGAATTACACCCTGAGTCGCAACTGCAACGCAAGGAGAAGACGATGGCAAGACTGGAACATGTGAACGTGACCGTGACCGATCCCGATGCGACGGCGGCCCTGTTGTGCGACCTCTTCGGCTGGACGGTGCGCTGGTCCGGCGGCGCGATCCACGACGGGCGGTCGGTGCATGTGGGCGACGAGGGATCCTATGTGGTGGTCTATGCGGCACCGGGTGGTGCCGATCGCACGGCCGGCGACACCTACCGGACGCAAGGCGGGCTGAACCATATCGGCGTGGTGGTCGACGATCTCGACCGGGTCGAGGCGCTGGTCCGCGACAAGGGATACAGCCCCCACAGCCATGCCGATTACGAGCCCGGCCGCCGGTTCTATTTCCGCGAGGAGAACGGGGTGGAGATCGAGGTGGTCAGCTACGCCTGACGGCCGCGGCCGCCACCCGGCGCGGGGCCGGCACCGTCAGGTGTCGGCCTGCCAACGGGCCTCGTTCGCCTCGATCGCAGTGATACGCTCGGCGGTGGCCGGATGGCTCAGCAGCCAGGCCGGGGTGGCGCCTCCCGTCGAGCCGGTCAAGTGCTCCAGCTTCTGGAACAGGGACTTCTGCCCGGCCGTGCCGATCCCGCATTTCATCAGCAGGGCCGAGGCATAGGCGTCGGCCTCGTATTCATCCGCCCGCGAAAGCCGCGCCGCAAGCAGCGAGGTCAGCGCCCCGGCCGCGATCGCGCCGACGCCGGGCAGAAAGCGGTTCAGCACCATCGCCAGCGCCGTGCGGATCGCGTTCTGGCCGGAAAAGTCGATCATCCGCCTGCGGGAATGGCCCAGGGCCACATGGCCCAGCTCATGGGCGATGACGCTGGCCATCTCGTCGGCCGTGACCTCGCCCGCGCGGTAGCGATTGTAGAAGCCCCGCGTGATGAAGATCCGGCCATCGGGCGCGGCCAGCCCATTGACCGGCGAAATCTCGTAGATGAAGACCTTGATCCGCTCGACATCCAGCGCCCGCGCCATGTGCGCCATCGCCTCGCGCAGGCGCACGTCGGCAAGTTCGGTCGACCGCGCGTCAAGCTCACGCGCGGTGCGCCACACCGAAAAGCGGTACATGGCGAAGCCGTAGAGCACGGCCAGAAGGATCGGGGCGACTTTGATCACCTACAACATATGGGGCCGGCGGGGCGTGGGAAAAGTGTCACGGGACCGCCGCCGCGCGATTTTTTTCGGAACCGTTCCGGCTGTTCGGAATTGATCCTTACATCCGTCGGCCGACTGGCCGTCGCGACGGAACCGGAGACGCACGCAATGAAGTCAGGCGAAACGATGGACGAGCGCGACGCAGACAAGGCAGCCATTTCGAACGGCCTCCGCAAGGCCTTCAGCCCGCCCTCGGCGCCGGCCCCCCGGCTCGAGGCGCTGCTCGGCAAGATCGCCGAGCGGCACGGGGGCAAGGGCTCGGAGGGGCAGCAGGCATCCCGGTCCTGACGGGCAGGGCCTGACGGGCGCGCGTCATCGTCCCAGGGTGCGAATGCCGCGGTCGATGCCGTCCAGGGTCATCGGGACCATGCGATCGGGCCCGAAGACCTCGCGGACCATTGCGATGGACTGGGTACGGCCCCACTGCGCCTCGGGAACAGGATTGATCCACAGGTGGGCGGGCCACTGGTCGCGGACACGCTCCAGCCAGACCTGGCCGGCCTCTGTATTCCAGTGCTCGTTCGCGCCGCCGGGGACGGCGATCTCGTAGGGCGACATGGAGGCGTCGCCTACCAGGATGCATTTCCAATCCGGGCCGTAGGTGCGCAGGATGTCCCGGGTGGGCGTCGTGTCGTTCCAGCGGCGCCGGTTGTCGCGCCAAAGCCCCTCGTAGATGCAATTGTGAAAGTAGAAATGTTCGAGGTTGCGGAACTCGGCCCGCGCGGCCGAGAACAGATCCTCGACCACCTTCACATGCGGATCCATGGAGCCGCCCGCGTCCAGCAGCAACAGCACCTTGACCGCGTTGCGCCGCTCGGGCCGGGTCTGCACGTCGAGATAACCGTTGTGGGCGGTGGCGCGGATCGTGCCGTCGAGGTCAAGCTCTTCATGGGTCCCGTCGCGGGCCCATTTGCGCAGCCGTTTCAAGGCCACCTTGATGTTTCGCGTCCTCAGCTCGACCCCGTCGTCGAAATTGCGGAACTCGCGCCTGTCCCAGACCTTGACCGCGCGGCGGTGACGGCTCTCGTCCTGGCCGATCCGCACGCCCTCGGGGTTGTAGCCGTAGGCGCCGAAGGGCGAGGTGCCCGCGGTGCCGACCCATTTGGAGCCGCCCTGGTGCCGGCCCTCCTGCTCGGCCAGGCGCTGGCGCAGGGTTTCCATCAGCGTCTCGAACCCGCCGAGCGCCCGGACCTCGGCCATCTCGCTGGGCGTCAGGTGCTTTTCGGCCTGTTTCGCCAGCCAATCGGGCGGCAGGTCGAGCGCGGCGAGGACCTGGGCGGGGGTGATCTGCGCCAGCCCGCCGAAGGCGCTGGCAAACGCGCGGTCGAAGCGGTCGATGTGGCGCTCGTCCTTCACCATCGCGCTGCGGGCGAGGTAATAGAACCCGTCCACGTCATAGGTCACGAGGTCCCGGCGCAGGGCCTCCAGGAACGTCAGGAATTCGCGGACCGAGACCGGAACCTTGTGGCTGCGCAGGGCATCGAAGAACGGCAGCAGCATGGCCGTCAGGTATTGCCCCGTTCGATGAAGACCAGGATGAAAAGGCCGATCATGGCGCAGATCATCGCCCAGACGGCGGCCCATTGCAGCAGGTCGGCGGTCTTGCCGCCCTTGCGCCGCGCGGCGAGGGCGCCGCCGATCGCGCCCAGCAGGAGGCCAGAGAGAGGGTAGATCATGGCAGCGCTTCCGTGGCTGAGGTCTGCCCCGGGCGCCTCGATCAGAGGCGGGGAGAGGGCCGGAGCCCGCCCACCTCGCGCTCGCGGGCCAGGACGTTTACATCGGAGCCGAAGCCGTATCGCGCCCAGCCGTAGCTGTCCAGACGCACGGCCCGTGCCTCTGCGTCGCGGCCCAGCATCTCCAGCGCTTCGGCCCGGAACATCAGCAGGGTCGCCAGCAGGGCGGCATTCTCGTGTTCGGCCGCGACCGGGATCGCGGGGTCGACCAGCGCCAGCACCCTAGTCGCATCCCCCGATTGCAGGGCGAAGGCGGCAAGCTGGACCGCCACATGCGCCGAATGGATGCGCATCAGCGAGCTTTGGGCATAGGCATTGGCCGATGCGACGAAGGCGGTGTAGGCGCCGGGGCTGTCATAGCCCACCAGCAGCCGGCCATAGGCGTAGTTGGCAAAGCCCTCGCGTGCGCCGGACCAGCCGAAGGCGCGGGCCATGCCGATGGCGGTGGCGGCGGCCTGCCGCCGGCTGGCGGGCGCGGTGCCGGGGGACAGCGCGGTCTGCATGGCCTCGACCCAGTCGCGGCTGGTGCTGGTGGCGCGGCTGCGCCCGCCGGCCTCGCCCGCGGGGTTCAGCCGCGCGAGCAGGCCGGGCAACCGGCGCGAGACCTGGGTCCGGCTCAAGCCGTTCTGAAGTTCGGGCGCATAATAGGCCCGCAGCACCAGCATGTCGAAACCGGTCAGCACCGCGTGGATGTTGTCGTCGTTGAACACGCTGTCGGGCAGACGGTAGAGGTCGTTGAGCGGGCCGATCGCCTGAGCGAGCTCCTCGTGCAGGCAATCGCGGATCTCTTGCGGGGCGACGTCCGAGGGCACGAAGATGGCGGCCCGGTCGCGGCGGGTGAGCGTGGTCCAGTCCACCTGCGGCGAGCGGCGCACGGCCATGAACTCTTCCCAGGAGGACACCCGCGGCACCACGAAACAGGCGGCCCGCGGCACGGCGCGCTGAAGCGTGGCCGAGGGGATCGCCACGACCGTGATCGAGGCCGTGTCGCCATTGGTCAGGGCGATGTCGATCCCCGCCTCGCGCCGGAGCCGCCCCAGAAGCGCCGACAGGTCCCCCGGAAGGGTGGCTGGAACCGCCCCGGTGACCCGCACGCTGATCGGCCCTTCGAACCGGGTGAGCGCGGGCAGGGTCCGGCCGCTCTCCATCTGGAAGGACAGGTCGAGGAAATCCCGCGCGATCTCGGAATTGGGCCGCAGGGGGATCGACGAGCCGGCGGCGGCAAAGGTGCGCATCGGCGGCAGCGACGCCTCCAGCCCCGGCGCCCGGGCGGGCGTGTCGAGCGGCGCGCAGGACGCCAGCAACATCGCGGTGACGGCGGCCATCCACCTCATGAGGTCGGGGCCCGTTCGTACTTGATGAACGAGGTCAGCCGCCCGACCCGGTCATAGAGCCAGCGGGCGTTGGTGTTGAAATCCTGTGTCAGCCAGTAGACGTTGGGCGCCCCGGCGGCATCGGCCTCGGCATAGACCGCCTCGATCAGGGCACAGCCGACGCCCTGGCCCCGTACGGACGGATCGGCAAAGAGGTCTTGCAGATAGCAGACATTCTCGATCCGCCAGCAATGGCGGTGAAAGAGGTAATGCACGAGGCCCACGGGCCTGCCGTCGACCAGCGCGAGCCGCGCGTGGAAATCCTGCGCGTCGCGGCCCATGAGCCGGGCAAACGTGGTGTCCTGGACCTCTTGCGGCACGGCGGTGCCGTAGAACTCCAGATAGGCCGTCCAAAGCCCCTGCCACGCCGACCTGTCGGCGGCGGTCAGCGGGCGGATTTCGACCGGCATCTTTGCCTTGGTCAAACCTCTGCTCCTTCTATCCTTCAGCCCGACCTGCCAGCGGACTGGGGCCCCCTTTGATTTGGCCGGGACGCTGCCGCGGCCGGCTGGGAACAGGGCCATAAGGCCAAGGCACGGCGCCCGGATCACGCGAAAACTGCGCCCGCGCCGCGGATCTGCGCGGGGCGTGGCCCGGAAGACTCAGGTTTCTTGGGGGCCTCGGCCACCCGGCTACAATATGTTGATCTGTCCCTTGTTGGGGAAGGTGCGGGGCCGTCGCAGGCCCGGCGCGTTGCCCCAAGCCAAACGCTCGCGCCGCGCCATCGCGGACCTAGCGCTCGCGCCGCGCCATGAAGGCCAGGCGCTCGAACAGGTGCACGTCCTGCTCGTTCTTCAGCAGCGCACCGTGCAGCCGGGGCAGGGCGTCCTGCCCGCCGCCCTTGAGGTCCTCCGGGGCCAGATCCTCGGCCAGCAGCAGCTTGAGCCAGTCCAGCACCTCGGAGGTCGAGGGCTTCTTCTTGAGGCCCGGCGTCTCGCGCAGCTCGTAGAACCGGGTGAGCGCGGTGGTCAGAAGCGCCTCCTTGATGCCGGGGTGGTGGACGGCGACGATGCGCTTCATCGTGTCGGCATCGGGAAAGCGGATGTAGTGAAAGAAGCAGCGGCGCAGAAAGGCGTCGGGCAGCTCCTTTTCGTTGTTCGAGGTGATGATGACGATGGGCCGGGTCTCGGCGCGGATGGTCTCTCCGGTCTCGTAGACGTGGAACTCCATCCGGTCGAGCTCCTGCAGCAGGTCGTTGGGAAACTCGATGTCGGCCTTGTCGATCTCGTCGATCAGCAGCACGACCCGGTCGGGCGCGGCGAAGGCCTGCCACAGCTTGCCCCGCCGGATGTAGTTGGACACGTCATGCACCCGGGCATCGCCCAGCTGGCTGTCGCGCAGGCGGCTGACCGCGTCGTATTCGTAGAGCCCCTGCTGGGCGCGGGTCGTGGACTTGATGTGCCACTCGATGATCGGCAGCCCCAGCGCGCCGGCGACCTGCCGGGCAAGCTCTGTCTTGCCGGTTCCGGGCTCCCCCTTCACCAGCAGCGGCCGCTCCAGCGTGACGGCCGCGTTGACGGCGATTGTCAGGTCGTCGGTGGCGACGTAATCGGCGGTTCCGGTGAACTTCACGGGGCTGTCCATGATGATTGTTTCCCTCATGAAGTCTAGCGGTTGCTGCGTTCTCTTCAACTCTTGTCGCCAAGGCGAATTGGGGGGTGACAGGCTGGGGGAAGGGGAGTAAACGACCGATATATTATGGGGATGCCGGATGACTGGTCACCTGCAAGAGCCAGATGAAGGCGATGCGAGGGAAGATAATATGAAGGCCGAAGTGTTCATTTCGGATGACTACCAGCCCGCTGAAGACGAACCGTTCATGAATGACAGGCAACTCGAGTTCTTCCGCCGGAAGTTGCTCGAATGGCGCTCGGATCTTCTGGAGGATACCCGCGACACGATCGAGGGCATGAAGGACCAGACACGCAATATTCCGGACGTCGTGGACCGGGCCTCGGAAGAGACCGACCGCGCGCTGGAACTCAGGACCCGCGATCGTCAGCGCAAGCTGGTGTCCAAGATCGACGCCGCCCTGCGGCGCATCGACGAGGGCGAATTCGGCTATTGCGAGATGACCGGCGAGCCGATTTCGATCAAGCGGCTCAAGGCCCGCCCGATCGCAACCATGAGCCTCGAGGCGCAGGAGCGTCACGAGCGCCGCGAGAAGGTTCATCGGGACACCTGATGTGACCGGGCCGTCGCGCGCCTCTGGCACCGTCGCCATCCTTGGCGGCGGGATAGGCGGATTGGCGGCGGCCACGGCCTTTGCCCGGCGCGGGGCAGAGGTGACCGTCTACGAACAGGCCAAGGAACTGCGCGAGGTCGGCGCGGGCATCCAGATCACTCCGAACGGCGCCCGGGTTCTCGACGCTCTCGGGCTGGGAGAGGCCGCGACGGCCCGCGGGATCACCGCCCGGGCGGTGGAGCCGATGGACGGTCTGAGCGGCGAGCGGGTGGCGCGGTTCGATCTTTCGGCCCTGTCCGGCCCGCCCTACCGGTTCTTTCACCGCGCCGATCTCATCGACATCCTGGCGACCGGCGCCCGCGCGGCGGGGGTCACCCTGCGTCTTGGCGAGCGAATCGAGTCCCTGCGACCCGACGGCGCCTTCGAGGACAGCCGCGGCACCGTGCGCCCCGCGCTGACCGTCGGCGCCGACGGGCTGAATTCGGTGGCGCGCCCGGTGCTCAATGGCGCGGATGCGGCGTTCTTCACAGGCCAGGTCGCGTTCCGCTGCGTGGTGCCGGCCGAGGATGCCGATCCGGTCGCGCGGATCTGGATGGCGCCGGGGCGCCACATCGTCACCTATCCGGTGCCGGGCGGGCGGCTCAACATCGTGGCGGTGCTGGAACGGCGCGAGTGGACGGCGGAGGGCTGGCACCTGCGGGCCGATCCCGAGGTCCTGCGCCACGCGTTCCACAAGCTCTCGGGGCGGGTGACCGGCCGGCTGGGCAAGGCCGAGGACGTGATGCAATGGGGCCTGTTCCGGCATCCGGTTGCGAAGGTGTGGACCGGCGGCGGTCTGGCGCTGCTCGGGGATGCGGCGCATCCGACATTGCCGTTCCTGGCCCAGGGCGCCAATCTCGCGCTGGAGGATGCCTGGTGCCTGGCCGCCGATTGGGCCGACGGGACGCTGGAGCTCTACGGTCAGCGTCGGCGGCCCCGCGTGGCCCGGGCGATTTCCGCCGCCAACAGCAACGCGGTCAACTACCATCTGGGCGGGCTGCGCCGCAGCGTGTCGCTAACCGCGCTGCGAGGGATCGGAACCGTGGCGCCCAAGGCGTTCCTGAAGCGGCTCGACTGGCTTTACGGGCATGACGTGACGGTCTGAAAGGGGCGGGCGGGCCCATTCTACAGCCCGAAGGCCGCCAGGATCGTGTCGCGCGCGGCCGGGGACGTGATCTCGTGCGCGTCGAGATGGCCCAGCCGGTCCTCGAGCTTGCCGCGCCGCTGGATCATGTTCTCGCCGTGGCCGACCATGTAGAGCGCGGCCGGAAACGGGATCTCGTCGAGCGGCTGGCCCCATTCCGCGCAGGTCTCGGCGACACGGGTGTGCGAGCGGTGCTCGGCCAGCAGCCGGGCATCGTGCCGGTGGGTGCGGAAATCCACGTAGACCGCCGAGGAGGAGCCGCAGGCCAGGTGAAACGGCTTCTCTGGCGGCTCCAGCGGGGCAAGGCGGCGGGCGCCCGCATGAACGAAATACCCGCGCGAGATCAGGTAGCCGCGCCCGTTGTGGTCGCCGCGCATATGGGCCACGGCCTCGGGGTGCAGGATGTCGTCGGCATCAAACTGCATGTAATAGCCGTCCCGCCGGATCCGTCGCGCGACATGGGCGATCAGCTGGCGGCGCTTGTCGCCCTTGTCGTAGAACTTGTCGCCGACCCTGGCCTTGAGGAAGGTGATCCGCGGATCGTCGGGCAGGTCGTCGGGGCGGTCCTGGCCGCAGATCAGGGCCATCCAGTTGCCGTCGGTCTGGCGCAGGAAGCTGGCGAGCGTGGCGGAGAGGTTCGCGGTGACCTGATCCCAGTCCGAGCTGCGGCGGCGCGACACCAGCGGGATCGCGAAGATCACCAGCGGGTCGTCCGAGGGCGCGGCCGCGCCTCGCAACAGCCGCCAGATCCGGCCCCTCAGCCGCGACTGCGCGCGGGTCTTGCCCTGAAGCAGCTTCAACACATCGGAAACGACCGTCATGCGTCGAGGTCGATCACTACCGGCACATGGTCGGAGGGCTTTTCACGGCCCCGGATCTCGCTGTCGATCGTGATGTCGCGCATCAGGTCGGCGGCCTGCGGCGTCAACAGGACGTGGTCGATGCGGATCCCGTCGTTCCGGTCCCAGGCGCCGGCCTGGTAATCCCAGAACGAGTAATGCCCCGGCCCCTGCACCCGGGCGCGAAAGCCTTCGGTGAAGCCGAGGTTCACGATCCGCCGAAAGGCCGTCCGGCTGTCCATCAGGAACAGCGCGTCCTTTTCCCAGGCCTTGGGGCGGGCGGCGTCCTCGGGCTGCGGGATGACATTGTAATCGCCGGCCATGAGGGCGGGCTCCTCGGCCTCCATCAAGGCCTGTGCCCGGGTCCGCAGGCGTTCCATCCAGGCCAGCTTGTAGTCGTATTTCGGGCCCGGCGCCGGGTTGCCGTTGGGCAGGTAGAGCCCGCAGAGCCGGATCGCCGTCCTGCCCACCACGGTGGCCTCGATCCAGCGGGCCTGTTCGTCGCTGTCATCGCCGGGCAGCCCGCGAGTGACATCCTCCAGCGGCAGTTTCGACAGGATCGCGACGCCGTTGAACCCCTTCTGGCCGTGGGTCTCGACGTTGTAGCCCCGGTCCTCGAACATCTCGCGGGGGAAATTCTCGTCCACCGACTTGATCTCCTGCAGCAGGACGACGTCGGTGGCGGCCTCGTCCAGCCAGTCGCACAGGGCGGGGTGGCGGGCCTTGATTCCATTGATGTTGAAGGTCGCGATTTTCATGGGCCGACCATGCCCGGGAAAAACGAAAAGGGCCAGCCCGCAGGCTGGCCCTTCCGTTCATTCGAGACGCTCTCGCGCCCGCGGATCAATGATTACTCGTCGATTTCGACGGTCACCATCGCGGCGCCATCTTCCGGCATCGTCGGCTCGCCGAGATAGAGCACGGCCGCGACCTGGTAATAGGGGTTCTCGTCAAGCTGCACGTCGACGTTGTCGTTCGCGCCGGCGCTGACTTGCGTGCTGCCCAGCGTGTCGCCGTATTCGCCGTCGCTGTATTCGTAGACCACGATGACACCATCGGCGTCGGACACGACGGAGCCAAGCTCCAGGGTTGTGTCCCGCTCTTGCGGCGTGTTGTCGAGATACGTGAAGTAGCTCTCGGCCGCGGCGGCGGTCCCCAGAAGGGCGGTTGCGGTAGCGGCGGCAGCGATGATTTTCGTGTTAAACATAACGAACTCCTTTCTTCGTTGCTGTCCGGTCAACTCCGACCCCCCCGCGTTTTGTTTCCTCGAAAAGCGATATTTCTTCATAACGTATCCGTGAACAGAGAATTGACCTAACGTCACGCAATTGAATGATTTTTCGGGAAGGAGGTGAGGACTGCGTGCGCGGGCGCATGCGCCCCGTGACCCGCGCGCCCGCGGCCGGCGCTTATACAACACACCATGGAAGGGGCCGTAAAGCCCGTGACCCGCGCGCCCGCGGCCGGCGCACTCGTGCGCCCGTGATTGGGGGCCGGCGCAGACGGATACGCGAAAACGGCCGGCCGCGCGGCCGGCCGCCATGTCAGCGGAACACGGTCAGCGGAAAGTCAGAGAGAGAACGAGGTGCCGCAGCCGCAGGAACTGGTGGCGTTCGGGTTCTCGATCACGAAGCGGGCGCCGATCAGCTCTTCGCTGAAGTCGATCACCGCGTCGGCGAGAAACGGCAGCGAGACGCTGTCGATCACCACGCGCTCGCCCTCGGCCTCGAGGACGAGGTCGTCGTCGCCGGGCGCGTCGAGGTCGATCTGGTACTGGAACCCGGAACATCCGCCCCCCTCGACGGCGATGCGCAGCGCCTTGCCCTGTGCGGCGGCGCCGATCTCGGCCAGGCGCTCGAAGGCGCGGGGAGTGACTTTGGGTGGTACGGTCAGCATGGCTTCGGTCCCTTCGACTCTCGGGCTCAAGATAGGCGCAGTGATGGCAAGTGCCAAGATGCGCTTGCCCTCGTCACGCCTTTAGCGGGCTGCTAGAGGTCTGACAAGGCAGCGATCGCGACGGTCGGGACACCGTCGCGGGGCCAGGAACAGGGGGGCGCGCCGCGCCCCGGCAGACAGACGAGGCAGATCATGGCGGCGCTTTTCGCGTGCGACCCCGACCAAAGCCGCGGGCGGCTTTTTCCCGAGGCCGAGAGCACCTTTCGCTCGCCCTTCCAACGGGATCGCGACAGGATCATCCACGCCTCCAGTTTCCGGCGGCTCAAGCACAAGACCCAGGTGTTCATCGAGCATGAGGGCGATTACTTCCGCACCCGCCTGACCCATTCGATCGAAGTGGCGCAGGTGGCCCGGACCATGGCCAGGACGCTGGGGCTCGACCAGGAACTGACCGAGGCGGTGGCGCTGGCCCATGACCTCGGGCACACGCCCTTCGGCCATACCGGCGAGGACGCGCTGGGGGCGCTGATGGCGCCCTACGGCGGCTTCGACCACAACGCCCAGACCCTGCGCATCGTCACCTCGCTGGAGCGGCACTATGCCGAATGGGACGGGCTGAACCTGACCTGGGAGACGCTTGAGGGCATCGCCAAGCACAACGGCCCGGTGACCGCGCCGATCCCCTGGGCGCTGGCCGAATACGACATGCGCCACGACCTGGAGCTGCCGACCCACGCCGGCGCCGAGGCGCAGGTCGCGGCCCTCTCCGACGACATCGCCTATTCCCACCACGATCTGCACGACGGCCTGCGGGCCGAGCTGTTCTCGACCGACGAGCTGGCGGAACTGCCCGTGCTGAGGGAGTGTTTCGCCGAGGTCGACCGGGCCTATCCGGGCCTCAACTACTACCGCCGCCGGCACGAGGCGCTGCGGCGGTTCTTCGGCATCCTCGTCGAGGACGTGATCGGCGTGACCCGGGCCAACCTTGCCGACCTCGCGCCGCAAGGCCCGGCCGATATCCGGCACGCGGGGCGGATGGTGGTGCAGTTCTCACCCGGGCTCTGGACCGATCTCAAGGTGCTGCGGCAATTCCTGTTCGAGCGGATGTACCGTGCCCCCTCGGTGGTGGTGATGCGCCAGCAGGTGACGCGGGTGATCAACGATCTTTTCCCCGCCTTCATGGCGGACCCCGCGCAGCTGCCCAAGCAATGGCGCAAGGACGTGGACGAGGCCGCGGGCGACGAGATGCGGCTGGCCCGGATCGTCGCCGATTACATCGCCGGGATGACGGACCGTTTTGCCATCCTCACGCACGAGCGGCTTACGGGCGAGAGCGTCGTCGCCAGGCCACAATGACCCCCGCAAGGATCCAGCCGAGCAGCAGGAGCGCCCAGACGGCCGCGTCCCGCTGCGCGGCGGCGAAGCTCGCGGCAGGATCGAGCCGGCGCACCGGCATCCCGTCCAGACCGTTGCGCACGAGCGGCGCGGCGGCCAGCGCACAGAGCACCGCGAGGCCAAGTGCATGGCCCCAGAGGATGCCCTCCTGCAGGCGCGGGCTCCAGCGCCGGTTGAGCGCCGCGAAGACCGCGAAAAGCGCAAAGCCCCAGACCGTCAGGTGCATCAGCCCCGGCAACAGGGTCGTGCCTGCCATGGCGTTCACCGTCGCCGCCGCCGCCGCGCCGCCGCCTGGGGCGGTGCCCGGGTCGGTGCCCGGGTTGGTGCCAAGGGTCGCGGCCACGATCAGGCCCAGCACCATGCCCACCGACCCGGTCCAGAGGTAGGGGGCCGCGGGCACCGCGTCGTCGGCCAGCTGCATCGACAGCGTCGCGATCAGCGCCAGCAACGGCAGGACCAGGATGCCGATGGCCGAGGACATCGGCACCGCCGGCGTCTGCATCCCCAGCGTCACGAGGGCGGCGACCGACAGCACCTGAACCACGCGCCCGCCCCAGCGATGGCCGGGCCGCGCACCGGCCAGCGCCCCCGCGCCGAGCAGCAACGGGGTGAGCGCCGCGATCTGGGCCCATTCGCCGCGCCCCAACGCCGAGAGCCGTTCGGGATCGCCCAGTGCCGCCGCCAGCCGCTCGGCCGGCAGCGCGTCGAGCGGCACCATGGTGAAGGGCTGCAGACCGGGTGGCAGCGCCTGCAGCACGCCGACGATCGCAAGCACGACCGCCGCCGCAAGGCCGAGGGCGGCGCTGGTCCAGCCGGCGGGGCCGTTTGCGGTGGCCGCGACGCCCCCCATCGCCGCCCCGGCCAGCGCCATCAGCATCAGACCCGAGGTGCCGTGCACCGCAAAGAGCAGCGTGGCGACGCTTGGGGCGTTCCAGCCGCCGGCCAGCAGCGCGGCGCTCTGACCCGGGGCGGCCATCTCCAGCCGCAGCGCGAGGGCGGACAGGCCCATCGCGAGCGCGCTCAGCATCATCAGCCCGATCGTCGTGCGCACCAAATCCCGTCTCCTGCCGGCCCGGCGCCCAGATAAAACCTGCCTCCGGCCGGGGAACAAGCGCAAACCGGGCCGGGCGGGGCGTGGTCAGGGTGGATTGCACTCGGACACGCCCGTGATAAACCGCCCCTGATTTCCGAGGAAGCTGCGACATGAACCTCTTTTCCGATATCCGGGCCCTTGTGGTGGGCTGCCTTGACGCGCTGGTGGCGGAGGGGACGCTGCCCGCCGGGCTCGACCATGCCAATGTGACCGTCGAGCCGCCCCGCGACCCGGCCCACGGCGACATGGCGACCAATGCCGCGATGGTGCTGGCCAAGCCCGCGGGCCTGAAGCCGCGCGACATCGCCGACGCGCTGGCCGCCCGCCTGCTGGCCGACGACCGGATCGCGGTGGCCGACGTGGCCGGGCCGGGCTTTCTGAACATGCGGCTGGCCGACACGGTCTGGCATGGGCTCGTGACCACCGTCCTCGGCACGCCCGACTACGGCCGCTCGACCATGGGGGGCGGCGAGCGGATCAACGTGGAGTTCGTCTCGGCCAACCCCACCGGACCGATGCACGTGGCCCATGCCCGGCACGCGGCGGTGGGCGATGCGCTGGCCGCGGTGCTCGATTTCGCGGGCTACGACGTGACGCGGGAATACTACATCAACGACGGCGGGGGGCAGGTCGATGTGCTCGCCCGCTCGGTCTATCTGCGGTATCTGGAGGCGTTCGGCCGCGAGGTCGAATTTGCCGACGGCACCTATCCGGGCGAATACCTCAAGGACGTGGGCGAGGCGGTCAAGGCGGCGCATGGCGACGCCTTCGTCGACCGGCCCGAGGAGGTCTGGCTCCAGACAATCCGCGATTTCGCGACCGAGAAGATGCTGGAGCAGATCAAGGCCGATCTCGCCGCGGTCGGCGTGGTGATGGATGTCTATTTCTCGGAAAAGTCGCTTTACGGCACCGGCCGGATCGAGGCGGCCATCGAGGGGCTGCGCGAGAAGGGCCTGATCTACAAGGGCGTGCTGGAGCCGCCCAAGGGCAAGCTGCCCGAGGATTGGGAGCCGCGCGAGCAGACGCTGTTCAAATCGACCGAGCACGGCGACGATGTCGACCGCCCGATCATGAAATCGGACGGCGCCTGGACTTATTTCGCCCCCGACATCGCCTATCACCACGACAAGCTGGAGCGCGGCTTTACCCAGCTGATCGACGTGCTGGGCGCGGATCACGGCGGCTATGTCAAGCGGATGAAGGCGGCGGTCTCGGCCATGTCCGGGGGCAGGGTGCCGCTGGACGTCAAGCTGATCCAGCTGGTGAAGCTCTACCGGAACGGGCAGCCGTTCAAGATGTCCAAGCGGGCCGGGACCTTCGTGACCCTGGCGGACGCGGTCGAGATGGTCGGCGCGGACGTGCTGCGGTTCCACATGCTGACGCGCAAGAACGACGCGCCGCTGGATTTCGATTTCGACAAGGTGACCGAGCAGTCGAAGGACAATCCGGTCTTCTACGTGCAATACGCCCATGCGCGGGTGCAATCCGTCCTGCGCAAGGCCGAAGAGATGGGGCTGGCAACCGATGCCGGGGCGCTGGCGCGTCAGGATCTGTCCGCGATGACCCACGAGGCAGAGCTGTCCCTGGCCAGGAAGATCGCCGAGTGGCCCCGCCTGATCGAGATCGCGGCCCGCCTGCACGAGCCCCACAGGGTGGCGTTCTATCTCTACGAGTTGGCCTCGGAACTGCACGCGCTGTGGAACAGGGGCAACGAAGAGACCGCCCTGCGTTTCCTGCAGGAGGGTGATTCCGCTGCAACACAAGCCAAAATTGCGCTGCCCAAGGCCGCGGCGATTGTGATTTCGCAAGGATTGGGTATCCTTGGCGTCATCCCCGTGGACGAGATGCGGTAGTCAAAGAGCCGAAAAGGCCGACGCCACCATAAAGCCGCACGCGCCGCCCGGGGACACGAGCAGGAACCCAAGAGACCATCGGCGGATCCAGCCGCCGGGGCACGTGAGGCAGACATGGCAGATTACTCCTATGGTGCGGACGCGCCTGAAACCGGCTTTCGGGCCTCGACCCTGGTCAATCTGACCGGGGCGGTCCTGTCGCTGGCGCTGGTCGCCGGCGTCGGCGTCTGGAGCTACAAGCTCGTCAAGCGCGACGTGAGCGGCATCCCCGTGGTCCGCGCCATCGAGGGGCCGATGCGCGAGCAGCCCGCCGATCCGGGCGGCGAAGTCGCGCTGCACCGTGGCCTGTCCGTCAACGCCGTGGCCGCCGAGGGCCAGGCCGGTGCGCCCGAGGACAGGCTGACGCTCGCCCCGCGGGATATCGAGCTGGCGGCGGAAGACCTGGAACTGGCCCCTGCGGTCCCCGACCCGGTCATCGAGGCCTCGGCCGACGCCGACGACAGCGCCGAGGCGCTCGCCGGCATCTCGGCCATGGTCGCCGAGGCCGCGGACGAGATTGCCGGCGCCGACCCGCTCGCCGATGCCCTGCTTGACAACGATGTGCCGCTGACCGCCGACCAGATCCAGGCGCTCGCCGATCAGATCGCGCAGGGGGTGGCGCCGCTGACGGCGCTCGACATGGAGGCGGGCGAGGTGCAGCTCGCGCTCGACGGGGCGCCGGTGGTCTCGGTCATTCCGGCGTCCGTGCCCGGCGTCAGCCGGTCGCTGCGGCCCCAGCCCCGCCCGATGCGCATCAGCGGGATAGAGCCCACCGCGGCGCGGACGCCCTCCGCGTCGGATCTGGCGCTGGTCGATCCGGCGACGATACCGCCGGGCACACGGCTGGTGCAGCTTGGCGCGTTCGAGAGCGAGGCCGTCGCCGCCGCCCAGTGGCGCCAGATCTCGGGCCGGTTCGCCGATTACATGGGCGGCAAGGCGCCGGTGATCCAGCAGACCGAAAGCGCGGGCCGCACGCTCTGGCGCCTGCGTGCCACCGGGTTCGAGGACCTGTCCGAGGCGCGGCGCTTCTGCGCGGCGCTGGTCGCGGAGGACGCGCTGTGCATGTCCGTGGTCTCGCGCTGACATGAGCCGCCGGGCGGTCATTCTCGGCTGCCTGGGCGCCCGCCTTTCGCAGGCGGAGCGGCAGTTCTTTGCCCAGGCCGACCCGTTCGGCTTCATCCTCTTCGCCCGCAATGTCGAAAGCCCCGGGCAGCTGGGCGCCCTCACGTCGGATCTGCGCGACGCGGTAGGCTGGCGGGCGCCGATCCTGATCGACCAGGAAGGCGGAAGGGTCCAGCGGATGGGCCCGCCGCATTGGCGCAGCTACCTGCCGGCGCTCGACCAGATGACCCGGGCCCGCGACCCGATGCGCGCCGTCTACATCCGCAACCGCCTGATCGCCGCCGAATTGCACGCCGTGGGCATCGACGTGAACTGCGCCCCGCTGGCCGACCTGGCAGAGCCGCAGACCCACCCGGTGCTGCGCAACCGGCTTTACGGCGACGATGTCGCGACCGTGGTCGCGGCCGCGCGGACCTGCGCCGAGGCGCTGCTCGACGGTGGCGTGCTGCCGGTGCTCAAGCACATTCCCGGCTATGGCCGCGCCAGCGTCGACAGCCACCTGGACCTGCCGCGCGTTGCGGTTCCGGCAGACGAGCTTGCCGGCCGCGACTTCGCCCCGTTCAAGGCGCTCAACACCATGGCGATGGGCATGACGGCCCATATCGTCTTTTCCGACCTCGACGCGGGCGCACCGGCGACCACCTCGGACCGGGTGATCCGGCTGATCCGCGAAGAGATCGGCTTCAGCGGCCTTCTGCTGTCCGACGATATCGGGATGCAGGCCCTGTCGGGGCCGATCCCCGACCGCGCCGCCGCCTGCCTCGAGGCGGGCTGCGATATCGCGCTCCATTGCAACGGCTCGCTCGACGAGATGCGGGCGACGGCGGCGGCCTGCCGGGTGATGGACGGGGCGGCGAACGCCCGCGCGGATGCGGCGCTTTCCCAGCGCAAGGCGCCCCAGCCCGTTGACATGGCGGCGCTCGACGCGGAACTTGCAAGCCTTCTGACCTGAGAAGGCCCGCCCGCCCGATGTCCGACGACGAATTCGAGACCGCGCCCACGGATGTCGCCGCCCGGCTTGCCGCCGAGGCGCTGATCGTCGACGTGGACGGGTTCGAGGGCCCGCTCGATCTGCTGCTGACGCTCAGCCGCACCCAGAAGGTGGACCTGCGCGAGATCTCGGTCCTGGCGCTGGCCCGGCAATACCTGGCCTTTGTCGAACAGGCGCGGGCGCTGCGGATCGAGCTGGCCGCGGATTACCTGGTGATGGCGGCCTGGCTCGCGTTCCTGAAATCCCGCCTGCTGCTGCCGCCCGACCCCGAGGAAGAGGGGCCCTCGGGCGAGGAGATGGCCGCGCACCTGGCGTTCCAGCTCGAACGGCTGGAGGCCATGCGCGGGGCGGCGGCCAAGCTGATGGCGCGCGACCAGCTGGGCCGCGACCGCTTTGCGCGCGGCATCACCGAGGATGTCTCTCGCGTGCGCCGGGTGGCCTATACCGCGACGCTGATCGACCTGATGCAGGCCTATGCCCGGATCCGCACCAAGGACGAGTTCCGGCCCTATGCCTTCGACCGCTCCAACCTGCTGACGCTGGAACAGGCGCTGGAGCGGATGCGGCCGCTGATCGGCTTCGCCGGCGACTGGACGGACCTGACGAGCTACATGCCCGACGGCTGGGGCGGCGATCCCGTGCGGCGGCGGACCGCGACCGCCGCGACCTTCGCCGCGAGCCTGGAGCTGGCCAAGGAGGGCAGCATCGAAATCCGACAGGGCGAGAGCTTCGCCCCGATCCAGATCCGCCGGAAGTCTCCATGACAGAGCCCGATCCCGACCGCGATCTCGAGATGGAGAAAAGCCTCTTCGAGGCGCCGCCCATGGCCGAGCAGGAGCGCATGGTTGAGGCCATCCTCTTTGCCACCGCCGACCCGGTGACCCTGCGCGAGCTGATCGGCCGGATGCCCCATGGCTCGGACCCGGCTCGGGCGCTGGAGCATCTGCGCCGGCGCTATGAGGGCCGCGGTGTCGCCATCACCCGGATCGGCGAGGCCTGGGCGATCCGCACCGCGCCGGACCTGGGGTTCCTGATGCAGCAGGAGGTGGTCGAGACCCGCAAGCTCAGCCGCGCGGCGATCGAGACGCTGGCGATCATCGCCTACCACCAGCCCGTCACCCGCGCCGAGATCGAGGAGATCCGTGGCGTCGGCGTGTCGCGCGGGACCATCGACCAGCTGATCGAGATGTCCTGGATCCGTTTCGGCCGCAGGCGCATGACCCCGGGACGCCCGGTGACCTTCGTGGTGACCGAGGCGTTCCTCGATCATTTCGCGCTGGAGAATGCCCGCGATCTGCCCGGCCTGTCGGAGCTGCGCGCCGCCGGCCTGCTGGACAACCGGCCGCCGCCGGGCAGCGAGGGGCCCGAAGAGGGCGAGGGCGCGGGCGAGGGCGACGCCCAGTCGGGCCTCTTCGACGACACGTGATCGCGCCTGCCTTCTTGTGGCCGCGTTTTTCCGCTATGCTTCCGCGAAATCTCGAGGATGAGAGGAAGATCATGGAACGAATGATCCGAATGATTGTGCGGATGTTCATGAAACAGGGGATGAACCACATCGCCCGCGGCGGCCGTGGCCGTGGCGGCGGGGGCGGCAACCGCAACCGCAATGGCGGCGGCGGCGGTGGCGGCGGACAAGGCCAACGCCAGGACCAGGGCCAGGGTGAAGGCGACGGGCGTCAGGCTGCCAAGCGCGCGCGCCAGGCCATGCGGGCCACCCGGCGCATCGGCAAGTTCTAGGCCGCTCCCCTCCGGGCCCCGCGTGCCCGGATCGCGCCCCGTTGCGGTCTTGCAATACGCGCTGAGGTTTGTACTGTGCGGCCGTGTCACCCCGAATAGTCCTGCCGGTCTTTGGGGCCGTCCCACACCGTCCGGCCGTGTCACTCCGGGCCGAGGCCGGCCTGCACCTTCTTCGTGAGGCTCGACCGCACGATCCGGTAGGAGGTCGTGATCCGGTCGCGCAGCTCGTCCTCGGGGATGGCGTCGGGGTCGATCCGGACCCAGGACCGATGGAAATACGGCGCCCGGATCGCCCGGCCGATCTCTATCAGCAGGGCGGCATCCTCGACCGAGGGTGTCTTGACCGACACGCCGGGGTCGCGGGTGCCCATGCAGGCGAACATCTTGCCGCCCACCTTCCACGACCGCAATTCGCCGTCCGCCGGATCGGCATATGTGGCGCCGGGCAGGGCCGCGCAGAGGGTCTTGACCCGGGCATCGCTCATAGGATCAGTCTTGCCCAGACACGAAGGCGAGGCAAGCATGACAGCCCATGTGGCATTGTTGCGGGGGGTCAATGTGGGCGGCGGCAACAAGGTGGCGATGCCCGAACTGCGCAGGCTGGCCGAGGGGCTCGGCTGGACCGGGGTGCAAAGCTACATCGCCTCGGGAAACCTGGTGTTCCAGGCCGCGGACGGCGACCTGGCGCAGGATCTACGTGGGGCGATGAGGCGAGAGATCGGCGTGGACGTGCCGGTGCTGGTGCTGGGCCGCGCCCGTTTCGAGCGGATCGCGGCAGCCTGCCCGTTTTCGCCGGAGGACGGCCGGCTGGCCCATGTCTACTTCGCTTTCGGCGCGCCGAGGATCGATGGCGCGGCGCTGGACCGCTACATCGCGCCAGGCGAGGCGCTGGAGGCGGGGCCGGCGGCGGTCTATCTGTCCGCGCCCGAGGGGATCGGGCGGTCGAAGCTGTTCGCGAACCTCGGCCGGGTGGTGCCGGGCACCGATCTGACCGGCCGCAACCTGCGGACCGTGCGCCACCTGGCCGGGATGCTGCGCGGGGTCACATGACGCTGGACGCCGCCGCCCCCGCCTGCTAGCACCGCTGCCATGAAGAGCATCTGCATTCTCTGCTGCATCATTATTTGCTGCTGACAATCGTCGCGCGGGCCAGCTCTTCTCGTTTCCTCTCCAGATCGAAATTGCTAAAGCCCGCGGGCGACAACCGCGCGAGGCCCCAATGGTCACCATCCGACTGAAGAATACCCTCACTCGCAAGGTCGAGCCGTTCGCGCCGCTCGATCCCGACAACGTGCGGATGTATGTCTGTGGCCCCACGGTCTATGACAGGGCGCATCTGGGGAATGCGCGGCCCGTGATCGTGTTCGACACGTTGTTCCGGCTGCTGCGCCATGTCTATGGCGCGGATCATGTCACCTACGTGCGCAACTTCACCGACGTCGATGACAAGATCAACGCCCGCGCCGCCGAGACCGGGCGCGACATCCGCGACATCACCACCGAGACGATCGGATGGTATCACGAGGACACCGACGCGCTGGGGGCGCTGCGGCCCACGCAGGAGCCAAGGGCGACCGAGTGGATCGGGGCGATGAAGGACATGATCGCCGGGCTCGTCGCCTCGGGCCATGCCTACGAGGCCGAGGGGCACGTGCTGTTCGCCGTCGAAAGCCATGCCGAATACGGGCGGCTTTCAGGCCGCTCGGTCGAGGACATGATCGCCGGCGCCCGGGTCGAGGTCGCGCCCTACAAACGCAACCCGATGGATTTCGTGCTGTGGAAGCCGTCGGATGACGCCGCGCCCGGCTGGGACAGCCCCTGGGGGCGGGGGCGGCCGGGCTGGCATATCGAGTGCTCGGCCATGGCCCACGAGCTGCTGGGCGAGACCTTTGACATCCACGGTGGCGGCAACGACCTGATGTTCCCGCATCACGAGAACGAGCTGGCGCAATCGGCCTGCGCCCATCCGGGCGGCGGTTTCGCGCGCTATTGGCTGCACAACGAGATGCTGCAGGTCGAGGGCAGGAAAATGTCCAAGTCGCTGGGTAATTTCTTCACCGTGCGGGATCTTCTGGAACAGGGCGTGCCGGGCGAGGTCATCCGGTATGTCATGCTGGGCACGCATTATTCCAAGCCGATGGACTGGACGGCGGAAAAGCAGTCGGCCGCCCTGTCCAGGCTTTCGGGCTATATCGAGACGGTGGCGCACCATGCGAAGCTGGATGCCATCGAGCCGGATGCGCCCAGCCCGCCCCTTGTCGAGGCGCTGGCAGACGATCTGAACACCCACGGGGCGCTGCAGGCGCTCGACCGGCTCGACCATGCCGAGGTCGCGACCCGGCTTGCGGGCGATCTGGTCTTTCTGGGCATCTTCAGCCTTGAGGGCCTGCTGGCGCGGGTCGCCGAGTTCACCGCCATGGCGGAGCTTCTGGAGCCCTTGGCGGAGAAGCTGGGCAGGCTGCGCGAAGAGGCCAAGGCGTGCAAGGATTTCACCCAAGCCGATGCCTTTCGGAGCCGGCTGGAACAGGCGGGCCTGTCCGTCATGCTCGCCGCGTCCGGGGTCCGGCTGCGGCATCACATGGATTTTGACCGGGCCAAGCTGGAGGCGCTGCGATGAGTGTTTCGGATGTCGAGGGGGGCGCTGCCCCCCGTCCTGCGGACTCCCCCCGGGATATTTCGGACCAGAAGAAGGACGGGGCGCAGAAGGAGCGGCTCTATCTCTTCGACACGACCTTGCGGGACGGGCAGCAGACCCAGGGGGTGGATTTCTCGACCGCAGAGAAGTGCCGGATCGCGGCGATGCTGGACGGGCTCGGGATCGATTACATCGAGGGCGGCTGGCCGGGGGCGAACCCCACGGACAGCGAGTTCTTCGATGCGCCGCCCGCGACCCGGGCGGTGCTGACCGCCTTCGGCATGACCAAGCGGACCGGGCGCTCGGCGGAGAATGACGACGTGCTGGCCGCGGTTCTGAACGCGGGCACGCCGTCAGTCTGCCTGGTGGGCAAGACCCATGATTTTCACGTGGAGACGGCGCTGGGGATCACGCTCGAGGAGAACCTCGACAACATCCGGGCCTCGTTCGCCCATGTGAAGGGCACCGGGCGGGAGGCGCATTTCGACGCCGAGCATTTCTTCGACGGGTTCAAGTCGAACCGGGGCTATGCGCTGGCAGCGGTTCATGCGGCGCTGGAGGCTGGGGCGGACTGGATCGTGCTGTGCGACACCAATGGCGGGACCTTGCCCAGCGAGATCGGCCGGATCGTCGGCGAGGTGATCGCCAGCGGTGTGCCGGGCGAACGGCTGGGCATCCATTGCCACAACGACACCGAGACCGCCGTGGCCGGTACTCTGGCTGCCGTGGAGGCCGGGGCGCGGCAGATCCAGGGGACGTTGAACGGGCTGGGCGAGCGCTGTGGCAATGCCAACCTGACCTCGCTGATCCCGACCCTGATGCTGAAGGAGCCCTATGCCAGCCGGTTCGAGACCGGGGTCACGGTCGAGGCGCTGGAGGGGCTGCGCAAGGTCAGCCGGACCCTGGACGATATCCTCAACCGGGTGCCGATGAAGCAGGCGGCCTATGTGGGCGCGTCGGCCTTCGCACACAAGGCGGGGCTGCATGCGAGCGCGATCCTGAAGGATCCGACCACCTATGAGCATATCCTGCCCGGGTCGGTGGGCAACGAGCGCGTCGTGCCGATGTCGAACCAGGCGGGCCAGTCGAATCTGCGGCGCAGGCTCGCCGAGGCGGGGCTGGAGGTCGAGCGGACCGATCCGGCGCTGCCCGGCCTGCTGGAGACGGTGAAACGTCGCGAGACCCAGGGCTATGCCTATGACAGCGCCCAGGCGTCGTTCGAGCTGATCGCGCGGGAAGAGCTGGGGCAGATGCCGCATTTCTTCGACGTGGAGCGCTATCGCGTGATCTCGGAGCGGCGGCGGAACGCGCAGGGAAACCTGGTGATCGTGTCGGAGGCGGTGGTGACCGTGACCCTGCCGGGCGGCGAGCAGACCACGAGTTTCTACCAGAACGAGAACCCGACCGAGCAATCGGATGCCGGTCCGGTGAACGCGTTGTCCGTGGCGCTGTCGAAGGACCTGGGGCCGTACCAGAGCTATATCGCGGATTGGAAGCTGGTGGATTTCAAGGTGCGGATCACCAACGGCGGCACCGAGGCGGTGACGCGGGTCATCATCGACCACCAGGACGGGCAGGGACGTCGGTGGTCTACCGTCGGCGTGTCGGCCAATATCGTGGATGCGTCCTTTGACGCCCTGGTGGATGCGATCCGCTGGAAGCTGCTGCGGGACGGTGCGCCGGTGTGAGGCGGCGGTGTGAGGCGGCGGCGCTGGGGGCGCTGCCCCCGGCGCCCGCCGGGCGCCTCCCCCGGGATACGGGAGGCAATGAAGCCGCGGGGCCGGGCTCCGGGGCCGATCTGGGGAGAGATGTGATGGCGCGACATTCGAGCTTGGCCGGTTTGGCGCTGATCCTGGTGGCGGGCTGTTCTTCGGGTGTGCCGGAGGCCGCTGATTTCGTGCGCACAACCTCGGGCAGCAGCTTTATCGGGGAGACCGAGATCACGATCTTCGACGGGGATTTCGCGCAAGTCTTTGCCGCCGAGCCCCATGGCGCCCGGGATGAGAGCCGCACCCTGGCCCTGCCGGACGGCAGTTACGCGCGGGCGCGGGCGCTGGTGGAGGCAGGCTTTCCCGCCGTGCTGGCGGCGCAGGCGGCCGAGACCGACCCGCCCGTCTGCCCGACCGACATGGGCGCGGACGTGATCACGGTCAGGCCCGCGGTGGCGGGCACCGAGCGCATTGCCGCGGGCTGTGGCGATACCGGGGTGCGGGCCCTGATGGGCGCGATCGGCGGGCTGGTGCCCCGATGACCGTTGCGGCATGCGCGGCACTGGTGGAGCGGGGCGATCCGGACCGGTTTCTGGCCGCGATGTCCTGCCCGCCAGAGGCACGGTCGGTTCTGTTTCCGCTCCATGCGTTCAATCTGGAGGTCAGCCGGGCGCCCTATGTGACGCAGGAGCCGATGATCGCCGAGATGCGCCTGCAATGGTGGCGTGACGCGCTGGACGAGATCGGCCGGGGCGAGACGCCGCGGGCCCATGAGGTCGCCGGGTCCTTGGCCGAGGTGATCCGGACCCATGGCCTGCCGCTCGAATTGCTCGACCGCGCGGCGGCTGCGCGGCGTTGGGACATCTGGCGCGAGCCCTTTGCCGACCGCGCCGCCTTCGATGCACATATGGATGCCACGGCCGGGGACCTGAGCTGGTGTGCTGCGCTGGCCCTCGGAGCCGAGGCGCGGGCCGAGGGTGCGGTGCGGGACGCGGCCTATGGCGGGGCTGTCGCTTTCTGGCTCTCGGCGGTGCCCGACCTTGAGGCGCGGGGGCAGCGCCCACTTGCCGACGGGCGGCCCGAGGCGGTGGCGGCGCTGGCGCGGGAGGCGCGTCTGCGGCTGGCCGGGGCGCGGGCCGGCGCGGGGGGGCCGGCCGCCGCCTTTGCGCTGCGCTGGACCTGGCAGGCGGACAGGCTGCTGCGGCGGGCCGAGGCCGATCCGGGGCGGGTCGCTCGCGGAGAGCTTCCGGTCTCGGAGTTCCGCCGCAAGCTCAGCCTCGCGCGGGTTGCGGCGCGGGGGAGCTGGTAGCGGGCCCTTCAGGCGCGGCGCCGCAAGCCCGCGATCTGGTTCAGGGTCGGGTCGGCGGCGAGGCGGGCATAGGCCTCTGTCTCGCACCCCACCAGCGCGATGCGGGCATTTTGGTCGTAGTGGATGCCCCAGCCGTAGATCCGCACCAGGGGCGAGCTGCGCAGGCATGGCTGGGCGCTGGCGAAGATCTCGGCGCGGAGCCGGTCGTCCGGGGCCCTGTCAAGGCGTTCCGCAGTGACGGCCACCAGCAGGTCGTCGCTGGTCATTCCGTAGGGCGCCCCATGCAGCAGGCAGAATTCCAGCGCGGTGACGGTGCCGGGCTTTGGCGGCGGAGTGCCGCTGGTGGCCCGGGTGTCGGGCGAGACCCGCAGGAACGTGTCGCTGTAATTCGTGCTGTGGTGCATCCGCTCAGATCGTCTGGCGCGGGCGCAGCGCCATCCAGATCAGCGCGCCGCCGGCCAGGGCCAGGAACGGGAGCATGGCGAGGTTGACCGCGGTCCAGCCCTCTTGCGGGGAACCGCCCGAGCAGTTCATCAACCCGCCCGAGGCGAGCGAAGCAAAGGTCACACAGCCGAAGACGATCATGTCGTTCAGACCCTGCGCCACGCCGCGTTCGTCCTGGGAATGGGCGCCTGCAAGCATCGTGGTCGCGCCGATGAAGCCGAAGTTCCAGCCGATGCCGAGCAGGATCAAAGCACCGAAGAAATTGCCCAGCGTCACTCCGCTGAGCGCCACGACGCCGGCGATGGCCAGGATCGCCAGCCCGGTGGCGATGATCCGCTGCGTGCCGAAGCGGGCGATCAGGTGACCGGTGAAGAACGACGGGATGAACATCGCCAGCACGTGGGCCGAGACGATATCGTTGGCCCGGCCCGTTGAAAAGCCGCAGCCCACCACGGCAAGCGGTGTCGAGGTCATCACGAGGTTCATCAGCGCGTAGGAGACCATGGCGCAGATGATCGCCGTCAGGACGGTGGGGTCGCGCAACAACTCGATCCGCGTGCGGGCGCGGGGGGCGTCGGGCAGGGGCTGCGCGGGACGAGGCAGGTCGAGGCCGAAGAACAGCAGCACGCCCAGCAGGTTGAGCCCGATCACCGCGACGTAGCTGCCGAGGAATGGCACGACGAAGGCCTCCTGCACCATCTTGTTGAGCTGCGGGCCGATGATCGCCGACACCAGCCCGCCCGCCATCACGTAGGAGATCGCCTTGGGGCGGAACGCTTCGGAGGCGGTGTCCGTGGCGGCAAAGCGATAGAACCCCTGGGCGGACATGTAGATGCCGGTCAGGTAGCTGCCCACCAGCAGGATCGCGAAGCTGCCGGTATAGAGCCCCCAGGCCGAGACCGCCGCGCCGATGGCCCCCCCGGCGGCGCCGATCACGAATCCCGCGCGGCGGCCGTGGCGCTGCATCAGGGGCGACAGCCAGGGCGCCGTGGTCATCGACCCGAAGACGATCAGCGAGATCGGCAGGGTGGCCAGGCAGGGATTGGTGGCCAGCATCCCGCCGGCGAGACCGCCGATCACGAAGATCATCGGCATCTGGGCCCCGATGATCGCCTGCGCAGCTACGAGAATGGCGACGTTGCGGATGGCCCGGCGATCGTCGGTCCGGGCCAGGGTGTCGGGGGCGCTGCTCATGCCTGCGGATTATCCAGTTTCCGCGCCCTGGTCCAGAGGTCAAATCGGGTCGATGACATGGGCGAAGGAGCCCGCGACCCGCCCCTCGCGCAGGCCCATGGGCGCAAGGGGCGTGCCCTCGGCATCCTGCGCCGACCAGAGCGGCGTGCCTTCGGCGGCCAGGGTGGTCGCGTAATGGAATTCATGCCCTGCAAAGCGGCCCCGCAGGGCGGGCCAGTCGCTCTCCAACGTCCTGTACCCCAGGTGCAGTCGGCGGGTGGCAAAGGAGGTGTGCAGCCCCAGCAGCCCGGCCATTGCGTGCCGGGTTCCCGCGGCGTCGGTGAGGCTCTCTCCCAGGACCATGTAGCCGCCGCATTCTCCCAGGATCGTGGTGGTGCGAGCCGCGTCGCGGAGACTGTCCAGAAAGGTCCGGGCGGCGGCAATCCGGGGGGCATGCAGCTCCGGGTAGCCACCGGGCAGAAAGACGAGGTCGGCGGGTGGGACAGGCTCGTCGGCCAGGGGCGAGAACGGAAGGAGCGTGGTGCCCGCCCGGGTCCAGTCGTGGAGAGCGTGGGCATAGGTGAAGGCAAAGGCCGCATCCCGCGCGATCGCCACGCGGCGGGGCGCGTCGATCGGGGGCAAGCGGGCTGTCTCGAAATCCCGGGCCAGGGCGACGAGCGCCTCGAGATCCAGATGTGCGGCAACGCTATCGGCGGCCCGATCGATGAACCGTGCAAGGTCGGGATGCTCCGCGGCCTGGACCAGGCCGAGGTGGCGCTCGGGCAGCGCCAGGTCGGCATCGCGGGGAAGGGCGCCGAGGACGGGAACGCCAGTGTTGCGAAGGGCTTGCCAGAGCATCGCGGCATGGCGCGGGCTGCCCGCCCGGTTCAGGACAACACCGGCGACTCGCACATCCGGGTCGTGCCTGGCGAAACCTTCGACCAATGCCGCGACGGAATGGGACATCCGCGCGGCATCCACCACCAGCACCACCGGCAGGCCGAGTACCCGCGCGAGATCCGCCGTCGCCCCCCGTCCATCGGGCGGCGCACCGTCGAAGAGCCCCATCGCCCCCTCGACCACAAGCAGCCCGTCGCCCCCCGCCCGGGCCCGGATCCGCTCCGCTCCCATGGCCCAGGCGTCAAGGTTCATGGAGGGCTTGCCGCAGGCCGCCTCGTGAAACCGCGGATCGATGTAATCCGGCCCCGACTTTGCGCCTCGCACCTCGAGCCCGCGCCGGCAAAGGGCCCGGAGCAGGCCGAGGGCAAGCGTGGTCTTGCCGCTGCCGGAGGACGGGGCGGACAGGATCAGGCCGGGCATGGTATCCGGGCCGCAGACGCCTCCGGCGGGAGTTTTTCTGCCAAGATGAAGGAGCGGCCGGCGGCGTCGGTTGGACCGATTATCGGCCGTTGTCCCGACAATTCGCGGGTCATCACTTCAAGCATCATAGCCTTGGCGTGCACATTCCCCTTCATCTTGGTCCGAAAACTCCCGCCGGAGGCAGGGTTGCTGCCAATGCGGCCGGCGGGAAGGCTGGGTGCAGCGCACCTTGGACCGGCCGTGCCGACGGTTCGCCGGTCCGGGCGCCGCGTCATGCGATCCGGGCCGCCGGGCCGCGGTTCAGGGGGTCATCGTTTCGCACGGGCTCCCCGGCTGCCTGTGACTGCCAGTCCAGCGCCTGCCGCATCAGCACCGAGCGGCCGACGCAGATGATCGCCGGCGGCTCCAGGCCGCTTTGTTCGATATCGGTCACAATGCGGCCCAGGGTCGATTCGAGCACCTGCTGCCCGGGGGTCGTAGCCGTGCAGACCACGGCGACCGGCTCGGACGCAGGGCGGCCCGCGTCCAACAGGGCGGCGGATATCTGCGCGATATGCTTCATGCCCATGTAGATCACGATGACCTGGCTGCCGCGCGAGATCGCCGACCAGTCCAGCGACGAGGGCGACTCGCCCGACTGGTCATGGCCGGTCACGAAGGTCACCGCCTGGTTCACGTCCCGGTGGGTCACGGGGATGCCGGCATAGGCCAGCCCGCCGATCCCGGCGGAGATCCCCGGGATGATCCGGATCCGGACACCGTGCTGCACCAGCGTCTGCGCCTCTTCTCCGCCGCGTCCGAAGACGAACGGATCGCCGCCTTTCAGCCGCAGCACCCGCTTGCCGGCCCGCGACAGCTCTACCAGCCGCATCGAGATGTCGCGCTGCTTGGCCGAGGGCTTGCCGCCGCGCTTGCCGGCATAGATCCGTTCGGCCTGCGGCGCCCAGTCGAGGATGGCCTCGGTGACCAGGGCGTCATAGACCACGACATCGGCCTGGCGCAGCGCGTTGAGCGCGTGCAGCGTCAGCAGGCCCGGATCTCCGGGCCCCGCGCCGCACAGCCAGACCCATCCCGGATCGAACCGGGGCCAGTCTGAAGGGGGAAGGGCGGTATCGGTCATGACCTCCTTATGGCCAATCGTGACGGCGGCGAAAAGACTCCATGCGACACGAAGCGTTGGCGCGGCGACATCGCGGGGCTAGGGTCCGTCCCATGAGCCGCAAACCGACAGGAGAGCTGCGCCGGGGCTGGACCACGGGCGCCTGTGCCACCGCCGCCACCAGGGCGGCGCTGACCCGGCTTTGGGGCGGATCCTGGCCCGATCGGGTGGGCATCGTCCTGCCGCGGGGCGAGACGCCGGTCTTCAATCTGGCGCACCGCGCAGAGGGCACCGGCTGGGCCGAGGCCGGTATCGTCAAGGACGCCGGGGACGATCCCGACGTCACCCACGGCGCACTGATCGTCGCCCGCGTCGCCGCCTCCTCCGGCGGCGTCACCTTTCGCGCGGGCGACGGGGTCGGCCACGTGACCAGGGCCGGCCTGCCGATCCCGCCCGGAGAGCCCGCGATCAACCCCGTCCCGCGTCAGATGATGGAAGAGGTCGTGGCGGACCTGGCCTCGGAACACGGGCGGATGCCGGATGTGGAGATCACGGTCTCGGTGCCGGGCGGTGCCGCGCTGGCCGAAAAGACCTGGAACCCCCGGCTGGGCATCGAGGGGGGGCTGTCGATCCTGGGCACCACCGGCATCGTCCGGCCGTTTTCCTGTGCGGCCTGGATCGCCTCGATCCACCGTGGCGTCGATGTGGCGCGGGCCGCCGACCTTGCCCATGTCGCAGGCTGCACCGGGGCCACCAGCGAGCGGGTGGTCCAGCAGCTTTGCGGCCTGCCCGATCACGCGATGCTCGACATGGGCGATTTCGCGGCCGGCATGCTCAAGTATCTTCGGCGTCATCCGATCGCGCGGGTGACCATCGGCGGCGGCATCGGCAAGATGGCGAAACTCGCCCAGGGCGCGGGGGACCTGCATTCGGGCCGCAGCCAGGTGGACTTCGCCGGGCTGGCGGACTGGGCGGGCGACTGCCGGGTGGCGGACGCGAACACCGCGCTGGAAGCCTATGAAATCGCGGGAAAAACCCTGGCAGAGCGGATCGCTCTGGAGGCCCGGATAACGGCGCTGCGGATCCTCGACGGCGCCCCGGTCGCGGTCGGAACGGTGGTGATCGACCGGGCCGGCAATATCCTGGCGCGGGCCGGATGATCCTGTTGCTGGCGGGCACGACCGAGGCGCGGCGGCTGGCCGAGGGCCTGGCGGCGGCGGGCGTGCCGGTGCGGGCGTCCCTCGCCGGGGCCACCAAGGGGCCGCGCCCCCTGCCGGTGCCCATCCGGGTGGGCGGGTTCGGCGGGGCTGCGGGCTTTTGCGCCTTCCTGCGCGACGCCGGCATCCACGCGGTACTCGACGCGACGCACCCCTTTGCCACAAGGATCGGCCCGCGGTCCGCCGCGCTCTGCGCCGAGGCGGGTCTGCCCTACCTGCGGGTGCTGCGCCCGGCCTGGGCGCCGGGGCCGGACGACGATTGGCACGAGGTCGCGATACCCGGGGACGTGGCCCGGATCATTCCCGCCGGGGCGACCGTGTTCCTGGCGACCGGCCGGCAGGGGCTGGCCGATTTCGCCGGGCTGGCCGGGCGTCGCGTCATCGCGAGGGTCATCGACCCGCCCACGGGGCCGCCTCCGATCCCGGGCGCAGAGCTTGTGGTCGGCATGCCGGGCGACGTCGATGCGGAAGAGGCCTTGCTGCGCCGCCTCAGGGTCGACTGGATCGTCACCAAGAATTCTGGCGGCCCGGCGAGCGGCAAACTGCAGGCCGCGCGGCGCCTGCGCCTGCCCGTGGCCATGTTGCGCCGGCCGCCCGCGCCGGGGAACGTGGCCACCGTCCCCGAGGCGCTGGACTGGGTGGCCGGCCTGTGACCGGCCGGCTGATCGAGACCGAGGCCTGCGTGGCCGAAGGGGCGGCCTGGCTCGCCGCGCAGTGTCCACGCATGGGCGAGGCGGTGGCGCTTTGCGCCCCGTTGCCCCTCCGGCGCAAGCCCGACGGTTTTGCTGAGCTTGCCTCGGCCATCGTCAGCCAGCAGGTCTCGACCGCATCCGCCGCCGCGATCTGGGCCCGCTGCACCGCCGCCGGGCTGCGCGATCCGGCCGCCGTGCGCGCGGCCGGGCCGGAGCTTCTGCGCGAGGTCGGGCTGTCGCGTCCCAAACAACGCTATCTGAGGGCGCTGGCCGAGGCCCGGCTCGACTACGCGGCCCTGCGCCGCGCCCCCACGCCCGAGGTCATCGCGACCCTGACCGCCGTGCCCGGCATCGGCGCCTGGACCGCCGAGATCTATGCGATGTTCTCGCTGGGCCGCGCCGATGTCTTCGCCCCCGGCGATCTCGCCCTGCAGGAGGGTGCGCGGATGCTCTACCGTCTGCCCGAGCGGCCGTCGCCCAGGGTGCTGCGCGGGATGGCCGAGGCCTGGTCGCCCTGGCGGTCGGTTGCGGCGCGGGCGCTCTGGGCCTATTACGCCCGGGAAAAGGGGCGAGAGGGCACAAGATGACACGCGCATTGAAGGCGGAACGCAGAGAGGCCCTGTCGGGCGAGATCCGCTCGGCGGTGATCTTCCTGCACGGCTACGGGGCCAACGGCGCCGACCTGATCGGCCTGGCCGAGCCCCTGGCAGAGCACATGCCGGACACGCTGTTTCTCGCGCCCAACGCGCCCGAGATGTCGGTGGCGGCGCCCGGCATGCTGCAATGGTTCCCGATTCCGTGGATCGACGGGTCGTCGGAAGAGGAAAGCAAGCAGGGCTTGGCCCGCGCGGCAGAAGACCTGGACGCCTTTCTCGACGGCGTCATGGTCGACGAGGATCTGCTGCCCGAGCAGGTCCTGATCTTCGGCTTCAGCCAGGGCACGATGATGGCGCTTTACGTCGTGCCGCGCCGCGAGGATCCGGTCGCGGGCATCGTCGCGTTCTCTGGCCGGCTGCTGGAGCCCGAGGCGCTGGTGGACGAGGTCGTGAGCCGCCCGCCGGTCCTGTTGGTCCATGGCGACGAAGACCCGGTCGTTCCGGTCGAGGCGCTGCCGCAGGCCGCCGAGGGCCTGCAGGAGGCCGGCTGGACCGATGTCTTCGCCCATATCCAGAAGGGCACGGCCCACGGCATCGCCAATGACGGGCTGTCGGTGGCGCTGGCCTTCATGCGCGAACAACTCGGCTATTCCTGACGGGCGACGGGACGGGCGGCGGGGCGGACCAGAGGGCGCCGCGCTGCCGGGCCGATCCCCAACTTGCCCAAAATCGCGGCAGTTTCGCCCCGGTCTGCCTCGATTGCTGTCCGGCGCACCGCCATTCGGCGGCCGCACGCGCTGTCACGCAAGCGTCATCACATTCTCTTATCCCCAAGGCGCAGGACTAGACCTGCGGGGCTTGTCAGGACGCGAACGCCAGATATAGTCCATCGGGCGGACGGAGCGGGGGCTCTCGCTCTGATGCCGAGACAGGCAGGCAGGGCGAAAGAGGACTCCGGGATGGACGGCGATTTCAGGACCCATTTTGTACGACAGCCCTCGGGGCTGAAGCACTTTCCGGCGCTTGTGCTGAACGCGGATTACAGGCCCTTGTCCTACTACCCGCTCAGCCTCTGGCCCTGGCAGGAGGCGGTCAAGGCCGCCTGGCTTGATCGCGTGGACATCGTCGCCGAATACGATGAATGCGTCCGAAGTCCCTCGACGCGGATCCGCATACCTTCCGTTGTCGTCCTCAAGGATTATGTCCGACCCCAGAAGCGCGTGGCCTTCACGCGCTTCAATCTTTTTCTGAGGGACGAATTCTGCTGTCAGTATTGCGGGGCCAAGGGCGATCTGACCTTCGATCACGTGGTGCCCCGGGCCCGTGGCGGCATCACCAGCTGGGAAAACGTGGTCGCCGCCTGTTCGAAGTGCAACCTGCGCAAGGGCTCGCAAAGCCTGCGGCGATCGGGGCTGGCCCTGCGCAAGCCCCCGCGGCAGCCCGCCTCGGAAGAGCTGCGCAACATGGGCCGGCGCTTTCCGCCGAATTACCTGCACGACAGCTGGATGGACTTCCTCTACTGGGATGCCGAGCTGGAAGCCTGAGCGGGAGACTGCCCAAGTCTTGGGCATTCGGCGCCGCTGGGGGCTAGGCCTTTGGCAAACCTGCGGGCGCTTGCTAGACAGTGGGCGGACTGGCCGTTAAGGAAGCCCCGTTAGCGGTAACACAAAAGCCCGAGAGGTTCGCAATGGTATCTCGCGTCATCCCGGTCGATCAGTTCGACCTCGTGATCTTCGGCGGCACGGGCGACCTGGCCCGGCGCAAGATCCTGCCGGGGCTGTTTCGTCGGTTCCTGTCCGGCCAGATGCCCGAGGGGGCGCGCGTCATCGGCGCCGCCCGCTCCGATCTGGACGATGCCGGGTTCCGCGACATGATCGGCCAGGCCATCGAGGAATTCGGCGGCGAGGAAACCGCCGACAAGGACCGGCTCGCGGCCTTTCTCGAATGCATCCACTACGTCGCCGTCGATGCGACGGGCGAGGGCGGCTGGGCGCAGCTGAAGGACCTGATCCGCGAGAACGTTGTGCGCGCCTTCTATTTCTCGGTGGCGCCCAGCCTGTTCGGGGCGCTGGCGGAACGGCTGCACGGCCATGGCATCGCCGACCGGAACAGCCGACTGGTGGTCGAAAAGCCGTTCGGCCGCGATCTGGAGACGGCCAAGGCGCTCAACGCGACCCTCGCCGAGCATTTCCAGGAGGATCAGATCTACCGGATCGACCATTACCTAGGCAAGGAGACGGTGCAGAACCTGATGGCTGTCCGCTTCGGCAACATCCTGTTCGAGCCGCTCTGGAACAACCATTACGTCGACCACATCCAGATCACCGTGGCCGAGACCGTGGGCGTCGGCGGGCGCGGCGGCTATTACGACAAGTCCGGCGCGATGCGCGACATGGTGCAGAACCACTTGATGCAGCTCTTGTGCCTGATCGCGATGGAGGCCCCGAACCAGTTCGAGGCCGACGCCGTGCGCGACGAAAAGCTCAAGGTGATCCGCGCCCTGCAACCTGTTGATTTCCATCACATCGTGCGCGGTCAATACGACGCGCGGGGGGACGAGCCTTCCTACCGCGAGGATGTCGAGAACCCGCGCTCGCACACCGAATGCTTTGTCGCGCTGAAGTGCCAGATCGCCAACATGCGGTGGTCCGGCGTGCCGTTCTACCTGCGCACCGGCAAGAAGCTGAAGGGCCGCACCTCCGAGATCGCCGTGGTCTTCAAGGATCTGGGCCACTCGATCTTCGAGGGCGACGAGAAGCGCCACCGCAACATCCTCGCGATCCGGCTTCAGCCGAACGAGGGCATCGACCTGCAGGTGACGATCAAGGAGCCCGGACCGGGCGGCATGCGCCTGATCGACGTGCCGCTGGACATGACATTCGCCGATGCGCTCGGCGATGACGTGGACGAGGCGACCGACGCCTACGAGCGGCTGATCATGGACGTGATCCGCGGCAACCAGACCCTGTTCATGCGCGGCGACGAGGTCGAGGCCGCCTGGGCCTGGACCGACCCGATCATCGAGGGCTGGCAGACGCGCAACGACGTGCCGAAACATTACGACATCGGCTCGACCGGGCCCGAGGATGCGATGATGCTGCTGCACCGCGATGGGCGCCGCTGGCGCGAGATCAAGGGGTAGGGTAGCCTCGACCTGCTTCAAGACCAAGGGACAAGGCCATGGAACTCAAGGAATATCCCGACGCCGAGATGATGATGATGGACCTCGCCGACCTGTTGGCCAGCGAGCTGCGATCCTGTCTGGCGCGGCATGACCATGCCTCGCTCGCCGTTCCGGGGGGCACGACGCCGGGGCCGATCTTCGATTCGCTCTGCGCCACCCGTCTGGACTGGGACCGGGTGCATGTCATGCTGACCGACGAACGCTGGGTGCCCGAAAGCTCGGACCGCTCCAACACCCGGCTGATCCGTCAGCGCCTGCTGACCGACCGGGCGGCGGCGGCGGTCTATGTGCCGCTTTACCTGCCGGGGGACGCGCCGGAAGACCGGCTGGCCGAGCTGGAGGAAAGCCTCAAGCCCGAGCTGCCGCTGTCGATCCTGCTGCTGGGGATGGGGGCGGACATGCACACCGCCTCGATCTTTCCCGGCGCCGACCGGCTGGATGAGGCGCTGCACGGCGACGCGCTGCTGGTGCCGATGCGCGCACCCGGCGCGCCCGAGCCGCGGATCACCCTGTCGGCAAAGGTCCTGCGCGACGCCATGAGCACCCATGTCGTCATCACCGGCACCGAAAAGCGCGAGGCGCTGGAGCGGGCGCGTCACCTGACGCCCGACGAGGCGCCGATCGCCGCGGTGCTGCGCAATGCAATCGTTCACTGGGCGGAGAGCTGAGACATGTGGGACAAGCTTCGGGCACATCATGAGGCGGTCGGGGATCGCCGGTTCGAGACCATGCTGGATGCCGCGCGGGCCGAGGATTTCTCGGTGCAGGTGGGCGATCTGCTGTTCGACTATTCCAAGACCAACATCGACGCCGAGGGGCGGGCGCTGCTGATCGAGCTGCTCGACGCCGCCGGCGTGGCCGCGCGGCGCGACGCCATGTTCGAGGGCGAGAAGATCAACGAGACCGAGGGCCGCGCGGTGCTGCACACCGCGCTGCGCAATCTCGACGGCGGGCCGGTCACGGTGGACGGCATCGACGTGATGCCGGGGGTGCTGTCGACGCTGGACCGGATGGCGACCTTTGCCGAGGATGTCCGCGCCGGGCGCTTCGCCGGGGCGGGGGGCAAGATCACCGACGTGATCAACATCGGCATCGGCGGCTCCGACCTTGGCCCCAAGATGGCGACCATCGCGCTGGCGCCCTATCACGACGGGCCGCGCTGCCACTTCGTCTCCAACGTGGATCCCGCTGATATTGCAGGCGTTCTGCGGGGCTGCGACCCGGAGACGACGCTGGTGATCGTCGCCTCCAAGACCTTCACCACGATCGAGACCATGACCAACGCCCGCACCGCCAAGGCGTGGATGGGCGAGCCCGTGGCCGACCCGGCGGCGCAGTTCGCGGCCCTCTCGACCGCCGCCGACAAGACCGAGGCCTTCGGCATCGACGGCACGCGCGTCTTCGGGTTCGAGGATTGGGTCGGCGGGCGCTATTCCATGTGGGGGCCGATCGGCCTGTCGCTGATGATCGCCGTGGGACCCGAGGCGTTCCGCGCCTTCCTGCGCGGCGGCCAGGCGATGGACCGCCATTTCCGCGCCGCGCCCTGGGCCGAGAACATGCCCGCGCTGCTGGCGCTTGTGGGCATCTGGCACAACCAGGTCTGCGGCCATTCCAGCCGCGCGGTGCTGCCCTATGACAACCGGCTGTCGCGGCTGCCCGCCTACCTGCAACAGCTCGAGATGGAATCGAACGGCAAGGGCGTGTCGATGGACGGCGCCGACCTGACGGTGAATTCCGGCCCCATCGTCTGGGGCGAGCCCGGGACCAACGGCCAGCACGCCTTCTACCAGCTGATCCACCAAGGGACGCGGGTCGTCCCGTGCGAATTCCTCGTGGCCGCCACCGGGCCCGAGGAGGACCTGCACCACCAGCACCAGCTGCTGGTGGCCAATTGCCTGGCGCAATCCGAGGCGCTGATGAAGGGCCGGGATCTGGCAGAGGCCACCGGCAAGGTCGCCGACAAGTTCGAGGGCGCCGAGCTGGAGCGGCAGGCCCGGCACCGGGTGTTCCCGGGCAACCGCCCCTCGACCACGCTGGCCTATCCGGCGCTGACGCCCGAGATGCTGGGCATGATCATCGCGCTATATGAACAACGGGTGTTCGTCGAGGGCGTGGTGCTGGGTATCAATTCCTACGACCAATGGGGGGTGGAGCTTGGCAAGGAGCTGGCCACCGCCCTGCAGCCCGTGGTCGAGGGGCGCGAAGAGCCCGCGGGCAAGGATGGCTCCACCGCCGGGCTGGTGGCGTATCTTCGCAAGAACGGCCTGTAAGGCGTTCTTTGGAATGTAAATTATGCATTCGTCGGACTCGTGAAAACGCCCCGCGGCTGGATGGCAGCGGGGCGTTCTCGCGTTACGGGGGGGGGCTGTAACCGGGTGGCTCAGCCGCGCGGCAGCAGCACGCCGTCGACTACGTGGATCACGCCGTTCGACTGGATGACGTCGGCGGTCTGCACCTCGTAGACCTCGCCGCTTTCATCGAACATCCAGACCCGGCCGCTGTCGAAGATCTGCGCGGTCAGCGGATCGCCCGAGACCGTCTGGAAATTGACGAAGCCGTCGCGGTCGGCGGCCTCTTTCAGGGCCATGGTTGTCCAGGTGCCGGACACGACATGGGCGCCGAGGATCTTTTGCAGCTGGGCCATGTTCTCCTCCTGCAACAGCGTCTCGACCGTGCCGTCGGGCAGGGCGGCGAAGGCGGCGTCCGTGGGCGCGAAGACGGTGAAGGGGCCCTCGCCCGACAGCGTCTCGGCCAGGCCGGCCTGCTGGACGGCGGCCACCAGCGTGGTGTTGATGGGAGAGTTCACCGCGTTCTCGACGATGTTGCGGGTGGGCAGCATCGGGGCCCCGCCGACGGTCGGGTTGCCCTCTGCCATGTCCATCCCTGTGTCCATTTCAGGGTCCATCTCCATGCCCATGCCCATGCCCTCATCGGCCGAAGCCTCTTCGGTGCCGGGCAGCAGGACGCTGTCGATCACGTGGATTACGCCGTTCGACTGGTCCACATCGGCCACGGTGACGGTGGCGACATTGCCCGTCTCGTCCTCGATCTTGATCGCGTCGCCCTCCATGAAGGCGGTCAGGGTGCAGCCGCCCACGGTCGGCACCGGATGGCGGCCGCCGTCATCGGCGATCATCCCGGCGATGGCATCCGAAAACGCCTCGGCGGCGACCACGTGACAGGTCAGGATGCGGGTCAGCTGGTCGCGGTTCTCGGCCATCATCAGCGTCTCGACGGTGCCCTCGGGCAGGGCGGCGAAGGCGGCGTCGGTGGGCGCGAAGACGGTGAAGGGGCCTTCGCCCGACAGCGTCTCGACCAGGCCCGCCTCGACGACGGCGGCGACGAGCGTGGTGTGGATCGGCGAATTCACCGCGTTCTCGACGATGGTCTTGTCGGCGAACATATCGGCGCCGCCGACCTGCGGGTTGGCCATCTCATGGGCCGCGGCCAGGGCGGTGACGGGGGTCAGCAGGGTTGCGGCAAGAAGGGCGGCCTTGATCGGGTTGGTCATGTTCTCTCTCCATTGGGTCGGGTCCGCCGCCTGTTCCGGGCGGCTTGTGACAGGACCCACGGCGGGCGCCGGGAAAGAGTTTCACTCGGGCAGCGTGTCGCGCCCGGAAATGTTCGGCGGCCGATAGAGCGGCATGGCGTCCCGGCGCACGATCACGGTCGGATCGACGATATGGTCGTGCGGCACAAGCCTCGGTTCGCCAAGGGGAAAATACCAGACGAGGCCAGGGCGCCCCGGCTTCCATTCGCGCCGCTTGAGTGATTTCGGAATGATTTCGAAAATCCACCAGCCGGGCGTCAGCGACGGGTGCAGCGGCGCCAGCCCGTCGGGCCCGGCATAGGGCTTGCCGAAGACATCGGTGCTGTCGGTGGCCCCCTCGAAATACCGCGCCCGCGCGCCCCGTTTCAGCGCCAGCCCCAGCGGGCGCCTCGGCAGGGCGGGATCGCCCGCATCGGCCCGCAGGCGGTTGTCCTCGGCCTCTGCGGCGGCCTCGTCGGCGGCGATCCCGTCCAGCATCCACAGCGCGGTCAGCTTGCCGATGCCGCTGTCCTGTTCGCGGACCGCGCCGCCGATATCGGCATGATACCCCGGAAACCAGCGCTGCTCGCAATATTGCAGGCGCTTGAGCCGGCTGTTGCGGAACCGGGTCGGGTAGAAATCCGACGGCACCCAGTGCTCGGAGCGGAACATCGACCGGCGCTCGTCGACCGACATCGCGTGGCGGACGATGCGGACGGAGGTGTTGTAGGACACGCCGGCGTGACGGCCGAAGCCGATCAGGCTCCGGTAGCGGGCGAGGTTGCGCCAGACCGGATGGAACCGGATCATCGAGCTGACGGTATCGAAGAGCCCCAGCGCCCGGATCGAGACCGACACGTCCGGGTCCAGCACCCGGCCATAGAGCCGCATTTCGGCGTAGAGCTCTGCGGGCGGGCGGGTGCGGGCGACCTGCGGGTCTTCGGTCAGGCGGCGATAGGCGCGGAATACCTGCGCGGCCATGTGAAGCCTGTCGGGCGGCAGCAGGCCGAAATTGTGAATGAACCCCGCCAGCACCCGGGCCGCATAGGCGCCGCGGGAAAACCCGACGAGATAGATCCGGTCGTCGAGAAAGACCGGCGGCGCGTCGCCCGCCTCGGCGACACCGATCCCGCGGCGGAGCCGGGCGTCGCGGTCCTGGTCCAACTGCCAGTCGCGGCGCTTGGCCTCGGCGCTTCGGTAGCATCGCGACAGGAACCGGTAGGCGTCGAGCACGTCATCCTCCAGCCCCAGCCCGAAGCCCAGGCCCGCAAGCGATTTGAGCCGCTGCCAGGTGTCGCCGATCAGGGTCTGGCCGTCGCGGGTGCCGACGCCGGGGACGTAGTGGACGATCTGCGCGTCATCCTTCTTCAGATGCCGGTAGATCTTGAGGACATTGCTCGCCTTGCGCCGGATCTCGTTCCCGGTCCCATCCATGCAGATGACGATCTGTCGGTCCATCACGGGCCCTCCCTGTTGTCACGAGGGTCGGCCACGCGGGCCGCGCGGGCAAGTCGGGAATACCGGAGAAACTGGAGCGGGTAACGGGAATCGAACCCGTAACTAAAGCTTGGGAAGCTGCCGTGATACCTTTTCACCATACCCGCCCGGGTAAGCTGCGATCAGCTATCCAAACCGGCCGCCGCAGTCAAGGGGATGCGGCGGGGCCGGTCGCGCATCCAACCTGAACAGACGATATATCAAAACACCGTCCTCCCCCAGCGGGGAAGGACGGTTAAACTCATAAAAAACAAACCTCCACGAGGGAGGTCCCGTCAATTTTGACGGCAGCCCGGGTCCGGTTCTGTGATCTACGTCACACTTTGCGGCCATTAACCCTATCAGGGACAATTTTCTTATTTTTCTTGTCGGATTTAAGCGGGCCGCCGGCGTCTGCGGCGGTTGCCGCCATCGTCGCCCGAACTTCCGGCATTGAAGGAGACCTGGGGCAGGGGCACCAGGCTGCGCAGATTCGGGTAGGGCGCCGTAGCATGGGGGATGGCGTTGGCCGCGACGAAATGCTCTTGAAAGCGCGGCTCGATCGCGGTTTCGACCTTGGTGATGCGCCTGACCTGCGCCTCGATCCGGGCGCGGGCGGCGCGCGAGCAGAGCGCGATGCGCGCCCCGGTGCCGGCGGCGTTGCCGGCCGAGCTTACGCGGGAAATCTCCACATCCGGGATCATGCCGAGGACCATCGCGTGCTTGGGCGAGATATGCGCCCCGAAGGCCCCGGCCAGCACCACGCGGTCGACGGTGTCGACCCCCATCTCGTCCATCAGCAGCCGCGCCCCGGCATAAAGCGCGGATTTCGCGAGCTGGATCGCGCGGATGTCCCCCTGGGTCACGCTGATGCGCGGGCCGCCCTCGGCGGTGCCGTTATGCAGCAGGTAGGCGAAGGTGCGGCCCTGCGGCTCTGACCGCGGCGTGCCGGTCTTGTCGGGCCCGCCGATCAGCCCCGAGGGGTCGAGCAGGCCGGCCATGCGCATCTCGGCCACGGCCTCGATGATGCCCGAGCCGCAGATCCCGGTGATCCCGGTGGCCGCGGTCGCCTCGGCAAAGGCGGGATCGGTGGACCACAGATCGCAGCCGATGACCTTGAAGCGCGGCTCTTTCGTGTCGGGGTCGATCTCGACCCGCTCGATGGCGCCGGGGGCGGCGCGCTGGCCAGAGCTGATCTGAGCGCCCTCGAAGGCCGGGCCGGTGGGCGAGGAGCAGGCCAGCACGCGCGAGGTGTTGCCCAGCAGGATCTCGGCATTGGTGCCGACATCGACGATCAGCACCAGGTCCTCGCTCTTCTCCGGTTCCTCGGACAGGGCGACGGCGGCGGCATCGGCGCCCACGTGGCCCGCGATACAGGGCAGGATATAGCTGCGGGCCCCGGGGCTGAGCGCGGTCAGGCCCAGCTCGGCCGCGGACATTTCCAGCGCACCCGAAACAGCGAGCGCGAAGGGCGCCTGGCCCAGCTCTACCGGGTCGATGCCCAGCAGCAGGTGATGCATGACCGGGTTGCAGACGAAAACCGTCTCGACGATGTGTGCGGGGTCGATCGCGCCCTCGGCGGCGATCTCGCGGGCCAGCGTGTCGAGCGCCTCGCGCACGGTGCGGGTCATCTCGGCATCGCCGCCGGGGTTCATCATCGCGTAGGACACCCGGCTCATCAGGTCTTCGCCGAAGCGGATCTGCGGGTTCATGATCCCGGCCGAGGCGGTGACCTCGCCGGTCACCAGGTTGGTCAGATGCGCCGCGACGGTGGTCGAGCCGAGGTCGATCGCCAAACCATAGAGCGGCCCTTCGAAGAAGCCGGGCCAGAGGTCGACGATCCGGTGCGCGGCGCCCTCGGCGGGCTGGTTCAGCGCCACGGTGATCTTCCACGCGCCCTTGCGCAGGACCGGTTGAATGCGGGCCAGGATCGCCAGGTCCGCGGTGACATCCGTGATGTCCCATTGCTCGGCCAGCGCGGTCTTCAGCCGCTCGAAATCGCCGGTGGGGACGTGCATGTCGGGCTCGGCCACCTCGACATAAGCGAGGCGGGTGGCCGGATCCATGGTCACCGCGCGGGCCGAGGCCGCCTTGCGCACCACCTGCCGGTGGACCTGGCTCTCGGCGGGGACGTCGATGACCACGTCGCCCTGCACCGTCGCCTGGCAGCCGAGCCTGCGGCCCGGCTTCAGGCCCCGCACGTCATCGTAGCGCTGCTCGACCTTGTTCCAGTCCGACAGCGCGCCCTCGGCCACGGTGACGCCGTGTTTCGAGAACGACCCGTAGGACGGCGAGACCTGGCACTTGGAACAGATCCCCCGTCCGCCGCAGACCGAATCAAGGTCCACGCCCAGCTGCCGCGCGGCGGTCAGGACCGGCGTTCCGACGGCAAAGCGTCCGCGTTTGCCGGAGGGGGTGAAGATGACAAGCGGATCCTGGGTCATGTGAACATCGTCCTTGCGGCTGGGCCGCCGGCACCGCCGCGCGAGGCGCGGGCCGGCTCTGGCCGTAACATAGAGCCTGCGCCGCCGAGCGAAAGCCCAACCGGCGCCCGCCGCCGGTAACCTCGATCGCCGGCACCAGACAGCGGCCACCGGGCGGACGCAAAGCCGCCACAATCGCGCGGCACCCTGTCTCGACCGCCCGCGAGACAGGTCGTCCGGGCCCCGCACCGCCCCGAATCCGGGCTCCCCCCAGGGCCCCGATGCGGGACAGGCGCAGGACCCCGCGCAGGCCCGCTCGCCCGAGACATATCGCCCCAAGCGAAAGGCCAGGGACCAGACACATGCCGGACTTGCTGCCATCGTCGATCTCCATCCCGTGGCTCGTCTGCGGCGCCGTTGCCGTGGCGTTTCTGTTGCGGCTCTGGGCCCATGCCGACCGGGTCCTGCACCGACGATGGCAGGCGATGCGCGGCCGGATGGTCATGGACCTGCCCCGGCACGAGACCGCACCCGCCACCGCCGACGTGGCCGAGCTGCAGGAGATCGTCGCGGGGCTGGTTCAGGAGGACCGCTGGCACAAGCTCGGGCAGGTGCTGGCCCTGCTGTCGAACACGCCCACCGATGCGACCGACGGGCGGCGGCTCTACGACGTGGCCATGGATGCCGCGTTGCAGCCGCTGGTCGAGGCCCAGGGCCTGTCCGGCATGGCCGCGGTTCTTCGACGCATTGCCGAGGCGGCGGGGACCGGGGAGCCCGCGCTCGTGGCGCTGCACTGCCGGGCGCTGGCCTGCGCCCTGTGCCGGGCCGAAACGCTGGATGACACCGCCGGCGCGGCCATGGCCGGCGGCTGGGCCTCCGAGATCCTCGAAAGCGTCGCTGAGCATGACCTCGACACCTGCGCCGTGCCGTGCCTTGCCGAGGCGATCTACCACGCCGGCGCCGTGTTGCAGCCCGAGCCGCAAGCCCTGCAGCGGGCGTTCCGGGTCTGGCGGGATGCCGATCCGGGCAATATCCGCCCGTATGTGCATCACGCCGCGCGGCTGGCCGCCCTGGGTGCGGACGCACGGACCGAATCCGCCCGCCACCTGACCGAGACCGTGGGCGCCTGCCGGCTCTTCGGCAGTTCCGCCGCGCTTCTGCATGCTCAGCTGGCAAGTGCGGGCGCGGCACCGCTCTCGGGCCTGCCGTCCTTCTGCCCGACCTCGACGCTGGCACGGCTGGGCGAGGTGGCCGAGGCGCCCGGCGGGCAGACCCTGGTCAACGCCTTCGCCGCCAAGGCGCTGGCCGACGGCGACGAGGCGCTGGCCCGCGCGATCCTGCGCAAGCACATGCGGATGGTCCTGGACTGCTTCTGGCCCGACATGGACGCGTTCCACGGATTGTTCTGGCGGGCGTTCCGGGGCCGCGGCTCGGGCCGGGCGCGGGCGGAATGGCGCGCCGAGATGGACGCGACGGCGGCCGCATAGCCGATAGGGGGTTTTGCCCCGGGGGTCTTCGTGCAATAGGGACGTGCCAAACGAGGCCATTCCAGGAGCAGGGCGAATGGAGATTCGAGAGGCACTGACCTTCGACGACGTATTGCTGGTTCCGGCTGCATCTTCGGTGCTGCCGAACACGGCCGACACCCGGACGTTCGTGACCAAGTCCATCGGGCTGAACATCCCGTTGCTGTCCTCGGCGATGGACACCGTGACCGAGGGCCGCATGGCCATCGCCATGGCCCAGGCCGGCGGTATGGGGGTGGTGCACCGCAATCTTGACATCCAGACTCAGGCCGACGAGATCCGGCGGGTGAAGCGGTTCGTCTCGGGCATCGTCTACAAGCCGATCACCCTGCGGCCCGACCAGACCCTGGGCGATGCCCGCGTTCTGATGGAGCGCTACCGGGTCACCGGATTTCCGGTGGTGGACGAGCGCGGCCGCGTGTTGGGCATCGTCACCAACCGCGACATGCGCTTTGCCGCCGATGACAACACGCCGGTCAAGGTGATGATGACCTCTGACAACCTTGCGATGCTGACCGAACCAGCCGATCTGGAACAGGCCCGCAGCCTGATGCGGGCGCGACGGATCGAAAAGCTGCTGGTGACCGACAAGGACGGCAAGCTGACCGGCCTGCTGACGCTCAAGGACAGCGAACAGGCGGTGCTGAACCCGACCGCCTGCAAGGACGAGCTGGGCCGCCTGCGGGTGGCCGCCGCCACCACCGTCGGCGACGCGGGCTACGAGCGTAGCGCGGCACTGGTCGACGCGGGCGTCGACATGATCGTGATCGACACCGCCCACGGCCATTCCGAGGGCGTGGCCCGCGCCGTCGAACGTGCCAAGACCCTGTCCAACGACGTGCAGGTGATCGCCGGCAACGTGGCCACCGCCGAGGCGACGCGGGCGCTGATCGGCTCTGGCGCGGATGCGGTCAAGGTCGGGATCGGGCCGGGCTCGATCTGCACCACGCGCATCGTGGCCGGCGTGGGCATGCCGCAGCTGACCGCAGTTATGGAATGCGCCGCCGCCGCGGGCGACATCCCCGTGATCGCCGACGGTGGCATCAAGTTCTCGGGCGATTTCGCCAAGGCGATCGCGGCGGGGGCGTCCTGCGCCATGGTTGGCTCGATGATCGCGGGGACCGACGAAAGCCCGGGCGAGGTGATCCTCTACCAGGGCCGGTCCTACAAATCCTATCGCGGTATGGGGTCCCTCGGGGCGATGGCGCGGGGCTCCGCCGACCGGTATTTCCAGAAGGACGCCGCCTCCGACAAGCTCGTGCCCGAAGGGGTCGAGGGGCAGGTGCCCTACAAGGGGTCGGCCTACAACGTCGTCCACCAGCTTGTTGGCGGCCTGCGCGCGGCCATGGGCTATACCGGCTGCGCCACGGTGGAGGAAATGCGCCGCAACTGCAATTTCGTCCGGGTCACCGGCGCGGGGCTGAGCGAAAGCCACGTCCATGACGTGCAGATCACGCGCGAAAGTCCGAACTACAGATCCTTCTAGAAAGTCAGCACCTTGCGGGATCTTCCTGACATCGCACCGAGGCGCCTGTGACCCCGGCCGCGCGCAATGCCGGGGCAATCGGGATCCTCGATCACTGGCTGGGCGGCCAACCGCTGGAAGCCGCCTACCAGGGCTGGGCGCGGGGGGCGCGCTATGCCGGTTCGTCGGACCGGGCTGCGGTGCGCGACCTGATCTATGACGCGGCCCGCCGGCGCCGGTCCTATGCCGCACTGGGCGGGTCAGAGACCGGGCGCGGCCTCGTCATCGGCGCACTTCGTGCTGCCGGCATTCCAACGTCCGACGTCTTCTCCGGCCAGGGCCATGCCCCGCCGCCTTTGTCGCAGGAGGAGCTCGACCTCCGCCGGACGCCCGGCCGGGCCGAGGCTCTGGACCTGCCCGACTGGCTGATCGCCCCGTTCGAGGCCGCGCTCGGCCCCGAGACCGAGCAGGTCCTGCACCTCTTTCGCGACCGGGCGCAGACACATCTGCGGATCAACGGGCGCAATGGCGACCGGGATCAGGTGATCGCTCGGCTGGCCGAGGCAGGCGTTGTGGCCCGCCCCCATCCGACGGTCGACACCGCCGTCATCGTCGACGAGGGCGGGCGCCGGCTGCCCCGCAGCGGCGTGATCGACGCGGGACTGGCAGAGCTTCAGGATGCCGCATCCCAGCGCATCGTCGCCTGGCTCTGCCGCGACGCACCCGGCCGCGTGCTGGATTACTGCAGCGGCGCGGGCGGCAAGGCGCTGGCCTTCGCCGACATGACCGGGGCCGAGGTGGTTGCCCATGACATCGCCCCGGCGCGGATGGCCGACCTGCCGGCCCGCGCCGCCCGTGCCGGCGTCGCGATCGCGACCTGCGCGACGGCCGACCTGCCGCGCCTGAAGCCTTTCGACCTGGTGTTCTGCGACGCGCCCTGTTCGGGCAGCGGCACCTGGCGCCGCGACCCCGAGGCCAAGTGGCGCCTGACCCCCGAGCGCCTGCGAGGCTTTGCCGAGACCCAGGCCGAGGTCCTGGAAACCGCCACCGGCCTGGTGGCCGAGGGGGGCAGCCTTGCCTATGCCACCTGTTCCGTGCTGCGCGAAGAAAACGAAGTGCGGGTCGAGGCCTTTCTTCGCGACACGCCCGGCTGGCGGCTTGCCGACAGCCTGCGGATCACGCCGACAGAGGCCTCCGACGGCTTTTTTGTCGCGGTTTTCCGGCGCGTCTGAATGACCCGGAACCTGCAACAACCTTAAGTTGCAAAGCCGCGCAAATCCTCTATCGTTAATCTCGAATTAATCGAATTGAGGTCGATTGAAGCTGCATCGAATCGAAAAGGCGCGTCATTTGAGTCAGATCGACACAGCACGGCCCAGTGCTCCGACCCGCGTCACCCGCGGCGACGGGCGGCCCCTGGCCCTGCTGGCCATCTCGGTCGGGGCCCTGCTGGGCTCGCTGATCTCGACGGATCCGTGGCAGGTGTTGGGGATGCAGCTCGCGGCCGGGCTGTGTTCGGCCGCCTGCGTGGGACTTCTCTTGTGGAAACGGGCCCAGCTGCGCCGCGACGGGCTGGAGCTTCGGGCTGCCGAGAAACTGATCGAGCATGACAATTGCCCGGCATTCATCACCACCGGCGACGGCAATATCGAGGCGCGCAACGCGCCCGCGCGCGACCGGTTCCGGGATCCCTTCGTCGACACGCTCGGCTTCGTGCTGACGGACATCTTCGCCAACCCTGGTGCGGTATTGTTCCGGTTGCAAAGCCGGGCCAACGGCCAGGGCTTCGCGCGCGAGGATATCGTGACCCGCCGCGGCCCGGTGCGATTGTCCGTGCAGAAGATCAGCGGCGACATCTTCCTGTGGCGCCTCGACGAAAAGACCGAGCGGATCAGTTCCGGCCGCGGCGCCGAATCCCTCAGCCTGCCGATGCTGACGGCCGGCCCGTCCGGCACGGTGCTCTACATGAACGAGGCCTTCCGCAAGGTCATCGGCGGGCGGGTGAAATCGCTCGATGCCGTCTTCCGGGAGCTGCCGATCGTCAGCGGGCAACTGCACAAGGTCAACGGGGTCGACGGGCCGATAGACTCCCTCGTGGCCGAGATCACCGGCAGGGGCGGCCGGCGCGAAATCTATCTGCTGCCCGGAGAGACCGCGACCCAGACCCGTGGCGGCCCCGGCTGGGAGGCCATCGAGGAACTGCCCGTGCCCCTGCTCAAGGTGACCGTCTCGGGCGAGGTGGTAGAGGCCAACCGCCAGGCGCGCAGCCTGCTCGGCACCAACATGACCGGCACGGTGCGTCTCGGCGACCTCGTGGACGGGCTCGGCCGGCCGATTCTCGACTGGCTGCGCGAGGCCGCCGAGGATCGGGGGCGCAAGACGCCGGAATTCCTGCGCGTGACCAGCGGCAACGTGGATACGTTCGTGCAGGTCGCGCTGAACCGCTCGGACGACGGCGACGACACGCAGTTGATCGCCGTGCTGAAGGACGTGACAGAGTTCAAGTCGCTCGAGGCGCAGTTCGTCCAGAGCCAGAAGATGCAGGCGATCGGTCAACTGGCCGGCGGGGTGGCCCATGACTTCAACAACCTGCTCACGGCGATTTCGGGCCATTGCGACCTTCTGCTGCTGCGCCACGACCAGGGAGACGCGGATTTCGGCGACCTCACGCAGATCCATCAGAACGCCAACCGCGCGGCGAGCCTCGTCGGGCAGCTCCTCGCGTTCTCGCGCAAGCAGAACCTGCGTCCCGAAGAGCTCGACCTGCGCGACACGCTGTCGGACCTCACCCATCTGCTGAACCGACTGGTGGGCGAAAAGATCACCCTGAACCTCATGCACGACCCGGCGCTGAGGCCGATCCGTGCGGACAAGCGCCAGCTGGAGCAGGTGTTGATGAACCTCGTGGTCAACGCCCGCGACGCAATGCCCGGCGGCGGCGAGATCCGGATCGAGACCGAGAACCAGCATCTCACACACGAGCTGCGCCGGGATCGCGCGACCGTTCCGGCCGGCGATTACGTGACGGTCCATGTGATCGACGTAGGCGTGGGCATGTCCGAGGATAAGCGTACGAAGATCTTCGAGCCGTTCTTCACCACCAAGCGCACCGGAGAGGGGACCGGACTGGGGCTGTCCACGGCCTACGGCATCGTCAAGCAGACCGGCGGCTTCATCTTCGCCGACAGCACCATGGGCGGTGGCACGACGTTCACCCTCTATTTCCCGGTGATCGCGCGTCATTTCACGACCATGCCAGAGCCGCCCAAATCCACCGCGGTCGCCAAGGCCAAGGCGCGGCCCGAGGCCACCGCCGAGGGCGTCGTGCTTCTGGTCGAGGACGAGGCCCCGGTCCGCGCCTTCGCCTCGCGGGCCTTGCGGCTGCGCGGCTTCACCGTCCTGGAGGCCGATAGCGCGGAGGCGGCGCTCGACATGATCGCCGACCCTGACCTCAAGATCGACATTTTCGTGACGGATGTGGTGATGCCCGGCAAGGACGGCCCGACCTGGGTCCGGGAGGCCTTGGTTGACCGCCCGAACGCCCGCGTCATCTTTGTTTCCGGCTACGCCGAGGACGCGCTGGCCGAGAACCAGGCGCTGGTCCCCAACTCCGCCTTCCTGCCCAAACCCTTCTCGCTGACCGACCTGACAGAGATGGTGGAAAGCCAACTCGCCGAGGCCTGATATCCCGTTCGTCGCGCCTATGGAGCACCTAGCTGTCTGATCCCATCGTTTGATGGTGTGATCCTGTCTCAAGCTTTGAAGGAAGCATGATGGGACAAGTTCGTCATGGCAGCGGCACGACCACCTGCGCCGGCAGAGCAGCAAGACAGCCATCGAAGGCTTCGCTCACGCAGCTGAGCGAAGCGCTGAGTATCAACCCCAAGACAGTCGCGAAGTAGCGGAAGCGGCAGAGAGTCGAAGACCGCAAAACCGGGCCGAGAGAGCCGCGTTCAACCGTTCTCTCTGAAGCCGAGGAAGCAATGATCGTCGCATTCCGGCGGCACGCACTGCTGCCTCTGGATGATTGCCTTTATGCCCTGCGCCCTTCGATCCCGCAGCTGACGCGGTCGGCGTTGCACCGGTGCCTACAGCGGCACGGGATCTCTCGTTTGCCTGAGATCGAAGGCGACAAGCCGAGGCGTCAAAAGTTCAAACGCTATCCCATCGGGGTCTTCCACATCGATATCGCTGAGGTTCAGACGGTGGAGGGCAAGCTCTATCTCTTCGTGGGCATTGACCGGACGACCAAGTTCGCGGTCACGCAGTTGGTCGACAAAGCAGACTGAACCGCACCGGGTTTGCCGGAGGCTGATTCTTGTTGGTTGCGCAGCCATGTCCTCAGTTCCCAGAGCGGCGTAGAAGTTTGCCTCAATTTCCGAAGGCGGGATGTTTCCGATCGGCTCGGGCAGCCGGCGATTGTTGAACCAGTCCAGCCATTCGCGGGTGGCATGTTCGACGGCTTCGAAAGTGCGCCACGGCCCGCGCCGATGGCTGACCTCTGCCTTGAAGAGACCGTTGATCGTCTCGGCGAGGGCATTGTCGTAGCTGTCGCCGACACTGCCCACGGACGGTTCGATGCCGGCCTCGCCCAGCCGTTCGGTGTAGCGGATGGAAAAGAATTGCGACCCGCGATCAGAGTGGTGGACGGGCCCCGCCCCCTTGACCGGTCGGCGATCGTGAACAGCCTGGTCCAGGGCGCCGAGCACGACAGCCTACAACTTCGCCCGCAATCTCAAGGCCCTCGGACGCCTCATACCCTACGAATACATCTGCAAGACCTGGACATCAGAGCCAGACAGATTCATCAGCGATCCGATCCACCCAGTGCCGGGACTGAACACCTATACTGAAGCGAACAGGATGGAGGTCCCGGCCAGGATCGAACGAGGCAGCATCGGTGTTGTGCGCCGTGCGGTGGCGATCGTCGGTTTGGTCGCAGATCGGATCTTGCCGTTGCCCTCCGGCCATCGAGCCATGAAGTCGTCAAGCTTCGGCCCGCAGAGTGGCATCTCAACCACTCGACGCCTATTCATTGCCGTTGCGAAAGCCGGTTCGCCTGCGATGGCCCTGCCCGTGGGCTGCCAGTGGGCTGCCTTGGACCGTGACCTGAAGCCCGTTTCTTGCGCCATCTTGAGGTGGGTCCGTTCCAACCCTGAGACCGACAATGAGGCGATCAGGGTCCGCGGAAGAGCAGATCGTTGTGATGCTGAAGGAGCAGGAGGCCGGAAAGCCGACTTACGATGTATGCCGGACACTTGGGGTGAGCGCGGCGACATTCTACAAATGCAAGACGCGGTTCGGTGGCCGCGAGGTGTCGGATGCGCGCCGGCTGAAGGCGCTCGACGTCGAGAACGGCAAGCTGAGGAACCTGCTGGCGGTGGCAATGCCCCCCTCGCGGGACAGTGCCGCGCAATGCCCTGCCGGACAATAGTATGCGATCCCGAATGATGGCGCCGCAAGAGAATCGTAGCGCCGGGCGTGAGGCGGGAAGCGGTGGCTCGTATCGTGACGGTCCAGGGCGTGAGCCGGCGACGGGCGTGCAGGGCACTGGCGGTCGATCGATCCATCGTGAGCTGTCGCGGTATGCGACCGGACGATGCCGAGGCGCGGGTTGCGATGAAGTGCGTGGCGGCGGTTTGGTTGCCGGCGCATGCATGTGTTGGCTGGAACGGCAGGGGTCGCCCGTCTCAGCAGATTTGGCTTTGCCAAATCGCCTGCCGGGCAATGGATGAACCTGAAAAAGCTCAGGCGGCTCTACCGCGAGGAAATGCTCCAGGTGCGCCGCCGGGGCGGCCGGACGCGGGCCTTGGGGACGCGCAGACCAACGCTGCTGCCCTGTGCGCCGAACCAGCGCCAGAGCCTGGACTTCGTCAGCGACGCACTGGCGGATGGCCGGCGTTTCCGGGTTTTGCCGGTGGTCGACGACTACAGCCGGGAATGCCTGGCGCGTACCGCCGACACGGCGCGTTCCGGACTGCGTGTCGTTCGTGGCCTCGACACCTTGATGGCGCGTCGCGGCCGACCGGCGATGGCGGTCTCGGACATCGGAACCGAGCTGACATCGATGGCGGCGCTGCCATGGTGCCAACGCGCAGCCGTAGGGTAGCCTTGCATAGCGGCCGGAAAGCCAAGGCAGAACGGCTTGGTCGAGAGCTTCAACGGGCGCTTCCGGGACGAACTAACTGCTCAACGAGACGCTGTTGTCGTGCCTGGACGGTGCCCGCGAGAAATCCGGGCATGGCGGCACAACGACAACCACCACCGACTTTGCTCGGGTCTCGGCAACAGCCCGCCCGTCGAGGTCATTGCAGAGAAGGGGCTGGGGATGTGCGCTGCGTAGCCTCTGCAAACAACCCGCGGACTCCCTGCAATACCGGAGGAGATGGGGCTCCCGGGTCACCGGAAACGACGGTCAGGTTTCCAATGTCGGAGCAGGGCGCGAAACACTGGGGGCGTTCGCGTTTTCAGGCTCGCCGGTTGTCGACCGGCCGGGCGATCAGGACCGCGAAGAGGGGGCCGGAGAACCGGTCAGGAGCGCAGCTCGACGAGGTGGGCGGCGGAGCCGGTGAGCGCCGCGAAGTCGTCCTCGACCACATGGACCGCGAAATTGGCCATGAAGCCGGCGAAGCGGCCCTTGTCGCGGAAGGCATCGTCGAAGCCGTAGGCGTCGAGGTAGGGGGCAAAGGCGCGGGCGACGCCGCCGACGAGGAAGACCCCGCCGAACGGCAGCTGGACCAGCGCGAGATTGCCGCAGACCGTCCCCAGGATGCGGGTGAAGACATGGGCGGCCTCGACGGCGCGATCGTCCGTGCCCTGCGCACAGGCGTCCATGATGTCGGCGGCCTTGGCCTCGCGCGGGTCGTTGGCCTCGCGGCCGAGAAAGGCATAGACCCGCTCCAGCCCGCGGCCCGACAGCACATCCTCGACCGCCGGAAAGCCGTGGGCGGTGCTGACGTACTGGCACAGCCGCAGCTCTGCCTCGGTCCGGATCGGCAGGTTGGCGTGGCCGCTTTCGGAGGGGGCGACGAGGCGGCCATACTCCGTCTCGAACACCGGCGCCGCGTTGAAGCCGGTGCCGATCCCGATCACCAGCCGGGTCTCGTGCGGGTCCGCCTCGGGACCGGCGATGACGCTGCGCAGGTTGGCGGGCTCGATATGACCAAGCGCGTGACCCTGGGCCTGCAGGTCGTTCAGGATCGCCACGGTCTCGGCGCGGGTCGCGCGGGCGATCGTGTCGGTGTCCATGGTCCAGTCGAGGTTCGTCATGCTCGCGCGGTTGCCGCGCACGGGACCGGCGACGGCCACGCAGGCGGCGGCGCAATCCACCCCGTCTTCCTCGTCGATATAGCGCCGGAGCACGGTCTCGAGCCCGGGATATTCGGAATTGCGATACCGGCGGATCGTCTCGGGCAGCACCTGCCGGCCATCGGCCAGGGCGACGCGCGTGTTCGTGCCGCCGATATCGGCGACAAGCGACAGGGTGTTGGGCGGATGGGACATCGGACCTCAGCGCGTCAGGATGGACTTGAGCGAGTGATAGGACGCCTTGGGTGTCCGCTTCAAGCTGTCGAAATCCACATGGACGATGCCGAAGCGCTTCTCGTAGCCGAAGGCCCATTCGTAATTGTCGAGCAAGGACCAGTAGAAGAAGCCCTTCACGTTGGCCCCCTCGGCGATGGCGTCGCGGGCGGCGAGGATGTGACGCTCCATGAAATCGGCCCGCTCGGGGTCGAAGACGGCGCCGTTCTCGATCTGATCCTCCCAGGCCATGCCGTTCTCGGTCACGAAGATCGGCATCTCGCCCACGTAGTCCCGCGACAGGCGCACGAGGAAATCCTTCAGCCCCTCGGGATAGATCTCCCAGCCCATCTGGGTCACCGGCAGGTCGCCCTTTTCCATCCGGACCGAGGGCCAGGCCGCCTCGGGGTCGGGGGCGGTGAAGTTGCGGGTGTAGTAATTGACGCCGAGCCAGTCCATCGGCTGCGCGATCTCGGCCATGTCGTCCTGCCATCCGGCGGGCATGTGCGGGCCCAGCCCCTCGAGCACGACCTCTGGATAGGTGCCCTTGCTGGCGGCCTCGATGAACCAGCGGTTGGCGATGCCGTCCCAGCGGTCGGCGGCGCGGGCCGCCTCGGGGCTGTCGTCGACGGGGGTGGTGTGGTCGAAGTTCAGCACGATCCCGAGGTTCTTCTGCCCCATCTCGCGCAGCCGGGTCATGGTGCGGCCATGGGCCTTCATCACATGGTGCATGGCGCGGGCGGTCGCGCGGATGTCGCGCAGGCCGGGCGCGTGGTGGCCGATGAAATGCGACAGGTAGGACACGCACCAGGGCTCGTTGATCGTGGCCACGGCCGCGACCCGGTCGCCGATCCGCTTCTGGATCACCTCGGCATAATCAGCCATCCAGTCGCCGACGTCGGGGTTGGTCCAGCCCCCCAGGTCGGCCAGGGCCGAGGGCATCTCCCAGTGATAGATGGTCTGGTAGGGCTTCAGCCCGCGGGCCAGGATCGCGTCGACCAGCCGGTCGTAATAGTCGAGCCCTTCAGGGTTCGGCGCGCCACGGCCCTCGGGCAGGACCCGGGCCCAGGAGGTGGAGAACCGATAGGCGTCAAAGCCGCCGTCCTTGAGCAGGTCGAGGTCTTCTTCATAGCGGTGGTAATGGTCACAGGCCCGTGCGCCGTCCTCGGCCCGCACCACGTTGCCCGGGGTTGCCGCGAAACTGTCCCAATGGGTCGGCCCCGCGCCGCCGAAGGCCGCGCCCTCGATCTGGTAGGCGGCGGTCGCGGCCCCGAACAGGAAGTCTGCGGGAAAGTCGGAGCGGGAGAAATTCATCTTGGTCATCCTTGGCGGTTCGGCACGGGGCCGGTGGATAAGCCCACCACGAGCTGCGCTTCGAGCAACTCCTGCCGGTGGGGGGTGTCGGGTGTCTGGATGCGGTCGATCAGCATCCGGGCCGTGCGCCGCCCCGCTTCGCGCACCGAAGATCGCGTGGCGGTGTAGATCGGAACGTCCTGGCCATTTTGCAGATACGACAGCGAATCGTCGAAGGTGACGATACTCACGTCCCGGCTGCAGACCAACCCGGACTCATCGGTCGCGCGCCGGACCCCGAGCGTGCAGATCATCGAGGCGGCCAGGAAGGCGGTCGGCGGGTCGGGCAGGGCGAGCATCGCCCTCGCGCTGCGATAGCCGTGGAATTCGGTCATCTCGTCGGCGGCGATCAGCGCGGGGTCGATCGGCAGGCCATGTTCCGTCAGCGCCTGTTCATAGCCGCGCCGGCGCCGGAAGGCGAAATCCATCTCTTCAAGCCCGTTGACCAGCCCGATCCTGCGGTGGCCGAGATCGAGCAGGAAGCGCGTGGCGCGGTGAAAGGCCGAGCGGTTGTTCACGTCGAGCCAGGAATATGGGATGTCCAGCCCGCTCGACCGGCCATGCACGACGAAGGGCAGGCCGATGTCCGCAAGCTGCCGCAGGCGCGGATCATTCAGCCGGGGGCCGTGCACGACGATCCCGTCGACCGAGCCGCGCGCCTTGAATGTGCGATAGACCTCGCTCTCGTCCTTCTCGATGAAGGCGAGCACCATCTCGTAGCCGCTGCGGGCATAGGTCTCGCCCGCGCCGGCGATGAAATCGCCGAAGACCGGGTTGACGGTCTCGTGCCTGATGGATTGCGGGATGACATGTCCGATCGCCATGGCCCGGCCGGTGGCCAGCCCCTTGGCGCGGGCGTTGGGACGGTAGGCATGGCGCTCTGCCGCCTCGCGCACGCGGCTGCGAGTGGTCTCGGAGACTTCGGGATAACCGTTCAAAGCCCGGCTGACCGTCGTCTGGCTGAGCCCGAGAACCTTGGATAGCTCCTTGAGAGTCATGGTCTTCAGTCTTCCAAAGCGCTTTCAACGACGACCAGCCTAAAGGAAAGACCGGGGGCGACGACAAACGGATTCGAAATCGATGTAGTTTTCGCCTGCCGCACAGAATTTGGGCGTGGACCCTGAATCAAGAACGCGGATTGACAGGTTTGGCGACTTGGGCGAGCGTCCAAAACATCAAAGCGCTTTGGCGTTCGGCGGTATCCGACCGGGCCAACAGGGCGTTGCGGTTCAAGAACAATCGCGCAAAGCGCGACATGCAAGACTTGGGAGGTCTATTCATGAAAAGAACACTCTATACCGGCGCAGCCATTGTGGCCCTGTCGGCCGGCATTGCGCATGCCCAGGAGCTGGTTTTCCCCGTAGGCGAGGGCGAATTCAACTGGGACAGCTACACGGCCTTCGCCGACTCGCATGACCTGAGCGGCGAGACCCTGACGGTCTCCGGCCCCTGGATCGGCGACGACAAGGATCTCGTGGACAGCGTCATCGCCTATTTCGAGGAAGCGACGGGCGCCGAGGTCGAGTATTCCGGCTCCGATTCCTTCGAGAGCGAACTGCGCCGCGCCAGCCAGACCGGTGGTCTGCCGAACATGGCCGTGATCCCGCAGCCGGGTCTTCTGGCCGATCTGGCCGCATCCGGCGACGTTGCGCCCCTTACCGAAGAGGACGCGAACTGGATCGCCGAGAACTACGCGGCCGGCCCGAGCTGGGTCGATCTGGCGACCAGCATGAACGAGCAGGCCGGGGGCGAGGCGCTCAACGGCTTCTTCTACAAGGTCGACGTGAAATCGCTTGTCTGGTACTCGCCGGCGGTCTTCGATGAGCTCGGCTACGAGATCCCGACCACGATGGAAGAGCTCATCGCGCTGTCGGATCAGGCGGTCGAGGATGGTTTCAACCCCTGGTGCATCGGCCTGGGCAGCGGCGACGCGACCGGCTGGCCGGCGACCGACTGGGTCGAGGACATCATGCTGCGCACGCAGCCGCTTTCGACCTATGACGCCTGGGTGTCGAACGAAATGCCGTTCACCGATCCGGCCGTGGTCAACGCGATCGAGACCTTCGGGTCGTTCGCGCTGAACGAGGAATACACCGGCATGAGCGGCGCCGAGGTTGTCAGCACCGACTTCCGCGACAGCCCGGATGGCGTGTTCACCCTGCCGCCGTCGTGCCTGATGCACCGTCAGGCGTCGTTCATCCCGACCTTCTTCCCCGAAGACGCGGATTTCGACTTCTTCTACTTCCCGTCGTTCGAGAGCGAAGACCTCGGCAACCCGGTGCTCGGCGCCGGCACGGTCTGGGCGATCACCGATGACAACGACGCCGCCCGAGCGATGATCGACTTCCTCAAGACGCCGATCAGCCACGAGCTGTGGATGGCCCAATCCGGCTTCCTCACGCCCCACAGCGGCGTGAATACCGAGCTCTACGCAGACGATACGCTGAAGGGCATGGGTGAAATCCTGCTTTCGGCCACCTCGTTCCGCTTCGACGCATCCGACCTGATGCCGTCCGAGGTTGGTGCGGGCGCCTTCTGGACCGGCATGGTCGAGTATCTGCGCACCGGCGACGCCGAAGGCGAAGCGGCCTCCATCCAGGCCGCCTGGGACGCGATCAAGTAAGGTCTGACCGGGACCCAAGAAACGGGTGAGCGCGGCCGTCGGGCGCCGCGCTCACCCGCCAAGAACAAGCATCAAGAACCGATCTCGCCGGCCCTGGTGGCCTGTGTTCGATCGCGGCCAAGGGGGGAGACACCATGTTCGATTCCGTTCTGTTCACGGGCATCGTAACAATCATCGTCGGTGTAGGCGGGATGTTCGCCTACTTCTGGTTGTCCAACATGTTTCTGGACAAGGTGCTGTTCCCGGCATCCGGGCCGAACATCGGCCGCAACATCAACCGCGCCACCGCCATCCGGCCCTGGCTTTTCCTCTTTCCGGCGATCTTCGCCCTGGGGCTCTATCTCGTCGTCCCCGTGGGATATTCGGCCTGGCTTTCGGTGACGTCTGGCGTTGCCGAGGACGGGGGCTGGTATCGCAACTACTCCGAGATCTTTCAGAACCGCACCTTCCGCGTGGCCCTTCTGAACAACCTGCTCTGGGTGCTTGTCGTGCCTGCGGGGGCGACCTTCTTCGGCCTCGTCGCGGCCCAGCTCACGGACCAGCTGTCCTGGGGTAACATCGCCAAGTCACTCATCTTCATGCCGATGGCGATCAGCTTCGTCGGCGCCTCGCTGATCTGGTCCTTCGTCTACCACCCCAGCATCGACATCGGCGTGATCAACGCGATCCGAGGTCTGTTCGGCGCCGAGGAGGGCGTGACCCTGATCGACGGCCAGATCTTCGACAGCTTCCTGCTGATGGTGGTGCTGATCTGGATCCAGACCGGCTTTGCTATGGTGATCCTGTCGGCTGCCCTGCGCGGCGTGCCCGAGGAAACCGTCGAGGCGGCGATCATCGATGGGGCGAACCCGTTCCAGATCTTCTTCAAGATCAAGGTGCCGCAGATCAAGGGCACGATCGTCGTGGTCTGGACGACCATCACGATCCTCGTGCTCAAGGTCTATGACATCGTGGCGGCCATGGGCAGCCAGTACCGCAACCTCGAGATCCTGCCCACCCAGATGATGCAATACTTCGACAGCGGAAACTATGGTTTCGCGACAGCGATTTCCGTCGTGATCATGGTGCTCGTCCTGCCCGTGATGGTCTGGAACATCCGTCAAGCCCGCGCAGAAATGCGCTGAGAGGGGGACAGTAACATGGAAAATATCGCTGGACAGAAATCGAGCCTCGGGATCGTCACCCATGTGGCGACCTTCCTGCTGGTCCTGATCTGGATCATCCCCACGCTGGGGCTGTTCGTCACCTCGATGCGCGACCAGGATGCGATCTCGCAGACCGGCTGGTGGCGGGCGCTTCAGGGCTCTCCGCAGACCTATGTCCTTTCGGCGCCGGTCGACGACCAGGTGCAGGACGGAGACCTCTGGGTCGTCGAGTTGAACGTCTTCGAGGGAGCCAGCGCCGAGGAACTGCCCGAGGACATCATGGACCGCAGCGCCGTCGCCTCGTTCGGTACGTCGCGTCTGCGCGGCCCCTCCACCGATCCGGGCGAAACCGCCGAGGGGCGCGGCGATCTGATGGTCACCGTGCAGTCCAACGGGGATCTGCGCGCCACGTCGCCGGAACGGTTCGACGGACCATTGGTCCTGCCGATGGCGCTGGTCGCGCCGCCGCAGCTGACCACCGAGAACTACTCCGAAGTCCTGACCGACATGAACGCCGAGGAGCGGGCCCAGGCCCGCGACCAGGGGGCGACGCTCACCGACATGCTGTTCAGCGACGAGGCCCTGTTCGGCCCCTTCATCAACACGCTGACCGTGTCGATCCCCGCGACGGTGATCCCGATCATCATCGCGGCCTTCGCGGCCTACGCGCTGGCCTGGATGGATTTCCCGGGGCGCGGGCTGTTGATCGCCATCGTTGTCGGCCTTCTGGTGGTGCCGTTGCAGCTTGCCTTCGTGCCGTTGACGATCATCCACAGCTGGTTCGGAATCGAGAAGAGCTTTCTCGGGATCTGGCTGGCGCATACCGGCTTCGGCTTACCACTCGCGGTCTATCTCTTGCGAAACTACATGGTGGGCCTGCCGCGCGACATCATCGAATGCGCTAAGGTCGACGGCGCCACGGATTTCGAGATCTTCCTCAAGATCGTCCTGCCGCTGAGCTTTCCGGCGCTGGCCAGTTTCGCGATCTTCCAGTTCCTGTGGACCTGGAACGACCTTCTGGTGGCCTCGGTGTTCCTGCCGTCCGATACCGAAAGCACGGTCATGACACGGTTCGTCGTGACCAACCTGCTCGGCTCGCGCGGGGGGGAATGGCACATCCTGGCCGCGGCCGCCTTCGTGATGATCGCGGTCCCGCTCGTGGTGTTCTTCACGATGCAGCGTTACCTTGTCCGCGGACTCCTCGCGGGATCGGTAAAATAGGAACGCAAAATGAGCTTGGCTGAATCAGACGCGCCACAAGCGCATCTCGAAGCGGACCCTGACTGGTGGCGGGGCGCGGTGATCTACCAGATCTATCCGCGCTCCTACCAGGACAGCAACAGCGACGGCGTGGGGGACCTGGGCGGCATCGTGCAGCGTCTGCCCTACATCGCCTCGCTGGGGGTCGACGCGATCTGGATAAGCCCGTTCTTCACCTCGCCGATGAAGGATTTCGGCTACGACGTCTCGGATTATTGCGACGTCGATCCGCTGTTCGGGACGATCGACGATTTCGACGCGGTGGTCGAGATGGCCCACAGCCTTGGCGTCCGGGTGATGATCGACCTGGTGTTGTCGCACACCAGCGCAGAGCATCCGTGGTTCATCGAGAGCCGCGCCAACCGCCAAAACCCCAAGGCCAACTGGTATGTCTGGGCCGACGCCAAGCCCGACGGCACGCCGCCCAACAACTGGCTGTCGATCTTCGGCGGATCAGGCTGGCAATGGGACAGCCGGCGCGAGCAATATTATCTGCACAATTTCCTCGTGTCGCAGCCCGACCTCAACTTTCACGAACCCCAGGTCCAGGAGGCGCTGCTCGACGTGGCGCGCTTCTGGTTGGAGCGGGGGGTCGATGGCTTCCGTCTCGACACGATCAATTTCTATATCCATGACAAGCATTTGCGGGACAATCCTCCGCTGGCGCCCGAGCTTCGCAACGCCAGTATCGCGCCCTCGGTGAACCCCTATAATTACCAGGAGCACCTCTACTCCAAGAACCAGCCGGAAAACCTTGATTTCCTGCGCAAATTCCGCGCGGTCATGACCCCCTACAACGCCGCCGCCGTGGGCGAGGTCGGCGATGCGCAGCGGGGCATGCAGATCATGGGCGAATATACCGCCGGCGACGATCTGATGCAGATGTGCTATGCGTTCGAATTTCTCGCGCAGGATCAACCTACTGCGGGACGTATCGCAGAGGTGATGACCCGCCTCGACGAGGAAGCGGCCGATGGCTGGGCCTGCTGGGCGTTTTCCAACCATGACGTGGTCCGTCACGTCTCTCGCTGGAACCTGACGGAACCGGCCAACCGGATGCTGACCACGCTCATCATGTGCCTGCGCGGCTCGGTCTGCCTCTACCAGGGCGAAGAGCTGGGCCTGCCGGAGGCGGATGTCTCCTACGAGGACCTGCAGGATCCCTATGGCATCGAGTTCTGGCCCGAGTTCAAGGGCCGCGACGGCTGCCGGACCCCGATCCCTTGGGAGCCGTCGAACCAGTCGGCCGGCTTTACCGATGTGAAGCCCTGGCTGCCTGTTCCGATCAAGCACCTGCACCAATCCGTCGCCGTGCAGGAACAGGACGCGTCCGCAATCCTGCACCATTACCGCCGGGCGATCGCCTTCCGTCACGCCAATCCGGTGCTGATGAACGGCGACCACGACGCGGTGCGCCACATGGGCGACGTCGTCTATTTCTTGCGGTCGCAGGACGGGGTGAGCCTGCTGTGTGCGTTCAACGTCTCGGACCAGCCGTCCGAATTCGAATTGCCCGAGGGTAGGTGGAAGCAGGTGGGTGCAGAGCTTGGCTCGGCCGCCGTGCCCACAGATGGCAAGCTGCTTCTGGAGCCATGGCAGGTCTGCCTGGCCGAGCGGCAATAACAAAGAAAACGTCAGGGAGGGAACACAATGGCCGACTTGAAGCTGACGAATGTCGCCAAGACTTATGGTGGCACCGTCGAGGTGCTCAAGAACATCAACCTCGATATCAAGAAGGGCGAACTCATCGTGTTCGTTGGGCCATCGGGCTGCGGCAAGTCCACGCTGTTGCGGATGATCGCGGGGCTGGAAAAGATCTCGGGCGGCGAGCTGGAGATTGACGGGGACGTGGTCAACGACGTGCCGCCCGCGCAGCGCGGGATCGCGATGGTGTTCCAGTCCTACGCGCTCTATCCGCACATGACCGTGCGCGACAACATGACCTTCGCGCTGAAGCTGGCCAAGAAGTCGCCGGCCGAGATCGACGCCGCGGTGGCGAAGGCCTCCCGGATCCTGCAGCTTGAACCCTATCTGGACCGTCTGCCCAAGGCCCTGTCGGGCGGGCAGCGTCAGCGGGTGGCCATCGGCCGGTCCATCGTGCGCGATCCCAAGGTGTATCTCTTTGACGAACCGCTTTCGAACCTCGATGCGGCGCTTCGTGTGGCGACCCGGATCGAGATCGCGCAGCTCAAGGAATCGATGCCGAATTCCACGATGATCTACGTGACCCACGACCAGGTCGAGGCGATGACCCTGGCCAGCCGGATCGTGGTCCTGGCCAACAAGGGCATCGCCCAGGTCGGCACCCCGCTGGAGCTTTATGAGCGGCCCGAGAACGAGTTCGTCGCCCGCTTCATCGGCTCGCCCGCCATGAACCTGTTTTCCGGCGAAGTGACCGAGACCGGAAGCCGGACCGTGGTCAAGCTCGACAATGGCGGGACGGCCGTCTCATCGGTGCCGACCCAAGCCGCGGACAAGGGGCTGAAGGTCAATGTCGGCGTGCGCCCGGAGGATTTCGTGCCCGCCGACGGCGAACCGCTCTATACCGGCCATGTGGACATCACCGAGGCGCTTGGCGAGGTCACGCTGCTCTATTGCGATGCCGTCGATAACGAAGAGCCGGTGATCGCCAAGCTGCCGGGCATCCAGGCCAATGTGCGGGGCACGGATGTCAAGCTGACGGCCGAGCCGGACAAGGTGCAGATCTTCGCCAACGGCCAGTCGCTCTATTACCGCTAGGCGTATGGCGCAGGTCCTGACGAAAGGATGTCACGCGGTCGTCGCGTGGCATCCTTTTTCATGTCCGGAGGAGGCGTCAGTCAGGGAATGATGCGGGTGTACTTGGTCCCGTCGACCGTGGCGCCGACGCGCAGCCCCGCCTGGGCAAAGACCAGCGCGATGATCGGCGAGCGCGAGGTCAGCGTCTCGGCCGCCAGGCTGTCGGCCTGATCGCGCAGGGCGTATTCGACGTTGGCCCCGGCGACCCAGCCGTCGCTGCGGCGGAACTCCAGCAGCGCCTCATCGGTCATGAAGAACAGGACGTGCGAATATTGCTGCGCCCCGATCTGCAGCCCGCCCGAGAGCGTCGTGGCCGAATAGTAATCCACCGTGGTGCCGCCGACCCGTAGGGCGCCGGTGCCGTAGGCGCCGCCGATGCCGAAGCCGGCCTCGGTGATCAGCGGCATGACCAGCATGCCGGTGGATTTGCCCATCAGGTCGAAGGAGGAAGGGTAGCGCTGTTGCATGAAGGCCAGCGTGCTGTCCACGCGGGCGTCGATGGTCGCATCGTTGGTGTTGCCGATCCCGTTGCCACAGGCGGCAAGCGCCACGGGCGCGACCGAGGCGGCGATAAAGCCGCGTCTGGTGAAAGTGCTCATGTTGTGCCTCATCTGCCTGTCGGCCTTATGTGACCGATCACCGCAGACTATAGGGGCCAAGACGCCCGCTGTCACTACGGGTTGCGCACGGCCGGCGGTCCGCGGCCGGGTCAGCCGCCCAGAAGCTCGGCCGCCTCGGGGGCGAAATAGGTCAGGATGCCGTCGCAACCCGCCCGGCGGAAGGCCATCAGGCTTTCCATCATCACCTTCGGCCCGTCGAGCCATCCGTTCTGGGACGCCGCCTTCAGCATCGCGTATTCGCCCGAGACCTGGTAGGCGAAAGTCGGTACGCCGAAGCTGTCCTTCACCCGCCGGCAGATGTCGAGATAGGGCATGCCGGGCTTGACCATGATCATGTCCGCTCCCTCGGCCAGGTCCCGTTCCACCAGTCGCAGCGCCTCGTCGGAATTGGAAGGGTCCATCTGGTAGGTCGTCTTGTCGCCCTTCAGCGCCCCCGAGGCGCCCACCGCGTCGCGGAACGGGCCGTAGAAGGCGCTGGCATATTTCGCGGTGTAGGACAGGATCGCAACTTTCTGATATCCCTCGCTTTCAAGTGCCGTGCGCATGGCGCCGATACGGCCGTCCATCATGTCCGAGGGTCCGAGGATATCGGCGCCGCAGGCGGCCTGGGCCAGCGCCATCTTCACCAGCGCCTCGACCGTGCGGTCGTTGACGATCTCGCCGTCTTCGACATAGCCGTCCTGGCCGTTGATGTTATAGGGATCGAGCGCGATGTCGGTCATCACGGCGATCCCGGGGGCGGCGTCCTTGACCGCGCGGATCGCGCGGTTGGCGATGTTGTCGGGGTCCCAGGCCATGGCGCAATCCTCGGTCCGGGCCTCCTGCGGGGTGTAGGGAAAGATGCAGATCGCGGGAATGCCCAGGGCTTCGGCGCGCCTGGCGGCCTTTGCGACCCGGTCCACGGTCAGCCGCGAGACGCCGGGCATCGAGGGGATCGGCTCTTCGGCGTCGTGCCCGTCCATCACGAAGACCGGCCAGATGAAATCGGCGGGGGTGAGGGTTGTCTCGCGCACCATGGCGCGCAGGGCGGGCGTGCCGCGCAGGCGGCGCAGGCGCGCCGCGGGGAAGGGGGCTACGGTGGGTTTCATCTGGGCAGGCCTTTCGTGTCACAATTTCGAGGTGCCATGGAATATCGCGTTCCACAAGGCTCGCCTTCCCGGAAATGCGCGGTTAGGTTCCGCGAAAATGACGAGCGGCGGCTGCAAGTGAACTGGACAGAAACGGTCTTCGAAGTCATCGACATGCGATCCTTCTCGAATCTGTGGTTCTGGATCGCGCTGGCGGTGGTGTGGTCGACGGCAAGCCATTGGGTGCTTGGCGTTCCGTTCGACATGGTCACCCGGGCCCGGCGACACGGCGGCCAGGCGCAGGCCGACCTCGAGGAGATGGTGCGGATCAACGTCTCGCGGATCCTCTATATCGGGCGGGTGTCCGGCCTGGTCCTGCTGGGGTTTCTCTGCTTCGTGCTGACGAGCCTCGCGGTGCTGGGCTTTGCCTATAACGTGGAGTTCGCCCAGGCGCTGTTCCTGCTCGGCCTGCCGATGTCCTTCGTGGGGGCGCTGTCGCTGTCGACCGCCCGGCTGATCGAGACCGAACGGCCGGAAGCGGAGGTGTTGAACAAGCGGCTCACCCGGCACCGCCAATATGTCCAGGTCATCGGGATGCTGTCGATCTTTGTCACAGCACTTTGGGGTATGTGGCAGAACCTCGACCGCAGCTTTCTGTTCAACGGCTTCTAGGGGGCGCTGCCCCCTCTTGGCCCGGGGCCAATTCACCCCCGGGATATGGCAAGGCAATGAAGAGCCGGGGGGCGCATCGCGCTTGACACGGACCGCGCAGGGGGTAGGTCAGCCACCATGTCCGAGACAACCTCCCTGACCGTCGGCGGCGCTCCCGAAGGGTTCGACGCGCGCCTTGTCCTTGCCGAGGCCGCCAGGCGCGGCGGGGCCGTCATCCATGTGGCCCGCGATGACAAGCGCATGGCCGCGATGCAGGCGGCGCTTGCGTTCTTCGCGCCCGAGATGCCGGTTTTCGTCTTTCCGGGCTGGGATTGCCTGCCCTATGACCGGGTGTCGCCCAATGCCGATATCTCGGCCACGCGGATGGCGACGCTGGCGGCGCTGGTACATGCGATGCCCAAGCGGTTCGTCCTGCTGACGACGATCAACGCGGCCAGCCAGAAGGTGCCGGCCCGCGAGACCCTGCGCGAGGCGGCGTTCCGCGCGGTTGTGGGCGAGCGCATCGACGAGAGTGCGCTGCGCGGGTTCCTGGCGCGGATGGGGTTCTCGCAGGCGCCCACGGTGACCGAGCCCGGGGATTACGCGGTGCGCGGGGGGATCATCGACATCTATCCGCCGGGCGAGAGCGGGCCGGTGCGGCTCGACCTGTTCGGGGATACGCTGGACGGGGCGCGGAGGTTCGATCCGGCGACCCAGCGGACCACGGAGAAGCTCGACATGGTCGAGCTTGCGCCGGTGTCCGAGGTCATTCTGGACGAGGCGGCGATCACCCGGTTCCGGCAGAACTACCGCCTGGAATTCGGCGCCGCGGGCACCGACGACCCGCTCTACGAGGCGGTGAGCGCGGGGCGCAAGCACCAGGGGGTGGAGCATTGGCTGGGCCTGTTCCACGACCGGCTGGAGACCCTGTTCGACTACCTGCCCGGTGTCTCCGTGACGCTGGATGACCAAACCGACGCGGTCCGCGACAGCCGCTGGCTGATGATCGCGGATGCCTACGAGACCCGCCGGCTGGCCCTGGAGCAGAAATCGCGGCACGACAGTGTCTACAAGCCCGCGCCGCCCGGGACGCTCTATCTCGACGATGCGGGCTGGCAGGAGGCCATCGGGGGGCGGCGGGCGCTGCGGTTCTCGCCACTGCCGCGGGCCTCGGGGCCCGGCGTGATCGACGCAGGCGGGCGCGTGGGGCGCAACTTTGCGCCGGAGCGTCAACAGGAAAGTATAAGCCTTTTCGGTGCCTTGGCCGCGCATATTCGTGCAAAGCTCGAAGACGGGCCGGTGGTCATCGCCTCTTACTCCGACGGGGCGCGGGAGCGTCTTGCCGGGTTGATCGAGGACGAGGGGCTGACGGAGACGATTGCGGTCCCGGACTTCACGCGGGTTGGCAAGAGAGGCCTGCATCTTGTTGTCTGGGCATTGGAATCCGGCTTCGAAGGGCCGCTGGACGACCGCCGGTTCACGGTCATTGCCGAGCAGGATGTGCTGGGCGACAGGCTGATCCGCACCACAAGGCGCAAGCGGCGGGCCGAAAATTTCCTGACCGAGACCCAGAGCCTGACGCCCGGCGATCTGGTGGTCCATGTGGACCACGGCGTCGGCCGCTACCTGGGGCTGGAGGTGGTGACGGCGGCGGGCGCGGCGCACGAATGCCTGCTGCTGGAATATGCCGAAAAGTCAAAGCTCTACCTGCCAGTCGAGAATATCGAGCTGCTGTCGCGCTTCGGCCACGAGGAGGGCCTGCTCGACCGGCTGGGCGGCGGTGCCTGGCAGGCCAAGAAGGCCCGCCTGAAGGAGCGGATCCGCGAGATGGCCGAGCGCCTGATCCGCGTCGCCGCCGAACGCGCCCTGCGCACGGCCGCAACCCTCACGCCGCCCGACGGCATGTGGGAGCAGTTCCTGACCCGCTTCCCCTATGCCGAGACCGACGACCAGTTGACGGCGATCGAGCAGGTGCTGGACGACATGTCTTCGGGCAGCCCGATGGATCGGCTGATCTGCGGCGACGTGGGCTTCGGCAAGACCGAGGTGGCCATGCGCGCGGCCTTCGTCGCGGCGATGTCGGGGGTGCAGGTCGCGGTGATCGCGCCCACGACGCTGCTTGCCCGCCAGCACGCGCAATCGTTCAAGGAGCGGTTTCGCGGCTTTCCGGTCAACGTGCGATCCCTGTCGCGCTTCGTGGGCCAGAAGGAGACGGCGGAGACCAAGGCGGGGCTGATCTCGGGCGACGTGGATATCGTCGTGGGCACCCATGCGCTGCTGGCGAAATCGGTGAAGTTCCGCAACCTCGGCCTGCTGGTGATCGACGAGGAACAGCGCTTCGGCGTGGGGCACAAGGAACGGCTGAAGCAGATGCGCTCGGACGTGCATGTGCTGACGCTGACGGCGACGCCGATCCCGCGGACGCTGCAGATGAGCCTGTCGGGGGTGCGCGAGCTGTCGATCATCGGCACGCCGCCCGTCGACCGGCTGGCGATCCGCACCTATGTCTCGGAGTTCGACACGATCACGATCCGCGAGGCCCTGCTGCGCGAGCGTTACCGCGGCGGACAGAGCTTTTTCGTCGTGCCGCGGATCTCGGACATGGCCGAGATGGAGGCGTTCCTGCGCGAGGAGGTGCCGGAGGTCAGCTTCGTCACCGCCCATGGCCAGATGGCGGCGGGCGAGCTCGACGACCGGATGAACGCCTTCTACGACGGCAGATACGACGTGCTTCTGGCCACGACGATCGTCGAAAGCGGGCTCGACATCCCCACCGCGAACACGATGATCGTCCACCGCGCCGACATGTTCGGGCTGGCGCAGCTCTATCAGATCCGGGGGCGGGTCGGGCGCTCCAAGACGCGCGCCTATGCCTACATGACGACCAAGCCGCGCACCCGGCTGACCGAGCAGGCAGAGAAGCGGCTGCGGGTTCTGGCCTCGCTCGACACGCTGGGCGCGGGGTTCACGCTTGCCTCGCAAGACCTTGATATCCGGGGCGCCGGCAACCTTCTGGGCGATGAGCAATCGGGCCAGATGCGCGAGGTGGGCTATGAGCTCTACCAGCAGATGCTGGAGGAGCAGATCGCCAAGATCCGTTCCGGCGAGGCGGAGGGGATCGTCGACGACGGCCAGTGGGCGCCGCAGATCAACCTTGGCGTGCCGGTGCTGATCCCCGACACCTACGTGCCCGACCTCGACGTGCGGCTGGGGCTCTATCGGCGGCTCAGCGACCTGACCACCAAGGTGGAGCTGGAGGGCTTCGCCGCCGAGATGATCGACCGCTTCGGAAAGCTCCCAAAGGAGGTCAACACGCTGATGCTTGTCGTGCGGATCAAGGCGATGTGCAAGCGGGCCGGGATCTCGCATCTCGATGCGGGGCCCAAGGGCGCGACGATCCGGTTCCACAATGACAAGTTCGCGAGCCCGGTGGGTCTGGTGGAGTTCATCCAGGCGCAGAACGGGCTGGCCAAGGTCAAGGACAACAAGATCGTCGTGCGGCGGGACTGGACCAAGGAGGCCGACAAGATCAAGGGCGCCTTTGGGATCGCCCGCGACCTGGCCGAGAAGATCAAGGCGAAGAAGGCGGCGTAACTCTCGGACGGGGCAGAAGAAACCCGTTCAGGATCAACAGGCCTCCCGCGAGCAAGACAAAGCCTGCATAGGCGCGCGGGGCAAGATCCTCTCCAAGCACGACCGCGCCCAGCACGATCGCCGTGGGCGGGATCAGCAAGGTGCAGAGCGCGACGTTGCCGCTGCCGGCCATGCCCAGGACCCGGTAGTAGAGCACATAGGCGAAGGCCGTGGACACGCAGGCGTAATAGGCAATGGCAGCAATGGTTTGCGGGGCGAGGCTCAGGTCCGGCGGACCCTCGAACAGCAGCGCCAGCGGCACCGACATCGCGGCCGACATGGCGAGCGTGCCCGCCGCCGCCACCTCGGCCCGGACGCCGCGCAGCCGGATCCGCGCCCAGATCGTCGCCAGCGCATAGCAGAGCGTACCCGCGAGCACCGCAAGCTGCGCCAGCGACGTGATGTCGAACCGCGCGAGCGTGGCAAGGCCGATGGCCACGGCGGCGCCGGCAAAGCCGGTCGTGACCCCCAGCGCCTTGCGCAGGGTCAGCCGTTCGTCGGCAAAGACCAGCGCCGCGAGGATCACCGCCCAGATCGCCGTCGTCGCGTTGAGGATCGAGGTCAGCCCCGTCGGGATGTGCAGCTGCCCCCAGGCCATGAGGGTGAAGGGCAGGACGTTGTTGATCAGGCCCATGACGAGAAAGCCCACCCAGACCGACCGGCCTCGGGGCAGGGGCAACCGGCGCAGGGCCACGACGGACCACATCACCAGCGCCGCCCAGAAGGTCCGGTGGGCGACGACCCAGAACGGCCCGATCTCGTTCAGCGCGATCCGGATCGACAGGAAGGACGCGCCCCAGATCACCGAGAGCAGCAGCAGCTCGGCCCAGGCGCGGGGGGTGAGGGTCTGTTGGGTCATGCCTCACATGATGCCGGATGCGGGGCGGGGGCAATCCGGAACATGCGGCAAGCGCGGGCAGGGCCAGGGCCCCGGCAGGTGCCGGGGCCCGGGATGACCCACAAGGGCCGGCCTAGTCTAGAACGCTGTTCCGAATGTCATGCCGAGGGCAAGGGAGTCGCCGCCGTCGAAGGTCGTGCCATCCTCGGTGACCGCGTTGCCGAGCTGTTGGTAGTCGATCCCGAGGGTGATGCGCGAATTGCCCATCACATAGGTGCCGCCGATGCCGATCCCGCGGGTGCCGTCCGTGGGCGACAGCCGGCTGGCGAAACCGCCCTGCTGCTCCTCAAAGGTGACCCGCGCGAAGAGCGACAGATCCTCGGTGACCTGCCGGCCCACGCCGACGCGATAGGTGGTCACGTCGTCGTCGATCGATGTCACCACGTCGTCGAACAGCTGCTCGTAGCCCGTCGTCCGGATCTCCCACACCGACCATTCGGCGTGGCGGACCGAGCCGAAGAGCAGTGTCTTGGGGGCGATCCCGGTCTGGAAATCGAGGGTCCAGGTATCGGGCATCTCGACGTCCATGGTGGAGTCGAGCGAGAGGCCGGCGGCGGGCAGGATCTCGTTGGTGGAGAATTCGTGCGTCAGGCCCTGTTCATAGGTCAGCGCCACGCGCAGCGCGATCTCGGGGCGTTCGTAGGCGACACCGGCGATCATCCCGACCCGGGTATCGCTGTCGGTGCGGGCGGAATAGGCCAGGGTCCCGGCCGGGGCGCTCGTGGCCAGCACGCCGGCCGGGGCGTTGCCCGCGGCGGCGGCCTGACCGAGGCCCGCGCGGATCATCTGGTCGGGAATCGTGATCGACGCGCGCGAGATGACCTGCCGCGCCCCGCCATAGACCGAGAAGGACTCGTTGAAGTCGTATTTCAGCACGACCGCATGGCCCTTGCTGTCCCAATCCGCGGTCAGCCCGGAGTAGAAGCCGTCGCGATAGGTCGAGTTGGCGCCGAAGGGCTTGTTCCAGAAGAACGACAGCGAGATCTGGTCGTTGATCTGTGTGCGCAGGCTGAAGGACGGTGCGCCGAAATCGTCGGCCATGTCGCCCGATGTGCCCCCGCCCAGGGCGCCCGGATAGCTGCCCTCGACAGTCGGGTGCACGGCGGCAAAGCTGAGCTCTGCGTAATTGCCGTCCTGGAACAGCAAGGAATAGTTGTTGCCGATCCGATCAATGCCGCCTGCGGTCGCGGCGGTTGTCGTCGTAAGCAGCGCGGCAATGGCCGCCGTTGTGTGTTTCATGTGCCTCCCTCCGACTTTGGCCGGTGTGGCCTGTCGTCCTCGGGTAACTTTATTGCGGGCGGTGCCGTTTTCGGTCAATTCCTGACGCCGCGTCAGAAAATGACCCGAACGTCACGTCACAATTTCGCGACAGATTCGGCGCGGCTGCGGTTGCCGCTCAGGATATTGGCGTAATTGGCCGCGAAGATCACGCCGCCGCCGAGCAGGACGTAGATGTCGAAGCCCTCGCCATAGAACAACATTCCGATGATCGCGATCAGCGGCAGGCGCAAGAAGTCGATCGGCATCACCACGCCCGCGGGGGCCAGCGACAGCGCGGTGGTCAGGCAGAAATGGGCCAGCAGGCCGGCGCAGCCGATGACCACGAGAAACGGCGCGGTCGTGGCGGTGGGCAGGGCCATCTCGCCATCGGCAAGCCCGCAGACCAGGCCGAACACCGCCTGCATCACCGTCAGCCAGAACAGGATCGACAGGATCGTGTCGGTCCGGGTCAGCCGCCGGGTCAGCACCGCGGTCAGGCCGAAGCCGACCGCGCAGGCGGCGGCGGCGAGGATACCCGCGTTCAGCCCGTCGGGAGAGGGCCGCGCCACGATCAGGATCCCGGCAAAGCCGATGGCCGCGACGATCAGGGCGCGGCGGGTGATCTTCTCCGACAGGATCAGCGGCGCGAAGAGCAGCGCCCAGATCGGCGTGGTGAATTCCAGCGCGAAAAGCTGCGCCAGCGGGATCATGGTGATCGCGAAGAACCACAGGTTCTGGCCGATGAAATGCGCGAGGTTGCGCAGCCCGTGCAGCCGGAATTGCTGCGCGCTGATCTGGCCGAGGCTGTTGGTCATCCGGCCCACCACCAGCACGATCACCACCCCTGTCAGCGACCGGTAGGTCATGATCTCGAACGTGTCGAGCGACAGGCTGACGGCGCGGGCCGCCACGGCCATGGAGGTGAAGGAGACCACGGCGCCAAGCATCCACAGCGACGCGCGCAGCGTCACGGGCGTGGGAACGGAAGCGGGGATCTGGGTCATGATAAGGGCCTCGGGGCTTGATATGGCCGGTCTGCCCGATTGCGGCCCGGGCGACAACCGGACGTGGCCGTCAGTTCAACAGCTTTTGCGGAAGATAATCGCCGAGCCCCACCGCCTGGCCGGCGGACCAGAGCGCCGCCCGCGCCACGTTGCCCGGCCATTTGATGCCCTCGAGCAGGACCAGCTCCGCCTTGTGGGCGGGGCTCCTGACGTCGAACCGCGCACTCTGGCAGGCCGCGGCGACGGGGGCGCCGGCCCAGGCCATGCTCGCGGCCCCGCGCCACAGGTGATAGCCGCTGCTGACCAGCAGCAGGCTGCCCCCGCGGGCGAGGCGGGGCTGCGAGAACAGCGCGTTCTCCAAGGTGGAGCGGGACAGCGGCTCGACGCTGGTGGCCGAGGGCGGTAGCCCTTCGGCCATGGCCAGCGTGTCCATCTGGCGCGCGACCGGGTCGGCCCGTCCTTCGGAGGCGTCGCCGGTGAAATGCAGATGGCCGACGATGCCGGCCTGATAAAGGTCCAGCCCCGCCCGGGCGCGCGCCTCGCTGGCCCGGCCCAGGGTCCCGTCGCCCGCGAGCCCCGCGCCCAGCACGACGGCGGTGTCGAACCGTGCGTCCCCGGACAGCAGGTCCGCGCAGGACGGGGTCGTGTAGGCCGAGCCCACCGCGGCGGCGGCCCCGGCCCCGACGCTGGCTGCGGCCAGAAGAAACAGGGTCCGGATCACTCCCATTCGATGGTGCCTGGGGGCTTGGAGGTGATGTCGTAGGTCACGCGGTTGATGCCGCGCACCTCGTTGATGATCCGGGTCGCGGTCTCTCCCAGGAAATCGTGGCTGAACGGATAGTAATCCGCGGTCATGCCGTCGACCGAGGTCACGGCCCGCAGCGCACAGGCATACTCATAGGTCCGCCCGTCGCCCATCACACCCACGGTCCGCACCGGCAGAAGCGCCACGAAGGCCTGCCAGATCTCGTCGTAAAGCCCGTGTTTGCGGATCTGGTCGAGATAGACCGCATCGGCCTTGCGCAGGATGTCGAGCTTGTCGCGGGTGATCTCTCCGGGACAGCGGATCGCGAGGCCGGGGCCGGGGAAGGGGTGGCGGCCGATGAAGCTCGCCGGCAGACCCAGTTCGTGGCCGAGGGCGCGGACCTCGTCCTTGAAGAGCTCGCGCAGCGGCTCGACCAGCTTCAGGCCCATCTTCTCGGGCAGGCCGCCCACGTTGTGATGCGACTTGATCGTGACCGAGGGACCGCCCGAGAAGGACACGCTCTCGATCACGTCGGGATAAAGCGTGCCCTGGGCCAGGAACCCCGCCCCCTCGATCTGGTCGGCGTATCTCTGGAACACGTCGATGAACAGCCGGCCGATGGTCTTTCTCTTGACCTCGGGGTCACTGACACCCTCAAGCTCGCCTATGAACAGATCGGCCTCGTCGGCGTGGATCAGGGGTATGTTGTAATGGTCGCGGAACATCGCGACCACCTCGCTGGCCTCGTTATGGCGCAACAGGCCGTGGTCGACGAAGACGCAGGTCAGCTGGTCGCCGATGGCCTCGTGGATCAGCACCGCCGCGACCGAACTGTCGACCCCGCCCGAGAGCCCGCAGATCACCTGCGCATCGCCGACCTGCTCGCGGATCAGGCGGATCGCCTCTTCGCGGTAGGCGGCCATGGTCCAGTCCCCGGCAAAGCCCGCGAGCTTCACGAAGTTCTCGTAGAGCGTCCTGCCGTTGGGGGTGTGATGCACTTCGGGGTGGAATTGCACCGCGTAGAAATTCCGCTCCGGGTCGCCGGTGATGGCGAAGGGCGCGCCGGGCGAGGTGCCCAGAACCCGGAAGCCCGGCGCGATCTCGGCCACGTGGTCGCCGTGGCTCATCCAGACCTGCTCGCGCCCCTCCAGGAACCAGCCGGTCAGCAGATCGGGCCGCGCGCCGTCCTCGGGCGTGACATAGGCGCGGCCGAACTCGGCGGTGCCGTCGCCGCGCTCGACCCGGCCGCCCAGCATCTGCATCATCACCTGCTGGCCATAGCAGATCCCCAGCACCGGCACCCCGAGCTCGAACACCTCCGCCGGCGGGCGCGGAGAGCCCGCGTCGATCACCGAGGCCGGGCCGCCCGACAGGATCACCGCGCGGGGTGCGAAGTCTGCCAGGAACGCGGGCGTCACGTTCTGGAACGGGTGGATTTCGCAATAGACGTTCAGCTCTCGCAGGCGGCGCGCGATAAGCTGCGTGACCTGGCTGCCGAAGTCGATGATGAGGAGGGGGTCATGGGCTGTCATGGAAGGCGTCGTAGGCCGACCCCGGGGTCCTTGCAAGCCGCGCCCGCGCGGTGCGGGCGCCCTCGATGTCGTTTTCCGGTCCGAGACGCCGGAAATTCACCACACGCGCCCGGATGGCGGGCGTAAGACACCCCAAGCAGAACAAGGGGTGCGGGCATGACCGAAGTGAAAGCAGCGCGGCGCGGGCGGGGCGGCGGCGGAGCCGCGCGACGGGCCGAACGGACGGCCGTGCATTTCGAGACCGCCCGCTACATCGAGCGCAACATCCCCAACCTGGAGATCCTCGACGAGGCCGCGTTGCGGATCATCGAGACCAACGCCGAGACGATCCTGGCCGAGATCGGCGTGAATTTCGTCGAGAACCCGGGTGCGCTGGAGCGTTGGCGGCAGGCCGGGGCCGAAATCGAGGGCGAACGGGTGCTCATCCCCCGCGGCCTGGCCCGAAAGCTCTGCGCGACCGCGCCGGGCCGGTTCACCCAGCACGCCCGCGATCCGGCCAAGTCGGTCGAGATCGGCGGCAACACCCTGGTGCTGGCCCCGGTCTATGGCCCGCCGTTCGTGCGCGACGCCTTCGGCGGCCGGCGCTATGCAACGATGGAGGATTTCCAGAAATTCGTGAAGCTCGCCTACATGTCCAAATGGTTGCACCATTCGGGCGGCACGGTCTGCGAGCCGACGGACATTCCGGTCAACAAGCGCCATCTCGACATGATTCTGGCGCATATGACCCTTTCCGACAAACCGTTCATGGGATCTGTCACCGAGCCCTCGCGCGCCGCCGATTGCGTGGAAATGTGCGAGATTCTATTCGGGAAACAATTTGTTTCCGAAAATACGGTAATGACCTCGCTCATCAATATCAATTCGCCGCTGACATTCGACGCGACGATGATGGGGGCGCTTGAAGTCTATGCCGCCGCGAACCAGGCCTGCATCGTGTCGCCCTTCATCGTGGGCGGGGCGATGGCGCCGGTGTCGGTCGCGGGCACGCTGACCCAGGTCATGGCCGAGGTCATGGCAGGTGTCGCCTATTCGCAGCTCGTGCGGGCCGGGGCGCCGGTGATCTTCGGCGCGTTCGTGACCTCGATCGACATGAACTCCGGCGCGCCCACCTTCGGCACGCCCGAGGCGAGCCAGATCACTTTCGGCGCCGGACAGCTGGCCCGGCGGCTGGGGCTGCCGTTCCGCTCGGCGGGGGGGTTCTGCGGCTCCAAGCTGCCCGACGCGCAGGCCGGCTACGAGGCGGCCAATTCGCTCAACACCGGGCTCTATTCCGGGGTCAATTTCATGCTCCACGCCTGTGGCTGGCTGGAGGGGGGGCTGGTCGCCTCTTTCGAGAAATTCGTCATGGATGCCGACCAGTTGGGCGTGCTTCATCATATGGCGCGCGGCATCGACATGTCCGAGAACGGTCAGGCGATGGACGCGATCCGCGAGGTCGGCCCCGGCGGACATTTCCTGGGCTGTGCCCATACCCAGGCCAACTTCAAACAGGCGTTCTGGCGGTCCGACCTGCTGGACTACAAGCCGTTCGAGACCTGGTCCGAAGCAGGCGGCGCCGACACCCAGACCCTGGCCGCGGTGCGCGTCGAAAAGCTGCTGGGCCAATACCAGGCGCCGGCGCTCGATCCCGGGATCGAGCAGGCGCTGCGCAGCTATGTCGCCGACAAGAAGGCCTCGATGAGCGACGCCTTCTCCTGAGCCGGCCCGCCCGGCTCAGGCCACGGCCGTGGGGCGGGCGCTGGCGCGCAGCAGCTGCGCCTCGCCCATGATGGCGATCAGCACGTCCACGTGACGCGCGACCGAGTAATCGGCTGCGTGGCCGCGACGCTTGCTGTCCTGAACCTCTTCGATCTCGAGCAGGCGCAACAGCGCCGTGCCGGTCCGCGGGACGCCCGCGGTGCGCAGAATCCGCGGCAGATGCGAATCGCGATGGTATTCCTCGACCCCGAATCGGGCAGCGCTCACAAGCAATTTGGGGCGTTTCAGGGCGCCAACCATTCCGAAAAGGTCCTGCATCGATCCGTCTCCTGTGTTTCTCGATGCTGTGGAAGATACACAACCTTGGCGTGTGTTGCGTGTGGACAAGTTATTAAGAACGCCGTCCATATCATTGTTTAGACTTTTGAAACAAAGATAGGGGTGAAAACAGCAATTAATGTTTGGGTAACGAATACAACCCAAGGGTGCATTCGTTCCGGCAGAAGGCCGGTGGCCAGAACAGGTCGGGACCGAGACGTTCCAGGAGTAGGCGAATGAAAAGCCGCATGCACGAAACGAGCCGCGAAATCATGCCGTTGCCCGGTTGGGTGCCGGAATCGGTGCGGCACTACCTGGCCCACACGGAGAGCGGATTGCCGATCCGGGCGCTGGCGCGGCGCGGAGAGGTCCATGCCTCGACGGTGCTGAGACAGGTGCGCAAGCTGGAGGCGCGGCGGGATGATCCGCTGGTCGACGGGGCGCTGAGGGCGCTGTCGCAGATCATGCCCAAGGCTGTGGACAGCTCTGGGGAAAAAAATGGGGACAATACCGCGCCCGACGTCGCCGTCCTGACGGACCAGGACAGGATCGACCAGGAATCGATCCGGATCCTGCGCCGGCTGTGCGAGACCGGGGCGACCCTGGCCGTCGCCCGCGACATGGACCGCGCGGTCGTCGTGCGCGACGGGCCGGACGGAGAGCCGGCCCGCACCGCTATGGTCGAACGCGGGATCGCCCAGATCCTCGCGTTGCAGGAGTGGATCGCGAGCGATGCGCCCGCCGCCCGGATCGCGCGCTATCGCGTCACCGCCACCGGTCGGACCGCGCTGCGCGAGCTTGTGGCCTCGGTTGAGAACGCGGCGGCGCGGCGTGGCGCCTCCGGCATGGCCGAGGCGCAGGCGGATTTTCATGGCCGGCCCGACGCCTCCGGCCAGCGCGGCCCGCGTTTTGCCATCGCCGAAAGCCCGCTGGCCGGCCTGGCCCGGCGCCGGGACCGGGACGGCAAGGCGTTCCTGCGCAAGGAACTGGTGGCCGCCGGGGAGCGTCTGCGCGAGGATTTCGAGCTTGCACAGATGGGGCCGCAGATGACCCAGGACTGGAGCCGCTTCGTGACCGCCGGCGCCTTCACCTCGTTCCGCGACGGCGGCGGCGGGCCGCTCGCGGTGACCGACGCCAAGGACCGGGTGGCCGCGGCGCTCGCCGATCTGGGTCCGGGGCTGGGCGACGTGGTGCTGCGTTGCTGCTGCTACCTCGACGGGATGGAAGAGACCGAGCAGCGCATGGGCTGGTCCGCGCGCTCGGGCAAAATCGTGCTGCGCATCGCGCTGGAACGGCTGCGCCGGCACTACGACGAGCAGGGCACGCTGGCCCCCAAGATCGGCTAGGCACGGCCCCGGATCGGGCTACGGGGGCGGGGGCCGAAGGGCGCCGGCCCCTTTGGCCTGTCCGCGCTCCGCCCGGGCCGCGATTCGGCCAGAATCGCCTCTGGAGCGCGACTAGATCAAGTTTTAGATTAACAAAATCAATATCCTGAAGCCATTTGCGCAACAATCCCACCCTTGCCTGCCGCGCAGGCGCCGGGATGCGAACGATGCCCGATCATTGCCACAGATCGGTCCAGAAGCGGGCCAGAATGAAGCGCCAATTGGGCCGGTCAGCGGGACACACCCGCCTTACCATCAGCAAACGGCCCGGCCCGTCCGAGCCTCCAGACCGGAGACAAAATCATGTTCGTCAACAAGACCAAATACTTCGACGCCGCAATTCCAGTAGAGGCGCCGATCGTCGGCACCGTCGGCCTGCTCGCCGGCACGCGGGTGGAGACCGCCGCCGGCTGGCGGGATGTGGCCGAATTGTGCTGCGGCGACCTGTTGTTCACCATGGACGGCGGCTGCCGCCCGCTGCACGACATCCGGATCGCCCATGGCGGCGACGACGCGGTGCGGGTCCCGGCCGGCGTTCTGGGCGCCGATGCCGACACCTATCTGGCACCCGATCAGCTTGTCCTGGTCGAAACCGGCTGGGCCATCGACTGGCTGGGCACCCCGGTGGCGCTCGCCCGGGCCGGCGATCTGGTGGGGGTGATGGGCATCCGCCGCAAGGCCGCGCCCACGCGCCACCTGCGGATGCCGGTTTTTGCCGAGGAAGAGATCCTGTTCGCAGCCTCGGGTCTGCGGCTCTTCACCCCTGGCGGGCTCGCGCCCTCCACGCCGGAATATTTCGTGCTGCTGGACCGCGAAGAGGCCGCCGAGGTCCTGCGCATGGGGCCGCAGTGACGCGCACCGGGCCCGGCGCGTGTTGCACGCGGCGCATGGCCGCTGGCGCGCGGCGGGCCTTGGACAATCGCGGGCAGGAGGGCTATGTCTCTGACACGGCAAGAGGAGAGCCCGATGAGCCCGCGCGATCTGAAGATCCCAGGACAGCGCCACCCCGAGAAGGCGCACCGCCCAGACAATGCCCAGCCGAGGAAACCGGACTGGATCAGGGTGAAGGCCCCCACCTCGGAGGGCTATCACAAGACCAAGGACATCATCCGCGAGCACAAGCTGGTGACGGTCTGCGAAGAGGCCGGTTGCCCGAACGCGGGCGAATGCTGGGCGCAGGGCCATGCCACCATGATGATCATGGGCGAGATCTGCACCCGCGGCTGCACCTTCTGCAACGTGGCGACCGGGCGGCCTGACGAGCTTGACGCGTTCGAGCCGGGACGCGTCGCCGATGCCGTCGCAAAGCTGGGGCTGAACCATGTGGTCATCACCAGTGTCGACCGCGACGATGTAGACGATGGCGGCGCCGAACATTTCGCCCAGACGATCCGCGCGGTCCGTCACCGCGCCCCGGGCACCACGATCGAGATCCTGACGCCGGATTTCCTGCGGTGCGGCCCCGAGGCGCTCGAAACCGTGGTCGCCGCGAAACCCGATGTCTTCAATCACAACCTTGAAACCGTGCCGGGGCTTTACCCCGAGGTGCGGCCGGGGGCGCGCTATTTCCACAGCCTGCGCCTGCTGCAACGGGTCAAGGAGCTTGACCCGACCATGTTCACCAAGTCCGGCATCATGGTGGGCCTCGGCGAGGATCGTCAGGCCGTGGGCCAGGTGATGGACGACATGCGCGCTGCGGATGTCGATTTTCTGACCATCGGCCAGTATCTTCAGCCGACGTCGAAGCACCACCGCGTGGATCGCTTTGTCACCCCCGAAGAGTTCAAGTCCTATGAGAAGACCGCCTATGGCAAGGGGTTCCTGATGGTGTCGGCCACGCCGCTCACCCGGTCGAGCTATCATGCCGGCGACGATTTCGCGCGGCTGCGGGACAACCGGCTGCGCAAGCTGGGCGAGATCGCCTGACGGCCCGGACCGGTTTGACCGTCACCCCGGCGATGCGGGCGCCCCACGCCAGAGATTGACCGCCGTTCGCGGCTCTGGCACTGCTCTGTGACGGGGCCTTGCGCGAGGAACTTCATGAAGGTCATCATCTGCGGGGCCGGTCAGGTTGGCTGGCAGATCGCCCGTCATCTGTCGGGCGAACGCAACGACGTCACGGTCGTGGACAACAATCCCGATCTGGTGCGCCGGGCCACCGACACGCTGGATGTGCAGGGGATCGCCGGTTTCGCGAGCTATCCCGACATTCTCGCCAAGGCCGGCGCGAAGGACGCCGACATGATCATCGCGGCGACCCATTCGGACGAGGTCAACATGGTCACCTGTCAGGTGGCCCATTCGGTCTTTGCCATCCGCCGCAAGATCGCGCGGCTGCGGTCGCAATCCTATCTCGACGCGATCTATTCCGATCTCTATCGCCGCGACCACATGCCCATCGACGTGGTGATCTCTCCCGAACGCGAGGTGGCCGAGGCCGCGCTGCAACGGCTGGCCGCGCCGGCCGCCTTCGATACCGAGCAGTTCCTCGACGGGCGCGGCACCCTGCTGGGGATCAAGATCGACGAGGATTGCCCGGTGGTCAACACGCCGCTGCGGCAGCTCAACGACCTGTTCTCGACCCTCAAGGCGATCGTGGTCGGCCTGCGCCGTGATGGGCAACTGTTCGCGCCGGCGCCGGGCGACCAGATCTTTCCCGGCGACAGCGCCTATGTGTTTTCCGAGACCGGCGATGTCGTGCGCACGCTTGAGATCTTCGGCAAGACCCATCGCAAGCAGGAGCGTGTGGTCATCATCGGCGGCGGCAACGTCGGGCTCGCCGTGGCGCGGGCGCTGGAAAAGCAGGCCGAACGGGTGCGGGTGAAGGTCATCGAACGCAACCGGCGCTGCGCCGAGCTGGCCGCCGACGCCCTGGACCGGACCATCGTGCTGCACGGCGACGGGCTCGACACCGGCCTGCTGGCCGAGGCCAATATCAGCCGGGCGGACGCCGTGCTTGTGGTGACAGATGACGACAAGACCAACCTGCTGGCCGCCGTGCGCGCCAAGGGCATGGGCTGTCCGATGGCGATCTGCCTGTCCAACGACCCGACCCTGGTGTCGCTGATGGAGCCGCTAGGCATCGACGCCTATATCAACCCGCGCGCCACCACCGTCAGCTCGATTCTGCGCCACGTCCGGCATGGCCGGGTGCGCGACGTCTATTCCATCGGCGATGCCGAAGCCGAGCTGATCGAGGCGCAGGTGCTCTCGACGTCGCCGATCGCGGGCCAGAAGATCCGCGACATCGAGTTTCCCGAGGGCGTGCTGGTCGGCGGGCTGGTCAAGGCCGGGCGCTATGTCAAACCCGATGGCGAGACCCGGGTGGAGGAGGGGGACCTGGTGACGATCTTCGCCATGGCCAGCGACGTGCCCGAGGTCGAGCGCCTGCTTCAGGTCTCCATCGACTTCTTCTGATGCGCGGGCCCCTCAAAGATCGCCGCAAACCTCGCCAGCCGCTTTTCGTGGTGCTGATGTGGTTCGGGGCGGGGGCGATGTTCATCCCCGGACTGCATGCCTATGCCCGCGAGGAATATCCCATCGGGCAGGCCTTCGTGAACGGCGCCCTGCTGTTCATCCTCACCTCGGTCATGGTGGCGCTGGCGCTGCGCGGGCGCCTGCCGGACGAAAGCGCCTTTGCCCAGCTCGCCGCCCTGCTGGCCGCCTTCACCGTGCTGCCCCTGGGCTTTGCGCTGCCGTTCTGGGCGGCCCTGGGCGACGGCACCCTGTTCGGCGCCTGGTTCGAGATGGTCTCGGCCTTCAGCACCACCGGCGCCACCCTGTGGGTCGATGCGACGGCGCTGGACCCGTCGCTGCACCTCTGGCGGGCCATCGTCGGCTGGATGGGCGGGCTGCTGATCTGGGTTGCGGCGGTGGCGGTCTTTGCCCCGCTGAACCTCGGCGGCTTCGAGGTGCGCGCCAATATCGGCCGGGGCGATCTGTCGACCCAGTTCAGCCAGGTGACCCGGACCGCCGGCCCCTATGAGAGGCTGGACCGCTATTTCATGCAGCTTGCCCCGATCTATGGCGGGCTGACACTGGGTCTGGCGATCTTGCTCATCATGTCGGGCCAGGATCCGTTTCATGCGATCTGCCACGCGCTTTCGGTCATGTCGACCTCGGGGATCACCCCGGGCGACGGCCCGGTCGGCGCCGGCGGCGGGATCTGGGCCGAGGTCGTGATCCTGGCCTTTCTGGTGCTCGCCCTGTCGCGGCGGACCTATGGGCGCAGCCTGCCCGGAGAGAGCGGCGCCGCGCTGATCCGCGACCCCGAGTTCCAGCTTGCGATGGCGATCATCGGCGCGGGCTCGGCCATGCTGTTTGCCCGGCACTGGCTGGGCAGCGGCGGCGACGGGGATTTCATCCGCGCGGCACAGGCGCTCTGGGGCGGGCTCTTCACCATCGCGTCGTTCCTGACCACGCTGGGCTTCGAGAGCCAGTACTGGGAGGGCGCGACCGCCTGGTCCGGCCTGCAGGCGCCGGGGCTGGTGCTGCTGGGCCTCGCGATCTTCGGCGGCGGCATCGGCACCACCGCGGGGGGGGTCAAGCTGCTGCGGGTCTACGCGCTCTACAAGCATGGCAACCGAGAGTTGCAACGGCTGATCCTCCCGTCCTCGGTCGGCGGCGCAGGCGCCGAGGCGCGGCGGATCCGCCGCGGGGGCGCGATGATCGCCTGGGTGTTCTTCATGCTTTTCGCGATGTCGCTGGCCGCGATCATCCTGTTCCTGACGGCCACCGGCGTGAACTTCGAGGATGCGGTCGTGCTGGCCATCGCCGCGCTGGCCAATTGCGGACCTCTGGCAATGATCGCACCCGAGGCGCCGATCTCCTACGCGGCGCTGCCGCAGGTCGCCCAGGTCGGCCTCGCGGTGGCGATGATCGTCGGGCGGCTGGAGCTTCTGGCCGTCATCGCCCTGCTGAACCCCGATTTCTGGCGCTCCTGACGGGCGCTCTCCGGGGGGATCCGCGCAATGGGGGTGGAAACTCGCCGTTAGGCGCGACATACTGCCCGCAACAGGGAGAAGGGCCAATTGGCCCGCTGCAAGAACAAGAACACAAGAACACAAGAACAAAGGGTTGGGCCATGGCGGCTGACAGACAGAACCTCCAGGACGCGTTCCTGAACCATGTGCGCAAGACAAAGGTTCCAGTGACGATCTTCTTGATCAATGGTGTGAAGCTGCAGGGTGTGATCACCTGGTTCGACAGTTTTTGCGCGCTGCTGCGCCGGGACGGGCAATCGCAGCTTGTCTACAAGAGCGCGATCTCCACGATCATGCCGTCGCAGCCGATCAGCCTCTATGAAGGCGAAGATTGACCTCCGATCCCGAGGGCGACGGGCCCAAGGCAGGCCCCACGCGGGCCTATGTGCTGCACCCCGATATCCGCAACGATCCGGACCGCAAGGAAGCGGCCCCGGCGCTTGAAGAGGCCGTGGCGCTGGCCGCCGCCCTGCCGGACCTGGAGGTCGGCGGGGCCGAGGTCGTGCCGCTGGCCCGGATCAAGCCCGGGATGCTTTTCGGCAAGGGCAAGATCGCCGAGCTGAAGGCCCGGATCGAGGCCTCGGACACCGAGCTGGTGCTGGTCGACGGGCCGGTGACCCCGGTGCAGCAGCGCAACCTCGAGAAGGAATGGGGCGTCAAGCTGCTGGACCGGACCGGGCTGATCCTCGAGATCTTCTCGGACCGCGCCCGGACCCGCGAGGGCGTGCTGCAGGTCGAGATGGCCGCGCTCAGCTATCAGCGGACGCGGCTGGTGCGGGCCTGGACCCACCTGGAACGTCAGCGCGGCGGGCTCGGCTTCGTCGGCGGCCCCGGCGAGACCCAGATCGAGGCGGACAGGCGGGCCATCGACGAACAGCTGACCCGCCTGCGCCGGCAGTTGGAAAAGGTCGTGCGGACCCGGACGCTGCACCGCGCGGCCCGGGCCAAGGTGCCGTTCCCGATCGTCGCCCTCGTGGGCTATACGAACGCCGGAAAATCCACGTTGTTCAACCGGTTGACCGGCGCGGACGTGATGGCCAAGGACATGCTCTTCGCCACGCTCGACCCGACCATGCGCAAGGTCGCGCTGCCCTCGGGGCTGGAGGTCATCCTGTCGGACACGGTGGGCTTCATCTCGGACCTGCCGACGCAGCTGGTGGCCGCGTTCCGCGCGACCCTCGAAGAGGTGCTGGACGCCGACCTGATCCTGCATGTCCGCGACATCGCCCATTCCGAAAGCGCCGAACAGGCCGAAGACGTCCAGGCCATCCTGACCGGCCTCGGTATCGACGAGACCGCGCCGCTGTTCGAGGTCTGGAACAAGGTCGACCTGCTGGCACCTGAGGACGCCGAGGCGCTTTCGTCTCTGGCGGCGCGGCGCGAGGGCGTATTCGCGGTGTCCGCGCTGACCGGGACGGGTCTGACCGGGCTTCTGGACGCCGTGTCCGAGGCGTTGACCGAGCCGCGCGAGACCGAGGTGCTGACCCTGGGCTGGGAGGATGGGCGCAAGCGCGCGTGGTTGTTCCAGGAGGACGTGGTGACCGAGGAGGCCGAAACCGAAGAGGGGCACCGGCTAACGGTGCATTGGACCCTGCGGCAAAAGGCGCGTTTCGCCCGGCTGAAGTGAACCGATCGCAGCCGGGCTACGTTTAGCTCTATAAAGGAGCTGCCATGTCCCTCGTCATTCTCTACGTCTCCACCACGGTCGTTTTTCTGGTCGTGGACGCGCTCATGCTGTCCAACGTGATGCGCCCGCTGTTCGAGCGTCACATAGGCGACTGGCTGGTCGACGGGTTCCGCGTTGCGCCGGCCGCGCTGTTCTACCTGTTCTACATCGGGGTGGTGACCTGGATGGTCACCTGGCCCGCCCTGCGCGACGGGCTGCCGACGGTGGCCATCTTGCTGCCCGCGGCGCTTTTGGGCGCGATGGCCTACGGCACCTACGAATTCTCCAACTATGCCACGCTGGAGCGGTGGCACTGGTCCATGGTCGCGGTGGATCTGGCCTGGGGCACGGTGTTGACCGCGGGCTCGGCCTGGGCGGGGCTGGCGATCACCCGCGCTCTGACCTGACCTCGCCGCCTTGATCGGCGCGCGGTGGCCTGACCTGACGGAGAGCTGCCTGACGGCAACTCGCAGGTTTTTTGGGACGCCTTGAGAGCTGAGCCCGTCAGGTAGGCGCGGTCCTGGCGGCCGGGCGCGGGATCATGGCGGCGTGGTGGGCCGCAGGGTGGTGATCCCCACGGAGCCGCCGCGGGCCAGCGCGGGATCGAGCGACATGGGGATGTATTCGCCGCGCCGCCAAAGCTCTCCGAGGTCGTCGTAGTAGCGTGACAGGAAATGGCCCGATTGGCCGGTCGAGGTGATGAAGACCGACGAATCCGGATCGGCGAAATCGTAGACCCCCCGGTAGGCGGCGGAATGGACGTTGAGGAACGGGTCCGGCCCGGTGCCCAGCGTTCGGCCCCGCTGCAGGGTGTTGTCGCCGCCGCTGGTGGATTGGCGGATGTTGACGAACCAGCGCAGCACGGGCACCTCGCCCAGCACCGGGTGATCGTGGGTCGCCTCGTGCGCATCGCCCCAGCGCAGGGTCTGCAGGTCCGAGCCATAGGTCTCGGCGACCCAGACCAGCGCATCGTCCAGCGCCTGGCGCGAAATGTCGGTGCAGGTCTCGGTCGGCGCGGATTGCAGCACGTCGCACCAGCGCGCCGCCCCGTTCACGTTGCGGAACACGCGCTCTATGAACAGCGGCTCCACATGGGTGAATTCCGCGGCCAGTGGCCCCAGGTCGTCGCGGATCAGCCGTTGTTGCAGGAACCGGACCCAGGCGGCGTAGAGCAGCGGTTCGGGCAGGTGCTCGTTCATCTCGCCGTTCCAGTCGGCCAGCAGGCCGAGGGCGACCTGCCGCTGACGCTCGGGCGTGCCCTCGGGGGCGGCCTCGCCGGTGAACCACAGGTCCGCCCCGATCAGCGGCAGAAGCGACCGCGCGGTAAAGCTGACCGTGTCCAGCTGCGCCTCGGTGAAGCTCTCGCGGGTGTGGACCTCGCGCGATTGCATCAGCCGGCGCCAGCGGTTGACCCGCTGGGTGTCGCCCCAGCCGAAGGAGACGTGGCGCGGGAAGGGCGCGTCGAGGATCTTGTTGTTGGTATGGCCCACGAGGCCGCCTTCGGGGTTGACCCACTGGGGGTTCTCCTCGGGCGGGAACATGCCGTCCCAGCGGTTCTGCGGCCGGTAGCCGAAGGTGGGCATCCGCCCCTTGCTCTCGTGCGCGGGGTCGCGGCGGGGCATGGCGCCCACCAGGCGCAGGGCGATGCGGTTGCGGTCGGCCAGGGTCAGCATCTGCGCGGGGGCCACGTAGTTGTAGGAGGCGCGGATCGCCTCGTCGATGGTCCGGGCGCGCATCAGGTCCATGGCGGCGGTCAGCGTCGTGTCATCCTCGCTGAGCGCGGTCCAGGCGACCGAGGTGACATGGCCCGGCGGGCGGATCGTGCCGAGGTTGTAGTGCTCGGGCGGCAGGACCGGGCCGTTCTGCGTCCATTGCAGGTCGATGGTCACGGGGGTCGCGCCGTGGACGTTGATGATGCTCTCGCGGGTGCGGAACGGGGCCCAGCCGTCGGGCGTGCGGTAAAGCGTGGCGTCGGTGGCGTTGACCTCTTCGACATAGACATCCGTGTCGTCGAGATAGGCCGAGGTCAGCCCCCAGCCGATATCGGCGCTGCGCCCTGTCATCACCACCGGCACGCCCGGGATCGTCGCGCCGATGACTCCGCCGGTGGCAAGCTCCAGCCGCGCGAGATACCAGATCGAGGGCGCGGTCAGCTGCAGATGCGGGTCGTTGGCCAGCAGGGTGGAGCCCGTGGCCGAGCGCGAGGGGCCGGCCGCCCAGGCATTGGACGCGCCCGCGAGGTCGGGCGGATTGACCGGCGACAGCGGGCCGGGCGGGGCAGAGGTGTCGGCGGCATGGCGCGGGGCACCGGGGATCAGCGCCTGATAGCGGGGCAGGGCCGCTATTCCGGGGCCCGGCGCGTCGGGCAGGATGTCGCTGACCCGGTCGTCGTCCAGCAACAACGAGGTGCGGGCGCGCAGCACCTCGCGGCCCAGGTGGCTTTGCAGCTGCAGGGCCATCAGTTTCACGATGGCGATGCTGTCGGGGGGCGACCAGGTCGAGATCGGGTGGTTGAAAAGCCACATCTCGGGGGCGCCGCGCCCGCGGGCGCCGGCATTGACCTCGGCCAGCCAGGCATTGACGCCTGCGGAATAGGCCTCGAGCGCGGCGCGGGTCTGCGGGTCCTGGTCCTCGACCGACCGGACGGCGGTGGTGTAGATGTCCAGCCGGCGCATCAGCTTGTCGGTCTCGAGCGTGCGGGGGCCGAAAAGCTCTGACAGGCGGCCCTGGGCGGTGCGGCGCAGCATGATCATCTGCCACAGGCGATCTTGGGCATGGGCATAGCCCAGGGCGAAGAACACGTCATCGTCGGTCGCGCCGAAGATATGGGGCACGTTGGCGTTGTCGCGCACGATCTCGACCGGCGCCGAGATCCCGGCCACGCTGTAGTTGCCGTTGTAGTCGGGCAGGCTGCGGGAGGCGAAGTAATAGGCCAGCGCAAAGGCCGCGACCCCGAGGATCACGAGACCGGTGGCGAGGCGAAGAAGCCAGCGAAAGAGTAGACCCATGGATGTTCCGGGCGATTATCGGCTGCGATGTTGTTGACCGGGCGCTCCGGTCGGGTAGGAGTCAGGCTCCGTTCTACAGAACATGAGGCGAGGGACAAGCGAATGGCGAAGGTGACGTTTCTGGGGCTCGGCGTGATGGGCTATCCCATGGCCGGCCATCTGGCGGCGGCGGGGCACGAGGTGACGGTCTACAACCGCACCCACGCCAAGGCGGAGGCCTGGGTGGCCGAACATGGCGGGGCCGCGGCGAAGACTCCGGCCAAGGCGGCCGCGGGGGCCGAATTCGTCATGTGCTGCGTCGGCAACGACGACGACCTGCGCAGCGTCTGCCTCGGCGAGGACGGCGCCTTTGCGGGCATGGCACGGGGGGCGGTCTTCGTCGATCACACCACCGTGTCGGCCCAGGTGACCCGCGAGATGGTCGAGGCGGCGACCCCGGCGGAGCTGAGCTTTGTCGACGCGCCGGTCTCGGGCGGCCAGGCGGGGGCGGTCAACGGCCAGCTTGTGATCATGTGCGGCGGCGACCAGGCCAGCTATGACGCGGCAGAGCCGATGATGGCGGTCTATTCCAAGATGTGCCGCCGCCTGGGCGAAAGCGGCGCGGGCCAGCTGACCAAGATGGTCAACCAGATCTGCATCGCGGGGCTGGTCCAGGGCCTGTCGGAAGGGCTGCATTTCGCAGAGAAGGCCGGCCTCGACGGCCGCGCCGTGGTTGATGTGATCGGCGGCGGGGCCGCCGGGTCCTGGCAGATGGTGAACCGCTACGAGACCATGCTCGACGACGCGTTCGAGCATGGCTTCGCGGTCAACTGGATGCGCAAGGATCTGGGCATCTGCCTGCAGACCGCCGACGAGGTGGGCGCGAGCCTGCCCGTCACCGCGCTCGTGGACCAGTTCTACAAGGACGTCCAGAAGATGGGGGGCGGCCGCTGGGACACGTCCTCGCTGTTCAAGCGCCTGCGCAAGATCGACGAGGCCTGAGCGGGCGAGGCCCCCCTTCGCGCGGGGGCCTTTCCCGGCACCCTCAAGACCTGGTGCGCGGGCGGCGCGGCTCAGGCTTCGGGCACCAGGCCGCGGGGCGAGAAGCGCAGCACGACCAGCAGCACGACCCCCATGGTCAGCAGCCGCATGTGGGCGACCGAATCCTGCAGATGCGCGGCCAGCGCCGAGCCTTCCGGCATTCCGGCCGTGATCGAGCCGAGGAGCGCCGCGCCCAGCGGCTCGACCTGCACCCAGAGCCACCAGATCAGGAAGCCGCCCAGCGCCGCGCCGTAATTGTTTCCCGACCCGCCGACGATGACCATCACCCAGATCAGGAAGGTGTAGCGCAGCGGCTGGTAGGTGCCCGGCGTCAGCTGCCCGTCGAGCGTCGTCATCATCGCCCCCGCGATGCCGCAGACCGCCGAGCCCAGGATGAAGATCTGCAAATGGCGACGGGTCACGTCCTTGCCCATGGCCTCGGCCGCGGTCTCGTTGTCGCGGATCGCGCGCATCATCCGGCCCCATGGAGAGTTCAGCGCCAGCTGGGCCAGCACCAGGATCACCACCAGCACGACCGTGAAGAGGGCGCTGTAGCCGATCTTGACCGAGAGCGTCGAGGCGGTCACCGGGTCAAGACCCCACTCCGCCGCGCGGGCCACGAAGGCCGGGTCGTTCTGCAGGTCGATCTCGTAGGGCACGGGCCGGGGCAGGCCGATGACGTTCTTGACGCCGCGGGTCATCCAGTCCTCGCTCTTGAGGATGGCGATGATGATCTCGGCGATGCCGAGGGTGGCGATCGCCAGGTAGTCCGAGCGCAGGCCCAGCGCGGTCTTGCCGATCAGCCAGGCCGCCCCGGCCGCCAGCAGCCCGCCCACCGGCCAGGCCAGCACCACCGGCAGGCCGAGCCCGCCCAGATAGCCGGTCGAGGCGGCGTCGACCGCCTCGATCGCGTCGCGGGCCGGATCGAACAGCATCCGGTAAAGCACGAAGCCCACCACCACGATCCCCAGCGCCACCCAGCCGCGCAGGCGCCGCGGCAGGCGGGCATGGGCCAGGATCGCCCCGGTGATGGTCAGCGCCCCGAGCACCAGCGCGGACATCATCCCGACGCCGCCCGCCGCCCAGGCCGCCTCGACCGGCGGCATCGAGATCAGGACCGTCGCGAGCCCGCCGAGCGCCACGAAGCCCATGACGCCGACGTTGAACAGCCCCGCAAAGCCCCATTGCAGGTTCACCCCCAGCGCCATGATCGCCGAGACCAGCCCCATGTTCAGGATCAGCAGCGCCGAGTTCCAGCCCTGCACTATCCCGGTCCCGACGATCAGAACCGCGATCAGCCCCGCAAAAAGCGGTATGCGCACAGCGTTGGTCATACGGATTTCCCCTTGAAGAGGCCCGTGGGCCGGAACAGCAGCACCACGATCAGGATCACGAAGGACACCGCGAACTTGTATTCGGTGGTCAGCAACTGGACGAGGCCGTCCGGCTCCAGCGCCTCGGGCAGCAGGTAGCCCAGGATCTTCTTGAGCGGATAGGTGATCGTGACCTCGGCGAAGGCGATCACGAAGCCCCCCGCGATCGCCCCCAGCGGAGAGCCGAGGCCGCCGACGATGGCCGCGGCGAAGATCGGCAGCAGAAGCTGGAAATAGGTGAAGGGCTTGAAGCTCTTGTCGAGCCCGTAGAGCGTGCCGGCCACCGTCGCCAGCGCCGCCACCAGAACCCAGGTCACCATGACCACCCGCTCGGGGTTGATGCCCGACAGCAGCGCCAGGTCCTCGTTGTCGGAAAAGGCGCGCATGGATTTTCCGGTGCGGGTGCGGTTCAGGAACCAGAACAGCGCGGCCACCACCAGCACGGCGGTGACGATGGTCAGGGCTTGCGTGGTGCGCAGGGACAGGCCCTCGTCCAGCCCGCTCCAGTCGCGAAAATCCCGCGCCGAGATCAGGAACCGCGCCCCGTCGTCAAAGCTCTGGTCGTCGACGCCGATGATGAATCGCGTCAGCCCGTTGTAGACGAACATCACGCCCATGGAGACGATCACAAGGATCACCGGCGCCGCCTTCTGGCGCCGGTAGAAGCGATAGACCGCGCGGTCGGTGGCCAGCAGAAGCCCCGCTGCGGCGGCAATGCCGAAGGGCAGGGCCAGCAGCGCGGTCGGCATCGGCCCGAGCGAGACACCCCAGGATTGCAGCAGCCAGGTCACCAGCACCGTGGCCATGGTGCCGAAGGCCATGCTGTCGCCATGGGCGAAGTTGGAAAACCGCAGGATGCCGTAGATCAGCGTCACCCCCAGCGCCCCGAGCGCAAGCTGCGCCCCATAGGCCGTGGCCGGAATGATCACGAAGTTGGTGATCGCCACGAGGGCGTTGAGCACATCCATTCTGTCCCGCCCCATTCAGCCTTTGCGGGCGTGCCGACATCTGTCCGTTCACTCCGCACGCGGGGCCCCGGGGGCGCCCGTGTCACGGTGATCGGCCTCGTCGGGCGCCCGCCTCGCTGTCGATCCGCGCCGCACCCCCAAAACCGCAGGTCCGAGGGCCTGCGCGGGGCATTCGGGATGTCTACCGAGCGGCGGCTGGGGCTGCAACGATGTTTTGGCCGCGGGACGGACCGCGCGGGCGGCCGGTCACTCCTCGGCGGTGGCGCAGAGGCCCTCCGAGATCGAGTCGACCTCGCCGTTGGAGAAATAGATGAGCTCCGACGCGCCGCCGGGCTTGATCGTGAGGATATACTCCGCCCCCGGCGTGGCCTCGAAGGCGCGGGTGCCGTTCGTGGTGCTGCTGTCGGGCTCGATCACGCGGATTGCGCTGCCGGACCAGCTGGCGGTGCCAAGTTCTTCGGGGCCATAGTTGACATCGGCGTCGGCACCGCCGCCGCTCGAGCTTTGCAAGGTGCCCGCTTCGGGGGTGTCAGAGCCGTCGCTGGCCTCCTGCGTGTTGTTGACCGGCACCTGCGGCGGGACCAGGTGGACGGCAAGGCTGTTCTCGGCGCAGGCGCCCTCGGGCGTGCAGACCATGGTGTACTGGCAGTCGAAGGCGGCCGCGACGGGCTGCGCCGCGAGCAGGGCAAAGGACAACGGCAGCAGGATGCGCATTGGTTTGGACATGAAACTGTCTCCGGTGGTCATGAACTGATCTTCACGTAGACGACGAAAATCCGGCAGGTTTTGGGCGCGAAAGGGGCAGTGTTGGGTCAGTATGCCCGCAGGGCACGGCAATTGCCCCCTGGCCGCGCCCGTCGGGGCCACGCGGGGTGCGCGCGCTCAGCCGCCGAGGAAGGATTTGCGGACCTCGGGATCGGCCAGAAGCTCCGCCCCGGTGCCGGCATAAGCATTGGCGCCCTGCACCAGGACATAGCCCTTGTCCGCGATCTCCAGCGCCTGGCGGGCGTTCTGTTCGACCATCAGGATCGGGATGCCGGTGCGGGCGACCTCGATGATCCGGTCGAAGAGCTCGTCCATGACGATGGGCGAGACGCCGGCCGTGGGCTCGTCGAGCATCAGCACCTTCGGTTTGGTCATCAGGGCGCGGCCCACCGCCACCTGCTGACGCTGGCCGCCGGACAATTCGCCTGCGGGCTGGCGGCGCTTGTCGCGCAGGATCGGAAACAGGTCGTAGATCTGCTCCATCGTGGCGCGGACATCGTCGCGGCGGATGAAGGCGCCCATCTCGAGGTTTTCCTCCACGGTGAGCGAGGGGAAGATGTTGCGCACCTGCGGCACGAACCCCATCCCGGCCACAACGCGATCCTGCGGCGAGAGGTCGGTGATGTCCTGCCCGTCGAGCGAGACATACCCCCCGCGCAGGTCGAGCATCCCGAACACCGCCTTCATCGCGGTGGATTTGCCCGCACCGTTGGGGCCGACGATCACCGCGATCTCGCCGCGGTCGACGGAGATGGTGCAATCATGCAGGATGTCCGCGCCCTTGCCGTAGCCGCCGGTCATCCCGATGCCGGCCAGATAGGCGCTTTCGGTCGAGGGCCTGGCCGTCCCTGCGCGAAAGCCCGCGAGGTCGCCGCGCCCGTGCGGGTTGGCGATCGAGCGGTCGCGGTTGCCGCGATCGGAATAGCTGTCGCTGTCGGTCATGGGCGGGCCTCCTTCCGGGGGGGTCTCATTCCATAGGCTCGGTCGTCAGCGGGTCCAGCGGCCGGGGATCCGGGCGGTTGGCGCGCATCATGTAGCTGTCCGGCTCGGCCGGCGGGGGCAGCGCAAGCGCCGCCAGCACGGCGTCGTGAAAGGCGCTGTGCAGCGGAGAGAAGCCCGCCCCCGCATCGAACGTCTGCACGAAGATACCGAAGCCGTCGCCGAGCGCCAGGGTGTCGGCGATGGTGGTGGTCGCGCCATCGGGCGCGGTGATCTGGTAGACCACCTGCTCGGCCGCGCGGTCGCCCAGGTCGATGCGGTCGGTCCTGAGCACCGGCAGGCCGTTCTCCATCCCCCGCTCCGCCGCGAGATAGGCGTCGAGCGCGGGTCGCATCAGCGCGGGGTCCGTGGTCGCCGTGGCCGAGAGCGGGGCGACCTCGACCGTGGCCCCGAGCGTGTCGTGGTAGAACAGCGCAGGGCCACCGGTCTGCGCGGACGCCGGCGCCAGGACCCCGCTGTCGGCGCAGACGCGCACGTCGCGGGGCAGGTCGGTGCACAGGGGCTCCGCCCCCGCGGGCGCGGCGGGAGCCTGGGCCAGCGCCAGCAAAAGCAGGGAACCGGCCGCCGCCCTCAATGCACGCCCTCGACCGATGCGATGGTCGCCATGTGCAGAGCCGAATGGGCCTCGTCCAGGTATTCGCCGGGGGCGCTGGACTGGATCAGGACGACCCCCTCGGCGGCGCTCAGCATGGACAGGACGAAGACCCGCGGCGCACCGTAGGCCCCGGTCCGGAAGGCGAAGCGGACGGGCGTGGCGTCGGGCAGGGCGGGGCGGTCCTCGATCAGCGGGACCAAGGTCGAGGCATCCTCGCCGATCAGGATCTCGGCCATGTCCGACACCATCAGCCGCAGCTCGTCCGGGGTGAGCGGCGCGGTCTCCATCGGGACCCATTGCACGATCACGCTGGTGTCGCCCGCGCCGAAGGACAGGCCCGAGGTCACCGGCTGCGGCGTCAACCCCGCCAGCAGGCCCGCCGGGCAGAACCGCACGGGCGGCGCGATGTCGACGCAGCTCTCGGCGGCCGACACCTGCGCGGGGGCGGCGGCAAGCGCCAGGACCAGCGGCAGGGCGAGGCGCACGACGCGGATCACGCCCCGGCCCCCTGCTTGACCTTGTTCTTGAGCCCGGTGCCCAGGTAGGCCTCGATCACCTGCTCGTTGGCCTTGATCTCGGCCAGGGTGCCCTCGGTCAGCACCTTGCCCTCGGCCATGCAGATCACCGGGTCGCAGAGCCGTTCGATGAATTCCATGTCGTGCTCGATCACGACGAAGGTATAGCCGCGCTCCTTGTTGAGGCGGATGATCGCGTCGCCGATGGTGTAGAGCAGGGTGCGGTTCACCCCGGCGCCGACCTCGTCGAGAAACACGATGCGGGCGTCGACCATCATCGTCCGGCCCAGCTCCAGCAGCTTCTTCTGGCCACCCGAGAGGTTGCCGGCCTTCTCGTCGGCCAGGTGCGATACGGTCAGGAATTCGAGGACCTCGTCGGCCTTCTCGGCCAGGGCCTTTTCCTCGGCGCGGATCCGGCCGCGCCCGACCCAGGCGTTCCAGAGCGTCTCGCCGCTCTGCGCCCCGGGGACCATCATCAGGTTCTCGCGCACCGACATGGAGCCGAATTCATGGGCGATCTGGAAGGTCCGCAGCAGGCCCTTGTGAAACAGATCATGCGGGGGCAGGCCGGTGATGTCCTCTCCCTCCAGCGTGACCTTGCCGGAGGAGGGCGCGAGCGCCCCCGCGATCACGTTGAAGAGGGTGGTCTTGCCCGCGCCATTGGGGCCGATCAGCCCGGTGATGGTGCCCGGCGCGATGCGCAGCGAGGCGCCGTCCACGGCGTGAAAACCGCCGAAGGACTTGGTGACGTTGTGCACCTCGATCATGGCATTCCCCCGGGTCGGCGGCCGCAGCGCGCATCCGCCCCTCTGCAAGCGATGGACGGCGCGGGATATGCCCCGCGCCGCCCCGTCGGTCAAGCGATCCCGCGGCTCAGCGGAACTGCACCGTCACGTAGTCGCTGTCGGTGACCGTGTATTCCCGGTAGGTGCCGGCGGCTTCGCCCGGCCCGATCAGCTCCACATTGGTGGCGCCGACGTAATCCACGTCGCCCCCCGAGGCGAGGATCTCCAGCGCCTTGCCAAGCTCGCCCGGCAGGATCGGCTCGCCCGGGGCGTTGGCCACGGCCAGCACGTTCTCGGCGATCACCGAGGGCGTGGCCTCGCCGCCCGCCATCATCGCCAGCGCCAGAAGCGCCGCCGCGTCATAGCTTTCGCGGGTGAAGGAGCTGTCGCCGTTGATGCCGGCCGCCGAGGTGATCTCGACGAAGGCATCCGCGCCCTCGCCCTCGGACCACGGAACCGCGCCGAAGGAGCCTTCCATGTCGGCGCCAAGCTCGGCCAGCAGGGCATCGCCATACATGCCGTCGCCCATCATGAACGTGTCGAAGGCGCCGGTGTCCAGCGCGGACTGGATCACGCCCTTGCCGCCCTGGTCGGAATAGCCGAGCACCACGAGGATCTCGCCGCCGCCGGCATCGAGCGCGGCGACCTCGGCGGAATAATCCGCCTTGCCGTCCTCATGGGGGGCCGTGATCGTCACGGTGCCGCCATTGGCCTCGAAGTTGGACACGAAGCTGTCCGACAGGCCCTTGCCGTAGTCGTTGTTGGTGTAGGTCACAGCAACCTCGGTGATGCCGCGTTCGTCCAGCATGCTGGCCAGCACTTCGCCCTGGCGCGCGTCGGACGGCGCGGTGCGGAAGAACAGGCCGTTGTCCTCGGCGCTGGTGAGGCCGGGCGAGGTGGCCGAGGGCGAGATCATCGGCACGCCGTTGGGCACCGCCACGTTGGCCAGCACCGCGCCGGTCACGCCCGAGCAATCCGCGCCCACGATCGCGACCACGCCGTCGGAGGTCACAAGCCGCTCGGCCGCGGCGGTGGCGGCACCGTTGTCGATACAGGTCGAATCCGCGCGGACCGGGGTCAGCGTCTTGCCGTCGAGGAACATGCCGCTGTCGTTGACCTCGGTCATCGCCAGCTCGGCGGCATCGGCCATCATCGGCGTCAGGCTTTCGATCGGGCCGGTGAAGCCCATGATCACACCGATCTTCACTTCTTCGGAATGGCCGGCCGCAAAGGCCTGGGTTCCCAGAAGGGCCGCGGTCGTCGCGAGAAGCAGTTTCATCATTGTTCGTCTCCCAGTTGGACAGATTTATCCACCGCGAATCCTAGTGATATGCAGATGGAAAGAAAAGCGGTCGGTTGCCGGGGCCACTTGCCGGGCGCCCCGCCGCGGCGCTAACGTCGGGGCACCGGGTCATCCGGCCCGGTTCGGACGCCGCGGTTCAGTCGACCGAGTTCATTCAACCCTGTTCATTCAACCCTGTTCATTCGAAAAAGGACCCGCTCCATGATCCGCTCTGCCCTGATCGTTCTCGCCTCGGTTCTGCTGCCGCTGTCCGGCCAAGCGCAGGTGCGCGACAGCGTCTTTGCCGATTATGCCTCTTACGAGACCTTCGTGAACACCCATGTCATGGCGCGGGATTTCATGCCCCTGGTCCAGGATCTCGGCGGCCGCGACGAATACACCGAGGCCGACCTCGCCGGCATCACCCGCAGCCTGCGCATGGCCTTCCCCCGCGACTTCGAGAACGCGGCCCTCTTCAAGCTCGTCCCCCTCGAGAACGGTTTTTTCCAGGAAGCCCGCGCCTATTGGACCGGAGAGCAATACGGCTGGTATTACGCGATGCTGCACGACACCGGCGCCGAGCTCGTGGTCATCAACTTCACGCTCAACACCGACGTGGCGGTGATCCTGGCCAAGTTCTAGGCGGCTCGGCGCACCAGGTCAGGCCCCGGGCCGCACGCCATGGGCGCCGCGCTCCCGGTAGGGGGTGGTGTCGTAGTGCGACCGGTAGCATTTCGAGAAATGCGAGGGCGAGGTGAAGCCCGAGGCCAGCGCCACGTTGATCACGCTCATGTCGGTCTGCATCAGCAGGTTGCGCGCCTTCTGCAGCCGCAGCTCCATGTAATAGCGTTTCGGCGAGCGGTTCAGATAGCGCCGGAACAGCCGCTCCAGCTGCCGCGTGGACATGCCCACGTCGCTGGCGAGGATGGCGGGGCTGATCGGCTCCTCGATATTGGCCTCCATCATCTGGATGACCTGGCTCAGCTTCGGGTGGCGGACGCCGATGCGGGTGGGGATCGACAGGCGCTGGGTGTCCTGGTCGGTGCGGATCGAGGAATAGATCAGCTGGTCGGCCACAGCACTGGCCAGCTGTTCGCCATGGTCGTCGGCGATCACCTTGAGCATCAGGTCGATCGAGGCGGTGCCTCCCGCCGTCGTGATCCGGTTGCCGTCCACGACAAAGACCGACTTGGTCAGCGTCACCTCCTCGAATTCCTCGGCGAAGCTGTCCTGGTTCTCCCAGTGGATTGTCGCCTTCCTGCCGTCCAGCAGCCCCGCCTTGGCCAGCGCATAGCCCGCGGTGCACAGCCCGCCCATCGCCGCCCCCCGGCGCGCCTCTCGGCGCAGCCAGCCGACCAGGCGCTTGGTGGTGGCGGCCTGGACGTCGAGCCCGCCGCAGACCAGGATCGTATCCTCGCGGTTCATCTCCGCCAGATCCATGTCGAGGCCGAGGGTGATGCCCGCCGAACAGGTCGCCGTCTCGCCGCCCTCACCCGCCAGCGCCCAGGTATAGAGCCTGCGCCCCGACATCCGGTTGGCGATGCGCAGCGCCTCGACGGCGCAAGAAAAGCACAGAAGCGTAAACTGGTCGAGGAGCACGAACACGAAGCGGTGCGGCTTCGCGGGCGGGTCCTTGATCTCGACGGTCTGGGGTTCGATTTCCATGGGGCGACCCACTGGTGCTGCATTGACGCGCGACCTGAACAGGTTTGCCCGGTGGGATCAAGCCGGAGCCTCTGCGGCAAAGGTGCCGATTTGCCGTTGGCGGGGCGGCCTCCAGCGGCTATACGACCCCGGCATTGCAAACCCCGCGGGCGCCGCGGACCTGATACCCGAGCCGGAGACGACAGATGAGAGAATGGCAGAAAACCGACTGGCGCAACAAGCCGCGGGTGCAGATGCCGGATTATCCCGATGCGGCCGCCCTTTCGGGCGTCGAAGCCCATCTGTCGAAGTATCCGCCGCTGGTCTTCGCGGGCGAGGCACGCCGGCTGAAGGCCGCGCTTGGCAAGGCGTCGCGGGGCGAGGCCTTCCTGCTGCAGGGCGGCGATTGCGCCGAAAGCTTCAAGGATTTCTCGGCCGACGCGATCCGCGACACCTTCAAAGTGATGCTGCAGATGGCGATGGTTCTGACCTATGGCGCCAAGGTGCCGGTGGTGAAGGTCGGCCGCATGGCCGGCCAGTTCGCCAAGCCGCGCTCGGCCCCGACCGAGGTCGCGGGCGGGCAGGAGCTGCCCAGCTACCGCGGCGACATCATCAACGAGCTTGAGTTCACCCCCGAGGCGCGGATCCCCGACCCCGAGAAGATGATGCAGGCCTACACCCAGGCCGCGGCGACGCTGAACCTGCTGCGCGCCTTCTCCACGGGCGGTTTCGCCGATGTCCACCGGGTCCACCAGTGGACGCTGGGCTTCACCGACCGCGAGGAATCCGAGCAATACCGCGCCATGGCGGACCGGATCTCGGACACGCTGGACTTCATGAACGCCGCCGGCCTCAACGGCGAGACCAATCACGAGCTGGCCACCGTCGAGTTCTACACCAGCCACGAGGCGCTGCTGCTGGAATACGAAGAGGCGCTGACCCGGGTGGATTCGACCTCCGGCAAATGGCTCGCGGGCTCCGGCCACATGATCTGGATCGGCGACCGGACGCGGCAGCCCGACGGCGCCCATGTGGAGTTCTGCGCCGGCGTGCAGAACCCGATCGGCCTGAAATGCGGGCCCTCGATGACCAGCGGCCACCTCAAGGCGCTGATGGCGAGGCTGAACCCCGCGAACGAGGCCGGACGGCTGACGCTGATCACCCGCTTCGGCGCGGGATCGGTGGGCGAGCACCTGCCGCGGCTGGTGAAGGCCGTCGAGGAAGAAGGCGCCAACGTGGTCTGGACCTGCGATCCGATGCACGGCAACACGATCAAGTCGGCCACCGGCTACAAGACCCGGCCGTTCGACAGCGTGCTGCGCGAGGTGCGCGAGTTCTTCGCAATCCACAAGGCCGAGGGCACCGTCCCCGGCGGCGTGCATTTCGAGATGACCGGCTCGGACGTGACCGAATGCACCGGCGGCGTGCGCGCGGTCACCGAAGAGGACCTGTCGGCGCGCTACCACACCGCCTGCGATCCGCGGCTCAACGCGTCGCAATCGCTGGAGCTGGCCTTCCTCGTGGCCGAGGAGCTCTCGGCCCGCCGCACGGTCCTGGCCCCCGCCAAGACCGGCTGACCCTAGCCCCCGCCAAGACCGGCTGACGCCGCGGCGATCGCGACACCGACGGGCGGCGTGAGAGATCACGCCGCCCGTTCGCGACTTTGCGTGCCCTCGGGGGCGGTCGGTTTCGCTGTTCGGGCGGGGTGCGGGGCAGGGCGGACCGCTGTCCCGGCCCCAAGGGCCAGACCAAGGAAATCGCGCCCCGATCCGACGGGCGGCGCGGGCCTTCGACCTGCGGCGCAATGCCAATCATTTCCGTCGAATTTTCGACAAGGCGCAGGCGGGCCATCGTGTCGATCGCCGCGCGTGTTGTGTCCGACCGGATCGGACCAGCGCGTTCGTTCGCCCTCGCGCACCGCCCTCAGCCGTTGTCCACGACCAGGCGCAGATAGGGCCGCCGCCGCTCGACGGCGGGCGCTCTTGCGGGCCGTTCGGGGCGCACGCGCGGGGCGCCAGAGAGCGCTGGGGCCGGGCGCGGGGCCTCGGCCCCCTCGCGTCCCGTCTCTTCGATCTGGGCCAGCAGGGTCTCGCGCAGGTCGGCGCTGGAGGGCGAGCGCACCCGCTCGGCCCGGATCACGCCGGGGGCGATGTCGAAGCGACGCGGTGCGCTGCCGATCGTCCCGTCGACCATCAGCGCACCGAGGCAGGCCGAGACCATGCCGTCGTCGCCGATCAGCGGCAGCAGAAGCAGCCGGCCGGACAGGCGGGGACGTCCGAGGCCGCGGCGCGAGGCCACCGGGATCTCGACAATGGTCGGCCCGTCGAACACGGCCCGAAGCTGCTCGGACAGGACCTTGCGCGCCTCGACCCCGAAGAAGGCGGTCAGCGGCATGCCCCGCGGATCCATCCCCAGCACCTTGGTCAGCTGCTGGCCCGCGACCCGCAGCCGGCCCACGTTGGGGGCGACCCGCTGCATCAGGAAGGCATGGGGCAGGGAGTCTTCCAGCCGGGCGGGATCGACGTCGCGCCGCTGGGGCAGCCGGTGGCCACCGCGCAGCTCGTTCCAGTAGCGCTCCATCTGCCTCAGCGCCGGAATATGGGCTGGGCGGTCCTCACCGGGGATCAGGGTGGTTTGGTCGGTCATGGTGTCGCTCTCCTCGCTCACGTCGGGCCCCCGCCCCATTCACGGACCGGCCTGTCAACCGGCCACTTCCGTCGTTCATCTTTTATTAATATAGCGCCTTTTTCCTGCCATAATACCACTCAAAATGTTAACGGGTTAACGCCTTGCCACGGGCGGTCATCTGGCCTTAGGTGCCCGCGGAACGACGGGAGGGAGCGGCGTTTGACCCGATCCATGACAGCTTTTGCCAGCCGCAGCGGCAGCGTCGGCACGACCGCCTGGGCCTGGGAGGTTCGCGGCGTGAACGCCCGCGGCCTCGATCTGCGGCTGCGGCTGCCCGACGGTGTGCCGGGGCTGGAGGCGCTGGTGCGGCCTCGGCTCACAGCGCGGCTTGGGCGCGGCAGTATCACCCTCTCCCTGAGGCTCGACCGCCAGCAGGGCGGGCCGGAGCTGGTGCTCGACCCGGTGCAGCTGGACCGTGTGCTCGATACGCTGGCGCGGATCGAGGCGCGGGCGCTGGAAAGCGGGCTGACCCTGGCGCAGCCAAACGCCGCCGATGTCATGTCGGTGCGCGGGGTGGTGGCGACGGCTGTCGACGACGCCGTGGACAAAGGTCTGACCGATGCGCTGATGGCGGATCTCGAGGCGCTGATCGACGCCTTTGACGCCATGCGGCGGGGCGAGGGTGCGGCGCTGCAGGGGCTGATCTCGGGCCAGCTCGACACCATCGTGGCGCTGCTGGACGAGGCCGACACCGTGGTCGAGGCCCGGCGAGACGAGACCCGGGCGTCGATGGCCACCGCGCTGCGCCGGGTGTTCGAAGACGTGCCCGAGGCCGACGAGCCGCGCCTGATGCAGGAGCTGGCGCTGATCGCGGTCAAGCAGGACGTCACCGAAGAGATCGACCGCCTGCGCACCCATGTGGATGCCGCCCGCGCCCTGCTGGCCGAGGACGCGCCCGCGGGCCGCCGCCTCGACTTTCTGGCGCAGGAGTTCAATCGCGAATCCAACACCCTGTGTTCCAAGGCGCAGAACAAGGCGCTGACCGGGGTCGGGCTGGCGCTGAAGGCGGCCATCGAGCAGATGCGCGAACAGATTCAGAACGTGGAGTAGGCCATGGCGCGGCGCGGATTGCTGATTATCCTTTCCTCGCCCTCGGGCGCGGGCAAATCGACCATGACGCGGCGGCTGCGCGATTGGGATCCCTCGATCCGCTTCAGTGTCTCGGCCACCACCCGCGCGCCGCGCGAGGGCGAGGTGGACGGCGTCGATTACCACTTTCGCAGCGAGGCCGAATTCAAGCAGCTGGTGATGGACGGCGAGATGCTGGAGCATGCCCATGTCTTCGGCAATTTCTACGGCTCGCCGCGCGGCCCGGTCGAACAGGCGATCGAGAGCGGCTGCGACGTGCTGTTCGATGTCGACTGGCAGGGGGCCCAGCAGATCAAGAACTCCGTCCTGGGCAAGCATGTGCTGGCGGTCTTCTTCCTGCCGCCCTCGATCCCTGAGCTTCAGCGCCGGCTGGTCAGCCGGGGCCAGGACAGCGCCGAGGTGATCGCCAAGCGGATGCAGAAAAGCTGGGACGAGATCAGCCATTGGGACGGTTACGACTACGTGCTCATCAACGACGACCTGAACGACACCGAGGCGCGGCTGAAGACGATCCTGACCGCCGAGCGCCTGCGCCGCCCGCAGCAACCCGACCTGGTGGACCATGTCCGCAAGCTGCAAATGGAATTCGAGGAGAGCCTATGACCCTGTATGCCCTTGACGCCCACCGCCCCGAAATGGACCCCAGCGCCTGGGTCGCCCCCGGCGCCCACGTGATCGGCAAGGTGGTGCTGGAGGCCGATACCGGCATCTGGTTCGGCTCCACCCTGCGCGGCGACAACGAGCCGATCGTGGTCGGCCGGGGCAGCAACGTGCAGGAGAACTGCGTGCTGCACACCGACATGGGCTTTCCGCTGACCATCGGCGCGGGCTGCACCATCGGCCACAAGGCGATGCTGCACGGCTGCACGATCGCAGAGAACTCGTTGATCGGCATGGGCGCCACGGTGCTGAACGGTGCCCGGATCGGGCGGAACTGCCTGATCGGCGCGGGCGCACTGGTGACCGAGGGCAAGGAGATCCCCGACGGCAGCCTGGTGTTGGGGGTGCCGGGCAAGGTGGTCCGCGCACTCGACGACGAGGCGATCGAGGGGCTGCGCCAGTCGGCGCTCGGCTATCAACAGAACGCCCGGCGCTTTCGGCTCGGGCTGGAGGCATTGGCATGAACGACAGCAACACCGTCCGACGCACCCCGTGGCCCGAGACCGGCTCGCGGCCCCTGGTCACGCCGCTGCAGCCGTCGGTGGTCTATGTCTCGGACGACCCCGATGCGCTGGACGCACAATATGCCGACGGGTCGGGCTATACCTATGCCCGCGAAGGGCATCCCAATGCCGAGGTTCTGGCCCGCAAGATCGACGCGCTCGAAGGCGCCGAGGGCGGGTTCGTCACGGGCTCGGGCATGTCGGCGGTGGCCGCGATGTTCCTCGGTCTGCTGAAGGCGGGCGACCATGTGATCGGCGCCGACCAGCTTTACGGCCGCAGCCTGCGGATGATGCGGCAGGACCTGCCGCGGTTCGGGATCGAGACCACCCTCGCCGATGCCACCGACGCCGAGGCGATCCGTGCCGCGATCCGGCCCGAGACCCGGCTGATCCTGGTGGAGGTGATCTCCAACCCCACGATCCGGGTGGCGGACATGGAGGGGATCCTCGCGGTGGCGCGCGAGGCGGGCGTGCTGCTGGCGGTGGACAACACCTTCACCACGCCCCGGCTCTACCAGCCGCTGCTGCGCGGGGCGGACATCGTGCTGCACTCGGTGACCAAGCTGCTGGCGGGGCATTCGGACGCCACGCTGGGGTATGTCGCAGCGGCCGACCCGGCGCTGACCGCGCGGATGATGGAGGCCAACGTGACCTTCGGCCTGACGGCGAGCCCGTTCGACTGCTGGCTGGCCGAGCGCGGGCTGCAAAGCTTCGGTCTGCGGCTGGACCGGGCCGAGGCCAATGCCGCCGCCCTGGCCCAGGCGCTGTCGGCGGTGCCCGGCGTGGCGCGCGTCATCTACCCGACCCTGAGCGGCCATCCCGACCACAACCGCGCGGCGACGGTGCTGGGCGGGCGGGGCGGCAACATGCTGAGCTTCGAGATCGAGGGCGGGCGGGCCGCGGCCAACGCACTTGTCCGCGCGGCGCCGGACATCGCCTTTGCGCCCACGCTCGGCGATGTGGGCACGACGCTGTCGCATCCCGCCTCGTCCTCGCACCGGCTGGTGGACGCCGAGGCCCGCGCGGCCGTCGGGATCTCGGAAGGCTTCTTCCGGGTCTCGGTCGGGGTGGAGCCGGCCGACATGCTGGTTGCCGAATTCACCGCCGCCGTCGACGCCGCGCGGACGGCGAGCTAGCCTTGCAGCAGGGTGCGCGTCTCGAGGATGTCGAAGTCGATGTCCGGCGCGGCCAGCGATATTTCGCGCCGCACGATCGCGACATTCGGCAGATTCTCCGCGATCGCGCGGTAGAGGCCGCTGAACGCGAGAGTCTGCAGGCGCAATGCGAGGTCGAGCGCGTCGAAGCCATCGCCAAAGAGCGGCGACAGGACGATCTGCGGCGCACACCGCGTCAAGAGGGGCGGGTCGAGCTCGTCGAAGCCGCAGAAATGAAAGCCCTCGAGAGCTGGCAGATCGGGTTGCCGGCTCAACCAACGCTGACTGTTCCCCACGACAAGATAGATCTGTCCCGTCACCGGTGTGTCGCCTGCGAGCCGTTTCATGACAATGGATCACCTCAGCAAGTGAAGCCTTCACCTGTCGCCATGGCACCACGAGTTTCGGCGCGATGTCAGACGCCAACCTCCTTTATGTTAGGGTGTTGCACGGAAGGCACCGCGAAGATGTCAATCAAACACATCCGCGTGAGGATGTGCCCGTGACCGGAAGCCTGCCGGATGTCGGTGCGCTGATCGCGGCGATCCCCGGCCCCAGCCTCTATATCGGGCCGAACGAGCGGGTGCTGGCGCTGAACGACGGGGCGCGCGATCTGCTCGGGCACTACGGGCTGGGGCAGCACTACATCACCGCCCTGCGGCAGCCCGATGTGCTGGACGTTGTCGAGCAGACCTTCCAGGACGGCAAGCCCCGCGTGACCCGGTACCTGGGCACCATCGGCCGGCGCGACGCGACCTGGCAGGTCACCGCCGCGCCCGCGATGCTGAGCTCCGGGCGGGGCATCCTTCTGAGCTTCGAGGATGTCACCGCGGTCGAGGAGGCCGGGCAGATGCGGCGCGATTTCGTCGCCAACGTCAGCCACGAGCTGCGCACGCCGCTGACCGCGCTGCTGGGCTTCGTCGAGACGCTGAAGGGGGCGGCGAAGGACGATCCGGTGGCGCGGGACCGTTTCCTGACGATCATGGAGCGCGAGGCCGGCCGGATGTCGCGCCTGGTCGAGGACCTGCTGTCGCTCAGCCGGGTGGAGGAGGGCGAGCGGGTCCGGCCGACCGATCCGCTGGCCCTGTCGGACCTGGTGGCGGATGTGGCGGAGTTTTATCGCCCCCTCGCGCAGGCGGCCGGGCTGGAGTTGCGGGTGAAGCTGCCCGAAGCGCCGGTGACGATCCCCGGGGATGCGTGCCAGGTCCGGCAGATCCTGAACAACCTGCTGGAGAACGCCATCAAGTACGGCCGCGGCGGCGGGCGCGTGGATGTCAGCCTGACCGGGCCCCTGGCCGAGGGGGCGCTGCGCAGCGACGGGGTGCGCCTGGTGGTGCGCGATCATGGCGAGGGCATCGCCTCGCATCATATCGCGCGGCTGACGGAACGGTTCTACCGGGTGGATGCGCACCGCTCGCGCGAGGTCGGCGGCACCGGCCTGGGCCTGGCCATCGTCAAGCACATCGTCAACCGTCACCGTGGCCGCCTGCGAATCGAAAGTGCGCCGGGGCAGGGAAGCCGCTTCACGGTGATCCTTCCGGCGCGGTGACGGCCGCTTCGGTCTGCATTGACCCGTCCGGGAAAGATTAACGCAAGGTCAAGCGGCGGAATCGCGGGGTGTCATCTAACTTTTACATTCCTGTCACAAAAGCGCAGCGCGGGGCCCCTAGCGGTCGCGGCGAGGGTGCGGCCGGGGGGTCGCGACCCCCGAGAAAACTGACAGGAGCAATCAATGTCTTTTGCGAAACTGACCGCCTCGACCCTGGCGATCGCCGCCGTCTCTGCGACCGCTGCCGTGGCCCAGACCCGCAACAACGTGCAGGTCGCCGGCTCGTCGACCGTGCTGCCCTATGCCTCGATCGTGGCCGAAGTCTTTGGCGAGAACACCGACTTCCCGACCCCGGTCGTTGAATCCGGCGGCTCCTCCGCCGGCCTGGCGCGGTTCTGCGAAGGCGTGGGCCCGAACACGATCGACATCGCCAATGCCTCGCGCGGGATCCGCGCCGGCGAGATCGAGACCTGCGCCGAGAACGGCGTGACCGACATCATCGAAGTGCGCATCGGCTATGACGGAATCGTCTTCGCCAGCCAGATCGACGGGCCGGAATTCACCGCGTTCGAGCCCTCCGACTGGTTCACCGCCCTGGCCGCCGAGCTTCCCGTGGACGGCGCGATGGTCGCCAACCCGAACATGACCTGGGACGAGGTCAACGCCGACCTGCCCGGCGCCGAGATCCTGGCCTTCATCCCCGGCACCAAGCACGGCACCCGCGAGGTCTTCGAAGAGCAGGTCCTGCTGCAGGGCTGCGAAGACACCGGTGCGATGGGCGCGATGATGGACATGGGCATGGACGAGGATGCCGCCGAAGGCGCCTGCATGGCGGTCCGCACCGACGGCCTGTCGGTCGACATCGACGGCGACTACACCGAGACCCTCGCCCGCATCGACGCCAACACCAATGGCGTCGGCGTCTTCGGCCTCGCGTTCTACGAGAACAACACCGACAAGCTGAAGGTCTCGACCATGGGCGGCGTCGCCCCCTCGACAGAGACCATCGCAAGCGGCGAATACCCGGTCTCGCGGCCGCTCTATTTCTACATCAAGGCGGCGCACATCGGCGTCATTCCCGGCCTGAAGGACTATGCCCAGTTCTTCATGGCGGACGAGATCGCCGGCCCGAACGGTCCGCTGGCGAACTACGGCCTCGTCGCGGACCCCGAGATCGCCGAGACCCAGGCGATGATCGCCGACGAAGTGACCATGGGCGCCGATATGTGATCGGCCCCGGGGGGGGGGGAGCGGCCTGAAGGTCGCGCCCCCCCCCAACCCTCTTGATTTCTTTTCCCGTTTCATGATTTCAGCCGGACGCGCAACGCAACCCGCCCCGCAGGAGCCCTGATGTCCGCCCTCTGGATCCTTCTCATCGTGCTCGCCATCGCCGTGATCGGCTATGTGCTCGGGCGCGGCCGCGCCATGGCCTCGGCCGGTGGCGATATCCGCAACCTGCACTCGCTGCCGTCCTATTACGGCTTCAACGCGGCGCTGACCGGGCTGGTCCCGGCGTTGCTGCTGATGGTGCTCTGGACCCTGGGCCAGCCGCTGGTGATCGAACGCTCGGTCGCGGGCGGGCTCGACCTCGCGGCGGAGGCCACAGCCGCCGACCGCAGCCTGTTGATGGCCGACGTGCGCCGGGTGGCCGACGGGCTCGACGCGGCCGTGGGGCAGGGCGTGCTGGGCGGCGACGCCTCCCGCGCCCTGGAGAACGGCGACGAGATCCGCGAGCTTTTGGGCGGCATCGGCGTGGCGCTCGGCTCGGACGTGACCGAAGACACCCTGCGCGCGGCCCAACGCTATCGCACGATGTCCCACACCGGGTCGCTGGCGATGACGATCCTGGTCATCGCCGCCTCGCTCGGCGGCACCGCACTGGCCTACCGCATGACCACCCGGGATTTCCGCGCCCGCAACACGGTGGAGCGCGGGGTGCTGGTGCTGCTGATCGCGGCGGCCTGCCTGGCCATCCTGACGACGTTGGGGATCGTGCTGTCGCTGATCTTCAACACGGTGGAGTTCTTCCGGCTCTATCCCGCGACCGACTTCTTTTTCGGCACGACCTGGAGCCCGTCCTTCGGCGGCGGCTCGTCGCTGGGCATCCTGTCGCTGCTCTGGGGCACGTTCTACATCTCGCTGATCGCGCTCATGGTGGCAGTGCCGATCGGCCTGCTGGCCGCGATCTATCTGTCGGAATACGCCAGCCCGCTGGTGCGCTCGGTGGCCAAGCCGTTGCTGGAGGTGCTCGCAGGGATCCCGACCATCGTCTACGGCCTCTTCGCGCTGCTGACGGTCGGCCCGCTGCTGGTCGACATCTTCGGCCAGGACGGCGTGCTGGGCGTGGACTGGATGGGCGGCGGCACGGCGGTGATGACCGCGGGGCTGGTGATGGGGATCATGCTGATCCCGTTCGTGTCGTCGCTCTCGGACGACATCATCAACGCGGTGCCGCAATCCATGCGCGACGGCAGCCTCGGCCTCGGCGCCACCCATTCCGAGACGGTCAAGCAGGTGATCCTGCCCGCGGCCCTGCCGGGCATCGTGGGCGCGATCCTGCTGGCGGCGTCCCGCGCCATCGGCGAGACCATGATCGTGGTGCTGGGGGCGGGGGCCGCGGCCCGGCTGTCGCTCAACCCGTTCGAGGCGATGACCACGGTCACCGCGAAGATCGTCAGCCAATTGACTGGCGACGCTGACTTTTCCTCGCCCGAGGCGCTTGTCGCCTTCGCGCTGGGGATGACGCTCTTCGTCATCACCCTCGCGCTCAATGTCTTCGCACTCTGGATCGTGCGCCGCTACCGGGAGCAATACGAATGACCGACGCGTCCGCCGCCTCCGCCGCCGCGCCGCCCGCGGTGCGCAAATCCTCCCTGCACCAGCTCGACGCGCGCACCAAGAAGCGCAACGCCTCCGAGGCCCGCTTCAAGGCCTATGGGCTGGGTGCCGTGCTGATCGGTGTCGCCTTCCTGGTCGCCCTGCTCTACGCGATCATCTCGAACGGGACGCCGGCCTTCACCCAGACGTTCGTGACGGTCGAGGTCCCGCTGGAGCCCGAGGCCGTCGAGGCCGCCGAGGCCTCCTTCGTCAAGACCTCCGCCTACCGCGAGATCATCTACACCGCGCTCGCGGAGCGGCTGGCCGAGGCCGGGATAGAAACCGACATGGGCCCCGAGGAGCTGGGGCAGATCCTGTCCTCCTCCGAGGCCGGGCAGATGCGTGAATTCGTGCTGGCCAATCCGGACAGGGTCGGCGGCACGGTCGAGTTCCGCTTTTTCGCATCCTCGCGGGTCGACGGCTATTCCAAGGGCCGGGTGACGCGCGAAAGCCTTGCCCGCGACAACAACCTCTCGGCCGCGCATCTGGACCTGGTGGACCGGATGGAGGCGGCCGGGATCGTGGAGAGGTCATTCAACTGGGATTTCATATTCGGGGCCGATGCCTCGGATTCCCGGCCCGAACAGGCCGGGATCGGGGTGGCGATGCTGGGCTCGTTGTTCATGATGTTCGTTGTGTTGTTCCTGGCCTTGCCCATAGGTGTCGCCGCCTCGATTTATCTTGAGGAATTCGCCCCCAGGAACCGCTGGACCGACCTGATCGAGGTCAATATCTCGAACCTCGCGGCGGTGCCGTCGATCGTCTTCGGCATCCTCGGCCTCGCGGCGTTCATCCAGTTCGGCGGATTGCCGCAATCGGCGCCGCTGGTGGGCGGGCTGGTGCTGACGCTGATGACACTGCCGACGATCATCATCTCGACACGCGCCTCGCTGCAATCGGTGCCGCCGTCGATCCGGGCCGCCGCGCTCGGGGTCGGCGCCTCCAAGATGCAATCGGTGTTCCACCACGTCCTGCCGCTGGCCATGCCGGGGATCCTGACCGGGACGATCATCGGCCTGGCGCAGGCACTGGGCGAGACCGCGCCGCTGCTACTGATCGGCATGGTGGGCTATATCGCCACGAACTACCCGGACGGCGTCGCCTCCGGCTTTCTCGACCCGAACTCGGCCATGCCGGCACAGATCTACGAATGGGCCAAGCGCGCCGACCCTGCGTTCTACGAACGCGCCTGGGGCGGGATCATCATTCTGCTGCTGTTCCTGATGACCATGAACATCGTCGCAATTCTGCTGCGCCGCCGCTTTGAACGCCGTTGGTAACGTGAGAGGGTATGAAAATGGACGACCTGAGACTGACGGAGAGAAGCGTGGACCAGAAAGAGATCAAGATCAGCGCGAGCAACGTGCAGGTCTACTACGGGGAGACCCACGCGATCCGGGATGTGAGCGTCGAAATCGAGGACAAGACAGTCACCGCCTTCATCGGCCCTTCGGGCTGCGGCAAATCGACATTTCTGCGCTGTATCAACAGGATGAACGACACCATTGATACGGCCAGGGTGAGCGGCGATATTCTGATCGACGGCGAGGACATCTATGACAAGCGTGTCGATCCGGTCCAGCTGCGCGCCAAGGTCGGCATGGTCTTTCAGAAGCCGAACCCGTTTCCGAAGTCTATCTATGACAACGTGGCCTACGGCCCGCGGATCCACGGGCTGGCCAGGAACAAGGCCGATCTGGACGACATCGTCGAGCGCGCCCTGCGGCGCGGGGCGATCTGGAACGAGGTCAAGGACCGGCTGACCGCCCCCGGCACCGGCCTGTCAGGCGGCCAGCAACAGCGTCTGTGCATCGCCCGGGCCGTGGCGACCGAGCCCGAGGTCCTGCTGATGGACGAGCCCTGTTCCGCGCTGGACCCGATCGCCACCGGCCAGGTCGAAGAGCTGATCGACGAGCTGCGCGAAAGCTATTCGGTCGTGATCGTCACCCATTCCATGCAACAAGCCGCCCGGGTCAGCCAGAAGACCGCGTTCTTTCACCTTGGAAACATGGTGGAATTCGGCGAGACCGGCAAGATTTTCACAAACCCCGAAGACAGCCGCACCGAAAGCTATATCTCGGGACGTATTGGATAAATGCCATGATTTCCGACGAACAACATATCGTCTCGGCCTATGACCGAGAGCTTGAATCGATCCAGGCGCTGGTGATGAAGATGGGCGGCCTGGTCGAGGCCGCGATCCTCGACGGTGCCCGTGCGCTCGAAACCCGGGACCTGGAGCTTGCCGACAAGGTGCGCCGCGGCGACCGGACAATCGACGAGCTCGAAGAGCGGATCAACGAGGAATGCGCCCGCACCATCGCGCTGCGCGCTCCTGTCTCGGCCGACCTGCGGGTACTGCTGACGGTGTTCCGCCTGTCGGGCAGCCTGGAGCGGGTTGGGGACTACGCCAAGAACATGGCCAAGCGCACGTCGGTGCTGGCCGAGATGCGCCCGATCCAGGGGGCCGATGCCGCGACGCGCCGGATGGCACGCGAGGTGCAGCTGATGCTGAAGGATACGCTGGACGCCTATATCCGCCGCGACGCGCAGCTGGCCGAGGACGTGCGCCAGCGCGACCATGACATCGACCAGATGTACAATGCGCTGTTCCGCGAGTTCCTGACCTTCATGATGGAGGACCCGCGTAACATCACCGCCTGCATGCACCTTCTTTTCATCGCCAAGAACGTCGAGCGCATGGGCGACCTGGTGACCAACATGGCCGAGCAAGTGATCTATCTCGTGACCGGAACCATGCCCGAGGATACCCGCCCCAAGGGCGACGAGACGTCCTTCATGGGCGCAGAGGACGAGGACGACTGACATCATGAACGCCTCGCAACCCCATGTTCTGATTGTCGAAGATGAAGTCGCGCAGCGTGAGGTCCTGGGCTACAACCTCGAGGCCGAAGGCTTTCGCACCAGCCGGGCCGAGGATGGCGAGCAGGCGCTGATCCTGGTCGAGGAGGACATGCCCGACGTGATCGTGCTGGACTGGATGTTGCCCAACCTCTCGGGCATCGAGGTGTGCCGCCAGCTCAAGACCCGCGCGACGACGCGCGACATCGCCATCATCATGCTCTCGGCGCGGTCCGAGGAGGTCGACAAGGTCCGCGGCCTCGAGACCGGCGCCGATGATTACGTGGTCAAGCCGTATTCCATCAGCGAGCTGATGGCGCGGGTCCGGACCCAGCTGCGCCGGGTGCGTCCGGCGACGGTGGGCCAGGTCCTGAACTTCGACGACATTGTCCTGGACGCCGAAACCCACCGGGTGCGGCGCGGCGAACAGGCGCTGAAACTCGGCCCGACCGAGTTTCGGCTGCTGTCGACCTTCATGGAAAAGCCCGGGCGGGTCTGGTCGCGCGAGCAATTGCTCGACCGGGTCTGGGGGCGCGATATCTATGTCGACACCCGCACCGTGGACGTCCATATCGGGCGCCTGCGCAAGGTTCTGACCCAGAACGGCGGCGCCGATCCGGTGCGCACCGTGCGCGGCGCGGGCTACGCCCTGGGCTAAAATTGGGCGCAAGGGGCCGGGCAGGGGTCAAAGCGCCACGGGCCCGCGATGAAGGGCCGAGGGGGCTTGGCTTCCTGAGGGCAAGACTTCAGCATCGCGCCAGCCTTTGCAGGAGAATCCATGCCGTCGAGTCGTACCAGCCCGTCCTTTCCCGATTCCGAGTATTGGGACAGGATAGAGAAAACCCGCGCCGCGATGGAAGCCGAAGGGCTCGACGCGATCCTGATCACCGATCCGTCGAACATGTCCTGGATCTCGGGCTATGACGGCTGGACCTTCTATGTCCACCAGGCGGTGCTCTTGTCGATGGAGGGCGAGCCGGTCTGGTGGGGCCGGGGCATCGATGCCGCCGGTGCCATGCGGACGGTGTTCATGGAAGAGGACAACATCTTCGGCTATGCCGACGATTACGTTCAGAACCCTGACAAGCATCCGATGGAAGACCTGGCCAAGCTGGTCGACGCTTACGGCCACGGGACGCAGCGCGTCGGCATCGAGATGGACAATTATTACTTTTCGGCAAGTGCTTACAAGACGCTCTTGAAGTGCCTTCCAAAGGCGGATTTCCAGGATTGCACCGGCCTCGTCAACTGGCAACGGACGATCAAGTCGGAGTTCGAGCTGATCTACATGCGCCGGGCCGCCGATATCGTCACCGCGATGCACGAGAAGATCCGCAACTTCGCGGAACCCGGCATGCCAAAGCACAAGCTGGTGGCCGAGATCTATCACACCGGCATTTCCGGCGTCGGCGGGCACTGGGGCGATTATCCGGCGATCGTGCCCATGGCGCCGTCGGGCCTCGACGCCACGGCGCCGCATCTGACCTGGGACGACACGCCGCTGCGGACGGGCGAGGCGACGTTCTTCGAGATCGCGGGCGCGCACCGGCGCTATCATTGCCCGCAATCGCGCACGTTGTTCCTGGGCAAGCCGCCGCAGAAATACCTGGATGCCGAGATGGCCGTCGATGACGCCACCGAGGCCGCGCTGGAGCAGGCGCGGCCGGGCAACCGCTGCGAGGACATCGCCAACGCCTTCAACGCGGCGCTGGCGCGGCACGGGTTCATCAAGGACAACCGCTGCGGCTATGCGATCGGGCTCAGCTATCCGCCGGACTGGGGCGAACGGACGATGTCGTTCCGCGCCGGCGACCGGACCGAGCTGCTGCCGGGGATGACGTTCCACTTCATGCCGGCGCTCTGGCTCGACGATGGCGGGATCGAGACCACAGAGCCGATCCTGATCACCGAGAACGGTCATGACAGGCTGTGCGACACGCCGGGGGGGCTGGTCGTCAAGGCCTGATCCAGTCGTATCTTTCCAGGCCGGAGAGTCCGGGAGGCGGCGTCATGGGGCCGGGCGCTAAGGCTCATAATCAGTATTATGTAAATAAAAGATGTGAGAAACATCCGCGGTTTCAGCCCGAACCGCCCTCAGATGCCGGCAATCTCGCGCAAACGCTCTGAATCCGTGAGGCTGAGCCTGCGGCCCTTGCTCGCCAGGATCCCCTCGCGCGACCACAGCCGGATCTGGCGGTTGACGTTTTCCCGGGCCAGCCCCGCGAAATCGCCGATCTCTGCCTGCGAGACGAACTCTCGCATGACCAGGGTGCCATCCGCGTCCGGCGTGCCCCATTTGTCGAAGAGCCGCACAAGGACCAGCGCCAACCGCTGCGCACCGTCGGTCAGCGCCTGCTGCGCGTGGATCTCGGAGGCGTCGCGCAGCTTGCGGCACAATTCGCGGATCAGGCCGATCGCCAGCGTCGGGTTGCGCTCCAGATAGCCCATGACCTGTCCGCGCGTCAGAAGCCGGCCCGTCACCGGCCCCGCGGCGACCGCGTCGGCACTGCGCGGACCGCCGTCGAGCACGGCGAGATCGCCCAGCACCTCGCCCGGCCCCATCTGGGTCAGGATCGAGCGGCGACCTTCATGTGACGTGACGCTGACCTCCACGCGGCCGGTCTCGATCAGGACCATCGTGTCGCCGTCTTCGCCCGCGGTCAGAATCGTCTGCCCCCGGTCGAAACTGACCGACCGCGCCAACTCCAACAGGTCCGCCCGGTTTTCTTCGGGCAGGCTGTCGAGCAGGACGCCGCGCTGCGCCGGCCCGTCCGATTCCGGACTATTTTCCAAGATCTGTGACTCCAATCACATGCTGATCCGAATGCCTGAGGCATGATAAACGAGTATCCCCCGGATGCGAGTGGTCTTCAGAGGATCGGCTCGCGTGTCCCGTGGTCCGGGGGATGCGACCCAACTCCTGCAAGGCGATGATTGCCGTAGGGTTCCCAGCCCGGTCAACCTGTCATATTGGTGCAAGATGGGTCCCTTGCGAAAGACTGCAGACATGAGCATGCTCAGCGACTACCTGGATGCTCTGACCAATGCGGCCACGGTCGAAAGCCTCTGGCGGCAGCACACGGACCGGATGGCCGAATATGGGTTCGACCGGCTGATCTACGGCTTCACCCGCTACCGGTTCGGCGAGTCCCTCGGGGATCCGCAGGATTGGGTCGTTCTGACCAACCAGTCCCCGGAATATATGGAGCGGTTCATCGACGAAGGCCTCTATCACCATGCGCCGATGCTGCATTGGGCGTTGGAGAACGACGGCGCCTGTTCCTGGCGCTGGATCGCGCAGCCCGGGAACCTGACCGCCGAGGAGCAGCGCGTGGTGGCGGTCAACATCTCCATGGGCGTGGTCGCCGGCTACACGATCAGTTTCCGGTCGGTCTCCGAACGCTCCAAGGGCGCCATCGCGCTGACCGCGCGGCCGGGGCTGACCCAGGCCGATGTCGAGGAGATCTGGGAGAAGCACGGCTCCGAGATCGTGGTGATGAACAACGTGGCGCATCTGAAGCTGCTGTCCCTGCCCTATTCCGGCGCCCGCACGCTGACCAAGCGGCAGCGAGAGGTGTTGCAATGGGTCGGCGACGGCAAGACGACCCAGGACGTGGCGCTGCTTTTGGGGGTGTCGCCGGCCACGGTCGAGAAACATCTGCGGCTGGCGCGCGAGGCGCTGGACGTGGAGACGACGGCGCAGGCGATCCTCAAGGCCGCCTTCTACAACCAGATGTTCGTCTTCGAGGCGTGAAACGCTAGAAACTGTCGCGTGACGCCGCGTCCAACGACAGAACGTTTCGTCCTTGCGGTCAGGTTTCCCATACTTTCGTCGACGCTACGTCAATGCGAGAGTGATCGTGTTCCGTGAGTGGTGGCCTTAGGCCAGGGAACATTGACCCGAAACCCCTTGTTATTGCAGGGCTCTTCTGGTCGAACCGGGAAACCGGACGCTGGTCCCGTCGGGGAATTTTGCCTCGACGGGCCGGCACAAACTTGGGCGTCGTCGGCATCCCAATCCCCGACGATGTCCGCTGTCCCCAAGGCGGCACCGCGAGTCTCCCACCGCGGTGCCGTTTCGGCCGTTCGGGGGGGGGGGGGGGGCTTCTCGGGGCGGGGGGCTTGCGGACGCACACCCGGTGGGTGGGCGGGTGAGCGTGACGGAGTGGGAGGACAACCCCTGGTTCCTGGGTGTTTGGGGCGCCCTGGTCTGCCCCCGCCGTGCCGCTGTCGCCTGGTATATCCCCCGACACACCGCCCCCCGTGTCTCTT
>NZ_FWFZ01000010.1 GCF_900172355.1 Roseisalinus antarcticus | reverse complement strand
TGGCCCGGCGCGTCCGCCGCTTCGATCGTTGAGGTCTACGCGCCGAACGCGCCTACCGGGGGCACAACATGTCGGGTCGCGTCAGGCCGCACTCGGCCCGCCAACCCACACAGATCGAGAAGGGACCTCACTTTGGGGCCCACGATGCCGCGCAAGGTATTCTTCAGCTTCCATTACGATGACAGCACTCGCGCGGCGTTGTTGCAGACCTCTGCCATGTGAGGATCCACTTTGCGAATCCACGCAGTGCCACGGACGGGATGAGCAAGCCGCCTCCCGCCCGCTATCGCAGGACGAACTGGTCCAGCTACAACGCATCGCCGCGGATCCGGGTCGACAATGACACCACCTGGCGTGCGCCGCATGTCGGTCGACCGGGACGCCCCCAGTGTTTTCCGATGCGACCATACAATTTTACCTGTCCAATGCCCGGGATCAAGTTCCTGGGCGATGGCGGGTGGCCGACCCGCAAGCACGGGCCACAGGGGCGGCGCCAATGGCGCAGGGTACATCTGGCCATGGCACCCGGTCACGGCCGACATCAGCGCCGTGGAGGTCACCCCCAGCTGCGACGGCGACAGTCCCGCGCTGTCGGTCCTGCTCGGCCAGATTCCGCAAGACGCGCAGATCGGAAAGGTCACCGCCCTTCTCGGCAGATTGCTCCGCAAGCGCCTGCCGGGCGATGGACGGCTCCTACCACACGCGCCAACGTCACAGGGCCATCACCGACCGGCAAGCCACCCCGATCATCCCGATCCAAAACAACGGGCGTGCGTGGAAGGAAGACTGTCCAGCCGCAGAGGTCCGCAACGAGAACCTGTGCGCCACCCGATAGTACGGACGGGCGTTCCGGAAACGCTGGACCGGTTCCCACGCCCGAAGCTGGATCGAGGCGAGGATGCGCTGCCTGAAATCCTTCGGGGACCGTTTCATGGCGTTCGCCATTGTCGCTCGGACCAATGGCGCGAAATGGCTCACCCCGGACTGACAGACCGCCGAGATCCACATCCACATAGCACTCATGAACCGCTTCAACGTCCTCGGCACCGCCGAGATCGTCCGCGCGGGATGACGTCAGTGGGGGAGGAGAAGTCACGCGTCACGCGAGAGTTGTGCAAGAATGCCGGGCGAGGGCTCTGATCGGCTTGGCGTGGCCTCCGACGGTCTGGGCGTAAAGTCGCGGTGTTGCCGTGGAGCCTGCGCGGAACGGTACGACCGCTGGTCCGGGCCTACAGCAGCGGCGCGAAGAGGCGGGCGATGGGGGCGCCGTAGCGGATGCGTACGCCTTGGGCGGAGAGGGGGCTGTCGGACAGGGTCGCGTTGCCGAAATCCTCCTCCAGGAACTCTGCCACGCGGGCCGCGAAGGTTTCGTCGAAGCCGACGACCATGGCCTCGAAGTTCAGCCGGAACGACCGGTTGTCCAGGTTTGACGTCCCGATCGCGGCAAGGTCGTCGTCGATCAGCACCACCTTCTGGTGCATGAAGCCGCGCCGGTAGCGCCAGATCTGCACCCCGGCGTCGCGCAGCTCGTCGAAATAGGCGAAGGCAGCGAGCCACGGGATATGGTGGTCGATCATGTCTGGCACCAGCACACGCACGTCGCGCCCGGCGAGGGCCGCGTGTTTCAACGCGGTCAGCACGTCGGTATCGGGCACGCAATAGGGCGAGGCGATCCAGATCCGCTCTCGCGCCGCCGAGATCGCCGCGAAAAAGAACAGCGCACCGGTCTCCATTCGGTCGGCGGGGCCGGTCGGCACCAGAAGCGCGGTCGTGTCGGCCTCGGCCTCGGGCACGTTCCAGGTGAGGTCCTCATGGATCAGCTCGTCCTCGGACCAGTGCCAATCCTCGACATAGACCAGTTGCAGCTGCGAGACGATGGGGCCATGGATCTCCAGGTGCGTATCGCGCCAATGCCCGAAGGTTGGGTCGCGCCCCATGTATTCGTCACCGACGTTCAGCCCGCCGACAAAACCCACGGTGCCGTCGACCACGACGGTCTTGCGGTGGTTGCGAAAGTTTATCTGGAACCGGGCCCGCGGCCGCCGTCTTGCACCGAAGGGATCGGCCACCTTGATGCCCGCGCGCCGCATCTTGTTCACGAAGCTGGGCGGCAGCGCCTTGCTTCCGATGGCATCGTCCATGAACCGCACCGATACGCCCCGTCCGGCGGCGGCGATCAGGCGGTCGCGGAAGGCGCGGCCGATATCGTCGTCATGGACGATGAAGAACTGCACCAGGACATAGCTCTGGGCCGCGTCCACGGCGGCGAAGATCGCGTCGAAGGTCGCCTTGCCGTCGATCAGCGGGGTCAGCGCATTGCCCCGCACGGCCGGCATCTCGGCGATCCGTTCGAACGGGGTGGGATCGACGCGCGGCCGCACCAGGGGCGCATGGGCAGTTGCATAGTGCCGCACGCTCTCGATCACGCCGGCGCTCGACCGGCGCGAGACCATGTAGCCGCGATACCGGTGATGGCCGAGAAAGAGATAGCTTATCACGCCGATATACGGTGCGGTCAGCAGGAACACGACCCAGCCCACCGCGCCCTGCGGCGTCCGGGCGGACGTGACGGCGCACCAGGCACAATAAAATGCCGCGAGTTGCAGCAGTGCGACGAACAGGGCGACAAAGCCGATACCCATGAAGATCTGTCCTCGCGCAGTGAATTTGCTCGGGACGGATCATACGGGCGTGCGGTCGAGACTCCAGCCTTTGCCCGAGAATTCCCGGACGCAGGCCCCGGCCCGCCTCGTTCGCCGCCGCCCGGCCGCCCCGTGCACAGGTTGCCTGGCCGGCGGGCCGATGACATTCTGCGCCAAATCGTGGCCACTGCGGGGGCGTCTTGCATCAGACCGGAGCCTTCACGGATGGCCTGCTCCGCGCCTGACGAAACGGGGCAGGGCGCGCGGCAGTCCCATCCCCGAAACCCGAACAACCCGTGAGCGAAATCGAGACATGCGACTGAGGCTGGCCAGCTACAACATTCAAAAGGCCGTCGGGCAGGATTTGCGCCGCGATCCGGCGCGGGTCCTGGCCGCAATCTCGGAACTCGACGCCGACGTCGTCGTGATCCAGGAGGCCGACAAGCGGCTCGGGGTGCGGCCGACGGCTCTGCCCCGGTTTCTGATCGAGCAGCAGACGGACCTGGTGCCGGCGGACGTGGCCGAAGCCGACGGGAGCCTCGGCTGGCACGGCAACGCGGTCCTTGTGCGCAAGGGGCTGCGCGTGCAGCGGACGGCGCGACTGCCCCTGCCCGGGCTGGAGCCGCGGGGCGCGGTCCTGGTGCGGGTCCTGCCGCCGGGTGACGGCGACGACCCCGCCGGGATCACGGTGATCGGGGCGCATCTGGGCCTGCTGCGCAGCTGGCGGCGGCGCCAGGCGCGGGCGCTGGGGGATCATGCCCTGCGTGACGATGGGCCCGGCACCGTGATCGCCGGCGACTTCAACGAATGGTCCATGCGCAAAGGTCTGGGGCCGCTCTGTGCGGACTTCCACCTGGTCACGCCCGGGCGCACCTATCCGTCCCTGCGGCCGATCGGGTCGCTGGACCGGGCGGCGCTGGGGTCAGGGCTGCGACTGATCGGGGCGGGGGTCGCGGCGGGGGCGCTGGCGCGTGTCGCCTCGGACCATCGACCGATCTGGCTGGACATCGAGCGGGTGACCCGCCCGCTTTGATGCGGCCCGCCTCAGGTGCGGAACCCGGCGCCCGTCGCGCACCTCGCGGGCTGGGGCCCGTGTCCCGGCATATTCATGGTGGCCAATGCACGACTGCCGAGCAGGACGGCCCCCTCCGGCCCACTTGTCAAACTGAAATCTCGCTTCTAGAAATGAGATCGCAGTTTTCCGGGGATGCGTTGGTGCACGAAGCTGAGCGACTTGGTCCGATCCATGTGACGACCGGCTTCGAGGCGGGGGCGATCGAGGTGGCCGGCGTCGGTGACGGCGGGGACATAAGGGTCTCACTTGCCGCCGATCCGATCTCCGGCGACGTGCAATGGTTCTTCTTCAGGGTCAGCGGGATCGCCGGGCGGACGGCCCGGATCGTCGTTGAGAACTCAGGCCGGGTATCCCGGCTGGAGGGGCGCGAGCAGGTGCCCGATTGCTGGACGGGGTATCGCCCTTTCCGGTCCCGCGACGGCCAGGACTGGGTGCGCTGCGATGCCCTCTACGAGGACGGGACGCTGACCATTCCCGTGCCGCCGGGCGCGGACACGCTCTGGTTCGCCTATTACCCGCCGTTCCCGATGGCGCGTCACACGGCGATGCTTGGCCGGGCGCTGGCGAATCCGCGGGCGCGGCTGGAGGTGCTCGGCCAGACGCCGGACGGCCACGACCTGGAGCTGTTGCGGATTGGCACTCCCGAACGCGGCAAGCCCAAGGTCTGGCTGATGGGCCGCCAGCACCCGTCCGAGACGATGGCGGGCTACTTCATCGAGGGATTGCTCGGGCGGTTGCTCGACCCTGCGGACGCGTTGGGCCGCCACCTTGCCGAGACCTGTGACCTGTTCGTCATTCCGACGGTCAACCCCGACGGCTGCCGTCGCGGGCATACCCGGACCAACGCGCGTGGCATGAACCTCAACCGGGCCTGGGCCGACCCGGATCCCGAGCGGGCACCCGAAGTGGTGCTGATCCGCGACCGGATGCGGGCCGAGGGCGTGGATTTCTGCCTCGATGCCCATGGCGACGAGGAACTGCCCTATGTCTTCCTGGGTGGCCCGCTGGAGATCCCGTCGCGCACCGCGCGGCTGTCCGGCCTCTTCGAGACCTATGCCCGGGCGATGGAGCGGGCCTGCCCGGCCTACCGGCTGGCGGATCCCTATCCCGGCGGCGCACCCGCCACGGCCGATCTGCGCATGGCCTGGAACTGGGTGGCCGAGGAATTCGACTGCCTCTCGGTGCTTCTCGAGATGCCGTTCAAGGACACGCACCGGCAACCGGATCCGGAGATGGGCTGGTCGCCCGCACGCTGCGCCGCCTTCGGGTGGGCCACGCTGGAGGCCATTGCCGCGGTCGCGGGGTCCCTGCGATGACCGCGTTTCTGGATCCGGAGGAGCTGAACCTCGAATACCTCGATCCGGACGCGATCCCCGACGCCGAGGCCTATCCGCCGCGTTGGGCCGCGCGGGCCGAGGCGTTCCGCGACGGCCAAGCAGCGGCGGCGTACTTGGGCCTGCCCTACGGCCCCGATCCTCGACAATGGACCGATATCTTCCGGCCGGCCGGAGAGCCGAAGGGCCTGCTCGTCTTCATCCATGGCGGCTACTGGATGTCCTATGATCCGCGCAGCTGGTCGCATCTTGCCGCCGGGGCGATCCGCCATGGCTGGGCGGTGGCCATGCCATGCCACAGGCTGGCGCCGGACGTGCGCATGCGCGACATCACCGCCGATATCCGCGCCGCGATAGACGCCATCACGCAGGACATCGACGGGCCTGTAATCCTGGCCGGGCATTCTGCGGGCGGGCACCTGGCGGCCCGGATGCTGACCCTGTCGCCGCCGCCGGCCTTTGCCGGGCGGCTCAGACGCGTCGTGCCGATCTCTCCGCTGGGCGATCTCCGTCCGCTGGTGTTCACCACGTTGAACGACAAGCTGCGCCTCGATGCGCAGGAAGCCCGGGAGGAAAGCCCGGCCCTTGCCGCGCCGCAACCGGGCGTGGACGTCCATGTCTGGGTCGGCGCAAGCGAGAGCCCTGCGTTCCTGTGGCAGGCCCGGCGCCTGGCCTACAAGTGGAAGGCCGCCTGGACGCCCGAGCCTGGCAAGCACCATTTCGACGTGATCGAGGGCCTGGCCGACCCCGACAGTGCCCTGACCCGCACGGTCCTCGGCCTCGACGACACGGAGGCCGCGACATGAGCGACGACCGTCGCCCGGCCGGGCCTGAACCGGCCAACCTGCGTATCGCGCGAGAGTTGCGTCTGCAATTGATGCGGGGGGAGCGGGCCCCGGGCGAGATCCTCACCCATCGCAGGCTGGCCGAGCAGCTCGGCGTCAGCCCGATGCCGGTGCGCGACGCCCTGCGCCAGTTGCTGGCCGAGCGGGCGCTCGTCGTGGCCAACGGCAACCGCTCTGTCGCGGTGCCGCAGCTCGACAGCGCCCGGCTGCACGACCTCAAGACCATCCGAGAGAACCTCGAAGGGACCGCCGCCCGGCTGGCGGCCCGGCGCTGGCAACCGCATCAGCTGGCCCGGATCGAGGCAATCCTGGAATCCAGCGAGACCACGGGCCGGCCCGACCTTGGCAAGAACGTCGATTTCCATTTCGCAATCTACAAGGCCTCGCAATCCGAGGTGCTGTTGCCGCTGATCGAGAGCCTCTGGCTGCAATTCGGCCCCTATCTCTCGCGCGTGACCGCGATGGCCGGCGCCAGCATGGGGACCGGCGACACCTATCATCGGCAGGTGGTCGAGGCCCTGCGCACCCGGGACGAGGATGCGGCCGAGCGGGCCATCATCGCCGATATCTCGCGGGCCATGACGCTCTTACTCTCGGACGAGGCCGTCACCGCGCCGCGTGCGCGCAATCCAAACCGACGGGTCGGACAGGACCCGGCACTCAGCCAAATCAACAGGGGATCGTGAAATGAAAAAGACAGACGTCCAGACCGCCTCGGGCCCGACCCGGCGCCAGATGCTCCAGATCGGCGGCGGCTTCGGCCTCGCCCTCGCGCTGCCGCTCGGGCCGGGCGCCATGGCCCAGGAGGGCACGAGCCTGCGCATCGCCGTGCCTTCGGACCTCAGCGGCTGGGACCACGATTACGTCGCCTTCGACACGGTCGCGCTGTCGGTGATGAAGAACGTCTATCCGTTCATGATCGACTACGGCGTCCGCGAGGTCGACGGCGGCCGGGTCGGCGACACCGAGACCGTCGTGCCGCTTTACGCTGAAAGCTGGACCTCGAACGAGGACGGCACCGTCTGGACCCTGCGCCTGCGCCAGGGGATCCTGTTTCCCTCGGGCAACGAGCTGACGGCCCATGACGTCAAATGGTCGAAGGACCGTGCCTTCGCCGCGCAGGCGAATGTCGCGGGGATCTACCGGATCATCGGGCTGACCGAGGCCGACCAGGTCAAGGTGATCGACGACTACACCGTCGAATTCACCCAATCGACGCCCTCGGCGCTGACCTCTCAGATCCAGATCATCTCGCTTTACGTCTACGACAGCGAGCTGTTGCAGGAAAACGCGACCGAGGACGACCCATGGGCCCAGGCCTATGTCAACCAGACGCCTCAGGACGGCGGCGCCTACAACGTCTCGGAATACCGTCCCGGCGAAGAGATCGTGCTGACGGCCAACCCGAATTTCCCGGGCGAGCCGCCGGCGGTGCAGACCATAAGCCTGCAGGTCGTGCCGGCCCCGGCGAACCGGCGCCTGCTGCTTCAGAACGGCGATGTGGACATCGCGCTCGGCCTCGCGCGCCGCGATGCCCAGGACATGGCTGGGGTCGAGGGGCTGACCCTGCTGTCCTCGCCCAACAACGAGTTCGTCTTCGTCCCGATGAACATGGCCATGGCCCCGTTCGACAATGCCGGTGTGCGCAAGGCGCTGGCCATGGCCGTCCCCTACGAGGCGCTCATCCGCAGCGTCTACAACGGGGACGCGCGGCCTCTCAAGAGCCCGGTGCCGATCGACATGCCCGGCCACAGCGAGATCGGCTATCCGTTCGCCTACGACGTCGAGGCGGCCACGGCGGCGCTGGCCGAGGCGGGCTATCCCGACGGGTTCGAGACCTCCATCGTCATCACCTCGGGCGACGTGGACGCAGAGCGGATCGCGGTGCTGCTTCAGGCCTCTTTCGCGGCGATCGGCGTGACCCTCGAGATCGAGACCGTCGACCCGGCAACGCTGCAGCAGCGCCGGCGCGACCGCACGGTGCCGTTGCAGGTCGCGGCCGGGCAGATGTGGGTCAACGATGTCGAATACCTGCTGGCCGTCGCGCTGACCGAGGGCGGGTTCCTCAACTACGCCAATTACAGCTCGGACGTGGTGAACGGCATCCTGGCCTCGCTGCAGGGAGAGCTCGACACCGATACCCGCATGGCGCTGATCACCGAAGCGCAGGAACAGCTGGCCGAGGACGTGCCCTGGCTCTGCCTCGCACAGCCGAACTTTGTGCTGCCGATCAGCGATCGGGTCGGGGGCTGGGTCCAGCCGGTCGACGGGTTGTTCCGCCTGCGCTACCTGACGGCCTGACGCCGCCCCGTGCGCATCGCCGCCTTCATCGCGAAACGGCTGGCCCTGCTGATCCCGGTTCTCATCGGGGTCAGCATCGCGAGCTTTTTCCTGATCCGCCTCATTCCGGGCGATCCGGTCCTGCTGATCGTGCCCGAGACGGCGACCGAGGCGGACATCGCGGCGGCACGCGAACGGCTCGGGCTCGATCAGCCTGTGCCGGTGCAGTATCTGCGCTACCTCGGCGGGGTGCTGCAGGGGGATTTCGGCACCTCGATCGCGACCAACCGGCCGGTGGCGATGGATCTCGCGCAGCGCCTGCCGGTGACGTTGGAGCTTGTGACGCTGGCGATGCTGCTGGCGGTCGCGGCCTCGGTCGCGCTGGGGGTCCATGCCGCCCGCAGGCTTAACCGGCTGGGCGACATGGTGACCCGGATCGGCGCGATCATCGGCAATTCGCTGCCCGAGTTCTGGCTCGGGATCATGCTGATCCTGCTGTTCTACCAGGGCCTGGGGATCGCGCCGGCGCCGTCGGGCCGGATCGACTCGGCGCTCGCCGTGCCGACGGTCACGGGGCTGATCACCGTGGACACCCTGCTTGCCGGCCGGTGGGACTCGTTCCTGAACGCTCTGGCGCATCTGGCCCTGCCGGTGGTGACGCTCGCCGTCGCGACCTCGGCGCCGCTGATCCGGTCGGTCCGCGCCTCGGCCATCGAAGTCATGCAGAGCGACAATTACCGCTGTGCCGCCGCCCACGGCCTGCCCGAGGGCAGGCTGGTGAACCGTTACCTGATGCGCCAGACGCTGACCCGCCTGCCGGCGCTGGCGGCGCTGGTCTTCGGCAACCTGATCGGCGGCAGCGTCCTGATCGAGTTCGTGTTCTCCTGGCAGGGGCTTGGACAATGGGCCCTGCGCGGCATGCAGGTGCGCGACTACCCGGTGATCCAGTCCTTCGTGCTGGTTACCGCGACGGCCTATGTCCTCGTCTTCCTGGTGGCCGACATCGTGCAGGCGATGCTCGACCCGCGCGTGAGGATCTAGGCCGTGCCCGCAGCCGCCCCCAACCGTCCCGCGCAGCGCCGGTCGCGGCTCGAGCCGATCACGGCGATCGGCGCCGCCATCGTCCTTGCGGTGCTGGCCGCCGGCATCGCCGCGCCCTGGCTGACCCCGTGGGAGCCGACCCAGATCGACCCGTTCTTCTTCCTCGAGGGGCCCAACGCCCAGCACTGGTTCGGCACCGACGGCAACGGCATGGATGTCTTTGCCCGCGTGCTCTATGCGGCGCGGATCGACATCGGCATCGCGCTGGCCTCGGTCGCGCTGGCGGTCGTCCTCGGCACCGCGGTCGGGTTGCCGCTGGGCTATGCCGGGGGCTGGGTCGACGATATCGGCATGCGCGTTCTCGATATCCTGCAGGCCTTCCCGGTGTTCATCCTGGCGCTCGCCATCGCCGCCATCCTGGGGACGAGCCTGCCCAACCTCATCCTCACCATCGGGCTGATCAACGCGCCACCCTATGCCCGGTTGATCCGGGCCGAGGTCGTCGCCCTGCGCCACCGGACCTTCATCGAGGCCGCCGAATGCGCCGGAAATTCACACAGCTCGCTGATGCTGCGGCACCTTCTGCCCAACGCGCTGACGCCGATCCTCGTGATCGCGCCGCTCAATTGCGGCTGGGCGATCCTGACGCTGGCGGGCCTGTCGTTCGTCGGCCTGGGCATCCCGGTGCCCGAGGCCGAATGGGGCGCGATGATCTCCGCCGGGGCGGCGGACGTGGTCGGCGGGCGCTGGTGGACGGCGACGTTCCCGGGGCTCGCGCTGTTTCTGACGGTGCTCGGGTTCAACCTGATCGGCGAGGGCCTGCAACAAAGGCAGGCCCAGCGATGACGGCCCCGCTGCTCGAGATCCGCGACCTCAGGGTCGCCATTCCCACCGCCACGGGCGTCATCGAGGCGCTGCGGGGCGTGTCGCTTTCGGTGGCGCCGGGCGAGGTGCTGGGCATCGTCGGGGAAAGCGGCGGCGGCAAGTCGATGATCGCCCGGACCCTGACCCACCTGTTGCCCGCGCAGGCCGAGGCGCAGGGCCAGGTCACCCTCGCCGGCACGGACGTGATGACGCTCCGCGGTGAGGCGCTGCGCCGCTTTCGGGGCCGGTCCGTGGGCTTGTGCTTTCAGAACCCGCGCTCGGCGCTCAACCCGGTCCGCAAGATCGGCGACCAGCTGATCGACCGGTTGAGGGAGCATGCCCCCGGCGGCGACCTGCGGGCGCGGGCCGTGACCGCCCTGGCCGCCGTGGGTCTGCGGTCGCCCGAAACAATGATGGGGCAGTTCCCGCACCAGCTTTCCGGCGGCATGGCGCAGCGGGTGATGATCGCGCTGTCGCTGGCCTGCAACCCGCGCCTTCTGGTGGCCGACGAGCCCACCACAGGGCTCGACGTCACCCTGACCGGAGAGATCCTGACCCTGATCGCGAGGCAGGCCCGCGACGGTGCCCGGGGGGTCATGATCATCTCGCACGATATCGCCGCCCTGTCGAAAGTGTCCGACCGTCTGGTGGTGATGGAGAAGGGGCTGATCGTCGAGGAAGGGTCGACCCGCCGCATCGTCACCGCGCCGCGGCATCGCTACACCCGCCGCCTGATCGAGGCCGTGCCCGACGTCACCACCCGCCGCCGGGCGCAGCCTCGCGAGGACGGCCGCAGCGTGGTCATGGCGATCCGCGACATCGACGTTACCTATCCGGCCCGCTTCGGCCGCAGGCCCGCCCCGGCGCTCACTGGTGTCAGCCTCGATATCCGGATGGGCGATACCATCGCGGTCGTGGGCGAAAGCGGCTCGGGCAAGTCCACCCTGTCGCGCGCCATCATGGGCCTGCTGGCCCCCAGCCGGGGAGAGATCCGGTTCCGCGGCAAGACGATGTCGTCCATGCGCTTTTCCGCGCGGCGCGGCCTGCGCCGCTACATGCAGATGGTGTTCCAGGACCCGTTCGACGCGCTCAACCCGCGCATGAGCGTGGAGGACATCGTCTCGGACCCGCTGCGCCTTGTCGAACGCGACGCGGCCCGGCGCTCTGCCGCCATCGACCGGGTGCTGGTCGAGGTCGGGCTCGACCCGACGTTCCGCACGCGCCGGCCGCACGAGCTGTCGGGCGGGCAGGCGCAGCGGGTCGGCATCGCCCGTGCCCTGTCGATCGCGCCGGAACTCGTCGTGCTGGACGAGCCGGCGTCGGCGCTCGACGTCACCGTTCAGGCACAGCTGCTCGACCTGATCCGCCGCCTGACCGAGCGGCGCGACCGGGCCTACCTGATCGTCAGCCATGACCTTGCCACGGTGCGGGCCCTTTGCGACAGGGTCGTCGTCATCGACGCCGGCCGCATCGTCGAGGAAGGCCCGACCGAGCACGTCTTCACCAACCCCGCCTCGCCCAAGACCCGCGCGCTGCTCGATGCCGCGCCGCGGCTCTACACCGACGCAACATAGGACCGTGACATGACCGCCGACTACCGCATCGCCGTCGACATCGGAGGCACCTTCGTGGACGCCGTGGAACTGGACATGGCCACCGGCGCGTTCCGCTTCGAGAAGGCGCCGACCACCCCGGGCGCCCCGGCCGAGGGTGTGATCGACGCCGTCGGCCGGCTGCGCGACAGCCTGGAGGACGTGTCGCTGTTCATCCATGGCACCACGCTGGGCCTCAATGCCGTGCTCGAGCGTCGCGGCGCCCTGACCGCGATCCTGACCAACCATGGCTTTCGCGACATCTTCCTGATCGGGCGGGGCAACGTGCCGGACGCGCATATGTACGACTTCCAGTATCAGCGCCCCGACCCCATCGTCCGGCGCCGGCACATCTTCGGCGTCCCCGGCCGGTTCGACTACAAGGGCCGCGAGATCACGCCGCTGGACGAGGACGCCGTCCGCGCCGCGGCAAGGGCACTGGTCGAGGACATGGGGATCGAGGCGATCGCTGTGACCTATCTCTTTTCGTTCCGAAACCCCGCGCACGAGCGGCGCACCGCCGAAATCATCCGCGAGATGTATCCCGCCATGAAGGTCTCGATCTCGTCGGACATCACCCGCGAGCATCGCGAATACGAACGCACGTCCACCACGGTGCTGGATGCCTATGTCCGCCCGATCTTCGAACGCTATATCGACGAATTGCGCCGCGCACTCGAGGATCGGGCCTTTGCGGGGCGCTTCGCGATCATGCGCTCGGGCGGCGGGGCGATGTCGGCGGAGGCGGCCAAGTCGTCGCCCACCCAGACCGTGCTCTCGGGCCCCGCGGGCGGGCTCGTGGGCGGGGCGCTGATCGCCGAGGTGCTGGAGCAGCCTGACCTTGTGACATTCGACATCGGCGGCACCTCGCTCGACGTCTGCCTGATCGAGCGGACGCAGCCCAAGATCGCCCACGAGGCCTCGCTGGAGGAGCTGCCGCTGCTGATCCCGTCCTACGACATCCGCACCATCGGCTCCGGCGGCGGCTCCATCGCGTCGATGAACCTGGGGCTGCTCAAGGTCGGGCCGCGCTCCGCCTCGGCGGAGCCGGGGCCGATCTGCTACGGCCGCGGCGGGACCGAGCCCACGGTGACAGATGCCGCCGTGGTGCTGGGCTACATGGACCCGGAGAGCTTTCTGAGCGGGCGGATGCCGCTGGATGCCGACGGCGCCTTTCAGGGCATCGCCGATCAGATCGCCGCCCCCCTCGGGCTTGACCCGGTGCAGGCGGCGGCGCGGATCTTCGACGTCAGCCTCGCCAAGAACGTGGGCGCGGTGCGCCAGCTGACCGTCGAGCGCGGGCGCGACCCCAGCGATTTCAGCCTGCTCGCCTTCGGCGGCGCGGGCCCGCTGATCGGGCCGCTGGCAGCACGCGAAATGGGGCTGAAGGACACCATCGTGCCGCAGCTGCCGTCTGGCTTTTCCGCCTGGGGGATGCTGGGCGCGGATATCGTCGACGATTTCGCGCAGACCGACCTGACGGTCCTTGGCAGCGAGCCGGCCGCTGCGCTCGACGCCAGGTTCGGCAAGCTGGAAGAAGAGGCGATGCAGTCCCTGTTGGCCCAGGGCGTGAAATCGGGCGATGCGATGATGGAGCGTCAGCTGGAGCTGCGCTACATGGGCCAAGAACATGCGTTGACCCTCACCGTCGGCGCCACCCTCGATGCCGCCGACCTGGTGCGGCGCTTCGCCGAGGCGCACGAGGGGCTTTACGGTCACAGCATGGAGGCGCCGGTGCAGATCCTGACGACCCGCGTCCGCGGCATCGGCCGGACCCGGCGCCCGACGCTGGTGAAGGCGGAGCGGCCTGCGGACCCGCCACCGCCGCCCGCGCCCGTGGCCCATCGCAGCGCCTTCGATTTCGCGACCCGCAGCATGACCTCCTTCGCCGTCTACGACCGCGACGCGCTGGAGCGGTTCAGCGGGCTTGCCGGCCCCGCGCTGATCGACGAAGGCACCTCGGTCACGGTGGTGCATTCGGACCAGAGCGTCTCGGTCAACGCCTACGGGCACCTCATCATCGCCAACCGGGGGGCAGGGGCATGACAGCGACCACGCCAAAGGCCGACGGCGCCTTCACCGCGATCGTCCAGAGCTATGTCGCCGCGGCGGCCAACGAGATGCGCGCGACGTTGGTGCGCACGGCCTTCAACCCGGTGATCTACGAGGTGCTCGATTTCGGCATCTCGATCTACGACGCGCGCCTCGACCTGATCGGCGAAGCGCCCGGCCTGACGTTCTTTCTGGGGGCCAATGACTATTCCGTCCGGCAGGTCCTCGGCTACCTCGGCACCGAAAACCTGGAGCCTGGCGACATCGTCATCTCGAACTATCCCTACTGGAACGGGGCGCATGTGTCGGACGCGACGCTGCTGGCCCCGGTGTTCGATCCCGAGCGTGGCGATCTGGTCTCGGTGCTGGTCGTGCGGGCGCACTGGATGGACCTTGGCGCGAAGGACCCGGGTTATGTGCTGGATTCCACCGACATGCATCAGGAGGGGCTGGTGTTCCCCGCCACCAAGATCTACCGGCGCGGCAAGGCCAACCCCGAGATCATCGACATCATCCGCTTCAACTCGCGCATGCCCGACCTGGTGATCGGCGATCTGCACGCGCAGGTCGCGGCCCTGCGCACCGGCGAGCGGCGGATGCACGAGATCCTCGCCAAGTTCGGCCGCGACGACTTCGAAGCGGCCGTCGCGGGGATGCACGCCCATGGCGAGGCGGCCACCCGCGCCGCGCTGGCCGATCTGCCGAAGGGCAGCTGGACCGCGAGCGACATCCTCGACGACGACGGCATCGGCACCGACCCGGTGCACATGCAGGTCCGGGTCACCATCACCGACGAGGTCTTCGAGGTGGATTTCGACGGCTCCGCCCCGGCCACCAAGGGCCCGGTCAACATGCCGTTCGGCGCGACGCTTGCGATGTGCAAGGTGCTGTTCAAGTCGCTGACCACCCCGGAGGAGCCCTCCAACGCCGGCCAGATGCGGGCGCTCTCGATCAAGGCGGAGCCGGGCACGTTGTTCCACGCCGTATACCCCGCGCCGACCTTCACGCTCTGGACCGGCATCGTCGCGGTGGAACTGGTCCTGAAGGCGCTGGCGCAGGCGATGCCCGACAGGCTCGCGGCCTCCTCGGGCGGGGACGTGCCGGGCTTCATGATGCTGGGGGTCCACCCCGATACCGGAGAGATGTTCGCGATTTCCAACAACGACCCGGTGGGCTGGGGCGGGGCGCCCGGCCACGACGGATCGAACGCGCTGATCCACCTGTCCGAGAGCATCGTGCGCTCCACCTCGACCGAGATCATGGAGACCAGGACGACCATGTTGATGGAGCGGGTCGAGGTCACGCCCGATTCCGGCGGCCCCGGCCGATTTCGCGGCGGGCTGGGCCTCACGCGCGATATCCGCTTTCTCACCGACGGCGAGTTTCTGACTGTCATCAAGAAGACCAAGAGCGCCCCATGGGGCCTTGCCGGCGGGGCCGACAGCCTGCCCAACCGGATCGTCCTCTTTCCCGGCACCGCGCAGGAGCGCGCGGTCTCCACCCAGCGTGTCCCGGTGAAGGCCGGCGACCGTGTGCGGGTGATGAGCGCGGGCGGCGGCGGCTACGGGCCGGCGTCCGAGCGTCCGCGCTCTGCCATCGAGGCGGACCTCGCCGAGGGCTACGTCACGCCGCAGGGGGCAAGGCGGGACTATGGGCATGAGTGACCCTGGCGCGATCGACGGCGGGCTGGTCGAGATCCTGCGGGCGTCCCTGGCCCAGGTCGCCGAGGAGATGCGCACCACCCTGATCCGGACCGCGTTCAGCCCGGTGATCTACGAGGTGCTCGATTTCGGCATCTCGGTCTATGATGCGCGGTTCGACCTGATCGCCGAGGCGCCGGGGCTGACGCGCTTTCTGGGGGCCAACGATTTCGCCGTGCCCACGGTGATGGGCCATGTCGGCGCCGCCAACGTCGGGCCCGGCGACGTGATCGTGGCGAATTACCCCTACTGGACCGCGGCGCATGTCTCCGACGCCTGCCTGATCGCGCCGGTTTTCGCGCCGGGCCGGCCCCGGCCCTTCGCATGGCTCTGCGTCCGGGCGCACTGGATCGACCTGGGCGCCAAGGATCCGGGCTATGTGCTGGATTCGACCGACATGCACCAGGAAGGGTTGGTGCTGCCGGGGCTGAAGCTGGTGAAGGGCGGCGTCCTCGACGAGGAGCTGCTGGCGCTGATCCGCTTCAACTCGCGCATGCCGGTGCCCCTGACGGGGGACATCCACGCCCAGCTTGCCGCCCTGCAGACCGGGCTGCGGCGCATGGAGGCGCTGATCGCCCGCCACGGCGCGGACACGCTGGACCGCGGGATCGCCGCGCTCATCGCCTATGGCGAGGCGATGGCGGCCCGTGCCCTGGCCGACCTGCCCGAGGGGGCATGGTCCGCCGAGGATTGGCTGGACGGTGACGGCATAGACGACACGCCGGTCCCGATGAAGGTCACGGTGACCCACGAGAGCGGACGTCTGACCGTCGATTTCGAGGGCTCCGCGCCTGCGACCCGCGGGCCGGTGAACTTGCCGTTCGGCTCGACGCTGGCCACGGCCAAGGTTGCGTTCAAGGCATTGACCTCGCCGGGCGAGCCGAGCAACGCGGGCCACATGCGCGCCCTGTCGGTCAAGGCCGAGCCCGGCACGCTGTTTCACGCGGTCTATCCCGCGCCGACCTTCACCCAATGGACCGGGATCGTCGCGCTGGAGCTGATCTTTGCCGCCCTGGCCAAGGGCATGCCCGAGAAGGTCCAGGCCTCGTCGGGCGGCGATGTGCCGGGCTTCATGATGATCGGCACCCATCCCGAGACGGGCGCAGGCTATGCCCTGTCGAACAACGAAAGCGTCGGCTGGGGAGCGACGGCGCGGCACGACGGGCGGCTGGCGGGCAGTCACTTGTCCCAGTCGATCGTCCGCAACACGCCGATCGAGGTGCTGGAGACTCGGACGGCGATGCGGGTCGACCGGTTCGAGCTGCGGCCGGACTCCTTCGGCGACGGCCGCCATCGCGGCGGCCCCGGCGTGCTGCGTGAGCTGAGCTTCACCGCGCCGGGCGAGTTCCTGACCATCGCCAAGAAGACGCGCACCCGACCCTGGGCCATCGCCGGCGGGCAGGAGCCGGAGCCCACGTGCTTCACCTACTTCCCCGGCACCGACCGGGAGCGGCGGGCCGGCACCTGGCGGGCCCCGGTCCAGCCCGGCGACCGGGTGCGGGTCGAGACGGCGGGCGGCGCGGGCTACGGGGACCCGGCCACGCGCGATGCGGCCGCGATCCTGCGGGACGAACAGGACGGGCTGCGCAGGCCCCGGCAACAGGAGACAGCCCGATGAGCGATGACGACTTCGAACTCTACGACCTGAGGGTCGAACTTGTGCGCAGCGGTCCCGGTCAGATCTACTGCGGCAACGAGGGCGATTGGTTCGAGCTGCACGGCGAGGTGCTGAAGCTGCCGCCGGGGCAGGGGTTCTCGATCTATTCCCTGTCGGCGGTGCTGCCCCTGCTGCCGGCCAAGCAGCGGGTGACCGACGCCAACGACTGGATGAGCACCGACGCCGAGGTCGCCTGTCCCGATCCCAACTGCCCCTCGCGCCTGCGCATCACCCGCATCGGCAAACGCAGGTTCAGCCATGCAGCCACCACCGCCGTGCCGCTGCCGACCAAACCGCAGGAGTGATCATGTCCCAGGTAGACCGCACCGAACTGGCCCCGGGGTTCGACATCAGCCGGATCATCAAGGGTGGCTGGCACCTGTCGGGCGGACACGGCCCCGTCGACCCCGACCGCGCCGTCCGCGAGATGGACGATTACGTCCGCGCGGGCATCACCACCTTCGACTGCGCCGACATCTATACCGGCGTCGAGGATCTGATCGGCGCCTACCGGCGCGACTGCAAGGCGCGGGGGCGCGACGACAGGCTGGCGATGCTCAAGGTGCATACCAAATGCGTGCCGGACCTCGACAAGCTTCGCACGATCACCAAAACGCAGGTCCAGGCGACGATCGACCGGTCCCTGCGCCGCCTCGGGACGGACCGGCTCGACCTGGTGCAGTTCCACTGGTGGGACCTTGCCGTCCCGCGCCAGGTCGAGGTCGCCGGATGGCTCGCCGATTTCCAGCGCGAGGGCAAGATCGACCGGCTCGCCACCACCAACTTCAACACCCGCTGCATGCGGGAGCTGGTCGACAGCGGCTATCGCCCGGCCTCGACGCAGCTGCAATATTCCCTTCTGGACCGGCGCCCGCAGCGCGAGATGATCGGCTTTTGCGCCGAGCACGATATCAAGCTGCTGTGCTACGGCACTGTCGCGGGCGGGTTCTTGTCGGACAAGTGGCTGGGGCAGCCGATGCCGGGCGACACGCTCGAAAACCGCTCTTTGACGAAATATCGCCTGATCATCGAGGACGCCGGCGGGTGGGACGCATTCCAGGCGCTGCTGTCCCTCTTGCGGGAGCTGGCCGACAAGCACGACGCCGACATCGCCTCGATCGCGATGAAGGCGATGCTGCAGGACCCGGCCGTCGCCGCGATCATCGTCGGGGTGCGCCACGGCGGCCACCTGGACAAGCACGCGCGGCTGTTCGACATCGTCCTGGACGCGGGCGACCTGGCCCGCATCGACGCCATGATCGCACAGATGCCGACGGTCGAGGGGGATGTCTTCGATCTCGAGCGCGACCGCGACGGGCGGCACGGGCGGATCATGAAATACAACCTGAACGAGGCCTGAGATGCGCGCGCCCGTCCAGATTTCGGCGGCCATCCCCTGCGGGCGCATCGAGGTGCTGGATGCCAGCGACCCGGAGCTGATAAGGCTTCGGGTCCCGCCCGATCCCGGCACCAACTTCATCGGCTGGTACAATTTCCGCGCCTCGGGCGTGCGCGGGCGGACGGTGACCTTCGTGTTCGAGGACGTGGCCGAGGCGCTGGCGGCGCGGATGGCCAATCGTGAGGACTACGCCGACAAATGGACCGACACCGGGCCGATGGTCAGCGAGGACGGGGTCAGCTGGCGCCGGATCGGCGCGGACTACGACGGCCGGACCTTCAGCTTCACGCTGCGGCCCGAGCGCGACATCGTCCAGATCTGCCAGTTCCCCCCGTTCGGGCCGGAACGCGACGCGGCCCTGGTCGCCGCGGCCCTCGCGCATCCAGATGCGGCGCTGCGCGAGATCGGGCAATCGGTCGACGGGCGGCCTCTGGACCTGCTGACCTTCGGCGCCGGCGCGGACAAGCCCGCCCTATGGATCGTCGCGCGGCAGCATCCGTCCGAGACCCAGGGCGGCTTTCTGCTCGAGGGCCTGTTCGAGCGGTTGCTGGACCCGGCGGATGCCACCGCGCGGATGCTGCTGGCGCGGGCGGAGCTCAACGTGGTCGTGAACGCGAACCCCGACGGCTCCGCGCTGGGCCTGTCGCGCTCGAACGCGGCGCGGTGCAATCTCAATCGTGCCTGGGTCGCGCCCGACCCCGAAACCACACCCGAAGTCGCGGTGATCCGCGCGGCGATGATGGACCGCGGCGTCGACTTCTTCCTCGATTGCCACGCCGACGGCGAGCTGCGGTGCAACTTCATCTGGCCGTCCGAGAACGTGCCCACCTGGCGCTCCGAACGCTGGGCCCCGTTCCGGGTTTTCGAAGTGGCCTGGGCGCTGGCCACGCCGGACTACGAGACGGGCCATCCCTATCCGGGCGGCTGCCCGGCCGAGCCCGATCTGAGCATGGGCTGGAACTGGGTCGGCAATCATTTCCCGCAGGCCCTGTCAGTGCTGCTGGAGCAGCCTTTCAAGGACGTGACCAAGGCTCCCGTGCCCTCGACCGGCTGGTCGCCGGACCGCGCCCGGGCCCTGGGGCGAAGCCTCGTCAGCCCGCTGTTGGCGGTCCTGCCCCATCTCGGAGGGGTCTCGACATCAACCGGGGCGGCGACCGGGACGCCCGGCTGACGGGGTCAGGCAGGCTGCGGGACAGGCCCGGTCGGAGGTCCTAGATCTCGTGCTGGATAGCGGCGAGCTTGGCGGTCACCTGACGCGCGTGGTTTTCGACATAGGCCTTGTGCTGGTCGCTGCCGACGTACCGGCGAAAGCTCTCCATGTCGGCGAAATCGGCGACCAGCGCCGCGTCGTGATGGTTCGGCCCGCTTCCGATGTTCCGACCGAGGGAAAACGACAGCACCTCTGGGCTTTGTTTGCACAATTCGGTGACGGCGTCGTGCCAGGCCGAGGTCTGGTCGGCCGACGCTTCGGGTTTGAACGAGACGAGAACGACATGGCGGATCATAGAGACACCTCTGGACAGACCCTCAAGCTCTGCGTTTCCCGCGTCAGGATCAAGCGCCAAACGCAATGCCGCGGCCCCGGTGCTCTCATCCGATCTGCAGCCCGAGAAACATCATCGCCAGTGGCACCGGAGAGACGGCAACCGCGACGGTCACGAAGGTCGCGAGCGGGGAGAACACGCCGCTCAGGCCCGCCATCATCATGATGCCGCCCCCGCCGCCGACGATCGCGTTTCCCGGCGTGTTCACCGCAAGCGCGAGTGCCACGTAGCGGTAGCGCAGCCCGAGGCTCAGCGCACGTTGCGATTGTCCGTCGAGCAGCGCCGCGAGCCTGTCGTCCGGCGACAGGGGGGCCACGCGGGCGACGAGGGCCGCCGCGCGCCGCAAGCGCAACAGGGACAACAGACGCTCCAGCAAGCTGATCGGCAGGAAGCGCCCGACCGTGTAGGCCAGCGTCATCGAGGCCACCGTGGCCACATAGATCAGCGGCGCGATCCCCGCTCCGAAGGCGGCAAGCATCGCCAGCCCGATCTCGGCCCCCGGCACGAAAGGCAGCGCCAGAAGCCCGACATAGGCCACCGCGCCCATCATGATCGCGCGATGGACCTGCTGCTCGTTGCCGGGCCGGATCTCGAGGTTCAGGGCCTCGCGCACCATGTGCGCCCCCCAGGTGGCGAGCGCGAGAACCGCAAGGAAAAGCACGATCCGCAGCACCAGGCCGCCGATGCGCGATGGGGAGGGGGTCACGACCGGGCCCTATCCCTCGACGTCCTGGCCAGGCACAGGCGCCGCGGCCGATCCCGATCCGGCAAAGACGATCTGATGGGTCCAGTACCAGCGCCGCGTGGTCCAGGTCCCTTCGACTTCCACCGTGTCACCGTTCACCGTGCCGTACCACACGACCGTATGCGGGGCGGTCGGGCAGGCCGTCCGGGCGGTGAAATGGATCACGTCGCCTACCGTCTTGGTCTGGTAGTCGGACCATCCGAAATCGCAGTAGATCTGGCAATTGCTGGACTGAAACGTGCCGTCACGAAAGACAAGCTCGTCCGTCAGGACCTCGCCGCTGTTCAGGTCGGCGCCAACAAAGTCGAACGTCTTGCCGTCGAGCTGGGTGCCGGCCGACCAGTTGCCCTCGGGGACAACAAGATCGGGGACGTCGCCGCGCATCACCGTCATCGTCGCGGCACCCGTGCCAAGCGTTGCAACGCCAAGGGCCACCACCTGAAATATCTGTGCCATATTGTCCTCGGGCCTCTCGCATGGGGACTTCGATGTAAAGCGGGTCGCCACAGCCACAGCCACAGCCACAGCCGCAGCCGGAGCCGCAGCCGCAGCCGCAGCCGCAGGGTAGACCGGCGGGCCGCGGCGACCAAGCGGTATCAGCCTTCGACGCCAGCCATAAGGATACGGAATGTCGCGCCGATGCGATAGCCTCCGTCCGGCTGGCGGAAGGGGGCCAGCGCCGTTTCGTGGGCGGCATCGAGGGCCTCCTGGCCGCTGTGCTCGGCCGCCTTGGTGGCCACTCCAGACGAGCCCAGGCCCCTAAGGGCGGTCGCAAGGTCCGGGTAGCCCCAGGGCGACTCGACGTCGAAGACCTCAAGCGCGGTCAGCCCGGCCTTGCCTGCAAGCTCGGCGAGTTTGCCGGGCTCGGACAGGGCGAAGGGGCCGGCGGCGCCTGGGGGCGGCGGCGGCAGCAGCGGCTTCAGCGCCGCGACGAAGGCCGCGGCCTCCATCCCCGCGGGCTCGCCCCAGGTCATGACGAACACGCGCCCGCCCGGCCGGGTCACGCGGGCGGCTTCGCGCAGGGCGGCGACCGGATCGCTGGCGTATTGGAAAGAATTGAAGCCGGTGACGATATCGAAGTCGTTGTCGTCGAACGGCAGGCGCTCGAGATCGCCCTGCACCAGGCTGACACCGGGAAGCCGGTCCCGCGCGATCTTCAGCAGAGCGGCCGAGGCGTCGATGCCCGAGACGGACGCGCCGAGATCGGCCGCGAGCTCCAGCGCCATCCCGGCGCCGCAGCCCGCATCCAGAAGCCGCGTCCCGGACCCGACCACGCCCCTGTCGAAGACGGCGTGATAGGTCACCGCACATTGCTGTTCCTGGATGCTGGCCCAATCGCTGGCGCGAAGGCCCCATATGCGGCCGTTGGCTTCGCCGCTCATGGTGCGGGCGGGGGCTTCTTTGGTGTCTGTCATTGGTCTCTCCTCGGGTTTGTTGCCGGGTCCCGCAATGCGGCCGGGGGGGGGTATCAGCCGTCCCGACGTGGTCGCCAGGAACGATATTCAGGTGGTCACATTTTGGTTTGCCCGCTCACCAGACATGGCTTCCTTGTTGTCCCCCAAGCGGGAACCGCATGCTATTTCAACATCTTAAGTGTGGTGCGCTGCGACCGGTCTGACATTTCTCTGGACTTGAACGACCATAGCCCACGTGCAAAATTTCATGCAGCGAAACGATTTCAGGTGCACATGAGCCAGATTCAGCTTCACAAGGTCGACCTCAATCTGCTCATCACCTTCGAGGCGCTGATCGAGGAGGGAAGCGTGGCGGCCACGGCGGACCGGTTGGCCCTGACGCCCTCGGCGGTCAGCCACGCGCTGGGCCGGTTGCGGACGCAGTTCGACGATCCGCTGCTGGTCCGGGTCGGGGGCAAGATGCAGCCGACCGCGCAGGCGCTGCTTCTGGCCGATCAGCTTGCGCCGGTTCTGCGGGGCCTGCGCCGGGCGCTGGAGCCGCCGGAGCCCTTCGACCCCGCGACCAGCGACCGCGTCTTCCTGATCGCGCTGCACTCCTCGCCGGCCTTCATGGCCCGGACCACGGCGGCGATCCAGTCTGTCGCGCCGAACGTCATGGTCGAATGGGTGCGGATCCGGTCCAACAACCAGATCGACCTGGTCGACGGGCTGATCGACCTGCTGCATGTGGGTGGCCGCGCCCATCTGGTGGACGGGATCGAAGCGGTCGACCTGGAGCCGATCACCTTCTTCAGCTTCGTGCGCAAGGGCCATCCGGTCGCCCGGGACTGGTGCGCGGACAGGGCCGCGTCATACCGCTATCTGCAGGTCGCGGTCGAGGACACCGGCAGCACGCCGATCGAAAAGGAACACCGGCAGTTGAACCGGCCGAGGACCATCGGCGGCAAGGTGCACGACTTCACGCTCGTCGGCCCGATGCTGGCCGCGACAGATTTCATCGCGACCCAGCCGAGCTTCGTGATGCTGGAGTTGTGGAAGCGCTACGAGTTGCAGGTGCTGGAACCGGTGGCGGCGCCCACGGATTTCCCGATTCGCTTTGCCTGGTCGGCCCGCAATTCCTCTGACCCCGGCAATGCCTGGCTGCGCGACCTCGTGATCCGGGCCTACGCAGAGCATCAGGCAGAGGTGAACCGCCAGATGCGCGCGGCAGCCATTTCGCTCAAGGATTGAGGGGCGCCACCGCGCAGCCAGACGCGACGCGGCGGCCAGAGCCATGCGTCAGTCGTGGCGGGCCTGCTGCATCTCGAACATCCAGCCCGGATACTCCTTCGCCAGGGCACTGACCTCGCCGAGCGCACCCAGATCGGCGTCGCTGAGGCGCACCTGCGTCGCGGCGATGTTGTCCTGCAACTGGTCGAGCCGCTTGGCCCCGACGATCACGCTGGTCACCACCTCCTGGTGCAACAGCCACGCCAGGGCGATCTGCGACACCGAGACCTCCTTGTCCTTCGCGATCCCGCGCATGACCTCGACGATCCGGTCGGCCTTGTCCCGGTCGATGGGCGGAAAGTCGAACGAGGCGCGGCGCCCGTCGTCATCATTCTGCCCGGTGTACTTGCCCGAGAGATAGCCGCCGGCAAGCGGGCTCCAGACCATCAGGCCGACCCCTTCCTCCCTCAGCGCGGGCACGATCTCGCGCTCCAGGTCGCGGCCTGCAAGCGTGTAGTAGGACTGGATCGAGCGAATCGGCGTCAGGCCCTTGCGCTCGGCGATGCCCAGCGCCTTGGACAGTTGCCAGGCCGCCCAGTTCGACACGCCGACATAGCGCACGTGGCCATGCTGAACCAGCGTATGCAGCGCCTCCAGCTGTTCCTCCAGCGGCGTCTCTGTGTCGAAGCCGTGTAGCTGGTAGAGGTCAATGTGGTCGACGCCCATCCGGTCCAGGCTGGCCTTGCAGGCGTCCATCAGGTGATAGCGCGACGTGCCCCGGTTGTTCGGCCCCTCGCCGGTCCTGCCGAAGGCCTTGGTCGCGATCACGAGCTCGTTGCGCGGAATGCCGAGGTTCCGGATCGCCTGGCCCAGCATCGTCTCGGACGCGCCATCGGAATAGACATCGGCGGTGTCGACGAAGTTGATGCCCGCGTCGAACGCGGTCTTGACCAGCGCGTCGGCCTCGTCCTGACCGACCTGGCCGATCGCCTTCCACATTCCGTCGCCGCCGTGAAAGGTCATCGTGCCGAGGCAGAGTTGAGAAACCTTCAGGCCGGACCGGCCCAGTGTCCTGTACTTCATCTGGCGTCTCCTTGAGATTTCTGCGAAACCTGAACCCCTCCGCTGCGAGGTTCAACGTCCCGGTCGGGCGCGTCGCGCCGAGCCGGCCGTCCCGGACGGCGGCGGAGGGGCCGAGCGGGTGTGCTGGGTTGACTGTGGTTTTGCCCGGGCAAATCGCACGTCGCCGCGGCCGCGGGCAGGGCCGACGGGTCTCCTGCGGAAAACCGCGGCGTGCAGGCACTCAGGCGCCCGGGCGGAGAAGATGCGCGGATTTGCCATGATGCCGGTTTGCTCTCGCGTCCCCGTCGCATATGAAAACAGGGGATCACAAAAGGACGATCCGGAGGATCGATGGCGTCTCGTGCCATGGCATCACTCCGGCGATGAAGAGAAACATGACCAAACCCTGCATCATATGCGTTGCCATCACCGGCTCTGTTCCCCGCACGGCAGACAATCCGGCGGTGCCCGTCACCATCGAGCAACAGATCGAAAGCACCCAGGCCGCCCATGAGGCCGGCGCCGCGATCTGCCATGCCCACGTGCGCGACGAGAACGAGACTCCGACCTCGGACCCAGACCGCTTCGCCCGGCTGATGGAGGGGTTGCGCCGGCATTGCCCCGACATGATCATCCAGCTGTCGACAGGGGGCCGTTCGGGCGCTGGCAAGGAACGCGGCGGCATGCTGCCGCTGCGGCCCGAGATGGCATCGCTGTCGGTGGGGTCGAACAATTTCCCGACGCGGGTCTATGAAAACCCGCCCGATCTTGTCGATTGGCTCGCCGCCGAGATGCGCCACCACGACGTGATGCCCGAGATCGAGGCCTTCGATCTGTCGCATATCTTCAAGGCGGCGGAGATGAATGGGGATGGGCGGATCCGGGGCAATGCCTATGTCCAGTTCGTCATGGGCGTGAAGAACGCGATGCCGGCCGACAGCCGGGTCTTCGACATCTACGTGGAGACGATGGCCCGCCTCCTGCCGAACTCCGAATGGTGCGCGGCGGGGATCGGGCGCCATCAACTGGAGGTCAACGAATGGTCCGTCTCCGCCGGCGGCCATGCCCGCACCGGGCTGGAGGACAACATCCGCCTCGACCCGCAGACGCTGGCCCCGTCAAACGCGGCCCTTGTGCAGCGCACGGTCGAGGTCTGCCGGAAATACGACCGCCCGGTCGCGACACCGCGTGAGGCCCGGCAGTTGCTGGGTCTGCCTGGATGACCCGCGCCGGCTGATCCCCGGCCCGGGGGTGAACGCACCCAACGGCCCAGATGCCATTGCCGGGCGGTGCTGCCGCCATGGGTCGGTGTGCCCTGCCGGGCCGGGCGGGGACCGCCCCGCCGCCTGATCCGGCGGATCAGGCGCCGCGCGGGGGCGCGGCGAGGTTGTCGGCGACCCCCGGGTGTGACCCGTAATCGTGCAGCCACACCCGGGCCTCGCTTAGGGACAGGGGCTTGGCGATGCCGAAGCCCTGAACCACGTCGCAGCCCAGTTTGCGCAGGGTGGCGAACTGGTAGGGATGCTCCACCCCCTCCGCCACGATCCTCAGCCCCATGCTCTTGCCGAGGCCGGTGACCGCCTCGACGATCTGACAGGTGCGGGTGGACCGCAGGTCGGCAATCAGCGACCGGTCGATCTTGAGCCCCGACAGATCGAGCGTCGCGAGCATCGACAGCGACGCATAGCCCGTGCCGAAATCGTCGAGCTCGACGGCGCAGCCCCGCTCCGACAGGGTTCGCAGGGTCTTGAGCGCCGGGCTGTCGCGGGCGTTGATCAACGTCCGCTCGACGACCTCGATGGTGATGTCCACGTGGGCCAGGCCGCGCTCTGCCAGCGCTTCCTCCAGCTCGGCGGTGTAGTCGGGCGAGGTCAGCGAGTCGGTGGAGGTGTTCAGGGCCAGGGACGGAATGTGCCAGCCCTCGCACCGCAGCGCGGTCAGGGCGTCAAGACTCAGGATCATCGTGCGGGTCTCGATCTGGCGCAGAAGGCCCGCCTCTTCGGCGAGGTGGACGAATTCCGATGGGTGCAGCGTTCCGCGCTCGGGGTGTTCCCAGCGGGTCAGCGCTTCGAACCCGACCACGCTTCCGGACTTGAGGCAGATGGCCGGCTGGAAATAGGGCACGAATTCATCCTGCCCGATCGCGCGTTCCAGATCCTGCATCAGCTCGTGCCGGCGCTCGATCCCCTGGCGCATCGAGGGGTCGAACTTGACCGCGATCCCCTTGCCGGCCCGCTTTGCCTCGTAAAGCGCGATGTCGGCGTTCGCGATCAGCCGCTCGGGCGTGTCCTGGTCCGACATGGAAAACGTGTAGCCCACGCTGGCGCCCACAATGCAATTGTGCCCTTCGATCACCATCGGCGCCCGGATGCACCGGATCACGCTGGTCGCGATCCGGTCAGCCTGTTCGGACGGGTTGGCGCCCGTGAAGCCCGCGACGATCACGAACTCGTCCCCGCCGATCCTTGCCACGAGGTCCTCTGCCCGGACCAGGCTGCGCATCGCGGCGGCCACGCGCTTCAGCACGATGTCACCAACAGCATGGCCGAGGGTATCGTTGATCTCCTTGAAGCGGTCGAGGTCCAGGTGCATCACGCATTGGCAGTCGCCGGCGGAGCGGCGATCCTCCAGCCGCTGTTCGAGATTGCGGTAGAGCTTCTTGCGGTTCGCCAGCCCCGTGAGCTGGTCGTGCAGGGCGGAATGTTCCAGCCGCTCGGACAGCTGCACCAACTGGGTATTGCGCTCTTCCAGGCGCCTCGACCGTTCCTCGGCAATCCGCAGCGCCCTGTTCATGTTCCTGTGGGTCGGCCAGAACACCAGGGTCGCCTCGGCGATCAGCAGCGCCACCGTCAGGCTGAAGAAGACCCGCAGCAGGATCTGCAGCCGGTCATAGCGTTTCTGGGCGTTCTCGGAAAAGGCGGTGAGGGCCGCCTCGAGATCGGCCAGCAACGGGCCGCTTGCCTCCTCCTCGATCCGCTGGAGGACCACGTCGAAACGCGGATCTGCCGGATCGAGAGTCAGGATCAGGCGGATGTCGGCCACGAACTGCCGGACCCGCGCGTCAAGCCCCGCCTCCTCCCCGGTTGCATAGATGGCATCCGCAGTCGGCACCTCTTCGGCGATGTCGACCAGCGCCTTGTGGGAGGAAAAGAACTGTTCCAGGTCGGTCAGGATGGTCCGGCCGTGCACCTCGACGTCGCCGGCGACATGCAGTCTGTGGGACATGAAGGCCAAGCGCTGGCTGAGCATTTTCTGGCTGTCGCTCATCCGTATGATGCGGGCGTCCCGGGCGCTGGACTCCAGCCTCTGCCAGCTGACGAATTGCGCCCCCGCGATCATCGATATCAGCAAGGCGAACGCCAGCGCATAGCGCACCCAATAAGAGCGCAGCTTCGACAGGGGGGGTCCGATCATTGACTGCATGTTCCGGTTTGAGAACGTTGGACGCCAATGTGACCGCCATAGATTGACAGAGTGTTTATGTCCGCTCGAACGCCACGCCCCGGTGCGGCCGTCAGGGCCGGCTTTCCGTGCACCGACGCCAGGCCTCGGCGTAGTCGCCCCAGCCCGGCGGAGGGGCGGTCGCCGCCTCGGCCATCCGGGGCGGGGGCGCGGATCGGTCGGCAAAAAGCAGGGCCGCGCCGATGCTGGTGCCGGTCGCGGTGCCGCTTTGCAGCACCGGCCGACCGGTCGCCGCGCCAAGCATGCCGGTGAAGAGCCCGTTGCGGGCAAATGGCCCCTCGACGATGGTCGGGCCTTCCGCGCCGGTCAGCCGAAGGCAGGTGTTGGTCATCAGCGCGAGGTAGAACGACAGCGCCGCCGCCCGTTGGCCGCTGCCCACGGCGGGCTCCGGGCCGGTCCAGCGCATGGGGCACCCCCTGAACGGACCGGTGCGCGGCTCCACCGCCGGCAGGACCATGAGCGACGAGGCCAGCACCTGCGCGATGTCCGGCCCGGTCGGTTCGGCGGTGCCGCCGGCCTGCACGATCTCGTATTCCCGCCCGCCCATGAAGCGGGCCGAGGGCACGGGATCGCCCAGGGCATTCACGTTCACCAGCGTATCCCGGTCCGGGTCGAGCGCCGCCCTGGTGCCGCCGACGGCCATGGTGATGACCCAAGTGCCGGTCGACACGACCGAGAAGGGCGCCGCCTGCGCCAGGATATGCGGGTAGAGCGACGCGTTGGAATCGTGGATCCCGACGGCAACCGGCGTGTTGCGCGGCAATCCGGTCGCGTCGGCGATGCCCGGCAGGATCGTGCCGAGGATGTCGGTCGACCTGCGCACCGGGGCCATCTTGCCCGCGAGGCCGAGCGCCTCGGCAAGGTCCGAGACCGTGCCCGCCGAGGGCTGCCAGAGATCCGTGTGGCAGCCTATGGAGGTCACGTCGCAGGCGATCTCGCCGGTCAGCCAATGGCCCCAGTATTGCGGATAGGTCAGCACATGGGCGGTCCGGTCGCGCAGGGCCGGGTCCTCATGGAATTGCCAATGGAGCTGCGCCCCGACGTTGAGCCCCGCGGCGAGCCTCGGCGATCCGGTCACGGCGAAAGGGGGCCTGATCCTGTCATAAGCCTCGGTCAGCGCCTCGGGCCCGTCGTGTTCGTAATCCAGGATCGGCGCGGCGAGCCCGAAGCGATCGTCCAGCAGCACCACGCTCGCGCCATGGGTGGTGACGGAGATCGCGTCGATGCGGTGTGCACGGTGAAAGGCCGCGAGTGCCTCCAGCAGGAAGGCGCGGTGGCCCGCCACGTCGAAATGGGGCCAAGGCGGCCCCGGCACGACGGTGTTGGGTCGGGTGACGACCGCGATCTCCTCGAGTGCATCCAGGTCGACCAGCGCAAGCTTGGCGTTGGTCTTGCCGATGTCGATGACGGCGATGTGGCGCGGGGCTGTCATGGCATGTGAAAGAGCCGGCGCAGCGGAATGGCGACGGGCGCGTTGTCGGGCCCGGTCTCCATGATGTCGGCCATATGGGCCCACCATTTCTGCATCACCGGGTGGTCGGGCAGGCTGTCCATGCGGTGATCGTCGCGGCGGGTCAGGACGCCGATCAGCAGGTTTGTCTCTGTGTCGAAGTGGATGCTGTAGTCGCTCACCCCCGCGTCGCGCAGCAGGGCCGTCAGTTCAGGCCAGATCGCGTCGTGGCGACGCTCGTATTCGGCCTCCATCCCTGGCAGAAGGCGCATCCGGAACACGTGGCGTTCGCTCATGACCGGGCCCTCCGCGCGAGCATCGTCCAGAGCCGGGGCAGGGCGATCACCCCGATCAGCAGCAGGCCGATGAAGATCGACATGACGATCCCCGGCACGTTCAGCAGGCCGAGGCCGAAGGTCACCAGCCCCATGACGAAGGCCGCGATCACGACACCGGGGATCGACCCCGACCCGCCGAGGATGTTGACCCCGCCGAGCACGACCATCGTGACGACCTCAAGCTCCATCCCCTGGGCGATGCTGGGCCGGGTCGAGCCCAGGCGCGAGGTCAGACAGACCGCAGCGACCCCGGACATCAGCCCGGTCAGCAGGAACAGGATGAACTTCACCCGCTGCACGCGGATCCCGCTGAACAGCGCGCCGGTCGGGTTGTTGCCGATGGCATAGACGGCGCGGCCGAAGTTGGTCTTGTGCAGCACGACCCCGTAGATCACGGCGATGACGACGAAGAACAGCATCTCGACCGTGAACACCCAGTAGATGTAGCCCTGTCCGAACCAGGCGAAGCTGGAGGGATAGCCGCGGAAGGCGTCATCGCCCAGGATGATGTAGCTGATGCCCCGGAACAGGCTCATGGTGCCGATGGTGACGACGATGGACGGCAGCCCGAGGATGGTCACGAAGACCGCGTTGAACGCGCCGCAGAGCAGGCCCACGACAAGGCCGACGACCACCAGCTCTGGCGTGCCCGCGCCGTATTGCAGGGCGAGCCCCATCGCGGTGCTGGCCAGCGCGATGATCGAGGCGACCGACAGGTCGATCTCGCCCGAGATGATCAGCAGGGCCATGGCGAAGGCGATCATCGCCTTCTCGGTGAAGTTGAAGGTCGCGTCGCTGAGGTTCCAGGCGCTGAGGAAATAGGGCGAGGCAAAGCTGTTCACGACGAAGATCGCGATCGCCACGGCGAGCAGAAGCGCCTCCCAGCTGCGGAACAGCCGGTAGGCGCGGCTGTTCAGCCGGTCGGGGATGCGGCGCTCGGGGAGGGTGTCGCTCATGATTTCGCCTCGGCTGACTTGAGGATGATCCGGCCTTTCTTGCGCCCGGCCCGGGCGTTGAAGGCCACGGCGATCAGGATCGCGCTGCCCGAGATCGCCAGCTGCCAGAAGGGCGAGATGTTGACGACCGGCAGCGCGTTCTTGACCACGCCCAGAAACAGCGCGCCAAGGACCGCGCCGCCGACCGATCCGACCCCGCCCGCGATCGAGATGCCGCCGATGACACAGGCGGCCACGACCTCGAGCTCGAACCCGCCGGCGATGTCGACATAGGCGACCGCGTAGCGCGCCACCCAGAGATAGCCGGTGAGGCCGGCCAGGGCGCCGGAGATGACGAAGGCCAGGAACTGTGTCCGGCCCACGTTGATGCCGGTGTAGACCGCCGCGTGAGGGTTGCCGCCGACGGCGAAGATCGACCGGCCCAGCGGCGTGCGCGCCATCATGATGGCAAAGAGCAGCACCGTGACGATGGCCGCCCAGGACAACAGCGGCAGGCCCAGGACCTCGGCCCGGGGAAAGCCGGTGAAGCTCTCGCTCATCTCGTGCGAATTGACCCATTTTCCGCCTGAAATCAGGAAGATGATGCCGCGGAAGATCGTCATGGTGCCCAGGGTGACCACGATCGGCGGGATCGACAGCTTCCACACCAGAAGGCCGTTGACCGCCCCCATTGCAGCCCCCAGCAACAGGGCGATGACGATGATGACCGGGATCGGCAGGCCCGGCATGGCAACGTTGATCATGGCGACGGCCATTCCCGTCAGGGCCAGGTTGGCGGCGACCGACAGGTCGATGCAGCGTGTCAGGATGACCACCATCTGGCCGAGCGCGAGAATGATCAGTGGAGAGGTGTCGTTGAAGACATTGGCAAGGTTCGACGGCGCGACGAAGCCTGCGAACCGCGAGGCGATAAGGGCCAGCAGGGCCAGGATCGCACCGGCCAGGATCGTTTCGCGCACGGGGATGATCCGGGGCAGCATGGGTCAGGCCTCTTCCTTCTGGGGGGTGGCGGCAATACCGGCGGCGTGGCGCACAAGGGTTTCGGGCCGCATCTCGTCTCCGGTCACCTCGGCCACGATGCGCCCGTCGCGCATGACGATCACCCGGTCGGACATGCCGATCACCTCGGGGATCTCGGAGCTGACCATGATGACCGACAGGCCCTGGCTGGCCAGCTCGGCCATGAATTCATGGACGGCCGCCTTGGAGCCGATGTCGATGCCCTTCGTGGGCTCGTCGAGGATGATGACCTGCGGCTGCGTGGCCAGCCACTTGGCGATGACCACCTTCTGCTGGTTGCCGCCCGACAGATTGCCCACGTCCTGGTCCAGCGAGGCCGCACGCAGGTCCAGCCGTTCGGAATATTCGCGGGCAAGGCGCAGCTCTTCGGCAAGCTGCAGGAAGCCGGACCGCGAGGTCCGCCGGAGCGACGGCAAGGTGATGTTCTGAAAGATCGGCAGGCCGATGATCGCGCCCTGCTTGCCGCGATCCTCGGGGACATAGACGATGCCGCTGGCAACCGCCGCGGCCGGCGAGCGGATGACCCGTATCTGGCCGTTGACCTTGGTCACGCCCTTGCTGGGCCGGGTGATGCCGAAAAGCGCCTGCATGAGCTCCGACCGGCCTGCCCCCACCAGCCCGTAGAACCCCAGGATCTCGCCGCGCTTGAGGGTAAAGCCGATGTCGGCGAACTCTGTCGGGTGATCGTAGCCCACGACCTGCAACACGTCCTCGCCCACCACCGGGTCGCGCTGGGGAAAGATGTGGTCGACGGCGCGGCCGACCATCATCCTGACCAGCGCGTCCTCGTCGATATCGGCGATCAGCCCGTCGCCGACGAAGGCACCGTCGCGGAACACGGTATAACGATCCGCGATGCGAAAGATCTCGTCGAACTTGTGGCTGATGAACAGGATCGCCTTGCCCTGGGACTTGAGCGTCTCGACCAGCTCGTAGAGCTCCTCGATCTCCTTGTGAGAGAGGGCGGCGGTCGGTTCGTCCATGATGACCACGCGGGCGTCCACCGACAGGGCGCGGGCGATGGCGACCAGGTGCTTGCTGGCGATGCCAAGCTCGCGCAGCTGGGTGTGGGTGCCGAAGGGGGCGCCGATCTCGTCCAGCAGCTTGCGGGCGGCGCGGTGCATGGCGGCGGTGTCGATCAGGCCCCAGCGGGTGCGGGGGGCATGGCCGATGAAGATGTTCTCGGCCACCGAAAGCTCGTCGAACAGCACCGTCTCCTGGTGGATCGCGGTGATCCCGGCCTCGGAGGCGTCGTTGGGGGTGTTCAGCACGATCGGGTCGCCGTTGATCCGGATCGTGCCGCCGTCGGGCCGGTAGATGCCGGTCAGGATCTTCACCGTGGTGGATTTGCCCGCGCCGTTCTCACCCACCAGCGCCGTGACCTGGCCGGGGTAGAGGTCGAGCCGGACCCGGTCGAGCGCCTTGACCCCGGGAAAGGTCTTAGTGATCGCATCCATCGAGACGACGGGCGCAGTGGCAGACGCGGCACGCTCTGTCATGACGGCATTCTTTCGAAAGATGGGGGCAGGGGCGTTTGGCCCGACACGGGGTTACCCGTGCCGGACCAATCGGGGAGGAAACCTCAGAAGATCGACTTGAACTGGTCGATGTTGCTGGCGTCGTAGACGAAGGGGTCCGCCATGGCGCCCTCGCTGTTGTCATCCAGCGTCAGGGTGCCCATGCGGCCCATCGGGATCTCCGCGCCGGGGGCGGCTTCGACACCGTTCTGGCTCAGCTCGTAGGCCAGCATCGTCGCCGAGTAGCCCAGGTCGATCGGGTTCCAGATCGCGAAGGATTGCGAGGCGCCCGACTCGATGGCGCCGGCCATCTCGGAGGGCAGGCCGAGGCCCGTCACGTTGACCTCGCCGACCTTGCCGGCATCGACCACGGCCTGGGCCGCGGCCACGATCCCGACGGAGGTCGGCGCGATGATCGCGTCGAGGTCGGGGTAGGATTGCATCAGGCCGGTGGCCTCGCGGTAGGACTTGTCGGCCAGATCGTCGCCATAGACCGTCGCCACGACCTCGATGCCGGGATAATTGCCCATCACCTTGTTCATCTCCTCGATCCAGATGTTCTGGTTGGTCGAGGTGGTGGTGGCCGAGAGAACCGCCACTTCGCCGCCGTCGGGCAGATGGTCGGCCGCCAGCTTGATGATCATGTTGCCGATCAGCGAGTTCGAGGACGGGTTGAGGTGAAGCTCGCGGCCCTCCGGCGCGACGCCGGAATCCCAGCTGATCACGGTGATCCCGCGCTGCATGGCGCGCTGCAGGGCCGGCACCAGCGCATCGGTGTCGTTGGCCGACACGGCGATGGCATCCACGTTCTGCGCGATCAGCGAGTTGATGACCTCGATCTGGCCCTCGGCGGTGGTGTCGGTGGGGCCGGTATAGATGATCTCGACGTTGCCGAGTTCTTCGGCGGCCTCTTCGGCGCCTTCGGCGGCCGCCTCGAAAAAGCCGATGCCGAGCGCCTTGACGACCAGCGCGATGCGCACGTCGTCCTGGGCCATCGCCGGTCCGGCGAACATCGCGGTGGCCAGCGCGGCCGAGGCGATCAGTTTGTCAAATACACTCATGGTTTCCTCCCTTAAGAGTGGTTTGGGCAGGGCGGGCTATGACGCCACCCCTTCTTTCTGCGCGCTCCCGGACGGGACCACGATCAGCGTGACATCCGCCGCCTCCAGCATGCGCGCGGTGCGATCGTCGATGCCGTCGTCGGTGATGATGGTGTCGATCCGGTCCAGCGGGCACAACACCAGGCTGGAGCGGTTCGCGAATTTGCTGCTGTCCACGAGCACGATCAGCTCTTCGGCCTGGCCGATCAGCTTCTGCTCGGCCTGGATCAGCAGCGGGTCCTGCTCCATCAGGCCAAGCGGGCCGATGCCCGATGCGCCCATGAACATGCGCCGGGCGTAGAAATTGCGCGTCACGTCGTTGTCGAATGGCGACAGGATGATGTTCTGCTCGCGGTAGATGATCCCGCCGGACAGCATCACCGTGTTGGTGGTGTTCTTCAGCAGGTGCTCGGCGATCGGGAAGGAGTTGGTGAACACCTGCAGCCGGCGCGAGGCGAGCGGGTGGACCATCTGGAAGGTGGTCGTGCCGCCGTTGATGATGATCGGCTCGCCATCTTCGCAAAGCTCCACGGCCGCGGTGGCGATCGCCTGCTTCTCGGCGATGTTGAGCGTCTCGTTGACGCTGAACGGCCGCCCGGCGAGGCCAACGAAGGGCTTCGCGGCCAAGGCCTCGGCGCCGCCGCGCACCCGGCGCAGGCGCTTTTGCTTGTCGAGGGTGTTGATGTCGCGGCGCACGGTCGCCTCGGAGGCGCCGGTCAGGGCGCAGAGGTCGACCACGGTCACCAGCGACCGGTCCTGAACGGCGGACAGGATGACGCGATGTCGGTCTTTCTCGTGCATGGAACGCCTCCCTCGATGGCTGCAACGTGCTGCGACTCGCGGCGATCTGTCAATCATTATTTGTCATATTCAATCATTCTGCAGTGCAGCATGACCATTAATGATTGAACATGATTGACAGGCGATGATTTCAGGGACAGCTTGTCGGCGAAATCCGCGCCGTTTTCCGTCGCCCATGGAGACACAAATGACCCCAATGCCCCAAAGCCAACGTCTTGAAAACAAATGGGACGTTGGCCGCGCCGCCGCGATGAGCGAGCCGGAGAAGCTGCTCTATCGGTCCAACCTTCTGGGATCGGACAAGAGAATCACGAATTACGGCGGGGGAAACACCTCGGCCAAGGCAATGGAAACCGACCCGCTGACCGGCGAGGCCGTCGAGGTGCTCTGGGTCAAGGGCTCGGGCGGCGACGTGGGCTCGATCCGGATGGACGGGTTCGCGACGCTCTACATGGACAAGCTGAACGCCCTGCGCGGGGTCTATCGCGGGCCCGGGTTCGAGGACGAGATGGTGGGCTTCCTGCCCCATTGCACCTTCAACCTGAACCCGCGCGCGGCCAGCATCGACACCCCGCTGCATGCCTATGTGCCGGCGAAACACGTCGACCACATGCATCCGGACGCGATCATCGCGATCGCCGCGGCAAAGGACAGCAAGGCGCTGACGCGGAAGATCTTCGGCGACGATATCGGCTGGCTGCCGTGGAAACGGCCGGGCTACGAGCTGGGCCTCTGGCTGTCGGATTTCTGCGCGAAGAACCCCGAGGCGAAGGGCGTCGTGCTGGAAAGCCACGGGCTGTTCACCTGGTCGGACGACGCCAGGGAATGCTATGACTTGACGCTCGAGATCATCCAGAAGGCCATGGACTGGTTCGCCCAGGAAACCGCCGGCAAGGCGGCCTTCGGCGGGGCGGTGCACCAAAGCCTGCCAGCGGCGGAGCGGCGCGCGACCGCGGCCCGGCTGATGCCCGCGATCCGGGGGATGGTCTCGGGCGCCCAGCACATGGTTGGCCATTTCAACGACAGCGACGCGGTGCTGGAATTCGTCAATGCCGCCGACATGGAACGGCTGGCCGCGCTCGGCACGTCCTGCCCCGACCACTTCCTGCGCACCAAGATCCGGCCGCTGGTGGTCGGGTTCGACCCCGCAACGCCGGACGTGGAGGCCACGCTGGCCGGCCTTGCCGACGCGGTCGCGGCCTATCGCGAGGACTACAAGGCCTACTACGACCGCTGCAAACATGACGACAGCCCGGCCCTGCGCGATCCGAACGCGGTGGTCTACCTGGTGCCTGGCGTCGGTATGATCACCTTCGCCAGGGACAAGGCGACGGCGCGGATCTCGGGCGAGTTCTACGTCAACGCAATCAACGTGATGCGCGGCGCAGACGCGGTGTCTGAATACCGGGGCCTGCCTGAACAGGAGGCCTTCGACATCGAATACTGGCTGCTGGAAGAGGCAAAGCTGCAACGGATGCCCGCGCCCAAATCCATGGCCGGACGGGTGGCGCTGGTGACGGGCGGCGCGGGCGGCATCGGCTCGGCCACGGCGGAACGCTATCTGCGCGAAGGGGCCTGCGTGATGCTCGCCGATATCGACGACGCGGCCCTTGCCGAAACCGCCGACAATCTCAAGGCGCGTTTCTCCCCGGACGTCGTGCGCATTGTCACCATGAACGTGACCGACGAGGCCGCCGTGGCCGCGGCCTATGCCGAGACCGCCACCGAGTTCGGCGGCGTCGACATCCTGGTCTCGAACGCGGGCATCGCCAGTTCGGCTCCGGTCGAGGACACGACGCTGGAGCTGTGGAACCGCAACATGGCGATCCTGTCGACGGGCTATTTCCTGGTCAGCCGCGAAGCGTTCAAGCTGTTCCGGGCGCAGGACATCGGCGGGGCGGTGGTCTTCGTCGCCTCCAAGAACGGGCTGGCCGCGTCACCCAATGCCTCGGCCTATTGCACGGCCAAGGCGTCGGAGATTCACCTCGCGCGGTGCCTCGCGCTCGAAGGGGCGCCGATGGGGGTGCGGGTGAACGTGGTCAACCCGGACGCGGTGCTCAAGGGCTCCAAGATCTGGCAGGGCGAATGGCTGGACCAGCGCGCAGGCACCTACGGCACCGACAAGGACGGGCTGGAGGAGATGTACCGCGAACGCTCCATGCTCAAGCGGTCCGTTCTGCCCGAGGACATCGCGGAGGCCGCGTATTTCCTGGCCTCGGATCTCTCGTCGAAATCGACGGGCAACATCATCAACGTGGACGCAGGCAACGTCCAGGCGTTCACGCGCTGAAGGGGAGGGTTTCATGATACATCCAGACAGGATCGCGGCGGCCAACGACACCGCCGAGGGACGGCTCTCGGCCGATTACGAGGCGCTGGGCGCGCATCTGGACCGGCGCGGGATCGACATCGCGGCGATCAAGGCGAAGGTGGCGGGCTACGGTGTCGCGGTGCCCAGCTGGGGCGTCGGCACCGGCGGCACCCGATTTGCCCGCTTTCCCGGCCCCGGAGAGCCGCGCGACATCTTCGACAAGCTCGAAGATTGCGGCGTGATCCATAAGCTGACCCGGGCGACGCCCTCGGTGTCGCTGCATATCCCGTGGGATGCGCAGCCGGCGGCGGACCTCAACAGCAAGGCGCAAGAGGTCGGGCTGACGTTCGACGCGATGAATTCCAACACCTTCCAAGACCAGCCCGACCAGGCGCTCAGCTACAAGTTCGGATCGCTCTCGCACACGGATGCGGCCACGCGCCGGCAGGCGATCGACCACAACATCGCCTGTATCGAGCTTGGCCGGCAGATCGGGTCGAAGGCGCTGACGATCTGGATCGGGGACGGGTCCAACTTCCCTGGCCAGACCAACTTCACCCGCCAGTTCGAACGCTATCTCGACGCCACACGCACGGTCTACGACGCCCTGCCGGACGACTGGACGCTGCTGACCGAACACAAGATCTACGAGCCCGCGTTCTATTCCACGGTGGTGCAGGATTGGGGCACCAACCTGCTGATCGCGCAGCAACTGGGGGACAAGGCCAAGTGCCTCGTGGACCTCGGCCACCACGCGCCGACCGTGAACATCGAGATGATCGTCGCCCGGCTGACCCAGTTCGGCAAACTCGGGGGGTTCCACTTCAACGACAGCAAGTACGGGGACGACGACCTCGATACCGGCAGCATCGACCCCTATCGCCTGTTCCTGGTGTTCAACGAGCTGGTCGAGGCCGCGCACAACCCGGATTTCAACCCGATGCACATGCTCGATCAAAGCCACAACGTCACCGATCCGATCGAGAGCCTGATGGTCTCGGCCACAGAGGTGCAGCGGGCCTATGCCCAGGCACTGTTGGTGGATCGCGCGGCGCTGGCGGAATGTCAGGAGGCGAATGACGCGCTGATGGCGACCACCCTGCTCAAGGCCGGGTTCCGCACGGATGTGGAGCCGATCCTGGCGATGGCCCGCTTCGAAGCGGGCGGCGCCATCGACCCGGTCGCGGCCTACCGCGCGTCAGGCTACCGCGCCGCGGTCGCGGCAGAGCGTCCGGCGGTCAGCGGGGCGGGCGGCGGCATCGTCTGATTTCTGGGGGGGGGGGGGGGCGGTTACGCGCCCGGCCTGCCCCGACGGCACCCTTGGGGGTGCGGTTCGGGGGCCTGGCGGGCAATGTCCTCTGCCGGGGCCGATCCGGCCCCGGCGGGCGCGTCGGCGTCAGGCCGCGCTTTCGCTGTTCTCGTCGCTTCGCATCTTCAGTGTCCCCGGCATCCAGCCGCGCACGTCGGTTTCCTGCACGGCCTTGCGCAGGCCCTTCATCCGCTGGCGGGCTTCTAGCTCCGGCAGCTCCAATGCGCTCAGGATCGTCAGGTCCATGGCCCTGTAAGAGAACGGATTGGTGATGATCGCATCCGCCAGTTCCACCGCGGCGCCCGCGAATTCAGAGAGCACCAGCACACCGCCCCCATCGATCCGCGAGGCGATGAACTCCTTGGCGACGAGGTTCATGCCGTCCGCGAGGGGCGTGATCCAGGCCACGTCCGCCGATTGGTAGTAGGACACGAGCCGGGTGAACGGGATAGCGCGCGAGATGAAGGTGACCGGCTGCCATTCCAGCGTGCCGAAGCGGCCATTCACCCGCCCGACGATCTGCTCCATCTCGGTCTGGATCTCTTCGTAGGCGGCCATGTTGCGGTTTGCCGCGACCGAGACATGCATCAGGCGGACCTTGCCGCGCAGCTCGGGGTTGAACTCCAGGATCCGCTCGAAGCTCGCCAGCTGCTCGATGCCGCCCTTGGTGTAATCGGTGCGGCCGACCGACAGGATCAGCTTCACCTCGTCCGTCTCTTCCTTAATCCGCTTGGTCTGGACAGCCGTCTCCTCGGAGCGGGCGATGTCGTCGATATAGCCGATGTCGACCCCTACCGGCGTGACGCTGACAGCCACGTCATGGTCGTCGCACCGGATGGCGTTGGGCCAGGTCCGTTCGGTCAGCGCGGCCCCGTCCGAGATCCACTTCTCGGGGACCTGCTTGCGCTCGATGACTTCCACGTCGAACAGGCTGCTGGCAACCGAGACGAAATTCGCGGCATAGCGCGGGATGTGAAAGCCCACGTCGTCGCAGGCCAGAAGGCTCGCGATGATCTCGCGCCGCCAGGGCAGCAGGTTGAAGATGTCCGAGGACGGGAACGGCGTGTGGTGGAAGAAGGCGATCCTGACATCGGGGCGCATCTCGCGCAGATACCCGGGGACGAGCCACAGGTTGTAATCGTGAACCCAGACGAGCGCCCCTTCTGCCGCCTCTTCGGCGGCCGCCTGCGCAAAGCGGCGATTGACGGACTGGAAGTTGGCCCAGTCCACAGGGTCGTAATTGTAGCGCTCCTTGAAGCCGTGCAGGATCGGCCAGAACGCCTCTTTCGAGGTGACGTGGTAGAATTCGCGCACCTGGTCCTCGGACAGGGCCAGGCGTGACACCGAGTAGCTGCCGTAATCGTCGTCGATCTCGATCCGTCGTTCGAAATCAGGATTGTCGGGATCGTCGGCCAGCTTCCAGGCGATCCAGGCGCCGTGATTGACCTTGCCGAAAAACCCCTTGAGCGTCGGCACGATCCCGTTCGGGCTTTTGTTCTCGCGCAGGACGATCTTGCCGTTTTCCTCGACTTCCTCGTAGGGCTGGCGATGGTACACGATGACCATTTCGGATGACATGGGACGGTCCTTTCAGTCGGCAGTGAAGAGGTTGTGGTGCAGGATCGCCTCGGCGATCCCGGCGGCGCCCTCGGCCTGTGCCGCGTAGACGTGCTCCAGGTCTTCCACCTCGTCGATCAGCGCCGGCTCGGATCCGCCGACGGCCACCGCCGGCAGGCCCATCTTCAACATGGTCAGGTCGTTCATGGTGTCGCCGGCCACCAGGACGCGCCGGTTGTCGATGCCCAGGTGCGTCAGAAGGCGCAGCAGCGAGGGGCCCTTGCTGACCCCTTTCGGCAGGACATCGAAAAAGCGGTTGTCAGACACGATCGTGTCGAGGCCGAGCTCCGCGATCGTGTCGACCGCGGCCTCGTCGAACAGCGCCGGGTCCATGTCGTAGCTCAGCCGGTAGCGGAACAGGGTCGACTGCAGCCTGAGCCCGGCCGCGCCGGTCAGCGCGAATTGCGCCTTGGACCCGGCGTCGCCCCAAGCGACCGCGATCTCTTCCTCCAGCTCGGGGATCGGAGAGACGATGTGGTTCCGGTCCATCGTGGCGATGGTGGTCCCCACGTCCGCGATCACGAAATCGGGGCGCGGCACGCCCATCTTGCGCGTCAGGTCATGGATGAAGCCAGGATCGCGCCCGGTCACGAAGATCAGTCCGACGCGGCTCCGGTTGGTCTCTATCCAGGAATAGAGGCTCTTCCTCTGCTCGTCCGATCCCCCGAGGAAGGTGCCATCTAGGTCGGTTGCGAGGACGAAGTCCTTGTCGGATATGTCAGATACACCGAATTTTTCGCGCCGGTTCATGAGATCCTTTCTGCAAATGTTGCAATGTCTTGTTCTGTTGCGGGGTGGTCGAATGACAGGTCCATGGCCCGGGGTTCCGCCTCGATCGGGCGGGCCCAGAGGCTGGCGAAGGCCTTGCCGAGGCCGGCGCCGTCATGGAGGATCGAGCGCACTGTTTCTCAGATCGGCATGGCGACCTTGAGGCTGCGGGCGAGGTCCGTCACCGATATGGCGTTGAGCTCGCCTTCCACGACGACGGGCTTGCCCTCGAAGCATTGCGCGCGGGACAGGCCCTCGCCCAGCTGCTGGCCCAGTGCCATGTTACGCGACGTGGCGCTGGAACAGGTCAGCGCGAGGTCGCCGATCCCGGACAGGCCGGTCACCGTCTCGCGCCGCCCGCCGAGCGCCTCGGCCAGGGCCTTCATCTCGTCGAGGCCGCGGGTGATCAGTGCGGCGCGTGTATTCTCGGCAAAGCCCGCGCCGGTCATCAGGCCGCAGGCGATCGCGATGATGTTCTTGACCGCGCCGCCGATCTCGACCCCGACCAGGTCGTCGGAGACGTAGACGCGGAAGCTTTCCGTGGACAGCGACACCGCCAGGCGGACGGCCGGGCTGTCGTGGGGCTTCAGCCGGTCGCCATAGGAGAACGGAAAAGCCGCGGTGGCCGCCGTCGGATGGCCCAGGGCCGTCTCCAGCGCGAAGGTCGGGCCAGAAAGGCAGCCGATCGGGTGGCCGTTCAGCTCCTGCTCGGCGACCTGGGTCATCAGAAGGCCGGTGTCCGGCTCGATCCCCTTGGCGCAGACGGCGATGGGGATGCCGGCGGGCACGTGTTCGGCGACCTGCCTCGAGACCTCGCGGACACTGCGCGAGGGGACGACGATCAGCACCGCCTCTGCCCCCTCCAACGCCTGCGCCATGTCGGTGACGCCGGTGAGGTTCCCGGGCAGCGACACGCCGGGCAGAAAGCGTTCGGTCGTGGATTTCGTGTTCATCTCGGCGATCACTTCCGGATCGCGTCCGTAGATCGAGACGGCACAGCCCGCCCGCGCCATGGTGACGGCCAGCGCGGTCCCCCAGGAGCCGGCGCCGATGACGGCGGCCTTGCGGTAGGGATGCGCAGGAAAGGACGACGGAGCGCCAGAGACGACTTGATCTTTCATTGATGTCCTCGGATCCAGAAAAGCGAAATATTGTCCACTGGGGGGTTAGCCCGGGGCTTTGCGAAGGTCTCGCGGGGCCTTCGATATTTGTCGCTTACGTACCATTCATGTCGTAAACGATGTGTTCAACGGGGGCAAAGTCAATGCTGCGGGTGCAAGATGTCGGGCATTGTCGGAATTTCGCGGCGGTTTCCGGGGCGGGATAGAGAGGCGGCCCGCCTTTCAGGCATGCCGCGCAAAAATCGGGCATTCTCTTGAATCGGCCGGCGCCGTTCTGCGCGTCGAAAGCCCTCCGGTCCGCCGCGCGGAGCAGGGGCGGGATTCGGGCTGTCAGGCCGGGGGCACTGAGGCGGAAATCTTGACGGTAGATTCTGAAAAGTAACTTGATGGTATGAAGTTAGGGGTCAGGACCGCTCTTGGGGGTACCCGCCATCGGAACTTCGGTGCGGGCCTTCGCGTTCCCCCGTCATGGACCAGAATGTGACAGAGACCGCCCTGGCGCTCGACGCTTTCCCGCCACTGCCGGGCGCCGATGGCGACGAGCGCAAGGACGGGCGCAGAACGGGGATCGAGATCGAGTTCGGCGACCTCGACGACGAACCCGCGGCGGCGATCCTGCGGGACTGCCTTGGGGGCGACCTCTCGCACCCGAAGGCTGGACAATGGCGGCTGGAGGACAGCCGGATCGGCGGCCTGGACCTCTACCTGGACACGCGTCTGCGGCCGGAGGCGACGTCGGAGGGCGCCGAGCTTGCCGTCGATATCGCCCGCCGCGTGGTGCCGCTCGAGATCGTGACCGAGCCGCTTGCCCGGTCCCGGCTGCCGCTGGTGGAGCGGATGATGGACGCGCTGTCGGACGCCGGGGCGTCGGGCTCCCGCGACGGGCTGCTCTATGGCTTCGGGCTGCATCTGAATGTCGAACTGGCGGACCCTGAGAACGGGACGGACATGCCGCGCACAGCGCTCGCCTTCGCCCTGCTGGAGCCCTGGTTGCGGGCGAGAGATCCGCTCGATGTCAGCCGCCGGGTGCTGCCGTTCACGCGGATCTTTCCGGGCGCCTTCGTGGATGCGCTGGCGGAAATGGGCGGCGATGCCGACTTGGGCCACCTGCTCGACGCGGTCGACGCGCATATCTCGGATCGCAACCACGGGCTCGACCTGCTGCCGGCCTATGCCCATCTCGCGCCCGACCGCTTTGCGCGCCGTCAGGCGGAGGCGGGGGCGGTCAAGGCGCGTCCGACCTATCACTACAGGATGCCCGAGACGCGGTTCGGAACCCCAGGCTGGTCGCTGGGCTACGAATGGCGGCGCTGGATCCTGGCAGAGAGGGTTGCCGCAGACCCGGACTGTCTTTCCCGCCTCTGTGCCCTGCGCGGCGATTTCGAAAACGTCCCCCTGCGCCCGCCCCACCAGGACTGGCAGGACAGGATGACCGAGGCGCTGGGTCCACTCGCCCAGCTCGCGCCCGAAGGCGGTCCCGGGGCGCCGCAATGACCAGGACCACCCCGACCATCGGCGTGACCACCTCGCGCCGCTCCGGCTGGCGGATTTTTCCGCTGGTGGCGCTGAACGTCTGGCTTGCGGGCGGGCGCGCCGTGCGCTGGGGCACCGGGCGGCCCGCGGATCTCGACACGATCGACGGGCTCATCATCGGCGGCGGCGACGACATCTCGGCCGAGCTCTACGGCGGCGAGCTGCGGGCGACGGCGCGGATCGATGCCGCCCGGGACGCGTTGGAACGGCGTCTGGCGGAAACGGCGGTCGACGAGGGGCTGCCCGTCCTCGGCATCTGTCGCGGGGCGCAGATGCTGAACGTCGCCATGGGCGGGACCCTGCATCAGGACGCCTGGAGCCAGTATCCGCAGGCCCGCCACTACAAGACGATCCTGCCGCGCCGCGAGATCCGGACCTGTCCGCAGACCCGGCTTCGCCAGCTGCTGGGTGGCTCTGCGGTGCGGGTCAATGCGCTGCACACCCAGGCGGTCGATCGCCTGGGGCGCGGGATGAAGATCGCGGCCGAGGATACCGGCGGCATGGTCCAGGCGGTCGAGGGCACGCGCGATCCCTTCACCGTCGGGGTGCAATGGCATCCCGAACACCTGTTTTACCAGCGCCGGCAGCGGCGGCTTTTCAGCGCACTCGTGGTGGCCGCGCGGGCCCGCCGGGACGAGGCCGCCGGGGGCGATCCGCAGCTGGCCCGGGTCGACCGGCGGGCCTAGGCAGGGGCCGCGCAGGCTCAGATCTCCTGGCGCACCTGCGCATAGGTCAGCGCCGCGAATATGCCCGTGCCGCCAAGCACATTGCCCGCCAGTGCCGGCAGAATCCCCGCGAAGACGGTCTGCCAGACCGAGATCTCTCCGTGAAACATCACGACGAACAGCTCTGTCGCCCCCGCGACGACGTGCGACAGATCGCCGAGCGCGATCATGTAGGTCAGGATGATGATGATCAGCGTCTCTCCCGCGCCGGTCATTCGCGGCAGGATCCAGACCAGTGCCGCGATCATGAACCCCGCCGGTATCCCGCGCGAGAAATGCTCGAAGGTGGAGGCCTCGGCGAAGTGGCGCGAGATCTCCAGCACGCCGTCCAGGCGATCGGGCGGGATGATCCGCCCGTGAGAGATCACCAGAGCCGCCACCAGGCAGCCGGCCATGTTGGCCAGGAACACGATCCCCCAGAGCCGCCCGATCTTGAGGAATTTCTCGGCCGTCGGGTCGAGGAACAGCGGCAGGATCGGCGTGATCGTGTTCTCGGTGAAAAGCTGCATCCGCCCGAGAATAACGATCAGGAAGCCGGCGCAATAGCCGAAGTTCGAGACCACGGACGCCCAGCCGGCCTCCGGCATCACGGCGGTGAGGAACCCCTTGCCCAGGACCGAGGTGCTGATGGCGATGCCGGCCACGACGCCGGACCACCACAGGGCGCTGGCGGTGCGGGACAATTCGTGCTCGCCTTGCCTGCGGATCGCCTCGTAGATGACGGAGGTGGGCGGCTTCTCGAACTCCTTCACCTGCTCGCGTTCGTCGCGATCCAGATCGAATGCATCGCCCATGTTGTCCTGCCTTCCGAATGTGTGCCGCGTTTCGTCCGGCCCCCGACACCTAGGCTGAATCCCTGTGCCGGCCAGTTGGGCCCCGCGCACCCCGCCGCAGATCATCCCCCTCCGGCCGGGGCGACCGGAGGGGGGAAGGGTGGGGCTCAGGGCGTCTTGCGGGTATAGAGGACGGCCATGCTGTCGTGCAGGGTGATCGGGCCGCCCTCGTAATCGCTGCCGATGGTCGGCGTGCGCAGGGCCACCGTCCAGCCGCCGCCCTCGAGACCGGGGATGGGCAGCGCGGTCGGGTCCACGTCCAGCAGCGGCTTGCCCTCGAGATGCGCGATGGCAAAGACCTGCTCTCCGTCCGGCCCGTGCCGCAGCGAGCGGAAGGCCACAGACCCGCGCGTGGGCGTGGCATAGTCGAAGACGTCCCGGGGCCCGTAATTGTCGCGCAGCCAGGGCCGCGCCGCCCGGAATTCTCGCAGCTTCAGCATGTAGTCGGTATGGGCGTCGCCAAGGCGGTCGAGGTAGTTCGAGACGTTGCAGTAATCGTGCATGTCGTCCATCCAGGCCCGCGCGACCTCCTTCAGCAGGGCCGGGTCGTAGGGCCGCGGGCCTTCCAGCGGCGGGTCGATGTCGTTGAGCATGGTCGCCATCACGTCGAGGTCGTAATCCGAGGCCTCGACCAGCGCCGGCAGGACCACGAAGAACCGTTCCAGCCCTTCGCGGTGGTCGAACCCCATCGCCTTGAGCCGGCGGAAGTTGCCGGGCTCCGAGTAGGTATAGGCATCCACCTGCCAGTTCAGCGAGATCGCCTCTTCGGCCACGATCTTGACGCCGTACTTGTCGTCCTGGTTGCGGATGAAGCCCCAGGACGCCCGCGCCATGGCGTTCAGGAAATCCATCGGCACACCGGGGAAGGCCGCATAGGTCAGCATCTGTGCCGCCGGGTGGTCGTAGGCCTTGTCGAGGATCTCCATCCGGGTGTCGCCGAGACGGGTGTTGATGTTGAGCTTTGGATTGATCTGGGTGCCCCGGCGCAGGGTGTCGTGGTTCGCGCAGCCCGAGATCCAGTTGGAGCCGGTGCGCAGGATCTCCTGGATGCGCCAAAATTTGGACAGCCAGAAGGTGTAGAGGAACGGCGTGTTGTGGGCGAAGGTCAGCGGCCCCCACTGGAACACGTCGTCGTCGCGCTGGTTCTCGATCACCGCGCGGTAATCCGAGCTCAGCTCCCAGTCCTCGTCGGGCCAGGGGCGGCCGTCCTCGAAGATGAACCAGGGGCGGTATTTCCGGCCGGCGACCTCCTGGACGATGTCGGCCATCTCCTGCAGGTACTCGTCGTCGTGGCGCAGCATATCAGCATCCGCATCCCACCATTTGAAGTCCTGCGCCCCGTCCACCCGCACGCCGTCGGCGCCGAAATTCACCTTGCGCCGCTGCATCTCGAGCATGATCGCGCGGACCACCGGATTGCGGTAGTTCAGGTTCTGTCCGTACATGTTGGGGCCGGCGAAATAGTGATGGCTGAGCGCCCGCAGCCCCTGGTTGTCGCTGTGGCCGTAGACCACGTCGAAGATCAGCTTCTTTGGCTTGCCCGGGAAATTGTGCAGGGCTGCGACGAGGTCCAGCAGCTCGTCGGGCCGGTCGGTCTCCAGCAGCGAGGGGTTGATCGCGGCCATCCCGCTGATCACCACGTCATAGCCCCAGTTGGTCGTGTCCGGCCGGCGGATGTCGACCACAAGCCGGTCGTCCCCGTCCTCGATCTCGGTCCAGAAATCGGGGCCCGCCTCATAGACCGTCGTCGGCTCTACGGGCAGAAGCTGCACCGCGTCATAGCCCATGAAGATCCGTTCGGCGGGTTCGAGCTCCGCTCCGTGCCGGATGCGCTCGGCCAGGGTGTTGTAGTGCCGGGTCAGGCCCGCGATGCTCATGCTGGCGGTGGCGGTAGGGACGTGGATCTGCTGAATGCTGGTGGCGGGGCCGAACTTGTGGGTCTCGCCCTCGGGCAGCTCGGCGTAGTAGGCCCTGTCCGTCCGCGCGGCCTGCATCGCCTCGATGTCGTAATACTCCGCCGGCGCGAAGGGGCCGAAGGGCACGGAGGCCGAGAGCGGGTCGAAGATCCGGCTCCAGTTGTTCTCGCTGTCGCGCCAGACCAGAGAGTAGAAGCTGCCCACCTGCTCACGGGTGCCGGCCTTCATCCCGTCGATCGCCGCCATGCACCAGGCGTCGATCAGGGTCACCGGGATGCGGGTGCGGCGAAAGCTCAGCTCCTGCCGCGAGCGCAGCAGGCTGATATCGCCCTCAACGTCGAGCACCTCGATGAAGACGTCGCCTTCCGACACCCTGTGCTCCTGCAACTCGGGTGCCCAGAACATCACCTCGCAGGTGTCGCCGCGCCGATGCGCCCCAAGCCGCTCGGCGATGATCCGCGAGGTCTCGAAGGCGGGATGACCGCTTTGCAGCACGTTCTCCGTCCACTGGGACAGGGCCTCGGTGGCGGCGACGTTCTGGGTCACCTCGGTGGGGTGTGGGATTGCATCCATCATGCGGTCTCCAGGGTAAGGTAAATGCCGCTGAGCGGTGGCAGGGTAAGCGAGATCGAGTTGGCTTGGCCATGGCTCGGCGTCGGGGCCGAGGCCACGCCGCCCAGATTGCCGCGGTCCCGGCCGCCATAGATGCCGGCGTCGGAGTTCAGGATCTCGCGCCAGAACCCGTCCTGTGGCACGCCCAGCCGCCAGTCCGACTGCGCCACGCCCGAGAAGTTGAACACCGCGATCACCGGTGCTGAGCCGTCCTCTCCGCGCCGGATCCAGGCATAGACGCTGGCGGCCTCGGCCGCGCCGTCGATCCACTCGAACCCGTCCGCGCGGCAGTCGCGGGCGTGCAGGGCCGGCATGTCGCGGTAGAGCCCGTTGAGGTCGCGCACCAGGCGGCTCAGCCCGGCGTGGCCCGGGTTCTGCAGGGCGTCCCAGTCAAGCTGCGCCTCGGCGTTCCACTCGGGGCGCTGGCCGAATTCCTGGCCCATGAACAGTAGCTTCTTGCCCGGATGCGCCCACATGAACGCGTAATAGGCCCGCATGTTGGCGAGCTTGGCGGCGGCATCCCCCGGCATCCGGTCATAGAGCGAGCCCTTGCCGTGGACCACCTCGTCATGGCTGAGCGAGAGCACGAAATTCTCGCTGAACGCGTAGTTCAGGCCGAAGCTCATCTTGTTGTGGTGATGCGCCCGGTAAAGCGGATCCTGGGACATGTATTCCAGCGTATCGTGCATCCAGCCCATGTTCCATTTGAACCCGAACCCCAGCCCGCCCTCGTGCACGGGCCGCGAGACGCCGGGCCAGGCGGTCGATTCCTCGGCGATGACCATGGTGCCGGGGTCGTCGCCGTAGACCGTGGCGTTGAGCCGGCGCAGGAAGTCGATGGATTCCAGGTTCTCGCGCCCGCCGTGGCGGTTCGGGATCCATTCGCCGTCCTTGCGGCTGTAATCGCGGTAGAGCATCGAGGCCACGGCATCGACCCGCAGCCCGTCGACATGGTGCTCGCGCGTCCAGTAGAGCGCGTTCGCGACGAGGTAGTTGTTCACCTCGTTGCGGCCCAGGTTGTAGATCAGCGTGTTCCAGTCCGGGTGATAGCCCTCCCGCGGGTCGCCATGTTCGTAAAGGGCGGTGCCGTCGAACTTGGCTAGCCCGTGGGCGTCGGTCGGAAAATGCGCCGGCACCCAGTCGAGGATCAGCCCCAGCCCCGCCGCGTGGCAGGCGTCGACGAAGGCGCGGAAATCGTCGAGCTGGCCAAAGCGGCTCGTGGGCGCGTAAAGCCCGACCGGCTGGTATCCCCAGGACCCGTCGAACGGATGTTCCGAGACCGGCAGGCACTCGATATGGGTGAAGCCGAGGTCCTTCACGTAGGGCACCAGTGTCTCGGCCAGCTCGCGGTAGCTCAGCCAGGTGCCGTCCGGCCTCTTGCGCCAGCTGCCCAGGTGCGCCTCGTAGATCGAGATCGGCGCATCGGTGCGCTGGAGCGCCCCGCGGTCGCGCATCCACGCCCCGTCCTGCCAGCTGTACTCGTCGAGGCTGCGCACGATGGAGCAATTGTCGGGCCGCAGATCGCCCTGGAGCCCGACTGGGTCGCTCTTGGGCTTTGGAAGGCCGCCATCCGCCCCGGCGACCTCGTATTTATAGCGCGCACCGGTGCCGAGATCGGGAATGAACAGCTCCCACACGCCGGACGTGCCGCGCCGGCGCATCGGATGCCTGCGCCCGTCCCAATCGTTGAAATCGCCGATCACCGAGACCCGCCGCGCGTCCGGGGCCCAGACGGCGAAGGCCACGCCGTCCGCGCCCTCGTGAGCGATGGGCCGCGCCCCGAGCGTCCGCCAGAGGCGCATGTGCGCCCCTTCCGAGATCAGGTGCTCGTCCATCTCGCCCAGGACCGGGCCGAACTGATAGGCATCGAGATAACCCCAGTCCCCGCCGTCGTTGCGGGCCTGGACGGTGTAGCGGCCGGGCCGCGTGGGCAGGACGGCGCCGAACACCCCGGCCTCGTGCAACACCGCGAGCGGCACGCGCCCCGTGCCGTCGATATCGACCTCGGCCTCCGTCGCGCCGGGGGCGAAGATGCGGATAGACCAGGCCCCGTCGCGCTCGTGGACGCCGAGGACGGAGAACGGGTCTCTGTGCCGGCCCGTGACGAAGTCCTCCAGGGAGGTTGCGTCTGTTTCCGGCGCCAGCGGAAGGTCCGTTGGCACCGCATTCGTTGCTTGCGGACGTATCATATCGTCTCCGTCGTGTTTTTTGACCGGGCACTGGTTGCGCACGGATCGGGCGCCACGCCGGACGGCGCGGGCCCCTGGCCCGGACCCGTCCCCCGGGCGCTGGGCCGGAGTGCCAGGCCGGCCCCAACATGATTGTATGATATAGCTTGGGTTTCGGGTGTCAAAACGCACAATATGACCGCGCCCCGCAGCGCCATCTGCGACCATCATGTGCGATGGGCAAAGACCGATACCGCTGTTTCGGGCCCCGCGGGAAGCGCCCCGGCCACGCCCCCGGGCGCGAGGGTGGACGGCGCGCGCCGGGCGCATTCCATGGCGTCAGTCGTCGGCCCAGATCCGGTAGAGGTTGCTCTTGGCCTTGAACAGCCGGTCGAAGGCGGGCGTCTTGCCCAAGGTCTCGAAGACCTCCCGCGCCGCCACGTCGAGATCGTAGAGGACCTCGCGGCGGGCCGGGTCGCGCACCCGGCTGGTGACCCAGCCGACGAAGGCCATCCGCTCGCCGCGGGTCACCGGTTCCACCCGGTGCAGGGCGCTGGTGGGATAGACGACCGCGTCCCCGGCGGCGAGGCGGATCACCCGCTCCTCGAGACCGTCGTCGATCACCAGCCCGCCGCCGTCATACTCTGCGGGATCCGACAGCGGCAGGGTAAAGGACAGGTCCGTGCGCTGGCCCTGCATGATCGGGTCGTCCACATGCAGCCCGTAGGCCATGCCGCTGCGATAGCGCGACAGCAGCATCCGCGCGAAGCCGCGCGGGCGGGCCCCGGCCTGGAACACCTCGTTGGCCGAGAGCGCCCCCGAGACCTTTTCGAAGAGACCGTCCAGCGCCTTCGACGGGCTGGCCTGGAGGTTCTGCTTGACGTCCCGGGCATAGCGCCCCGCCGTGGTCTTGCCGTCGACGAAGTCGAGCTTTTCGGCGGCAGCCCGAAGGGCCGCCACCTCGTGCGCATCCAGTACGTTTGCGATGACAAGGATCATCGGTCAGCTCAGTCCCAGCGCTTCCAGTTCCACCCGTGCCGCGGCAACATAGAGCAGGCTGGGGTCGAGGGCGATCTCGCCGCGCCCCTGCAGGTCGCCGAAGGCGGCCTCGGTCTGGCCGAGGTAATCCAGGCCGTTCGCCCCCGCCGCGGCCAGGGCCTCGTCGTCGTTCCGGGTCAACTGCCGCAGCTCCGCCTCGACCACCTGCACAAAGCCCCAGCTGTCCTGGTACTCGTGCAGGTTGGAGATCTCGCCGCCGTTGACCGCGACGGTGTACTCGTCGCCGGCGACGCGGAGCAGGGCGGCGAGGCCCAGCATCTGGTCCTGCGGCGAGATTTCGGCGCGAACCTCCTCGATGGTCGCGCGGGCGGTGTCGAACGCCGCCTGGACCTCGGAGAAGGGCGCCTCGGCCTCGGTCGCGGCGGCAATCGCCTCGATCTGGTCGCGAAGCCGGCTGTAGCCGAGCTCGGCCAGCGGTTCGCTCACCGCGCCGTATTTCTCCTTGATCGGGTGGCCCATGTGGGTCTTTGCCGCCTGGAGGTCGCCCTCTTCATAGAGTGCAAGGCCCGCGCGAATGTGCCCCTCCATGAAGCTCAGGTCGCGCTGCAGCCCCTGATCGAGGTCGACCATGCCGCCGCCTTCGCCTTCGCCTTCCACCTCGCCCCCGGTGACGCCACCGCCTTCGCCCGAGGCCTGCGCCAGGGTGAGCCTGTCGTCGCCGGCCCCCCAGCTGCCGCGGTCCGGCGAGCCGGCGACGGCCGACAGGCCGACGAGCGCCGTGGTCGCGGCGGTTGTCAGGCCGATCATGCGCCGTGCGGCAACGGCGCGGGGTCTTGTCGTTTCGGTCATGTCCGAAGTTCCTTGTTCGATGACAATGCCCGTTGTCTGACAAGCCTGCTGTGCGCTGTCAACAATGCCGACAAAAAAAGTCGGAATTATCATGTCAGGCCTCTGGTGGCCGTTTTGCAAGGTTCTGACCGCTCTGGAACCGCCGGCCCGGGGCGCCATTGGGAACGGGGCCCGGCAAGCGCAAGCGGAATTCGTCGTTGCGTCGAACAACGCGCTGACCGTAGGCTTGGCGCGAACGATCGGCGGTGCGGGCGCTCTCGGCGACCTGTCGCAGCTTTGAAAAACCGGTGTGCCGCGCCAGACAGGCAAGCGGGCGCGCCGCCGGACCCCGGAACCGTATCCTGTGCGAGTGAGCATGTTGGCGAAAATCGAAAGATCCCTGGTGGCCGGATTGGTTGCGTGCCTTTCCACCCTGCCAGCCGCGGCGCAGGATGTGGCGGACCCCGACACATGGCTGCGGCATCTGACCCAGGACCTGCTTCCGTTCTGGAGCGCGGCGGAAGGTGACCCGGCGGGGAATTTTCCGGGCCGGTTGTGCAACGATGGGTCTCTGCCGACCCCGGGGGTCGCCTGTGGCGGCGTCAGCGCCTGGCAGGCCAGCAACCCGCGGCGGACGCTGGTCGCGCAATCCCGGCAGGTCTTCTCTTATGCGGTGGCCTTCCACATGACCGGCGACACCGCCTGGCTGGACCTCGCCCGCGCGGGAGCGCACGACCAGTTCGACACCTTTCTGAACACCGATACAGGCATCTTCAACGAGGTGTACGACGTCAACACGGGCGACAGTTGGACGGGGTCGGGCGGGGCGAACAGTCAGAAACAGGCCTACGGGCTGCTGGGGCCGACCTTTCTGCATTACCTCACCGGGGATGCGGAACTCGGCCAGCAGATCGACGCGGTCAGCCAAGAGCTGACGGCGACCTTCCGCGACCCGGCCACCGGGGGCTGGCGGGCGGTTCCGGGGGCCGCGGGGCCCGGCAACAGGATCGTCAGCCACCTCGATCAGCTCAACGCCTGGCAGACTCTGCTGGCCGCCAATGCGCCGCTCGCCGACCGCGAGGCCATCGTGACGGACGCGCTGGAGACCGCGCGATACCTGCGCGAGGCATTCTATGACCCGACGACCGGCCTGTTCCGGCGGACGCGGGACACCCCGGCAGGGACGCTGGCCAATGCCGACCTCGGCCATTCGATCAAGGCGGCGTGGTTCATCGACCAGTCCGCCAAACTCGCCGGTGACACAGAACTCGAGCGGTTCGCCCTGCAGACTGCGGCGGGCGTGCTGGATCTCGCCTGGCGCACGGACGGGGCCTGGACCACGGGCTATGACGCCGAGGGCAATCCGGACGACGCGGCGGTCTGGTGGTCCTGGGCGGAGCTTGACCAATACGCCGCGTCCCTCGCGATCGAACGGCCCCAGATGCGGGACCGGCTGATGGAAACCCAGGCCTATTGGCTCGAACATTTCGTGGACGATGCCGACGGCGGCATCTGGGGCATCGTCGACCTTGCCTCCAACACGCCGGACACCGGCTATTCGAAGCATTGGGAGTGGAAGGCCGGCTTTCACAGCTTCGAGCACGCGCTGATTTCCTATCTCTCCTCCAGCGCCCGGCAGGACGGCACGGCAGAGCTGTTCTTTGCCCGCCCGGGCGGCGTACTGCCCGAGACGCTGGCCTATGGCTTCACCGCCGATCCGTTCACCGTGCCGCCGGTCAGCCTGTTCGCCGCCGCCGAGAGCCCGGTCCAGCGCGTGGAACTGACAGGGCTGACCTACGGCACTGCCGCGCTTTCGGCCGTCCCGGTGCCGGCGGGGGCCGTCCTACTGCTGTCGGCGCTGGCCCTCCTGCGGCTGGGCGGCCGCAGGCGGCCAGCACGGCAAGGCAGGCGCACAAACGAAAAAGGGCGCCCGGAGGCGCCCTGTTCCAAAGTCGGACCGATCGTTCAGGCGAGCTGAAGATTGGCGGCGGACTCGCGGCCGTCACGGCCGGCTTCCACGTCGTAGGTGACTTTCTGGTCGTCGCTGACCGTGGTCAGACCTGCCCGCTCGACGGCGGAAATGTGCAGGAAGACGTCCTTGCCACCGCTCTCGGGTGCAATGAAGCCAAAACCTTTGGTTGCGTTAAACCATTTCACGGTGCCATTGGCCATCGTGAGATCTCCTTAGTGTATTCAACCTGTTCGCGGAAGTGCAACAGCGTGGCGTCGCCGGCCAAGATCGAGTTCGCTGAAGTCCGGTAGGGAACGCAGGGGATCGATAGAGGGAAGTTAGCGAGAGGACGTTTGACAGGTCCGGGGCGGTCTGTCCATGGCTCATCGCGCGCTGGCGCGGTTTCTTTTGCGCCGCCCCTCAGCCTGCGGGGCGAACCGCGGTCCAGATCGTGTGCCGTCCTCCGCGCCCCGAACGGCCGGCGCGGACGCCATGCGCCCGGGCCGTGAAGCCGGCCTTCGCCAGCCGCGCGGTGAAGGCCGAATCCGGCGCTGCGGACCAGACCGCGAGAATGCCACCCGGGGTCAGGGCCTTGCGGGCGGCGCGGAGCCCCGCGTCGGAATAGAGTGCCCCGTTGCCGTCGCGGGTCAACCCGTCGGGGCCGTTGTCCACGTCCAGCAGGATCGCATCGAAGGCCCCCGTCGCCGCCCGGATCTCGGCGCCGACATCGCCCTTGCGGATTTCGACCCGGTGGTCAGAGAGGCATTCCCCGAACACCGCGGCCATGTGCGTCGCGGCCCAGTCGACCAGTTCCGGCACGATCTCCGACACGACCAACACCGCATCCTGAGGCGAGAGGGTCTGCGCGGCCCGCAGGGTGAACCCCATCCCGAGCCCCCCGATCAGCACGCGGGGCGCGGGCCTCGCCTGCAAATGCTCGAGCGCGAGCGTCGCCAGCGCCTCTTCGGACCCGCCGAGGCGGCTGTTCATCAGCTCGTTGCCGTCCGTGAGCCGGATGGAGAATTCCTCCCCCCGTTGCCACAGCCGGAGCGTGACACCTTGCGGCGTCTGCGCCGTCGCCTGCTGGATCCATGGCTGCATTCGGGGGCCTCTTTCCTGCCGTTGCGGACGTCCCTTAACCGGTCTGCCACCCGGAGGCACCCGTCATCTTGGCCTTGCGCGCAGGTGCCGCGCGGCAAGCGGGCGGGCAACAGGCCTAGGCGCCAAGGGGCGACGGGTTCTCGGACCATACGCCGGACATGGCGTCGAAGATGCAGGCGACCCGGGGGTCGCTCCGCCGCTCGGCCAGGGTGATGAAGCTGAGCGTGGTCCCGATCTCTACCCGGTCGGCGACCGCCACGCCGTTCGCCTGCTTTTCGAACAACGCAAGCGAATCCCGGCAGAGGCTGAGCCCGATGCCGGACCGGACCATCGCCAGCATGGACAATTCCTGGTCGACCCGCGCCACGGTGCGCGGCGTGACGCCAAGGTCGCCGAAGATCCGGGTCAGAAGCCGGTTGTGGACCGAGGATTTCTGCGTGCCGATCCATGGCAGCTGCGCCAGATCCGTCCAATCCTTGCCACGGATCCGGTTTTCCCAGCCGGGCGGCGCGATCACGAAATAGGAAAATCGCGCAAGCAGTTGCTGATGTATCCGCGAGGCGATCGTCTCGTCCCCGGCGCGGGCCGCGACGTCGAGCTCTCCGAGGAAAAAGCCGGCGTCGATTTCGTCCCGAAGCACCCGCGCGAGGATCTCGCCGCTGACGCTGTGGAACAACTCGGTCTCCAACCCCGGTGCGGCCCGGTTCAGCTCGGCCAGAAAGGCGCCCAGCCGGGTGAAGTCGGGGTCGATGACCGTGCCGATCCGGATGCGCCCCTGGATGCCGCCGGTCAGGGTCCGGGCCGCATGCCCGAATTCCGCCATCGCGGACAGGACCTTTTCCGCCTTCACCGCGAGCAATGCGCCTTGATGGGTCGGGCTCAGGCCCTTTGGCGTGCGGTGGAAAAGCTCCATCCCGCAAGCCTCCGACAGCTGCTTGAGCTGCAGCGTCACGGCGGGCTGGGACAGGTGCAGCATCTCCGCCGCGCGGGTCACGTTGCCCTCCCGCAGGACCGTGACGAAGGCGGTCAGCGTGCGCAGATCTGTGAGGTGCCGCATACTTTTCCTGCTCTTTATTTGCGCAGCTTATAATGGGTCGGGCCATTAGTCATTGGATTTCGCGAACGCCTTGACGCTACGTCCTGCCAACTCAGCCAGGAGAGATCGGCATGACCATCACCCACATCAAACACCATATTGGCGGACAGCAGGTCTCGGGCCGGAGCGAACGGACGCAGGACGTCTACAACCCCGCCACCGGTCAGGTGACCGGCCGGGTCGCACTTGCCGATGACGAGGACGTGGCCGCCGCGGTCGCCGCCGCCAAGGCCGCCTTTCCCGCCTGGGCCGATACGCCGCCGATCCGCCGCGCCCGGATCATGAACCGGTTCCTCAACCTGCTGAACCAGCACAAGGACGCGCTGGCCCGCGCCATCACCGCCGAGCATGGCAAGGTCTTCACCGACGCCCGCGGCGAAGTCGAGCGCGGCATCGACATCGTCGAGTTCGCCTGCGGCATGCCGCAGCTGCTCAAGGGCGATTTCACCGACCAGGTCTCGACCGGGATCGACAACTGGACCCTGCGCCAGCCGCTTGGCGTGGTGGCCGGTGTCACCCCGTTCAATTTTCCCGTCATGGTGCCGATGTGGATGTTCCCGGTCGCCATCGCCGCCGGCAACACCTTTGTGCTCAAGCCGTCCCCGACGGATCCCACGCCGTCGCTGATGTATGCCGAGCTGATGAAGGAAGCCGGGTTCCCCGACGGCGTCTTCAACGTCGTGCACGGCGACAAGGTGGCCGTCGACGCGCTGCTGCAGCATCCCGACGTGCAGGCGATCTCCTTCGTGGGCTCCACCCCCATCGCCAACTACATCTACGAGACCGGCGCCCGGCACGGCAAGCGGGTGCAGGCGCTTGGCGGGGCCAAGAACCACATGCTGGTGATGCCCGACGCGGACCTGGAAAAGGTTGTGGACGCGCTGGTCGGCGCGGCCTTCGGGTCGGCGGGCGAGCGGTGCATGGCGATCTCGGTCGCGACGCTGGTCGGGGATGTGGGCGACCGCATCATGCCGATGCTGGCCGAGCGGGCGCAGAACCTGGTGATCAAGAACGGTGTCGAGATGGACGCCGAGATGGGCCCGGTCGTCACCGCCGCCGCCCATGCCCGGATCACCGGCTACATCGAGAAGGGCGTGGCCGAGGGTGCGCGGCTGGTGGTGGACGGCCGCGGGCACAAGGTCGAAGGGCATGACGACGGCTTCTGGCTGGGCGGCACGCTGTTCGACCACGTCACCCCCGAGATGACGATCTACCGCGAGGAGATCTTCGGCCCGGTGCTGTCGTGCATCCGCGTCGCGGATTTCGCGGAGGGCGTCGAGCTGATCAACGCGCATGAGTTCGGCAACGGCGTCAGCCTGTTCACCCGCGACGGCAACGTGGCGCGAGAGTTCGGCCGCAAGATCCAGGTCGGCATGGTCGGCATCAACGTCCCGATCCCGGTGCCCATGGCCTGGCACGGCTTCGGTGGCTGGAAAAAGAGCCTGTTCGGCGACATGCACGCCTATGGCGAAGAGGGTGTCCGTTTCTACACCAAGCAGAAATCCATCATGCAGCGCTGGCCCGAAAGCATCTCCAAAGGTGCCGAGTTCGCCATGCCCGTCTCGCGCTGAGTTCGGAGAGCGACATGCCCAGGGATCCATTCGACTACATCATCGTGGGGGCAGGCACCGCCGGCTGCCTGCTTGCCAATCGCCTGAGCGCGGACCCGTCGAAACAGGTGCTGCTGCTGGAGGCCGGAAAGAAGGACAATTACATCTGGATCCACGTGCCGGTGGGGTATCTCTATTGCATCGGCAATCCGCGGACCGACTGGCTGTATCAGACCGAGCCGACCCCGGGGCTCAACGGGCGCTCGCTGCGCTATCCGCGCGGCAAGACGCTGGGCGGGTGCTCCTCGATCAACGGCATGATCTACATGCGGGGCCAGGCCCGCGACTATGACAACTGGGCCCGGCTGACCGGCGACGACGACTGGACCTGGCAGAATGCGCTGCCCGACTTCAAGGCGCACGAGCATCACTACCGGCTCGACGGTGGCGCCGATCCGCAGACCGGCGACAACAGCCGGTTCTCGGACCTGCACGGCGGCGGCGGAGAGCTGCGGATCGAAAAGCAGCGCCTGCGCTGGGACGTGCTCGAGGCTTTCGCCGCGGCCGCCAACGAGGCCGGCATCGAGAGCACCGAGGATTTCAACAGCGGCGACAATGCCGGTGTGGGCTATTTCGAGGTGACGCAGAAATCCGGCTGGCGTTGGAACGGCCCCAAGGCCTTTCTGCGCCCGATCAAGAACCGCAAGAACCTGACCGTCTGGATCGAAAGCCAGGTCGAGCGCCTGGTGTTCGAGACGACGCAGTCGGGGGCCACCCGCTGCACCGGCGCCATCGTGCGCCGCGGCGGCGACGCGGTCACCGTGCGTGCCAAGAGCGAGGTCGTGCTGTCGGCCGGCGCCATCGGCTCTCCGCAGATCCTGCAATTGTCGGGCGTGGGCCCGGCGGCGCTGTCCAAGGCGCAGGGCCTCGATGTGGTCGCGGACCTGGCGGGGGTCGGCGAGAACCTGCAGGACCATCTGCAGATCCGCGCCGTTTTCAAGGTCAAGAACGCCAAAACACTGAACACCATCGCAAATTCCATGGTGGGCAAGGCCAAGATCGGGCTGGAATACGTGCTGAAACGCTCCGGTCCCATGAGCATGTCGCCCAGCCAGCTTGGCGCGTTCTCGCGCTCTGACCCGGAGCGGGCCCATGCGAACCTGGAATACCACGTCCAGCCGCTCAGCCTCGATGCCTTCGGCGAGGATCTGCACCCGTTCCCGGCGATGACCGCGAGCGTCTGCAACCTCAACCCCACCAGCCGCGGCCATGTCCGGATCAAGTCGAACCGCTTCGACGACGCGCCCGAGATCTCGCCCAACTACCTGTCCACGGATGACGACCGCCACGTCGCGGCCCAGAGCCTGCGGCAGGTGCGCGAGATCATGTCGAAGCCGGCGATGCAGAAGTACCAGCCGCAGGAGTGGAAACCGGGCGTCGAGTTCCAGTCCGACGACGAGCTGGCCAAGCTCGCCGGCGACATCGCCAACACCATCTTCCATCCGACCGGCACCGCCAAGATGGGCCGGGCGGATGATCCGACCGCTGTCGTGGACACACGGCTTCGGGTCCGCGGAATCGAGGGGCTGCGCGTCGTCGACGCCAGCGTCATGCCCGAGATCACCAGCGGCAACACCAACGCCCCGACCCTCATGATAGCAGAGAAAGCCGCACGCTGGATCAAGATGGCGGGGTAACGCGCACCCCGGACCGACCATTCTGCACGACACCGACCCAAACATTGATCGCCGACGCCTCTCGTCACACGACGGTGCCGGCGCGGGAGGAGGACCCGACCATGACTTACCACAAACCAGGGGACGACCGGCTCGACCGCCGCGTGTTCATCCCGTCGCTCGCGGTGCTTGCCGCCGTCATTGCCCCGATGTTGCTGTTTCCCGAGGCCGGCCCCGCCGCCGTCAGCGCGGCCTTCAGCTTCGTCACCGGCCAGTTCGGCTGGCTCTATCTTCTGGCCGGCCTGTCCGCCGTGGTCTTCCTGATCGGTCTCGCGATCAGCAGATACGGCAACGTGCGTCTGGGCGGCCCAGATGATGTGCCCGAGTTCAGCTATTTCAGCTGGATCGCCATGATATTCTGTGGCGGGATCGGCATCGCCATCGTCAACTGGGCCTGGGTCGAGCCGATCTACTACATGCAGGGCCCCCCCTTCGCGGTAGAGCCGATGTCGTCGAAAGCGGCGGAATGGGCGCTGACCTACGGCCAGTTCCACTGGGGCCTGACGCCCTGGGCGATCTACTGCGTGCCCGCGATCCCGATCGCCTATTCGATGTATGTCCGCGGCAACCCGGGCGTGCGCCTGTCGGTGGCCGCGGGCGGCGTTCTGGGCAAGCACGTGGATGGCTGGGGCGGCGTTCTGCTCGATTCCATCGTGGTCTTCGGCGTGGTCGGCGGTGTCGGCACCTCGCTCGGCCTGGCTGTCCCGCTCGTCTCGACCCTGGTCAGCGGACAGTTCGGCGTGCAGCCGTCGCTGCTGCTCGATCTCGCGATCCTCGCCATCTGGACGGCCATGTTCGGCGCGTCGGTCTGGTTCGGTCTGTCCAAGGGCATCAAGATCCTGTCGGACACCAACGTGATCCTCGCGATCTTCCTCGTGGCCTTCACCTTCATCATCGGGCCCAAGCTCTTCATCGTGAACGGCTGGGTCAACAGCTTCGGCCAGATGGCGTCTAACTTCGTCACCATGAGCATGTGGACCGACCCGGTCGACCACTCGACGTTTCCGCAGGACTGGACCGTATTCTACTGGGCCTGGTGGATCGCCTACGCACCGATGATGGGCCTGTTCGTCGCGCGGATCTCCCGCGGCCGGACCATCCGCGAGCTGATCGTGGCAGAGCTTGTCTGGGGATCGCTCGGCTGCTGGGTGTTCTTCGCGGTCTGGGGTGGCTACGCGCTCAACCTGCAGATCTCCGGCGTCCTCGACGTCTCGGCAATCCTGAGCGAAAGCGGCATTCCCGCGACCGTGCAGGCCATCCTGGGCACGATGCCCATGTCCGGGCTGATCACGGTGGTCTTCATCATCCTGTGCTTCATCTTCCTTGCGACGACGCTGGACAGCGCGGCCTATGTGCTGGCCTCGGTCACCTCGCGCAAGTTGTCGGGATACCAGGAGCCCAAGCGGTCCATCCGGCTTGCCTGGGCCTTCATCCTCGCAGCGGTCGGCGTCGTGCTGATCCAGCTGGGCGGGCTGAAGCCGGTGCAGACCTCGACCATCGTGGTCGCCCTGCCGCTGATTCCGGTGCTGGTGATCCTGTGCTTCTCGCTGCTGCGCTGGCTCAAGGAAGACTTCGGCACCGAAGCCAGGCTGCACCACCTGGTGACCAAGCAGCCGGCCGAGTAGCCGGCGACCGGCGCCCCGGCCCGCAACCCGGGCCGGGGCCCCCGCGACCAACAATTCTCCAGCTTCGGAAGACCAAAATGACAAACGGCACCGCTTCCACTCTTCCCCTCAAGGGCGTCAAGGTCGTCGACTTCGGCCAGTATATCGCCGGCCCCGCAGTCGCGATGATCCTTGCGGATCTCGGTGCCACCGTCGTCCACGTCGACCCGCCGTCAGGCCCGCCCTGGGTCAGCCCGGCCAACGCGACGCTGAACCGCAACAAGATGATCGTGACGATCGACCTCAAGACGACCGAGGGCCTGGCCGAGGCGCTGGACCTGATCGCCGAGGCCGATATCGTGGTCGAGAGCTTCCGCCCCGGCGTGATGGCGCGGCTGGGCATCGACTTTCCCGCGCTCCGCGAGGACCGGCCGGAGCTGATCACCCTGTCGATCCCCGGATTTGCCTCCAACGATGCGCTGCGCCGCGACTGGCGCGCCTATGAAAGCATCATCGCCGCCTGCTCGGGCGTGTTCACGGACATGGGCCTCAACCGCGTGCTGATGGGCATCAACCCGTCCTTCTCGCCGCTGCCGCTCGCCTCGGCCTACGGCACGATGCTGGCGGCCTCGGCGGTCGTCCTGGCGCTGCAGTCGCGCGAACGCACCGGCTACGGTGACGAGATCGAGGTCCCGCTGGCATCGGCCGTGATGGAGGGGCTCTGCTACAACTCGATCAACGTCCAGAATTACCCCGACCGCTACAAGACTCAGCGCGAGGCCGAGATCGAGCGCCGGCGGGTCGAGGGCCTGCCGATGAACGTCACCTACGAAGAGCTGCAGGAGATGCTCGATCCGTTCTACCGTTCCTACAAGTGCAAGGACGGCCGGATGTTCTACGTCGTCTGCCCCAGCCACAAGCACCACGCCAAGCGCTGTCTCAAGACGCTGGGGATCTACGACGAGCTGGTCGCCGAAGGCCTCACCGAGGAGGAGGACACCTATCTGCCCGTCTCCGAGTGGAAATCGGACGTCTCGCTGGGCGTTTACCCGCTGCCGAAACTCTGGGCAGACAGGATCGCCGAGCGGATGAAGCACGTGTTCATGACCCGCACCGCCAAGGAATGGGAGCGGATCTTTGGCCGCGGCAAGTTCCCGGGCGCCCCGCAGCGCTGGCTGCAGGAGTGGATCAACGACGACCACGCCGAGACCGCCGGCCTGATGGTCGAGGTCGAGGATTCGGAATTCGGCACCATGACCCAGCCCGGCCCGATGGTCTGGCTCGAGGAGAGCGGCGAAGAAATGCTCGCGCCCACGGGGCGGCGCTGGGTCACGGTCGCGGGCGCGCTGAAACAGCTGCGCCGGATGCCGACGAAACTGCCGCGCCCCAAACCCAGAAGCGAAAAGGCCGGCTGGCTGGACGGGGTGCGCGTGCTCGACATGTGCAACGTGATCGCGGGGCCGCATTCGGTGTCCTACCTCGCCCGCTTCGGCGCCGAGGTCATCAAGATCGACCCGCCGACCCCGAATTACGACAGCTGGAACACGGTCATCTTCAGCCTGTCGCACGGCCGTGGCAAGCGCTCGATCCTGGCAGACATCTCCTCCGGCGAGGGTCGGGAGGTGTTCGAAAAGCTGGTGGCCTCGGTCAACGTGATCGTCTGGAACGCGCCCGACCGGCAGGTCAAGGCGCTGGGCCTGGACGCGGACTCGCTCAAGAAGCTCAACCCCGACGCGATCTTCTGCAAGCTCGACTGCTTCGGCGGCGTGCGTCCGGGGCCCCGGACCAACTATCTGGGCTATGACGACCTGGTGCAGGCAACCACGGGGATCATGCTGCGCTTCGGCGGCGGGATGGACACGCCCGAAGAGCACGCCCATGTCGGCACGATCGACGTCATGTGCGGCTTCGGCGGATCGCTGGGCGTGGCCGCGGCGCTTTACCAGAAGCTCAAGACCGGGGTGACGGGGCGGCCGCGGACCTCACTCTCGGCGCTCAGCGGGCTGGCGCAGATCCCGTATTGCTACGACTACGAGCGGCGCGGTCTCTTCGACGAACCCTCGGGGCGCGAGGTCAACGGCTACGACGACCTCGTCCGGTTCTACTATACCGCGTCGAACAATTTCGTCCTGCTCAGCGCCGAAGAGAGCGACCTGCCACGGCTGAACACGGTCGAGGGTCTGGAAGGGATCATCGACGTGCCGGCCGACGGGCGGGCCGCGTTCCTCGCCACCGCCTTCGGCGCGGCGCGGGCCAGCGACTGGGCCGAGCGGCTGCAGGCCGCCGACATCGGCGCCACCGTCTGCGAGAACATCGAGTCGATCCGGGCCTACAACAGCCGCCCGGCGGACGGGACGCCCGGCACCGATCGCGGCAGCTATGCCTTCTCGGTCTACGAGGACCACCCGAGCGGGCACGTGATCACCCAGCTCGATCCCTTCGCGATCCGCCCCGCGCACGGGACGATCTACGCGCTCGACCCGGCCGAGAAGTTCGGGACCTCGACGCGCCCGATCCTCGAAGAGCTGGGCTATGACTCCGTGGCCATCGACCGGATGATCGCCGACGGCGCGGTCTGCGAGAGCTGGAGCAGGGAATACCTGCCCAGCTGACCCCCCAGAAACCCCGGAATGCCGGTGCGGCAAACACGCCGCGCCGGCGAACGGTGAAAGGAAAAGCCGCGATGGCCGACAAGCACAAGACCACGGCGGACACGCCTCTCGATCCCGCCGAGGCCGCCCGCCAGGCGGCGGACGTGGCTCAGCGCACGCAGGCGATCTTTCAGGCCTTCATGGACCGCCAGCAGAAGGGCGACGTGCCGCCCGGCTTCGACCCCGCCGCGGTCTCGCGCGCCCTTTGGGACTGGAACCTCACGCTGATGCGCGATCCGCAGGCGCTGATGAAGGCCAACACCGCCTATTGGGAGCGGATGGGCCGCCTGTTCCAGGCCGGCACCGCCCGTCTTGGCGGCGGCGAAAGACCCGAGCCCGTCGCGGTTCCGGCCAGGGGCGACGGCCGGTTCCGCAACGAGGCCTGGAGCGAGGAGGCGGTGTTCGACCACCTCAAGCAGGCCTACCTGATCTACGCGGATTATGCCCAGGCGCTGGCGGATCAGCCCAACGACATGGACCCGCACACCCGCAAGATCGTCAGCTTCTACACCCGGCGGTCGATCGAGGCGCTGTCGCCGACGAATTTCGCCCATTCCAACCCCGAGGTCATCGAGAAGGCGCGGGAGACCGGCGGCCAGAACCTTGTCGAGGGGTTCTCCAACCTGTTGCGCGACCTCGAACGCGGGCAGGGGCGGCTGAAGATCACCATGACCGATCCCGACGCCTTCGAGGTCGGCCGCAACCTCGCGACGACGCAAGGCTCCGTGGTCTTCGAGAACGACCTCATGCAGCTGATCCAGTACGCGCCCGGCACCGATACCGTGCACGCCCGCCCGCTGCTGATCGTGCCGCCCTGGATCAACAAGTACTACGCGCTGGACCTGACGCCCGACAAGAGCATGGTGAAATGGCTGGTCGATCAGGGCCACACGGTGTTCCTGATCTCCTGGGTCAATCCGGGGCCGGAGCTCGCGCAGAAGGGGTTCGACGACTACATGTTCGAAGGCCCGCTGGAGGCTATCGAGGTGATGCGCCAGATCACCGGCGCCAGGGACGTGAACGTCGCCGGCTACTGCATTGGCGGCACGCTGGTCGCGACGATGCTCGCCTATCTGGCTGCCCGGGGCGAACGCCCGGTCCATTCCGCCACGCTGATGGCCTGCATGACCGATTTCGAAGAATCCGGCGACCTCGGCGTGTTCATCGACGACGCGCAGCTGGCCACCCTTCGGCGCGCGGTCGAGACGCGCGGTTACCATTCGGGCGAGGAGATGTCGTCGGTCTTTTCGCTGATGCGGGCCAACGACCTGATCTGGGGGCACGTGGTCAACAACTACCTGCTGGCCAAGGAGCAATTGCCCTTCGACATGGTCTACTGGTTCCAGGATTCGACCCGGCTGCCGGCCCGGATGATCCTTTGGTATCTCGAGACCTATTACAACCGGAACCTCCTGCGGGAACCCGGCGCGGTGGAGATCGGTGGCGTCGCGCTCGACCTCGGCCGGGTCGACGTGCCGCTCTACTTCATGTCCGCCGAAGAGGATCACATCTGCCCCTGGGCCTCGACCTTCGCCGGGGCGCAGCATTTCGGGGGCGACAAGACCTTCGTGCTGGGCGGCTCGGGCCATAACGCCGGTGTGGTCAATCCGCCGACCAAGGTGAAATACGGCTACCGGACCAACGCCTTGACCGGCCCGGACGCACCGGCTTGGCACGCCGGGGCAGAGCAGCACGCCGGCTCCTGGTGGCCGCATTGGAACGACTGGCTGGCGACGCAGAACCCCGGCGAAAAGGTGGCCCCGCCCGGGATCGGATCGCGCAAGCATGGCGTCATCGAGCCCGCGCCGGGGCGATACGTGCAGGTCCGATGACCGTGAACGCGCCTCGACCGGCGCGGCCCGGCGGGGGCGGCCGCGCCGCGCCCAACTGGTCGCTGGACGAGTTCCGGCGGACCGAGGACAGCTTGACCTACGTCCGCGCGATCAACCCCAAGGGCTTTCACATGATCGCCTACCATGTCTGGGGAAAACCGGACGATGTCAGGCCGCTGTTCTGCGTCCACGGGCTGACCCGGCACGGCGGCGATTTCGACCCGCTGGCCCGGGCGCTGGCGGGTCGTCGCAAGATCGTCTGCCCCGATCTTGTGGGCCGGGGCGCAAGCGACTGGCTGCCCGATCCCGACGATTACCACGTGCCCCAGTATAATTGCGACCTGACCGCGGTGCTGGCCGCCGCGGGCTGTTCCGAGGTCGACTGGATCGGCACCTCGCTCGGCGGGCTCTGCGGGATCGTCATGGCGGGCCTGCCGAATTCTCCGATCCGCAGGCTGGTGATCAACGACGTGGCCCCCGAGGTGCCGATGCCCGCGCTGCGCCGGGTGGCCGGCTACCTCGCCGGGCCGATCCGGCTGGCGGACTACGCCGCGACCGAGGCCCACCTGCGCGAGATCTACGCCGGTTTCGGCCCGATGACCGACGACGATTGGCGCCACATGGCCCATACCAGCGTCTACCGCGAAGACGACGGGTCCTATGCGCCGCATTTCGACCCCGGCATCGGCGAGAACTTTCGCCAATACTGGCTGCTGGTCCGCTTCAACTTCTGGACCTACTGGAAACGGATCAAATGCCCGATCCTGATCCTGCGCGGCACGAACTCCGACTTTCTCACGCCGGAGCTTCTGGCCCGGATGGTGGCCGAGCAGCCCGGCGCCAGCGTCATCGAATTCGACGGCGTGGGCCACACGCCGACGCTCAACACCGCCGCACAGATCGACCCGATCCTGTCCTGGCTGGATGCGACAGAAGAGGAGCCGGGACGTGAGCGACAAGATAACGGCAGTTGAAGACGCCATCGGCCTGATCCGCGACGGCGACCGCATCACCACCTCCGGCTTCGTCGGCATCGGCGTGCCCGAGGCGCTGCTGAAGGCGCTCGAGACCCGTTTCCTGGACACCGGCACCCCGCGCGGGATCAAGCTGTTCTTCGCCGCGGGGCAGGGCGACGGCAAGGACCGCGGGTTGAACTGCCTGGGCCACGACGGGCTTGTCGCCGAAGCCATCGGGGGCCACTGGGGGCTGATCCCGAAAATGGCCCGCCTCGCCGTCGAGGGGCGGATGAAGGCCTACAACCTGCCGCAGGGCGTCATCAGCCAGCAGTTCCGCGAGATCGCGGCCGGGCGGCCCGGCCTCGTCACCCGCGTCGGCCTCGAGACCTTCGTCGATCCGCGGCAGGACGGGGGGCGGATCAACGCCGTCTCGACCGACCCGGTGGTCGAGCTGATCGAGCTGGGGGGCAGGGAATACCTCTTTTATCCCGCCCCGCGGATCGACGTGGCCCTGCTGCGCGGCACCACCGCGGACCCCAAGGGCAACGTCACCCTCGAGAACGAGGCGCTGACGCTCGACAACCTCAGCCAGGCGATGGCGGTCAAGAACTCCGGCGGCCTGGTCATCGTGCAGGTGGAGCGGATCGCGGCCCCCGGCACCCTGCACCCGCGCGAGGTTCAGATCCCCGGCGGCTTCGTCGATGCCGTCGTCGTCGCCGAGCCCGGCGATCACGTCCAGACCTTCGCCACGCCCTTCTCCCACGCCTTCACCGGCGCGTTCCGCGTCCAGACCGACGAGATGCCGGCCGGAGAGCTGACCCTGCGCAAGATCATCGCCCGCCGGGCGGCCTTCGAGCTGCCGGTCAACGGCGTCGTCAACCTCGGCATCGGCATGCCCGAGGGGGTCGCCGCGGTCGCCGGCGAAGAGCGGCTTCTGGACTATCTGACCCTGACGACCGAGCCCGGCGTGATCGGCGGGCGCCCGGCGTCGGGCCTCGATTTCGGGGCGGCGGTCAACACCGACGCGATCATCGCGCAGAACCTGCAGTTCGACTTCTACGACGGCGGCGGGCTGGATCTGGCCATTCTCGGCATGGCCGAGGCCGACAGCGCCGGGTCGGTCAATGTCTCGCGGTTCGGGGCGCGGCTGGCGGGCTCGGGCGGGTTCATCAACATCAGCCAGAACGCGCGGGCGCTGGTCTTCACCGGCACCTTCACCTCGGGCGGGCTGGAGACGTCGGTCGAGGACGGCGCACTGGTGATCCGGCGCGAGGGTGCGGTGCGCAAGTTCGTCCGGCAGGTGGAACAGACCACGTTTGCCGGTGCGCGGGCGGCAGAGCAGGGCCGCAAGGTGATCTACGTGACCGAGCGCTGTGTCCTGGCGCTGGAGCGCGACGGGCTGCACCTGGTCGAGGTGGCGCCGGGGGTCGATATCGACCGCGACATCCTGGGCCAGATGGATTTCGCGCCGATCCTGGACAGCCCCAAACTCATGGATGCCCGCATCTTTGCCGACCCGCCCATGGGGCTGCGGTCCGACCTGCTGGCCCTCGGCATCGAAGACCGCATCGCGATGGACCCGGACGGCCGGACCCTGTTCATCAACTTCGAGAAACTCCGCGTGCGCCGCGAGCAGGACGTGGCCCGCATCCGCGCCCGGATCGAGCAGGTCTGCCGGGCGCAGGGCAACCGGGTCGACGTGATCGTGAACTACGACGACGCGCAGATCGACCCGGAGATCGCCACGGCCTATGCCGCCATGGTCCGGGACCTGGAAGACGGCTATTACGGCACGGTCACCCGGTTTTCAAACTCCGCCTTCATGCGGGTCAAGATCGGGGATGTGCTGCGGCGCGACGTGGGCTCGCATGTCTTCGAGACGGTGGACGAAGCCAAGGCCTTCCTCGCCCGGACGCGCGACGACGGGGCAGGGTAGGGCGGGGCCGGCCGCCTGTCGCCCCCGCCCGATCAGACCCGCGCGACGTTGACGATCTGGGTGATGAGCTCCGCCGGCGCCTGGGACTCCATGAAGGCGATGTCATAGGCGTCGCGCCCGACCGCGACCACGGCCAGCCCGTCCGCCTGGCACATGCCGGTCGGGTCGACCAGGTGCCAGGCATCGCCGAGCCAGACCTCGGCCACCGCGTGGAAATCCGGCGGCACCACGTCCGCCCCGTAGGCTGCGACCGCGCGGGCCGGGATCTGCGCGGCCCGGGCCATGGTGCAGAACAGATGGGCGTAGTCGCGGCAGACGCCTTGCCGCCCGGCGAATGTTTCAAGCACGTTGGTGTCGGCATCCGAGCTGCCGGGCACATAGGACAGTTCCGCCTCGATCCAGTCGCGCATGGCGGCGATCTTGGCGCCCCCCTGCAGATGGCCGAACCGCTTGTTGACGAAGGCGATGAACTTGTCGGACTGGCAATAGCGCGACGGCCGCAGATAGGGGACCACCTCGGCGGGGAGCCTGTGCAGCGGCATTGCCTCCAGCCCGACCAGCGGGATCGCCGGGCGCGTGACGTCGATCGTCGCGGTGTAATACAATTCCATGTCATTGCCCGGCACACGCGCCCAGATCCGCTGACCCACGCCCGAGTCGCCGGCGATCCGGTCGACCGTCGCCTCGCCCAGCATCATCCGCTGCTGTTCGATCGTCTGGCCATCATAATCGGCCGCCTCGATGGCGAAGAAGACCGTGTTCGGTTCGGGGAAACGATAAGTCATCGTGACCTCGATCGAGATGCGCATCTGGGATCCTTTCGCCGGGGCCGGTGCCGCGGAATGAGGGGGGGCTGATCGGGCGCCCTGCAAAGGCGCGGGATCGCCGGTTCGTGGTCGCAATGCCGTAACTGTCCCGAAGAAAATGTGCAACGAGGACGCGCCCGGTGCCCCTGCCGGCGCGGGGGCCTGCAACCGGATCAGGCCACTTTCGCGCACCTGCCCCCCGAATTCGCGCGTGCGCGCCCGGACCCGGCCCTCTGCGCGGCGAGATCTGCCTGAAATTCGGCCGGCTGCCAGTTTTCCCATCGGCGCCGCAGGGCGCCGGAGGGCCGAATCGATGATGCGCGGCCTGCGCCCGGGCCGAGTGCGAAAGACGCTCCCGTCCGGCGGAGCCGCCTGCGCGGATCCGGCCCTGTATGGCGGGGTCCGTCGCCGCTGGAGACACCTCGTCCGGGGCCGCGCCGGGGGCTCTCCCTTTCAATCCGGGACGATATGTGAGATCAGGCCCGTTCAAATCCGGACTATCACCGCATCCTGATGCAGGACCTTGCAGAGATCCGCGAGTGGACGGGGCTATCAATGACCCGTTGATCTTTGCCGACGAAAAAGGAAGAACAAAAGGAAGAACAAATGACCAACAAGAATCCTGAAAAGGGCTATATCGCCATTCTGGGCTGGAGCCTCAACGCCATCGACGCGATCGACCGGTTCGATCGCCGCTATGTCGTCGTGGCGCCGCCCTGGGCCGAGGATTATTGCAAGCAGAACGACATTCCGTTCGTTCCCTGGGATTTCGACCGTCTGAACGAACGCTCCTACGAGCTGGCCCACCAGCTTGAAGAGATGGGCGTCGACGTGGCCATTCCGATCTTCGAGGAAACCGTCGAATGGGCGGGCGCGATCAACGCGGTCCTGCTCAAGAACCCGCGCCTGCTTGGCCAGGCGATGCTGTTCCGGGACAAGTCGCTGATGAAACGGCGCGCCCAGCTGGGCGGCATCCGCGTGGGCGTCTTCGAAGAGGCGCATGACCGCGGCGACGTGATCCGCTTTCTCAAGCGCGTGAACCAGACGCTGCTGAAGCTGGACGGCGACGTGAACGACCCGATCCACTTCAAGGCGTTCGACAAGTCGGGCACGGCCGGTCACCGGGTGATCCGCACCCCCGAGGATGTGGACAACATCCCCGACGACGAATTTCCCGCCCTGCTGGAAAGCCACCTCGACGGCTGGGAATTCGCGGTGGAGGCCTGGATCAAGAACGGCAAGATCCAGTTCCTGAACATCTCGGAATATGTCACGCTGGGCTATTCGGTCTTCGTGCCCGCCACACCCGAGCTGGAACAGCACCGCGCCCGGATCACCGAGCAGATCGAGAAGTTGATCGAGACCTTCGACATCGAGTTTGGCTTCATCCACCCCGAGTACTTCCTCACGAGCGACAACACGCTCTACTTCGGCGAGGTCGCCTATCGTCCGCCGGGCTTCAACGGGCTGGAGCTGATCGAGCGCGCCTATGGCTTCAATGGCTACCAGGCCCTCGTCGTCGCCTTCGACCCCAAGACCACTCAGGAAGAGCTCGACGCCTTCTTTCCGACGCCGGTCAAGGATGCCAAGGGCCATGCCGGGTGCTTCGGCGTCTATCCCCGCCGTCGGGTGGTCAGCCGGCTCGAAGTGCCCGAAGAGACGGCGAACCACCCGTATTTGGAGTTTCACGAGCTGTCGGACCCGCGCGAGCAGAAGGTCGCGAAGCGTTCGGCCTTCGGCACCCACTGGGGGCTGGCCTATTTCTTCGGTGAGAATCCGCACGAGCTGCGGGACCTTCTCAAGCGGCAGGAAGAACTGGACTACTACGTCTGATGACCTTTGCATCGACGGCCCCCGACGGTCGCCCTTCGGAACCGGACAGTCGCGCCCAGGTGGCGCGGCTGGCCGGGACACTCGACGTCGCCATCGAGCGGCTCGAGCGGGCACGGCCCTTCGCCAAGCTGCGCTATCAGCGGCCCGTCCTCGACGTGGTGGCCCGGTTGGTGCGGCTTGAGGGCGGTCTCGACGTGATCCGCGAGCGGGCGGTGGCCATGGATGACGCGGGCCTGTTCTCCGGCTCCGACTGGGATTTCCCGGGGGCGCTGCTGCCGCAGATCTCGGGCGGTACACTGTTGTCCGAGGATCCGGCGTTCACGGCGCTCGAGACGGTCAGCCTGTGCCGATTTCTGGCCGTCGCGACCGGCCGGGCCCGGCATGAAAACCTGCACCAGGACACCGCGCGGCACTTCCTGACACAGGTGCTGGCGCTCAACCTGCGCGACCTCTTCGGCCAGTCCGACGAGGCGGCCCGAAGCCTTGGTGAGCGTTGGACCCTCAAGCGAGACCTCCTGAAATTCATCTCCGAGCATATCGGTCTGACCGACGTTCTTGGCGTGTTGGTCAAGGAGATCTGGCGCCTGCTCGAACAGCGTTCGGTGCAGGTGAACATGGCCAAGGACATGATCGCCCAGATCGCCGTCGCCCTGAACGAAAAAGGCACCGGGCCCGGCGGAGAGCGTCTGGGGGCGGAACGTCTGGTAAGCGCGCTCTTCGGGCCCACGGTCGCCTCGCTCGACGATCCGGGGATCGAGGCCTATCTGGCGCGGATCGACCGGTTCGACGAACCCAGCCTCTCGCGCGAGGCGATGGGCTTTGCCCGTGCGATGCACGACACCGGCCTCGTGTCCGACTACCACGTCGCGTTCCTGCGCCACGTGCTGGAATATCGCGACAGGTCGCTGGTGCCCGAAACCCTCGGCCTCGGCACCACCGGCCTCGATTGCTGGCGTCATTACCAGCGCCTGGTCGAGGATCTGATCCGCGCGGGCGTCACCCTGTCCACGCCCCAGGCGCTCTATGGCCTGGCGATGCTGCTGGACCGTGGCGTTCTGCACCACGGGCCCATGGTTCCGGCCCTCGCGCGGCAATTGCAGCAACAGGTGCAGGGCAGCGCCTGCGAGCGCCTCGCGCTGGGCTTCGGAGAGGTCGTCCCGCCCGAGACCCATCTGCTCGCCGGTGTGCTGCAGGTGCTGGGTCAGCCGCTTGGCGTGGGCCAGGGCGCCAATCCGACATGCCAGTCGGCGCGCGCCATCGCCATGTGGTCGCTGATCGAGCCCGATTTCCTGCTGCATATCGTCTCGCAGGTGTCGGAATTCGATGCGGTGCTGATGCAGTTCGAGGGCACGCCGATCAATTCCGCCGACCTGCCCGCGGGGCTGGCGGGGTTCGGCCCGATCGATGCCGACCCGGTGTCGGTGCTGCTGGTCGGACATCTCGACAAGGTCTATGCCGAGATGGGGCGGCTCTGCGTCGGGCGCGAAGGCGATCCGCACCGCTGGATCAATCCGCAGTTCCATGGCTGGTGGGTCTCGCGCGATTGTGCCGTGGCGGTGGATGTGACGACGGGCAAGCTCTCGGAATACGAGAGCTTCCTGCGCCGGTTTTTCGCCACCTATCATCCCGATCACAACGGTGACCGCCCTGTCAGCCATCCGCAGCCCGCCGGCATCGCCGTGACCGATCCGAACCAGACCTTCGTCGGCTGGCACGCGATCGCCATCCTGCGGGTCGCCGAGGACCAGTCGGGCGTGATGCGGGTCTATTTCTACAATCCCAACAACGACAGTGGCCAGGATTGGGGCGGCGGGGTCATCGTCTCGACCAGCGGAAACGGCGAACGCCACGGCGAAGGGTCGCTGGAGTTCGGGCAGTTCCTGTCCCGCGTCTATCTGTTCCACGACGAGCCGCTGGGGGGGCCACCGCACCGCCGACAGTGTTCCGGCCGAGACCGTCGAGGCGCTTCGGGCACAGGCCGCGTCAAGCTGGGCGTCGGACAGGCTTCCCGAGGGCTAGGCCTTCGGGGCGCCGGTCAGGCAAGCCCTTGCAGCGCCTTTGAAATCCACCGCAGCCGCGCCGGCGGCACCAGCCCGAGGTTGTAGAAGTTCAGCCCGTCCACATGGGGCGCCGCGGCGGCGACACGGTCCGCCAGATCCGCCGCGTCGGCGACCTGCGGATGTGACAGCAGAAAGCCCGCGATCAGCGTCTTGTCGGGGCCCAGCAGGGCGCGGGTCTCGGCCATCAGCGGCGCGATCCTGTCTTGCGCGGTGACATAGGCGCAAGACAGGATCCCGTCGCAGATCCGCGCGGCCGCGGCCGTGTCCACGCCGCCCGTCCAGGAGCCCTCGGCGTCGATCAGCAGCACCTTCGACGCCCCTCCGGCAGCGGTGACGACCTCCTCCAACAGAGAGCTGACGGGTGCGCTGCGCCATGTCAGAAAGGCATGCAGGGCGGCCTCGCCGGCAAAAGCGTCGATGCCCGCCTACGGAAAATCCGGGAATCGGCTTCGGGGCAGCTCGCGGGCGAAGGCCGCGTCGAGCAGGTCCGCGACCCGCGCCCTCGCGGCCTCGGCCGGAACGCCGGCATGCGTGGCGCGATTCATGCAATGGCGGCAGAAGCAGACCCCCAGCAGGAACATATCCTCCGGCAGGAGGCCAAGCGCGTCCTTCTCGTGATGAAACCCGTGGTCGAAGCCCATGAAATCCGGGCTTTCCAGCTCGATCCTGTCCGGGGCATAGCGCTCTGCGATCTCCGCCACCACGCCCGTGACATAGGCCCGCGCGGCCGGGCTGGAGGGACAAAGCGCATAGGAATGCGGATCCCCATGGGCCGTGCGCATGACATGGTCGGGATGCGCCATGCCCAGCCGGGTGTTGTGCAGGCAGACCGTCCAGCAAGAGACCTGCGGCCCGCCGGTCTCGCGCAGGGCACAGAGGCGGGAGAGCATGTCGCCCTCGCTCTCCACGATATCGGCCTGCAGTGGGATGATCTCCTGGCTTGTCCAGCGGGCCGGGTCGACGCGGTAGTACACGGTGCCGTCCTGCGGAAACCAGACCCGACGCCGTGGGTTGCCCGGCTGAAGGAAGCGCCCTGCGTGATAAGAGGTGGCGAGGCTGATCGTATCGACCCCTTCGGCGGCGAGGGTGGCGATGGCCGCGTCGGGGCCGAGGTCGTGCAGGTCCCAGGGGTAGGTCCAGACCGAGACGTTCTTCACCCTGCGCCGCTCGTGCCGGCCATGTTTGTCGGCCCGCCGCCGGGCACCGGATCGCGGGCCTTGTCAATTTCTCGCATGAATGCCTCCCGACCTGCTCAATCGAGCCGCACGACTTGTTCTTTTGCGATGCTCTCTTCGGCGGCCAGCACGATGCGCAGGGAATTGACCGCGGCGTCCATGGACTCGCCCAGGTCGAGATCCTCGCGGATCGCCTTCAGGAAAAAGTCCTGCTCGCGGTCGCAGAGCTGCTGGTGATCCGGCTCGTCCTCCATCGACAGGATCTCGTCCGCCTGCGTGAACGTCTTGTCGGCGCCGACATCCGCGTGGTGCACCCGGATCGCATCTGTCTTGGTGTGCTTGTCGATGTCGGCGCTGTCCGACAGGTCCTTGTCCGTGGCCGCCGTCGGGTCGGGAACCAGGCTGACGGAGCCTTTGGGCCCCACGATGTCCTTCACGAAGAACGCGGTCTCGGACATCATCGGGCCCCAGCCGGCCTCGTACCAGCCGACGGAGCCGTCGTCGAACGTCACGTGCAGGTGGCCGTAGTTCTGCTTGTCCGCCGCGTCCCAGAGCCGCGCACCGATGCCGTGGACGCGCAGCGGCTTCGCGCCCGTCAGCTGGCACATCACGTCGACGTAGTGGACGCCGCAATCGACGATCGGGGTCAGGCTGTCGATCAGGTCCTTGTGCCAGAACCACGCATCGCCGGAGCTTTGCTGGTTCAGGTTCAGCCGCATGACCAAGGGCTTGCCCATGGTCCGGCCCAGCTCGATAAACCTGATCCAGGACGGATGGACCCGCAGGATATAGCCCAGCACCAGCTTGCGGTTCGTCTCTCGGGCCTTGGCGACGACGGCCTCGGCCTCTGCGTTGGTGGTGCCGATCGGCTTTTCCATGAAGACATGGGCGCCTGCATCCATCGCCTTGAGCGCGTAGTCGGCGTGGGTGTTGGGCCAGGTGTTGATCGACACGGCGTCGGGTTTCAGTTCGGCAAGTGCGGCTTCGTAGTCCTCGAAGAGCGGATAGTCGGAGAGCGTGTCCGGAAGCGCCTTGGACCTGATCGTTCGGGTGCAGAGTCCGACGATCTCGAAGCCGGGATTGCGGTGATAGGCCGAGGCGTGGGAGGCCCCCATGTTGCCGAGGCCCACGACCAGGACGCGCACTGGATCGGTCATCTTGTTCTCCTCCTTTGTCGGGTGGCGCGGTCGCACCGGGCGGGTGCCGGTGCAAGCCGCACCCGGGGGCGCCATGCCCCGGGGGCCGTTCCGTCGCCTGTCATGATTTCGACCTCAGACGGCGCCAGAAGGCTCTTTCAGGACGGCAAACTTGTCCGTTTCCAACCTGCGGCATGGCCTCTCTGGTGCGGGCTGGCCGGTCAGAGCGGCTTGTAGGCGATGGCCTCGATCTCTACCGCGATGTCGATCATGAGACGGCTTTCCGTCGCCGAACGCGCCGGGGGATTGTGCGAAAAGGCCGCGCCGTAGACCTCGTTGAAGGCGGCGAAGTCGTCGCGGTCGCGCAGCCAGACGGTGGTCTTGATCACGTCTTCCAAGCCGCACCCCGCCATGTCGAGGCAGGCCCGCAGGTTGTCGAGGACGGCCCGGGTCTCTGCCTGGATGCCGCCCGGAACGATGTTGCCGTCCGCGTCGAACGGCACCTGGCCGGAGATGAAGACGTAATCGCCCGCGCGGACGACAGGGGTGAGGGGGACCTTGGCGCTGCCGTAGTATTCCTTGGTCATGGGATCTTTCCTTTCCTGTGATGTGGGCACGTTCCCCAATCACGCGGGAAATACAACCGCGAAGCGGGCGATTGCCGACCCGAACGGGACGGCGGCCGGGGCAGACGGGCGGATCGCCTGCCTGCCCCGGACCGGGCTCAGTCGGCCCCGCGCACCGAGATCTGCGCGTCCGGTGCGGGGTGCAGCAGTTTCTGGACGAAGAACACCGCCACCGCTGCGCCAATCCCGATCAGGTCGGTAAAGATCCCGCCCTCGATCATGAACAGCGCGGCCAGCATCAGGGCCGCGCACATGAACCACGCGGTCCGCGACCCCATGAACCAGCCCTGCACGCCGGAGCTGAGCAGGAATACGCCGAACACGGCCGTGGCACCCGCCCGCAGGACCTCGATCGTGCTGCCGTCCATCAACAACGCGCTATTGTAGAAGAACATGAAGGGCACGATGAAGGCCGCGATCCCGATCTTGAACGACGCGACCGAGGTGGCCATCGGATTCGCCCCCGAGATCCCCGCCGCCGCATAGGAGGCCAGCGCCACGGGTGGTGTGATGGCCGAGACCACGGCGAAGTAGAACACGAAGAAATGGGCCGTGAGCTGCGGAATCCCGATCTCGATCAGGCCCGGCGCCACGACCGAGGCCGCGACGGCGTAGGCGGCGGTGGTCGGCATCCCCATCCCCAGCAGGATCGCGATGCACATCGCGAAGACCAGCGCCAGAAGCTGGCTGACCCCCGCCAGGTTGAGCAGGAGCGACGAGAACCGCGCCCCGACGCCGGTCAGGCTGATGACACCGACGATGATGCCCGCCGCCGCACAGACCGCGATGATCTGGATCGACATCAGTCCCGCAAGCTCCAGCGCCTTCAGGATCGAGCGCGGCCCCATCCTGTTGGGCGTGAGCCAACTGACGACGGCGGCCGAGACCGTGGCAAGCGTGCCCGCGCGAATGACCGAGTAGCCCATGAACAGGGCCACGATCAGGATGATGATGGGCAGGAAGAGATAGACCTGACGCACCAGCTTGGCGAATTTCGGAAGTTCGTCCTCGCGCATGCCGCGCATGCCCAGCTTGGCGGCCTCGAAATCGACCATGAAGTAGATCGACACGAAGTAGAGCACCGCCGGAATGATCGCCGCGAAGGCGATGTCGGTGTAGGGGATGCCGGTGATTTCTGCCATGATGAAGGCGCCGGCGCCCATGATCGGCGGCATGATCTGCCCGCCGGTGGAGGCCGCGGCCTCGATCGCGCCGGCGGTCTTCTTCTCGTAGCCGACCTTCTTCATCAGCGGGATGGTGAGCGAGCCGGTGGCGACGACGTTGCCTGCCGAGGTGCCGTTGATCATGCCCATCAGGCCGCTGGCGAAGATCGCGACCTTGGCCGGCCCGCCCCGGGCGCGGCCGGCGGCGGCGAAGGCGAAGTTGATGAAGTAATCCCCGACCTTCGAGGCCTGGAGGAACGCCGCGAAGATGATGAAGAGGATGATGTAGGTCGAGCTGACCGCCGTTGTCGGCCCCAGGATCCCGGCGTCGGAATAGACGTGGCCGAAGAAGCGCTGCCAGGTGTAGGCGCTTTGCACCGCCAGGATGCCGGGCAGAAGATGCGCGGTGAAGGTGTAGATGAGGAAGATGCCGGCGATGGCGACCAGGGCGAGCCCCGCCACACGGCGCGTCAGCTCCAGGATCAGGGCGGAGCCGGCGGTGGCGGCGAAGGCCACGCCGATGGGCACAAAGGACGTGCCGACGGAATTCCGCGCCGCGGTGGAATAGATCGGGATCAGGTAGAGCGCGATGGCGATCCCGCAAAGCGCCATGACCACGTCGGAGGTGGCAACCGCGCCCCGGGGGCGCCGCTCGAACCAGCTCAGGACGATGCCGCCGAAGGTCGCGACCAGCAGGGGCAGGCCGAACCACCACAGCTCTTGCGCGTAAAGCGGCGTGCCGGGAAAGGCGGCCCAGGTCACCAGCCCGCCCATTTCGGGCAGGTCCCCGCTCTGGACCGAAAGGATGAACTGAAGCGCCGTCCAGTAGACGGCGGCAACCGGCAGGAACAGCACCAGGCCCGCGCGGCTCAGGAGTGGGGTGTCGCGTTCGCCCTCGTGGTCGAAGCCGTGGGCGGCGAAGATCAGAAAACCCAGAACCAGCGCACCGGCGATGTGCACGATCCGGAAATTCCAGGTTTCCAGCGGGAATTGCGGCAGGAAGGGGATCTCGATCCCCGTGTAGTTCGAGATCGAGACCCCGTTCAGCGCCGCCATGTGAAACGCGGCGTAGAGGATGGCCAGCGTGGCCGCGAAGGGCGCGAGGCGCCCCGTGAACTGGCGGCGATTCGGCTCTACTGGCTCTTCATCGACGCCTTCGGCGATCACGGGCTCGAATTGCTCCGCTTGCTGATCTGACATTGTCCCATCCCCTTGAAGTCATGTCGTACACACTTGTCACCGAACGGATGCGCCGGCCCGGGTCTCTTGTTGGACGCGCCGCACCCCGCGAAGGGTGCGGCACTTTTCCGGTCTCGCCCTCGGGGGGGCCGGGTTACATCGACGAGTGGATCATGTCCTCGGGAATGTCCGCGCCGGCGTTCTCGATGAACCATTCCGCCGCTCCGGGGTGCCACATCAGGACGCCGTTCTTGTCCCAGTTCTCGGGCAGGGTGGAGCCGGCCGCACGGTGGATGTTCACCATCCGCTCGTTGTCCGACATCACCACGTCGACCACGGCCTTGACGAAGCTGGTCGGCAGGTCGCAGTTGGCGATGGCGAAGTTCCACATCGAGACGGACCGGGCAGGGGACTCGAGCGTGCTGTAGGTGTCGGCCGCGATCTCGAATTGGGCGACCGGGAAGGCCTCGAGGATCGCTGCCTGCTCTTCCTCGGTGAACTCGATGATGTTGACGTCCGTCTGGACCTCAAGCTGCGACACCGCCGGCACCGGGACACCGGCCGCGAAGGCGATCACGTCCAGCAGGCCGTCCTGAAGCTGGCCACCCAGGTCGCCCCAGCCGCCGTTGCGACGCTCGAAGTCGACGCCAAGCGTCTCCATCATGCGCGGGAAGTAGGTGTCGGAGGTCGAGCCCGCCGGGCCGAAGCCGATGCGCGCCCCGTCCGGAATGTCGGCGATGGTGGTGATGCCGGACGAGGCCAGCGCGGTGACGCTGAACGGGGTCTGGTACATCGGGAACATCGCGCAGGCATTGGTCATCTGCAGGCCGGGGGCGATGGGGTTGGTGCCGCCCAGGGATTCCGCTGCGGGGCCCATGGTGGTCATGCCGAACTGCGCCTCGCCGGTGTGGACGAGCGCCATGTTCTGCATCGGGCCGCCGGTCACTTCGCCGCCGCCGGTGATGCCAAGCTCTTCGGACACGAGGTTCGCCCAGCCGGCGCCGTAGGCGAAATACGTGCCGCCCTGGGACGCGGTGCCGACGGTAAAGCTCTCGGGCCAGCCCTCGCGGTCCTCATGCCCTGCCGCGAATGCGCCCGTTCCAATAAGCGTCGCGGAAACCGCCAACGCGTGAACCATCTTACATGTTGTCATGTCTTCTCCCGTTTTTTTTGACTTGCACGGCCCTCTCCTGGCCACGCCACACCTCCGACACTCCTCCGGCCTTCAGGTGCCGCCAATGCGCGAAAACGCACAGCGGGGTCTATAGTCACCCAAAGGTTGAGCAAAGCAAGCCTTCTTGACCGTGGCGCCACGCCATCAGGCAACAAAGCATGCGCACCGGGGAAATCGGGCTGGGCCGGGCTGCGGTGCCCGGCAGCCATTTCCGGGCGGGAATGCCGCGAAATCAGGCACGCTTCAACAGCCACAAATGTTCTGATATATGAAACGGATGGGGGAGCATGGACCAGATGGCAGACCAGTCGAAGTCACCGAAAGTGGATTCCACCCTGTCGAAGGGGCTGGCCATCTTGGAGCGCCTCGCCGCCTCCCGGAGCGGCAAGGGCGTGACCGAGCTCTCCCGCGAGCTGGACCTGACGAAGTCGAACACCTTCCGCCTTCTGCAGACGCTGACGACCCTGGGATACGTGCGCCGCCTCGACAACCGCTCCTACGCGGCCACCCTCAAGACCTGGCAGATCGGCCGCAACCTGGTCGAACACCTCGACCTGCGCGAGATGGCGGGGCCGGAGCTGACCTACCTGAGCAAACAGACCGGAGAGGCGATCTATCTCGCCGTGCCCGAGGACCTGGCCATCGTCTACATCGACAAGATCGACAGTCGAAAACCGATCCGGTCCTGGAACACCGTGGGCGGGTCGGCCCCAATCCATTGCGTCGGGACGGGAAAGGCGATCCTGGCCGCGAATTACAGCCGGATGCGCGACAAGCTGGTGGGCAACCTGACCCGCCACACCGATAGGACGCTGACGAATATCGAGGCGCTGGACGCCGACATCGCGGCCACGCAATCCCGTGGGTATGCGCTCGACCGCGGCGAGTATCGGGAACATATCCTGAGTTTCGGGGCCGCCGTCACCCTCCCCGACGGGGTGGCGGTGGCGGCGCTGGGCATCTCTCTGCCCGAGATCAACCTCGCCGAGGGCGATGCCGGCCGGATCGGCGCCCTGGTGCGCGAGGCCGCGGCCCGCGTGTCGGAAAAGCTCCTCCGGGGGTAGCGGGGGCGCCGCGGTCAGTCCTTTTTCACAGGGCTCTCCACAGGCCCGCCATGTGCGGCCCATGTGGAAAAGCCCTCTCTCAGATGCGCGGCCTCGAACCCCATGTCCTGCAGCGTCGCCACCGTCAGCGCAGATCGCCAGCCCGAGGCGCAATGAAAGACGTATTTCTTGCCCGGCTGGGCAAAGACCGCCTTGTGATAGGGGCTGTCGGGGTCGACCCAGAACTCTATCATGCCGCGCGGGGCGTGCACGCTGCCGGGGATATATCCGCCGCGCTGGCGCTCTCGGATATCGCGGATGTCGACGATCACCAGGTCCGGGTCGTCCAGCCGCGCGATCAGGTCCTTCGTCTCGATCTCCTCAATGCGGGCGCGGGCCTCGGCCACCATCTGGGATGCGGTTTTCTTCAACGTGGTCATGGCGCCTCGATGTTCTGCTATTCGGAACGATCTTGTCGCATGTTGACACCCTCACGGCGAGGGTGCAACATTTTTGCAGCCCGGCGGCGCGGCGCGGCGCGGCCCCGGGGCACGGAGGCGGCGGATGACACGCGACAAACCGATTTCGCTTTGGGCCGCGTCCGCGCAGGAACCCGATGTCGCGGCGCCGCTCTCGGGGGCGGACACGGTGGATGTCGCCATCGTCGGCGGAGGTTTCACCGGCCTGTCGACCGCGCTGCATTGTGCGGAGGCCGGCCTGTCCGCCCATGTGCTGGAGGCCGAGCAACTGGGCCACGGCGGCTCCGGCCGGAACGTGGGGCTGGTGAACGCCGGCGTCTGGCACCCGCCCGCGGCGGTGCGCACGGCGCTCGGGCCGACCTACGGCCCGCGTTTCACCGAGCGGTTCGGCGCGGCCCCCGAATATGTCTTTTCCCTGATCGAGCGGCACCAGATCCGCTGTGAGGTCACACGGACCGGGACGATCCACGCCGCCCACGCGCCATCCGGCCAGGCCGAGCTGAAGGCCCGTCACGCGGAATGGCAGCGCCTCGGCGCCCCGGTCGACCTGCTGGACCGCGCCGAGGTGGCTGCGGCGACGGGCACCGAGGTGTTTCACGGCGGGCTGCTCGACCACCGGGCCGGGACGATCAACCCGATGGGCTATTGCCGGGGGCTGGCCCGCGCGGCGCGGGGGGCGGGCGCGACGATCAGCACCGGGACCCGCGTCACCTCGCTGCGCCGCGACGGCGGGGCCTGGATCGTCGGGACCGAAAGCGGCGATCTGCGGGCTCGGGCGGTGGTGCTGGGCACGAACGCCTATTCCGACGATCTCTGGCCCGGGCTGAAGCGCGCCTACACGACGATCAATTTCTTCCAGCTCGCGACCGAGCCCCTCGGGCCGGCGGCGAAAGACATCCTGCCGGGGCGGCAGGGGCTCTGGAGCACCGGGAAGATCATGGTCTCGCTGCGCCGCGACATGTCCGACCGCCTGATCCTCGGCAGTATGGGCAGGATCATGGGCACGGCGGCGGGCGGCGCCTCTCATCGGTGGGCGCAAAAGAAGCTGGCGGCGATGTTCCCCGCGCTGGGCCCGGTGACCTTCGAAGAGGCCTGGACCGGGCAGATCGCGATGACGCCGGATCATCTGCCGCGGATCTGCAAGCTGGGCGAGAACCTCTATACCCCCGTCGGCTACAACGGCCGCGGGATCACCACCGGCACGCTTTTCGGGCAGGCGATGGCGGGGCTTCTGACCGGCATGGACTTGGCCGAGTTGCCGCTGCCGATGACCGACCTCGCGCCGGTCCGGTCGGCGCCGATCATGTCCCGTCTCTATCAAATGGCCTTTGCCGCGAACCAGGTAATCAAGAGCATCTGACCCACAATGACACCCAGTGAAATCCGCGTCGGCGTCGATATCGGCGGCACCTTTACCGATGTCGCGCTCGCCCATCCGGGCGGCCTGGCGACGGGCAAGGTGATGACCAGCCATGCCCGGCCCGAACAGGCGATCATCGACGGCATCCTCGGCGCGGCGCGGGACGCCGGCGTCGACCCGGGCGCCATCCGCCAGGTGATCCACGGCACCACCCTCGTGACCAACGCCCTGATCGAGCGGCGTGGCGCCCGGACCGCCTTCATCACCACCGAGGGTTTTCGCGACGTGATCGAGATGCGCTCGGAGAACCGGTTCGAGCAATATGACCTGAACATCGTCCTGCCCAAGCCTCTGGTGCCCCGGCAGGACCGTTTTACCCTGGACGAGCGTATGGGGCCGAACGGCGAGGTCCTGCGTCCCCTCGACCCGGCCGAGGTCGCGGCGATGGTCGCGCGGGTGCTGGACGGCGGCTTCGAGGCCGTGGCCATCGGCCTCATCCACGCCTATGCCAACGACGCCCATGAACGCGCCATGGCCAAGGCGCTGCGGGAAGCGGCGCCGGAGCTCGCGATCTCGATCTCGTCGGTGATTTCGCCGCAGATGCGCGAGCTGCCGCGCTTCAACACCGTGATCGCCAATGCCTATGTCCAGCCCCAGGTCTCCGATTACCTCGGCCGGCTCGTCAGCCGGCTGCGCGATGTCGGGGTGACCGCCCCGGTCTACCTGTTGCATTCGGGTGGCGGGCTGATCTCGGTCGACACGGCGGTCGAACAGCCGGTGCGCCTGCTGGAATCCGGGCCGGCGGGGGGCGCGATCTTCGCTGCGGATTACGCCCGTGCGCACGGGCTGGACCAGGTGCTCAGCTTCGACATGGGCGGGACCACGGCCAAGATCTGTCTGATCGAGGACGGCACGCCCAAGACCGCCAACACCTTCGAGGTGGCCCGCACCTACCGCTTCAAGAAAGGCTCGGGAATGACCGTTTCCACCCCGGTCGTCGAGATGGTCGAGATCGGCGCCGGCGGCGGCTCCATCGCCTCGATCGACAGCATGGGGCGGCTTCGGGTCGGCCCCCGCTCTGCCGGGTCGGAGCCCGGTCCCGCCTGCTACGGCCGCGGCGGGACAGAGCCCACGGTGACCGATGCCAACCTCCTGCTCGGCCGGCTGGACCCCGAGAATTTCGCCGGCGGCTCCATTCGTCTGCATCCCGACCGGGCGGAGGCGGCGGCCAAGGCGCTGGAGATGACCGCCGATGCCGCGGGCTTCGGCATCACCGAGCTGGTGGACGAGAACATGGCCAACGCGGCGCGTGTGCATGCGGTCGAGAACGGGCGCGACATCGAGCATTTCACCATGATCGCCTTCGGCGGCGGCGCCCCGCTTCACGCCTGCCGGCTTTGCGAAAAGCTGGGCATCGACGAGCTTCTGATCCCGCCCGGCGCGGGCGTGGGCTCCGCCATCGGGTTTCTGAAGGCGCCGTTCAGCTTCGAGGCGACCCGGGGGCTGTTCCAGCGTCTCGATGCCTTTGACGCCGAGGCGGTCACCACCGCCCTCGCAGAGATGGAGGCCGAGGCCCATGACTTCGTCGACGACGGCGCACGCGGGCTCGAGCGGACGACGCGGCTCACCGCCCAGATGCGCTATTCCGGGCAGGGCTGGGAAATTCCGGTGATCCTGCCCCACCGCAGGCTGGGCCCCGACGATGTGCCGATGATCCACGCCTTGTTCGAGGAGGCCTATCGCACCCTCTTCGGGCGCACCATCGACGGCCTGCCCGTCGAGATCACCAACTGGCTGCTGACCGTCTCGACCGTCCTGCCCCCCGTAACGCCGGCGGTCCGCCACGCGGCCGGCGAGGCCGCACCCGCGCTGCGCACCCGGCAGTTTCTTGATGCGGCGGAGCGGCGGATCGTCGACGCGCCCGAGGTCCTGCGCTCGGAATTGACGCCGGGCCGGATGGTCGAGGGCCCCGCGATCGTGGTCGAGTTCGAGACCTGCACCATCGTCACCTCCGGCTACCGCGTCATCGGACAAGGGGACGGCAGCCTGCGCCTGATCCGAAAGGAGGCCCGCCCATGACGCCGACCGCAACCATTGATTTCCAGATCATGTGGAACCGCCTGATCGCGGTGGTCGAGGAACAGGCGACCACGCTGATCCGGACGGCGTTCTCGACCTCGGTGCGCGAGGCGGGCGACCTTTCGGCGGGGCTGTTCGACCGGCAGGGCCGGATGATGGCGCAGGCCGTCACCGGAACCCCCGGCCATGTCAACGCCATGGCCGAGAGCGTGACCCACTTCGCCGCCCGGATCGGGCCGCAGGACACGTTCGAGGGCGATGTCTTCATCACCAACGATCCCTGGCTCGGCACCGGCCACCTGCACGACATCACCGTGGTCACCCCGGTGTTCCGCAACGGGGTCCATATCGGCTATTTCGCCTGCACCGCCCACGTGGTCGACATCGGCGGGCGCGGCTTCGGGCCGGACGGGCGCGAGGTCTACGAAGAGGGCCTGCTGATCCCGATCACCAAGTTCGCCGTGCGCGGGCAGGTCCAGCCCCTGCTGATCGAGATGGTCCGCGCCAACGTGCGCACGCCGGACCAGACCGTGGGCGACATGTATTCGCTCGCCGCCTGCAACAAGACCGGAGAACGGCGCCTGCTGTCGATGATGGACGAGTTCCACATCGACACGCTGGGCGACCTCAGCGATTTCATCATCGAGACTTCGCGCAAGGCTACCCGCGCGGCCATCGCGACCGTGCCGGCGGGCAGCTATGGCAACACGATGCAGGTCGACGGCTACGACACGCCGGTGCACATGGAGGTCAGGCTCGTGGTCGAGGGCGACCGGTTGACCGCCGATTTCGCCGGGACTTCGGGCATGTCGAAATTCGGCGTGAACTGCCCCGAGGTCTACACCCGCGCCTATGCCTGCTACGCGCTGAAATGCGCGATCGCGCCCGAGGTGCCCAACAACACCGGCTCGCTGGAGCCGTTCGAGATCACCGCGCCCGAGGGCTCCATCCTGGCCGCGCGCCGCCCCGCGCCGGTCTCGGTCCGCCATGTCATGGGGCACCTCGTGCCCGACGTGGTGCTGGGGGCGCTGGACAAGGCCATGCCGGGGGTGGTGCCCGCCGAAGGCGCCTCGGCCCTGTGGAACATCCAGATCTCGGCCCGGCCCACGGACCCGGCCAGCGGTCTGCCCGACCGCGAGATCCTGATGTTCAACTCCGGCGGCACCGGGGCGCGGCCGGCCCATGACGGGCTTTCGGCCACGGCCTTCCCCTCGGGCGTATCGACGATGAGCGTGGAGGCGACCGAGCATGTCGGCCCGATCACGGTCTGGCGCAAGGACCTGCGTGAGGGCTCGGGAGGGACGGGGGCGCAGCGCGGCGGCCTCGGCCAGACCATCGAGATCGAGGCCCGCGAGGGCTATGACTTCTATTTCAACGCCATGTTCGACCGGGTCCGGCACCCCGCCCGCGGCCGCGAGGGCGGTGGCGACGGCGCCCCGGGCCGGGTCGAGCTGGCCGACGGAACCGAGTTGAGGTCGAAGGGCCGGCAACTGGTCCGCAACGGCCAGCGTCTGCGCCTGAGCCTGCCGGGCGGGGGCGGCCACGGCGATCCGCGCAAACGGTCGCTGGAGGCGATCGCCGAGGATATCGCGGCGGGGTTCATCACGGCAGAGGCCGCGCGGACGCAATACGGGGACGACGACTAGCACCGGCCGCCGGGGGCGGGGCCGGGCCGCCCGGCCGCCGGGGCGGGGCGGTTGACCCATTGGCCCGCCCCAACTGAACCGAGGACGACGATCGCCCCGGCCATCTGCAGCGGGCTCAGCGCCTGCCCGAGCCGGATCCAGCCGCGAAGCGCCGCCGTCACCGGGCTCATCATTCCCAGCATCGAGACGGCGCCAGGCTCCAGCCGCGCCCCCCCCCCCGAAACCAGAGCGCATGGCGCGCCGCGGCGCCCACCAGGCGAGGCTCCAGAGGTTGAGGGCGGTCAAATGCGGCATCGGGCCCTCTACCACCAGTGCCAGCGGCAGCAGGATCAGCCCGCCCGCCGCGAGTTGCCACGCAGCGAAGCTGAGCGACGCCACCGGCGGCTGAGGACAGTGCCGGCCGCCATCGAGGCGACACCTCCCACCGCCGCCGCGACCCCGCCGGGCAGCCGGTTGGCCGCGACGAACAGCAGCACGCAGAACGTGGCGAAGTTCAAACCCCCGAGGACGAAGCCCCGGCCAAACCACTCGCGGGGCGGCAGGCAACGTGTAGCGGCCAGAAGCGGCAGCCCGGCGGGCAGGGCGCGAAAGGCCGCCAGGCCGACGGGATGGTCCGGGGCAATGCCTCGGTCGTGACCAGGTATGTGCTGCCCCAGATCGCGGGGGCCCGAGCGGTCAGAAGGATGTCTTTGGTTCGGGACATTGGAGGTCTCCTCGTCGGGATTTCCGGCGCGGTCGCGCGGTCGCTCGATTTGGTTGCCGGGACAACGGTCGCGCGGGCGGCATGGCGTCGCTTGGTCCGGGACGAACGTCGGGCCGGGCCGGGGGGCGAGGCGCAAAGGCGGGACAGGGCGAAGCGACGCCATGCCGCCGCCTCCAGGGCCGCGCCCGCGGTCCGCCGTGCCGCGATCCGGGCGATATGGGCCCCGTGAATGCGGGCCCCGGCCAGGTCGGCGACTTCGGGCCGGCATGCTCCGTCCGCGCCGGCGATGGTCCCCGCGCAATAGGGACCGCCGCCCAGCACCGCCTCCGACGAGGTCTTGCCGGCGAAGGTATGGGGCATGCCTACGATGAGCATGCCGAAAGGCTTGAGCGGGATCTGGCTCGACAGCAGGGTCGCCTCATGCCCGCCATGCTTCGATCCGGTCGAGGCGAGGACGCCCGCAACCTTGCCCACCAGCGCAATGTGCGCCCAGTGCCCGCCGGCCTGGTCCAGGAACGACTTCATCTGCCCGGCCATCATCCCGAACAGCGTCGGCGTGCCGATCAGGATGGCGTCATGGGCCTCGAGGTCGGCCGGCGCGGCAACGGGCGTGTCGTCGGCGGCGGAACCGGCGTTTCGACGGACGGCTTCCGGCACGGTCTCGGGGACGCGTCGCAGGTCGACATCGGTGCCCGGCACGCTTCGTGCGTTGTTGGCCTCGGTCCGGGCCAGGGCGCGGAGTTGGCCGTATCTGGCATAGCAAAGGACGAGAATCCGGGTCATGGGATCCTCTCCGGTCCGGGGGTCGATACCGGTGAAGATCGGGGATGGGACGTGCGGGAACAGCCGCCGGTTTCTGACTTCACTCGTCAAGCGGGTTGAAGAATGTCAGGCCCGCAGCGCCGCGACCAGATGGTTCAGAAACGCGGTGACCCGTGCGCCCATGCCGAGGCGGGATGCGGCGACGGCAAAGATGTCGTGGTCCGGCAGTTCATGCTCCGGCAGGACCCGCTTCGCTCGCCCCGCGCCTCGGGACCGTTCGAGACGAAATCCGGCAAGGTGCCGATGCCCCGCCCCGCGATCAGAAGGTCCCGCAGCACGAGACCGTTGCCAGCCCGCACCGCGGGGTCGAGGTCGAGCGCATATGTCCTCGTGGGGCCGGTCAGGGTCCAGCTTGTCAGGTGCTCGGCGAGCAGGAAGCCGCCGAGACTTTGGCCGCGGATGTCGCCGGGGGCTTGGGGCGTGCCGGCACGTTCAAGATAGGCGGGCGCGGCATACATGCGCTGGCGCATGGTGCCGATCCGTCGCGCGACCAGCGCGGACACCGGCATCGCGGGCCGGATCCGGATCGAGACGTCGCAACCGCCCTCGACCATGTCGACCACCCGGTCGTCGAGCGACAGCGACAGGCCCAGATCGGGACAGGCCTCCAGGAAGGCCGGAAGCATCGGGGCGATCACCGTCTGTCCGAAGGAACTGGAGGCGGTGACCTTCAGATGGCCGCGCACCGCACCGGCCCCCTCGCGGATCCGGGCCTCAACCCGCAAAACCGCCCCGAGGATGCTGTTGGCCGCCTCGTGATACAGCCGGCCTGCGTCCGTCAGGGACACGGCCCGGGTCGTCCGCGTCAGACGGGTGCTGCCGAGGCTGTCTTCGAGTAGTCTGATCTCGCGGCGGAGAAGCGCGGGCGACACGCCGGGATCCTCGGCGGCACGCGCGAAACGGCCCTGCTCGACGATGCGGCGAAAGGCATGCATGACGGCAGGCTTGTCCATCCTGGCAGATCGCCGGTCCGGTGCCCCGGCCGCCGTTGTCTCACCGGATCCATGTTGCATGCCCTTGCCGCTGCCGGAAGCGATCGGGGTGCCTTTGCTGAGGCCGGCCGTGCGCCATCTGCGCTTGGCGCCGGCCAGGGACGCGATGTCAGGTCCGGTCCTGACGGCGCCGAGGTTCGTGGCGGTCCTTCTCGTATCGTTCCAGACCGGCGAAGACCGGCAACCATCCCTCCCGGCGCAGGGCCCAGCTTTCGTAGGTCGGGGTCAGTTGATCCGTCGCATCCAGGGCCCCCAGGTGCACCTCGACCTCGTCTCCGCTGCGGGCGAGGACGGAGCCGCCGCAGCGTGGACAGAACAGGCGGCCTTCGTAGTCACGCGGGGTGCCCTCGATCCGCACGGCGTCCTGGGGAAAGACGGCGGCGGCATAGAACAGGGCCCCGTGGTGTTTTCTGCAATCGAGACAATGACAGATCCCGACGCGGAAGGGGCGCCCCGTCGCCACGAAGCGAACGTCGCCGCAGAGGCACCCGCCCGCAAACATCTCCATGACCGGCCTCCATTTCCCCAGCTTCAGCGCAGGTTACGCGGTCGCGCGAGATGCGTCCATCGTTCGGGCGCGGGCGTGCCCGCAACGGGACCGCAAAGTCGCGCAGCGCCGACGTTTTTCAATGCGGTTGTCCCATCGGCGAAGACAGGAACGCGGGTCATTTCGGATGCCAGGACGGCGTCGGACATGACGTCCGCGACGCCTCCCGGTTGCCAGGTGGCCCGGCCCCCTTGTCGGTCATTCAGCGGCAGGTCGCAGCATCTCCTCATAGAGGTCCTGGCCGGGCAGTTCGATCGCGGGCATGTCCGAGATGCGCTTGATCATGTTGCACATGGCGGGCACGTTGCGTCTCTCTACCGGGCCGTGACCCGAGACGATCATGCGGGCATCCAGCGCCTTGATCTTTTCCGCGCCCGCCGCCAGAGCCTCGGGCCGCACGTGCTCGAACCAGATGTGGTTGGCGCGGTTCATGAAATAGTACCCGTCCTCGAACTCCGACTGGCTCATCTCGTCGGTGTATTGGGGGATGTCGTCGGTCACGACCCCGAAGCAATCGGCGCCATAGTAGATCTCGGATTTCGGATCCCAGATTCCCGTGGTCGCCGAACTGTCGAACAGTGGCGGGCGGATCGCGTGGACGGTCCGGTCGCCCATGTCCAGCTTGTCGCCGTCGTTGAGGATGTGGATCCGGTGGGGATCGAAATCGAACTCCTCGTGCAGCTTGCCGAGCCCCAGAAAATTGGTGACCAGCTTGGCTTTGGGGCATTTCTCCATCACCTGCATGATCGCGCCCGAATGGTCGCGATCCTCGTGGCTGAGAAAGAGCCAGCGCACGTCCTCGGGCTCGACAATGCGGAACACCTCGTCGAGGAATGTATCGCGATGAACGATCGCGAGCGTGTCGAGGATCATCGGCTCTTTCCCGCGCAGGACCATGGCGTTGACGGGCAGCTTGCCGACCCCGGGCACGGGCAGGGATTCGGGGATGACGAAAGCTTCGTCGGAGATCTGGTAAGCGTTTGGCATGACGTGTCTTTCGCTAGTGGTTTGGGGAATCGGCGCCGAGCATCAGAAGGTCGAGCAACGCAAAGGGCCGGGTTGGGTCGAGCGGCGTGATCTCGGGCCTCCAGTCCGGCTCGAGAGTGAGGTAGGAGGCTGGATCGCGCTGCAGCAGCGACAGCAGCACGCCGCCCACGATCCGGCCGCCGACGGGGCCGAGGTGATCGCCCTCTCCCAAAGTGTCGGCCTCGCGGGCGATGTAGAACCAAAGGGGCGTTTCGCCCGACCAATCCTGCAGCCCGATCGCGTCACGCGGCAGAGGCGCGACGCCCAGGGCTCGCGCCACCGCCTCTCCCGACGGCAGGTCGGTCACGACGCCACGCTGCATGTCGCGGTTGGCCAGCGACCGGTAGCCCTGCTCCTGCACCGCGCCAGTGACCTCTTCGGGCAGGGCGATCAACGCCATGGGCAGACGCTCGCTGATCCGGGTCGCGCGTTGTGTGCCGACGTCGGGGGCGCCGTCGAACATGACCCGCCAATCCACGGACCGATCCTTCGGCACGGGCCGAAAGCCGAGGAGATCTGGAAAGAGCGACAGCGTCGGGCCGCCGGGGGAGAGAATGTAGCTCTGCCGGATCTGGGAGTGGCCGTAGCGATAGGCCGCATCGGCGAATTCGAGGGGCAGAGTGGCGCCCTCCGGCAAAGGAAGCGCATCGCGGCCCGATAGAATGCCGGCTACAAGATCCGCGCCGATGAGAGATGGCAGAAATTCCTGCGTGACAACCCATTGATAATGCCAGGTCAGGGCCTGTCGCGCTGCGTCAAACAGGGTGCCCTCGTCCACCCCGCGGTTTCGCGCGATATCGACGAAGGCATTGTGCGCCTTGAGAAGGGCCAGGTGCATCGCGGCCATGATCAGGTGTGAATCGTTGCGGGGGTCGCCGATGATCGCGATGCCTTGGCGAGCCCGGGGCACGTCCTTCCCGCCCGGTGCCAGTAGGAACTTGGCGGGATCGTCGCGGTCGAACAGGTAAGGGCTGCCGGCCGGCCCGCCTCCGTAGAGGCATTCGAGGTTCAGCCGTGGCGCACGCGCGTTCGAGACGGCCCCATGCTCGGTCCGCTCAAGCGGGGACCGGTCCGCGGTGATGTCATGGGCGATGAACTGGCCGAAAAACGGCCAACCGGCTGCGGGCGTCGCCTCCCGCACGGCTATGCCGCCGTCGCAAACGCCGCCTTCGCGCCCCAGCGCGATCAGCACCGCAGGGGCGGGGCCGAGCGGCGGCAATCCCGGGAAAAGCCGGGAATATCTGCCGCCACCACTTTCGGCGGCGCCGCGCGGCCGGCGGGGCGCCAGACAGCCGGCACCGGCCAGTTTCGGCGCGGTCAGATCTGGCATACCCGCCTGCGGCTTGGTCATTTCGGTCATGGGATGCTCCTATTCCGCGGCTGGGCGGGCGAGGCCTGCGACCGCGTCCGGACCGAAGACCTCGGCCGTCTTGACCTTGAGGTAGGCCAGCGACTCCGTGGCCAGGGCGTCGGGGCTGGCCGCGAAATCGCGCCAGATGCAGACGAGCTGGGCCAGTTTCTCGTTGTCGGGGTTGAAGCTTTCGATACCGATGGTGCCGTCGTAGCCGATCGCATGGAGCGCTTCGAAGGTGGCGTCCCACGGGACCATGTCGCGACCCGGAACACCGCGCTGGCTGCCGCAGGCGTGGAAATAGGCCATCCTGTTGCCGGTCGCGCGGATCGCGCCGGCAAGATCATCCTCTTCACGCAGCATGTGGAAGGTATCAAGGTGGACGGCCGCGTTGGGCAGGCCAACCTCCTCTACAAACCGCACGGCGTCCGCGGCCGTGTTGAGAAAGTGGCTCTCAAACCGGTTCAGGGTTTCGACCGCAAGGGTGATCGGCGCATCCGCGGCATGGGCGCAGACGGCGCGGAAGGCCTCTACCCCCCAATCCCATTCCTTCTTGGTGCGGCGTCGGCCGGGAAGATAGCCCCAGGCACAATAGTTGGCGCCGCAATAGATCTCTACGCCGGCCTCGACACACAGATCGACGACCTTTCGGCCAAGGTCGATACCCGCCTGGCGCACGGCGGGATCGGGGCTGATGGTGTTGGCCGAGACAGGCAGCGCGAAATTGGCATTCAGGCTCAGGCCCAGATCGGCGGCACGTGCGCGGAGGGCCTTGGCAGGAAAAGCATCCGGATCGACCGGCGTAACCTCCAGCGTGTCGAAGCCCATGTCTGCGACCTTGTTCAGCAGGGGCAGGTCATCGGTGGTCATCGTGCCGGTGAACAGCAGGGAATTGACGGCGAATTTCATGAGGCCACCCTTTCCGCCAGTCTCGGCACGTCCAGTCGGTTGGGGCAGGGCTGACGGGGTTCCAGAAGGACCAGACCGCTGGAGGCATCGAGGCCGCGGGTGAGATGGGTGGCGGCTTCCTCCACGATCAGTTCCATCGTGGGCGATACGGTGCCGGAAACCAGATGCCCGCCCCGAACGGTCGCGTCTCCGCATCCGAGAACAATATGCATGTGCAGGCGAACCCCCTGGGCAGCACCATGAATATGTGGATGCTCATGTCCGTGGCCGTCAGATTCGGCCGCCTCGGCAATGTTGCCTGTGATCGCGAGCACTTCGGTTTGCTCGTCGATCTGGTTTTCGCGAAATTCCTTGGTCGCGGGATTGAACCAGCCCAGATGGGACCGGGACAACGCCCCAATCCCCGACAGGCTGGCGCCCTTCACGCCCAGTTCGGCGGCAAAATGCGCAACCGCCTCCGTCACCTCTTCGCCGGCATCAAGCACGAGGACGAATTTCCGCCTGCCGCCAATATCTTCGAGAATTCTGTAGCGCATATCAGATCCCCGCCGTATCGCGAATATAGGCCCGCGCCTTGCGGGCATAGTCGAGCGGGTTGGCCTTGGCCGCATCCTGTTCGGCCTCAACCATGAGCCAGCCCTTGAAACCGGCGCTGGACAGGGTCTGGAAGATCGGGGCGAAGTCGATCGCGCCGTCGCCGGGAACGGTGAAGACGCCTTCCATCACGGATTCCAGGAAGCTGAGATGGGTGGCGTTGCACCGCTCCATCACGTCGTGGCGGATGTCCTTGAGGTGGACATGGCGGATCCGCGAGGCATAGGCCTGCGCCATCTCGAGGGGATCGTCGCCGGCCCAGTAGAGGTGCCCGGTATCAAGCAGCAAATGGACGAACTGCTCATCGGTTTCGTGCATCAGCCGGTCGGTTTCGGCGCGGGTCATCACGCCGGTGCCCATGTGATGGTGGTAGCAAAGGGTCATCCCGTCCTCGGCCGCGATCCGGCCAAGGGTATCCAGGCCGGTCACCAGCGCCGCCCATTGGTCATCCGAAAAGACAGGCTTGTTCGCGATCGGCGGGACCGATTGTTGATGGACTGCGCCGCCCAGTTCCGCGACCACGACCGTTGTCCCGCCCATGCGCTTGATGAAGGCCATGGTCTTCCGAAAATCGGCGACGGTACGCTCGGCCATGTCCTGGACGGTGAAGAAGGTAGAGGCCCAGGGCTCTGACACGCGCAGGCCGCGGCGGTCGAGTTCGGCCTTCAGAACGGCCTCGTCCTTGGGAAACTTGTGTCCGATGGAACAGCCCTGAAAGCCGGCCAGCGCCATCTCGCTGACGCATTGGCCAAACGAAATGTCATTGCCCAGAAGCGGGTAGTCATCGTTGGTCCAGCCCGTAGGAGTAATGCCGACGAAGACATTGGCCGGGTCGAAGAGGGAGCTTCCGTCAAGCATGGGGGGTATCCTTTGAATCGAGGGTCACGCGCGGGGGTTTGGCCCACATGGCATAGCCGAAGGGTTTCGCCCCGGGCGGATTGGCCCCGACGGCGGGCCATAGAAGCCCTTCGGTATAGGCCTGGGGGGCCGGAATGATGTCGCCGTCCGCCAGGGTCGGCGCATAGGCGCCGCGCCAGTCGGCGGGCAATTGTTTCCAAGTGCCGACGTACCAGAGACGGATCAGGTTTCGCGCCATGGGCCCGTATCGACGATCGCTGAGGATAGCGATCCGGATCGCGCGGTCCCGATGCGCCTCGGCTTCGACCTGCTCGGTCCAGACCGTCAGCAGCGCCTCGGCGTTGGCCGGACCGGCGCGGGCGACCAGCAAATCCCAAAATAGCTCCGCATTGCCGGTGCCGATCAGTTGGGCCGCGTCGAACCCCGTGAGCGCCGCACTGAGATTGGCGAAGGCATCAAGTGTTGTCGATGGCGTCATCTCAGGGCCTCCATCGCGGCGTCGATCTCGAACGTGGGCGCGGCGGTTTCGTCGTCGCCCAGGGGCGTGCGAACCAACTGCCCGAAGGCGTCCTTGAGCCGGAACATGTCGCCGACCGCCTCGAGGAAGAGGTCGGGCTTGCCGTCGAACGCCTCGGTCAGTGATTTGAGAAACCTGGCGTAATCTGTGTTGAACGCAGCGGCGCTCTCGCGCAGATCCGCGGACGAGAACCGATCCAGCCTGGCATTGGTGCGCACGGGATAGACCGCCGACCAATCCACGGGCACCGGCGCCCCCGAAGGCTCGTGCGGGCTGTCGCCCGGCTGATAATATTTGCCCGCGACCAGCTGATGAAACCGGTAGTAGTGGGCAATCTCACCGTCTTCGTCGAAGATGTCGGCATGAATCCCTTCGCCCTGTTCGGCGATAAGCTCCAGCGCGGCGAGGGCGCTGTCGATATCGGTCACCTCGATCAATCCGCTGCCGCCAGAATAGTAGTATTCCGGCCCGATCTGCCTGGACCTGTCCCCGCAGAACAGCTTGTCGCCCATTTGCGCATGGAGGAATTTGAGGCCGGATTCGATGGCCTTGTAGAATTCGCCGATGGAATAAAAATGCTCCTCTCCAGCGTCGCTGACGCGCGCTGCGTCGATCCCCGAGGGATGCGGGGTGCGCGATACGGTGCGGATTTCGGGCGCGTCGAGGCTCGCTGGACGCTCGATCCGCAGAAAGGTCTCGACCGCCTCGGGCGAAAAGCGCTGCAGCGAGACCTGAAAGTCGGTCTCTCCGTCCGGCAGATAGGCGGGGTAGGCGGGCACGAAGCCCGGGCGGGTCAGATCGACCCTGCCGCCGATCGCGTTGAGGACGTTCCCGACGAGGGTCAGGTGCAACATCTCTTCGACCGCCACGGTCCGGATGATCTGCGCAGCCTCGGCGTTGGTGCCGGGACGGATCGAATAGAGCGCCGTGAGGTAGGGCGGGATCGTCGCATGCTCGAGCTGCAATGCGGCATAGAGGTGCCGTCGCAGCCCCTCGACATTCTGGATGACGTGAAGGCTCATGCGTATTCTCCCGCGGTTTGGCCTGTGAATGTGCCGGTGCCCAGATCCCGGGCAATGGCCTCTGCCGTGCGCAGGCAAAGGGCGGACAGGGTGAGTGTGGTGTTCGCCGTTCCGATCGACGCCATGGACCCGGCGCCGGCCAGGAACAGGTTGGCGTGGTCCCAGCTGCGCTGATGCGCATCCACGACCGATGACGCGGGGTTGGTCCCCATCATGTGTGTGCCTGCCCAGTGATTGCCGCCGCGCAACACGTAGCCTTCGCCGTCATGGGTCACATAGCCGGGTGCCCGCGGGTCGTAGCGTGTGTGGTCCTCGGCGCCGAGCCGCTGGAATATCTGTCGGGTCAGTCGCCTTGAGAAAGCCGCCGTTTCAAGCGTGTAGCTGCCCACGTCGAAGGAGAGCACCGGTCGCATGTTGCCATGGGCGTCGCGGAATGCCGGATCGACGCTGATCCGGTTGCTTTCGTCGGGCAGGACTTCGATCATGCAATCCAGCAGCAATTGGCGCGACACCCGGTCTACCAGCCCCCGGCGCAGATCGGCCCCGAACTTGTTCTGCATCTCCAGCAGGTCTTCGAGGTCGGTGTAGGGGGCGCCGGTGGCCCAGCCCCACCCATCGTTGTGAATGGAGAACCGGACCGCAGCCTGGCGGGCGCGATACCCCCCGGTGCGCATATCCTCGATGCCGGAGGTACACAGCGGACCCCGGCCAGCGCCGACGACTTCGGGCATCAACGCCCAGGTCAGCAGGTAGACGTGATCCATCAGGTTGCGCCCCATGAGACCTGCGCGACCGGCCAGCCCGGAGGCCAGCATCAGCCGCGGGTTTTCGACTGCATTCGCGGCCAGAACAAAGGTCTTGGCCCGGATCTTGCCCGCCGTCGTCTCGCCGCGGTCGCGTCCGCCGTAGCTGAGGCACTCGATCGCCGTGACCCGACCCGACACCTCGTCGATCTCGACCCGGGTGGCGACCGTGGCGCCCAGCAGGTGCACGTTGCCTGACCCGAGCGCCGCGCCGAGGGTCTTGCGGGCGTCGTATTTCGCCTGGACCGGGCAGATTGGCACGCAATTCGTGTTGCCCTGGCACCGCCCCCCCATTTCCGCCTGATGCAGGCTGACCGCCCCGGTCGGCACATAGCCCTTGCCGTTGTCATAGGCCCTGTTCGGGATGCCATTGCGCGCTTGCGGGGTCGAGCGCACTTCCAGCGGCCAGCTTTCGTCGCCGAGAGTAATCTCCATGCCTGCCAGGTCCCGCGCCATCACCTGATCGAGGTAGGAGGGCGGCATCCGATGCATCGGCAGAACATAGCCTTCAGGAAAGGTGAGCCCGGCATAGCGCTGATGCTCGACATCGCCGGAGACCCCCAATTCGCGCTCCGCCTCGCGGTAATAGGGCTCCAGGTCGTCATAGCTGACGGGCCAGTCGCGGCCCTGCCCGAAGGTCGTACGCATGCGGAAATCGTCCGGCACCATGCGCAAGGCCTTCGCTTCCCAGTGGCGCGTGGTGCCGCCCAGAACGCGGCTGTAGGTGCTGTCGATCTCCAGCGGGCCCCTCTGGACCAGGTATCCCTGGTCGTTGGTCTCGCCGTCGTTGAGCTTCTTGGTGTGGTAATCCCGCGGCATCGGGGCGTCGGGGTTCAGGGCATAGGGCGCGTTATTGTCCTTGCCCACGGTGGTATAGAACCGCTCCACGCTCTCCGCGTAGTCCGAGACGGTGATGTCGCGACCCGACCCCGCCTCGATCACCAGGACGCGAAAGCCCTGGGCGCCGAGACGCTTGGCAATGATGGCGCCACTGACGCCGGACCCCACGATCGCGACATCGTATTCGGTGCCGAAGGCAACCTCGGGGGGGATTGTCAGGGGCGGCGAGGACAGGTTTGTCGTCATGAAGAATCTCTATTCTGGAGAGGTTACGAAATGGCTGAGCAAGGGGGAGCCGTGGTCAGGTGCCGGTCGGCTTGAGTTCTTCCACCGGGTCCGGAGCGGTCCAGGCGCTGGCCTGCTCCACGAGACTGAGGCCGGCGCCCCTGGTGGCGTGACGGACCGCCTGTTCCTCCACCAGCACTGCGACGAGACCGGTCCAGCCGGTCTGGTGCGCGGCGCCGATCCCGGCGCCATTGTCGCCGTTGAAATATTCGTAGAACAGAATGTCGTCCCGCCATCCGTCGCCGGCATAGCGCGTGGCCCCGCCATTTACGGGGCGGCGTCCCTGCGGATCGGTCTCGAAGATCGCGATCAGCCGTTCGGAGATCTCGTCGGCGACCTCGCCCAGGGTCTTCCACTGGCCCGATCCGGTTGGGCACTCGACCTTGAGTCCCTCACCGTAGTGGGCGTCGTAGCGGCGCAGGGCGTCGACAAGCAGGTAGTTCATGGGCATCCAGACCGGCCCGCGCCAATTTGAATTGCCCCCGAACATGCCCGACTTGCTTTCCGCCGGCTGATAGCCGACCTCGAACGTCTCTCCATCGACCTCGATCCGGAACGGTTCGGCCTCGTGGCGCTTGGACATGGAGCGGATGCCGTGGGCGGAAAGGAACTCCGCCTCGTCCAGCATGGGCTGCAACAGCCGCGCCAGATCCTGTTTCGACAGGAAGGACAGCATCCTGGGACCGGGATCCATTGCATGACCTCCGGTCACCCGGTCCAGCAGCGTGGCCTCTTCGTTTCTGAACCACGTCAACCTGTCGTGGAAACGGCCGTTCTCGGCGGTCTCCAGCGCGTCGACATCCAGTTCGGAGGCCGCGATCATCGGGATCAGGCTGACAAGGGAGCGCGCCTTGAGCGGCTTGAACGTGCCGTGGACCTCGAGCACATCGTAGTAGAGCCCGTCTTCGGCATCCCACAGCGAGGCCGAGCCATTCGCCGTCCGCGACACGTGATCCATCGCGTCAGCGATATAGACGAAATGCTGAAAGAACTTGGCGGCGAAGTCGTTCTTCTCCGGCTCCTCCTCGGCCAGGATCTGGGCGATTTCCATCATCTGGAGGGCGAAGAAGCCGACCCAGGTCGTGCCATCCGACTGATAGATCCGTCCGCCGCCCGGAAGATATCCGGCAGACCGATCGAAGACTGCGATATTGTCGAGGCCCAGAAAACCGCCCTGGAAGAGGTTGTTGCCAGCGGCGTCCTTCCGGTTCACCCACCAGGTGAAATAGAGCAGTCCATGGTCGAAGACGGAGCGCAGGAAGCCGAGATCGACCTTGCCCGTGGTCTGCTGTTCATAGGCTGCGATCCGCAGGGCGGCCCAGGGCTGAAGCGGAGGATTGACATCGCCGAAGGCCCATTCATAGGCCGGGACCTGCCCCTCGGGGTGCATGTACCATTCGCGCATGAGCAGCAGAACCTGGTCCTTGGCAAAGGTCACGTCGGCCCGCGCGAGGGCGACCGCGTGGAAACAAAGATCCCAGCTGGCGAACCACGGATATTCCCAGCAATCGGGCATCGAGACGATGTCCTGGGCGTTGAAATGCCGCCATTGCGCATTCCGCCCGCCCTTCCGGTCCTCGGGCGGCGGCATCTGGTCGCCATCGAGCCAGTCGGCGACACCGTAGTAGAAGAACTGCTTGGACCAGAGCATGCCGGCCAGTGCCTGCCGCGAGATCTGCCTGCGCTCTTCGGTGGTGTCGTGGGGCAGACGCGCGGCATGGAAGTCATCTGCCTCGGACCGGCGCATGTCGAAGACCTTTTCGGTGTCCTTGGGAAGGCTGCGGGCGGCACTGCCCTTCACCAGGCGCAGGGTGACGACGGCGGTCTCGCCGGGGCCGATGACGCGGTCGTAGAGAGCGGCCACCTTGGTGCCTGTCTGCTCCGGATTCACTGTTGCCGCGCCGGAAACGACGTGGTCGTTGATCCCGTCCTTGGGATAGAGAGGGCCATCGACACCGTAGAGCCGGGCGGCATTGGTCTCGTTGTCGCAGAAGAGCAGCGCGTCGGCTTCGGGACAGACCAGCCGATGGGGCGCCATCTCCGGATGATCCACGCAAACGATGCTATCCCCGGCGGCGCCGAGCTGCGGTTTCGGCGCGTCGGGGTCCCAGCTCCAGGTATTGCGGAACCAGAGCGTCGGCAGAAGGCACAGGCGGTGCGGGTCCGGTCCGCGGTTCTTTGCGGTGATGCGGATGAGGATATCGTCGGTATCGCGCTTGGCGAACTCGACCTCGACATCGAAGAACCGGTCTTCGTCGAAGGCGCCGGTATCGAGCAACTCGTATTCCTGGCTGCTCGGGTCGCTTCCCTTGCGACGGCCATTCTCGTCGATGAGATCGGCATAGGGATATGCGCATTGGGGATAGCGGTAGGCCATCCGCATGGAGCTGTGGCTGGGCGTCGCGTCGCGGTAGTGATAGATTTCCTTGACGTCCTCGCCATGGTTGCCCTGGTCGTTCGTCAGCCCGAACAGCCGCTCCTTCAGGATCGGATCCTTGCCATTCCAGAGGGCCAGCGCGAAGCAGACGCGCTGTGCGTCGTCGGAGAAGCCGGCAATTCCGTCCTCGCCCCATCGGTAGGCACGGGACCGGGCGTGGTCATGGGGAAAGGAATCCCAGGCCGTGCCGCCGGCGCTGTAATCTTCGCGGACGGTGCCCCATTGGCGCTCGCTGAGGTAGGGGCCCCAGCGCAGCCAGTCGGACCGGGTTTCGGGGGAAAGGCGCAGATCCTCGGCGGTGAGTGTCATGTGCGGGCTCCGGAATTGGTGGGGTCGAGGGTCGTCGGCGCCATGTCAGCGATCCGATCCATGTGCGGTGATGAGGCGCCAGGCGCGTAGGACTTCGGCGACACTCCAGGCTTGCGCGACGCAGCCGCGGGGGCCGTGGGGCGCATCACCCTCGAAGATCTCGCCGATCGTGCCGATGGCTTCGATCCCCAGCTGGTCGGCCAAGGGCGCGAGCATCGCGGCCGCGCGGTCGGGGTCGGCATAGGCGTCGAGATGTGCTTCGATGAATGGGCCGATCAGCCAGGGCCAGACCGTACCCTGATGATAGGCGCCATCCCGCGCGACCTGGTCGCCGCCATAGCGTGGTTTGTAAGCCGGGTCCGACGGCGCCAGGCTGCGCAGGCCCGCGGGCGTCAGCAGCGCGTGTTCGCAGCTGTCAACGATGGCCTTGCGCTGGTCAGCGTCGAAGGCAGCGAGTTCGGCCCGCGCGGCGAAGATCTGGTTGGGGCGCAATGCCGGGTCGTTGCCGTCCGGCCCGTCGATGACGTCGAAGGCGTGACCCGTCTCGGGGTTCCAGAAGCGTTCGAACGCCGCTCGCGCCTTGGTGAGTTTTTCAGCAAAGGGCGCGGAGTCGGCGCCCGCGACCGGTGCGGCCTCGGCCATGAAATGCAGGGCCGACAGCCACAGGGCGTTGACCTCGATCGGCTTGCCGATCCGGGGTGTGACGACCCAGTCGCCGACCTTGGCATCCATCCAGGTGAGTTGAACGCCCGGCTCCCCGGCGCGGATCAGCCCGTCCTCGGCGACCTGAATGCCGTAGCGGGTGCCGGCCTGCATCGCCTCGACGACGCCGGTCAGCAGAGGGAATATCTGCCGCAGGAACTCATCGTCGCCGGTCATGCGCCAGTGTGAGTTCACCGCCTCGATGAACCAGAACGTCGCATCGACGGTGTTGTACTCGGGGGCGCCGCCATCGTCTGTGAAACGGTTGGGGATCATCCCGCTATCCACCACATCGGCGAAGGCTTGCAGGACAGAGGCGGCGACCTCCGGCCGCCCGCAGGTGTGGGTGAGGCCGGGCAGGCTGATCATCGTGTCGCGGCCCCAATCGGCGAACCAGTGATAGCCCGCGATGATGCTGTGGCCCGGGGTGCCGCCGCTCAGCGTCCGCCGAACGATGAACTGGTCCGCCGCAAGCGCCAGCCGGGCAACCCAAGCCGGCAGCGGCGCAGCAGGGGGCGTCGTTGCCCGCTCTTTTCTGCCCGGCCCGTCGGTGCCTTGAGTGCCCGAACCCTGAAAGACGGACAGGGTTTCGGACTCCCGCGCGAGCGCCCGCGAGCGGGCGCGGGAGTCGGGGCCGACCGGCTCCCCGGCCGAGGCCACGAATTGGATCGTTTCACCCTGGTTCAACCAGCATTCGAGATACCCCGCGTGGACGTGATCTTCGCGATCCGTCAGGCCGCGGTCCCGTTCCCTGGCCAAGTCGAAGTCGAGGAAGTTGCCTGCGCGAACCGCGGAGGTCGCTGTCTCGAGGCACATGTGCAGGTCGCCGGCCGGCCCGTCGGGACCGGCGACCGTGAGGGTCCGGCCCTCGGCCGTGATCTGCGGCAGCGGCCCCCCCGCGAAGCTGCGGCCGTGATAGTCGCGGAAGTCCGTCAGGGGCTCGACCCGCAGTTTCAGCGGACCGGTCGCTTGCGCGATCCGGTAGTCGATACGCGTCACGTTGGCGCCGTGATCCATGAACACGGTCTTTTCCAGCGTGAAGCCCTGGCCCGTGAACCGCCAGGTGGGCAGCGTGCCTTCGAAGGTGATGGAGGTCATCGCGATCCAGCCGGCGGGCGAGACCGCGCCATCATGCCAACGGATCGTCGAGAGAGGTGTTCGCTGTCCGTCGATCTCGACTGTCTCGATCACGTTGGCAAGCATCAGGGTGCGGCCAACCGGCGGCGAGAGGGCTGCGACAAGAAGTCCGTGATAGCCCCGGGTGCTGGTGCCGGCGAGGCTGCCGCCGGCATAGCCGCCGATCCCGTTGGTGATCAGCCATTCGCGGGTTTCCAGAGCCTTGAGATCGGCGCAGATCTCGCGGCCCATGTGCTGGACCGGCAGGCCCGACGGCGCCATGGCAAGTCCCGAGAGCGGGGCCGCCGGAGTGGCCATGGGGGCTGCGAGCGGCGGGTGTTGCAGGCGGCTCATATGGCGACCTCCGAATTTGGCTGGGGTGTGACCGAGGTCCGGGCCGCGTGGCGCACATGGCCGGCGAGCGCGAGCGGGCAGAGCGCCCAGACCAGAATGCCGATGATTGGGTCGTGCAGGATCGCGGCGGTGACCGAGATCACCAGGCACGCCGGATAGATGAGCATCTGCGCCCGACGTCTGCGGGCGAGGGCCGCGTGGGCGCACTCGAACGCGTGCAGGTGATCCTTGCGTTGCAGGACGTAGATGTTGGCCGAGACCAGAAGACCATTCGCCCCCATGATCCCCGAAAAGATCAGCGCGGCGATCAGGCTCGTCGGGTTCTCGCCGACCAGTTCGGCGGCGAAGGGCACCAGCGAGATCAGGGCCATCTGCCCGAAGGTCACCAGCAGCAGGCCGCTGTCCCAGCGGCGCGAATGGGCGAAGACGAAATGGAATTCGTTCCAGATCACCGCCACCATGATGAAGCTGATCGCCCAATGGATGACGGACTTGCCCGTCGTGACCAGAAGGTCCGCCGTGAGGGGGCCGCCAGAGTCGGGGACCGCGAATTCGAGCGTCAGGAGCGTCGCCGTGATCGCCACGATCCCGTCGAACAGGCCCGCCACACGCTCTTTCGGGATGCCGGATGGCAATCCCGGCGTCTGATCGGCAGGACGGTCGGCAGTCTGCATCGTGTGCTCCTTTGTCATCGTCGCTTTGGGCGCGGAGACCGCGCCAGACCCGGGGTGGTCCCATGAAATCCGGTGGCGTCATCGCCACCGGGTCCCGTACGGTGCCCCATCTTGATGGGCGACGGTGTGTGCCCCCGCGATCCCGGCAAGCCGGTGCCTGAGGGAATAGACGGTCGCGGCAGGCTAGCCGGACACCAGGTCGTAGTGGTCGGTGAGCGAGAAGCGCCGCATCTTGAAGGTCTCCATGTCGATCATCGCGGTGAAGGACTTGGTGTCTTCGGCGTCCACGAACTTGTCGATCGACGATTGCGCGTCCTCGGCGCTGTCCCAATGCAGCACCACGGCCACTTCGCCGTCGTCGGAAATGCCGGTGTCGCGATCTGCGAACCCGTGCAGCTTGCCGAGGAAATTCCGCTCCATCGACATGGTTTCCTTGTTGAATTCCTCATGCGTCACGCCTTCCTTGAGGCGGAATGTCACGATTTCGAATGTCTTGCTCATGTATCTTCTCCTTGTTGGGGAACGGGCTGGGGGAAAGGGCGGAGCCGGGTCTGATCCGTCGTGGGGTCGGGCCCGGGCATTGTTTCGGGCAAAAGCTCCAGGCTCCGGCAGGCCGGTCGCGCCAAGACGGCGCTGCAGTCGGGGCAGGTGCCCTGGCAGGCGGAAGCGGGGGCGGTTGCACGGCTCACGCGGCAGGCTCCGCGAGAGGGGATGTCGCGCACAATGGCATCAGGGGTCTGTTGCTGTCGGTCATCGTCTGGTTCCTCCGGAGCAAGTCGCCTGACCTGCTTAGCGACCGGAGTCCTAACCTGGGGTTAAGCGGCGTCCGCAAATCTCGGATTCATGCGCTCAAATGATGCGCAGGTCCGCCGCGCTGGGCGCCACCCGACGCGCGAAGCGAGGCGACGGGCGTTCAACTGGCGCCGCCCGGGGTGCGAAATCATGGGCTTGGTGAGGCCGGCAAGTCGGCGAACCGCGGCGGCACTGGGTCCGGGCCGGCCCGCACGGCGGATGACATTATTGCTATCGCGACGGATTTTCGCCGACTATGGTGAGCCATTGATCGGATTCTTCGTCCACGTTTCGAAGTGATTTCTTATGGCTGATGAATTGACGGAAGGCGCGTCGGACAAGAACGGCGACGCGCCGAGCAAGCAGGACCTCGAACATGTGGGGGCGATTCGCGAGCGCCTGCGGACCGCTTTCGGGCAGGTCGTCCTGGCGATGATGGTCCTGCCCCGCTACCGCCACCTCAGCCTTGCGGAACTGCAACGCGTCCTGCTGGACCCGCTGGTGCGCGACCGTGTCGCCCTCGCCCAGACAACCGAGGGGCAGACCCCGATCGACGGCGCGGCCGGGGCCGTGATCTGGGCGAGCGTGTCCGAGCAGGTCGACGCGAAGATCCGCGAGCAGATCCGCGCCGGGGTCTTTCCCCTGCGGCTCGAGCCCGACGACTGGACCAGCGGCGAGATCAACTGGCTGCTGGACGTGATCGCCCCGAGCCAGGACATGACGCGCCGGGTGATGGCGAACATGAAGAAGCTGACGAAGGGCGGCGATCTGCGCATTCACCCGCTGGTGACCGGGATGATCGGCGCGGACACGCTACGCGAAATGGGCGCCCAGTCGGTGTCTGAGGCGGAGGCCGAAAAATGACAGCATCGCAATCCTCGGGCGTCGGCAGCAACGCCGATTTTCTGGAATACCTCCAGGGCGACTGGAAATGGGACGGCACGATCACCGTCAATTACGTGGAGCCAACGAGCTCGACGTTTTTTTTCTACGAGCGCGGGCTCCTCATCACCGCGCTCAACGGCAACTACACGCCGGCCCTGGTTCGGGACCAGGCGATCGCCCCGGCGCTGAAGGCTTTCATCGGCGAGTCCTTCGACACCTGGACCCGGGTCGCCCAGATCAGCTGGGCAGAGACATTCCTGCCCGTCACGAACTACTGGATCGGCGACGTCGACATGAACAGTGCGTTCATGAACCTGCCGGGTGCCCCCGATCCCGGCGACTCCTATTTGCAGAGCGACTACAGCAATCCGTCAGGCTACGATTCCTCGGCAGTCAAGCCGCTGGTCGTCGATCCCGGCGGCGCGGGCTATGCCCATTACGTGACAGTGCACGAGTTCGGCCATGCCCTCGGCCTGTCGCATCCCCACAACCAGAGCCGCGGAACGATCGCGCTCAACGCCGGCAATCCCGGCGGCCAGCCCGCCCACCTGGACATGCGTCATACGATCATGTCCTACACCTGGAACTACACGAACACGACCGCGACTTTCGACACCGAGGGCAAGACGGCCGCGCCGATGGCGCTCGACATCACCGCCGTCCAGAACATGTACGGCGTCAAGCCCAACGCCACCGGCGACAGCCGCTGGGTGATGACGGACCCGGCCACCGACGCGCTGGACCTGGATTTCAGCGACAATTACGCCTCGATCGGCGAGAGCTACATGGGGATCTGGGACAGCGCGGGCGACCGCGACCGGATCGAGTACAAGACCGGCAGCATGCAGGCGGTCATCAACCTCAACCCCGCGAGCATGCAGAAAACGCTGACCGGCGACATGACCGATCTGCTCGCCGACCTGCGGGAGATCGAGTATCAGCTGACCGTCAACGGGACAGTCGCCGGTGAAATCGCGAACCCGCTGACCATCGGCGCCGGCAACATGTCCGGGCTCTACGACAACGCGACCAAGGTCTCCATCGGCGGCGGCTACAACATCGCAAGCGGCGTCGAGATCGAGGACGCGTTGAGCCAGGCCGGCAACGACATGCTGATCGGCAACGCGCTGGACAACTGGCTGAAGTCGAACGAGGGCGAAGACCGTCTTGTCGGCGGCAAGGGCGACGACGATCTCAGCGGCGGCTACGGCGCAGACACGCTGCACGGCAGCGAAGGCAACGACACCGCCCGCTATGACAAGTGGAACTGGGACGACGAGAGCGACATCTACGCCAGCGGCGTGCTGCTGTTCATCTTCGGCGAAAGCTTCACCGTGCCGGGCGCCACCCGGATGGGCGTCCAGTTCACCGATCCGCTCGACACCGAGGTCGACACGATCAAGGACATCGAACGTGTCCTGCTGACCCACCGCCAAGACACGGTGGCGGTCAACGACTGGCTGGTCAACAGTCAGCCGACGCCGCTGCTGATCGACTTCAACCGTTTCGCGCCGGAGCAGGTGACCGAGGACGATTTCGACACGGTCGATTTCTCCAAGATGTCGACCGGCGTCACCTTCGTGAACGGCAAGTTCTCGACCAAGACCTCCGACAACGGCAAGTTGGAGCTGTCGAGGGCCGGTAAAGAGGCCGAGGCCGCCAAGCTCGTCGACTGGCTCAGCGGCACCAACAAGGAGATCGAGGCGACCGCGGCGAACGGCGGCGGATCGAAGGCGGTCGTCGTCGGGGCGCACCGCTTTGTCGGCACCGACAAGGACGACATCTTCTTCATCAATTCCGAACACAACCCCAGCGACTACTTCGACAAGATGTCGTGGCAGGCCGACACGAATTCCGCGGGTGCGCCGTTGTGGGGTGTCGTCGAAGCCGGCAAGGGCAACGACGTCGTCATCTGGAACAACGCCGAGAACCAGCCGGCCAATGCCACGATCGACACGGTCGACGGCGGCATGACCGACAAGGATGGCCAGACGATCGCCGCGCAGGAATTCCGCGCACGGGTCGAGGGGGGCGATGGCGACGACCGGCTGCTGGCGGGCGGCGGCATCGGAACCGTCCTCGTGGGCGGCGACGGCAGCGACCTGCTGTTCAACTCCGCCGTCAAGGGCCAGCTCTGGGGCGGCAACCGGGACGAGCAGGGGGACGGCAAGCTCGACGCCTTCTGGTTCTGGCCCGGCTCCTTCGTCATGGACGCCGAAGAGGTCGACGTGCTCGAGCTGTTCGGCATCCCCGTGGGCGGCGGCACCAACCTGCCCATCATGGGGGCGAGCGCGGCCGATGTCGTCGCGTTCCTGGCGACCATCGCGCAGAACTCCCTGGCGATGGATTACACGCTGCCTTTCGTCTTCTACGGCAACACGACCTCCAACCAGCTGCTGGTCTACAACCAAATCTACGACACGGTGGGCATCGGCGACGCAGCCGAACAGTCCGGCGACGCCTCGCCGGCGATGGTCGTGCAGGATTATGACCAGGGCGGCTATGTCGATACCAAGTGGGGCATCCCCGAAGCCGGGGATCTCGGGATGGTGTTCCGGACCTTCGGCCCCGGCGGCGGCGCTCAGGAGCTTGCGCTGTCGATCTTCACCCTGATCTGGGGCGCGGTCATCACCCAGGCGCAAGCCATGTTGCAGATGGCCAAGAACTTCATCTGGTCAAGCGCGGACGACCCGCTGGTCCTCGATCTCGACGGCGACGGGATCGAGACGATGCAGCGCGAGGACGGCGTCTATTTCGACATGGACGGCGACTTCTTCTCGGAAAGCAGCGGCTGGATCCGGCCCGACGACGGCTTTCTGGTGCTCGACAAGGACGGCAACGGCAAGATCGAGGACATCACCGAGATGTTCGGGGCGCCCGGCGTCTCGGGCTTCGACGAGCTTGCGACCTATGACAGCAATTCCGACGGGGTGATCGACGCCGCCGACGATGTCTGGTCCGAGCTGCGCGTCTGGCGCGATTTCGACCAGGACGGCCGCGTCGACGAGCTCGACCTTTTCACCCTGTCCGAGCTGGGGATCATCTCGTTCGATGTCGCGGGCGCCACGGATATCGATGGGGTGGAGGCGTTCGACAACGTCTTTGCCGCGGAATCGACCTTTACCTGGAGCGATGGCACCACGGGCAACGTGACCGAGGTGCTGTTCGACACCAACCGCGCCATCTCTATCTATCGCGGCGAGCGTGGCATCGCGCCCTGGCTGGAGGGCGACGACACGCCCGACGGCAAGGGCATCGGGTCGATGACCAACCTTGCGGTCGCCATGTCCAACGACCTGATGCTGTCGCGGACCGTCTACGAGGCGACCGCGGGCATGACCGTCGCCGACCTGGCCGACATCCGCGAGAAGGCCACGCCGATCTTCGGGGAATGGAGCCAGTCGCTCTATCGCACCAAGGAGCTGACGCCGGTGCTGCTGGCGGCGGACGGCGCGCTTGTCGACTGGGCGATCTGGCGCGAGGACGACACCGGCGGCTGGTACGAGCTGTCCAGTGGCGCGCCGCTGCGCGATGGCGGCGGCCTGGTCATCGACCGGCCGACCCTGGCCGACGTGATGGCCCAAAGCCCGGCCGATGGCGCCTGGCAGATGGAGGCGCTGTGGTCGCCCCAGGACCGGGGCGCGGCGCTGACCCACCGGACGGCGGCGCCCTACCTCGTGGAGATCGTGGGCGACCGGGCCGAGGTCCGCGACTACGGCATCGAACAGCCCGACGGCTCCTGGCAGCTGGCCAGCGGCACCCCGATCACCGGCGCGGGCGGGTCGCCCATCGCGGCGCCCACCCTGGACGATCTGCTGGCCATGGCGCCGCCCGACGGCCAGGAATGGCGGGTCGAGGCGCTGGGTTTCAACCGCTACGCCGATCCCGAAGTCCCGGCCATCGCGATCAACTTCATCGACGGCGAGGCGGTGGATTACTCGGTCGAGGTGACCGACGCCGACGGCAGCTTCCATGTCTGGGCGCGCAACCTGGACCGGGCGCTGGAGTTGCAGGACAAGCTCGGCCGCGCTGGCGATTTCAAGCTGCGCAACTTCGAGATCGACTTCGACAGGCTGGACGAGCTCGGCTCCACCGACGACAGCTTCTACCGGGTCGAGACCGTCACCGCCGGACAGCTGCACTTCGCCACGACCCTCTACGGGGTCGCCTTCCAGCCCGAGATCATGAAGGCCGACACCGATCCCGACACGGGCATGATCTCTTACACCACGGGCGCGTTCCGCCCCGAGGACGCGATCGAGCTGGGCAATACCGGCGAATACGACGGCACCATCATCCCCTCGGCCATCGAGCTGATGGACCTGGTGATGGAAAGCTACATCAACACCTCGCGGGGCTTCGCCGCGCGGCTGGCGCTGCAGACCGGGCTGAAGGATTTCGCCGAGGGGCTGAGCTATGACGCCGACAGCGACCGGTTCAGCGCCGCCACCAGCTTCGAGCTGGAGCCGATCTTTCAGGCCGTTCTCGCCGGTGCGCCGGGTGACGAGGTCGGGGCGACCGAGTACCTGCAGGGCTGGCACGAGATCCTGCAGGTCATCTATCCCGATTTCTACATCACGCCGACCGACGATTTCTTTGCCGCGACGGTCAAGAAGGACCAGTCCTTCGTCCTCGAGAACCTGATCCCCGCCTACGAGACCCAGCCGACCGTCCTTGACCTGCCCGCGATCATGAACGCGCTGGGCCTGCGGCAGGACAAGCTGATCGAGCATGTCGCGACCGACACCCTGATCGACGGCACCAGGGGCGACGACTGGATCTATCTCAGCGGCGGCGACCAGACCTATCGCGGGGGCGCGGGGGCGGATATCTATTTCGTCGGCGGCGACTTCGGCAACGACGTGATCGACGATGTCGAGGTCGCGCTGGTCGATGCGCCGAAGACCGACGAGCTGCGCTTTACCACCTACACCGCCGATCAGGTCACGGCGCGCGTCGACGGGCTTGACCTGGTGTTCGAGGTGATCGGCACCGACAACACGCTGCGGGTGCGCGACCAGTTCCTGGGCGACCTGATCGACCCGCTGTTCGGCTACAACTTTGCCAACAACACCGGCGTCGGCAGCTTCATCTGGGCCGATGGCGAGATGTGGAACTGGTGGGACCTGGCCTTTGCCGTCAGCCAGCCCGACGATGCGCCCGGCGTGGTCGTCGGCACCCAGTCGCGCGACGTGATCGAGGGCGGCAAGGGCAACGACGTGCTGCGCGGCGGCCGCGACGGCGACATCTACATCTTCCGCGAGGGCGACGGCCAGGACCGGATCATCGACAGCAACGATCGCGCCACCGACGACCCGGTCAAGAAGCTGGACATGGTCCAGGTCCTCGGCGACATCACCGAGGACAACCTGCGGTTCGAGCGGGACGGGCAATCGAACGACGCCCGCATCGTCGTGCTTGACGACACCGGTGCCGGGACCGGCGATGTCATCACGATCGAAGGGCAGTTCTCGTGGTTCAACGCGCCCTTCATCGGCCTGATCTTCAAGGAGGCGATCGAGCGGGTGACGTTCGAGGACGGCAGCTATCTGACCCAGTCCGACATCATGCAGTCGATCATCGAGGACGCGAAGACCGACGGCTCCGACGTGATCTACGGCTACCACAACGCCGACGTCCTCGACGGCGGCGCCGGTGACGACGTGCTGTCGGGGCGCGAGCAGAACGACGTCTACATCTTCGGCCGGGGCTACGGGCTGGACGTGATCGACGACAGTGCGCTCGACCTGTTCTCGGCCAGCTACGACGCGGTCGAGTTCCAGGACGGCATCGGCTGGACCGACCTCACCTTCGAGCGCGAGGGCCCGTCGGACACGATCACCCTGCGTCTGACCGACAGCCCCGACGACGGGATCATCCTGCAGGACAGCTACAAAAAGACGCTGATCCTCGGCTTCACCGACCTGATCGAGGAGCTGCGCTTCGGCGACGGGGTGGTCTGGGACTACGCCAAGCTGGCCCAGCATGTCATCGACCTGTCCGCCGATGCCGGTGACAACACGCTCTACGGCTTCGATATCGCGGACATCCTGAACGGGCTCGAGGGCGACGACCGGCTCGAGGGGCGCGGGGCGGGCGACACCTATATCTGGTACGAAGGCTCGGGCAACGACACGATCTTCGACACCGGCGGCTTCGACCGGGTGGAGCTGCGCGACATTGCCCTGGCGGACGTGGTGATCGACCGCGACGGCCGCGACTTGCTGCTGACGCTGAAATCCTCGGGCGAAGTGCTGCGGCTCGAAGGGCAGTACAACCGCGAGGGCCAGCAGGCCAACGCCATCGACGAGCTGGTGTTTTCCGACCAGGTGGTCCAGTTCACGGCGCTGAACCCCGACCAGGTCGACGTGATCGGCACCGCAGGCGACGACACGCTGCGCGGCAGCGACTTTGCCGAGCTGTTCGACGGGCTTGCCGGCAATGACACGCTGATCGGCGAATCCGATGGCGACACCTACCGCTTCGGCATCGGCTACGGCGAGGACCTCATCGTCGACGTGCAGGCCCGCGTGGCCTGGACCGACCGCGGCGGGCGCAATGCCGAGACCGAGGACCGGGTCCTGTTCGGCCCCGGCGTCACCGAGGCGATGGTCAGCTTTTCGCGGGCCGGGGACGACCTGCTCATCACCCTGGCCGGCCATGTCGACACCCTGCGCATCCAGAACCAGTTCGCCAGCATCCGCGAGGGGGTCGAGCTGTTCGAGTTCGCCAGCGGCCAGGTGAAGTCCATCGCCGATGTCGAGGAAGAGCTGGCCATCGACGGCGCCAACTACGGCGACAACGAGATCACCGGCAGCACCACGAACCCCAACGTGCTCGACGGGCGGCAGGGCGACGACACCCTGATCGGGGGCAATGCGGGCGACACCTATGTCTTCGACGGGGCCTATGACCTCGACCGCGTTGTGGAAAGCGAGACGCCCGACGCCGGCGCGATCGACACCGTGCTCTTCGGTAGCCTTGTGCGGGTCGAGGACCTGCGCGTCCTGCGCGACGGCGAGGACCTGATCCTCGATCTCGGCAACGGGCTGGACCGGCTGACCATCGTGCAGGGCCTCACCACCCGCCAGGTGGAGCGGTTCGAGTTCGCCGACGGCACGATCTGGGACCTCGAGGACATCCGCAACGCGATGACCACCGGGACCGACGGGACCGACGAGATCACCGGCTTCGACGACCGCGACGATACCCTCGTTGGCGGGCTTGGCGATGACGCGCTGGAGGGGCTGGGCGGCAACGACACCTACCGCATCAACCTCGGCGACGGCGACAACTCGGTCCGCGACACCGGCGGCATCGACGCGGTGGTCTTCGGCGCCGGCATCGTGCGCGAGATGATCCGCTTCAGCCAGCAGGGCGAGGATCTGCTGGTGCGCTTCGCGGGGATCGACGACACGCTGATCATCCTGCAGGGCGCCGGCGGCACTGCTGCCGACCGGATCGAGAAATTCGTCTTCGAGGGCGACGCGGCCGACCCCGGCGACGATACCGAGATCGACGCCGACACCGTGACCCGCCTGCTGGTGGTGCAGCAATCGACCGACGGCGACGACGTGATCGACGCCCGCAACGGGCTGTCGCTGACGCTGGATACCGGCGCGGGCGACGACGTGATCCTGGGCAACCGCGACAAGACCTTCGTGCACTACGTCGGCAACGGCATCGACATCATCGACACCCGCGGCCAGGGCGGCGAGAGCCGGCTGATCTTCGCCGACCAATCTTCCAGCAACGCCAAGGTGCGGCGGGTCGACCTGGACGGGCCCGACATCGCCATCACCTTCGCCGAGACCGGCGAGGGCGTGATCGTCAAGGGGGCGCTGACCAACAGCAACATCGCCCAGATCGAATTCGCCGACCAGGTCACCTGGACCGGAGAGGACCTGATCGCCGCCGGTGTCGCCAGCCAGTTCAGCGAGCGCGACGACGCGATCACCGGTTCGCGCTACGACGACACGATCGCCGGGCTCGAGGGCGACGACGACATCCAGGGTGGGCGCGGCGACGACACCTATTTCTACCAGCGCGGCGATGGCCGCGACGTGATCGCGGACGCGCAAGGCAACGACAGGATCGAGATCACCGGCTACCGCCCCGACGAGATGATCGTCCGCCGGCCGGTGCAGGACCGCGACGAGCTGCTGATCACCTTCGACGGCACCGAGGACGAGATCCTGCTGCGCTACCTGCCCGAGGGGGTGGACACGATCGCCTTCACCGACGGCACCGAATTCAGCCGCGACGCCCTGTTCGCGATGACGGTCGGCCAGGGCACCCCCTTCGCCGACAGCCTGTCGGGAAGCGATGGCGACGACACGCTCGAAGGACTGGCCGGACCGGACCGGCTTGACGGCGACGACGGCGCCGACACCTACATCTATTCGCGGGGCGACGGCCGCGACATCATCGACGATTCCGGTCGTTCGTCGGAAACCAACCGTCTTGTGCTGCGCGACTACGGCCCGCTCGACCTGACGGTCGTGCGCTATGCGGACCGGCCCGACGACCTGGTACTGCGCTTTCTGCCCGGCGACGAGATCACCATCGTCGACGGCTTCGACACCAATTCAGGCCGGATCACCGAGTTCGTGTTTGCAGACGGCACGACCTGGGACATCGGCGACATCCTGATCGCGCTGGAGGGGCAGCGCCAGTCCGACCGCAACGAGACCCTGAACGGCACCGACGGCCCGGACCTTCTGGTGGGCGAGGGCGGCGACGACCTGCTGTCCGGCGACCGGGGCGAGGACCGCTATGTCTTCACCCGCGGCGACGGGCGCGACGTGATCCGCGAGGGATCGTTCCAGCAGGACGCCGACGTGATCGAGATCCGGGGCTATACCGCCGCAGAGCTGATCTTTGTCCAGTCGCCCTCGGATCCGGACGATCTCGAGATCCGCTTCGTCGGGACCGATGACCGGATCGTCATCGTCCGCCAGCTGGGAAGCTATGCGCCTGACCACGTCGAAACCATCGAACTGCCCGACGACGGCAATGCGATCCTCACCCGCGCCGACATCGTTCAGGGCCTGATCGACGCCCAGCAGACGGCGGGCGACGACCGCGTGACCGGTTTCGACGGGACCGAAACCTTCGAGCCGGGGACCGGCAACGACGTGGTCGACAATGGCGGCGGCAACGACACCTATGTGTTCCGAGCGGGCGACGGGCAGGATGTCTTCGTCGCCGATTCAGGCAGCAGCACGCTGCAAATCTTCGGGCATTTCCCCGAGGACGTGACGGTCAACCAGGACCTTCGCCAACCGGGGTCCGTGGTGCTGACCTTCGCCGGATCGACCGACAGCATCCGGCTAGACCAGGGCACGGCAACCGAGCACAGGATCAACCAGATCGAGTTCGAAAGCGGCGAAGTCTGGCGGCGCAACGATCTGGACGCGCGCATGGCCGCCTCCATCCCGAAGACCGAAGGCGACGACCGGATCGCCACCGACAGCGGCAGTGAAACCATCGAGGCCGGCGGCGGTTTTGACGAGATCAGCACCGGCTTTGGCGGCGATACGATCGTTTACCGCCCCGGCGACGGGATCGACACCATTGACAACATCACGGGACAGACACTGTCCCTGCCAGACCTGACACCTGCCGACATCATCCTTTGGGGCGAACTTTTTGGCGACGACAACAGCCTGACGTTGAACATCCTCGGGGAACGCGGACAGATCCGGATCGTCGGCGGAAGCTCGTCCATTGACGAGATCGTCTTTGGCGGCGGCGCGACACCCGTCGTCTGGAACCGCACCGACATCGAGGCCAATGCCGTGCCGATGCTGGCCGAGGCGGGTCCGGTCTCGACAATTGGCAGCTCGGGCAACGATACATGGGACAGCTCGCCCGCCGACGAGGCACGTCGCGATTTCCGTGGCTCGGACACCTACATTTATGAGTTGGGCGACGGCCACGACATCCTGTTCGACAGCACCGCGCAGGTCGGCACCGATGTCAATATTGTCGACTTCCCTGATCTCGCCTCGACCGATGTCATCGCCAACCGCGACCCGCTGAACCCCGACTCTCTGGTCCTGACCTTCCTGACCGGTGCCGGATCGCTGACCGTTGACGATATGTTCGCCAGCGGCGATCGCAACCAGATACAGACCTTTGCCTTTTCCGACGGTGTCACGCTGACCGCCGAAGACCTGCGGACGCAGACGGCGATCGTTGCCGGGCCGGGCCCGGACGACCTGACCGGAGACGAGACCGACAATACGATCGACGCCCAGGGCGGCAATGACCTGATTACTGCCGGGGGCGGCAATGACACCATCACCGGCGGGCTGGGCGACGACGTCTCCTATGGCGGGGACGGGGCGGATACCTATCTCTATGCCGCGGGCGACGGCCACCACCTGATCGTCGACGACGCCGAAACCACCGCCAACACGCTGGACCTGGCCGGGATTGCGCCTGGCGACGTCACCGTCGGCTGGGATGCGATCCTCGGGCGGGCGATCCTCAGCTTTGCCGGGGGGGGATCGGTCACGCTGGACGACAGACCCGAATACCGGTTCATCTATGATCCGGCGTCATTCGCGATCAGCTTTGGCGAAGTGACCTTTGACGACGGCACTGTCTGGGACGATGCCGAAATCCTGTCACGGCTGCCCACCGATTTCTTTGAACTCATCGATCCTGCCACCGGGGCCTGGTCACCAGCCAACGGGCCGCGTGATACTGTCTTTTACGGCGACGAAGGGTCGACGGCCTTTACCTATGCGCGCGGCGACGGGACCGACAGCTTTCTTGACAATGGGAGTCTGGACGAGACCGACACCGACACGCTGACCCTGACAGACCTGCTGCCGGGCGACATCCTGTTCGCCGAGTATGTCAGCTATCTTGCCTATCGTGTCACCTATGGCGAAAGCGCCCCCGGCGCGGGCGACGGGGGCCAGTTCGCCCTGAGGATGCGCGAATACAATGACTTCGAGGGCGGCGAGGGAACGCTCATTCCCAACGGGGTTGATCAGATCGTGTTCTCGGATTCCACGATCTGGACCGCCATGGATCTCGACGCCCTGCCTGTCCCCGGCGGCGCACCGGCGGGCACGCCAATTGCGGATCTCATCGAAGGCACCAGTGGCCCCGACACAATCGAGCCCGGTCAGGGCAACGACGGGGCCCGCGGCAAAGGAGGCACGGACACCTATATCTACACGCGCGGCGACGGCAACGATGCCTGGGAAGACCAGAGCTATGAGGGCCCACCCGCCGGGCTGATCGTCCTGCGGTCTGTCTTGGAGGCCGACCTGTCCTTTGTCAGGCGCCATGACGCGCTGGTCCTGACCATCGCGGCGACGCTGCCCGATGGCTCGGACGCGGGCGAGATCCAGTTGCGCGACTATTTCAGCTATTCCTCGGCCTGGGCCGGCGTGACGGTCACACTGGACGACGGCACTGTCCTGACAGATGGCAGCATTCTGTCGACCCTTCTGGCCAGCCAGTTCACAGCAGGCGACGACATTATCCTTGGCACCCCCCGGGGCGAGACCGTCACCCCCGGTGCAGGCGACGACGCGGTCGACCTGCGGGCGGCAGGTGCCGACGTATTGGCCTACGCCCGCGGCGACGGCGACGACATCGTGCTTGTGCGGTCCTACGATTCGGACCTGACGATTGATCTGACCGACCTGGCGCCGGCCGATATCGAGATCCTGCGCCAGGCCGACGACCTTGTGATCAAGATCCCTGAAAGCGCCGCGGGCGCGGACGACGGCGGGTCACTGCGGATCGTGGACGGCTATCCTGCGAATGGCGACAGAGAGATGCTTCTGGCGGGCATCGCCTTTGCCGACGGCACCGTTTGGGGCCAGACCGAGATTGCCGAGGCCTTCGCCGCCAGGCTGCTCGATGCCGGTGACAACCTTGTCCGCAACGCCGGCCCCGCGCTGACCTACGAGATGGGCGCGGGCGACGACCGCTTCGAGACCACCGAGGCGGGCGACCTCTATGTCTACCGCAATGGCGATGGCGCCGACGTCATCGTCGAGAACGGCGAATACTCTTACATCGACTACGACAACATCCTGCCCGATGTGCTGGAATTCCCGGATTTTCTGCCCGCGAACCTGCTGGCGTCGCGCCAGGGCGAGGACCTTCTGCTGACCGTCGACACCGGCACCGGGCTGACCGCCGGGTCGGTGCGCCTTGTCCGGGCCTTCGCGACCGAGAACGACGACCAGGGCCTGGTCGAGACCGTGCGCTTCAGCGACGGCTCCGAGGTGGCGGTACGCACCCTGATGCAGGGCGTGATCGACGCAGCCTCGACACCGCTTGACGACCTCATCGCCGCCTCGCGCGGCAATGACGACGTGACCCCCGGGACCGGCGACGACATCGTCCTGGGGCGCGACGGCGACGACACCTATCGCTATGCCCGTGGCGATGGCGACATGCGGCTGATCGACGTGGCCGAATACCGGTTCGCCAGCGACGAGGACCGGCTGATCCTGACCGACATCGCCCCCGACGCGGTCAGTTTCGCGGCGACCCCCGCCGGTATCCTGCTGACCATCGCCGAAACGGCGGCCGGCGCGGGCGATGGCGGCTCGATCCTGCTCGAACGCATGCTGACCGAGGGCGCCGACGATGACGACGGGATCGAGATCGTGGAATTCGGCGACGGCTCGACCATCGATCGGACGGGCATCGCCGCCGCGATCCTCGCGGATGCGGGCACGCCCTTCGCCGACCGGATCATCGGCAGCGACGACGACAACACGATCGACGGCAAGGCCGGCGACGACGTGCTGTCGGGCGGCGACGGGTCGGACGATTATCTCTATCGCCGCGGCGACGGGTTCGACCTGATCGTCGAGACGGACACCGGCGACACCGACCGGCTGCTGCTGCTGGGACTGACGCCGGACGAGGTGGTCCTGTCCGAGGGGCTGTTCGGCGACCTTCTGGTTCAAATCCTCGAAAGTGCGCCCGACGCGGGCGACAGCGGGCTGATCACCGCCCGCGGGTCGTTCTCGGGCTTCAGCTCGCGCGGGCTGAACGAGATCGTCTTCGACGACGGCACCACCTGGACCCGCAGCGATTTCGAGACCCTCGCCCTGCGCAACGAGGCCACCAGCGGCGCCGACCGCCTTGAGGGCACGACCGAGGACGACACGATCGAGGGCGGGCTCGGCGACGACCTCACCCTCGGCGGTCGGGGCAGCGACCTTTACGTCTACACCCGGGGCGACGGCATCGACGTGATCCGCGACGAGGGCTCATCGGCCGATATCGACCGGCTGGAGATCCGGGGCTACGCACCCTCCGAGGTGGGCTTTGCCCGGCGCGGGCGCGACGGCGAGGACCTCGTCGTGCGGCTGCCCGACAGCGGCGACGAGATCACCGTCGTGCGCGGGCTGGTCGCGACCACCTCTGTCCGCATCGAAGAGGTGCATTTCGCCGACACCGGCGAGACCCTGACCATCGAAGAGATCGAGGGCCAGCTGATCCTCGGCCAGCCGACCGATGCCGACGACATCCTGCTGGGCAGCCGCGCGGGCGACCAGCTTGAGGCGATGGGGGGCGACGACCTGCAACTGGGCGGTGCGGGCGACGACGTCTACATCTGGCGCCGCGGCGACGGCGACGACCGCATCACCGACGAGGGCGGCGACAGCGAGGACCGCCTGCGCCTGCTCGACATCGCCCCGGGCGAGCTTGCCGACGTGGGGCGCAGCCCCGCCGACGGCGATGACCTGGTGCTGCGGATGCCGGGCGCGACCGACCGGATCTTGCTGACGGGCGCCCTCAAGGGCGACACCGACGGGGTGGACGTGGTGGAGTTCTCGGACGGCACCGAGTGGCGCACGCCCGAGATGCGCACGGCGGTGCTGGCCTTCGCCGCCGGACCGGGCGATGCCAACATCCGCGGCTTTGACGGGGTCGATACGCTCACCGGCGGGGGCGGCAATGACCTGCTGATCGGCTACGGGGGCAACGACACCTATGTCGTGCGCCAGGGCGACGGCGACGAGGTGATCGACGACCAGTCCGCCGATACGCTCGACATCCTGTCGCTGCCCGATTTCAACGCACTCGAGACCGGGGTCTCGCGGCTCTACAAGGGGTCGGACGCGATCGTCTTCAGCTTCGCCACCTCGGGCGACACGGTCACGATCCATAACTTCCTGTCCACCGACGACACCGGCGTGGAAGAGGTCCGCTTCTCGGACGGCACGGTCTGGACCTCGGCCGAGGTTCTGACGATCCTCGACAACAACGCGCCCGTGGCGGTCGAGGACGGCATCTTCTCGGTGCAGGAGGCAAGCGCGCTTCGGCTCGATCCGCAGGCGCTGCTGCGCAACGATTTCGACGCCGACCTGCAGGAGCTGCAGATCATCTCGGTCGACGGCGGGGCGAACGGCACGGCCGAGATCGACGGCGACGGCAATGTCCTTTGGACCGGGGTCGCGGGCTTCCGCGGCGCGACGCAATTCACCTATACGGTGACCGACGGCGTCGGCGGCTTTGCCACCGGCACGGCCTCTGTCCGGGTCACCCCGCCGGCGCTGGCGCGTGATGACGAGGGCTTCGCCGTGGTCGAGGACGGTGCGCTCACGATCGAGCCGCTGCGCCTGCTGTCCAACGACAGCGACGGCGACCAGATGGTGGTGGGCCGCGTATTCGGCGCGCAGAACGGCAGCGTGAGCACCGGAACCGGCGGCACCATCGTCTTTACCCCGGCGGCCGATTTCAACGGGCTCGCCAGCTTCCGCTACGAGGCGAACACGCCCGAAGGCGGCCAGAGCGAGGCGACGGTCTATGTCACCGTCACGCCGGTCAACGACGACCCCGTCGCCAATGACGACGCGCGGATCGAGCTGCTGCTCGACCAGCAGCTGACCTTCAGCCAGTTCGACCTGCTGCTCAATGATACCGACCCGGACGGCGACCGGGTGACGATCACGGGCGTGACCGGCAGCGACGACCTGACGGTCGAGCTCAGGGCCAATGGCGACATCATCCTGACGCCGGACGCCGGGTTCCTCGGCACCAGCAGCTTCGGCTACGCGGTCAGCGACGGGGCCGGGGGGACGGATACAGCCATCGTTCCGGTGATCGTTTCCGCCGCCGGAGACCCGCCCCAGCCCGGCGACGACACCTTCGAGACCAACGAGGGCGTGCCCCTCGCGATTTCCAGCGATGAGCTTCTGGCCAACGACAGCTCGCCCCTCGGCAGCGACCTGGTCATCGTCTCGGCACGGGGCGGCACCGGCCTCAACATCGAGCTGGAGCTCAACGGTGTCATCGTCGCCGATCCCAGGGCCGGGTTCAACGGACAGGGCCAGTTCACCTACACCGTCGCCGACGATCGCGGGGTGACCGCCGAGGCGACGGTCTTCGTCAACGTGCTGGCCGTCAACGACCCGCCCAGGGCGGGCAACGACAGCCATTCCGACCCGTCGATCTTCTTCCTCGACGGCACCCGCGACACACCTCTGGTGATCGACATCGCGGACCTTCTGTCGAACGACAGCGATCCCGAGGACGCGACCGTCAGCTTCGTGTCGGTCCAGGCGGCGACGGACGGCCTGGCTGTGCGCGACGGCGACCAGATCACCTTTACACCCGATCCCGGCTTCACCGGCGTCGCGACCTTCCGCTACCTTGTGCAGGACAGCGAAAACGCCACCGACGACGCCGTGGTCTCGATGCTGTTCCTGGCCACCTCCGACGCGCCGCCCGTCGCCCTCGACGATGCGGTGACGCTGTTCGAGGACGCGCCCCAGACCTTCCTCGCCTCGACCCTGCTGTCGAACGACATCGACGTGGACGGCGACGCGATGCGGATCACCTCGGTCAGCGTCGGGCAGGGCTCCGGCAACAAGGGCAGCGTGGCGCTCGACGCCGATGGCAACGTGGTCTTCACCCCGCTGCTGAACCAGAACGGCCTTGCCAGCTTCTCCTACACCGTCACCGATGACCGGCACGGCAGCGACACCGGCCGCGTCAGCGTCGAGATCATCGCCCAGGACGACACGCCCACCGCCGGGGACGACACAGCCACCGGCACCCGCGGCGTGCCGCTGGTGGTTCGGATTTCGGACCTGCTGCTCAACGACAGCGACGTGGACATGCCCGAAAACCAGTGGGGCGCACTGGACTTCGCCGGCATCCGTTCCACCGAGGATGGCACCGCCGAGGTCTACGAGGACGAGTTCGTCGTCATCCGCTACGCCGACGGCTTCGCCGGAGAGACCGCGTTCGACTACATCCTCGCCGACCCGACTGATCTGGAGGATGACGGCACCGTCGCCGTGACCATCGAGGACCGGGTCGAGCTGACCATCGTGGGGACCGAGGCGCGTGACCTGCTGTTCGGCGGCGCCGAGGACCGGACGATCTTCGGCCTGTCCGGGGCTGACGACATCTTCGGCGAGGGCGGCAAAGACCTCATCATCGGCGGCGACGACGAGGATCTGATCAACGGCGGCGACGGCATCGACCTTGCGAGCTTCGACGGCTCCAACGTGGGCGTCCGCGCCGACCTGCAGACCCGGATCGGCCAGGGCGGGCATGCCCAGGGCGACCGTTTCCTCGGGATCGAGGGCTTCGTCGGCAGCGAATACGATGACGACCTCTTCGGCGACGGCGGCGAGAACACCCTGCGCGGCGGCGACGGCAACGACAGCCTGGTGGGCCGGGGCGGCGCGGACACGCTGCTGGGCGAGATCGGCGACGACATCCTGAACGGCGGCCTCGGCGCCGACAGCCTGGACGGCGGCGCGGGCAACGACACCGTGGATTACTCCGAGAGCGCCTCGGGCGTCCAGATCTCGCTGATCGCCGACACCGCCGCGGGCGGCCAGGCCGAGGGCGACACGCTCGACCGGATCGAGAACCTGATCGGCTCGGGCCACGACGACCTGCTGGAGGGCGACGGCGCGGCCAACACCCTCTTCGGCGGCCGGGGCGATGACGAGCTGCGCGGACTGGGCGGCAACGACGTGCTGGTCGGCGGGCGCGGGGCGGACAATCACCTGGGCGGCGCGGGCATCGACACGGCGTCCTTCCTGACGTCAGAGGTCGGGATCACCATCGACATGCAGAGCGGCACCGCCTCCTCGGGCGATGCCGCCGGCGACAGCTTCACCTCGATCGAGATCGTCGAGGGCTCGTTCCACGACGACACCATCCGCGGCACCGCGGCCGCCAACACCGTGACCGGCGGGCGCGGCGCGGACAGCATCGACGGCCGCGGCGGCATCGACACCGCGAACTTCGCCGACGCCGACGAAAGCGTGAGCGTCGACCTCGGGCTCGGCGTGGGGACCGAGGGCGAGGCGGCGGGCGACACCTATGCCTCGATCGAGGCGCTGATCGGGTCGGTCTGGAACGACACCCTGATCGGCAGCGCAAGGGACGAGACCTTCGACGGCAATCGCGGCGACGACCTGATGCAGGGGGCGGCGGGCTCGGACGATTACGTCAAGGCGCTCGATACCGGCGAAGACACGATCGACGACCAGGGGGCCACGGGCGACATCGACCGGATCCTGATGGGCCCCGGCATCGCCGCCTCGGATGTGAGCGTGGTCCGCGAGGGCGGCTCCGACAGCCTGACGCTGGAGATCGAGCAGGGCGCAGGCATCCTGACCGACCGCGTCCTTGTCACCAACCATTTCGCCGGGCCCGAGACCGGGATCGAGCAGGTGGTGTTCGAGGACGGCACGATCTGGGATCGCGACCTGATCGCGACGCTGGCGAGCGAACGGGCGCTGAACGCCCAGGACGACCTGATCCGCTTTGCGACCGAGGACGAGCCGCTCGAGATCACCGCCGCCGCGCTGACAGAGAATGACCGGGCCGACGACCTGACGATTACCGGCGTGACCGCCATCTCGGGCGGCACGGTCGAACTGCTGGCGAATGGCAACGTGCGCTTCCTGGGGGCAGAGAACGTCAACGGCGACGCCTTCTTCGACTATGACGTGACCGACGGACTCGGACGCGTCTCGACCGCGCGGGTCGAGGTCAACATCCTGCCCGTGAACGACCCGCCGCAAGCGAACAACGACGGTCCCATCCTCGGCATCGAGGACACGCCGCTGACCATCGACATCGCCGATCTGCTGGGCAACGACGGCGACATCGACGGCGACGACCTCTCGATCATCGGGTTCGCGCCGTTGATCGGCGCGGACGGCCTGCCGCTGGCGCCGGGCGCGCTGAAGACCGGCTCCTATGCCGACGTGGGCATTTTCGGTGGGGTCGTGACGGTCAACCCTCAGCGCGACCATTTCGGCTTTGCGGGCTTCCGCTACACGATTTCCGACCCGGACGGGCTGACCTCGACCGCCGAGGTCGAGGTGACCTTCGCGCCGGTCAACGATGGCCCGCGCGGCGGGCGAGACGACCGGGTCGCGCGGCTTGGCCAGACCGCATTGTTCGAGATCGACGCGCTGCTCAGCAACGACGAGGACCCCGAGGGCGACAGCTTTACCCTGACCGGCGTGACCGAAGGGTCGAACGGCAGCGTGTTCCTGTCCGACGCCGGCGGCAATGCCGCCACGGGCAACGCGGCCACCCATGTCGCCTTTGACGGCGCAGCCCTGGGCGATGCCGCCTTCACCTACCAGCTGACCGACAGTTTCGGCGCCAATGGCTCGGGCCGGGTCGAGGTGCGCGTGCGCCCGCTCAACGATCCGCCGACCGCGGTCAACGACCGCAACATGCCCGAGCTCGAGACCTTCGAGGACGCGCCGCTGCTGATCGACACTGCCTTGTTGCTGGCCAACGACAGCGACAGGAACGGCGATGCGATCTCGATCGTCGGCATCGAACGCTTCCCCGAGAACGGCCGCGTCGAATACGACGGTACCGGGTCGATCCTGTTCATCCCGCGGGCGGATTACAACGGGCCGGCCCGATTCACCTATATCCTCGAGGACGAGAAGGGGGACCAGGATACCGCCGTCGTCACCGTCAACATCGTGCCGCGCAACGACCCGCCGATGATCCGCGACGACGTGCTCTGGGCGGACGAGGACACGGTCCTGTCGGTCACCGCCGCCGAGGCATTCGCCAATGACGGCGACGACGAGGGCGATGTGCTGTTCTTCGAGCAGGTGACCCTGCTGGGCCAGGTCAACGTGGATTTCGCCCTGCGTCCGGCGCTGGACCGCAGCGGCCTGTCCGACGTCGGGACCGTGTCCCAGGCGCAGGCGATCGGGGTGCGGCAGGCCGATGGCAGCGCGCTGCCCGACTGGCTGAGTTTCGATGCGGGCGGCCTCACCTTCAGTGGCACCCCGCCCGAGGCGGACGCCGGTCCCGTCGGCATCATCGTGACCTTCGCCCGACCCGACCTGCTGAGCGGCGAGACGGTGCTGGTCGAACGCGCCCTCGTCCTCGACACGTTCGATCTGGCGGCCGGGCCGGTGGAGATCTCACCCGAGCCGGTGATCTACGACCGGCCGCTCGCCCCCGAGACGCCGCTCGTGATCGAAACGCTGGCGACCGGCGCGACCCTGCAAGGCGGCGACCCGCTGCCCGACTGGCTGAGCTTCGATGCGGCCACGGCCAGCTTTGCCGGCACGCCACCGCTGGGTGCGCCCCCCGTCGATGTGACGCTGAGCCTCACGGACATCAATCGCATGACCGGGGACGAGGTCGAGCACTCCGTCGATGCGCAGCTCGATCCGGCGGATTTCACCGGCGATCCGGTGACGATCACCCTGCCGCAATCCAACAGCGTCACCGCGACGCTCGCGGATGGCAGCCCGCTGCCGGGCTGGCTGTCGTTCGATGCCGCCTCCCTCAGCTTTGCCGGGGTTGCGCCCGATGACACCGCTCCGCCGTTCGACGTGGCGCTGGTCTTCGCCTATGCCGATCCGGCCGGCGGCGCGCCGGTCGCGCGGACAGAGCTGCTGACCATCGACCCCGCCGACAGCCTGGGGCTTGCGACCGGCGTCGTCTGGTCCGAAACAGCCCTTCTTGCGCCGCTCGGGACCGGCAGCTGGAGCGCTGCGGAATCCACCGGCCGCGACCTGCCGGCCTGGCTGACCTTCGACGACAGCACCCGCAGCCTGTCGCTGACCGGTGTGGCCCCCGATGCCGAGGAGGATATCACCCGCGTCCGCGTGAGCTTCACACCTGAGGATGCCGGGGCGCCCGCCTTCGGCATCGAGGTTGCCATAGATCCCTTCGCGCCGCTCGATCCGCGGCTGAACGACCTCTTCGCGGTCGATCCCTATTTCGAGGCGCTGGGGCTGATGGCCCTGCCGCTGGCCGGGGACGAGGATCTGGACGCGCAAACCGCAGACCGCTCGCCGCTGCCGGACTGGCTGAGCTTCGACGCCGCCTCGGGCCGCTTCGGCGGCACCCCGCCCGATGCCTGGGTCGGCCGGATCGACGCGCGGGTCGACGTCACCGCCTCGACCGAGGCGGATCGCCCGGCCTTCGCCCTGGTGATGCCGCTGGTGATCGACCCGCTGCTGGACACCAAGGCCGGTCCGGGGATCTCGATCACGCCGCTGGACGATTTCATCGGCATCGACGCGCCGGACGATTTCACCGGCGGGATCGTGCTGAGCTATACCGCCCGCGACACCAAGGACGCCGTGCAGGACACGCCGGCCACCGTGGTGCTGAACGTCCTGCCGCTGCCTGACGACCCGGTCGCGGGCGATGACGCCTTCGAGGTGCTGGACATCGACCAGCTGTCCTTCTCGATCTTGAACCTGCTCGACGACGACACCGATCCCGACGGCGGCCCGGTCTGGCTGACCGGTCTGGGCCCGGTCACCGATGGCACATTGTCCGTCGTGACCAGGGAGATCCGCGCCGACCTGCCGCCGATCCCCGATCTCGGCGCGGGTGTCACCCATGCGGCGACCCTGTCGGACGGCAGCGCACTGCCCGACTGGCTGAGCATCGACGCGGACACCGGCGCGCTTTCGGGCACCCCGCCGCTGACCCTGGTGGACCGGCTGGATATCCTCGTGACCTCCACCGGGGCCACGGAAACCCATGTGACGCCCGTCGCACTGCCCGTGGACGGCAACGCCGAGGCCGAATTCACCTTCGTTCCGCCGGCCGATTTCGCGGGCGCCGCGCTATTCGAATACACGATCCGCGATGAGGACGGGGCGACCGGCACCGGCACAGTCCGGATCGACGTGCTGGCCACCGAACAGCCGCCCGTGGCCGTCGACGACCGCGTGACCGGGTTCGAGGACACCCCGGTCGTCATCGATGCGGCCGCCCTTCTGGCCAACGACACCGACATCGACGACGACACGCTGTCCCTGGTCCAGGTGCTGAACGCGGCGAACGGCAGCGTCGCGCTGAACGGCAGCACGATCACCTTCACACCCGATGCCGATTTCGCCGGCACAGCGAGTTTCGATTACGTCGTGACCGACGATATCCACGGCGAGGACACCGGCTCGGTCACCGTCGTGCTGGCCAGCACCAACCGTGCGCCCATCGCCCGCCCGGAAAGCTTCGCGGAGGACGAGGATACCACGATCAACCTCGTGCAGGCCGATCTGATTGCGAACGACACCGATCCGGACGACGACGAGCTGAGCTTCGTCCGCTTCCTGCCCGACGTCGAGAACGGGGTGCTGAACCTGCTGCCCGACGGCAGCTATGAACTGGTCCCGCGCGAGAATTTCGTGGGCGACATCACGGTCGGCTACCGCATCACCGACGGCCGGTTGACCGCGGACGGAGAGATCACCGTCAGCTATGCGCCGATCAACGACGACCCCGTGGGCGTGCAGGACGACGGGTACCTCACCGCGATGAACACCGCGATCGAGATCGACGTGGCCGCCCTGCTGGACAACGACACCGACCCCGAGGGCGACGGCCTCAGCCTGACCGGCGTGCTTGACCCGGTGAACGGCGCGGTCGAGCTGACCGGCGACACCGTGACCTTCACCCCGCGCGCGGATTTCTTCGGCAACGGCGGCTTTTCCTACCGGATCAGCGACGGCAACGGCGGCACCGCGCGGGCCGACGTGCTGATCGGGGTGACCACCGACCAGGCCCTGCCGATCGCCTTCCCCGACGCCTTCGGCCCGATCAGCGAGGGCGAGAGCCTGCTGATCGACCCGGCGGACCTGCTGGCGAACGACATCCACCCCAACGGCGACCCGATCAGTTTCGTCAGGGTCTCGGGTGGCAGAGTGTCGATGGAGGGCGACCAGATCCGCTTTGATGCCGGGCCCGACGCCAATGGCATCCTGAGTGCTGGCTACGTGATCACCGACGCGTCCGGCATCGAGATTGAGGGCCGCTTTACCGTCGACGTCTTGCCGGTCGACGACGACCCCGTGGCCGTCGACGACACGCTGACGGGCACCGAAGACGCCGTGCTGACCACGCCGCTGTCGACGCTTCTGGCCAATGACAGCGACGCCGACGGGCATCCCCGCGCCGTGACCGGCGTGTCGGACGCGGTGGGCGGGACGGTCGCGCTCGACGGTCTGGGAAATGTCGTCTTCACCCCCGACGCCGACCTCAACCGCGACAACGGCACGGCCGGCTTCCGCTATGCCATCACCGACAGCACCGGCGCCGCGGCCGAGGGAGAGGTCACGGTCCTGCTCGATCCGGCCAACGACGACCCGGTGATCGGACGCCTGCCCGACATCTTCGGGACCGAGGACACGCGGCTCGCGAAATCCCTGCCCGGCGACGCCTTCTCGGACATCGACGGCGACGTGCTGACGATCTCGGTGGTCCAGGCGGACGGCGCCGCGCTGCCGTCGTGGCTCAGCTTCGATCCCGCGACGCTCGGCCTGATCGGGGACCCGCCGGAGAACTTCAACGGGACCCTCAAGTTGCAGGCCCGCGCCACCGACGGGATCGAGACCACGACCCGCGACTTCGACCTGAACATCGAGGCGGTCAACGACATCCCCGTCCTCGGCGGCGCCTTCTCGGACCGCTTCGTGACCGAGGACATGGCGTTCGACATCACCCTGCAGCAGGGCCTGTTCTCGGATCCCGACGGCGAGGCTCTGAGCTTCGATCTGACCCTGTCGGATGGCAGCCCGCTGCCCGGATGGCTGTCGGCGGATACCGAGACCCTGCGGCTTGCCGGGCAGCCGCCCGCGAATTTTAACGGCCAGCTCGACATCCGGGTCTCGGCGAGCGACGGGACCGCGACGATCTCGGACCTCTTCCGGCTGACGGTGCGGGCGGTCAACGACGCGCCGACCGTGGTCGCGCCCTTCGCCGACCAGACCGTGACCGGCGGCGGGGCCTTCGACATCGCCATCCCGGCCTCGGTGTTCGAGGATGTGGACGGCGATCCGCTGATGCTGGCGCTGCGTCTCGCGAACGGCCTGCCGCTTCCGGATTGGATGAGCTTTGACGGTACCGCGCTGAGCGGGACTGCCCCGGGCAGTGTCGCGACCCCGCTGGCGCTGGAGCTTCTGGCGACGGATGGCACCGCAGTCGCCTCCGACACCTTCCAGTTCACGGTTGCGGCAACGTCCGGCGGTGGCGATGGCGGTGGCGCCGGCGCGGGCTCCGGTGGCACGGGCGGATCGAGCGGGGAAGGCAACGACGCGCCGGTCACCGGTGGCGGCCCCCGTCCCGGCGGCACCCAGACGGTCCGCGGCGGTGACGGCAATGACACCGTCAGCGGCGACGGCGGCCGTGACGACCTGCGCGGCGGGGGCGGCAATGATACGCTCGACGGTGGCGGCGGCGGCGACTACCTGCGCGGCGGGGCGGGCAACGACCTGCTGCGCGGCAGCAACGGCGCCGACACGCTGAACGGCAGCACCGGGGCCGACCAGCTCTTTGGCGGGCGCGGGCCCGACCGGCTCAACGGCAATGCCGGCGAAGACGGGCTCTTTGGCGGGATCGGCGGAGATTTCCTGTTCGGCGGCGGCGGCCGCGACACGCTCAGCGGCGGCGGCGGCGGCGACTACCTGCGCGGCGGGGCGGATGACGACCTGCTGATCGGGGGCGACGGCGACGACACGCTGAACGGGGGCATGGGCACCGACCTGCTCTATGGCGGGCGGGCCGCGACCGGATCAACGGCAATGCCGGGGCGGACAGCCTGTTCGGCAAGTCCGGCAACGACGACCTGTTCGGCGGGGGCGGCAACGATTCCGTCGACGGCGGGGCCGGTGCGGATTACCTGCGCGGCGGCGCCGGTGACGACACTGTCGTCGGCGGGCCCGGAGACGACACGCTGAACGGCAACACCGGCGACGATGTGCTTTTCGGCGGGGGCGGCCGCGACCGGCTCAACGGCAACGCCGGCGATGACGTATTGTCGGGCAATACCGGCGACGACCACCTTTACGGCGGGGGCGGGCGTGACACCGTCAACGGCGGCAACGGCGCGGATTACCTGCGCGGCGGCCAGGGCAACGACCTGCTGCGCGGTGGCGACGGCGACGACACCCTGAACGGCGGCGCGGGCGAGGACTTGCTCTATGGCGGTGCCGGGGCGGACAGGATGAACGGCAATGCCGGCGACGACAGGATGTACGGCCAGCAGGGCAACGACGACCTCTACGGCGGCGGGGGCAACGACACCGTCGACGGTGGCGCGGGCGACGATTACCTGCGCGCCGGCGCCGGGGACGACATGCTCTCGGGCGGGACCGGTGACGATACGATCAACGGCAGCGGCGGGAATGACCTGCTGTTCGGCGGCGCGGGCGAGGACCGGCTGAACGGCAACGCCGATGACGACGACCTCTACGGCCGCACCGGGAACGACGCGCTCTTCGGCGGCGGCGGCGATGACATGGTCAACGGCGGCCGCGGCGACGACGAGCTTCGCGGCGGCGCCGGCAACGACGTGCTCAAGGGCAGCGACGGGGCCGACACGCTGGTCGGCAACGATGGCGAGGATCTGATCTATGGCGGACGGGGGGCTGACCGGGCCCTCGGCGGAGAAGGGCAGGATACGCTGTTCGGCCGGTCCGGCGACGACGACCTGGCCGGCGGAGCGGGCGACGACACGATCGACGGCGGCGTCGGGGCGGACATGCTGCGGGGCGGCGCCGGCAACGACGTGCTCGATGGCGGTGTCGGAAACGACGTCTATGACGGGGGCAACGGCCGCGACATCTTCATCTTCCGCGACCTCGGCGTCGCGGACAGCGATGTGGTCACCGGGTTCGAGGACGGGATGGACATGCTGCTCTTTGCCGGCGACACGCCGGGGTTCGAGGGCTTCGGGCCGGACGGCACCCTGGGCGTGCGGATCTTCTTTGCCAGCGGCAAGGAGATCATCGTCGAAGGCTGGAGCATGGACGAGGTCGACGAGAGCGACTGGTCCCTGCTTTGACAGGTCGCCCACTGCGCCCGCGCATGGGATAGGCCCATGCGCGGTGCGTCATGTCCTGCAAGCGGACCGCCTCAGAGGCTGTGGAGATAGGCCGCCAGGATATCCCGTGCCGCGCCGAGGTCGGCGGTGTCGGCCATCTCGGTGACCGTGTGGATATAGCGCGTGCCCACGGTGATCCCTATGGCGCGGGCCCCGGCGGCGGCCTGTTGGGCCGCGGCGCCGTCCTGGCCGCCCGACCGCAGCATGGTCCGCTGGAACGGAATGCCCTTGTCACGGGCGAGGGCGTCAATCTCGGCCACAAGCGCCTTGTCCGAGATGAAGCTGCCGTCGCGGATATGCAGGCCGAAGCCGCTGCCCTGCACGGTCGTCCGGTCCTGTTCGGGCACGCCGGGCGTGTCGCAGGCCAGCGTGACGTCGATGCCGATCCCGATGTCGGGGCGGACCTTGAATGCCGCTGTCCGCGCCCCGCGCAGGCCGACCTCCTCCTGCGTGGTGAAGACGACGTGGATTTCCGCCCCGCGCCCGCCGTCGCCCAGCGCCCGGATCGACTCGATGCCGAGCCAGCAGGCGATCCGGTTGTCGAGCGCCTTCGAGACGACCTTGTCGCCCATCTCGAGGAAGGGCTCGTCCATGACCACGTAATCGCCGATGCTGACCTTGTCGGCGGTGGCGGCACCCAGTCCGAGGTCGACGAAGAAATCGCTGACCTCGGGAACCTTCTTGCGGTCCTCGGGCGAGGAGATATGGACCGGCTTGCCGCCCGGGTTCATCACGCCTTTCAGATCGCCCGACCCCGTGCAGACCAGGACCCGGCGCGAGAAGAGGTTGCGCGGGTCGAACCCACCCACGGGCTGCAGGTAGACAAAGCCCTTGTCGGTGATGTGGCTCACCAGAAAGCCGATCTCGTCCATGTGGCAGAGCAACATGACCTTGGGTGCGCCCTCGCTGGCGGCGCGACGCACGCAGTGAAGCGAGCCCATGACATCGGTCGAGACCTCGTCGAAGAGCCCGCCGACCTCGGCCTCGATCAGGGCGCGGACACGCTCTTCGTGGCCCGGCACGCCGGGGGTTTCGCAAAGGCGTCTGAGAAGGTCGATATTCATCGTTCGATCCTTGTTTGGCAGGGAAATGAAAGGGTCGGGGGCAGGGAACCATGCGCCGTGCCCCGATGCCAGTCCCGATCGGGTGAAATGCGCCGGTTTCGTCAGGGCAAGATGGCAGGACAAGGCGGCCCGCGCCGGCACCTTCATCCCCGACGGCCCGCCCCGGTCAGGGCAGTTTCAGGATCGCCCATTCCCGCGGCAAGGCCGGCCACGGGCCGGGAAATTGAACTTGTCCCCAAGAAACTGCTTTACAGCCTCAAGGCCGGCGTCCACCATATTTAGTGAGGAGGTCGGCCATGCACCGCCTCCCTTGAGCAGTCATCTAGCGGTTGGGGCGCTGCCCAGGGCCTTTCGCTAGACTACAGGAGGCCCGACCATGGCGCTGACCGAACACATCCAGAGCGACGACATTCACCCGATCGACCTCGTCGAACACATTGCCGAGCATTACGATTGGGAATTCGACCGCATCGGCGACGATCAGATTGCGATGGCCGTGGAAGGCCAATGGCGGACCTATTCGATCACGCTCGCCTGGTCGGCCTATGACGAGACGCTGCGGCTGATCTGCACCTTCGAGATGGAGCCGCCGCAGGATCGTATCGGCGAGCTCTACGAGGTTCTGAACCGGGCCAACGACCTGGTGTGGTCTGGGGCCTTCACCTGGTGGGACGAGCAGAAACTGATGGTCTGGCGCTATGGCCTGGTGCTGGCCGGCGACCAGGTCGCGGGGCCCGAGCAGATCGACACGCTGATCGGTGCCGCGGTCATGGGGGCGGAGCGGTTCTATCCGGCGTTCCAACTGGTCACCTGGGGCGGGCACTCGCCGAAGGATGCGATCCAGGTGGCCATTGCGGAAGCCTACGGCACCGCGTGACGCCCCAGAAAATTCGCGAATTTTCTGGCCGCTCCGGTCGCGACGGGTTGGCATCTGCCTCTGGCCTCGGCAAAACTCGCCGACATGAAACTGAATGACATAGAAGAGCGCGGGCTCGTCCTGCTTGGCTGCGGAAAAATGGGCTCGGCGATGCTGGCCGGATGGCTGGCCGGCGGATTGTCCCCGTCGGCGGTCTGGGTGATCGACCCCAAGCCCTCCGACTGGCTGCAGGGCCGCGGTGTTCACCTGAACGAGGAGGTCCCGGCAAGCCCCGCGGTCGTCCTCGTCGCGGTCAAGCCGCAGATGATGGATGACGCGCTGCCCCAGGCGGCCGATTTCGGCGGCGGCAAGACGCTGTTCGTCTCGATCGCGGCCGGAACCTCGCTTGCGCGGTTCGAGCGGGCGCTGGGGCCGCAGACGCCCATCGTGCGGGCGATGCCCAACACGCCCGCGGCCGTGGGCCGGGGGATCACGGCGACCATCGGCAACGGCGTCGCGGGCGAGGCGGACCTTGCGCTGGCCGAACGTCTGCTCGGGGCCGTCGGGCAGACCGTGCGGCTGGAGAGCGAAGACCAGATGGATGCGATCACCGCCGTCTCTGGCTCAGGTCCGGCCTATGTCTTTCACCTGATCGAGACTCTGGCCGCGGCGGGTGCGGCCGAAGGGCTGAGCCCGGAGCTGGCGTTGGCACTGGCGCGGGCGACCGTGGGCGGGGCCGGCCAGCTGGCGGAGGATGCAGAGGAGGATCCCGGGCAGTTGCGCGTCAACGTGACCTCGCCCAACGGCACCACGCAGGCGGCGCTTGAGGTGCTGATGGACGAAGAGGCCGGGTTCCCCGCGCTTCTGCGGCGGGCGGTCCATGCGGCGGCCGAGCGCTCGCGGGAGCTCGGACGTGGCTGAGATCGGGTTCGAGGACTTCATGAAGGTCGACATCCGGGCGGGGCGGGTCCTGCGGGCCGAGCCTTATCCCGAGGCGCGCAGGCCCGCGATCAAGCTCTGGGTCGATTTCGGGCCCGAGATCGGCGAGCGCCGCTCGTCGGCGCAGATCACCGCGCAGTACACCCCAGAGGATCTGGTGGGCCGGATGGTCATGGGCGTGGTGAACTTTCCGCCCCGGCAGATCGGGAAATTCATGTCGGAGGTGCTCGTGCTGGGCGTTCACGACGACGACGGCGGGGTCGTTCTGATCGCGCCGGACAAGGACGTGCCAATCGGAGGGCGGATGCTGTGAGTGCGACCGGAAAGAAACTGCTGATCACCCGGCAGACGCTGGCGCCGGTTCTGGACGCCTTGCGTGCAAGCTTCGATGTCACCGAGGGCGACGGGGCGCTGGATGCCGCCGCCGCGGCGCGGGCGCTCGAGACCTATGACGCGATCATCCCCACGATCGGCGACGACTTCTCGGCGCAGGTGTTCGAGATGGCCGGGACCATCCGCTGTGGCGTGCTGTCCAATTACGGCGTGGGCTATTCCCATATCGACGACGCGGCCGCCAAGGCGCATGGCCTCGTCGTGTCGAACACGCCGGATGTCCTGACCGATGCGACGGCCGACATCGGCATGACCCTGCTTCTGGCGACCGCGCGGCGGGCCGGCGAGGGCGAGCGGATGGTGCGCTCCGGCGCCTGGAGCGGGTTCGGCCCGAAGGGTCTGCTGGGCACCCACGTGACGGGCAAGACGCTCGGGATCGTCGGCATGGGCCGCATTGGCCAGGCCGTGGCGCGGCGCGGGCATTACGGCTTCTCGATGCCGGTGATCTACTACAACCGGTCCCGCAAGGACGCGGGCCTGCCCGCGCGGCAGGTGGAGAGCCTGGCCGAGCTGATGTCGGAAGCGGATTTCGTGGTCGTCACGGTTCCGGGCGGCCGCGAAACCACCGGGCTGATAGACCGCGCGGCGCTTGCGGCGATGAAGCCCTCGGGCATCTTCATCAACATAGCGCGGGGCGAGGTGGTGGACGAGACCGCGCTGATCGACGCGCTGGAAGCGGGCGCGATCAAGGGTGCCGGGCTCGACGTCTATGTCAATGAACCGGACGTGCCGGCGCGGCTGACCGCGCTCGACAATTGCGTGCTGCTGCCGCATCTCGGCTCGGCCACCTTCGAGACCCGCGTGGCGATGGGCATGGTCGCGGTGCGGAACGTGCGGGCCTGGGCCGAGGGCAGGCCGCTGCCGCAGGGGGTCTGATCCGTCTTTGGCGCCGGGTGCGGGATTCCGGGCGGCGTGGCTTTTCTCCGGTGTCAGGGCGTGGCGTCAGGCCTCGACTGGCAGGGACAGGCCGCCGATACGGGCCAGCAGGGAGACCACCTCTTCGACACCTTCGGATTTGCGCAGGGCGGTGAAGACGAAGGGCAGGGGGCCGCGCATCCGTTTGGCGTCGCGGGCCATGACCTCGAGCGAGGCGCCCACATGGGGCGCGAGGTCGGTCTTGTTGATCACCAGGATATCCGAGCGGGTGATGGCGGGGCCGCCCTTGCGCGGGATCTCCTCGCCCGCGGCCACGTCGATCACGTAGATCGTCACGTCGGCCAGTTCCGGCGAGAACGTGGCCGAAAGATTGTCTCCCCCGCTCTCGATCAGGATCAGGTCGAGGTCGGGGTGGCGGTCGCGCAGCCGGTCGATGGCGGCGAGGTTGATCGAGGCGTCCTCGCGGATCGCGGTGTGCGGGCAGCCGCCGGTCTCGACCCCCATCACCCTGTCGGCGGGCAGGATCTGCATCCGCATCAGGGCCTCGGCATCTTCCTGGGTGTAGATGTCGTTGGTGATCACCGCGAGGCTCAGGTGGTCCTTGAGCGCGGCGGCGAGGCGGGCGGTCAGCGTCGTCTTGCCGGCGCCGACGGGGCCGCCGATACCGACGCGGAGGGGGCCGTTGGGGGAGGTCATCGCGAGGTCTCCTGTGGCGAGGGGTGTGCGGGTGGTGCGGGGGCGCTGCCCCCTCTGGTCAAGGCTGCGCCTTGCCCATTCACCCCCGGGATATGGGAAGGCAATGAAGGGCAGGGCGTCATGAGCGGAAGAGCCGTGGCTGCAGGGTTTCATGCCGCATGGAGGCGGCGTCGAGCGCGGGGGTGAAGGTGCCCAGATCGTCGATGCCGAGGTCGGTGAGGCTGTCCGCCTGTGCCGGGATCGCGGCGGTGAGCCGGGCCAGGATGCGCTGGCCGTCGGTCTGGCCGAGCGCCATCAGACGTTGCGCGGCCTGGATCAGGTTCGACAGCATCGCCTGAAGATAGAGCCTGGCGGTGGGGGTCAGGGGCTGGTCCATCAGCCGCGCCGCGCGTCCGACCGCGACCGGAAGCGCCATGTCCGGAAGCGCGAGGCCCCAGACCTCGCGCGTTGTGCGGGCGAAGGCTGCGCCCTGCTCCAGCGTCTCGTCGCGGCGCTCGGCGGAGGGGGCCAGAGCCTGGGCGATATCGGCGATGTCGGCAAGCTCTGCGGCGTCCGAGCGGTGGGCGGCGGCCAGCAGGATCGTATCGCTGCGCCCCGCGCCGTGGAACAACACGGTCTCCAGAAAGCGCTGGAGGGTGGCGGCGTCGGTGACCTCGCCTTCGGCGACGACCTGTTCAAGCCCGTGGGACCAGCCGAAGCTGCCCAGCGGAAAGGCTGGCGAGAGCCATTGGGTGAGAAGCAGGCCAGCGCCGTCAGTGGTCATGGGTGTGATCGTGATCATGACTGTGGGGGTGGTCATGTGTCTGAGCGTGATCGTGGGCGTGATCGTGGGCGTGAGGGTGGTCGTGGGAATGGCCCATCGTGCGGCCGTGGCCATAGGCGCCGCCCTCGGGCGTGAAGGGCTCGCGCACCTCATGGATGGTCGCGCCGATCCCGGCCAGCATCCTGCCCATGACCGCGTCGCGCTGGATCACGATGCGGGGCGGATCGGGCTCGAACTGGGCCGGGGCGTGGCGGTTGCCGATATGCCAGGCCACGCGGGCCATGTCGGCGGGTGCGGCGGTCACGGCGAGCAGGTCTTCCTCGGCCGCCACCACGCCGATCAGCCGGCCGTCGCCCAGCAGGAAGGCGTCGCCGTGATCCAGGGACACGGTCTGGGGCAGGTCGACGAGGAACGCCGCGCCGCCGTCGGTCTCCAGACGCCTGCGGCGCAGGAGGCGCCCGTCGTAGCTGAGCGAGACCACGTCGGCGAGTGCGCCATGGCTGTGACGTCGGATCTCGTGGGCCGGGGGCAGCTCGGTCATCGGGCGGCCCCGATGTCGGTCGGGGCATAGTCCACCCGCTCTTCGCCGGGGGCTTCGTTCCAGGCGTAATAGGCGATGCCGAGCTCGGTCAGGTACATGAAGCCGTCGACATTGCCGGGATCGGTGTCGAAGGTCTGGCTGAAGGGGAGACCGGTATAGGCGCAGCTGCCGATCCGCACCGGAACCGGCTCGGCGAAGCTGTAGCCGTGCTGTTCCTGCCGGACGCCGTTCGCATCCAGCACCAGCGCGGAAAGGTCTGCCTGAAGGCCGGGTTCGGGTGCCTGCATTTCGCCGGGCGGCATCGCGTAGGCGGTGGTCATCCGGGCGGAGAGGAGCGGGGCGCGGTCGTCCATCTCTCCGTAGACGATGGAATAGACCCCCAGCGCCATGTCATACCAATAGACGGTCTGGCCGTCTTCGGTGGCCGCGGCGCGGATCACGTCGGGGGCGAGACGGGAGAAGATCTCGACGGTCCCGTCAGACGACGTGAGACGGATGCCGGAGGTCGCGAGCGTCTCGGGACCGGGGCAGCCGTCCTGCGCCTGGGCCGCCCCCGCAAGGGCGGCCAGTGCCAGGATCAGAAGCCGATGCGGTCGCGGAAGACGTAGCGCACGATGTCCGAACGCTCGACGCCGATGTTCGACAGTTCGCGATCGCTCATCCTCGTGAGCCGCTGAAGCTCGTCCGCGCGGGATAGCCCGTCGATGTAGCTGCTGAAGCCCCTCCTGATCGCGGCAAGGAAGCTGCCCGAGCGTGGGGCATCTGCTTGAGTGCTGGTAATGAATGCCATTGGAAACCTCGTTGTCCTTTGGTCGTGGTTTTCTCCCCTGTGCAGTCATATAGCAGCGATCGGTCATTCTTGAATCTCCAATTCTGCAATGCAGCATTGCAGTGGCGTGGATGCAGTCAGTTGGGGCGGGGCAGAGGCCCCGGGCCTGAGCCTCCTCAGAACAGGAAATACCGTTGTGCCATGGGCAGCACCTCGGCGGGTTCACAAGTGAGCAGGACGCCGTCGGCACGCACCTCGTAGGTTTCCGGGTGAACCTCGATATGGGGCAGGGCGTCGTTCAGGATCAGGTCCTTCTTGCCGATGTTGCGCGTGTTCCTGACGGCCACGGTGTCCTTGGCGAGGCCGAGGCTTTTGCCGATACCGGCGGCCTGGGCGGCCTGGCTGACGAAGGTGATCGCGGAGCGTTCGACCGCGCGGCCCATGGCGCCGAACATCGGGCGGGAATAGACCGGCTGCGGCGTGGGGATCGAGGCGTTCGGATCGCCCATCTGTGCCAGCACGATCATCCCGCCCATCAGCACCATCTCGGGCTTCACCCCGAAGAAGGCCGGCGACCAGAGCACGAGGTCGGCGCGCTTGCCCACCTCGATGGAGCCGATCTCGTGGCTCATGCCATGGGCGATGGCGGGATTGATGGTGTATTTCGAGATGTAGCGGCGGACGCGCAGGTTGTCGTTCTCGCCGGCCTCCTCGGCCAGCCGTCCGCGCTGTTTCTTCATCTTGTCGGCGGTCTGCCAGGTGCGGATCAGCACCTCGCCCACGCGGCCCATGGCCTGGCTGTCCGACGCGATGATCGAGAAGGCGCCCATGTCGTGCAGGATGTCCTCGGCGGCGATGGTCTCGCGCCGGATGCGGCTTTCGGCAAAGGCGACGTCCTCGGGGATCGACTTCGAGAGGTGATGGCAGACCATGAGCATGTCGAGATGCTCGTCGATCGTGTTCACGGTAAAGGGCCGGGTGGGGTTGGTGGAGGAGGGCAGCACGAACGGCTCGCCGCAGATCTTGATGATGTCGGGGGCGTGGCCGCCACCGGCGCCTTCGGTGTGGAAGGCATGGATCGTGCGGCCCTTCATGGCGGCGACGGTGTTCTCGACAAAGCCGCTTTCATTCAACGTGTCGGTGTGGATCATCACCTGCACGTCCATGTCGTCTGCGACGCTGAGGCAATTGTCGATGGCGGCGGGGGTGGTGCCCCAATCCTCGTGCAGCTTCATGGCGCAGGCGCCGCCCTCGATCATCTCGATCAGCGCGTCCGGGCGCGAGGCGTTGCCCTTGCCTGAAAGGCCGAGGTTCATCGGCACGCCGTCGATGGCCTGCAACATGCGGCCGATATGCCAGGGCCCGGGGGTGCAAGTCGTGGCCAGCGTGCCATGGGCGGGGCCGGTGCCGCCGCCGAGCATGGTGGTGACGCCGGAATGCAGCGCATCCTCGATCTGCTGCGGGCAGATGAAATGGATGTGGCTGTCGAAGCCGCCCGCGGTCAGGATCTTGCCCTCGCCGGCGATGGCTTCGGTGCCGGGGCCCACGATGATGTTCACCCCGGGCTGGATGTCGGGGTTGCCGGCCTTGCCGATGGCGGCGATCCGGCCGTCTCGCAGGCCCACGTCAGCCTTGTAGATGCCGGTGTGGTCGACGATCAGCGCGTTGGTGATGACGGTGTCCACGGCACCCTCGGCCCGGGTGGCCTGGGATTGGCCCATGCCGTCGCGGATGACCTTGCCGCCGCCGAACTTGACCTCTTCGCCGTAAACCGTGTGGTCGCGTTCGACCTCGATCACCAGGTCGGTATCGGCAAGGCGCAGCTTGTCGCCCGTGGTGGGGCCGAACATGGCGGCGTAATCGGCGCGGGAGATCGTGGCTGGCATGTCAGCGGCTCCTTGAGCTTAGAAGTCGAAGTGCTGGCGCAGCACATCGAAGAGTTGTTTTGCGGCGTCTCGATCAATTTGGATGCTTTGGCTTTTCTTTCCCGGCATCTGGCGGCTCGACGAGCCGTATGAGTCAATCTGCAAAAGCTTCTGCCCATTAATTTCAAAGGCAGAGTAAGTTGCTTCAATTGGCTTGTGGATCGAATTCTTTTGGAGGTCAGCCTGCGAGAGTGGTTTCACAAGCCAATTCATTCTCCTTTCGGGCACATATCAGCGGCTCCTTTTGTTGGCGGCAGCTCCTGCGCCGGCCCAGCAGGTCAGGCCGAGGAGGAAGCCGAAATCGTACCAGCCGCCCGAATTCGGGACGGCGTAGACGGCGATGGTTTCGGAAAAGAGGGACAGCACGAACGCGATCGGCGCGACCGCCCCGTCGAGCAGCCCCCAGAAAAAGCCCCGTGTGCCCTCGGTCGACGGCGGCGCCGTGGCGCAGGCCGACAGCAGCAGCGGCACGAGGAGGAGGAAAAGCCGGGTCACAGCTTGCGCCAGAGCGAGACGACGCCGGGCGTGTCGCGCACGAAGGGGGGCGGGTCGGCCTCGGTCTCGAAACCCATGGCGCGGTAGAGCGGAAGCGCCTCGTGGTGCCGATCCAGCGCTTCGAGCCGCATCTCGGTATAGCCCATGGCGCGGGCCGTATCGAACAGCGCCGAGATGAGCGCACGTCCGACGCCCTTTCCCCGGCCGGCCGGGCGCACGAACATCCGGTTCATCTCGCACAGCTCTGGCGTGGTCCGCTTGAGCATCAATGTGCCGACGGGGTCACCGTCGAGCCGGGCCAGAAGGCAGGCGCCGCCTTCCCTGGGGCCGTTGGTGGCGAGGCGCTCCAGCTCGCCGGCGATGTCCTGTTGGACCATGTAGTCGTCGATGATCGCTTTCCTGTCGGGGTAGCGCTCGAACAGGAAATCGAAGAATTCCCGGACCAGGGCCACGACAGCACGACCGTCCTGCGCCGTGGTTACAGGGGCGATCGCGACGGGCTGCGTCATCGGGGTGCCTCGGGGTTGCGCAGGCGGCGGCTGTTGGCGCCGGTGCGGGCTTGCAGGGTCTCGAGCGCGGTCACGGCGATCTGGTCCGGGCGGCGGCCGCGCATCGCGGCCTCGGTCGCCGCGAAGGTCGCCTCGGCGAAGGCCAGCGGCTTCTCGACCGCCATCCGCGCCAGCTCCGACGGTGCGGTGGGTTTCAGGCCTGTCACGTCGAGCAGCCGGTAGGCGATGACCGCCTGGCTCTCGCTCCAGAGCCGCCAGCAGACCGTGCCGAGGCGGGTGGCATCCTCGATGCGCATTTCTAGCGTCCTTCCGTTGCCCGTGCCGCACGCGCCATCGCCTAGGCGCCCATCTCGGCGAAGAAACGCAGGTGGTCGGTGCGTTCCTCGGTCAGGGCGGTCAGGCAAGTGTTGCGGATCAGCGGGGCCATGCTGCCGCCGTCGAAGAGCGCGGCCTCGGCAGCGCAGGCCGCGTCGCGATAGGGCAACCACGCCCGCTGCGCGGAGAGCAGGGCATCGCCCGCGTCGTGGCTGCGCGCGAAGGCTATGGCATCGCTCCACACGGCGTTCAGCGTGGCGTCGGCGGCCTCGAATTCCCTGTAGGCGCAGGCGTTCATGGCCTGCTGGGGCAAGTCGCTGCGGCTGCAGTCGAGGTCCTGCGCGGCGGCCCGGTCAGGTGCCGCCAGGAACAGGGCGAGCACAAGGGCCAGCGGCCCCATGACCTTGCCGTTGAAGCCGAAGACCTTGCGGTCGCCGACAAGCGCGATGAGTTGCACCTCCCGCCGCTGGCCCGGCTCGAAGCGGACGGCGGTGCCCGCTGCGATGTCCAGCCGCATGCCGTGGGCCGCCTCGCGGTCGAAGTCGAGCGCTGCGTTGGTCTCGGCAAAGTGGAAATGGCTGCCGACCTGAACCGGCCGGTCGCCGGTGTTGGCAACCATCAACGTCATCGCCTCGCGGCCCTCGTTGAGGGTGATGTCGCCGGGCAGGGTAAAGATCTCTCCGGGGATCATGTCTGGTACTCCTGTCTCTGGGGCCCCCGATTATTCGCGAATAATCGGACCGAATATTCGCGAATATTCGGATACGGGGCGGATCAACGGATCGGCTCATGAACGGTGACCAGCTTGGTGCCATCGGGAAAGGTCGCCTCGACCTGCACCTCGGGGATCATCTCGGCCACGCCCTCCATGACCTCCGCCCGGGTCAGGACCTGCGCACCGGCCTGCATCAGGTCGGCGACGGCCCGGCCGTCCCGCGCCCCTTCGACGACCGCCTCGGTGATCAGGGCGATCGCTTCGGGATGGTTGAGTTTGACACCGCGCTCGCGGCGTTTGCGCGCGACTTCCGCCGCCATGGCGACGAGGAGCTTGTCCTTTTCCCGGGGTGTAAGCTGCATATGTGGTCAGAGCCTCCAGACTTTCGGCAGTGGCGCCGCCGACAGCCGCTCTATGAGCGGCACGATCAGGCGCCGGAGTTCGTATGCGTCCTTCGCCAGCACCCTTGCCACCAGAACGCCCGGGCGCAAGAGGGATGTGCCCGAGGGCGCGGGAAGGCTGGCGCGGGTCGCGGCGAGGTGGGCCTCGGCGTCCGGGGCGGCATAGAGCAGCGTGGCCATCGCCCCGGCGCCCGTCGTGGCCAGAAGCCTGGGGATGTCGCCGGCCAGGCGCAGGGCCTCGGCGTAGATCGTGACCCCGCCCCGGCGCACGCGCCAGCTGTCGGTGAAATGCCCCGTCCGCAGCGTCTCGCCCATGGCATGGCGGCCGAAGACCAGGGGCTCGACCGCGAGCAGCGTCGCATCCTCGACCATGTCCACGGCGAGCGTGCGGCAGAGGTCGGCGCGGTCGAAGAGAATGGTTTCCTGCGGGAGCCAGTGCAGCATTGCCCCTTCGCCCAGGGTCAAACCCGTCGTCACCCGGGCAGGTTCACAGTCGCGGCTGGCATAGGCGCGTTCGGCCGCCTGGGTGGAGAGGCAAAGCCGGGCCCCGGCGCCGACCTCCGCCTCGAACGAGATCCTGTCGCCGCCGGTGAGGCCGCCGGACGTATTGAGGGTGACCGCCTCGAGCGTCTGGGCGGGCCGTCCGGGGAAGAGAACCTTGAGGGAGCCCTGCTGGTAGAGATCGGCGATGCGGCTGTCCGCCCCCGAGCGCCGCACAACGAGTCGCCCCGCCCCGCGGGTGCGGGGTTGCTGGACGGCGGCTATGGCAAGTGGCGCGTTGATGGCCCGGCTCTCCTTTGCGGGGATCCTGCCCCGGAACGCCGAGAGGTGCCAGAGCCTTGCCCCTGCGCAAGGGCAAGGCGACCCGGGCCCGGTGGCGGGCTGCCCAAGATTTGGGCAGCCCGGTCGCGCGGTGTCTCAGATCGGATTGTCAGGTCGGATTGTCGGTCCGCACCATGCAGCGGATCGTGCCGGTTACCTGCTCGCTGAAGACCACCCTGAAGGTCTTGTTGGAGGGGTCGTAATCCCCGTTGGTATAGAAGTAGTCGAAGTTCGTGTTGTTCGCCCCGTTGAGCAGCCGCCCCTCGGGGACGACGCTTTCGATGAAGCGCGGCCGGCCGCGGAACGGCAGCACATCGTTGGTGCCGATGATCCAGTTCTTGGCGAGGGTGTTCTGGCTGTGGACAACAGAGGCGGGGTTGAACGTCTCGCGGTTGATCCCGGTATAGGCGTTGCCACGGAATTCGATGTTGCGCATCCGGGCATAGTTGAGATCCGCGAAGGTGGTGTCGATCTTCTCGACCTTGTCGATATTGCCGTTCAGCGTGCGGAAGACATTGCCGGTCACCGCGAAGCCATGCACGAAATGGCCCGGCCCGTAGGGCTTGATCACGATCCACGAGAAGTTCGAGGCCGGGTTCGACACGATGAAGGTGTTGCCCGTCACCGTCAGTCCGCCGAACGAGAACTGGGCGCCGAGCGCCGGTGTGGGGTCATGCTCGTTGGTCCACTCAATGAAGTTGTTGTCGATGTAATTGCCTGTGAAGACGGTCTGGCAGTTGGGCAGGGTCAGGACCACGCCGCCGTTGCGGACGCCCTGGATCACCCCGTCGCCGTGGAAATAGTGATTGCCCACGATCAGGTTGCCCGACCCGGCCAGAACGGCAAAATGCTTGAAGTGCACCACGCGGTTGCCGCGGATCTTGAGGTCGTTGTTGTTGGCGTTCAGGACGATCGATTTGCGCTGCTGGGCGGTCTTGTTGCTTTCGTCCGACAGGAACTGGCAGTCGTCGATCTGCAGGCCCTGGCAGGCCGAGCCGATCGAGGTGATCGCGCGGTCCTTCGGCCGCGTGAAGAAGCAATCCCGGACCTGGTTCGCGACGCCGTCACGCGGCAGCATGATCGCCGAGGCATAGCCCTGGCACTGGAATTCGATGTCTTCGAAGTGGAACAGCGACAGCGCGTCGAAGCCGGAGAAATCGAGCAGATACTTGAACCGGCGGAAGGTGAAATTCTGCGTGCCGGCCGCATCGTAGAGCGGCTGGCTGAGGGTGACGCTGTTCTGCGCGAGATTGCGCGAGACGACATAGACCTCGCGGCCCACACCGCTGCCGGTGACCAGCATGCCGCGCTCTATGGCGGCGATGTTGGCGACATTGCTCAGGGTCCGGGAGCTGAAGGTCGAATAGGTCGCCTGGGAGGTCACCACCGTGTCATCCCAATCCCCGGTGGAGGCCGCGAGGATCTGGCCGTTGCGGATCACCCGGCGCTGGGCGAACGTGGCGGTGGTCCCGACGGCGGCCTGCATGTCGATCTGGCCGAAGATCGCGATCCGCCGGCCACAGAGGTCGAGGCTTTCGTGATCGGACGGGGCGAAGAGCGCCTGGAAGGCCTTGCGGAAGGCCAGCTCCTCGTCGCCGAAGGCCAGCAGGTAGGAATTGTAATCGTAGTTCCTCTGCATCACGAAGACCTTGTCGTCGGGCATGACGACCGTGCCCTCGAAGGACACGCGGTTCTCGAGCGTCACGTTGCTGCCGAGGTAATAGGTGCCGGCGGGCACGTTGACGGTGCGGCCGTTGGCGGCGGCGTCGGCGGCCTCGAAGGCGGCGCTGTCATCGGTGCTGCCATCGCCGAGCGCCCCGTAGTCCCGGACGTCGACGAATGCCATGATGTCGCGCAGGAAGACCGAGGTCACGTCCTCGATCACGATGTCGTCGACCCGGACGATCGAGGAATTGGGGCCGATGATGTCGATGCCGAAATGGCCGTAGAGGGCGCTGGGCCAGACCATGTCGACCCCTTGCCGGGCGCCGGTGCCGACGATGGCCGAGATCTCGACCACCTCGCCGAAGGCCGTCAGCTGCGTGGCGGGACCGGTTTCGGTGACGCCGGTGACATGGTTTCCGCCCGATCTGCCGGCCCAGCCGGCGATCCTGACGGAGGGCAGCGGGCCGCCCACGACCTTGACCCGGGCGGTTACCCGCAGGTAGCAGCCGGGAAAGATCGGGGTCTCGCCCATGTGGCGGACCTTCTGGATGTTGTCGATCTTGATGACTTCGAGGCAGCCGTCGAAATTCTGGTCTGCCACGACGAAGATACCGGGCCCTGCGCCCTGGTAAGTCGGGGAGCCGGGGGTGCCGTCTCCGCTGGACCAGACATCGAGCCCGTTGGCAAAGGGCGGTGGCATGAACACCACACCGTCGGTAATCGCCTTGTTCATTCTATCCCCTTTCCTGCCGCCCTGAGGGCGCAGATATGACCGGCCGCCGGGGTCAGGGACCTTCGGCGTCGACGAAAGGGGTATCCGCTCGGCGTTAAGCGTGGCCTTGGCCACCGTCACGGTGGGTGTTGCGCGGCCCTGCGGGCGCCTGCATTGCCCAGGGCAATGACACCCGCCCGCCCGGCCGCGCCCGGGGCGCCGTCAGACGCCGAGGTCGGGCGCGGGCAGCAGGCCGACGCCGTCGATCTGCCAGCCGTCGGCGGTTTCGATCAACTTGTAGTCGAGAACGTGCAGGGAACCGGCCGCGTCGCGGATCATGACCTTCTGGTAGAGGGCGCCGCCGATCTCGCGCAGCTCGAGGAAACGGGCCTCGGAATTGGTCCAGACCATCGGGTAGCCGCGCTGGACCATCATGCCGAAGGTGGCCGGGTTGCCGAACATCCCCTTGATCATCGGCGAGGCGAACTGGAAAGCCTCTGCCAGGTCCCGGTCGTTGAAGGCCTGGAGCTGGCTGCTGATGACCTCTTCGATGGCGGGGGCAGGCGGCTCCTGGGCCTGGGCGGTGAGGGCGAAGAGGGCGAGGGTCAGGGACAGGGCGATCTGGCGCAGCATGGCGGGCCTCCGGGCAGGTTTCGTGGATCCTGCCCGAAGATACGGCCGCCGGGGCCGATCAGTTTCAAATGATCCGACGCTCGCCTCAGCCGGCAAGATCGCCCGAGAGGCCCGCGTCGATCAGATCACGCGTGTTTTCAACGCCGTAGAGCGCAATGAAGCCGCCGAAACGCGGGCCTTGGCTGGCACCGAGCAGGACCTCGTAGAGGGCCGAGAACCAGCTGCGCAGCGGCTCGAACCCGTGGGCCTTGCCGACGGCGAAGACCATGGATTGCAGCTCTTCGGGGTCGGTCGGCCCGTCCCAGGCCGCGAGCCGGTCCCGCAGGTCCGCGAGGGCGGCGCGTTCGGTGTCGGTCGGGGCGCGGAAGGTCTTCGACGGTTTGACGAAGTCGTTGTAATAGCGCACCGCGAAGCCCGCCGCGGCGTCGAGGTCGGGATTGCCCTCGGGCGTGGCCTCGGGTGCGTAGCGGCGTATGAAGCCCCAGAGCGTCTCCTTGTCCTCGGCGCCTGCCACCGACGCAAGGTTGAGCAGCATCGAGAACGGCACGACCATGGTCGAGGCCGGCACGTTGTGGCCGTGGATGTGGAACACCGGATTGGCCAGCCGCTGGGCCGCGTCCTGATCGGCATAGGCGCGCAGCTGCTGGTGATATTCGTCCACAGCCTTGGGAATGATGTCGAAATGCAGCCGCTTGGCGGTCTTGGGCTTGAGGAACATGTAATAGCTGAGGCTTTCGGTGGACGCATAGGTCAGCCATTCGTCGATCGACAGGCCATTGCCCTTCGACTTGGAGATCTTCTGTCCGGCCTCGTCGAGGAACAGCTCGTAGGTGAAATGCTCGGGTTTGCGGCCGCCGAGAATTTCACAAATGCGATCATAGATCGGGGTATTAGTGCTGTGATCCTTGCCATACATTTCAAAATCCACACCAAGGGCGGCCCAGCGGGCGCCGAAGTCCGGCTTCCACTGCAGCTTGACGTTGCCGCCCGTCACGGGGAGCGTCCATTCGCGGCCGTCCTCGTCGTCGAAGGTGATCGTGTGGTCGGCCGGGTTCACCGCCTTCATCGGCACATAGAGCACGCGGCCGGTTTCGGGATGGATCGGCAGGAAGATGGAATAGGTCTGCTTGCGCTCTTCGCGCAGGGATTTCAGCATCACCGCCATCAGGTCGTCGTAGCGTTCCACCGCGCGGCGCAGCACCGCGTCGAACTGGCCCGATTTGTAGAATTCTGTTGCCGAGTAGAACTCGTACTCGAAGCCGAACGTGTCCAGGAAGCGGCGCAGCATCGCGTTGTTGTGGTCGCCGAAGCTGTCGTGGGTGCCGAAGGGGTCGGGGACCGAGGTCAGGGGCTTTTGCAGATGCTCTGCCAGAGCCGCGCGGTCGGGCACGTTCTCGGGCACCTTGCGCATGCCGTCCACGTCGTCGGAAAAGCAGATCAGCCGGGTCGGGACGTCCGACAGAACCTCGAAGGCGCGCCGGATCATCGTGGTGCGCAGCACCTCGCCGAACGTTCCGATATGGGGCAGGCCGGATGGGCCGTAACCGGTCTCGAACAGGACGTAACCCTTTGGATCCTTGTCGCTTTCATAGCGTTTGAGAAGGCGGTGCGCTTCCTCGAAGGGCCAGGCCTTGGAGTTCATGGCAGCGTCACGCAGATCGGACATCTCTTCCTCGTGGATTTGGGTCGGCCCCGGGACGGGCGCGGAAAGTGCGGCCGGCAACCGACGGGCGCGGGTCGTCCTATTGCGGGGGGAGTGCTGCGTCAATAAGTTGACGACCAGAGGGAGCCAACGAGCAGGACAATGACAGACAGCCTTTCACTTTCGCCACAGGATGCGCTTGTGGCTTTGATGGTTACGGTCTCGGCATCGGATGAAACGATCCGCACCGCCGAGTTGATGGAAATATCGAACCTTATCAATAATCTGCCGATCTTCGCGGAATACGATTCGGACAATCTCAAGCGGGTGTCCCAGACCGTTTTCGACCTGCTGGAGCAGGAAGACGGGCTGGATGCGATCTTTGGCCTGGTGAAGGGTGCGCTGCCGGACCGCCTGAACGAGACTGCCTATGCGCTGGCCTGCGATGTCGCGGCCGCCGATGGAATCGTCGCGCAGACCGAGGTCCGGATCCTCGAGGAAATCCGCTACGAATTCGATATCGACCGCCTGCACGCCGCAGCAATTGAAAGGGGCGCACGGGCCAGGCACATCCGGTTGTGACCCGGCCGGCGCCGCCTAGCCGGTGTAGATCAGCCCCCAGCGTTGCAAAAGCCGCTGCTGCATGTTGCGGGCGCGGCCATTGTAATAACGTGATCCGGCCGGAATCTCATCGCCCGAGGCCTTCGCGGCCTCGCGCGCGTCCAGATCACCGCAGAAGATCGCGAAGGCGACGTCGGCTCCTTCGGCCGTGCGGATGAACCCGGCAAGGGCGCTGACGAAGTTCAGCGTGCCGGTCTTGGCATGCACCGTCGCGGGGTAATTCGCGATCGGGGCGCCCTCGGCATCCTTCAGGTCATGCTCCTTGAGGACCGGCATCAGCCGCTCCATCACGCCCGGGGACGTCAGGATCCCGACCATCTGCGCGGCCGAGATACGCGAGGCGTCGCCAAGACCGGAATGATCGACGAAACCGGCCTCCACCCCGAAGCGGTCCTCGAGCCAGAGGTTCATCGCGGCGGCCGAGGTCGGGATGTCGGGGGGCGTGTTGCCGGTGGACGCGGTGGCGGTGAGGCCCACGACCTCGGCGGTCAGGTTGGTCGAATAGCGCAGCATGTCGCGGATCACGTCCTGGAGCCGGCCGGAGCTGTGGCGGGCGACCTCGCTGCCCGTGGGCTCTGTCGCCACTTGCTCGGCGGCGGGCAGGACGATGCCGTGCGACCGGGCGAAGGTCCGGAAGACGTCGCCGCAATAGAGCGCCGGACGCCGCACCGGTAGCCAGCGCGAGCCCCCGTCGCCAAGCGCCCCGCGGGCGACCGTCCACTGGTCGAGATCCCCGGCGGCGGCATAGGTGTAGACCGGCAGCGACCGGTCGGCGACGCGCATCTCGGCGATCGTCACCTCGGGCCGATAGGTCGCGCTGCGCGCATCCAGCGTCACCCGGTAACTGGACCCGGTCCGCGCCCATTCGAAATGCACCCGGTTGTAGTTGAGGTTGAGCCCCGAAACCGCCGGGTTGTAGCCCAGATGGTCGAGCTGGCCTTCGTCGATCTCGTCCTCGTAGGGCAGCGCCCCGCCGTAGACGAGGAAACGGCCCGTCACCTCGCGGATGCCGGCGGCCTTGAGCTCTGCTGCGAGCGAAAATAGGTGGTCGGTCTCGAGCGTCGGATCGCCGCCACCGACAAGGGCGATGTCGCCGTCGAGCCGGCCATCGGTGACCGGTCCGGTCGCGATCAGCCTGGTGACGAAGCGGTGCTCCGGCCCCACAGTTTCCAGCGCGTAGAGCGCGGTCAGCGACTTGGTGACGGAGGCCGGGGGCAGGGCGGTGTCCTGCGCCTGGCCCTCGATGATCCGCCCCGAGGTGTCGGCGACGGCGATGCTGACCGTGCCTTCGAGCCGGGCGTCCGCGACGATCTGTTCGAGCGTGGCGCGGGCCTCGGGGGGGATCGGGGCGATGTCGGTGGCGGCCGCGGCGGCACCCGATGGCCGGGCCCGCGGGCGCAGGGATGTCAGGGGCGCGTCGGCAAGGGCCGCCGTTCCGAGGGCAGACGCCAGTGCGCCGAGAACTGTTCGTCTTGATATATGACCGCGCATGACGCGGACCCTATTCGGGCCGCTGCCGGGCGGCAACGGTATGTTTCGGCGCAGCTTTCACTTCGCAGTGTCCGGACACAAAACTGCCCCGCAGCCCTGGAAAAGGCTGCGAGGCGTCCTTCGGACGGGACCCGCAATGTCCCGCCCCTCCCTGAAGGATCAGGCGGCGGCGCGGTCCTGCGCCGTATCCGACTGATCCGGAGAGATCAGCGCATTGTGCAGCGCGGTGATTCCCGCATCGCGGTCCTCGGCTGCCAACACGAAGTCGAGATTCACATTGCGCGGCGTCTGGTGCACGGCGATGACATTGACGCCGGCTTTTTCCAGCGCGGCGAGCCCTCGCGTGACGCCCTTGAGACCGCTCAGGTCGCGACCGATCGCCGAGACGATCGCAATCGACCGGGCGCTGATTTCGGCCGAGGGGTAGATCTCCACCAGATCGGCAATCACGCGCCGCGCGGTCTTGAGCGAGGCCTGCACGTAGTGCGTGATCGTGTTCGCATTGGTCGTCTTCGACACGATCCAGACGTTGTGCCGCTTGAGCGCCTCGAGAATGGTCGAGTCGTAGCCTTTGACCCCGACCATGTCCTGCTCGAACAGCTCCAGCGCCACGACGTTGAGGCCGCAGACGATCTCGACACCCGGCGTCTCGGCCGGCTTGTCGTCGATCAGCGTGCCCGGATCATGGGGCTCGAACGCGTTGGTCACGCGCAGCGGCACATCCGCCTGGCGCAGGGTCTTGGCGGCCTTCGGATGGATCGCCTCCATGCCCATGTTGGACAGCTGATCGGCCACGTCGTAGTTCGTGTGGCCCAGCTTGCGGACGCGGTCCTGACCGACCAGTTTCGGATCGGCCGAGGAGAGGTGGAACTCCTTGTGGATGATCGCCTCGCGCGCCTTGGTCAGCGCGGCGATCGTGGCAAAGGTCACCTCGGAATAGCCGCGGTCGAATTCGCGCATCAGGCCTTCGCCGCACTGGGCGTAGCCGGTCACGATCGCCAGCTCTTCGGTCAGCTCCACCGAGGACAGCCCCGCGCGGATCCGTTCGTCGAGGCTCAGATTGCCCTCGTCACGCCAGCCGGAGAGGTCCACCAGCCGGGCGTTCACACCGTGGCGCTGCAACAGCAGCGTGGTGACGAAAGCCGAATGCGCCTCGCCTATGCCGGACAGAAGCTCTCGGATCGACATCATGTGCGACGACAGCTGGAAGTGCCCGTAGGAGCACAGACGCTGCAGATCGAAGAGGCAGGACCGGGCGCCCTCGACGCGCTCGCGGACGAACTCGTCGGCCTGGGCCAGGTCGCCGGGATGGTCGAGCACCTCGCGATGCGCCTTCGCCATGGCCTCGGCCACGGTCTTGAGCGCGGTCAGCCAGCCGCTGTCTTCCTCGTCGTTGGCAAACGCGGCATAGACCCCGGCGCCGCCCGATTTCTTGTGTTCGAGCAGGAGATTCGTGATGCCGCCGAAGGCGGACACCACGAAGATGCGGTTGTAGGGATCCTCGCGGTCCCCGATGAAGAGCGTGTCGAGCAGGTCGCGCACGCGGCTCATCGAGGTGCCGCCGATCTTTTCAACCGTGTGCTGGCCCGCCCAGGACGGGTCAGCACGGTCTGCGTCGTTAACTGTCTTCAAGAGCATAGGATCCATCCGCTTGGTGGACTTCATTGCCGGTGACCGGCGGGTTGAAGCAACAGGCCATGACCAGTTGCTCTTTGGCCCGCAGGATATGCTTGTCGTGCTGGTCGAGCGCATACATCACACCCGGCCGGATCTCGTGCGTCTCGCCGGTGGCAAGGTCCGTGATCGAGCCCGACCCCTCCATGCAATAGACGCTCTCGAAGTGGTTCTTGTAGTGGAACGTGTGTTCCGACCCGGCCTCGAGGAAGGTGATATGGAACGAGAAGCCCATCTTGTCATTGGCCAGCAACATGCGGACCGAGGACCATTGCTCCGCCGAGACCACGCGGTCCCGGTCATTTTCGACGATCTTGTGGAAGTCTCTGACGATCATGTCTGTTACTCCGCTGCTATGGATGTGTGGGCGGCAAGCGCGTCGCGTGCCGCGTCGATGAGGATGTTGAGGCCCTTGGCAAAGACTGCGTCGGGCGTGGTGAGCGGGGCGAGGACCTTGACGACCTCGTCCTCTGCACCCGACGTCTCAATGATCAGGCCTTTGTCGAAGGCTCGCGCACAGATGTCGGAGGCAAGCTCGCCAGAGCCGACGTCGACCCCCTGCATCATACCCCGTCCCTTGAGCTGCGCACCGTCGACCATGTCGGCCACCTGGCCGAGCGCGGTGGTCAGCGCGACCGATTTCGCCGCGATCTTCCGCTGGAAGCTGTCGTCGCTCCAGAATTTCTCGAGCGCGACGCGGGCGGTCACGAAGGCATGGGTGTTGCCGCGGAAGGTGCCGTTGTGCTCGGCCGGCTTCCAGATGTCCAACTCGGGCTTCAGCAGCAGCGCGGCAAAGGGCAGACCCATGCCGGACAGCGACTTGGCCAGCGGGATCAGGTCCGGCTCGATGTCCATCTCCTCGAAGGAGAAGAACGTGCCGGTGCGGCCGATGCCGGCCTGGATGTCGTCGGCGATCAGCAGGGCGCCATGCTTTTTCGCAAGGCGGGCAATGCCTTGCAGCCATTCGGCCGAGGCCGCGTTCAGCCCGCCTTCGCCCTGGACCGGCTCCACCAGGAAGGCGGCCGGGGCGTCGATGCCGGACGAGGAATTGTCGAGCATCGCCTCGATGAAGGCGAGCGTGTCGACGTCGCCCAGCGAGCCCTCGTAGGGCATCCGGGTGATCCCGTGCAGCGCCATGCCGCCGCCGGCGCGCTTGCCGGCGTTGCCGGTCGCCGCCAGGGCGCCCATGGTCATGCCGTGAAAGCCGTTGGTGAAGGCGATGATGTTGGTGCGGCCAGTGACCTTGCGGGCCAGCTTCATCGCGGCTTCGACGGCGTTGGTGCCGGTCGGGCCGGTCATCATGACCTTGTGGTCCATGCCGCGCGGCTTGAGGATCTTCTCCTCGAAGGCTTCGAGGAACGCCTGCTTCTGCGTCGTGTACATGTCGAGGCCGTGGGCGATGCCATCGGCCATGACGTGGTCGACCAGCGCCTGCTTCATGTCCGGGTCGTTGTGTCCGTAGTTCAGCGACGAGCATCCGGCGAGGAAGTCGATATAGGTGCGGCCGTCTTCATCGGTCATCTCCGACCCGGAGGCGGAGCTGAAGACCGTGTCGAAGCTGCGGCAATAGCTGCGCGCCTCGGATTCGCGGCGCACAAAGATGGATGTCGGGACAGAGTTGTCCTTCGGCATGGGATTTCCTTTCAGGGAGTGTGGTGTCGGGTTCGCGCGGATCGGACAGGTCCGATCAGGCGGCCTTGCGGGCCTCGGCTGCGAACTCGATCGTGACCATGTTCTCGGTCGCGTGATGACCATCGAAATGGTCTTCTTCTTCAAAATGTGGCTCGGCGGTCAAGGTGCCGCCACGCTTGTCGGCGAAGCTCCGGAAGAGAGCCCAGGAGGCCTCGTTGTCGCTCGTGATGGTGGTCTGAAGGCGCCGGGTGCCGCGCGTTTCGGGGCGGGCAAGCAGGGCGTCCAGCATCCTGCGGCCAAGTCCGATCCCGCGGGCGCGCTCGTGCACGGCGACCTGCCATACGAACACCGTGTCCGGGTCGGTCGGCGGCACGTAGGCCGAAACCCAGCCGGCGATTTCACCCTCGAGCTCGACCAGAATGCAGGTGTCGCGAAAGTGGTCGCATTGCAGAAGGTTGCAATACATCGAGTTTTCATCGAGCGGCTTGCAGGCGCGGATGAGGTCCCAGACCTGTGCACCGTCCTCGGCGGACGGTTTTCGGAACGTGGTGCGCGGGGCGCGGATGTTTTCAACTGTCGGGGCCATTGCGGGGCCTCCCTCGTTTACTTCGGTTCTCTAAGCGTTGGTTTTGATTTTGCTTAGCATGGCGAAGTAAATATACTCAGATTTCCTTAAGTCAAGTGATCGAGGTCCAAAAAGACCTAGATATTCTGCCAAATTTTGCTTTATCCTATGAAGTATGAGCCAAAGACATTCATTGAACGCTTCGATAGGCGATTGTATATTTGACAAACCCAACTGAGATTCCTATATTGGGGTTAAGCAGTTAGGGAAAACCGCCATGTCCGTTCTGAGCAAACCGTATATGCACGACGAAGCCGCAGCCTTTGCGCACGTCGAGAGCATCATCTGGCCCGAAGGTCCGGTTTGCCCGCATTGCGGCGTGGTGGACCGTGCGTATCGCCTGACCGGCGTTCGTTCCAAGCCGAGCAAGAAGAACCCCGAGGGCGTCGAGCGTCACGGCCTGTGGAAGTGCCGCGAGTGCCGCAAGCAGTTCACCGTGCGCAAGGGCACCATCTTCGAGGAAAGCCACATCCCCATGCACAAGTGGCTGCAAGCCATTCACCTTATGGTGTCCAGCAAGAAGGGCATCAGCGCGCACCAACTCCACCGCGTTCTGGAAATCACGCACAAGAGCGCGTGGTTCATGGCGCATCGCATCCGCGAGTGTATGCGCGATGGCGCGCTGTCCCCGTTTGGCGGCAATGGCGGCGCGGTTGAGGTTGACGAGACGTTCATCGGCAAGGAGCCGGGCGTCACCAAGGCAAAGAACGCCCGTGGCGGCGCTCACAAGATGAAGGTGCTTACCCTCGTTGACCGCGACACCAAGCGCGCCAAGAGCGTTGTCGTGGACGACCTTAAGAAATCCACCCTCGTTCCGATCCTGCGCGAGAACATCGCCAAAGAGGCGTTTGTTCTGACCGACGAAGCGCGCCAGTATCAAGGCCTCGTTGCCAGCCCGGATTTTTCCGGTCACGATTGGGTAAACCACAGTGCCGGTGAGTATGTGCGTCGCGAGGATCGCGAGGTTCACACGAACACCGTCGAGGGCTTCTACAGCATCTTCAAGCGCGGCATGAAGGGCGTGTATCAGCACTGCGCCAAGAAGCACCTGCACCGTTACGCAGCGGAGTTCGATTTCCGCTATAACAATCGCTCTGCCAATGGTGTTGAGGATGTTGAGCGCGGTGAGATTGCGCTGCGGGCCGTGGTCGGCAAGCGCCTTACATATCAAGGACCTAACTAATAAAATCGACAAAAGCACCTGATTCTATTGACAGAATCCATTCGGTGCGCCATATATGAAGAGCGGCCCTTGCTCAGTGATAAGCCCCCTCGGGCGCTTCCGTCACAGGATAGCTGAGATAGCGGGCCGCGCTTTTTCCCTAATAATAATGCGTCGTCCCCGTGCGCCAAAGATCGTACTCCGTTGCGATCTTATCGCCGATTTGGTCATACTAGGCTGTGTCGCCACGCTCCCACTTCCGCTGGATTGACCAGGCGAAATAATCGGCAATTTGCAGGCACGGGTCAGCGACTGCTCTAGGAAAGAACGTTTTCCACTGTTGTCGTTGAACGGTTTGCTGCATCACGTCATTGACAGCAGACGTGTATACCGCCTGCCCTTTTTTCGTACCAAGTGCTGCGGCTGTAATCATCGCCTCTGTTCGGCTTCTGAGAATTTTGGGGCCGATGTGTTTGAAATGATAAAACCAAGCATACTTGTAAAATGCTGCAGTGCTCGATCGTATATGCGGCTGCGCTTTCGACTTCTCCAAAAGTGTTGCATCAGCCCGTATGCCTTGACTATTGGCGATAAAGTCAAACACCTCTGAGCGCACCACGCTTCGATATCCTCTGTAAATGTGACTTCGCTGGTGGCCGAAGGGACGCGGATGGACAGAACCGATGAAAGCCTGATTGCGCTGCGGCGCATTCTTCGCGTGACCGAGCAGTTCGGGCGTCAGCTTGCACAGGCCTCGGGGTTGTCGGCGGCGCAGTTTCGCGTCCTTCAGCTTGTCGCCGAAACGGGTAGCCGGACCGCGAAGGAAATATCGGTCAAGATGGGCATTTCCCAGGCCACGGTGACCTCTCTGGTGGACAAGCTGGTCGCGCAGGACATGGTTCATCGCGAGAAATCCGTGACCGACCGACGGCAGATCAACATCTTGATCACCGAACGCGGCGCCGAGACGATCGCCGAGGCGCCGGACGCCCTGCAACAGCGCTATGTCCGCAAGTTCGAGGCGCTCAAGGACTGGGAGCAGGCGCAGATCGTGGCGTCGCTGGAACGGGTCGCGGCCCTGCTTGACGCGGACGAGATCGACGCCTCGCCGGTTCTCGAGATCGGCGACATCCGCGGCCGCCACTAGGCTCTTCCACCGCGTTCAGCTTTTCCGTCGTTGACCGCCGGGCAAAAGCAAAACGGTTGACCCGATGCGGTCGCATGTGGATGGTGGGTTGACTTGGCAACACGCCATTGTCCCGGAGCTGCCGTGGAACACCGCCCCCCGCCGATCCAGATGCGCGACGGCCAGCGGCTGCTGGATCTGGATCGCTATGTTCCCTATTTCCTCGTCGCCGTGACCAACGCAATTTCGCGCGGGGCGAGCCGTGTCTACCTCGACCGGTTCGGCGTCGGGATCATGGAGTGGCGGGTCATGACGACGCTCGCGATAGAGCCGGGATGTGCCGCGCGCCGGATCTGCCGCGTGATCCATCTGGACAAGAGCGCGGTCAGCCGCTCGCTCGCCTCGTTGGAGGCCCGGGGCCTCGCGCGTCCCCAGGCGGAACGCTCCGACCCCCGCCGGAAGTCCTGGACCCTGACGGCCGCGGGCCGGGACATCCACGACCGGATCCTGACCATCGCACTGGAGCGGGAATCCCGGCTGCTGGAGGGTGTGCCCGAGGCGGATGTCGAGGTCTTCCTCACCGTGATGCGCCGAATCCTGGCCAATGTCGCGGAGCTGCAGGCAAATCCGTGACACCTGCAGGGGCGCCCGGTCCCACGGTTCATTGCACGGCACTGCGCCCGCCCCGGGGTTCGCAAGCTCGACGCGTATCGAAGGAGCCACTCTCGACAATTTCCGGACCGTCCAGATCATGCCGCATCCGCGGCTCGATCTGGAGCCGGGACCAGTCGACCCTCTACACCCAATCGCTTCGGCGGGCTGATCTTCGAAGCTCTCGATGACAACGATCTGCCGGCAAGCATGGCTGGACCCGGTCCGATCCGGCGCAGCTATCTGATCCACACCGCCTGGTCGAAAATCCATCCCGCCGACCCGGAGCGACGCCCGTGCACAGCCCCGGCCCGCGGAAATCCGCGTCGGCGCGTGGCCATGGCTCACGCGACAACGGCCGGTCGCACCGTTTCATGGGCGTCCTCGGGGGCGGCGGCCTACTCCGGGTAGGCGGCGACCATCTCCAGCTCGATCCTGGCGCCCGGGGTCGACAGGGCGTTGACGCAGATCGCCGTGCTCGCCGGGGTCCAGTCTCCGAAATATTCCTTGAGGGTCATCATGATGGTCTCGAAATCTCGCATGTCGGTCATGTACTTGCGCGAGAACACGATGTCCGTCCAGGTCAGCCCCTCCTGGTCGAGGATCTCCTTGATGTTGGCCATTGCGTTGTGAACCTGGTCCTCGATCCGCGCGGAATGGTCATGTTCGGAAAAATCGTGGGGATGCTTGTGATAGAGGTCCGACGCGGTGGCGCCCGAGATCCACAGCATGTTGGTGCCGGCCATCACCCGGATCGCGGGCGCATAGGGCATGTCGGCGATCCGCTCGGGCCGGGTCTGGATCTCGGAGACGGCGGGGTTCGAGGGCGAGGTCTTGAATGGTTTGGTCAGGGGCATGAGCGCTTTCCTTTCGCTGGGTGAATGACTTGGGTCAGGATGACGCCCGGATCACAGGAACATCAGGCTGATCTGCGGAACGAGAATGAGCAGGACGACGACGGCAACCATCGCCAGCACGAACGGCATAGTCCCGAGGAAGATCTGCGGAAGCGTGACCTTGCCGTCGGGCAGGGTGCCCTTGACCACATAGACCGCCAACCCGAAGGGCGGGGTCAGAAGTCCGATCTCGACGGCCACGACGGTCACGATCCCGAACCAGACCGTATCCCCCCCGAGCGAGATGACGATCGGCAGCATCAGCGGCAAGAGCAGCAGCATGATCGAGACGGAATCCAGGATCATGCCCATGACGATCACGATCAGCAGGTAGAGGAACAGGAAGCTCAAGAGGCCCAGCTCCGCCCCGATGACCCAGGCGGTGATGTCCTGCGGGATCGCGCTGAGCGTCAGCATCCGGCTGTAGAGGTTGGCGGCGACGACCAGGAACAGGATCGCGCTGGAGATCTCGGCGGATTTCAGCAGGATCTCCTTCAGCCCGCTCAGGGTCAGGCTGCGGCGTGCCAAGGCGATGACCAGGGCCCCTGCGGCGCCGACCGCGCCGGATTCGGTCGGGGTAAAGAAGCCACCGTAGATTCCGCCCAGGACAAGGGCGATCAGGGCGAGGATCGGCAGCAGCCGGCGCGAGATCTCGGTCGGGGACACGTCGTCGAGGTCTTCGGAGGGCACGGCATCCCCGACGAAGCCCGGCGCGAACCGGGCGAGCAACAGGACCAGCGCCGAGAACGCCGCCGCCAGCAGAAGCCCGGGCAGGAGCGCGGCCGTGAACAGCGCCCCGATCGAGACCTCGGCGATCAGGCCGTAGATCAGCAACAGGATGCTCGGGGGGATCAACATGCCGAGGACAGAACTGCCCGCGACAACGCCCACGGCGAAAGTGCTGGTATAGCCGTGACGCTCCATCTCCGGGGTGGCCACGCGGGTGAAAACGGTGGCCGAGGCGATCGAACTGCCGGTGATGGCGGCGAAAACCGCGTTTGCAAAGACGGTGGCCACGCCCAGCCCGCCCCGGACGCGCCGAAGCAGCCGCGCGGCGACCGAGAAGGCGTCGCGGCCCACGTCGGCGACCTCGATCAACAGGCCCATCAGCACGAAGAGCGGGATGACGGCGAAGGCATAGGCATTGATCGAGCCCGTCACCGCGATGCCGAGGGAGCCGTCAGCGACCGCCACGGTGTTGCGGATCACCCAGATGCCCAGGAAAGACAGGATCAGAAGGGCGGTCGCCAGGTGCATCCCCGCGAAGGCCAGCGCGACCATCGCCACGATTCCAAAGAGCCCGACGCCTTGCCGGGTCAGATCCGTCATGAAGAGGTATGATACACCGAACACCGCCAGCAGGAGGAGGGCACCCGCGATCAGCAGGCCGGGCACTTCTTTCCGCACCGGATGCGCCGCGTCCGCCGCGACGACCCGCCGAACGTCGGCCAGGGCAAGGGCCGCGAATTGGAGCATCGCAAGCGCGGTGCCGATGACGATGCCGGCGGTGAAGGGATAGGTCGGCGCGGTGAAGGCGCCGATGGAGCCGAAGAACTCGCTCTCGACGATCTCGTCCACGAGGCGCGGCCAGACAGCCCCGAAGATGCGCAGGAACACCAGTGCGCCGGCGGCATTGATCGCCAAGCTCAGGAGCGCACCGCCGCGATAGGATCTTGCGACGAAGGCCCCGAACAGGAAATCGGCCCGCAGGAACCGTCCAGTTCCGATCGTGTAGGGGATCGCCAGGAAGACACAGGCCGGGACCGAGAACGACACGATCTCGGCCACGCCCGCGAGCGGATTGTTCAGGAACGACCGCGAGATCACGTCGACGCAGACCATGAGCATGACCAGCATGATCCAGACCGAGCTGACGCCGGCGGCGGTCTTGGTGGCCAGGTCGAGCCCGCGAGAGATCATCGCCCCTGCGCCGCCGGTCGGGCGGCGCGTCTTGACCGGCTCTGCCATGGGTTGTGTCATCTTTCGATCGTCGGCTCCGGGGCGGCGTCGGGCACCGCCCCGCGTCCGTCGGCTGCGCCGCCTGCTACTCGTCCCAGTTGCGCAGCGGCTCGGCACCGCGCGCCCGGGCACCTTCCATGAAGGCGCTCATGACCTCGGCGCCCGGCAGGCCCTGGTCCGAAACAGCCTCGATCCAGTTGGCGCCAAGGTCGGGAAGCCCCGCGACCCAGGCGGCGCGGTCGCTGTCGGGCAGCGGGTAGATGGTGGACCCTTCGTCGCCCATACGCTGCACGATCTCGTCGCTCATGTCCTTGACGATCTGCGCGTGGCCAAGGCTGTATTCGAGCCCGAGTTCCGTTAGGACGGTCTGCACATCCTCGGGAAACCGGTCCCAGCTGTCCGCGTTGACGGCCAGGCCGCCGGTCGTGGTGACGCCGGTGTCGACGAGCGTCACATAGGGCGCGACCTCGTGCAGACGCAGCGGATAGGCGCCGGTCGGAATGATGATCGTGCCCTCGGCCACACCGGTCTGGATCTGCTGGTACATGGACGGAAGCCCGCCCGCGACCGCGATCGCGCCGGTGCCGCCGAGCCACGGGGCAAGCGGCGGAGCGCCGACGATCGTCCGGCCTTCGAGATCATCGAGCGTCTCGATCGGGAAGGTGGTCAACAGGTGGTAGGTGTCATTCACCGAAGCGCCGAGGAACACGAGGTTGTGGCTGGTCCACTCCTCGTGTTCCTCGCCGGGATGGTCGCGTTCATCTCGTTGAGGACCTCGACGGCCAGCACCGGGTCGCTGGTCACGAAGGGCGTCGAGAACATCACGTTCTGCAGCGGCATCTTCGAGCCCTCCCAGAGGGCGCCGACCCACCCCATGTCGGTCAGGCCGGTCTCGACCGCCTCGAGCGTCTCGTTGAAATCGTAAAGCGAGCCGCCGAAGGCCTCGGTCCATTCGATACGGTAGTCGGAGCCCATCTCCTCGAGCCGGGCGTTCGACGGCTCGACGACGAAGGTCTGCAGGGCGCCGACCCATGGCACGGCCGTGGGATGGCTCGCGGAAATGGTGATCGGGACCATCTCCTGCGCGGTTGCCAGTGCGGGAAAAATAAGCAAACCCAAAATCTTAGTGGCATTTCCAACATATTTCATCTTCTTCTCCATCTCCGGGCGACAGGGCCGAAAGGCCAGGAATCTCAGCCATGCCCGAACCATCGCGCAATCCTTTGCACGCTGTCAACGCTCCTCGGTGGACCGGCCCGGGCTATCAACCCCGCCGATGGTCCGACGGTCAGCGGCACAGGATTTGAGCGCCTCTGCCTACTTCTTGGATGCCCTGCTTGTGCAGGCTGCTGCCGCAGGACCCAGCATCGGGTGCCCGGGGCATCGCGCAATCGGCCAAAGCGATGTCCCGCAGTTGTCGCACCCCATCTTGCTTTGGCCTCCCGCGCACCTGCGACCAGCCCACACCTGTCACTTGAGGTCACATTCCCGCCCTGCCGAAAGGGCATCCGGATCTCGACGAGCAGGCGCAGGGGTGCTGACGACACCGCGTCGGTCGAGGCTTTCTTCCAGACTGAAGATCGTAGCCGAGTCGCCTGTGATTTTCCCGTAAGCATCTGACAATGTATTCTTATTCTAGTTTTGATAATATCCGGAATCGCAAGGTTTCTGGTCGATACCCACGAAAACCTTGCGATTTCTGACGCGCTTGCGCGTA
>NZ_FWFZ01000083.1 GCF_900172355.1 Roseisalinus antarcticus | reverse complement strand
ACGACGCGGAGCTTCGGGACCAGGTCCAGCGGCTCTGGCTCGCCTGGACCGACGAGGCGGACGCGGACGGGCTGACGGACTTTTACGGCCTTCAGGCCATGGTCGCGCGAGAGATGTTCGTCGCGGGCGAGTGTTTCGTGCGGCTGCGCCCACGTCGCACCGAGGACGGTCTGCTCGTGCCGCTGCAACTGCAGCTCCTGCAATCCGAGATGCTGCCCTTCGAGAAGACCGAGACGGCAGCCAACGGCAACCGCATCCGCTGCGGGATCGAGTTCGACGCCATCGGCAGGCGGGTGGCCTATCACTTCCGCCGCAGCCATCCGGGCGACAGCACGGACCGGCGCGTGGCGGTGCCGGAGACGGTGCGTGTGCCGGCGGCTGACGTCCTTCACGTCTATCGCCCGCTCGATGCCGGGCAGATCCGCGGCCTGCCGCATGTCGCGCCCGCCATGGTGCGGCTTTTCCTGCTGGACCAGTACGACGACGCCGAGCTCGACCGGAAGAAGACCGCGGCGATGTTCGCGGGCTTCATCACCAAGACGGCGCCCGAAGAGCCTATGATAGGCACGGAGGAGGCCGACCCCGACGGCGCGGCCATCGCCAGCCTCGAGCCGGGGACGCTGCAGGTCCTGCTGCCGGGCGAGGACGTGAAGTTCTCGTCACCGGCGGATGTGGGCAGCAGCTACGAGGCGTTCCAGTACCGCACGCTGCTCGGCGTCTCGGCCTCGCTGGGGCTGCCGTATCACCTGGTCACCGGTGACGTGCGCCAGGCCAACTATTCGAGCTTGAGGGCCGAGCTCGTCGAGTTCCGGCGTCGCGTGCAGCAGCTCCAGCACGGGGTGATCGCGCATCAGCTCTGCCGCCCGGTCTGGGCGCGCTGGCTGGAAACGGCGCGGCTGGCAGGCCGGCTGGATCTGCCCGACCCGGCCGTCGCCCAAATGGTGCAGTGGATCCCGCCCCGCTGGGACTGGGTCGATCCGCTGAAGGACATCCAGGCGCAGGTGCTGGCGATGGAGGCGGGCATCACCTCGCGGCGCAAGGTGGTGGAGGCCACCGGCTACGATGTCGAGGAGGTCGACCGCGAGAACGCGACGGACACGGCGCGCGCCGAGGGGCTCGGCCTGCGCTACCGCACCAGCCCCGGCGAGACGCAGGGCGCGCGGGCGACGCCGGCAACGCGGCCCGATCCGGGCGATGGGTCGGCAGATGACAGCGGTGACGACATCGATGCGGCCGCGACCGACCGCGCCACCAATCAGGAGTGACATCATGAACAGCTGGTACACGATCCGCGCCCGCGACGGCGGCGCGGAGGTGCTGATCTATGACGAGATCGGCGCCTATGGCGTCTCGGCCAAGGGCTTCCTCGCCGAACTCGGCGCGCTGCCGGACGAGACCGCGATCGATCTGCGGCTGAACAGCCCCGGCGGCTCGGTCTTCGACGCGGTCGCGATCCACAACGCGCTGAGCCGCCACGCCGGCAGCGTCACCGTCTGGATCGACGGGATCGCGGCCTCGGCCGCCAGCTACATCGCGATGGCGGGCGACGAGATCGTCATGCCCGAGAATGCCTTCCTGATGATCCACGATCCCTCCGGCCTCGTCATGGGCACGGCGGCGGACATGCGCGAGATGGCCGGGACGCTGGACAAGATCGCGGCCGGCATGCTGCGCGGCTACGCCGCCCGCTCGGGCAGGCCCGAGGAGGAGATCGCCGGGCTGATGGCCGCCGAGACCTGGCTCACAGCGGCCGAGGCGCTGGAGGCAGGTCTCGCCACACGTCTTGCGGAGCCGGTGCGGATCGCCGCGAGCTTCGATATCGCACGCTTCCGCAACGCGCCGCCAGCGCTGGTGGACGCGGTCGAGACCCCAGATCCGGAATACGCCAAGACGGAAACCGACATCGTTGACGACGCCAACGATGTCGCGTCGGTCCCCGATCCCGCGCCGCAGCCCGTGGCCGACGATCCGGACGGCCCCATGGCAGACGCCAGCACGGCTCCGAACGCCACCGCCATCCGCGCCGAGGCCATCGCCCATGCCCGGGCCGTGGTCGATCTCTGCCGCCTCGCGGGTCAGCCGCAGATGGCCGGGCGCTTCCTCGAGGAGGACGCCAGCCTCGACGCGGTGCGCAGCAGCTTGCTGGACACGAAGGCCGAGGCCGCGCCGGAGATCACGCCCCATCACCCGCAACCCGGCCGCAGCGCCACGACCCGTCCCTGGGGCGACGTGATCGCCCGCACCTTCAAGCTCAAAGGATAGGCTCCCATGACCACGCTTTCTGAGTCCACCCACCCCGGCGGCTTCCTCGTCTGGGAAGCCCATCGCGACTACACCCGAGAGACCGTCACCGTTGCGTCCGGCACGCTCTCACCCGGCACCGTGCTGGGTCAGATCACCGCCTCGGGCAAATACGCCGCCCACGACCCCGACGCCACCGACGGGACAGAGACCGCCGTCGCCGTGCTCTGGGGCAAGGCGGACGCCAGCGGCGGCGATGCACCGGCCGTGGCGGTGGTCCGCGGCCCCGCCATCGTCAACCGGCATGATCTCGTCTTCGCGGGCACGCCCAGCGATCCCGAGGTCGCCGCCGCCCACGCCGCGCTCTTCGCCGCGGGCATCATCGTCCGCTGATCCGAAACCGACAGGAGGCATCAACATGGCCACCATGGACATCTTCGAAGGCGATGCCTTCACCATCGTCGAGCTCACCCGCGCGCTCGAGAACATCCCCTACAAGCCCGCGATCCTGTCCGGCGCGGGGCTCTTCGGCAGCCGCGGTGTGCGCACGCGCACCGTGATGATCGAGAGCCGCGACGGCACGCTGTCGCTGATCCCGTTCTCCGAACGCGGCTCGGCTTACGACAGCCAGATCCCCGAACGCCGCGAGATGCGCGCGTTTGTCTGCCGCCAGTTCAAGAAGCAGGACGTGCTCTGGGCCTCGGAAATCCAGGCGATCCGCGACTTCGGCTCGGAAACCGCGGTGCAGCAGGTGCAGGCCGAGGTCGCCCGCAAGCTGGGCCGCCTGCGCAACGACGCCGAGGCCACGTTCGAGTTCCACCTCTTCAACGGCATCCAGGGCGTGGTGAAGGACCCCAGGGACGGCGCCACGGTGATCGATTACCACGCCGAGTTCGGCATCACCCCGGCCACGGAGGTCGACTTCGACCTCGACAACACCTCCCCCGCCTCGGGCGCGCTGCGCAAGCGTTGCCAGGCGCTGATCGAGAGCGTCGAGGATTCTCTGGGCGGGCTCGCCGCCGGCCAGGTGCAGCTCCGTGCCGAATGCGGCTCGGCCTTCTTCGCCGATCTGGTTGCCCACAAGGAGGTGCGCGAGACCTATCTCAACACCGCGGCGGCCGCCGATCTGCGCGGCCGCGTGGGCGAGGAGGTCAGCTTCGGCGGGATCACCTTCCGCCGGTATCGCGGCGGGCTGGGCTTCGGCGTGCCCACCGACAAGGCGTATTTCTACCCCGAGGGCGTCGAAGGCCTGTTCGAGATCTACTACGCGCCTGCGGACACCTTCGAGACGGTCAACACCGTCGGCCTGCCGCTCTATGCCCGCATGATCCCGGACCGGGACCGCGACGAATGGGTGCGGCTCGAGATCGAGAGCAACCCGCTGCCGATCTGCACCCGACCGCAGGTCCTGCGCAGCGCGCGGCGGACCTGATGACGGCGGCTGCGATGGCGCTCGACGCGCTCTTCGCCGACGACAACATCGCCCGCGAGGCCGTCTACACGCCCGAGGGTGGAACGCCTGTCCTCGTCCGGGTGGTGACCCGCCGGGCGGACGAGACCACGGGCTTCGGCGACGCGCGCCTCTGGTCGGAGACCACGCGCGTGGATCTGCGCGTAGCCGAGGTTCCGACCCCGCGCCCCGGCGACCGCATCGAGATCGACGGCGAGGCCTTCCTGATCCAGGGCGAGCCGGTCCGCGACCGCGAGCGGCTCGTCTGGACCGTGGATCTGAGGCCGACATGAAGCTGAAACTCGACGTCACGCCCGACCTCGCTTCGTTGATGGCCGCCGAGATCAAGGCGGGCGAGCGCGCGGTGACCACGGCAATGCGTGAGGCCGGCGGGCAGCTCAAGACCGACTGGCGGCGCCAGATCACCGGCGCGGGGCTCGGGCAGCGGCTCGCCAAGAGCATCCGCGCCGAGACCTGGCCCAAGGGGACAACCAGCATCGGCGCAGCCTCGCTGGTCTGGTCGAAGGCGCCCGCCATCGTCGGCGCGCACGACACCGGCCCGCTGATCCGCTCGAAGGCCGGGTTCTGGCTCGCGATCCCGACGCCCGCCGCCGGCCGCGGATTGCGCGGCGGAAAGATCA
>NZ_FWFZ01000037.1 GCF_900172355.1 Roseisalinus antarcticus | reverse complement strand
CGCTGGCCCGATACGGCTGCGCTGTATGAGGGCTACACCGCATCGGGCCAACTACCCGAGCGCTCCGAGGGGGTCATTTTTGGATGCCGATAGGGGGTCAAGATTGCCTGCCGATTGACAGTCGTGGGACACAGGATTTCCGGACGGCGTGCTGCCGACCCATTATTCTTGGGCTTTTCGTGTCTGGGAAGGAAACATGGCTGGGGTGGTAGGATTCGAACCTACGGTACACGGTACCAAAAACCGCTGCCTTACCGCTTGGCTACACCCCAACAGCGGGTGCTGATTAGCGCCACAGCATGGGTGGTTCAACCCCCAAACGCACGGTGGGCGGGACTATTCCTTGGCGGCCTCCGGGCGGAGCAGGTCTTGGGCGTCTTCCTGTTCGCGCTCCGCGTCCACGATCCTGTCGAGTTCGCCTGCCGTCGTTTCGGCCACGGGGGCGATGTCGTCCGGTTCGGCTGCAAGGGGCGACCGATGGGGCGCGGGCGAGGACGTATCCGGCGCGGCCAGGTCGCCTCCGGCGAGGGCGATCGTGTAGGTCGTGTTCGGCATGTCGATCCCGGCGGCCACGTAGGCCCGCTTGAGCTGTCGTAGGGCCTCGCCCCGGGCGAGCAGCAGGGAGGTGTCGCGCTGATCGATCCAGCCTGCAACGATCACCTCGACGCCGCTGTCGGTGATCTCGCCCAGCCAGATCATCGGGGCCGGCGTGGACAGGGTGTAGGGCAGGCCGCTGATCGTCTCCTTTGCTATCCGCACGACCTCGGACAGGTCGGACATCAGGTCTACGCAGATGGTGAAGGTGAACCGCATCTCGGGATTGATGGAATAGTTCACGATGCGGCTCTTGAAGACCGTCGCGTTGGGGATCCGGATCTGGTTGCCATCGAAGCTCAGCAGGATGGTCGCCCGGCTCGTGAGGCGGATCACCTTTCCCTGGTCGCCGTTGATCTCGACCACGTCGTTGGGGCCGAACGGCTGGCGGATGGACAGCATGATCGAGGCGATGAAATTCTCGACCGTGTCGCGAACGGCGAAGCCCACGGCAAGGCCGATGATGCCGGCGGCGCCGAGGATCGTGGAGAGCAGCGCCGAAGCGTTCAGGATGTCGAGCGCGACGACGATGGCCACGACGATGAAGGCCAGCCGGATCAGCACCCGGTAGAGGTCGGCGATGAAGGCGTTCGGCGCCAGCCGCTCCCACGGGCGTTGCCAGCGGGCGAGCGCGAAGCCCAGCGACACGATCACCGCAGAGACCGCGCCCGCGATCAGCAGCAGCGGCAAAGAGACCACCAGCTGGGCCATTCGCGCTCGGAACCGCTCGATCGCCGGGTCCAGGCGCCGGATGATGTCGGCAGTCTCGGTGACCTCGTTGCGGATCGCGACGACGCCTTCGACCCGGTTGACGAGGCCCTCCAACGCGCCGGCTTCGGTCATCGAAGTGGTCGTGCCCCGCAGCCGGACGATCCCTTCGGAGACCGTGACGGTGACATCCTCATAGCCGCCGAGTTCGGCGATGATCTCGCGGATCCGCACGGCGATGGCGGCGTCCGAGATGGCATCCGTCTGCGCCGTGATCGGCCCGTTCGGGCCGGCGTCCTGGGCGGCGCCGGGCAATGGGGCGACCAAGGCGGCCAGAAGCAACAGCAGGTGAAGAAAGCGCATTGGATCGAAACCGCTCAAATGACCGAAGAGGCCAGCCTAGGGCCTTCCCGGCTGCCCGCAAAGTGCGCCGCTCGCAACAGGCGCAGATTTTTCGCGAAAAATCTGGGCGCCTAGGAGGAGACCTGTTCGCGCAGGATGGAGGCGGTGATCGAGACCATGAGATAGATCCCCGCGAAGATCAGGAAGGCGAGAATGGTATTCTCGAAAGCCCTCGGATAGGTCGGATCATCCGGCGCCACCGGGGCCACCGAGAGCGACAGATAGCGCACCTGCCGGTTCGCCTCGATCTGGGCCGTTTCCATGGCCTGTAGCGCCTGCTGGACCAGGACGTTCTGAAAGGCGTAATCCTCTTCGGCCAGCCTGAGCTGCGTGTTCTTCTGGGCCTGGCTGACCCCGCCCGTCACGTTCACCGCTTCGGCCTGGACCTCGGCGATCAGGGCGTCGATATTGCCGATCTCCGAGCGTAGCCCGTCGACCTGCGCCTCGTTCGGGCGGCGGGCGGCGAGACGGCTCTGGAGTTGCAATTGCAGCTCCTGTCGCTGGGTCTGCAGGGCGGCGATGCGCTGGGTCCGTGCGGCGGTCTCGCCGGCCGGGTCGATCGTCTCAAGCTCTTCCTGCAGGCTCAGAAGCTCTTGCAAGGCGGCCTGCCGGCGGCCCTCCGCGTTCACGTAGCTTTCGCGCGCACCGGCCATCTGGTCCTCGCGCAGGCGCTGGGTCAACTGGTCGATCTGCTCTTCGGCGTAGTTCACCAGCGCCTCGGAAAAGACCTGGCTGGTCTCGGGGTCGGCGGCAGACACCTCCATCCGCAACAACCCCTCGGTCGGATCATAGCTGACCTTCACGCGTTTCTCGTAGATCGCGTAGGCCTCTTCGTTGCTGGCATCGTCTGCGAGCGCCTGGATCGGGTCGATGTGATCCTGGTTGAAATGCTCCTTGAAGCCGTGATCCTGGTCCAGCCGCAGCATCGCCTCGCGCGAAGTCAGGTAGGACTGGACCGCGATCGAATCCTGCTGCGTCGCCATCGAGGTGCCCTGGAACAGGTTGCCGAAGCCGCCGGCCCCGCCCTGGGGTTCCGCCTGCTGGATGACGAATTCCGACTTGGTCGCATACATCGGAGTCGCGACGAAGTTGTAGTAATACCCGGCCGCGAAGGTCGGCAGGCCCACGAACAGCGCGAGCCGCGTCAGCAGCAAGAGCATCTTCAGCCGCCGCCGCCTGCTCAGGTCGCGCTGGATGCGGGCGACCTCGGCCATCCCGTCCTCCAGCCGCGAGGGGCCCGCCGGGCGGGTCTCGGTCGAGGGCAGGTTTGCGGGCTTCGCGCCGACGGGCAGATTGCCGCCGCGGTTGGCCGGCACGGTCTGGGGCAGCTGGGTCCGCCCACCTCCGCCGCCGCCGCTGCCATGATCAGGAGAGGCGAGCACGTCGGTCGTGTTGTCGGGCACCACGAGTTCCAGCACGCTCGAGCGCTGGAACGGGTCAACGCCGTTTCGACGCAGCTGCCGCACGGCATCGAAATCCGAAGTGACCTCCAGCCCGTGTTTCTGCGCCACGCGCCGCGCCATCCGAAGCTGTCGGCCGGTCAGCCCCTCGCGCCGGATCTCGTCTATCTCGGCCTCTGCGGAGACCCGGTTCGCGCTGTCCACGGCGCCTGTGAGGCCCGTTTGCCCGGCGGATCCCGCAGCGTTGTTGGGGCCGGTCTGATCAGGGGCGGCGGGGGCGGCATCGCTCAGGTCGGCCGCGGGGCCAGCCGGTGCGGAAGACTGGCCGGAGCCACGGCGGATGCGGAATTTGCGGGCTTTAGGCTTCGTAGTCATAAAGTTCTTTCGCCTCTTCCAACGTCTCGAACATCGTCAGCTGGCCGTTGCGCAGCACCGCCGCCTGTTTGGCGAACCGCTCCAGCGTCTGGGGCTGGTGGGAGACGATGATGATCGTGGTCTTCTCGAGCCGTTCACGCAGGATCGCGCCGGCTTTGCGGTTGAAATCCGCATCGGTGGTCTGCGGCATACCCTCGTCGATCAGGTAGATGTCGAAATCGAGGGCCAGCAGCAAGGAAAAGGTAAATCGTGCCTTCATGCCGGCGCTGTAGGTGCCCAGCGGCATGTCGAAATACTCGCCGATCCCCGACAGCCAGCGGCAGAACGCCTCGACATAATCCGCGTCCAGCCCGTAGAGGCGGGCGATGTAGCGCGAGTTCTCGACCGCCGTGTGGCGACTGACCACCCCGCCCATGAAGCCCAGTGGAAACGACACGCGGCTGGTGCGCAGGATGGTGCCTTCGTCGGGTTTCTCCAGCCCGGCCATCATGTTGATAAGCGTGGTCTTTCCGGTGCCATTGGGCGCGAGGATGCCGAGCGAGTTGCCGATCTCGACGCGAAACGACGCGCGGTCAAGGATCACCTTGCGCTGCTTCCCGGTCCAGAAGGACTTGCTGACATTGTTGAACTCGAGCATCGGCTCTCGTCGCTCTGTGGCCCGGTTGGGCGCCTCGGTGTCCGCCGGGATGATGGCGGTATAAAGTTAATGTCCCCTTCTATCGGGGAATTTTGCCAGCATTATGTCGGCGAGCCGTCTAAAAGTTCAATAAAATTCCCCGAGAGGGCGGGCGATGCCCCCCGGACGGGGTGTCAGACTGGGTGTCGCTGGACCCGTGTGAGCTTGCCCACGATGAGCGCGATGACCGCGGCCGAGAAGCTGAAGAGCGCCCCCATCTTGGCGGCATCCTGCACCGGGCCGACCTCGAAGGCGACCGAGGCGATGAACAGCGACACGGTAAAGCCGATGGCGGCCACGCAGCCGATCACCAGCAGATCCACCATCCGCATGCCCTGCGGGATGCCGAAGCCCAGCGGCTTGGCCGCGATCCAGCCGAAGATCAGGATGCCCGCGGGCTTGCCGATCAGCAGGCCGGCCAGGACCAGCCAGGTCGCCTCGCCCATGGCGCTGAATTCGACGCCTGCGTTCATCAACCCGAAGAAGAACAGGATGATCTCCACCGGGTGCTTGAGAGCGTGCTCGATCTTGTTGAGCAGGTCGGTGAGGTATTGCTCGGCCTCCGAAAACAGGCCGAAGGCGCGGTCGGCATGGGGGATCGTCGGCACGATGGGCAGCAGGCCAAGGGCCGGGTGTATGCCCGCCTGCATGAAGCCGTACCAGCTCAGGCAGCCGGCGATCAGGTAGGGCCAGAAGGACAGGGTCTTGCGCACCCAGGTCGAGGTCGGCCGCGCCTGGTTCCCGCGATCTCGCATCCGCGGCAGCCAGTTGAAGAGCACATAGACCCCGGCCGCGGCACCGGCGGAGAGTAGCAGCCAGAGCGGCGCAAGCTCGGCCGAAGGATAGAACAGCGCGAGGATGATCAGCCCGGCGGCATCGTCCGCGATCGCCAGCAGCAGCAGGAAGCGCACGGCCGGATGGCCGGCGCCGAAGACCATGCGGCCCACCAGGTAGGAAAAGGCGATGTCCGTGGCCGTCGGAATGGCCCAGCCGTTCGCCACCGCCGAATAGGTCTCGGACCCGAACACCAGCGCGAGCCCGAGGAAGACGGTGACGGGTCCCAGCATGCCGCCCAAGGTGGCCACAAGCGGCGTCGCGGCCTTCTTGCCCCGCAGCGACCCGTTCTTCAGGATCAGGGCCTCCCAGACTTCCTTGGCAGCGATGCCGAAGAAGAGGGCCATCAACAGATCGTTCACCAGGTAGTGCAGCGTGAGTGTCCGATGTGCGACCTGGCCCGCAAGCGGATGGCCTTCGGGGTGAAGATGGGCGTGTCCGATGGGCGCGTGATCCCAGATCACGAAGCCCACGAAATGGTGGTAGCCGGCGGGGTCGAGATTGGCCCAGACCAGCGCGATAAGGGCGCCGAGGATCAGCAAGATCGAGTAATTCGCAAGGAAGTTCCAGACGCGATACATTGCGACTCTGTCCGTTTCTTGCCGTCGTGGTAGAACAAGTTGCCCATTGCCGCAATGCCGACGCTAACGTGGCGGTAGCGCCGGGTCCTGCCGGCATTGGGCGAGCGGGAGGGGCTGGACACGGATGACCGAGGTGGCCCAGCCGGTCGCGGGGTCCACGGAGCCGATGAAGCAGCCGCATCCATAGCCGTAGGAGCCATTGGTCTCCACCCAGTCTCCTGCGCCCGTATCCCAGGGCGCGTCGATAAAGCCATTCCGGTCGTGGGCCCCCTGCAGCATCAGCACCCATTCTCCGTCCCGATCGGTCAGCCACCAATTGGCCGGGGACGGGTTGTCAAGCCAGCCACACCGCGTTTCCAGCGGCGAGGCAAGCAGGAAGAACAGGATGGACAATCCGGGCATTCGTCAAACCTACCGGCGGAGCAGGCGCAGGCGCAACAGAAACCCACCGACGTGCCCCGCTCTGAGCGGAGACAGAAAATTCGCGAATTTTCTGGGGCCCGGTGGCCAACGGCGGCACGGTTATTGGGCCGAGGCGCTGCAGGTGGTCGGTCATGTCCGGAGGATGCCGAGCGGACCACGCGCGTTGTTTGCGTGATGCGGGCGTGTGGCGCGGCAACAGGCTTGTCCTTCCTCAGGGGCCTGCTATCTCTCCGCGGCAATGGAGCTGACCGAGAGCATCGCCGCCTGCCGCCTTTGCGCCGAAAGGTTCGCGCAGACCCGGACCCGGCATGCGCCGCGACCGGTGGTCTGGATCGACCCGGCCGCGCGGCTGCTGGTTGCGGGGCAGGCGCCCGGGATGCGGGTTCACGAGAGCGGCATCCCCTTCCGTGACCGGTCCGGGGACCGGCTGCGGGACTGGCTCGGTCTTGACGAGGCGACGTTCTACGACCGGCGCCGGGTCGCGATCCTGCCGAACAGTTTCTGCTTTCCGGGCTACGATGACAAGGGCAGCGACCTGCCGCCGCCGGCCATCTGCGCCGCGACCTGGCATGACCGCGCCATGGCGATGATGCCGGCACTGCGGTTGAAACTGCTGATCGGCGCCTATTCTCAGCGCTGGTATCTGGGGACACGCCGCAGCGTGACGGAAGTCGTGCGGGACTGGCGATCGGCGCCCGAGGATGTCATCTGCCTGCCGCACCCCTCCTGGCGCAACACCGGCTGGCTCAAGAGAAACCCCTGGTTCGAAACCGAGCTGGTCCCGGAACTGCGGCGACGCGTCGGGCAGGTTCTGGTCGCATAGGCCGGGGCAGGGGCGCAGTCGCCGCCCGCGCCGGGGGCACGCACGGAAACGCAGGCAGGCTGTTGCCATTCCCGTCGGTTCCGGCTGACACAGGCCCGGTGCGGCGGTGCCCGGCCACCGCGCCCGTCCCGCGCGACAACATCCGCCGGCCGGCCAGAGCGTCGGATGACAGGAAAGGAAGTGCCATGACCGAGACAGCGATCGACCTCGCCCACCGCGCGATGGAGGCGGCGCCGGAGGACGATACCGCCCGCCTGCGCTTCTTCGAGCGGGTCGCGGATGCGGAGCTCTTCCTGCTGCTGGAGCGGGAGGTCGACGGCGAAATCATCGCGCCGCGGCTCTTCGAGGTAGAGGGGTTGTCCTATGCGCTGGTCTTCGACCGGGCCGAACGGTTGACGGCCTTCACCGGCGCGGTGACGCCCTATGCCGCGCTGTCCGGGCGCGGCCTGGCGGCGATGCTCGCGGGGCAGGGGGTCGGGCTGGGCCTCAATCTCGATGTGGCGCCCTCGGCGATGATGCTGCCGGCCGATGCGGTCGACTGGCTTGCGGCGACCCTCGGCGAAGGCCCCTCGGAAGCGGAGGCGCGGATCGCGGAGATCGCCCCGCCGGGCGGCTTGCCCGAGGCGCTGCTGTCACGGCTCGACGGCAAGCTCGCCACCGCGGGGGGGCTCGCCCGGGCCGCCTATCTGGTAACGGTGGTCTATGAGGACGGGGGGCGCGGCAGCCTTCTGGCCTTCGTCGACGCCCAGCCCACGGCCGAGGCGGCCCTCGCCGGCGCGGTGCGGGAGGCGCTGGTCTTTTCGGGAATCGACGCGGGCGCGCTCGATGTCGCGTTCTTCCGCGCCGCCGACCCGATCGCGGCGGCCCTCGCGCGGCATGGCCTGCGCTTCGATCTGCCCGAGCCGGAGCGGGAGCAGGTCACGCGAAGCGCGCCGGGGTCCGATCCCGACGCGCCGCCCCGGCTGCGGTGAGGGCTGCGCCCCGGACCTGCGCCCGTCAATAGCCGCGCGAGCGGTCGACCAGGTGCAGCAGCGGAGCTCCGTCGATGGCGCGACGCAGGTTCTCGGCGATCACCACGGAAGCTGTGTCGGGACGTGTCGCCGAGGCGATGTGCGGCGTGACCGTCACCTGGTCGTTCTGCCAATAGGGGTGATCGGCGGGCAGGGGCTCTGTCCGGAAGGTATCGAGTGTCGCGTGGCCGACCTGGCCGGACTCGAGCGCGGCCAGCAGCGCGGTGTCGTCGACCAGGGCGCCCCGACCGGGATTGAGCACCACCGCGCCGGGCGAAAGCCGGGCAAGGCGGGGCGCGTCGAGCGTGTTCTCGGTCTCGGGCGTCAGCGGCAGGAGCAGCACAAGGATCTCGGCGCCGTCGATCGCGGTCTCAAGCTCGGACGGGCCCGCCAGGCAGCGCAGGTCGGGCACGGAGCGGGGCGTCCGGCTCCAGCCGGTGACGTCAAAGCCGAGGCGGGCCAGGGCGGTGCCGCAGGCGGTGCCCAGCTCTCCGAGGCCGAGGATCGTGACGCGGCGATTGCGGGCGAGCGGCGGCGGGGAGGGGGCCCAGAGGTGGTCGGGGTTCACGATGTGGGCGTCCATCCCCAGATGATGGCGCAGCACATGGCCGGTCACCCATTCCACCATGCCGTTCGCCAGCCCCGGATCGACCATGCGGGCCAGCGGCACCGTCAGCGTCTCGTTTCCGACGATGGATTCGACCCCCGCCCAGAGGCCCAGAACGGCCTTCAGCCGTGGATAGGCGGTGAAGTCGGTGCCGGTGTCCTTCGGGCCATAGACGATGTAGTCGACCTCCTCGTCGGGGATGTCGGGCGAGACATGGGCCGTCACGCCGACCTCGGCGATGGCGGCGGGCAATTCGGTCTTGTAGGCGGCCCAGCTTTTCTGTGGGGCCATGAACAGCACGTTGATCATTGCAGTCTTTCGTTATCTGGGGCGGTGGACATGAGCGGATTGGACCAGGCCGAACGCCAGCAGAAGCACCAGCATCGCCGAGCCGCCGTAGCTGACCAGCGGCAGGGGGACGCCCACGACCGGCGCGAGCCCCATCACCATCGACATGTTCACCGCGAAGTAGAGAAAGAAGGTCATCGCCACGCCCAGCGTCATCAGCGCGGCGAAACGGCTCTGGTTCTGCAGCGCGGAGGCCACGCAGAAGAAGATGATCAGCCCGTAGAGGATCAGCAGGGTCAGCCCGCCGACGAAGCCGAATTCCTCGGCCAGGGTGTTGAAAATGAAGTCGGTGTGCTTCTCGGGCAGGAAATTCAGCCGCGACTGTGTGCCCTGCATGAAGCCCTTGCCCGTCACGCCGCCGGACCCCAGCGCGATCTTGGCCTGGGTGATGTGATAGCCCGCCCCCAGCGGGTCGTTCTCGGGGTCGAGGAAGGTGTCGATCCGGCGGTACTGGTAGTCCTGCAACAATTGCCAGGGGGTGCCGCGGCTTTTGAACACGGCGACGACCGCGCCGACGGCGGCGCCGATGACGGTCGCGAAATAGGCCCAGTGGACCCCGGCGAGGAACATGATCGTGCCGCCCCCCGCCAGCAACAGGATCGAGGTCCCGAGGTCGGGCTGGCGGATCACCAGTGCGGTGGGGATAAAGATGAGCAGGAGCGGCGGCACCAGCCAGAGCGGGCGCGAGGTGCGCCCCATGGGCAGCCAGTCGTAATAGGCGGCCAGCGCCATCACCAACGCGATCTTCATCAACTCGGACGGCTGCAGCTGCATGAAGCCAAGGTCGATCCAGCGCACGGCGCCCTTGCCCTCGGTGCCGAAGAACTCCACCAGGACCAGCAGGAACAGCGAGGCCGCATAGGCGACCCCGGCCATGTTGCGCCAGAACCAGATCGGCACCATCGCGACGCCGATCATCAGGACGATGCCCACGGCATAGCGTTTCATCTGCGGCTCGGCCCAGCGCGAGATGTCGCCGCCGGCCACCGAGGTCAGCATCAGGAAGCCCGCGCAGGCCACCGCGGTCAGCAGCACGATGATCGGCCAGTTCAGGTAGAGCAGCTTGCGCAGCCCCGCGGGGACGTATCTGACCTGGTACTCGAGATAGGACATCAGGCGCGGTCGCTCGTCTCGTTGGCGCGCTCGGCGGCCTGTTGCTCGATCCGATCCTGCTGCTCGCGGATACTGCTGCGCACGTTCGAGGGATAGGCCTCCAGCGGCGGGGTGCCGCCATAGAGCGCCTGGAGCATGATGTCGCGGGCGATCGGCGCGGCCGCCGTCGAGCCGCCGCCGCCGTGTTCCACCACCACCGACACCGCGTACCTGGGGTTGTCGTGGGGGGCGAAGCAGACGAACAGCGCGTGGTCGCGGCGGTCCCAGGGCAAGTCGTCGTTCGAGGTGATGCCGCGGGCGCGTTCCTCGGCCGTGATCCGGCGCACCTGGCTGGTGCCGGTCTTGCTGGCCATGCGCATGGTCTCTTCCTGGATCCGGGTGCGATAGGCAGTGCCGCGATTGTGGTTGGAAACCGCGAACATGGATTCGCGGATCCGGCGCAGGTTGTTCTCGTTCAGCCCGAGGCTCTCGCCCGCGCCCGAGTCCTGCGGGACCCCGTCGATGGACCGCACCAGCCGGGGCGCGATCTTACGCCCGGTCGCGATGCGCGCCGTCATCACCGCCAGCTGCAGCGGAGAAGCCAGCACGTAGCCCTGACCGATGGAGGCGTTGACCGTGTCGCCGATGCGCCAGTCCTCGCCCCGGGTCGAGCGTTTCCAGGCCTTGTCCGGCGCGATCCCTTCCGAGATCGCCGACAGCGGCAGGTCATGGCGCTCGCCCAGGCCCAGCTTGCGGGCCATCTCGGCGATCTTGTCGATGCCCACACGCTGGCCCACGTCGTAGTAATAGACATCGCAGGATTGCTTGAGGCTCTCATGCAGGTTGATGTTGCCGTGCCCGCCCCGGCGCCAGCAGTGGAAGCGGACGTCGGCGACTTCGACAAAGCCGGGGCAATAGACGGTTTCCTCGGTGTCGATCACGCCCGCCTCGAGCGCGGCGAGCGCGGTGACCATCTTGAAGGTCGAGCCCGGGGGATAGGCGTCCTGCACCGTCTTCGAGGCGAGCGGGCGATACTTGTTCTCGTTCAGCCCGGTCCAGTCGGCGACGGAGATCCCGCGCACGAAGAGGTTGGGGTCGAAGGTCGGGGCCGAGGCGATGGCGGCGACATCGCCGTCCTCGAGGTCGATGACCACGGCGCTGGCGCTTTCGCCCTCCAGACGGGCCTGGACATAGGCCTGAAGTCCGGAATCGATGGTCAACTGCACGTCCTGGCCGGCGGTGCCGTCGATCCGGCTGAGTTCGCGCATGACCCGGCCGGCGGCGTTGACCTCGATCCGCATGGTGCCGGCGGAGCCGCGCAGCGTATGCTCCATCCGGGCCTCGACGCCGGTCTTGCCGACCTGAAAGCGGGGAATCTCGCGCAGCAGCGGGTCGTCGTCCTCGGCCAGGTAACCGCGCGACATGTCGTAATCCGAAACCGGCCCGACGTAGCCGACCACATGGGCCATGTCCGCGCCACGTGGATAGAGCCGCGACAGCCCGACCTCGGCCACGATGCCGGGCAGGGCAGGGGTGTTGACGTTGACCCGGGCGATGTCCTCCCAGGGCACGCGCTCGATGATCGGCACGGGGGCGAAGGGCGAGCGGCGGGCCATTTCCTCCTTGGCGTTCTCGATCGCCTCGGGGTCGATCGGGATCAGCCGGGCGAGACGGGCCAGCACGTCATCGACGTCGCCGGCATCCTCGCGGATGATGACGATGCGGTAGTTCTGCTCGTTGATGGCCAGCTTGACGCCGTTGCGGTCGAAGACCAGCCCGCGCTCCGGCGGGATCAGGCGCAGGTTGACGCGGTTCTCCTCGGCCAGAAGGCGGAACTGGTCGGCCTGGTCGACCTGCATCGACTGCATCCGCCAGCCCAGCACCCCCATCAGGCCAAGTTGCACCCCGCCCAGCACCAGCCCGCGCCGGGTGACGACGCGAGAGGATCGGGCGATGTCTTTTTGTGGTCGTTTCATAGGCGGTGTCCCAGGGCGTCGACCTCACCGGGTGCGGGGCGTCGCACACCGAAGAGGCCATAGGATAGACCGGTGACCACCGGATAGGCCAGCACCGTCAGGATCATCTGCATCATCGTAAGGGCCAGTGGCGCCTGGTCGGTCATCGTGATCGCGAGGACAAACCGGTTGCCCAGCGTCACCGCGACCACGGCAAAGGCGATGGTTGCCCATTCCAGCGGGAACGGCACGGCCCGCAGGTCCAGCGACCGGGCCCGCAGCGCCTCGGTCGCGAGGATCACGAGCCCGGTCCACAGCCCGGGCGGGCGGTGGAACAGCAGGTCGGTCAGCAGGAACGCCGCGGCCACCAGAAGGACCGGCACGTAATCGGGCCTGCGCGCGGCCCAGGCGAAGGTCAGCGCCAGCATCAGGTCGGGCGGCACCCAGCCGGGCGGCCGCGTGTCGAGCGGCAGCAGGTGCAGAAAGACCAGCACCAGCACCAGCCCGGCATACATGCCGCGTCCGATCCAGGTCTGGGTCGCGGGAGAGCGCTCAGCCATCGGCGCCCTCCGTGCGGGCAAGGTCGTCGGCGGCGTCCGCCTCGGGCGCGGGGCCGGCCTCGGGCTCGTCGACGCCTGGCGGGGCGAGGGGGGCGATCAAAGCGCCGGTCTCGGTGATCCGCTCGGCGGGCTGGCTGCGCATGACCCGCAGGAACTCCAGCCGTTCGTAGTCGGCCGCGAGACGCACCCGCAGTCGGCGATCCGTGCCGAGCGCGACCTGCCCCACGAGGATGTCGGCCGGAAACACCCCGCCGTCGCCGGAGCTGACGACCCGGTCGCCGGGGCGCACCACGTCGTCGTTCTCCAGAAACAGCAGGGGCGGGTTGATCGTGTTGTCGCCGCCCAGCAGGGCGCGCTGGCCCGAGGGCTGGATCGTCACCGGGATCCGGCTGGAGGTGTCGGTCAGCAGCATGACCCGGCTGGTGTCGCGGCCCACGCCCGAGACCCGGCCCACGAGCCCGATCCCGTCCATCACCGGCCAGCCGTCGAGAATGCCGTCGCGGCTGCCCACGTTCAGCAGCACCGATTGCCGGAACGGAGAGCCGCTGTCGGCCAGCACCACGCCCGTCACCCAGGTCAGCTGCGGGTCGAGCCGCACCTGGTTGAGGTCGCGCAGCTTGGCGTTTTCCTGTTCCAGTTGCAGCGCCGCCTCGCGCCACGCCTTCATCTGCTGCAACTCGCGGCGCAGGTCAGCGTTCTGTTCGGCAAGCCGCTGATAACTCTCGAAATCCTGCATCAGATTGACGAGGCCGGTCACCGGCGCCATGGCCCAGTCGAACGACGGCACGACCCGGTCGATCACCATGGCGCGGAACCGCTCCACCCGCGGCGAGTCGATCCGCCACACGAGGAAGATCGCGAACAGCACAAAGACAAGGAGCCCGATCAGCAAGCGCCTGATCGGACCCACGTAGTCTGTCTGCTGTCGTTCCCTGGCCAAGCCGTCAGGTGCCTCCGCTCACTGATCTGGTCGGGCCGCCGGCCCGGTCGGACCCGGGCGCCCCTAGCTGTCGTAATCGATGACGTGCCGCAGCTGGCGCTCGTATTCTAGGGCCTTGCCGGTGCCCAGGGCCACACAATTCAGTGACTCGTCGGCGACCGAGATCGCAAGCCCCGTCTGCTCCCGCAGGGCCAGATCCAGCTCTCCCAGAAGGGCGCCGCCCCCGGTCAGCATCACGCCGCGGTCGACGATGTCGGCGGCCAGATCGGGCGGGGTCGCCTCGAGCGCGGTCATGACCGCCTCGCAGATCTGCTGGACGGGTTCGGCCAGCGCCTCGGCCACCTGGGCCTGGCTGATCTCGGTTTCCTTGGGCACGCCGTTCAGAAGGTCGCGCCCGCGGATGTGCATGGATTGCCCGCGGCCGTCGTCGGGCATCCGGGCGGTGCCGATAGAGGTTTTGATCCGCTCTGCGGTCGAATCTCCGATCAGCAGGTTGTGCTGGCGTCGCAGGTAGCTGACGATGGCCTCGTCCATGCGGTCGCCGCCGACGCGGACCGACCTGGCATAGACGATATCGCCCAGCGACAGCACAGCGACCTCTGTGGTGCCGCCGCCGATGTCCACGACCATGTTGCCGGTGGGATCGGTTATCGGCATGCCCGCGCCGATCGCCGCCGCGATGGGTTCGGCAATCAGACCCGCGCGCCGGGCGCCCGCGGACAGCACCGAGGTGCGGATCGCGCGTTTCTCGACCGGCGTGGCGCCGTGCGGCACGCAGACGATGATCTTGGGCTTGGAAAAGGTCGAGCGCTTTGTCACCTTGCGGATGAAGTGCTTGATCATCTCCTCGGCGACATCGAAATCGGCGATAACGCCTTCACGCATGGGCCGGATCGCTTCGATAGAGCCGGGCGTGCGACCCAGCATCAGTTTTGCGTCCTCGCCAACGGCGAGAACCTTCTTGACACCGTCCTTGACGTGGTAGGCCACGACTGACGGTTCCGACAGGATAATGCCACGTCCCTTCACGTAAATCAGCGTGTTGGCAGTCCCAAGATCAATTGCCATGTCCGAAGAGAACAAGCCCGAGAGAAAGCCCAGCATCGTCGTACCGCTCCATTGCCCAATCGTCCGCGACTCTCATGATGAGAGGCAGACTTGCGCGCTTATATGGTGTGCGGCAGGGCGGTGAAAGGGGGCCCTTGGGATCGATCAGCGTGTTTTCGCCGCGAACGCGGGATATCCCGGCCGGGCCGGGGCCGGGTCGGGCTTTCCGGACTTGGTCCGCGAGCCCCCGCCGCCTAGCCTGACGTAAGGGAAATGCGCAGGGAGGACCCGCCTTGACGACCATGGACGAAGACGGCAAGGCCTTCCCGGCCGAGCTGGCCGGCGGCACCACGACCGAGGATCTGCGGCGCGAGATCGTGGACGGGCTGGAATACGGCTACGGCCCGATGCTGGTGGCGGTGGCCTTCGCCTTTTTCCTCTTCGGGGCTGATCCTGCGCACGAGGTGATCCTGAGCCTCGCGCTCGAGGCCGCAACGGGCGGTATCGACCTGGAGGAGGCGATCCGGATCACCGCCTCCGTGCTGCTTTTCGCGCTGGTGCCGGTGGCGATCTACGTCAGCTCCACCCGGGCGCTGGACGCGCGGGACAAGCAGGGGCCGCTCGCGGACCGGGTGGACCGTGGCCTGACCTTTCTCGCCTCGCGTCTGCCCCTGCTGGGCGGTCTGGCCGGGGTCCTGACCGTCGCGACCGGGTCCGAGGCGGGCCGGGCCGGCGGTCTGCTCTTCGGGCTGGCCGGGGCCATCGGTGCGGTGCTGTTGCTCTCTTTCCTGCCGGCGGGGCGCAGCCTCGGGGTGGTGCGCCTGCGGGACCTTGTGCTGCGCTATTCGGGCGCCTTCGGGCTGGCCGTCCTCGCCGTGGCGGCGCTGGCCACGGCCGCGCCGGGGGCAAGCTGGCGCCTCGGGCCGGTCGCGGTGGCTGCGGCCTTCGTCATCGTGGCGGCCTTCGCCCTGTCGGAGCTGACCCGGCTTTCGGCGCGGTCGCGGTCGCGATTCCCGCTGATCCTGCTGCTGGTGGCGCTGACCTTCGCGGGCGACGACTGGCGCGTGGGGGCCGGAGTCGGCGGGCTGCTGATCGCGCTTTGCCTTGCGGTCAATGTCCGCCGCAACGGCGGGCTTGCCATGGCCGAGCTGCCGCGCCCGGTCCTGCTCATCGCTCTGCTATTCGTCGCGGCCGGCGGGTTGGCGCGGATCGACACGGGATGCGGCATCGCCTCGGGCTGCAACATCCTGCAAGGCGCCGTCGCCGAGACACCGCCCGGGGGCTCCGGCAACGGCCAGGCGGCGGTTTTCGACTGGGCCGAGACCCGCGACTGGAGCGACCCGGACACGCCCCCCCTGCGGATTCTCGCAGCCCAGGGCGGCGGGCTCTACGCCGCCTACCAGACCGCCTATTACCTCGCCTATCGCTCGGATACCGAGGCGGAATTCGCCGACAGCCTGTTCGCGATCTCGGGCGTGTCGGGCGGATCGGTGGGGGGCGCCGTCTATTGGGCCATCCGCCGAAGCGGGGTCTGCGAGGATCCCGCCGCGCCCCGGGCCGATTGCCACCGGCAGGCGGTTCGCCAGATCCTGCGGCACGACTACCTGTCGCCACCGCTGTCGGCGCTGCTGTTCCGCGATTTCCTCGACACGCTGTTTCCATACACGCCCCTCATCGGCCGGCCGGTCGACCGGGGCGCCGTGCTCGAAACCGCCTTCGCGCGGCGGATCGACACCTGCTGCAGCTTCGAGGGGCCGGACGGCACGCGCAGCGACATCGACGTGCCGGACGGGCTGCTCGGCGTCTCGATGGCCGACAGCCCCGGGGCGGGGCTTCCCCTGCTGTTCCTGAATTCCACCGATGTGCACAGCGGCGAAAGCGTCATCGCCTCGCCGCTGGATGGGCTGGAGCCGAGCCGGGTGCGCAGCCGGGTCCTGCTCGATTCCGGCAACGATCTGACGGTCGGCGAGGCGATGCTGCTCTCCGCCCGGTTTCCGGTCGTCACGCCGCCGGGGCGCTACATCGAGGGCGGCGAGACGAAGCAGGTGGTGGATGGCGGCTACTTCGACAATTCCGGTGTCGAGACGGTGACCGAGCTGCTGCGCGGGACGGAATTCGCCCGTTTTCAAGTCGGCGCGGTGCGCGGGTTGAACAGGTCGATCCCGGTGGAGATCCTGTCCTTCCGGATCCTCGAGGACCCGGGGGCGCGGTCGATCCGGGGCACGGTGACCGCGCCGATCTCGGCCTTTCGCGCGGCCTGGATCGCGCGGCGAGACCTGACGACGGGGCGGTTCTGCACCCGGTTCCGGGTGAATGACGCCTCGCGCTCGGCGATCACCAGTCGCGAGTCGATCGTGCAGGCGGACCGGGTGAACTTCACCGTCAGCTGGCTGCTGACATCCGAGACGTTCAACGACATCGAGGCGCAGATCGAAGCGCCGCGCGAACTTGATGTCGCGCCGATCTGCCCCGCGGCGGGCACGGAACAGACGGTGGGCTTCAGCCTGAAGTAGGGGCGGCCTCGCAACCGGCGCACCGCCGGGACACGGTGCCTGGCGGTGCAAGGTGCCAGATTATTCGCGAATAATCTGGGCCCGGTTGAGCCGTTATTCCCCCGCGTCCTTGTAGGAGACTTCCTTGATATCGGAGCCGGGCGCGGATTTCGTCCGCCGCACGATGAGCCTGTTCAGCGCGTTGACATAGGCCTTCACGCTGGCGACGACCGTATCGGTATCCGATGACATGCCCGTGGCGATGCGGCCGTCCTCTTCAAGCCGGACGCTCACCGTGGCCTGGGCATCCGTGCCCTCGGTCACCGCATGCACCTGGTAGAGCTGCAGCCGGCCCTCATGGGGGAACAGGGACTTCACCGCGTTGAAGGACGCATCGACCGGGCCGTCGCCGGAGGTCGTCACGCTCTGCCCCGTGCCGCCAATCTCCAGGGTCATCTCCGCCTCGGCCGGCCCCGCGGTGCCGCAGACCACGCGCAGCGTCTGCAGGCGGACGTGATCCTCGGCGCCGTCGTTCTGGTGCACCAGCGCGACCAGGTCCTCGTCGTAGACCTCCTTCTTGCGGTCGGCGAGATCCTTGAACCGCACGAACACATCGTTGAGCTGGTTCTCGGCCAGGTCATGGCCCAGGTCGCGGAGCTTGGCGCGCAGCGCCGCGCGCCCGGAGTGCTTGCCCATGACGAGGCTGGTCTCCGACAGGCCCACATCGGCGGGCCGCATGATCTCGAAGGTCTCGGCGTTCTTCAGCATCCCGTCCTGGTGGATGCCGCTCTCGTGGGCGAAGGCGTTCTTGCCGACGATGGCCTTGTTGAACTGCACCGGAAAGCCCGACACCGTCGCGACCCGGCGCGAGATGTTCATGATCCGGGTCGTGTCCACATTGGTCGACCAGGGCATGATGTCGTGCCGCACCTTCAGCGCCATCACAACTTCCTCGAGCGCGGTATTGCCCGCGCGCTCGCCCAGCCCGTTGATCGTGCATTCGATCTGCCGGGCGCCGCCCTCGACCGCGGCGAGGCTGTTGGCCGTCGCCATCCCGAGGTCGTTGTGGCAATGGGTCGCGAAGACGACCTCGTCCGCGCCGGGCACCTCGGCGATCAGGCGCCGGATGAGGTCGGCGGATTCCACCGGCGCGGTATAGCCGACCGTGTCGGGAATATTGACCGTGGTGGCACCCGCCTTGATGGCGATCTCGACCGTGCGGCGCAGAAACTCCCATTCGGTCCGGGTCGCGTCCATCGACGACCATTGCACGTTGTCGCAGAGGTTCCGGGCCCGGGTCACGCTGTCGTGAACCCGCTCGGCCATCTCGTCCATGCTGAGCGCATGCATCGCCCGGTGGGTGGGCGAGGTCCCTATGAAGGTGTGGATCCGGGGCATCCGCGCGTTTTTCACGGCTTCCCAGCAGCGATCGATATCCTTGGGGTTGGCCCGTGCGAGCCCGCAGATCACGGCGTTCCGGCTTTGCCGGGCGATCTCGGAGACGGCCTTGAAATCGCCCTCGGAGGCGATCGGAAAGCCCGCCTCGATGATGTCGACGCCCATCTCGTCGAGCATACTCGCGATCTCGAGCTTTTCGGCATGGGTCATCGTGGCACCGGGGGATTGTTCGCCGTCGCGCAATGTCGTGTCGAAGATCAACACGCGGTTACTGTCTATCATGTCATGAGTCCTTTTGTCCTAAAGCCACCTGGCGCGGGATTACCTCTGAGCGGTCGCGCCTGCGGGCACGCTCAGAGGCGGCTAAGGAGAAGCAGGAGGCCAAGCGCAGCCGCGCGACGGGGCGCGGACGGGGCGATATGGGACTCGAGCATCATGAGGCGCACTATACTCCCCTGATCCGGTTTGGAAAGGGCCGATCCGCGCTCATTTCGCGGACCCTCCCATGTCCGCGATCCGGGCCGCTCTGGAACCGGCGGGGCGGGGCCCTAGGTCTGCCGCCATGGACAAAGCTCTTATCATCGGCGCCTCGGGCGGGATCGGCGCCGCCCTTGTCGGCGAAGCCGAACGGCGGGGGGCGGCCGTCACCGGCCTGTCGCGCAGAGGCGACGGGCTGGACGTGACCGACCCGGCCTCGGTGGACCGGGCGATGAAACGCCTTGACGGCCCGTTCGACACGATCATCATCGCGACGGGGATCCTGGCGCCCGAGGGCGGCGGCCCCGAAAAGGCGCTTGGCGCGATCGAGCCGGCCAGCATGGCGGCGGTCTTCGCGGCGAATGCCATCGGGCCCGCGCTGCTGCTTGGCCATGCCGAACGGCTCTTGCCGCGAGAGGGGCGGTCCGCGGTGGGTGTGCTGTCGGCGCGGGTGGGCTCCATCGGGGACAACAGGATCGGGGGCTGGCATTCCTACCGGGCCTCAAAGGCCGCGGTGAACCAGATCGTCCGGGGGGCGGCCATCGAGATCGGGCGCAAGCGCCCCGAGGCCACGGTCGCGGCGCTTCATCCCGGCACGGTCGAGACCGCCTTTACGGCAAGCTACCCCGGCCACAAGAAGGTCAGCGCCCAGGTCGCGGCGGGCCGGCTGCTCGACGTGCTGGACTCCCTCTCGCCCGCCCAGACGGGCGGCTTTTTCGCCTATGACGGCAGCCCCGTGCCGTGGTGAGCGGCGCGTGATGGCGAAAGGAATGCGATGACGCGGCTGGTCCTGGTTCTGGGCGATCAGCTCTCGCCGAACCTGTCGGCGCTGCGGGAAGGCGACCGCGGCCGGGACGTCGTGGTCATGGCCGAAGTCACCGGAGAGGCGAAGACCCTTCCCCATCACCCCAAGAAGGTCGCCTTTCTCTTCGCGGCGATGCGGAAATTCGCGGCCGGTCTGCGCGAGGACGGCTGGAAGGTCGCCTATGCGACGCTGGACGATCCGGGAAACAGCCAGTCGATTGCCGGAGAGCTGCTGCGCCGCGCCGAGGAGCACGGCGCCGAGGAGGTCCTCGCGACAGAACCCGGCGACTGGCGGCTGATCTCGGATCTCGAGGACCTGCCGATCCCGGTTCACCAGTTCGCCGACGACCGGTTCCTCTGCTCGCACGAGAGGTTCGAGAGCTGGGCCAAGGGGCGCAAGTCCCTGCGGATGGAATATTTCTACCGCGAGATGCGAAAGGCCACCGGGCTGATGATGGACGGCGACAAGCCGGCGGGGGGCAAGTGGAACTACGACCACGACAACCGCAAACCGCCCGACGAGGGCATCGGCGTCGCGGGCCCCCTGCGGTTCGCGCCCGACGCGGTGGTCGAGGAGGTGCTGAGCCTCGTCGAGGCGGAGTTCGACGATCATTTCGGCAACCCCCGGCCGTTCTGGTTCGCGACCGACCGGGAACAGGCGCTCGACCAGCTCGCCCATTGGGTGGCCAAGGGCCTGCCCACCTTCGGCGACTACCAGGACGCCATGGTCGAAGGGGAGCCGTTCCTGTCGCACTCGGTGCTGTCGCTCTACCTCAACGCGGGCCTGCTGGACCCGCGCGAGGTCTGCGCGGCGGTCGAGAAGGCCTGGCGCGACGGCAAGGCCCCGATCAATGCCGCCGAGGGCTTCATCCGGCAGGTCATCGGTTGGCGCGAATACGTCCGCGGCATCTACTTTCTGCAGGGGCCGGACTACGTGTCCCGGAACGAGCTGGACCACCGGCGCGATCTTCCGGAGCTCTTCTGGGGCGGCGAGACCCGGATGAATTGCCTCGGGCAGACCATCGCCCAGACCCGGGACGAGGCCTATGCCCATCACATCCAGCGGCTGATGATCACCGGCAATTTCGCCCTGCTGGCGGGGATCGCGCCGCGGCAGGTCCATGATTGGTATCTCGCGGTCTATGCGGATGCGTTCGACTGGGTGATGGCGGCCAATACCATCGGCATGAGCCAGTTCGCCGACGGCGGCATCGTCGCCTCCAAGCCCTATGTCTCGTCGGGGTCCTACATCGACCGGATGTCGGATTACTGCGCCGGCTGCGCCTATGACGTGAAACAGAAGACGGGGGAGGGGGCCTGCCCGTTCAACCTGCTCTATTGGGATTTTCTGGATCGTCACCGCGACCGGCTGGAGCAGAACCACAGAATGGGCCTGATTTATGGCGCGTGGGACCGGATGGACCCCGGCAAACGTGACACAATCAAGGCAGAATCCGCCGATTGGCTACGTGCCATGGCCGATGGCAAGCCGGTCTGACCGCCGCAAACCCCAACCGTGGTTAACCCGAATGGCCGCGGCGCGGGCCCCGCCGACGCCGCCGACAGGCTGCCGGAATTCACGATATTTCCTTGATTGCACCCAAGATAGCGCCCGCTTCGCCGTGATATTTGCTGCCATGACGACGGACGGCCAGGGACCTGCCCCGGGTCGGAAGAGACTGACGAGGTTGCATCAGTGATGAAGTGTGAAACGTGCCGTGCATCGCAAGGCAAGGGTTCGCCGGAACGACGTGCCCCGGGCGATGGACCGTCGCCAATGGCGATCTCTTGCAAGGCGGAGGTCTGATCCATGGCGGTTTACGAAGACATCCTGTTCTACACGACCGACCCGTCCGGGATCCTGTCCACCACGACGGGGGCGACCTCCGTATGGTCGGGGGCGAGTGCGCCAACCGGCCGTGCGACGATCTTCGACAACGAAAGCGGTATCGAGGGCCGGACGCTGGACGACGATTCCGCCGGCGGCGAAAGTGCGCGGGCCTCGGTCACCACGGGCGGCGCCACCAGCTCCAACGTCACGGTCGATGCCGAGATGGTCTGGACCCTGCGCGACACGGTCACGGGCGACACATTCCAGGTTGTCGAGTTCGATGTCGAGGGGGGCGCGGCCGCGGGCAACTACACACTGTCCGAGATACCGCTGGTCGCGGGCCGCAGCTATGAGACGGTCGGCTACGTCAGCAACGCCGACGCGGCGGCGGGCGATGCGGCCTTCAGCTATGCCGATTACGACCACGACGCCTATGCCGCCTATGCGCCGGCCGCCACGCCCAACACCTCGGGCGTGGTCGACGGCACCGCGGGCGATGACAGGATGGGGGTCGGCTACACCGACGCGCAGTCCGACCGGATCACCAACAACGCCGACACGATCCTGGCGGGGTCGGGCAACGACTCGGTCGCGGCCGGTGGCGGCAGCGACGAGGTCTACGGCGGCGACGGCAACGACTGGCTGTTCGGCGGCACCGGAGGCGACACGCTGGACGGCGGTGCGGGCGACGACGTGCTTGCGGGGGAGGCCGGCGACGATCTGCTGATCGCCGAAGGCGGCGACATCGCCGTGGGCGGCGCGGGCGACGATACCGTGACGGCCTCCGGCGGTGGCAACACGCTCTACGGCGGCTCGGGCCGGGACACGCTGACCTCGGACGCGGGCGCGGACGCCATCGACGGCGGTGGCGACGAAGACAGCATCAGCGCGGGCGGCGGCAATGACACGATCAACGCCGGCACCGGGACCGACAGCGTCGCGGCGGGCGCGGGCGACGACATCGTCATCGGCGGCTCCGGCAACGACATCCTGTCCGGCGACGACGGCAACGACACGATCTACGGCGATGGGCTGGACCAGGGGCGGATCGTGGGCCAGATCGACGGGTTCAACTACTCGGCGGCCAATATCTCTTCCAGCGGCGCCACCGCGGCCGGGACCATCGGCAGCTACGCGGTATACGACAACGTAGGCACCGCCAGCGGCGTGACCGTCCAGGCGCGGGTCACCGTCATCGACGCCTCTGACCCCAACGTGGACGTCACCTTCGCCGATGACCTTCAGCTGAACCAGACCTCGGGCTCCGCCTCGGGGACCGAGGTCGTCTTCCGGTTCGAGTTCTTCGACCAGGACACCGGGGACCGCGTCTCGCTTGGCGGGGACCTCACGTTCCGCGACATCGATTCCGGCGCCGAGAGCGTGTCGGCCAGCACCGCCGACGTCTCCTCCGTCGCGTTGTCCGGCAATCCGCCGACGGACCTGACAGTCACCGACGACGGGCAGTGGATAACGGCGCAGTCCAACAGCACCTCGTCGGTCAACGCGGACGAGGACCACTGGGCGCAATTCGCCCTGACCGGCCAATCCGTCGTCGATTTCTCGGTGACGACCCGGGGCGGCACGACCTTCTACAACTTCGGCAGCCACGAGTTCTCGGTGCCGCCGGTGGTCATCGCCAGCGCCCCCGAGGGGATGGACGATACGATCTACGGCGGTGATGGCGACGACACGATTTACGGCGAGGCGGGGGATGACTATGTCCTCGGCGCCGCGGGCAACGACGTGGTCTACGGCGGGGACGGGGACGACCTGCTCGACGAAGGCGTGGGCGCGGACGATGCCGCCGGCGACGACACCTATTACGGCGGGGACGGGAACGACCAGATCTTTACCGGCAACGACAACGACCTGGGCTATGGAGGCGCGGGGGCGGACATCGTCAGCGGCGAGGCGGGCGACGATACGCTTTACGGCGACGCGGGCGACGACACGCTCTACGGCGGCACCGGGACAGACAGCTTCCGCTTCGAGGACGGCTTCGGAATCGACACCGCGTTCGGTGGCGAGGATCCGGGGGACGCGGACACGCTCGACCTTTCGGCCCTGTCGGGATCGGTCGATGTGGACTTTACCGGCGACGAGGCCGGGACGCTGGCGGATACGAGCGGCGACGGCGTGACCTTCTCGGAGATCGAGCGGCTGGTCCTCACCGATCAGAACGACACGCTGGACGGCCACAACGACGGCCTCGGCCTCAGTGTCGATGCTGGCGCCGGGGACGACACGGTCTATGGCGGCACCGGAAGCGACATCGTGGAGGGCGGCGCGGGCAACGATGTCCTGGGCGAGGACAATGGCGGTAATATCGGCGCCGGCGACGACACCTATTATGGTGGGGACGGCAATGACCTGATTGCAGGCGGCGCCGACGACGACCTTGTTTACGGCGGCGACGGCCGCGACAGCGCCGACGGCGGGGCGGGCGCCGATACGCTCTACGGCGGGGTCGGCAACGACATCCTCTCGGGCGGCAGCGGCGACAACGCGGCGGACCTGATCGACGGCGGGGCGGATGCCGACCGGATCGAGCTTGGCGCGGGTTTCGACGGCGATGTCGTCACGGGCGGCGAGGCGGGGACCGATCTCGACCGGCTGGCCTTCACCGATGAGGGCGCGACGGGCCTGACCGCGATCTTCGACGGCGACGAGCAGGGCCAGGTCACCGATGGCGCGGGCACCGCGCAGTTCTCCGAGATCGAGGAGATCGAAGGCTCAAGCTTCAACGACACGATCGATGCCGGCGCCTCCGGCGTCGACCAGACCCTGGTGGGCAATGCGGGCGACGACGTGGTCTTCGGGGGCGGCGGTGACGACAGCCTCGACGGCGGCGACGGCAACGATACGATCGCCGGTGCCGAGGGCGCCGACAGCGTCGATGCGGGCGCGGGCAACGACACGATCCGCATTGCCCAAGGCGACAGCGTCCTGGGCGGGGACGGGGACGACCTCTTCGTGCTCGAGGACCTGGGCGAGGGCGCGACTGACACGATCACGATCGTGGGTGGCGAAGGCGACGAGAGCACCGGAGACGTCTTGCAGCTTGGCTCGCTGGCCGATCTGTCGACCCTCAGCTACACCGATTCCGACCCGGGCACGGGGCTCTCCGGATCGGTCATGCTGGACGACGGCACGCGGCTGGACTTCTCGGAAATCGAGTCCGTGATCTGTTTCGCCAAGGGCACCCTGATCGCCACGCCGCGCGGCCTGCGCCCGATCGAGGCGCTGGCGGTGGGCGACCTGGTGGTGACGCGGGACCACGGTCTGCGGCCGATCCGCTGGATTTCCGCCAATACCGTCCCGGCGGCGGACAAGTTCGCCCCGGTGCGGCTGCGTGCGGGAACCTTGCCCGGGCAGGATCGGGCGCTGCTGCTGTCACCCCAGCACAGGGTGCTGTTCCACGGCTACCGGGCGGAACTTCTGTTCGGCGAAAGCGAGGTGCTGGTGGCGGCCAGACACCTGGTCGACGGTGTCGCGGTGACCCGTGCGCGGCAGGAGGATGTGACCTATGTCCACATGCTTTTCGACGAGCACGAGATCGTCTATTCCGAAGGTGTGCCGACAGAGAGCTTTCACCCGGGCGACTTCTCGCTCGGCACGATCGGCGCGGCGGCCCGTGAAGAGCTGCTGGAAATCTTTCCCGGACTGCGCAGCAATATCGGCAGCTACGGCGATACCGCGCGACGCTGCCTCAAGCGCCACGAGGCACGGCTCCTGCTGTAGGCGTCGGTTCGAACGGTGCCAGATTATTCGCGAATAATCTTGTTGCGCCCGGGATCGAGGGTCATTCCGCTGAAGGTTCGGGGTCTGGTTCGGTCGCGGCGGCGCTGCCCTCGGGGCTGACGAGGTCGCCGTCCTGCCAGACCCCCGTGGCCTCCTGCCCGGTGGCATAGCGCATGGTGCCGGTGCCCTGCCGGCGGCCGTTGCGGAAAGTGCCCTCGTAGACGTCGCCGTTGAGATACCGTGCGACGCCCTCGCCGCTGATCTCGCCCATCTCCCAGGCGCCATCGTAGACGAACCCGTCCTGCATGGTGATCTTGCCCTGACCGTCCCGCTGCCCGTTCACGAACTCGCCCTCGTAGACCGTGCCGTCGGAATAGGTGGCGACGCCGAACCCGTTGCGCTGACCGTCGGCCCAGGCGCCCTCGTAGGTGTAGCCGTCGGCGTAGGTCATCTTGCCCTGACCGTGGTTGCGGGCGTTCAGGAACGCACCCTCGTAGACCAGGCCGTTGGCATAGGTGGCCACGCCCGTGCCCTCGATCACGCCCTGCACCCACTGGCCCTCGTAGGTCGCGCCGTCGGGGTAGGTGATCCGGCCCGTGGCGCAATGCTCCGCGGTGCGCGGGTCCGTCCCGGCCTCGATCGCCGCCGCGACGGCCTCGGGACAGCGGGTGTCGGCGAGGTCCTCGAAAAACGTGCCCTCGTAGACTGAGCCGTCCGGATAGGTCACCCGGCCGCTGCCTTCGATCCGACCGTCGACCCAATCGCCCACGTAGGTATAGCCGTCGGCCCCGGTAAAGGTGCCCCGCCCGTTGCGGCGATCGTCGGAAAAGCCGCCCTGGTAGACATCGCCGTTGGCATAGGTGACGGTGCCGGTGCCCTCCTTCTTGCCGGCGACCAGGTCGCCTTCGAAGATGTCGCCGCCCGGTTGAACCAGGCGGCCCGTGCCCTCGATCTGGCCATCGACCCAGGTGCCCTCGTAGATCATTCCGTCGGGCATCGTCAGCGTGCCCTCACCCGACCGCTCGCCGCTGGACAGGAAGCCCTCGTAGACGGCGCCATCGGCATAGGTGATCGCGCCGCGACCCTCCTTGACGCCGTTGACCCAGTCGCCGTCGTAGACATAGCCGCCCGGGCTCTCCATCCGGCCGCGACCGTGGTGCATGGCGTTGCGGAACTGGCCCTCGTAGACCACGCCGTTGGCATAGCGCGCGACGCCCTGGCCGACGATGTTCCCGTCCTGCCATTCACCCTCGTAGGTGCCGCCATCGGCGAAGGTGATCGCGCCCAGCCCGTCGGGTTTGCCCGCCAGGAACTCGCCCTCGTAGACCGACCCGTTCGGAAACCGCGCCCTGCCCTGGCCGCGGATCTCGCCCTCGAACCACTGGCCCTCGTATTCATAGCCATTGGGCAGCCGGTAGGTGCCCTGGCCGTGCTGGCGTCCGTTCAGGAAGGTCCCCTCGTAGATGCCGCCATCGTCATACTGCTTGGTTTCGACAGACTGCGCGTCGGCCGCAAACGCCATGGCGGCGAGCACCACGCCGGTCAAGAATGCCTGTTTCATCCGTTCCGCTCTCTCCCCCGGGGATCGTGGCGGTGAGACTAGACCAGCGCCGATGGCCGGGCAACGGGGGATCGGACGGTGTGCGATCACCGGCCCGTGCTTGCCAAATCGCCCGCGTCCTGCTGGACTGGGCGAATGTCCTCAGCCGAGCCCACAGACGCCGACCTCGCCGACCGCTACCGCCCCCGGCTTGCTGCCGAGCGGGCGGAGCTGGAGGCGAGCTCTGCCGCCACCGGCGCCGACCGCCGCCCGGTGGAGCTTGACCAGCAATCGGTGGGCCGGCTGTCGCGGATGGACGCGTTGCAGGGCCAGGCGATGGCCAAGGGAATGGAAGCCCGCCGCGCCGGCCGCCTGCGCGCCATTGCCGCGGCCCTCGCCCGGATCGACGCGGCAGAGTTCGGCTTTTGCGATGAATGCGGCGATTTCATCGGCTTTGCCCGCCTGGACCTCGACCCCTGCGCCGCGCGGTGCACCGGCTGTGCCCGCTAGGCCGCCACGGCCGCGACAGCCACTGGAAATCCCCGCGCGATCGGATATGTGAGGCGGAACCCGAGGGAACACGCCAAATGACCGATCTCGCCCATATCCGCAACTTTTCCATCGTCGCCCATATCGACCACGGAAAATCCACCCTGGCCGACCGGCTGATCCAGCTGACCGGCACCGTGGCCGAACGCGACATGAAGGCGCAGATGCTCGACAGCATGGATATCGAGCGCGAGCGCGGCATCACCATCAAGGCCAACACTGTCCGTATCGAGTACCCGGCCAAGGATGGCCACACCTATATCCTCAACCTGATCGACACCCCTGGCCATGTCGATTTCGGCTACGAGGTCTCGCGATCCATGCAGGCCGTCGAAGGCTCGCTACTGGTGGTGGATGCCACCCAAGGCGTCGAGGCGCAGACGCTCGCCAACGTCTACACCGCGATCGAGGCCGATCACGAGATCGTCCCTGTCCTGAACAAGATCGACCTGCCCGCGTCCGAGCCCGAGCGCGTGATCGAACAGATCGAGGATGTCATCGGCATCGAGGCCCACGACGCCTGCATGATCTCGGCCAAGACCGGCCAGGGCATTCCCGACGTGCTCGAGGCGATCGTCACCCGCCTGCCGCCCCCCAAGGAGGGGGATGCGACCAAGCCCCTCAAGGCGATGCTGGTCGACAGCAAGTATGACGCCTATCTCGGGGTCGTGGTGATCGTCCGCGTGATCGACGGCGTGCTGAAAAAGGGCCAGCGGATCAAGATGATGCGCACGGGCGGCACCTATGACATCGACCGCGTGGGCGTCTACGTGCCGGCCATGCGCGAGGTCACCGAACTGGGCCCCGGAGAGATCGGCTACATCACCGCGCAGATCAAGCAGGTCCGCGACACCCGCGTCGGCGACACGATCACCACCGAGAAGAAGGGCTGCGAGGTTGCCCTGCCGGGCTTCAAGCCGTCGATCCCGGTGGTGTTCTGCGGCCTCTTTCCCGTCGACAGCTCCCAGTTCGAGGACCTGCGCGACGCGATCGAGAAACTCGCCCTCAACGACGCGTCGTTTACCTTCGAGATGGAGACCTCGGCCGCGCTGGGCTTCGGCTTTCGCTGCGGGTTTCTGGGGCTGCTGCACCTCGAGGTGATCCAAGACCGGGTGGAGCGTGAATATGACATCGAGCTGATCACCACCGCGCCTTCCGTGGTCTACCACATCCACATGAAGGACGGGACGGACATCGACCTGCACAACCCCGCCGACATGCCCGACCCGACCTATGTCGAGCATATCCAGGAGCCGCGGATCAAGGCGACGATCCTGGTCCCCGACGATTACCTCGGGGACGTCCTCAAGCTCTGCCAGGACCGCCGCGGCATCCAGATGGAGCTGACCTATGCCGGCTCCCGCGCCATGGTGGTCTATGATCTGCCGCTGAACGAGGTGGTCTTCGACTTCTACGACCGGCTGAAATCGGTGACCAAGGGCTATGCCTCCTTCGACTACCAGATGATCGGGTATCGCGAGGACAACCTCGTCAAGATGCAGGTCCTGGTGAACGACGAGCCCGTGGACGCGCTGTCGATGATGGTCCACCGCGACCGGGCCGAGATGCGCGGCCGCGCCATGTGCGAAAAGCTGAAAGACCTGATCCCCCGCCACATGTTCAAGATCCCGATCCAGGCTGCCATCGGCGGCAAGGTCATCGCGCGCGAGACGCTGTCCGCGCTCCGCAAGGACGTGACCGCCAAGTGCTACGGCGGCGACGCCACCCGCAAGCGCAAGCTGCTGGACAAGCAGAAGGCCGGCAAGAAGAAGATGCGCCAGTTCGGCAAGGTGGAGATCCCGCAGGAGGCGTTTATCTCGGCGTTGAAGATGGATGGGTAACTTAGGCCTCTATTAGAGCACGCTGCTTTACGATTTCGACTTTGGGAGAGATAATTAGTCCATCGGTGTAACCTCGGAAGTAGAATTTATACCGATCCTGGATTCTCTCACCCTGTTCAACATTTCCGACAGCGCCAAGTACGTACAGTTGCTTAAGTGCTTCAGCCCAATCGGCATCAGAGAAGCCATCTAGCATTTTCGCCATAGTGGGATCGGCTGAGAACTCATCAAGTGCGGCTAAGAAATCAGAAAAATAGAATCTTTCAGTCAGTCGCCTGAGGACCTTCCCTAGCAATTCAACTTGCTCGCGAGAAAATTCGGAACGTAGCGCCTCGGAGAAATCTCTCCAAAGTTCATCATGAAGAGGCTTTCGAATAATTCTCTGAAAAGTTTCCCTTCTAAATGAGCTGCGATTTTGATCAACGCGCTGCGCTGCGCCAAAGAGAATGGATACATCTCTTGGTCGGTAAGTTGTAAGATCAAGCAGTTCTGCTTGCGTTCCCTTTCGTCCCGGACCGCCTGTTTCATAGAATGGAAACAGTTCATGAATAATGCGTTGCCGCTCCTCATTCGGAAAAAATCTTGAGCCAGGTCTCAAGGAGTAGAAAGATCGGCGTAAGATGATCTCGAACAAGGGATGTATGAATTTGGGGCTATCGCGATCCCAACTGGAGCGTGTCCACGAAACCTCTTCTCCCAAGTCTGAAACAATTTTTGCAGTATCACCACCCAAAATTCGCTCGGATATTTCACGTCGGATCCCGCAGATTAAAAAGATTGGAATACTTCTTTCCCGGAACTTCTCATTCATATCTCTTATGACTCGAACCAGCGAAGTTGCTAATTCGACATCTCTGGAGAATTGGGCCTTGCTTGAATAGACGACTTCGAGCTCATCGATGTATAGATATATTGACTTCTTTGGTTTTCTTGACTCCAAAAGAGCAAAGCCGTCTTCAAAAACCTCCGCCATTGTCTTGAATTGCGGTTGCAAACCACGCGAACTACTTTGGTGTCCCAGACTGTTCACCCACGTACTAAGCATCGTTCCCGCGTCTAGGATGGTGCGGAACGGGGAGCTAGCAGAGCCAGTGGTTGCTCGGCGAATTGCGCTGAGGTATTTTTTCTGGTCATTCGGCTCATTCTCAAACAATACTTTTGCAATAAGAATTTGAAAAAATGCTCGCCAATAGTTGTCGTAGTTTTCGACAGCGTCTAGATCTCGTGTCGGCACCTACTCAGTTCCGGCAGGAATGAAAGATCCAGAGCTCAGGCCCTCTCTTGCGGCATCGGAGAAGTAAACAAACCTAGTATAGCACTTTTTCCTATTGGAGATTTCAAGGTACTTAAGGATTGCTGACTTGCCGCTTCCCTTTATTCCATATATAAAGTATTTCTTGCCCCTATTGAAGTCGTCTAGGTTAATGCCTGCGGGATCAATGAACACCTTCTGAAAAAAAATCTCATCAAAATCTGAGCTTGTCGCAGCGTGTCTAGCGTCCAATGGTCCGAAATCGATCTTGCCAATATTCATAGCCATTCTTTCGATCTGATAGGTACTAGATTATCTCGGTTATCGCCGTAAGCTCAAGCATCCATTGGCATGCAGTGTGCGCATGAATGCGCACACTGCGCACCCGGCGGTGTCAGCAAAGCGTGTTGGTTCGTGCTTTGTTCTGATGTGTCAGTGAGGTATGCTGAGGCTTCCGAAGTTCCAGGAGACCCGCCATGCCCCGCTTCGAACCAGCTGAATTCGGCCGTCTGCT
>NZ_FWFZ01000003.1 GCF_900172355.1 Roseisalinus antarcticus | reverse complement strand
GTCATGGTCGATCCGGCGTTCGAAATCCACAGACGAATGACCCCAAGCAGGTAGGCGCTCGCGCCACTCCCAGTTGGGCTCAAGATCCTGAGGCGTCAAAAGATTAGGCATCAATGCGCGGGACATGGAAGGCTCCTACGGGCGGCAGGGCCGCCCTTCTTGTTGGTATTCATTGTGTTGGCGGGGGCCGCTACTGGATGCACCAGCCGCCATCGATGTGGATCATCTGACCGGTCATGTAGTCGCTGTCGTGGCTGACGAGGAACGCGGCCGTGCCCAGGATGTCCTCGGGATAGGACACGCGTTTGATCTGCAGCGCGTCGCGGACGATGTCCTCGTAGGCCTGGCCCTCTTTCTCCTTGAAACCGATATCGACGAGATCCTTGTCGAGCTGCTCCCAGAGCGGGGTGACCACCACGCCGGGCGCGTAGCCGTTCACGGTGATGTTGTGCTCCGACAGGCCGATGGCGCCGCAGTGTGTCAGCGCGAGACAGCCATACTTGGACGTGCAGTAGACGGTCACGTCGACCAGCGGCTTGCGCGATGCGATCGAGCCCACGTTGATCAGCTTGTATGGCTTTTCCTGCGGGCCCTGGGCGATCATCTGGCGCGCGGTCTCCTGCATGCCCAGCCACATCGCCTTGGTGTTGACGTTCATGATCATGTCCCAGTTGTCTTCATCGATGTCCATGAAGAACCGGGGCTTGTTCAGGCCCGCGTTGAAGAGGCCCACGTTGATCATGCCGAAGGCCTCGACCGTGGCGCCGACGGCGGCGGCATTGTCCTCGCGCTTGGTCACGTCCATGCGCACGGCCACGGCCTTGCCGTTGCCGGCGGCGTTGATCTTGTCGGCAATCTCCTGAGCGGCGTCGAGGTCGAGATCGCCGAGGCAGACGTTGCCGCCCTGCGCCGCGAAGTGCTCGGCGTTTGCGGCACCCATGCCGCGGCCGGCGCCGGTGATCAGGATGTTCTTTCCCGTGAGTCGATTGGGGTCCATGTATTCCTCCCTATGTGATCTGTCGCAGAAGCGCATCCTCGGCCCGTGACTGGGCCCGCGAGAGCGCGGTGCGCGGAGAGTTCACTCCCCGCAGCATGTCGTGGAATTCCTCGCCGCAGATCTGGATGATATCGGGGATCTGCGGGATCGGCGGGCGGGGCCAGAACTGCAGCTCGTCGCGCCAGGACATCTCGTCCACGGCGGCGAAGATCGGCGACAGGCGGCGCACCTCGGGGTCGGCCCCAACGGAGTAGCGCGGCGCCGTGCGGCTGCCATTCTGAATGTAGACCTTCTGCGCCTCGGGCGAGGTGAAGGCGATCAGCGCTTCGACCGCTTCGGGGATGCGCTCCTTGGCCAGGTTTGCCGGTATCCCCAGCATGTAGCCGCCCACCGGGGCCACCGGATTGCCCTTCGGGCCGGGCGGGTGCGGCAGGTATCCGGTGCTGCCATGTGCCGGAGAGCTTGGGTCGAGCTCGAAATAGGGCGCAAGCAGGGTGTAACCGTAGGCCATCGCCACCTTGCCGGAGGCATAGGGCCGAATCCGTTCGTACCAGGACATCGAGAGGATGTCTGGAGGCGAATAATCCAGCAATTCCAGCATGTACTCGCAAGCTTCGAGCGCCAGAGGCGTGTCGATGGTGAGCTCCAGGTCGCCATCCGCCAGCACGTCGGCGTCATAGCCGCCGGCGATCTCGGGCATCCGCACGATGGGCTGTCCGAAGTCCGCGCAGGTCATCATGAACGTATGGCCCAGGGCCGTGCCGCGCGCGGCGTTCCACGCGATGCCGAAGCGCCCCTGGCGCGGCTTGTGCAGGGCCCGCGCGGCGGTGAGGACCGCGTCGCTTGTCGTCGGCGGGGCCAGCCCGGCCTCGGCAAAGAGGTCGCGGCGGTAGAACATCAGCTCGGGCGTGGTCTGGCTGGGCACGCCGTAGGGATGACCGGCCCAGTGGGTCCCGCGCCAGCCGGCGGTGTGGAAATCGCCCGGGTCGAGCCGCTCGATGTCCATCACGTCCTCGAGTGGCGTAAGCACGCCCTTCTCGACGAATTCGCCGACCCAGGGCAGATCCACGGCGATCAGGTCGTAGCGGCTGGTGGGGCGGGCGGCGTTGCGCAGGCCTTCCTCGCGCAGCCGGTCGATCGAGAAGGCGCGCTGGTTGATCTGCGCACCGACCATCTGCTCGAACTGGCGCTTGAGCGCGTCCATCACCATGAAGGTCGGGTCGCCATGCACCAGGATCCGCAGACCCCCGGACAGCTTGAGCGGCCGCTGCAGCACCTGCGGCGGGGCGATCAGGCCCTTGCCCACCATGTAGGAGCCGCCGAAATAGTAATCCGAGGTCGCCGGCGCCCTGTCGGCGGTGCCGAAGGTGCGCTGGCCCTGGCGGCGAATCCGGTCCGCCAGCTGGCTCCAATTCGAGAGCATCTCTTCGCTGGGATGCAGCGAGAACGACTTGCCGGTGCGCGAACGGGGACGCTGCTCGATCAGCCCCGCCTTCTGCATGTCGGCCAGCTTGCGTGTCGCCGTGGCGTAGGGCACGCTGGCCGCAGCGACCATGGTCGAAGCGGTCACCGTTCGACCCTCCAGGTGGCAGCGCAGCAGGTGCAAGCTCATGTTAAGATAGGGGTTCGGTGCCGTGGGGTCGAGCGATGTCTCCAGCTCGGCAGAGAGCTCTTCCAGGAACGCGGTCACGAGGTCGAGGTCCGGCGCGGCTGTCAACATATCCACCCTGGCCCCCCGGGAGGAGCTTCCAGTTTGGATATTTTCGTGAGCGGAGGCGATCACTTGAGCCGTGTCCCTTGGCCTGCGGAGGTTGGGTTTCTGTCTGTCCATCGCTGACCTATCACAGGTTGTCCATTTCGATAGAGAAGCCATATCGCCATTTAGTCCAAAATGGATGTCACAAAATCCATATTGGATAATAAGACCCGAGCCGAGGCTTTGTCGATCAACGAAGCATGTAGGCCAGGCTGCCACGGATGATTCCGCGCCGCAGAGGACGGCGGGCAGCCAAGGAATGAAACTCTGGGAGGACCCCTGATAATGACCAGCAAGCTCAAGACCGCACTCGCGGTGTCCACTGCCATCGCATCCGTCGGTGTTGCCGGCTCCGCCCTCGCGGAAGCCCACGAAACCTACAGGATCGGCATCACGCAGAACAACGTGGGCGTCGACAGCTACCAGACGACCTACGAAAGCGCGTTCATCGCCGCGGCCGAAGCCAACCCGAATGTCGAGGCCGTCGTGCTCGACGCCGGTGGTGACGTCGCCCGCCAGATCGCCCAGGTCGAGGACCTGATCCAGCAGGAAGTCGACGCCATCATCATCTGGCCGACCAACGGCGAGGCCGTCATCCCCGCCGTGCGCAAGGCGTTCCAGGAAGACATCCCGGTCATCGTGACCAACTCGAACATCGCCGAGGCCGGCTTTGATTTCGTCGCGTCCTTCTCCGGGCCCGACAACATCACCCAAGGCTCGCGCTCGGCCGAGATCATGTGCGAGCGCTTCACCGACCTGGGCATCCAGGACGAAGCCCGCGTCGTGCAGATTTCCGGTCAGCCCGGCTACACCACCGCCATCGAGCGGGCGCAGGGCTTTGAGGAGCGTCTTCCCGAAGTCTGCCCGAACGTCGAACTGGTCGAGACCCAGCCCGGCGACTGGAACCGCGAGAAGTCGCAGCAGGTCATGGAAGCCTTCCTCGTCAAGTACGACGACATCGACGGCGTCTATGCCGGTGACGACAACATGGGCGTCGGCGCCCTGAACGCGGCCGTGGCCGCGGGCCGCGAAGACGGCATCACCTTCGTCGGCGCGACGAACTTCTCCGTCGGCTACGAGGCGATGGAAGCGGGCACCTACTGGGGCTCCATCTACCAGTCGCCTGTCGATGATGCGGAAGCTGCTCTGCAGACAGCGATCGACGTCCTGAACGGCGAAGATGTGCCGTTCCTGAACTACTTCGACACGCCGAAGATCACTCAGGACAACATGGACGAGTTCTCCAAGCCCGTCTTCTGATCTCTCTCAGACCGCGCGGGGCGGACAGTGTCCGCCCCGCGCATTCCGCACACGTCAGTGTCGTGAGAGGGAGGCCACAATGGGCCGTGTTTCTGGACGTTCCTGCATCGTGACAGGGGCTGCGCAGGGTATCGGGCGTGCCATCGGCGAGGCGTTGCTCGATGAAGGAGCGGACGTCTGTTTCGCCGACATGAACGCCGAAAAGGTAGCGGCGGTCGCCGCCTCGAACGAGGGTCGCGCCTCCGGGGCGGGGGGCATGGTGACTCATGCCACCGTAAACGTGACGGACCGGGCGCAGGTCCAGGCCATGATAGGCCATTCGGTCAGCGTCTTCGGCAAGATCGACGTCGTCTTCAACAACGCCGGTGTGAACAAGCCGATGAATTTCCTCGATGCCACCGAGGAAAACTGGAATTTCATAATGGGTGTCAACGGGCTGGGCTGCATGATCGGCATGCAGGAAGCGGCCAAGCAATTCATCCGACAGGGCGGGCCCGGCAAGATCGTCAACACCGCTTCGATCGCAAGCCGCCAGGGCTTCGACAATGTGGCACCCTATTGCGCGTCGAAATGGGCCGTCGTGTCGCTGACCCAGTCGGGGGCGCGCGATCTGGCAAAACATGATATAACGGTCACCGGGTTCGCCCCCGGCGTGGTCGCCACCGAGATGTGGGAAGAGGTCGATCGCGACCTCATGTCCATCGGCGCGTCGGAGCGGCCCGGCCAAGCCATGGAAGAATTCTCTTCCGAAATCCTGAAGGGCCGCGTGGCCCAACCGCAAGACATCACCGGCACGACCACCTTTCTGGCGTCCCGGGACAGTGACTACATGACCGGCCAGATCGTGATGATCGACGGGGGCATGACCCTCGTTTGAGCCGGGCCACATGCGTCTGGGGAGGACCGCATGACTGATACACCGCAGAAAACGTCCAGCGGCGGGCTGAACAAGGCCCACGTGGCCCAGTTCATGGCGCGACAGGGGATTCTTGTCGCGTTCATTCTGTTCATAATCGTGTTCACAATGGCGAACCCGCGATTTCTGGCCGTGGACAACATCCTTGGTGTCATACGGTCCTCGACGATCATCGGGGTGATGGCGCTGGGGGTGACCTTCGTCGTCATCAGCGGCAACCTAGACCTGTCGGTTGGCTCGATGATGTCGTTTTCGACCATCGTGGTGCTCGATCTGCATGACAAGCTGGGGCCGCTGCTGGCGATCCCGGCGATGTTCGGGATGACGATGTGCCTTGGCGCCTTCATCGGGTTCCTGGTCGGCTACCTCAGGCTCAACTCACTCATTGTCACATTGGGGATGTTATCTGCCATCCATGGTCTGACGCTGACCTATTCCGGCGGCAAGAACATGGATATCGCCGACAAGGAAGGCACCTGGTTCGACGTGTTCGGCCAGGGCGTGGTCTTCGGCCTGCCGGTGCCGATCCTGATCTTCGGCCTGCTGGCGCTGGTCCTCGGTCTGCTGCTTGCCCGGACGCCTTTCGGCCGACAGGTCTATGCGGTCGGTGGCAATGGCACGGCGGCGACCTTCTCGGGCATCCGCCGGGCGCGGGTCGTGTTCCTGTGCTACCTGATGTCGTCGTTCTGCGTGGCCTTTGCCGGCATGCTTCAGGCCAGCCGCTCCATGGGCAGCCAGAACACGGTCGGGCAGGGGCTGGAGCTGGAAGTTCTGGCCGCGGTCATCCTGGGCGGCGCGTCGCTGATGGGTGGCTCGGGAGCGATCTACAAGACCGTCATCGGCGTGTTGATCCTGGGCTTCATCCAGAACGGGCTGCTGCTGGTCGGCCTCGAATTCTACGTCCAGTTCGTCGTGACCTGGGTTATCATCATCCTTGCAGTCTGGCTCGACGTTGCGGCCAAGCGCGGCAAGCTCTGGTCACCGATCGCCTGAGGAGGGCGGGACATGTCTAACGAGACCACCAAGGACCTCATCAAGAGCGGCGCGATCTGGGGCTTCATTGTCCTGGAGCTGATCTTCTTCTCGGTCGCGGGCGCATACCTGTCGTTGTCGGACAATGCCTTCATGGACCTCGACAACATGCTGTTGCTGCTCAAGCAATCCGCGCCCATCGGGATCATTGCGGTCGGCATGACGATCATCATGATCAACGGCAATATCGACCTGTCGGTGGGGGCGACCTATGCGCTGGCGGCGATCGTCCTGCTGGACAGCATGACCTGGCCGATCTTCGCGGGCCTCGGCAACTGGGTGATCCCGGTAGCCTGGATCCTGGCGCTGCTGACCGGCGTGGTGCTAGGGGCAATCAATGGCATCATCGTCTGGAAGACGGGGGTCGACGCCTTCATCGTCACGCTTGCCTCGATGCTCGGCTATCGCGGCCTGGTGTTCATGATGAACGGGGAACAGCCGACCTCGCACCTGAACTGGACGCTGGTGGACTTCGCCGAGGCGCAGTTCCTTGGGCTGCACACGGCGACGTGGTTCCTGTTGGCGGTCACCATCATCCTGTGGTTCGTGATGACCCGGACAGTTCATGGCCGCAACGCCCATGCTATCGGCGACAACCGCGAGGCCGCCGTCAACGCGGGCATCCGCGTGGGGCCGCACATTGTCATTAACTTCATGATCATCGGGTTCCTGGCGGCGCTGAGCGCGGTTGTGTTCTACTCCGAGAGCGGCTCGGTCAATCCCAACGACGGCATGCTCTACGAGCTTTGGGCGATCACCGCGGTCGTTCTGGGCGGCACCAAGCTGGCCGGCGGTTACGGCTCGATCATCGGTACCTTCGGCGGCGTGATCGCCATCCAGCTGCTGCGCAAGGGCCTGGGCCACATCGGCGCGGATACCGAGACAGTCAACCTCGTGATCGGTCTCATCCTCATTGCGGTCCTGTTCCTGGATCGTCAGCTGAACCTCAAGGGCGAAGAGGAGTTGCGGGTATGACCGAACAGAAACCGGTTCTCCGTCTCGAAGGCATCGTGAAGACGTTCCCCGGCGTGCGGGCCCTGGACGGTGTCGATTTCGACGTCCGCCCGGGCGAGGTCCACGCGCTGATGGGCGAGAACGGCGCGGGCAAGTCCACGCTGATGAAGGTCCTGGCCGGGATGCACCAGCCCAACGAGGGCCGCATCCTGATCGACGACAAGCCCGTGGTGATGACCAACCCGATCGCGGCCAAGGAAAACGGCGTCATCCTGATCCATCAGGAGCTGTCGCTGGCCGAAGAAATGACGGTGGCCGAAAACGTCTTTCTGGGCGAACTGCCGCGCAAGCGCTTCGGCCTCGTCGACTGGAAAACGCTCGACGATCGGGTGGGCACGATCCTAAAGCAGCTCAACTGCGACTTCGGTCCGCGCACCCGCATCGGCTCGCTGTCGATCGCCAAGAAGCAGATGTGCGAGATCGCCCGCGCCCTGACCCATTCGGCCAAGGTGGTGGTCTTCGACGAACCGACGGCCTCGCTGACGGACTCGGAAAAGGTCGTTCTGTTCGATATCATCAAGGATCTTCAGAAAGATGGCGTCGGGATCATCTATATTTCCCACCGCATGGAGGAAACCTTCAAGATCACCGACCGGATCTCGGTCCTGCGGGACGGCGCCTATCGCGGGACGCTCAACACCGCCGAGACGACCGAGGACGAGGTGACGCATCTGATGATCGGCCGCACGCTCGACACCTCCAACGGGACAAACGTCTCGAACCGGGGCGAGGTCAAGCTGTCGGTGCGCAACCTGAGCTGCGGCAACCTGTTCCACGACATCAGCTTCGATGTCCATGCGGGCGAGATCGTCGGGTTCTATGGGCTCGTCGGTGCGGGGCGGACGGAAATCGCAGAGACGCTCTTTGGCCTGCGCCGGCATTCCCATGGCCAGATCATGCTCGACGGCAAGGAAGTGACGATCAACTCCCCGGTGGAGGCGATCGCCAACGGCATCTCTCTGGTGCCTGAAAGCCGCAAGGAACAAGGGCTGGTGCTGGGCATGAACTGCCGGGACAACATGACCCTGCCGCAGATTTCAGACCTCACGCAGGGGCCGTTCGTCTCGGGCGGGGCCGAGGTCGACATCTACAAGGATTATCAGAAACGCCTGGAGATCAAGGCGCCCAGCTGGCGGTCCATCGTGGGGAACCTGTCGGGCGGCAACCAGCAGAAGATCGTCATCGGCAAGTGGCTGTCGATGAAGCCCAAGGTGCTGATCGTCGATGAACCGACCCGGGGCATCGACGTGGGATCCAAATCCGAGATCCACAACCTGCTGCGGGAACTGGCCGGGCAAGGCTATGCGATCATCGTCATCTCGTCCGAGATGCCGGAGGTCCTGCGCGTGTCGGACCGGATCGTCGCGATGTATTCGGGCCGGATCATGCGGACCTTCTCGGCCGCCGAAGTGACCGAAGACAGCCTGATCCATGCGATCTCGGGTCTGGGCGGCACGGACGCGGCGGCCTGAGCCGCGACTGAGGGGAGAGACAGATGAAAGCGGCCCTTTTCGTCGGCGGCTGGGAGGGTCACTCTCCCACGACCTTCAGTGACTGGTACGCCGAACTGCTGACGGCCAACGGGGTCGAGGTGGTGGTCCACGACACGCTGGAGCCCCTGGCGCATCCCGAGGACATGGCCGACGTGGACCTGATCACGCCGATCTGGTCCTCGGCCCGGTCCGGCCATCGCGAAGAATTCGGCAACATGACCAAGCCGCAGGAGGACGGTCTGCTGAAGTTGATCGGCGACGGCTGTGGCCTGGCCGGGTGGCACGGGCACATGGGCGACGCCTTCCGCGACCGCCCGACCTATCATTTCCTGATCGGCGGGCAGTTCGTGGCGCATCCGCCCGGTTGGCCCGACAACCTGCAACCGGTCGAGGATTACATCGACTACGACGTGACGATCACGAAGCCCGCCGATCCGATCGTGCAGGGCATCCGCTCCTTCCGTCTCAAGACCGAGCAATATTACATGCTGGTCGATCCGTCGAACGAGGTCCTGGCCACCACGACCTTCAGCGGCGAACACCTCTGGTGGATCGAGGGCACGGTGATCCCGGTGGTCTGGAAACGGCGCTGGGACAAGGGGCGGGTCTTCTATTGCTCTATCGGGCACGAGCTGGACGACCTCAAGGTGCCGCAGGTGACGGAGATCATTCGGCGCGGGGCCCTCTGGGCGGCCCGGGAACCGGCCTGACCCGCTGAGATCCGTTCGGGTGCGCCGGTCGGCCCGTCACGGGGCGGACCACGACGGGTGCAGATGGCCTGGACGCCGCTCGATCAAAGCCGCTCAGGCGGCGGCCTCTGCATATTCCGGCTGGGTCTTGGCGCCGGTGATATAGGCCACGACATCCTGTCCGTCGGTCTCTTCCTTCTTGAGGTTCGCCACGATCTGGCCGCGGCGGAACACGACGATCCGGTCGCAGAGATCCATCACCTGCCGCATGTTGTGGCTGATCAGGATCAGCGGCTCGCCCGCCTCCTTGAGGGTGCGCACGATGTTCTCGACCTGTGCCGTCTCCTGCACCCCCAGGGCCGCGGTGGGCTCGTCCATGATCGTCAGCTTCGAGTGGAAGGTCGCCGTGCGGGCGATGGCCACGCATTGGCGCTGACCGCCCGACATGTTCTGGATCGTGTTGCGGAAATTGGGGATCTTGACCCCCGTCTTCTGCAGGGCCGCGCGGGTCGCCTCGCGCATCCCCTTGTAGTCCAGGATCGAGAACGGTCCCAGCTTGAACAGGATTTTCTCGCGCCCCAGAAAGAGGTTGTCGGACACGTCCAGGTGGTCGGCCAGCGCGAGCGTCTGGAACACCGTCTCGATCCCGGCTTCGCGGGCATCGAGCGGGCCCTCGAATGCGACTTCCTTCCCGTCAAAGGTGATCTTGCCCGAGGTCCGCTGTTCGACGGCCGTGATCTGGCGGACGAAAGTGGACTTGCCCGCCCCGTTGTCGCCCATGATGGCCACATGCTCGCCCTTGCGGATCTCGAAATTAGCGTTGGTAAGGGCGTGGACGCCTCCGTAATGCTTGGTCAGCCCTTCGGTTTTCAGGATGATATCGGCCATGGCTACGTCTTGCCTCCCTTGTTCTGGCGCCACTGGTCGAGGACGACCGCGCCGACGATGATCGCGCCCTTCACCATCTCCTGGTAGTAGGCGTCGAGCCTGAGGAACGTGAAGCCCGAGATGATCACGCCGAAGATCAGCGCACCGATGACGGTGCCGATCACCGATCCCCGCCCGCCCTGAAGGGAAATGCCGCCGATCACCGCCATGGCGATGGCGTCGAGTTCATACATCACGCCCATGCCGGATTGCGCGGTCAGGTTCTTGGACGACAGCACGATGGCGGCGACCGAGGCGAGGACCCCGGCGATGGTGTAGACCATCACCTTGTGCCGCGCGACATTGATGCCCGACATCCGAGCCGCCGCCTCGTTCGAGCCGATGGCATAGGTATGCTTGCCATAGACCGTGTAGCGCAGGATCAGGTGAAAGAGCACCGCGAGCGCCAGAAAGATGACCACCGGCGTCATGCCGGCGCCGAGCTTGGAGTAGCTCTCGGTCGGAAAGGAGATCGGCTGACCCTTGGACCACCACTTCGCCACCCCGCGCGCGGTCACCATCATGCCGAGGGTTGCGATGAAGGGCGGAATCTTGGTGTAGGCCACCAGCGCCCCGTTGATGCCCCCCGCGACGACCCCGCAGGCGAGGCCGACAGCGATCGGGACGATGACCGGCAGATCGACCCAGCCCTGTTCAATGAAGATGCCCTTGGGGTTGGGGAAGCCGTTTACCTCGGCGACCTGCGCGAAGCTCATGGCGATCATCGCCGCGGCCCCCACGATGGAGCCCGAGGACAGGTCGATGCCGCCGGTCAGGATCACCTGCGTCACCCCGATCGCGATGATGCCGATGATGGCGACCTGAAGGATGATGATCTGCAGCCGCGCCTCGTTGAAGATCGAGTCGAACCGGTCCCCGCTGTCGAACAGGAAGCTCTGGCCCATCAGCCAGAAGCCAAGGCCCTCGAACACCGCGACGATCAGGATCAGCGCGATGAAGACGTTCAGTTCTTGCGGTCGTTCCCGCTTGGAATGGTCGTATTTCAGACCGCCGATGCCATGTGTCGTCTCTGCCATGTCGCGCTCTCCCTCCGACGCGCTCCCGCCGCGTCAGCCCCTTTGATGGCGGCGGCTTTCGCCGCCGCCTCCGTTTTCAGCATATCATGGACGCGCTCAGTTGGCGCCCATGAACTCGCCCATGTTGTCGGGCGTCACGAGGATGAAGGGGATGTAGACCTTCTGGTCGACCTCTTCGCCCGCGGCCAGCGCGAGGGCCGCGTTCAGCGCCCCGGTGCCCTGACCGGCGGCGTCCTGGAACACGGTGACGTCGAGCTCGCCCTGGCTCATCGAGACGAGCGCGTCCTGCGTCGCGTCCACGCCGGTCACGATCACGTCGTCCATCGCAACGCCGGACGCCTTGAGCGCCTGGATCGCGCCGATGGCCATTTCGTCGTTGTTGGCAAACACGGCCTGGAACTCGTCGCCCGAGGACAGCCAGTTGGTCATGAGGTCGGTCGCCTCGTCGCGGGACCAGTTGGCGGTCTGCTCGTCGACGATGTTGATGAACGAGCACATGTCCATCGAGATCACGTCGTGGAAGTCCTTGGTGCGCTGGACGGCCGCCTGGTTCGACAGCTCACCCATGAGGATGTAGATGTCCGCGCCGCCGGCATAGCCTGCGGCCCGCAGCATCTTGCACCCCTCGAAAGCGGCAAGGGTGCCGGATTCGATCTCGTTGGAGGCGACGAAGGCCTGGTTGTCGGGCAATTCGTCGACATTGATCGGCTCTCGGTTGACGTAGACCAGCGGCACGCCCGCGCTTTCGGCAGCGGCGGACATCGCCTGGGTGGCCGAGGTGTCGACCGCGTTGACGATGATCGCATCCACGCCCGAGGCGATGAAGTTGTTGATCTGGTCCAGCTGGCGGGCCACGTCGTTCTGGGCGTCCTCGACCTGGATGTCGACGCCGTCCATGCCGTCGGCGGTTTCGATCATGCCGTTGCGCAGCACGGTCAGGAAGTTGTCGTCGAACGCGGCCATCGACACGCCGATGGTCTCGGCCATGGCGGTGGTCGACATCAGCGACACGAGGCCTGCGGCAAGAATTGTCTTCTTCATTGGTTTTCCTCCCAAACGGGTGTCCGGTTCACCCCCTTTTCACGTCCGGAAAAGGCCGGGTCGACCCCGGCCCCAAAGATCATGCGGACCTATGCGGCTTTCGCCCCGAGGCTGGTCCGGATGAAGTCGAAAGTCTCTCTCAGGGCCGCGACGGGGTCGGCCAATGCATGGGTGTCGGGCGAGAATGCCTCGACCGAAATCGGGCCGAGGTAGCCCCCGGCGCACAGCTCGGCCAGCTGGTCGATGTTGCTGAGCCGGTCGCGGGGCGTGACCAGACCCCGGTGGCTGTCCTCCATCTCCGAGACGGCGGGCGTCGGATCCTCGACGCCGGACACATGAACAAGGCCTGTCCGCCCGGGGAAGACCTCGCCGCCCCCAGCAAGCGTGTGGTGGAAAGTGTCGTGCACCAGCCGAAACACTCGGTCGCCCCCCAGCGCGTGGATCGCCTCGATCGTCTCGGCCTTGGACCGCAGCGACGAGCGCTGGAAGCCCAGCGGCTCGACCAGGGCGGTCAGGCCCGCGGCCTCCAGCATCGGTTTGATTTCGCGCAGCGCCAGACGCAGGTTCGCCTGGCGTTCGCCGTTGCCGAGGCCGGTACCGTCGTTGCGGGGGATCAGGCTGATGGTTTCGGCGCCGCAGCCCTGTGCCGTGACGATCAGCGCCGCCACCTTCGCCGCGATCGCGTCGTCCCAGAAGTTGAAGCTGTAGACCTCGCTGAGGCCGATGATCCGCAGCCCCAGGTCGCGTGCCCTGGCGCCGACCGTCTCGGGAGCCTCGCCGCTGAATAGCGGGGTCTCCAGGTCGTTGCGGAACTCGACGCCGACACAGCCAAGCCCGACGGCCAGCGTCAACAGCTCGTCCCAGCGCAGCCGGGGGCAGGTCATGTGATTGATCGCGAATGGCAACATGCGCGCAATGTTCTCCCTGGGACCCGTCAGGCCCCGCCGCGGCTGCCGCTCCTCAACAGCGCCCGCACGCAATGAGTGACCGGCGCAGGGCTATCGGGTCAAGCTGCACCGGACCACTTTGCGTCATGGATGAGGTAACTACCGCAAGCGCGATGATAGCAAAGTATCAGTCAGAGGAACTCGGGCAGGGTTATCACCGGATCGAGGAATGTCTGCCCCGGCAGCGCATGGTCGGGATTGGCGACGACGGCCGCCATCTGACCGACGAGAGTGTGGCAGAGCGTCGCCAAAGGGGTCCGGATGATCATGGTGACATAGCCGTCGATTATCGCCCGGCGCGACTCGGGCGTCAGCTCGTTCACCACGAGCGCCACCTGCCCCGGCGCCCGTTCCTCTCGCAGGGCGGCGATCGCGCCCTCCATCCCGCCGCCCGCGACGTAGAGGCCGGCAAGGTCCCCGTGACGGGCCAGCAGGGCAAGCGTCGCCTCGTAGGTGAGTTGCCGGGTCTCCAGGTTCACGAGCGTGTCGAGGACATGCAAATCGTCGGGGTGCTCGCGGAAGAAGCTGCGAAAGCCGGTTTCGCGCAGCTCGTGCCCGTGCCAGCGGTAGCCGCCGACGAACAGCGCCAGCTTGCCCTTGTTGCGCGAGGCGACGGAGAGCATGCGCGCGGCGCCGCGCCCGATCTTGAGGTTGTTCAGGCCGATGTAGGTGGTCCGGACCCCCTGGCCGAAGTCGGACAGCAGGGCAAAGCAAGGGGTGCCGCCGTTGTGCAGCTCGGCCACCGCATCGGTCACGGACTGGTGGTTGACCGAAGTGGCGGCAACCGCGTCCACCTGCCCGGAGATCTCGCGCAGCGCCGCGGCGACATCGCCGGGCGATTGCGACGACAGAAAGACGATGCGCACCTTGCAACGCGCCGCGCCGTAGGCTGCGGCCTGACGCGTGATCTCCTCCGCGAATTCCTGGTAGAACGCCTGCTTCTGCTTGTGCAGGACGAAGCCCAGCCGCACCTCCGGCAGATCGGTCCGGAGTCGTTGCGACAGCAACCCCACCCCGTGATAGCCGATCCGGTGGGCCGCGTCCGAGACCTTGCGCACCGTCTCCTCGCGCACGTTCGGCGTGCCCTTGATGGCGCGATTGACGGTTGCGATGCTGACGTCCGCCTCCCGGGCCACGTCTTTCAGGGTCGGACGCCGGGCCATGATGACGATCCATGATAGAGAAATATCATTTCGTATATCATGAAATGACACCGCGTGAAGCATTCGTCGGCCGGGTCCTTTGGGCGGCGGGGCGGCCCGGGTATGTCTGTGCAGCCAATCAGACCGGAGCCACTCCCATGCCGAAGAGGAATTACAGCCTGCTGGGCGCCGATGCCGAGCGCGCGATAGAGATCGGCCTCGCCGCGGCCGAGTGGTATCACACCGACGTGCCGCGCAAGGAGATGAAGGCCCTGATGCAGCGCAGCGACCAGCCCGCGATCCGCGATACCGTCATCCTGCTGGGCTGCATGGCGGTGTTCGCCGGGCTGGGCATCGCGTTCTGGCCCACGATCTGGTCGGTGCCCTTCTGGCTGGCCTACGGGGTGCTCTACGGCTCGGCGATGGACAGCCGCTGGCACGAATGCGGCCACGGCACGGCGTTCAAGACGCCGTGGATGAACGATGCGCTCTACCAGCTCGCCAGCTTCTGCATGATCCGCAATCCGCACACCTGGCGCTGGAGCCATGCGCGCCACCATACCGACACCATCATCGTCGGCCGCGACCCCGAGATCGCGGTGATGCGGCCGCCCGGTTTCCTGCGGCTTGGCCTCGTGTTTCTCGGGATCCGCGATGTCTGGCTCGGTCTTGGCCGCATGCTCTACAACGCCTCGGGCCGGGTCCATCCGGAAGAGGCGCAGTTCATTCCCGAAAGTGAGCGGCCGAAGGTGATCCGCGTGGCCCGGATCTGGACGGCGATCTACGCCGCGACGCTCGCGCTTTGCCTGGCCGCCGGGTCGATCCTGCCGCTGATGCTGATCGGGCTGCCGCGCCTTTATGGCGCCTGGCATCACGTGATGACGGGCCTGTTGCAGCACGGCGGGCTGGCCGAGGACGTGACTGACCACCGGCTGAACTCGCGCACGGTCTGCATGAACCGGGTTTCGCGCTTCATCTACTGGAACATGAACTATCATGTGGAGCACCACATGTTTCCCATGGTGCCCTATCACCGCCTTCCGGACTTGCACGCGCGGATCCGGCATGACCTGCCGCCGCCCAACCCCTCGATCCCCGCCGCGCTGGCCGAGATGCTGGGCGCACTGCTGCGCCAGAGGCACGACGAGGGCTATTACCTGCGGCGAGACTTGCCCGCGAGCGCCCGGCCATATCGCGAGGAATTCCACGGCGCTGCCGCCGGGGTTCCGGCGGAGTAGGGGCGCACGCGGATCAGGTGCCGGGCGCCGAGAGGTCCAGCCCTTCGATGAAATACTGCGTGGCCATGGGCAGATAGGCCGAGCCGAGCGCCCCGGCCATGGCGCCGAGCGCCCCGGCCATGGCGCCGAGCGCCCCGGCGAGGACCCGCGGGGCGCGGATGCCGCGGGTGTCCGCCGTCGCCATCTTCGCGGTCACCAGATCGACCAGCCGTGCCCGCACGGCCCCCGGAAAGCTGCCGTCGATCACCACGGTCGAGATGTCGAGGATCGCGGTCACCGATATCGCCGCGGTGGCCAGCGCGGTCGCTGTCATCTCCAGCCAGTCGGCCAGCACGGCGTCGTCCACCTGCCAGGCGTCGCTTTGACCATAGCGATCGGGCGCGGGCAGGCCCTTGGCGCTCAACATGCGCTCCAGCACGTGAAGCGAGGCCGCATGGATCAGCTGGTTGTCCGTCGCGGTCGGGTCGCCGACGATGATCGAGCCGAAGGCGCCGGCGTTGCCCGTGGGCCCGCTCTCGACGCTGCCGTTCAGGACGATGCCGCCGCCGACGAAGTGGCCGACATGGAAATAGCCGTAGTTGCGGTGGCTGGAGGCGACGCCGAAGACCTGCTCGCCATAACAGGCGAGGGTCGCGTCGTTGCCGAGCTGGACGGGCAGGCCCACGACGTCGTGCAGGACGGCCGCCAGGTCGATCTCGCGCCAGGCGGCCATCTCCTCGGGGGCGGCGCCGACGATGTCGAGCCAGTTCCACAATTCGTTCGGGGCGCCCACGCCCAGCCCGCTGATCCGGCCGCGCTGCGTGGCGGGCAGATCTGCCGTCAGCCTGGACACGCCATCGGTCACGAAGTCGATGATTCGCGCGGGGGTGGGGTAGGGGTAATGGGTGTCGAGATGGGCGCGCACCCGGCCGATCAGGTCCATCAGCAAGAGGTCCGCGCCCCGCCGGCCGATCAACAGGCCGAAGGACAGCGCCCCGTCGGGTGCCAGGGCCATCGGGGTTGAGGGCTTGCCGATCTTGCCACGCACCGGCTCGCCCCGCCGCAACAGGCCCTCGCCCTCGAGCGAGCGGGTGATGACAGAGGCGGTCTGGGCCGACAGATTCGTCCTCCGTCCGATCTCGGAGCTGGGGATCGGGCCGGAGTTGCGGATCGTCGTCAGCACCAGGCGTTCGTTATGGTTGCGCACGTTGCGAGGGGTGGCGCCGTCGGGCAACCAGGATTTCTTGCGAATTTCACCGCGATCTGATAACAACTTTGTATCTCCCTGCCGCGACCTTGAGTAAATATAGTTCATAAATCAAGTTGAATTATTTATTGACGCGGCGGTTGGTTTGAGGAAAGGTTGAGCCAACCACACCTTGGAGGGGTGTGGTCGGCCGGCTTGCCCGGCAAGCGAACAAATGGGAGAGAGACATGAAAAAGCTTTTGCTTGGAACGGCACTGGCCGTCGGGGCCGCCTCCGGCGCCCACGCCGCGGCGCATGAGACCAGCGCATGCCTGATCACCAAGACGGACACCAACCCGTTCTTCGTGAAGATGCGCGAAGGCGCCACCGCGCGGGCCGAAGAACTCGGCATCAACCTGATGACTTTCGCCGGCCAGGTGGACGGTGACCACGAGACCCAGGTGCAGGCGATCGAAACCTGCATCGCATCGGGTGCTTCCGGGATCCTGATCACCGCGTCCGACACATCGTCGATCGTGTCGTCCGTCAACCAGGCGCGCGAGGCGGGCCTTCTGGTGATCGCGCTCGACACACCGCTGGATCCGGCCGACGCCGCCGATGCGACCTTCGCCACCGACAACTTCGCCGCGGGCGTGCTGATCGGCCAGTGGGCCGCGGGCCGCATGGGCGAGGACGCCGAAAATGCCAAGATCGCGCTGCTCGACCTCGCGGTCAGCCAGCCGACTGTCGGCGTGCTGCGCGACCAAGGCTTCCTCGAGGGCTTCGGCATCGACCTTGCCAACCCGAACGTGAACGGTGACGAGGACGATCCGCGCATTGTCGGAAGCGACGTGACCGCCGGCAACGAAGAGGGCGGCCGCACCGCCATGGAGAGCATCCTGGCGATGGATCCGGGCGTGAACCTCGTCTACACGATCAACGAGCCGGCCGCGGCGGGCGCCTACGAGGCGCTGAGATCCTTCGGGATGGAAGACGGCGTGACCATCGTATCGGTCGACGGCGGCTGCCCCGGTGTCCAGAACGTCGCCGAGGGCATCATCGGCGCGACTGCGCAGCAGTATCCGCTGCGCATGGCCGCACTCGGCATCGAAGCGATTGCCCAATACGCGGAAGACGGCACGTTGCCCGAGCCGACCGAAGGCAAGGATTTCTTCGACACGGGCGTCGCCCTCGTCACCGACCAGCCGGTCGAGGGCGTGGAGTCGATCTCGGTCGAGGAAGGGCTGGAGCTCTGCTGGGGCTGATCCGGCCCCAAGACAGGGAAAGTTCCTGAGAACATGACGGCAAGGCAGGCCCCCGTGGCTTGCCTTGTCCCAATCGCCAGTCACGGGAGGGACCGGCCATGGCCCAATCAGACAGCTACGAAGACGTCGTCAAAGGCAAGCGGGACGAGAAGTTCGCCGAGTTCGAGGACGAGCGCAAAGGGCTGATCCATCGTTTCCATCATGCGTTGCATGTGACCCCGGCGCTGGTGCCGCTGATCGTGCTGGTCATGTCCATCATCATCTTCGGCGCCTTGCTCGACTCTAAGTTCTTTTCGCCATTCGCGCTGACGTTGATCCTGCAACAGGTTCAGATCGTCGGCATCGTCGCCGCCGCGCAAAGCCTGGTGATCCTGACCGCGGGCATCGACCTGTCAGTTGGCGCGATAACGGTCCTGTCGTCGGTCGTGATGGGGCAGTTCGCCTTTCGCTACGGCCTGCCGCCTTCCGTTGCCGTGGTCTGCGGCCTGATCGTCGGCACCGCCTGCGGCGGTCTCAACGGTCTGCTGGTCAGCCGCATGAAGCTGCCGCCCTTCATCGTCACGCTCGGCACCTGGCAGGTGCTGTTGGCGACCAATTATCTTTATTCGCAGAACGAAACGATCCGATCGCAGGATATCGAGGCCGAGGCGCCGTTGCTGCAACTGATGGGCGCCAAGTTCCAGATCGGGGGCGCGGTGTTCACGGTCGGCGTGGTGTTCATGATCGTGCTCATGCTGATCCTGGCCTGGGTCCTGAAACACACGGCCTGGGGCCGCCATGTCTATGCCGTGGGCGACGACCCGGAAGCGGCGCAGCTGTCGGGTGTCAATGTCCGCCGGACGCTGATGTCGGTCTATATGCTGTCAGGCCTGATCTGCGCCTTCGCTGGCTGGGCCCTGATCGGTCGGATCGGATCGGTCTCTCCGACCTCGGCCTATGAAGCGAACATCGAATCGATCACCGCCGTGGTGATCGGGGGCATATCGCTCTTCGGCGGGCGCGGCTCGATCCTGGGGGCGCTGTTCGGGGCGCTGATCGTCGGGGTCTTTACGTTGGGCCTGCGGCTGCTGGGGGCGGACGCCCAGTGGACCTACTTCTTCATCGGTGTGCTGATCATCGCCGCCGTCGCCGTCGACCAATGGATCAGAAAGGTATCAGCCTGATGGAACCCATTCTTACAGGAACGAACCTGGTCAAGCGCTACGGCAAGGTGACCGCGCTCGATCATTGCGATTTCGAATTGCGGCGGGGGGAGATCCTCGCCGTGATCGGAGACAACGGTGCGGGCAAGTCGACCCTGATCAAGGCCCTGTCGGGGGCTGTCATTCCCGACGCGGGCGAGGTCAGGCTCGAGGGCAAGAAGGTGAGTTTCTCTGCCCCGACGGATGCCCGCGACGCCGGTATCGAGACGGTCTACCAGACGCTCGCCATGAGCCCGGCCCTGTCGATCGCCGACAACATGTTCATGGGGCGCGAGATCCGCAAACCGGGCTTCATGGGCCAGTATTTCCGGCAGCTCGACCGCAAGGCGATGGAGGATTTCGCCCGGGCCAAGCTGTCGGAGCTGGGGCTGATGACGATCCAGAACATCAACCAGGCGGTCGAGACGCTCTCTGGCGGGCAACGCCAGGGGGTCGCCGTGGCCCGGGCGGCGGCCTTCGGGTCGAAGGTCATCATCCTCGACGAGCCGACGGCTGCGCTGGGTGTGAAGGAGAGCCGCAAGGTTCTGGAGCTGATCCAGGACGTGAGAGGCCGGGGGATCCCGATCATCCTGATATCGCACAACATGCCACATGTCTTCGAGCTGGCGGACCGGATCCACGTGCATCGCCTTGGCAAGCGGCTGTGTGTCATCGACCCCAAGGACCACTCGATGTCCGATGCGGTGGCGTTCATGACCGGCGCCAAGGAGCCGACCGAGATGGAAGCGGCCTGACCTGATTGAGCGCACTGCGTGCGCACAGGGGAAGCACCGTGCCCCCGTTCCGGGGACACGGTGCGGCGGGCGCCCGATTGCGTGCCGGGCGCCTTATGGTTCAGGTCTTGCGGCGTGCGGCCTGGGTGATGAGCATCTCGCGGGCCTTTTCGGTCGGCTGACGTTCGGCCAGCATCGCCTGCATCAGCTCGGCCTGGGTTTGCGGGGCGAGGCCGTTCACCGGGGGATCGCGGTCGAGGTCGGTCGGGAAGGCGTAGCCTTCGGCGCTGGCCCTGATCACGTTGGAGAGCTCCGTTTCGGTCAGGGTTCCCTGGGCCATGGTCTCGAGCAACGCGGGGTAGAGCGCCGCGCACATGGCGTCGCGGTTCAAGCTTTCCATCGCCCGGCCGAATGCCGACGAAATCTGGAGCAGGTTGGCCAGGCGCCGGATGTCGGCGGTGCTGTTGGTGCCCGCCCCGTGCATCACGGCCGGGTTGAAGAAGACCGCGTCGCCTTTTGCCAGCGGCACCTGCACGTGGTGGTCGGCGAAATAGGCCTGGAATTCCAGGCGACTGAACGCGAGGTAGCCTTCGAAGAACGTCTGGCTGTGGGGCAGGAACAGGGTCGGACCGCTCTCGAGTGACATGTCGCAATGGGCAACGGCCCCCTGCAGGGTCAGCACCGGCGAGATCCCGTGGACATGGCTTGGAAAGCCCGCCATTTGCGCCGGCGACATGAAGCCCAGGTGATAATCCCGGTGCGCGGTCTGGGCCGTGCCGCCCGGATTGACCCGATTGACCTGCGCGGTGACCTGGTAGCCCTGGCCCAGCCAGGCCTCCGAGGCCATGGCGATGGCGTCCGAGGCATAGTAGCGGGCAAAGCCGGCTGGATCCGCGAGGCAGTGCTTTTCCGCGGCGTTCCAGACCCGGTCGTTGGCGCCGGGCTTGGCGAAATGATCGCCCGCGCCGGCGCCGGCGGCCTTTTCCTCCGCGATCAGGGTCTCGAAAACCTCCGTCGCGCGGTCGAGCGCCTCAAGGTCGGACATGGCGTTCTTGACGATGACGATCCCGGGGCCCTCGGCCAGGACCGAGGTCCATTCTGCCATGAGGTCGCGACGATCGTCGATCCGCGGGGCCGCCGCCCGCACCCGGGCGCCGTCATAGAGCGGAATGCCTTGGGCCTGCCCGTCCGACAGGGGCAGGTCCGGCGTCTCGGCCCCGGCCATCAGCGTTCTGAACGTCTCGAAATCGCCGCTGTCGGGCGTCAGCCACACGGCGTCGCGACGCGTGGCGATGGTCGATCTGGTGTCCATGGTCTGCTCCTCCCGTCGTCCCATGGCGGCAAGACTAGCCGCGCCGACGGCCGCCCGGCGCTGGAAAAGACCTCAAGAACACCTCAGAATGCGCCATGGAGCATCGATTCCCGATCAAGGACATCGCCTTTCAGGCCGGGGTGAGCCTCGCGACCGTGGACCGGGTCCTGCACCTCCGGCCAGGTGTCCGGCCGGCCACACGCGCCCGGGTCGAGGCCGCGATCGGCGAGCTTGAGAGGCAATATGCCCAGGCGCGGCTGGTGGGGCGGCGCTTTGCGCTCGACGTGGTGATGGAGGCGCCGAAACGGTTCAACGGCGCCGTCCGCGCGGCCTTCGAGGCGGAGATGCCGACCGTCCGTCCGGCCGCCTTTTCGGCGCGGTTTCACCTGGCGGAACGGATGAGCCATGGCGAGCTTGCCGCGCTGGTGGCCGCGATCCGGCGGCGGGGCAGCCACGGGGTTGTGCTCAAGCTGCCGGCGGGGCCCCGCACGTCGGACATGGCAGCGGCGCTGATCCGCGCGGGGATCCCGGTGGCGACCTACGTGACCGATCTGCCAGACACGGCGCGGCTGGGCTATATCGGGCTCGACAATCGCGCTGCCGGGGCGACGGCCGCCTGGCTGATGGGGCGCATGCTCACCGGTCACCGAGACCCCGCGGGCGCGGTCCTGCTGACCCTGTCCAGTGCCCGGTTCCTGGGCGAGGACGACCGGGCCAGGGGGTTCCGCGAGGTGCTGGCCGCCGAGTTTCCGGGCCTGCGGGCGGTTGTCATCTCGGAAGGCATGGGCATCGACCGCTCCACCCACGACCTGACGCTGGCGGCGCTTGAAACGGACCGGGAGATCTGCGCGGTCTATTCCATCGGCGGGGGCAACCGGGCGATCCTGAGGGCCTTCGAGACGCAGGGCCGGATGTGCCTGGCCTTCGCCGCCCATGACCTCGATTCCGAGAACCGGGCCCTCCTGGCGGACAAGCGGCTGACCTTCGTCATCCACCATGACCTGCGGCAGGACGCGCGGGCCGCCTGCCAGCTGTTCCTGCGGCATCACGGGTTGCTGCCGCGTGATTTCGCGATCGCGCCCTCGCCCATCGCCATCGCGACCCCTTTCGACCGGGGGTGATGGGCTCCGACGCGCTGCGCTGCCGCATTCCTGTGCAGCTTGTCCGCGCGGCGCAGCGACCGCGGCCTCTGCAATTGCACCACGGGGCGTTTGCGGGTCTGCTGGGGCACAAGGAAAGAGGGGACCGCGATGGAAAAGATCGACATGCTGGTGATCGGCTCCGGGCCTGCCGGGCGGCGCGCGGCGATCCAGTCGGCGAAGCTTGGCAAATCGGTGCTTGTGGTGGATCGCGGTTCGCGGCTTGGCGGCGTTTCGGTTCACACCGGGACGATTCCGTCCAAGACGCTGCGCGAGACCGTGCTCAACCTCTCGGGCTTTCGCGAGCGCGGTTTCTACGGCGCCGGCTACCGGGTGAAGGCCGAGATCTCGGCCGGTGACCTGTTGCAGCGGCTGCACAAGACCCTGGATCACGAGGTGGAGGTGCTGCAGCATCAGTTCATGCGCAACGGCGTGCGCAGTGCCTTCGCCACGGCGCGCTTCCTCGATGCCCATACCGCGGAGCTGACGACGGAGACTGGCGAGGTCTCCAAGGTCGAATTCGAGAATGCGCTGATCGCCGTCGGCACCCGGCCCCACCGGCCCGACACTATCCCATTTGACCGGACGCGGGTCTTCGACAGCGACGAGATCCTCGAGCTCAAGACCCTGCCACGGTCGCTGACCGTGATCGGCGGCGGGGTGATCGGCACCGAATACGCGACGATCTTCTCGGCGCTGGACGTGCCCGTGACGCTGATCGAATCGCGCGAGACGATCCTGGATTTCGTCGACCGCGAGATCGTCGACGAGTTCATCCACCAGATGCGCGACAGGGGCATGACGATCCGCCTTGGCGCCAAGGTCGACGGCGTCACCACCGATGCGACCGGGGTCACCACGGTGCTGTCGGACGGGCGCAAGGTGCGGTCCGAGACGCTGTTGTTCGCCGCCGGGCGCTCTGGCAATGTCGGCAGCCTGAACCTCGACTCGGTGGGCATGTCGGTCGACAGCCGCGGACGGCTGAACGTGGATCCGTCGACCTTCCAGACCGAGGTGCCCAACATCTATGCCGCGGGCGACGTGATCGGCTTTCCCAGCCTCGCCTCGCCTCGACCTCGATGGAGCAGGGCCGCGTCGCGGCCTGCCACGCCTTCGGGGTCCAGCTGCCGCCGCCGCCCGAGACCTTTCCCTATGGCATCTACGCGGTGCCCGAAATCTCGACTGTGGGCCTCTCGGAGGAGCAGGCGAAGGCCGAGGGCATCGCCTACGAATGCGGCGTGGCGCGGTTTCGCGAGACGTCGCGCGGCCACATCATGGGGGTCAACGCCGGCTTTCTGAAGCTGATCTTCGATCTTGAGAGCCGCCGCCTGCTGGGGGCGAGCATCGTGGGCGAGGGCGCGACAGAGCTGGTACATATCGGCCAGGCGGTCATCAACCTGCACGGCACGGTCGATTTCTTCGTCGAGAACACGTTCAACTATCCCACCCTGGCGGAGGCCTACAAGGTCGCGGGGCTCGATGCCTGGAACCGCATGGGCGCCTGACGACGCGGCTTTGCCTTGGTTTCAGCCGCCCCCGGCCCGGCGCAGAACAGGCTGGCCGAAGCCCGCGTCGATCTCTGCGTCCGGGGCCATGTGCAGTTGTCCCCGGCTGCGCGGCAGGCTGCCGGGATGCTCGGTCCGGAGCCAGTCCAGCATCGCCTCGCGGACTTCGCAGCGCAGGTCCCAGGCGATCGGAGAGGTCCGGGCGCTCATCAAGGCGCGGATCGTGATCGTCTGCCGGTCACTGTCGGTGACCTGAAGGTTCACCACGTTGCGATCCCAGCGCGGCGAGGCGGCCACGATCTGTTCCAGCTTGGCGCGGATCTCGGACACCGGCGCGGTGAAGTCCAGATGCCAGGTCACGGCGCCGATGATCGACCCGCTTTCCCGCGTCCAGTTCTGGAACGGCTGCTCGATGAAGTAGCTCAGCGGCACGACCAGCCGACGCCAGTCCCAGACCCGCACCACGACGTAGGTGGAGGCGATCTCCTCGATCCAGCCCCACTCGCCCTCGACGATCACCACGTCGTCGATGCGGATCGGCTGGGTCAGGGCGATCTGGATGCCCGCGATCAGGTTGGCCAGGACCGGCCGCGCGGCAAAGCCCAGCACCAGGCCCGCAGCCCCCGCCGAGGCGAAGAGGCTGACACCGAACTGGCGCACGGAGTCGAAGCTCGACAGCACCAGGCCAGCGGTCAGCAGCACGATCAGCAGGCGACCGATGCGCTGGATCATCCGGGCCTGGGTGGCCTGTTTGCGGGCGGCGAAGTTCTCTTCGATGTCGCCGGGCAGCCGCCCGAGAACCCGCTCGCAGGCCACGTCGAGCGCCGCGATCAGCACCCAACCGACGACGATCATCAGCGTCGCGGCGGCCAGCTGCGACAGGCCGGACCGCCAGCCCGGCGGCAGGCCCGCGACATTGACCAGCAGCAGGCTGACCAGCATCAGCAGGAACAGGCGGCTGGGTCTGCGCAGCCGCGGCAGCACCACGAAGACCAGCCCCTCGCGCCCGGCACAGAATCGGCGGATCGGCCGCCACAGCAGCGCGTGGACCAGCAATGCCAGGAGCGCCCCGAGGCTCACGATCAGCCAGGGCCAGATCGCGGCGGGCACCATGTTCTCGAGCAGCCCGATGGCCTGCTCCACTTCACCCATGATCTGGTCGACGTCCTCGGGGGGATCCATGCGGCTCCTGCGGTCTGCTGCCGGTGTCCCCTCAGCACCGCAGGCGCGGCCCGGCGGCAAGCCGTGGCCGGGGCGGGCATCGGCCATCGGCCCGGCGATGCCCGCTTTTTCGGCACTGCGCCCCCCGGTGCCCGCTCAGCGACAAGTTGGGAACATTGCGCGGCGCCCGGGTGGCCGGCTCAGGCCTCGATCTCGACCCGGCCGATGGGGTTGGAACAGCAGGCGAGGATATAGCCCGCCGCGATCGCGTCCTCGTCGATGCCACCGTTGTGGACCATGTGAACCTCGCCCGAGAGCTTCCTGACCTTGCAGGTGCCGCAGACGCCGAAGGTGCAGCCCGAGGGGATGCGCACCGCGTTGGCCCGCGCCATGGCCAGCACGGTATCGGTCTCGTGGCACGGCACCGACACGCCGGAGCGGGCAAAGGACACCTCGGCAGTGGCGGCCTCGTCGGGCACCACGTCGTCGATCTCGACCTCGTCGGCCACGGTCTCGACCGGGGCGACGAAGGTCTCCTGGTGGTAGCGGTCCATGTCGTAGCCGAGCGCGTTGAGCGAATCCCGCACCACCTGCATGAACGGCTCTGGCCCGCAGCAATAGACGTCGCGCTCCAGATAATCAGGCGCCATCAGCGACAGCATCAGCTGGTTGAACCGGCCGAGATAGCCGGTCCAGACGTCATAGGGCTCTTCCTCGGTGACGGCGAAGGACAGGCGCAGGCCCGGCACGCGAGAGGCCATCTGCATCAGCCGGTGGCGAAAGATCAGCTCTGACGGGCGGCGGGCGCAGGCGATCAGCCGGGCGTCGGTGTTGTTGCCGTAATCATAGAGATAGGTCGCCATGGACATCATCGGTGTGATGCCGGACCCGGCCCCGATCAGCAGGTATTTCCCGTCCGGCTTCTCGGGCAGATGGAAGATCCCCGCAGGGCCATAGGCCTTGATCCGCATCCCCGGGCGGAGGTTGTCCAGCATCCAGCGCGACCCGATGCTGCCCGCCTGCGCCTTGACCGTGACCGAGACGTTGAGCGGCCGCGACGGGCTGGTGGACAGGGTATAGGTCCGCTCCACCGGGCCGCCGGGCAGGGGCAGCTCCAGCGTGATGAACTGGCCCGCGCGATAGTCGAACCACGATCCCGAGGGGGCGCGAAAGGCGAATGTCGCCACGTTCGGCGTCTCGGGGATCACCATGATGCATTCCAGCGTCTCGCTGTCGGACCACGGGGCCTTGGGGGGCAGGGAGCCGTCCATCGCCGGTTACTCCGCCGCGTGCAGGCGCCGGCCGGTCAGCCGGTCGGTCATGCTGTCGGCGTACCAATCCACGAACTGGATCACGCCGCTTTCCTGCAACTCGGAGTAGGGGCCGGGCTCGTAGGCCGGGCTGTCGATGCCGCGCTGGTTCTCCTCGACGATGGCGCGGTCCTCGTCGTTGGTCATGGTCCAGACCTCGGTCAGGCGGGGCAGCTCGTAGTCCACGCCCTCGACCGCGTCCTTGTTGACCAGCCACTTGGTGGTGACCTGGGTCTCTTTCGGGCCGATCGGCAGGACGCGGAACAGCAGCACGGTGTCGGACAGGAAATGGTTCCAGGTGTTGGGGTAGTGGTAGAACAGCAGCGTTCCGGCCTCGCGCAGGGTCACGTCGCCGACCATGCGGGACACCGCGGCCTTGCCGTCCATCGTGTAGCTTACGCCCTTGCCCAGCAGCGGCACGCGGATCATCCGCCACTGGAAATCGTCCGAGCCGTGGTAGCGCGCCGGCAGGCCGGCCGCCTCGCAGCGCGCCAGATGGGCGGCGATCGCCGGATCCTCGGCCCCGCTGCCGTCGCCCGCGATGTTGGGGTTGTCGTCGAAGGTCACGCAGAGCGCCGGGTGCGAGCCGGAGCAGTGATAGCACTCGCGGTTGTTCTCGAGCACCAGCTTCCAGTTGGCCTGTTCGGTGATCGTGCTTTCATAGGCGACCTTGCAGTCGTCCAGCCTGTGGGGCCCGAAATAGGCGTGCGTGGCCTCGGCCATGGCGTCGAACGCGGGGGCCGCGTCAGCGAGACAGATGAAGATCATGCCGCCCGCGTCTCGGCAATGGACCGGCTTCAGCCCGTGCTTGCGCGCGTCGAAATCGGGCCCCATGTCGCGCGCCCAGAGCAGGCGGCCGTCAAGCTCGTAGGTCCACTGGTGGTAGGGGCAGACCAGCTTGGGGGCGGAGCCCTTCTCGGCCTGGCAGATGCGCGACCCGCGGTGGCGGCAGGAATTGTGGAACGCCCGGATCACCCGGTCCGCCCCGCGCACGACGATGACCGAATAGGCCCCGATCTGCAGGGTCACATGGTTGCCCGGCTTCGGGATCTCGCAGCCGGGGACGGCGAACAACCATTCCGCGTACCAGAGCCGCTCCAGATCGACCTCGTACATCGCGGGGTCGGTATAGAGGGCGCGCGGCAGCGAATGCTTCGGCTTGCGGCGCATCAGGTTGGACAGCATGTCGGCGTCACGAAGCATTCAGGTCTCCATCGCGGGTGTCAGAGGTCCTTGACCAGCCGCAACGCGTCATAGATCGCGGCATGGGTGTTGCGGGCGGAGACGGCATCGCCGATCCGGAACAGCTGGTAGGTGCCGTGCGGGTTGGCCTCGACCGCCTGTGGCCGGCCCGCGATCAGCGCGTCCTGGTCGACAGCGCCGTCGTTCGACGATCCGGGGCGCAGCGCGTGATAGATCTCGTCCATCGGCAGGGTGCCGTGGTTGACGACGATCTGGTCGAATTCCCGCTCCTGCCCGAGGTCGGCATAATCGCTGTCGATCACCGCCATCAGGCGGTTGCCCTCGCGGCGCACCGACGACAGCTTGTAGGTCACGGTGAAGCGCGTATCGAGCGCCTGCAGCGTGCGCATGTAGGGCACCAGGTTCATCGCCATCACGTCGGGGGCGAAGGACCGGTCGGGCGTCATGATCTCCACATGGGCGCCGGACCTGGCGATGATCTCGGCGGCCTGCAGGCCGGCATGGTCGCCCGCGTCGTCATAGACAAGCACGCGCGAGCCCGGCTTCACATCGCCCGAGATGATGTCCCAAGTCGACACGACCAGATCGTTCCCTTCCTTCAGCACATCCGTGTCCGGCAGGCCGCCGGTGGCGACGATCACGACGTCGGGGCTGAGCGCCTCGACGTCCGCCGCCTCGGCCCACGTATTGAACCGGAATTCGACGTCGCGAGCGGCGCATTGCGACATTCTCCAGTCGATGATCGACATCATTTCTCTGCGGCGCGGCGATTGCGCCGTCAGCCGGATCTGGCCGCCCGGGTCAGGCGCGGCCTCCAGCACGACGACCTCGTGGCCGCGGGCTGCGGCGACCCGCGCGGCCTCCAGCCCGCCGGGGCCCGCGCCGACGACGACGACCTTCCGCCGCGCCTCGGCGGCGGGGATGTCATGGGGCATCGAGAGCTCGCGCCCGGTGGCGGCGTTGTGGATGCACAGCGCGTCGCCCGCCTGGTAGATCCGGTCGAGGCAGTAGGTCGCGCCGACGCAGGGGCGGATGTCGTCCTCGCGCTTCTCGATGATCTTGCGGACGATATGCGGGTCGGCCATGTGCGCCCGGGTCATCCCCACCATGTCCAGCAGGCCGCTGGCGACGGCGTGCCGGGCGGTCGCGACATCGGGGATCTTGGCGGCGTGGAACGTGGGCATCCCGGTCTCGGCCCGGATGGTGCCGGCGAAATCCAGGTGCGGCGCGTTCTTCATCCCCTGCACGGGGATCACGTCGGTCAGGCCGGGGTCGGTGTCGATATGCCCCCGGATGACGTTGAGAAAATCGACCTGGCCGCTGCCCGCCAGCCGGCGCGAGATCTCCAGCCCCTCGGCCACCGAGATCCCGCCCTCGGCCGCCTCGTCGGCGGTATAGCGGATGCCGACGATGAAGTCCGGCCCGACCCGCCCGCGGATCGCGTCCAGCACGTCGAAGGTGAACCGCAGGCGGTTGTCCAGCGAGCCGCCGTAGGCGCCGTCGAGCGTGTTCACGCGCTCGGACCAGAACTGGTCCATCAGGTGGCCGTAGGCCTGAAGCTCGATCCCGTCGAGGCCGGCCGCCTGCATCCGTTCGGCGGCGTCCGCGTAATCGGTGATGATCCGGGCGATGTCCCAGTCCTCGACCTTCTTGGGAAAGGCCCGGTGGGCGCGTTCGCGCTCGTGCCCGGTCGAGACGGCGGGCAGCCAGTCGCCCTTGTTCCAGTGGGTGCGGCGGCCCAGGTGGGTGAGCTGGATCATCACCGCGCAGCCGTGGTCGTGGCATTCGTCGGTCAGCTTCTTCATCCACGGCACCACCTCGTCCCGATAGGCGAGGACGTTGTTGAAGACCGGCGGCGAATCCCGCGACACTGCGGCCGAGCCCGCCGTCATCGTCAGCGCGACGCCGGCCCGGGCCCGTTCCACGTGATAGGCGCGGTAGCGGTCCTTGGGCATCCCGTCCTCGGGGTAGGCGGGTTCATGGCTGGTCGTCATGATCCGGTTTCTCAGCGTCAGATGCTTGAGCTGGTAGGGCTGCAACAGCGGATCGGTCGACATCGGGCGGCTCTCCTCGGACCACATGGCGGCAATTTCGACAGACTTGTCGCGAAACTCGACACCTGTGTCGTGTTCAGTCACGACAACGGCCGGCGTCTTTGCGACATCGGGCTTCATGCGGAGGGGACGGCGATGACAACAGGTGCGGAGACGCGGACGGCGGGCTGGCGCGGCTCTGCCGATGTGTGGCTGGACGCGGCCTATGACATCCTGGTCTCGCGCGGGGTCGGGCAGATCAAGATCGGCGCCATGGCCGCCGCGCTGGGCCTGTCGCGGACCAGCTTTTACTGGCATTTCCCGGACCGCGAGGCGCTGCTCGATGCGCTCGTGCGCCGCTGGCAGGAGAAGAACACCGGAAACCTCGTGCGCCAGTCCGAGCTTTGGGCCGCCACGATCGCCGAGGCGGTGCTCAACGTCTTCGACTGCTGGATCTCGCCGGAGCTGTTCGACGCCCGGCTCGATTTCGCAATTCGCAACTGGGCGCAATCCTCGCCGCCGCTCAAGCAGGCGGTCGCCGCCACCGACGCCGCCCGCCTTGCCGCGCTGACGGCGATGTTCGCCCGCCATGGCCATGACCCGGAGGAGTCGGACGTCCGCGCCCGCACGCTTTATCTGACGCAGGTCGGCTATATCTCGATGGCTACTGTAGAACCGCTGCCGGACCGGCTGGCGCGGATGCCGGCCTATGTCGCGACCTTCACCGGCCGGGCCCCGACGTCGGAGGACGTCGAGCGCTTCGCCTCGCGCCACCGGCACCGAGCGGGGCTGTCGGGGTCCGGTGGCCGGTCTCGGGGTGCCAGTTGACATGCGCCCGCCCCGCGAGGAGCCTTGCGAGAAAGGAGCCCGGCCCGGGATGAACGCCGTTCCCACGTAGATGATTGCCGTCGTCACCACCGGAACCGGGGGGTATGACAGGCTGGAGCTGCGCAAGGTGCCCGTGCCTGTTCCCGGACCGGGCGAGGCGCTGTTGCAGGTTCTGGCGGCGGGGATCAACAATACCGAGATCAACACCCGTCTCGGTTGGTATTCCGCATCGGTCACCGCGGCCACCGCTGCGGCGGACGGTGACGGCACGGCTGACCGCCCCGACGGCGGCTGGAACGCGGCGACCCCGTTTCCGTTCATCCAGGGCACAGATTGCTGCGGGCGGGTGGTCGCGGTCGGGCCGGGCGGCGACGCGGGCGGGATCGGGGCGCGGGTGCTGGTCCGGGCCTGCATGCGACCCCACGGCTTCGGCTCTGCCGAGACGGTCTGGATGGGGTCCGATTTCGACGGCGCCTTCGCGCAGTTCGTGAAGGTGCCCGCGGCCGAGGTCTTTGCCGTCACCTGCGACTGGTCCGATGCCGAGCTGGCGACGCTGCCCTGCGCCTATGGCACCGCCGAGAACATGCTGCACCGCGCGGGCGTGGCCGCCGGGGACCGCGTGCTGGTGGCCGGCGCCTCGGGCGGGGTCGGGCTCGCGGCGGTGCAGCTGGCCCGGCGCCGGGGGGCCGAGGTGATCGCGATCGCCGGAAAGGCCAAGGCCGCAGAAAGCGTCGACGTGGTCGTCGACAATGTGGGCGGCGCAGGCTTCGGCGCGATGCTTGAGGTCCTGCGCCGGCGCGGCAGTTTCGTCACATCGGGGGCGATCGCGGGTCCGATCGTCGATCTCGATCTACGGACGCTCTACCTGAAGGATCTGGCGCTTCTGGGCTGCACCGGCTGGGACGCGCCGGTCTTTCCCGACCTGATCGCCCATGTCGAGCGCGGCGACATCAGGCCCGCGCTCGCCGGGACCTTCCCGCTGGACCGGATTGCCGAGGCCCAGCGGCTGTTCCTGGAAAAGCGCCACGTGGGCAAACTTGTCCTGATCCCGCCCCCGCCGGGCTGAAGCCGCCGGGCGCGGGCGCGGGGGCGGGGCGGGCTCAGACCGGCCCCTTGGCGGCCAGAAAGTGCCGGATGTCCTGCACCTCCTTGTCCGTCATGGAGACATAGACCAGCTCCATGTTCGTCCGTTCGGCCACCATGGAGCCGGGAAAGGGCAGATAGCTCAGCTCCCGGCTGCCGAACGAGGGCGAGGCGGTGCCCACCTGCCATTCGGTCGAGAGGCGCACGTCGACCAGCTTCATCCCCGGCCCGCCGCTTTGGCCCGGCTTTTCCAACGGGACACCGGCCAGGCGCAGATAGGCGGTCTTGTCCTTGGCCTGCACGAACCCGTCGATGAACTGCTCGGTCAGGACCTGAAGCTCCGCCGCCATGTCCGGGTCGTGCATGTGGCTGGCCAGGTGGTCGTCCGGGTGGTTGTGGTCATGGGGGTGATCGTGGGCGTGGTCATGCCCGTGGGGGTGATGATGATGATCGTGCGGCATGCCGGCTACTCCGCCATTCTGGCGCGGGTCGTCCAGCGCTTGCCGTCCCGGGCCTCGTCGTAATCGCCCATCGGCAGGGTCACCGGCTTGTCGATGTGGCGGCGATGCTTGCCCAGCGTGCCGGCCGAGACCATGGACCCCAGCACATCGACGATCACCCGCGTGCCCATCAGCGCCGTGATGTCGGAGGTGTCGTAGGGCGGCGAGACCTCGACCAGCTCCATCCCGCAGATGCCTTCGGCGGCGACCTTGGAGGCCAGCGCCAGCGCCTCGCGCGGCAGGAACCCGCCGGGCTCGGGCCAGCCGGTGCCGGGGACGAAGCCGCAGTCGATGCTGTCGATGTCGAAGGACATGTAGACCATGTCGACCCCGTCCCAGGCCATCTCGAGGGCCATCTCGGCGGTCTTGTCGATGCCCATCTTCTCCATGTCGGACATGGTGATGATGTTGGTGTCGCGCTCGCGGGCGACCTTCACCGCGCCGCGCGGCACCTGCCAGCCGCCGATGCCGACCTGCACGAGGTTCTTGGCGGGCACATTGGGCAGGTTGGTGGAGTGGAACCACGGCGTGGTGTGCATCCGCTCGTCCAGATCCTTTTCCTGGATGTCGGCGTGGCGGTCGAAATGGACGATGCCGATCTTTTTCGACGTGCATTCGGCGATGCCGCGCACACAGGGAAAGCCGATCGAGTGGTCGCCGCCGATGATGATCGGCAGCGAGCCCGAGGAGAACACGTGGCTCACGGCGCGGCTGATCTGGTCGAAGGTCTTCTCGATATTGCCGGGAATGGTGAAGATGTCGCCCGCGTCGCACAGGCTCATCTGCTCGCGCAGGTCGACGCCCAGCTCGTAGTTGTAGGGCGTGTAGAGCGCCGAGATCTTGCGCAGCCCCTGCGGCCCGAAGCGGGTGCCGGGGCGGTAGGTCGTGCCGCCGTCGAAAGGGGCGCCAAGGACGGTGGCGTCGTAGTTGCCGACCACTTGGACGTCCTCGGTATAGGGCGCCTTGAGGAAGGTGTTGATGCCCGCGTAATGCGGCAGCTCGCCCCGGGCGAAGGTCGGAATGTCGCGGTCCTCGATGGACTCCGCCGCCGTCAGGCCCATGCGCAAAGCCCAGGCGCGTTCCTTGGCCCATTCGCCCTCGGGGATGTCGGCCTCGGCCCGCGCGGCCTTCCAGCCCAGCAGCTTGGACAGGTCGGGATGGTGAAACCGCCGGTCGTCGCGCCGGGCATCGGCCGGATGGTGCGACCGGGAGCGGTCAGACGGGCTGCAGAACATGGGTGTCCTCCTGGATGGTCTGGAAGGGAATGCCGCCGTTGCGGGCATCGAAGTCGTAGGTGATTGTCGCGCCATAGGCGTTCGGGTCGGTGGGGTCCCAGCGCGGCTTGTCGAAGACGATGACCCGGTCGCCCAGCTTGAACCCCTCTTCGAGGTCGTGGGTCACCATGAACACCGTCATCCGGGTCTCGCGCTGCAATTCCATCAGAAAGTCATGCATGGCGATCCGGGTGCCGGGGTCAAGTGCGCCGAACGGCTCGTCGAGCAACAGCACCCGCGGCCGCGCCGTCAGCGCCTGTCCGATCGCCAGCCGCTGCTGCATTCCGCCCGACAGGGCGGCCGGGTAGGCCGCGCCCATGTGACCCAGCCCGATCCGGTCGAGCGTCTCCTGCGCCCGGTCCCGCGCGGCCCGCCGGCCGGCGCCGCCGAGAAAGCCCCAGCGGGTCTGGAACGCCTCGGCCGCGACGATGTTGTCGCGCACGGTCATGTGCGGGAACACAGAGTAGCGTTGGAACACGATGCCGCGCTCGCGCCCGGGTTCCAGCGCCGGTTCCGCGCCGTCGATGCGGATGGTGCCCCGGGTCGGCCGCTCTTCGGCCAGCAGCAGGCGCAGGAAGGTCGACTTGCCGCAGCCCGAGGCACCGACGATGGAGATGAATTCACCCTCGGCCACCGCGAGGTTGACCCGTTCGATGATGGGCCGGGGTCCGTAGCTTTGAAAGATGTTCTCGACGTCCACGAACGCCATCACAGACCCTCCCCGGCCCAGGGGTAGAGCCTGCGCGACAGCGTCCGCAGCGCCCAGTCGATGAGGAAGGCCAGCGCCGTGATCCACAGCACGTAGGTCAGGATCACATCCATGGCGAGGTAACGGCGCACCAGAAAGATCCGGTAGCCGAGCCCGAGGTCCGAGGCGATGGCCTCGGCCGCGATCAGGAACAGCCAGGCGGGACCCAGCGACAGGCGCACGGCTTGTATCAGCCTGGGCATGATCTGGGGCAGGGCGACGCGCAGGGCGATGACCATGGACGAGGCGCCCAGCGTCTGGCCCTTCACGATCAGCTCCGTGGGGATGTCGATCACCCGCTGGCTCATGTCCCGGATCAGGAAGGGCGTGATGCCGATGACGATCAGCACGACCTTCGACACCTCGCCCAGGCCGAAGACGATGAACAGGATCGGCAGGATCGCGAGCGGCGGGATCATCGACAGCACCGCCACGAAGATGCCGAGCGCCGCGCGCACATGGGGCAGAAGCCCGATCAGAAGGCCGGTCACCAGGCCGATGATCGCGGCGATCGACACGCCGATCGCCAGCCGCATCAGCGACACGCCGGTATCGTGCCACAGCAGGATCCGCCCCGAACGGCGGTCGCCCTCCGTGAAAAGCCGCACCGCCGTGTCGATGATCGTGCCCGGCGCGGGCAGCAGCTTGTCGGCCGGGTTTGCCGCCAGCCGGATCTCGGAGGCGATGGTGTAGCCGATCAGGGCCAGAACGAAGGGAAGCAGCGCCAGGAAGACGGTCAGCGGCCGTCCCGGCCTGCGGTTGATAAGGCGCATCTGCATGGGTCTTGCCTGGTCTCCGGCGTGTCGGGGCTCCTCCCGATCCGGAGAGCGCCGCCCCCCGGATCGGCGGGAGGCGGGCGGATGTCAGAGCGCGCCGTCGGCGGCCATCTGCATGTAGGTCGTGTCGTAACGCATCATTACATAGCCAGGGTCGCCCGTGGTCGAGCCGTCGGGATATTCGACGCCGACGAAATCGGCCGAGGGCGCCCCTTCGCCGAGGATTCCCTTGTCGAACAGGAATTCGGCCACGTTGACCATGGTCTCTTTCAGCGCTTCGCTTTCGGTAAAGGCCACGGCGGCGGCGGGGTCATAGAACATCTCGGTCGAGGCGAGCTGCGACTGGTAGCCGGCCAGGTCGGTGCCCGAGGCCTCGGCCATCGCGGTCAGCGCGGCCTCGTCACCCGCCGCCATCAGCCCCATGAGCTCGTACCACGCGCCGGTCAGCGCCATGCCGAAGGCGGGGTTGGCGGCCAGCGTCTCGGTGTTGACGAACATGATGTCGATGATCTCGCCGGGGATATCGGCGCTGTCGTAGATCCTGTTCGCGCCCGGCTCATCGAGGATCGCCGAGACCAGCGGGTTCCAGGTGACAAGCGCCTGCACGTCGTCGGTCTGGTAGGCCGCGATCATGTCGGCGTCGGAGGTGTTGATCACCCCGTCCAGGTCCCGCTCGGCGAGGCCCACGGAATCCAGGCCCCGCGCCAGCAGGTAGTGGGACACGGAGAGTTCCACCAGGTTGACCGGCATGCCCGCCAGGTCCTCCAGCCCGCCCTCGCCCTTGATGATGATCGCGTCGTTGCCGTTGGAATAATCGCCCACGATCAGCGCGGTGGTGTCCACGCCGGACCCGGCCGGGATCGAGAGCGTATCCATGTTGGTCGCCGACACGCCGTCAAAGGCGCCGGCGGTGTATTGGTTGATCGATTCGACGTAGTCGTTGATCTGCACGATCTCGACCGCGATGTCGTATTTCTCGGCCCACTTGTCCATGATCCCGGACTCGTCGAGATACCCCCACGGCATCCAGCCGACATAGATCGACCAGGCGACCCGGAACTCGGTCTTTTCCTGGGCCGGCGCGGGCGTTGCCACGAGCGCGAGTGCGGTGGTCGCCGACAGGACGAGGCCCGCGGCGAAACGACGGTATGCAGTCATGGGATAACTCCCCTCTGGACGTCCCGCCGTCTGGATGAAGCCTGGGTCGGTCGTGGCGGAACAAGGAGAGACCGACCGAACCTTTTGCAGTACTCTCCCGGGTTTTTGCCCCGCCGTGTACCTGTCCGGAATTTGCCGGGCAGGTGGCGTCTCTCGGACCAGACCCTCGGGAGGAGGAGGAGGCGGAACCCTAGACACCCTGCATTCCCATCCTGTCGGTTCGGGCGTGGCTTACGCAAAGACACACCGCCGAGTCAGGATTTGTTTTGCGCAAATGATTACTTTATGGGCGGGAAAGCTGGCAGGTTGTGTGGTCTGGGGGCGGTTGTCATCGCAATTCTTCGGGTCTCCCCGCGAATCCACGTAGCAGCGATCAGGCGGCTTCTTTTTGCGAATGCTTCTCAAAAGCATTGACATCCGACCCCGCGGCCGCAATATCACGCTCATCATGACAGGAGTGACCATGACCCTTCGTATGCTCGCCATTCTTGCTGCGCTCCTTCTGGCCGGTGCCGCCCAGGCCCAGGACCGGCTCAAGGTCGTGACCACCTTCACGGTGATCGCGGACATGGCCCGCACAGTGGCCGGCGACGCGGTCGAGGTCGTCTCCATCACCAAGCCGGGGGCCGAGATCCACGGCTACGAGCCTACGCCGCAGGACATCGTCGGCGCCTACGACGCCGACCTGATCCTGTGGAACGGCCTGAACCTCGAGATCTGGTTCGAGCAGTTCATCGCCAACCTCGGCGATGTGCCCTCTGTCACCGTGTCAGACGGGATCGAGCCGATTTCCATCGGCGCGGGCAGCTACGAGGGCCAGTCCAACCCCCATGCCTGGATGGGGCTGGACAATGCCCTGGTCTATATCGACAACATCGAGGCAGCCCTCTCTGCGGCCGACCCCGCCAATGCCGCGACCTTCGCGGCCAATGCCGAGGCCTATCGCGCGGACCTTCGCGCGACGCTGGAGCCCCTGCGCGACCGCATAGCCCGAATCCCCGAAGATCAGCGCTGGCTGGTGACGTGCGAAGGGGCGTTCAGCTACCTGGCCCGGGATTTCGGGTTGCGAGAACTCTACCTCTGGCCGATCAACGCCGACCAGGTCGGCACGCCTCAGCAGGTCCGCGCGGTGATAGACGGCGTCCGCGAAAACGACATCCCCGTGGTGTTCTGCGAAAGCACCGTCTCGTCGCGCCCGGCCGAACAGGTCGCCCGCGAGACCGGCGCGGCCTTCGGCGGCGTGCTTTATGTCGACAGCCTGTCCGAGGCGGACGGCCCCGTGCCGACCTACCTCGACTTGCTGCGGGTGACGTCCGAGACCGTGGCCAACGGCCTTGCAGGTCCGGAGTGACAGGCATGTTCGACAGCGGCAAGACAACGACCCCCGGCATTTCGGCCAGCAACCTGACCGTCACCTACCGCAACGGCCACACCGCGCTGCGCGATGCTACGTTCGAAGTGCCCCAAGGCACCGTTACCGCCCTTGTGGGGGTCAACGGCGCGGGCAAATCGACGATCTTCAAGGCGATCATGGGGCTGGTGCCCGCGGCGCGGGGCGAGATCAGCCTGCTCGGCCGCACCGTGCGGCAGGCGCTGAAGGAAAACCTCGTCGCCTATGTGCCGCAATCCGAAGAGGTCGACTGGTCCTTCCCGGTGCTGGTCGAGGACGTCGTGATGATGGGCCGCTACGGGCACATGGGTTTCCTGCGCCGCACCCGGCCCGCGGACCGCGATGCCGTCGACGCGGCCCTGTCGCGGGTCAACATGCGAGAGTTCCGCCACCGCCAGATCGGCGAATTGTCCGGCGGCCAGCGAAAGCGGGTTTTCCTGGCCCGGGCCCTCGCCCAGGACGGCCAGGTGATCCTGCTCGACGAGCCCTTCACCGGCGTCGACGTCAAGACGGAGGAACAGATCGTCGCCCTGCTCCGGGACCTGCGCGACGAGGGGCGGGTGATGCTCGTCTCGACGCACAATCTCGGCTCGGTCCCCGAATTCTGCGACCGCACCATCCTGGTCAAGGGCACGATCCTCGCTTCGGGTCCGACCGAAACGACCTTCACCCGCGACAACCTGCAGGCGGCCTTCGGCGGCGTCCTGCGGCATTTCACCCTCGGCGGCGCCGAGCTGCACGACGACGCGGACGCCCGCAGCATCACGATCCTGACCGACGACGAGCGTCCCTTCGTGCAATATGGCGACAAGACCCGCACCGGCGAGGGCCGCGAATGACAACTCATACCTGCCGCGTCGCAGCTTCTTCTGGTTCCAAATATCCTGGGGGTCTGGGGGCAAAGCCCCCAGTGCCTGCGTGGCATGAACGCAATCCCGGCCGGGGCGCCGCAGGCGCTCCACCCGGTGATCCACGATGATCCTGCTGGAGCCCTTCACCTACGGCTACATGACCAACGCCATGTGGGTCTCGGCCCTTGTGGGCGGCGTGTGCGCGTTCCTGTCCTGCTACCTGATGCTCAAGGGCTGGTCGCTGATCGGGGATGCGCTGTCGCATTCGGTCGTGCCGGGGGTGGCGGGGGCCTACATGCTCGGCCTGCCCTTCGCGCTGGGCGCTTTCATCGCCGGCGGGCTGGCGGCGGGGGCCATGTTGTTCCTGTCGGAACGGTCCGGTCTGAAATCCGACGTGATCATCGGGCTGATCTTCACTTCCTTCTTCGGCCTCGGCCTATTCATGGTGTCGGTCAACCCGATGTCGGTCTCGATCCAGACCATCACCATGGGCAACATCCTCGCGATCACCCCCGCCGACACCCTTCAACTGGCGCTCATCGGTTTCGTCTCGCTGGTCGTGCTGCTGGCCAAGTGGAAGGACCTCCTCGTCACCTTCTTCGACGAGGTCCACGCCCGCTCCATCGGTCTGCGCACCGGGCTGCTCAAGGGGGTCTTCTTCGTCCTGCTCTCGGCCTCGGTCGTCGCGGCGATGCAGACCGTGGGCGCCTTCCTCGTGATCGCAATGGTGGTGACACCGGGGGCGACCGCCTACCTGCTCTGCGATCGCTTCCCCCGACTCATCCTCACATCGGTAGCCATCGGGGCGACCACCTCGTTCCTCGGCGCCTACGCGAGCTATTTCCTCGACGGCGCCACGGGCGGCATCATCGTCACCCTGCAGACGCTGGTGTTTCTGACCGCCTTCGTCTTCGCCCCCAAACACGGCATCCGCGCGGCCCGCCGCAAGGCCGCCCAGGCGCTGGAGCCCGTGCCATGATCGACACGCTCCTGCTGCCGTTCCAATTCGGCTTCATGCAGAACGCCTTCTTCATCTGCGCCCTGGTTTCGGTGCCGACGGCGCTGCTGTCGTGCTTCCTGGTGCTCAAGGGCTGGGCGCTCATGGGCGACGCGGTCAGCCATGCGGTCCTGCCGGGCATCGTGCTGGCCTATATCTTCGGCCTGCCGCTGATCGTCGGTGCCTTTGCCGCCGGGATGACATGCTCTGTCGCGACGGGATACCTGTCGCAGAACAGCCGGGTGAAACAGGACACCGTGATGGGCGTGGTGTTCTCAGGCATGTTCGGCGTCGGCATCGTTCTCTACGTCTCGATAGAGACCAACGCCCACCTCGATCACATCCTCTTCGGTAACATGCTCGGCGTCTCGGCGGGCGAAATCTGGACCGCCGGAATCATCTCGGTGATCGTCTCCGGCGGGTTGCTGCTCAAGTGGCGCGATCTGTTGGTCCAGGCTTTCGACCCGGCGCACGCGCAGGCGGCGGGGCTGGCGGTGGGCTGGCTGCACTATGGCCTGCTGGCGGCATTGTCGCTGACGATCGTCGCCACGCTTTCGGCTGCGGGGCTGATCCTTGCCATCGGCCTGCTAATCGCGCCGGGGGCGATCGCCTTTCTTCTGGTGCGCAGCTTTCTGGCGATGCTCGCGGTCGCGACGGCCGTCTGCCTGAGCGCGATGCTCGCGGGCACCTACGCGGCGTTCTTCCTCGACAGTGCCCCCGCGCCGACCATCATCCTGATCCTCAGCGCCCTCTTCCTGCTGGCCTTCCTGCGCAAACAGATCGTGGTCCGAGCCGCCTCCCGCGCTCTGGCGTGACCTGACCTCGCGAATCATGTCACCGTTTCCGGGGCAGGATCGCGTTCTGCTGCCTCGGCCTGACGACGTGAAACGCTCCGTTCCACTCTTCTTGCCCGCCCGAGACGGGGCCGCAGTGCAGCGAACGGCTCGTTGTCTGTGCCGTCGGCGTGGCGATATCCCGGCTGTCTCCCGCCTTCGAAGACTTCGGAATCCGCAGTGGCGCCATCCCCGATGACGACAGGGCGCCGATCTTTCGAACGGCCGCGCACCGCGACGACGGACCCGCCGAGACCAGCCGGCCCGCGGGCGCAGACTGCGCAAGGCGCCCGCATCAAGCTCATGGCAGGAAACCACATTTCCGCCCGCACTGGCTGCCGTCCTCACCGGTCCGCCGCCCCTCTCGCCCGGGCCACCCGGACCGTCGGGTCGGGCCGCAGGCCATCGACCCGTGCGGCACTGTCAGCCTGCTTGCTTGGCCCGTTTGGCCGACCGCCCGGCCGCATCCAAAACCTCCCGAATTGCTGCAAAGCGGCAAATGACATCGTTGACATGGCGTGGTCGAGGAGGCTGCGGCCGGGCTTTCAGAACGGTGACAAGCAGGGGGCGTATGACAAATATCTACGACGTCGCAAGGGCGGCCGGTGTCTCGCCCAAGACCGTAAGCCGGGTCATCAACGGGGATCCCGCGGTCCGCGAGCCGACCCGCGAGTCGGTTCAAATGGCCATAGCGGAGCTTGGCTACGTTCCGTCGTCGGCGGCCCGCGCCATGCGCTCCAACAAGTCCGGGCTGATCGGCCTGATCACCGGCGCGATCAGCCACGCGCCACCTGACGACGGGCGGACGGGCCTGCCGGATCTCTACATCGTTCAGGGCATTCAGCGGGCGCTTGAGAACAGCGCGATGACGCTGCTGATCTCGGATACTGGCGGGCGCAGCGAGGCAGTGCCCAAGCTGCTGCGCACCTTTGCCGAACACCGTGTCGAGGGAGTGCTCTATGTCGCCGACTACCACCGCAAGGTCTCCCTGCCGCGGGGGATCGGCATGCCGGTGGTGCTGGCCAACTGCTACGACGACCGCGACACGCCCTCGGTGCTGCCCCATGACCTCCAGTGCCAGAAGGCGCTCGTGAAACGCCTGATCGGGGCGGGGCATCGCAGGATCGCCTATCTTACGCTCAGCCCCGAGCTCGACGCGACACCGCTTCGGATTTCGGGCTATCGCGCCGCGCTAGAAAGCGCCGGGATCGCCTATGACCCCGCGCTGGTCGTGACGGCGGATGTGCCGCGCGACGACAACAAGTCCGAGATGCAGCTGCTCTGGGACGCGATCGACAGGGTCATGTCGATGGACGTGTCCCCGACGGTCCTGTGCTGCGGCAACGACCGCATGGCGATCCGGGCCTACACGATGCTGCGGGACAGGGGGCTGACCATTCCGGGCGATGTCTCGGTTGCCGGCTTCGACAATTACCGGCCCATCGCCGAAACGCTCTCGCCCGGGCTGACTACGGTCGAACTGCCCTATGCCGCGATGGGGATCCGCGCGGCGGAGCAGCTGCTGGGCATGGTCCGCGGCACATCCACACCCCCGGCCGCGCCCGTTCTGGTCGGCGGCCCGGTGTCATGGCGGGACAGCGTCGCCACGCTGCCCGCATCCGTCACGACGATCACTTCAATAGGGAGGAAGACCACATGAAACTTCGTGCAATACTGGCCGGCGCCACGGTGCTTGGCGGGCTCGCAGGGGCGGCCACGGCGCAGACCGAGCTGAGTCTCTGGTACCACGGCGGCGGCAACCAGGTCGAAAGCGATATCCTCAACACGATCATCGAGGATTTCAACGCGAGCCAGAGCGACTGGGAGGTCACGCTCGAGAGCTTCCCGCAGGAGAGCTACAACGATTCCGTCATCGCGGCGGCCCTTGCCGGCAACCTGCCCGACATCATCGACGTCGACGGTCTCGTCATGCCGAACTGGGCGTGGTCGGGCGACATGCAGCCGCTCCAGATCGACGAATCGATCATCGAGGACTTTCTCCCCGGTCCCAAGGGCTATTGGGACGGTGAACTCTACTCCATCGGCCTGTGGGACGCGGCCACGGCAATGGTCACGCGGCGCTCCTACCTCGAGGACAACGACATCCGTATCCCGACCCTCGAAGAGCCTTGGACCGGTGATGAATTCATGGCCGCGCTCGATAAGCTCAAGGCGACCGGCGACTTCAAATACCCGTTCGATCCGGGCATGGCCTGGACCGGGGAATGGTATCCCTACGCCTTCTCGCCGTTCCTGCAATCCTTCGGTGGCGATCTCGTGGATCGCTCCACCTATCAGACCGCCGAGGGTTTTCTGAACGGGGACGAGACGATCGCCTTCGGCGAGTGGTGGCAGAGCCTGTTCGCCGAAGACTACGCGCCCGGCACCAGCCAAGACCCGGCGGACCGCGACAACGGGTTCACCGAGGGTAAATACGCGATCTCGTTCAACGGCAACTGGGCCGCGCTCGGGGCGTTGCAGGTGTTCGACGACACGATCTTCCTGCCCAATGTCGATTTCGGACACGGGCCCAAGATCGGAGCGGCGTCCTGGCAGTTCGGCATCTCCGCGGCGTCCGAGCATCCTGACGGCGCCTCGGCCTTCATTGAGTTCGCGTTGCAAGACAAGTACCTGACCGCCTTCTCCGACGGCATCGGCCTCATCCCGCCGACCGAGTCCTCGGCCGCGGCCAGCGTCAACTACACCGATGGCGGCCCGATGGAAGCGTTCTACGGCCTCTCCGAGGCGCAGGCGCTCGTCCGGCCGGTGACGCCCGGCTACGTGGTGGAGGCGAAGGTGTTCGAGAAGGCCCTCGCCGACATCGCCAACGGTGCGGACGTTGCCGATACGCTGGATGCCGCTGTCGACGAGATCAATGCCGACATCGAGCGCAACCAGGGCTACGGTCACCAATGATCGCCTCGGGGCCCCCGATTTGATCCGGGGCCCCGATTTTTCGCGAAAAATCGGACAGAAAATTCGCGAATTTTCTGAGCCCGCCCAGGCGGAAGGGACGAACATGGCCTCCAAACTGACAACATCGAACCGGGCCGGGTGGGCCTTCGCGATCCCGGGAGTGGGCCTGATCGCGGCCTTCATCATTCTGCCCTTCTTCTTTGCCTTCGGGCTTTCGCTGACCGATCAGCGGCTGATTTCGCCGAACCCGACCCAATTCGTCGGCCTCGAAAATTACCGCAACCTTCCGAGCATGTCGGTGATCACGATAGAGCCCGAACGTGACGAGGCGGGCGAGATCCTGCGCGATGAAGACGGCGCGATCGAATATCCGCGGGTCCAGTCCATCACACGGTCGGACGAATACCCCCAGTATCGCGGCATGCAGGAATGGTTTCGCTGGCAATCCGGCGAGAACGCCCGCGTCGTCATCGCCTCGGACGTCGTGTTCTGGAAGGCCCTGACCAACACGTTCCTTTTCGTTCTGATCGTCGCGCCGACGCAAGGGGCTCTGGCGCTGGGTCTCGCGCTTCTGATCAATCAGCGGATACGGGGCATCAACGTGTTCCGGGCGATCTACTTCATGCCGGTGGTGGTTTCCATCGTCGTGGTCTCGCTGCTCTGGCGCTTCATCTACGACGGTCAGGACGGCCTGCTGAACAACGTGCTGGGGATGATCACCTTCGGCGCTTTCGAGGGGCGCGATTGGCTGGGCTCGCCCGACACCGCGCTCGGGGCGATCATGGCGATGTCGATCTGGCAGGCGGTGGGATTCCACATGGTGATCTGGCTGTCCGGCCTGCAGACCATCAGCCCCACGCTCTACGAGGCCGCCAACATCGAAGGCGCCTCCAAGTGGCAGGCGTTCCGTTATGTCACCTGGCCGGGGCTGCGGAACACCGCCGTCCTGGTGTTGATCGTCATCACCATGCAGGCCTTCGCCCTCTTCGCGCAGATCGACGTGATGACCAATGGCGGCCCCCTCGACAGCACGCAGACGGTCGTCTTCCAGGCGGTCGAACGGGGCTACGGGCGACAGGACATCTCGGGCGGGTCGACCATTTCGGTCTTGCTCTTCGTGATCGTGCTGACGATCTCGATCATCCAACGCTGGCTCACAAGGGAGCGCTGATACATGGCCACCATCAATCCCGACAACCGGGGCCTGAGGCTTTTCGTGCGCTATGTCGTGCTGGTCCTCATCGCGCTGATCTTCATCCTGCCGCTGGTCTTCATGGTGATGTCCAGCTTCAAGCCCGACCGCGCCCTGCTGGCCGATACCGGCAGCCTGCGGGCCTTCCTGCCGGTGGGCGAATTGAACCTCGAGAATTACCGCGAGGCCTTCGATCGCGCTCCCGTCGCGCTCTTCGTCTTCAATTCGGTCTTCGTGACCGGTGTCACGGTCCTTCTCAGCCTCGCGATCTGCTCGCTCGCGGCCTTCTCTTTCGCCTTCCTCAGCTGGCGTGGCCGGAGCCTGATCCTGTCGGTCGTCCTGGCGACCCTGATCGTGCCGTTCGAGACCATCGCCATCCCGCTTCTGCTGATCGTGTCGAAACTGCCGTGGATCGGGCTTGAGGGGATCGAGTACACATGGCTCAATTCCTACCGTGTGCAGATCATCCCCTGGATCGCCGACGGGCTGACGATCTTTCTCTTCGTGCAGTATTTCCGCGATCTGCCCACCGAGCTGATCGAGGCGTCGCGGGTCGAGGGGGCAAGCTGGTTCCAGGTCTACACAAGGGTGGTGATGCCGCTCTCGGGGCCGGTGATCGCCACGGCGGCGATCCTCAAGTTCCTGGTGATGTACAACCAGTATCTCTGGCCGCTGATCGTGGTCCAGCAAGAGGCCTACCGTCCGGTCATGGTCGGCCTGCAATACTTCTTCCAACTCAACACCGCCTGGGGCGAGATCATGGCCTACCTGTCGCTTATCACCATACCGGTGCTGGCCTTCTACCTAGTCCTTCAGCGCGCCTTCATCGCCTCGATCGCCTCGACCGGCGTCAAGGGATAACGGAGTCACCCATGGTTATCGCACTCGAAAAAGACTGGATCTGGGACAGCTGGTATGCCCATGACGGCGCCCGCTGGCACGGCTACTTCCTCAAGGCCCCAAAGGCGATCGGCGACCCCGAGCAGCGTCACTTCAACGTCAGCCAGGGTCACGCCGTCAGCGACGACCTCGTCACCTGGGAACATCTGGGCACCTGCCTCGCGCCAAGCGAGGCCCCCGCATGGGACGACTACACCACCTGGACCGGCTCGGTGGTGCAGGACGACGCCGGGCTCTGGCATCTGTTCTATACCGGCTCGACCCGCGCCGAAGAGGGGCTCTATCAACGGATCGGCCACGCCACCTCGGCCGACATGCATTCCTGGGAGCGGGTGGGCGACGGGCTGTGCCTCGATCTCACCGGCTCCGTGGCCGAGCAGTACGAGGCCGACCATGCGCGGGGCTTCTGGCACGACCGGGCGATGCGAGACCCGTGGGTCATGCGCGACCCTGACGGCGACGGCTGGCTGATGTTCTTCACCGGCCGTGCGCGCGGCGTCGCCGAGCCCAATGCCGGCGGGGCCATCGGCCTGGCCACCTCGCCGGATCTGCACAGCTGGACACTCCAGCCCCCGGTCTTCACCGGCGGGTTCGGCCAGCTTGAGGTGCCGCAGGTCTTTGCCGCCGGCGGGCGCTGGTATTGCCTGTTCTGCACCGCGGCAGAACACTTTTCCAAGGCGCTGGCAGAGGCCACGCCGGGCGGGCCGGTCACCGGGACCCATTACCTGATCGGTGAGGGCCCGCGGGGCCCGTGGCGGATCGCGCCGGGGCGATTCCTTGACGGCAAGCTGCCCTGTCGCCGCTATGCCTCGCGCATTCTCGATACCGGCGAGGGTCTCGTCATCATGGGATTCGCCGACCATCCCGACGGCGGACATTTCGTAGGCCATGTCATGGACCCTGAACCGGTCGTCATCGGTGACGACGGCCTCTTGCGGGTCATCCCCGCCGACAAAGCAGCGGAGTAGCGCAAATGGCGGACGTGAGACTGAGGAACCTGACCAAGAGCTTTGGCAGCGTGCAGGTCATCAAGGGCGTGGATATCGACATCGAGGACGGCGAGTTCGTCGTCTTCGTCGGCCCATCGGGCTGCGGCAAGTCCACGCTTCTGCGGATGATCGCGGGGCTGGAGGACATCACCTCGGGCACGCTCGAGATCGGCGGCAAGCGGGTCAACGACGTGCAGCCCAAGGAGCGCGGGATCGCGATGGTGTTCCAGTCCTACGCAATCTTCCCGCACATGACCGTGCGCGAGAACGTGGCCTTCGGACTGACGATCAACGGGGCCTCGAAGGCGGACAAGGGCGCCAAGGTGGCCGAGGCCGCCCGCGTGCTGCAGATGGAGCATCTGCTGGACCGGCGCCCGTCGCAGCTGTCGGGCGGTCAGCGCCAGCGCGTGGCTATCGGCCGTGCCATCGTGCGCGACCCGCAGGTCTTCCTGTTCGACGAGCCGCTGTCGAATCTCGACGCGGCGCTGCGCATGGACATGCGCATGGAGATCGGCAAGCTGCACCAGACCCTCGGCACCTCGATGATCTACGTGACCCACGACCAGGTCGAGGCAATGACCTTGGCCGACAAGATTGTCGTCTTGCGCGGCGGAGAGGTCATGCAGATCGGCTCGCCGATGGAGCTCTATCACGAGCCGGCGAACCTTTTCGTCGCCGGCTTCCTCGGGGCCCCTTCGATGAACTTCATCGAGGTCGACGTGGCGGAGGTGACCGGCACCCGCGCCCGCGTCTCGGCCCCCGCGCTCGAGACCATCGAGGTCGAGACGAAGGGCCGCGACCTGCGGGCCGGCGGCAAGGGGATCCTGGGCGTGCGCCCGCAATACCTGGTGCCGACGACGGACGGGTCGGGCATGTTGCACGGCAAGGTCGAGCTGACCGAACGGCTGGGGGCCGAGACGGTGGTGGATGTCGCCCTTCGCGACGGGACCAAGATGATTGCCGCGATCGGCGAGGACAGGGTCTTTGCCGCCGGGGACGCCATCGATTTCAACTTCGATCCCGCCGCCGCGCATCTGTTTGCGCGCGAAGAGGAAATGGCGCCGGTGCCGCACTGATCGCCATCCGATGGCCTGCCCGGGCGCGGCCGCGGTCCGGGCATGCCGACTTTTTTGCCGAACACGCATTTTTCACCCTTCCCGCCATTGGACAGCCCCCGGCGGAAGGCTAGGCTCGCGTCAGGATGCCAGACGCGAGGACGCACCCGATGGAGAAGTTCGGCAAGAGCCAGCCCGTGACGCGGGTCGAGGACGTCCGTTTCCTGACCGGCCACGGAAACTACGTCGACGACGTCGCCCCCGAGGGCGCGTTGCACGCCTTCGTCATGCGCTCGACCGTGGCCCATGGCCGGCTCGAAGGCATCGACGCGACCGAGGCCCGCGCGGCGCCCGGCGTGCATCTGGTTCTGACGCTGGCCGATCTCGAGGCGGCGGGGCTGGACGTTCACCTCGACACCGACCTCGTCACCAATATCGACAGCACCGAGGGCGCCGATCCCGAGCGCCCGTTGCTGGCCCGCGACAAGGTGCGGTTCGTCGGCGAGCCGACCGCGCTGGTCGTGGCCGAGACGCTGCTTCAGGCCAAGGACGCCGCCGAATTGATCGAGGCCGACATCGCCGATCTTCCCGCCCACGTCCGGCTGGCCGCAGGCGGCGAGCAGATCCATGCCGAGGCGCCCGACAACAAGGCCTTTGAGTATGGCTTTGGTGACCGGGACGCGGTGGACGCCGCGATCGAGGCCGCGGCGCACGTGGTCCGGCTCAAGGTCGAGGACAACCGCGTCATCGTCAATTCCATGGAGCCGCGCGGCTGTTTCGCCGAGACGCAGGGCAACCGCCTGCATGTCGCGGTCAACGGCCAGGGCGTCTGGGAGACCAAGAAACGCCTGGCGCGGGTGCTCGGCCTCGACAAGGACGACGTGCGGGTGACGACGCCCGATGTCGGCGGCGGATTCGGGATGAAGGGCGCGGATTACCCCGAGACCTTCCTGGTGGCCCATGCCGCCCGCACCCTGGGCAAGCCCGTCCGCTGGATGAGTGACCGCACCGAGGCGATGCTGTCGGACAACGCCGGCCGGGACCTCGTTTCGGTGGCCACGCTGGCCTTCGACGCGGATTACCGGATCACCGGCTACCAGGTGGAATCGCTCTGCAATCTGGGGGCCTACAACTCGGGCTACGCGCAGTTCATCCAGACCGAGCTTTTCACCAAGGTGATGCCGGGGACCTACGACATTCCCTGCGCCTGGCTGCATTGCGAGGGGATCTTCACCAACACCACCCAGACCGACGCCTACCGCGGTGCGGGCCGCCCCGAGGCGATCTTCGTGCTCGAGCGGGCGATGGACAACGCGGCCCGGGTGCTGGGGGTCGACGCGCTGGACCTGCGGCGGCGGAATTTCATCGCGCCGGACAAGTTTCCCTACAAGACCGCGACCGGCATGACCTATGACATCGGCGCGTTCGACAACGTCCTGACGCGGGCCGAGGCCGAGGCCGACCTGGCCGGGTTCGCCGCCCGCCGCGCGGAGTCGGAAAAGCGCGGGCAGCTGCGTGGCTTGGGCATCTGCTATTACATCGAGAGCATCCTGGGCCAGAAGCACGAGGATGTGAAAGTCGCGTTCGAGCAGGACGGGACCGTTTCCCTCTATGTCGGGACCCAGTCGGCCGGACAGGGGCATGAAACCGTCTATGCCCAGTTCCTGGCCGATCAGACCGGCCTGCCGGCAGAGCGGATCAACGTTGTCCAGGGCGACAGCGACCGGATCCGCCGGGGCGGGGGCACGGGCGGGTCGCGCTCGGTCACGACCCAGACCAATGCCACCCTTGTGGCCGTCCGGACGATGCTCGACAGCTTCACCGCATTCTTGGCCGAGGAGGAGGGCGTCGCGCCCGCCGACGTCTCCTTCGACGACGAGCGCTTTCGCATCGGCGGCTCGAACCTGACGCCGACGATGATGGAGGTCGCCGAGATGGCCCGCGACAAGGGCCGCGAGGACCTGCTGACCGTCGCCGAGACCGGCCGTCTGCAGCAGATGTCCTTTCCCAACGGCTGCCATGTCGCCGAGGTCGAGATCGACCCCGAGACCGGCGAGACCCGCTGCGTGAAATACACCGTGGTCGACGATTTCGGCAATCTGATAAACCCGATGCTGGCCGAGGGCCAGGTCCATGGCGGGGTGGCCCAGGGCATCGGCCAGATCCTGACGGAGCGTGTGGTCTATGACAGCGAGGGCCAGCTTCTGACCGCGACTTTCATGGATTATGCCATGCCGCGCGCCGAAGACGTGCCGTTCATGCCGTTCCATTCCGAGCCCACGCCCTCGCTGAACAATCCCATGGGGATGAAGGGGTGCGGCGAGGCCGGGACGGTCGGGGCGCTCGCCGCGGTGACCAACGCGGTGCAGGATGCGCTCTGGGCGCGGGGCGTGCGCGAGGTGCAGCCGCCGTTCACGCCACAGCGCGTCTGGGCGCTGCTGGACGGGCAGGATCAGAGTGCGGCTGCGTGAACGCCTTCTAGCCCTTTTCGGCCGATCGCCTGTCCAGGCGGAAGGCCGGGGGCGACACCGGGGCGCCGCGACCCATGTCATCGTTCTGGACGGCACCATGTCCAGCCTGCAGCCAGGGCACGAGACCAATGCCGGGATCACCTTCCAGCTTCTTCGCGAGGTCGGGATCTCGGCCAACCTGACGGTCTATTACGAGGCCGGCCTGCAATGGCGCGACTGGTCGCAGACCGTCGACGTGGTCGCGGGCCGCGGGATCAACCGGCAGATCAAGCGGGCCTACGGCGTGCTCGCCTCGCGCTACCGGCCGGGGGACAGGATCGTGCTGGTCGGCTTTTCGCGCGGCGCCTACGCGGTGCGCTCGCTGGCCGGGGTGATCGACCTGGTGGGGCTGGTGCGGGCGAACGACGCCACGGTGCGGGTCATCCGGCAGGCCTATCGCCACTACCGCAGCGGGGCGCGGGGCCCGGTGTCCGAGGCGTTTCGCCGCCGCTATTGCCTCGACGGGGTCGAGATCGAGGCGGTGGCGATCTGGGACACGGTGAAATCGCTCGGCCTGCGGCTGCCCGGGCTGGTCCGCCGGGCCGAGGTCAAGCACAGCTTTCACAACCACGCGCTGGGCCCGTCCGTGCGCCAAGGCTTCCACGCGCTGGCGCTGGACGAGACGCGGGACGCCTACAAGCCGGTGATGTGGCAGCGCCCCGCCGGCTGGAGCGGCGTGATGGAGCAGGTCTGGTTCCGCGGCGCCCATGGCGACGTCGGGGGGCAGCTGGGTGATGACCTCTTTGCCCGCCCGCTGGCGAACATTCCGCTGGTGTGGATGCTGGAGCGCCTCGAGGCCTGCGGCGTTCCGCTGCCGGACGGCTGGAAGGACCGCTTTCCCTGTGATGTCGACGCACCCTCCGTGGGCACCTGGCGAGGGTGGAGCAAGATCATGATCTCGCGCCACCGCCGGATCGTGGGCCGCTGTCCGTCCGAACGCCTGCACGAGACGGTGACGGATCTGGGGCCAGCCATCGCTGTCGGGGACCTGGACCGTCTAAGGGTCGGGCCCCGGCGGGCCGAGAGCCCCTGACCAATCTGCTCCGCCAAGCGCGGTTCAGGCGACGTTCTGCAGGCTCGCCTTGGGCGTGACGCCGAGCGCGTGGCAGACGTCGCGGGTCAGCTCCGGCTTGTTCAGGGTGTAGAAATGCAGGTGATCCACCCCGCCCTGCAACAGCGTGTCGCACAATTCGGTTGCAAGCGCCGTGGCCAGCAAGTCGGTGGTGCCGTCCCGCACCGCGTTGTCGAAGGCATCGTGGATGATCTGAGGAATCGAGGTGCCGCAGGCTTGGGCGAACTTGCGCGTGCCGTTCCAGTTCTCGATCGGCAGGATGCCGGGGCGGATCGGCGCATCGATCCCGGCCGCCGCACAGGCGTCACGGAACCGAAAGAACGTGTCGGCCTCGAAGAAGAACTGGGTGATCGCGCCGGTCGCCCCGGCGTCGATCTTGCGCTTGAGGAATTCCACATCCGCCCTGGTGTCGGCCGCGTCGGGGTGTTTCTCGGGATAGGCGCCGACGTGGATGTCGAACTTGCCGGTCTCGCGCAGCGCCTCGATCAGCTCGACCGAGCTTGCAAACCCGTCGGGGTGCGGCGTGAACCGGCCCGCGCCTTTCGGCGGATCGCCCCGCAGGGCGACGATGCTGGTTACGCCCACCTCGGCATAGCCGTCGGCGATAGCCATGGTCTCTTCCCGGCTTGCATCCACGCAGGTCAGGTGCGCCGCGACATTCAGGCCCGAGGTCTTGTGGATCGTGCCGACCGCCTCATGGGTCAGCTTGCGGGTGGTGCCGCCGGCCCCATAGGTCACCGACACGAAGGACGGGTCCAGCGGGGCCAATGTCTGCACACAATGCCACAGCCGGAACGACGCCTCGAGGCTCTTGGGCGGGAAGAATTCGAACGAGACATTGGGCGCGGGCATGGAGGTGATCCTTCGGGATGAGTTGCGCCCTTGTCTCACGTCGCGACGCATGAGACAAACTCATAACCTTCACCACGTTAATGAGCCAGATTGCAGCATGCACATCGAATTCCGTCATCTGCGCACGATCAAGGCGATCCATGACAGCGGCGGTCTGGCCCGGGCGGCCGATATTCTGAACATCACCCAGTCCGCGCTGAGCCACCAGATCAAGGGGATCGAGGACCAGGCGGGCGTCGAGCTTTTCGTGCGCCGTTCCAAACCGTTGAAGCTGTCGGCGGCGGGGCACAAGCTCCTGGCCGCGGCCGAGGATATCCTGCCGCGGGTGGCCGCGCTGGAGGCCGAGTTCGCCGGAATCCAGCAAGGCTCTGCCGGGCGGCTGCACATTGCGATCGAATGTCACGCCTGTTTCGAATGGCTGTTCCCCGTGCTCGAGGCGTTCCGCAAGGCCTGGCCCGAGGTCGACGTGGACATCCGCCCCGGGCTTGCCTTCGACGCGCTGCCCGCGCTGCAGAAGGAAAAGGTTGACCTTGTCGTCTCCTCCGACCCCGAGGACCTGGCGGAGCTGACCTTTACGCCGCTTTTCGACTACGAGCCGGTGTTCGTGGCCTCTTCCGCCAATGCCCTGTCGCTGAAGCCTTTTGTCGTCGCCGACGATTTCCGCGACCAGACGCTGATCACCTATCCGGTGGAGCGGACCCGGCTGGATGTCTTCACCGAGTTGCTGACCCCGGCGCGGGTGGAGCCCGCGGCCGTGCGGCAGGCAGAGCTGACGGCGGTGATCCTGTTGCTGGTGGCCTCCAACCGCGGGGTGGCGGTGCTGCCCGACTGGGTGGTGCGGCAGGTGCGCTACAATTCCGACTACGTGACGCGCCCGCTGACCGAAACGGGGGTGACCAAGCGGCTTTACGCGGCGACCCGGTCGGAGGATATCGCGAAACCCTACATGGCCCACCTGATCCGGCTGGCCAAGCAGGAGGCGGTCAAGCTTCAGCGCGGCCAGTCGTAGACTTGCGCGGGCGCGTCGGCGCCGACCAGCAGGCTGCGCACCTCCTCGAAGGGCATGGCCCGGCCATATCGATAGCCCTGGGCCATGGTGCAATTGAGGCTGATCAGCTCATCCTCCTGCTCCTGTGTCTCGACGCCTTCGGCGACCACGTCGACCTCCAGCCCCCGGGCGATGGCCAGGAAGCCCTTGACGATCACCTCGGTCGTGCGGTCCTTGCCCAGACTGGCGGTAAAGCTGGTGTCGATCTTGAGCTCGTCGAAATCGAGCTGTCGCAGATGCTGGAACGACGCGTAGCCGGTTCCGAAATCATCGAGCGAGATCCGCAGCCCGCGGTCCCGCAGGCGCGTGATGGCGGTCTGGATGGTATCGCCGGACCGGGCGATGAAGACATCCTCGGTGATCTCGAAGGTCAGGTGCGGGACAGCATCGGGGAAGGTGTCGAGCAGCGCGTCGATCCGCTCCCGCCCCGGCTGCGAGGCGAGCGCGACCTCGGGCAGGTTGACCGAGACCTGACCGGGGTCCAGCCCGTAGTCGCGCAGCGATGCCACGTCCTGCAACACGTTGCCCAGGATGCGGTCGAGCAGGCGGCCGGAGAGCTTGAGCTCGTCGATCTGCGGCAGGAAGGCGGCGGGCTCGCGTACGTGGCCGGAGGGATCGACCCAGCGGGCCAGCGCCTCGAACCCGCAGATCCGCTGGGTCTTGAGCGACACCTTGGGTTGGTAATAGGGCATGATATGCCCCTCGAGCAGGGCGGCCTGCAGCACGTCGCGTTCCGCCTGGCTGATGTGGGGGCCCATCAGGTTCGCGTCGAACAGCACCGCCTGCGAGCCCGATAGCGCCTTGGCCCGGTACATCGCGCGGTCGGCCTGGGACACGAGCCGCGTCATCGAGCAATGGCCGCCGCCGTGCAGGCCGATGCCTATGGAGGCGCCAAGCTCGATCTCACGCTCGTCCCGGGGGATCGGCCGCGACAGGGCATCGGCCAGGCGGCGGCCGAGATCCAGCGCCTCCTGCCGGGTGGTGACGCCGAAGACGGCGAGCGCGAATTCGTCGCCGCCGAAGCGGGCGACAAGGCCCCCGTCGGGCACCACATTGCGCAGGCGGTCGGCCACGACGCACAGGACCCTGTCGCCGGTCTCGTGGCCGAAGCCGTCGTTGATCGGCTTGAACCCGTCGAGGTCGATGACCATGAGGGCGATCCGGCCCTTTCGCGTAGGGTCCTCGGCCTTTTTCGCGACCATCGCCTCGAACGCGCCGCGGTTGAGCAGGCCGGTCAACTGGTCGCGCTGGGCGGCCGCCTCAAGGTCTGCGATGCGGGCCTGAAGCTGCAGGCGGACATCGTCGAGCTCGTCCTTGGTATCCTTTTGCATCAGAATCGTCTGGCGCGTGTTGGCGGCGTAGGTCAGCAGGGCCACGCCGACGATGGCCCATTCCGTGGTGCTGCCGTTGACCAGCCCGCTTTTGGCGGTGTTCCAGATCATCAGCACCACGGTGCCGTAGCATGGGATCATCTGCCAGCGGACATAGAGCGGCGCGGCGAAGAAGCTGTTGGTGACATGCACGATCACCCCGAAGAGCCAAAGCATCCCGGCGACGAGGATCGCGACGGAGCCCTGGCTGGCGAGGGCAATCACCGGTGCGCAGAAGGTGACCATGGACACGGTGCACAGGCCCAGAAAGACCCCGATCGCGCGCGGCGACCAGTTTCGGCAGGACGTCGTCCTTCTGCGCAGCCAGTGGAAGGCGAAGAGACCGGTTTCCGAAAAGATGAAGGCCGCGCCGACGCCGAGGGCCGCGCTGGCGCGATCCGCGTAGATGCAGATGAACAGGATGAACGAGATCGTGGAGATCCGCTTGAGCGTATCCCGGCGCATGATATGGGCCACGATATGCGCTTCGTGGCGAATCTGTTCCTGGATCGGGCCCTTGTGGGTCACGAGTCGGCTCCTGATGATAGTGCTGGATAGTCTCCGAGCAGGAAACATGCGGTTAATCCCGGGCGCGCGGTCCTGATCCACCGGGGCGTCCTGCGGCCGCGCACTCCGGATTGCGTTCAGGCCACGCAGGCCCCGGGGGGCAAGTGCCCCCCGGACCCCCGGGCGCCCGGTGGCCCATGTCGTTCAGGGCGGACCTGCGGTCGCCTTGCCGCGCGGATAAAAAGATCCTGCGGAACAGGGTCTTGGGGCGGTTCCCGGCCTTGGTCGCCCGACCGGTGGGACGATGCGGACTTGCCCCGGAGGATGGGCTTGCCTATAGGGGCCACTTGTCTGCCCGAGGAGCCGCTGCATGGCCTTTTCCGCCAATCTCAACGTGATGATCAAGACGGTGCGCCGCGCGGCCCGGGGGCTTGTGAAGGATTTCGGCGAGGTCGAGAACCTGCAGGTTTCGGCCAAGGGCCCCGGCGATTTCGTCAGCCGGGCCGACCGCGAGGCCGAGCGCATGATCCGCGAGGCCCTGACCGAGGCCCGGCCGACCTATGGCTTCCTGGGCGAGGAAAGCGGTGAGGTTCCGGGCGAGGATCCGACCCGTCGCTGGATCGTCGATCCGCTCGACGGCACCACGAATTTTCTCCACGGTATGCCGCATTGGGCGATCTCGGTCGCGCTGGAGCACAAGGGCCAGATCGTGGCCGGGGTGATCTATGACCCCTCGAAGGACGAGCTGTTCCATGCGGAGAAGGGCGAGGGCGCCTGGATGAACCAGAGCCGGATGCGCGTCTCGGGCCGGACCAGGATCACCGAATGTGTCTTTGCCACCGGGCTGCCGTCCGCCGGCCGGGGGGACCTGCCGCAAAGGCTCAGGGATCTCGGCCGCGTCCTGCCGACCAGTGCCGGTGTCCGCAGCCTCGGGGCGCCCTCTCTCGATCTCGCCTATCTTGCCGCGGGCCGCTGCGACGGGTTCTGGGACCGAGGCGCGAAGCCCTGGCAGCTTGCCGCCGGCATGGTCCTGGTGCGCGAGGCCGGAGGCTTCGTGGAGCCGCTTGACCCGGCGGGCGACATCCTCGCCGACGGCGGGATCCTCTGCGCGAACGAGCCGGTGTTTTCCGAGTTTGCGGCGTTGATCCGGCGAGACTGACCCGCGCGGCCCGCTCAGCCGGCAAGCGGCGCGAAGAGATCCACAAGATAGCCGTCCGGGTCCGCGACGCTGGCGTAGCGCTGGCCCCAGAAGGCATCCCACGGCTCGGTCACGACGACAAAACCCGCCGTGCGCACGGCCTCGACCCGGGCATCGACCTCGGCCGGCGTGTCGCAGAGCAGGGCGAAACCCGCATGACTGGCGGGGCGCGGGGCCATCCCTGACAGGCGTTCCATGAAATCGGCGCGGTCGATCATCAGGCGGCAGGCGCCATCCGGGGTCGCAGGCTCCAGGTGGTTGGCGGCGGGGTCCGCGCCGGTGAAGTCGAAACCCACCGCGGAATAGAATGCGATGCTGCGCTCCATGTCGCTGGAGGTGACGGCGACGGCATCGATCTTCATCTGCGCCTCCGGACGGTCGGGACCGAGCTTTGCCGCAGGGTGTATTGCGTCTTCGGGTGCGGCGGGTGGCCGTCGACCCGCGACCAGTAGGCCGGCCCGCCCCGGACCAGCCAGAGCGGGATCGTCAGGACCAGCCCGATGACGAAGCCGCCGATATGCGCCCAGTAGGCGACGCCGCCGCCGCTCAGGTCAGAGCCCACGCCGTAGACGAGCTGCAGCCCGAACCAGAGGCCCAGGATGATCCAGGCGGGGATCACGAGGATGCGGAAGAAGACGATGAAGAAGATGAACACATCGACCCGGGCCCGGGGAAACAGCAACAGGTAGCCGCCCATCACGCCCGCGATGGCACCCGACGCGCCGACCATGGGGACGGGCGAGAACGGCGCGGCAAAGTACTGTCCCAGGGCCGCCCCCAGCCCCGACGCGAGGTAGAAGGCGAGAAAGCCCAGGTGGCCCATCTCTTCTTCCATGTTGTCGCCGAAGATCCACAGGAACAGCATGTTGCCCGCCAGGTGCATGAAGCCGCCGTGCAGGAACATGTGGGTGACGAGGCCGGTGTAGCCGCCGCCCTGGTTCAGATAGGCCGGGATCATGGCATAGCGCTCGTAGAACAGGCTGAGCGCGAAGGGCGATTGCAGGGCCGCGAGGCCGTAGAGATAGACCGCGACGTTCAGCGCGATCAGGGCGAAGACGACATAGGGCGCCTTTCGCGAAGGGTTGTGATCGCGGATCGGGAACATGGCGCTAAATTGGTTGGAACGGGCAGCGGGTCAAGCGCAAAATGTCCAGTATTGCATCCGGATAGCGACAACGGCCCCAGGGGCAGGGGCTGCGGCAGGCAGGTGGCGGCCGCCCCCGGCGGGGGCGACCTGTCCAGGCGGCGCGACCCGGCGTCAGGCGGCGCGGGCCGGGCCTGCGACCTCGGCCAGAAGCTGCGCGTTGCCGCCCGCGGCCGTGGTGTCGACGCAGACGTGGCGTTCGTGGCAGGCGTGGCCCACGTCGGGGGCATTGGTCACCAGCGCCACGAGCGGGCCGTCCCGCTCGGCCAGGGCAAGGTCGTGGGCGCGGGCCTCGTCCTCGTTGCCCCACCACAGGACTGCCGCGATCCGGGGCAGCCTGCTGAGGGCCTCGGGCGCCACGTGGCCCCTGGCGCGGATCGCGACGCCGCCCATGGCCTCGATGGCGCGGGCCTGGGCCTCGACGGCATCCGACCCGGGGCCAAGGCACAGGACCGGACCGCGCGGACGCAGGGTCAGGCGGTTGGACTCGCCCGTGGGGCCGGGCAGATCACTGGTGCTCACCGAGGCGCCTTCGGGGGCATCGGTCAGGGCCCGTGAGAGCCGTGAGGCATCGTCCGCATTGGCCCATTCGACGCCGGCAAGGGGGGCGGGTGCGGGGCGGAACCGCGGCAGGTAATTGGGTCCGCCGGCCTTGGGCCCGGTGCCCGACAGCCCCTCGCCGCCGAACGGCTGGCTGCCGACGATGGCGCCGATCTGGTTGCGGTTGACGTAGACATTGCCGACGGCGACGGCGTCCACGATCTCTTGCACGCGGTCGTCGATCCGGGTGTGCAGCCCGAAGGTCAGCCCGTAGCCGGTCGCGTTCACAGCGGCGACTACCTTGTCGGTCTCTTCGGCCTTGAAGGTTGCGACATGCAGGACCGGGCCGAAGATCTCGCGCTCCATCTCCGAGATGCCTTTGACCCTGAGCAGGGTCGGCGGCACGAATGTCCCTTCCGACGGCGCATCGAGCTGATGCAGAAGGCGACCTTCGGCGCGGGCTTTCTCGATGTAGGTCGTGATCTCGGACTGCGCGTCGCTGTCGATCACCGGGCCCACGTCCGTTTCGCGCCGCCAGGGGTTGCCCATCAGCAGCGTGTCCATCGCGCCCTTGAGCATCGTGATCAGCTTCGGCGCGATATCCTCCTGGACATAGAGGCAGCGCAGGGCGGAACAGCGCTGACCCGCCGACTGGAACGAGGCGGCCAGGATGTCGCGCACCGCGTGTTCGGGCAGGGCGGTGCTGTCGACGATCATCGCGTTCAGCCCGCCGGTCTCGGCCACGAGCGGAGTGCCGGGCCGCCCGGTCTTGGCGAGGCTTGCGCGGATCTTGCGGGCCACCTCGGTGGAGCCGGTAAAGGCCACGCCCGCCAGCGCACCGGACGAGACCAGCTGCGCCCCGGTCCCGCCATCGCCGGGCAGAAGCTGGATCGCAGAGGCCGGCACGCCGGCGCCGTGCATCAGCGCCACGGCGCGGGCGGCGATGAGGGGGGTCTGCTCGGCGGGTTTGGCGATGACCGCATTGCCCTTGGCCAGGGCCGCCGCGATCTGGCCGGTGAAAATGGCCAGCGGAAAGTTCCAGGGCGAAATGCAGGTCCAGATCCCCGCATCGCCGCCGGCATCGCTGCCATGCACAGCGTAGTAGCGCAGGAAGTCGACGGCCTCGCGGACCTCTCCGATCGCATCGGGCAGGGTCTTGCCGGCCTCGCGGTGCAGGATCGCGAACAGCTCGGGCGCGTTGGCCTCGTAGGCGTCGGCGACCGCGTTGAGGGCCGCGGCGCGGTCCGCCACCGGGGCGTCCCAGGGCTTTGCCGCGCCAAGCGCGTCCTGCACATCGGCGGGCGTGGCCCAGGCGATCGTGCCGACGATATCCGAGGGATCGGCCGGGTTCGCGAGCTCGCTTTGCGGCCGGTCGTCGACGCCCTGCGGCGCGGCGGCCCAGCGGTGGTCGGCAAAGGTGCTGCGGGCCGCGTCCAGCTCGGCGAAGGTCGGCCGGTGGGTCAGGTCCCAGCCGCGCGAATTGACCCGTTCGGGCGCGAAAAGCTCTGGGCCGGTGGCGAGCGTGGTGCCCTTGCCCAGCTCGGCGAAGGGGTCCGATGCCACGACTTCGGGCGGCACGGTCTTGTCCACGATCTGGTTGACGAAGGAGGAGTTGGCGCCGTTCTCGAGCAACCGGCGCACCAGGTAGGCCAGCAGGTCCTCGTGGGCGCCGACGGGCGCATAGATCCGGTGGCTCGTCTTGTTCGAGTTCAGCAGCAGGCCGTGCAGGGTCTCGCCCATTCCGTGCAGGCGCTGAAATTCCCAGGCGCTCTTGGGCAGGCCCTTCGCCATGTGCAGGATCGCGGCCATGGTATGGGCGTTGTGGGTCGCGAACTGCGGGTAGATCCGGTCCGTCAGGCCGAGCAGCTTGCGCGCGTTGGCGATGTAGCTGACATCCGTCGCGGGCTTGGAGGTGAAGACCGGAAAGGCCGGCAGGCCCTCGACCTGGGTGCGCTTCACCTCGGCATCCCAGTAGGCGCCCTTCACCAGCCGCAGCATGATGCGCCGATTCGTGCGGGTCGCGAGGTCATGGGCCCAGTCGATCACGTGGCTGGTGCGCTGCCCGTAGGCCTGCACCACGATCCCGAACCCCTCCCAGCCCGAGAGCCGCCTGTCGGTCAGGGCTGCCTCGATCACGTCCAGCGACAGCGCCAGGCGGTCCGCCTCCTCGGCGTCGATGTTCAGCCCCATGTTCGATTTTGCGGCCTGGGCGCAGAGATCGGCCAACCGCGGCGCCAGATCGCTCACCACGCGCTCGGCTCGGGCCTCCTCATAGCGCGGGTGCAGCGCCGACAGCTTGACCGAGATCCCGGGGTTCTGGGTCGGATCGGCGTTCTTGGCCGCCTTGCCGATCGCGGCGATGGCCTGCGAATAGCTCTGCTGATAGCGGTCGGCGTCGGCCTGGGTGCGGGCGGCCTCGCCCAGCATGTCATAGCTGTAGGTATAGCCCTTGGCCTCCATCTTCGCGGCGCGCTCCATCGCGCGCTTGATGCCCTCGCCCAGAACGAACTGCCGGCCCATCTCGCGCATGGCGCGGCCCACGGCCTTGCGGATCACCGGCTCTCCCAGCCGTTTGACGGCGCCGCGCAGGGCCCGGAACGGCGCGGGGCGATCCTCGTCCAGCACCCGGCCCGTTAGCATCAGCGCCCAGGTCGAGGCGTTGACCAGCGAGGAGGACGAATGGCCCAGATGCCTGCCCCAGTCCGAGGGGGCGATCTTGTCCTCGATCAGCGCGTCGATCGTCTCGGCATCGGGCACTCGCAACAGGGCCTCGGCCAGACACATCAGCGCGATGCCTTCGTCGGTGGACAGACCGTATTCGGCAAGAAACACCTCCATCAGGCCGGGCCGGCCGGTGGCGCGGATGTCACGCACAAGCGCCGCGCCCCGCGAACAGATCGCGGCCCGGTCGGCGGTGTCCAGATCCGCAAGCCTCGTCAGGCGCTCCAGAGTCGCGGCGGGATCGGCATAGGTCGCGGCGTTGATCCGGGCCCGCAGGTCGGCGGTGTCGTCGCTCGTCATGGCTGACTCCTCTCAGGTTTCCCACTTCATATCCGGGAATGGGCAGGACATTCGACCGATTACTGGATAAATTCGGCCAAACCGACCGAACATCGCGGGAGTTGCGGGATGAATGATCACTTGGCTCTCGACCGTTTCGATCGGTCGATCCTCGCTGTGCTCGAGGTGGATGGCCGCATCAGCCTCACCGACCTGGCCCGCCGGATCGGACTGACCAAATCGCCGACGCAGGCCCGCCTGAAGCGCATGGAGGAAAGCGGCGTGATCCGCGGCTACCGCGCCATCGTCGATCCGATCCGGCTGGGCCGGGACCATGTGGCTTTCGTCGAGGTCAAGCTCCGCGACACCCGCGAGGCCGCCCTCTCTGCCTTCAACGCCCGGGCCCTGAAGGTGCCGGAAATCGAGCAATGCCACCTGATCGCTGGGGATTTCGACTATCTGCTCAAGGTCCGGACAAGCTCCATGGGGGCATACCGGTCGGTCCTTGCCGAAACGATCTCGACCCTGCCGCACGTGGCCCATACCTCGACCTACGTGGCGATGCAGGCGGTCAAGGACGACGGATTGACGGTCTCGTGACTTGACCATGCGTCATCGGCCGCCACCTTTAGGCCATGCGATCCTTTCTTGCCTCCCTCCCGCTTCTCCTCGGCACGACGCTCCCCGCGCTGGCGTCGGACTGCCCGGCCGCCACCGATCACAGCGTGGAACTCGACGGGATCATCGCCGAAATCCAATCCGCCCCGGACGAGATGACCGCCCGCCGGCTCTCCAATGGCCTGTGGGAGCTCTGGACCGACGCCCCCGATGCGCAGGCCCAGGACCTGCTCGGCCGTGGCATGGCCCTGCGCGAGCAATACGCCTTCCTGGAATCGCGCGAGGTTCTCACCGACCTGATCGAATATTGCCCGGACTACGCCGAGGGCTACAACCAACGCGCCTTTTCCAGCTTCCTGCGCCGGGATTTCGACAGCGCCCTCTGGGATCTCGACCGCGCGCTGGAGATCAACCCGCGCCACGTCGCCGCCCTTTCGGGCCGCGCCCTCACTCTCATGGGCCTCGGCCGCGACGAAGAGGCCCAGGCCACTCTGCGTGCCGCCCTGGAGCTGAACCCCTGGCTGTCCGAACGCAGCCTGCTGAAAGAGCCTCCGGGACAGGACATCTGATCTTCATCTTGGCCGAAAAACTCCCGCCGGAGGCTCCCACCCCCCGAAACCGGTCCCGCGGCCGCCGATCTGGCCCCGCCCGCTCAAGACGCCCCCGGCCCTCCCTTGCCGTTTGCCGCCAGCCGCTTAAAAGACAAGGCCGGGCCCGCGTGGTGGAATGGTAGACACAGGGGACTTAAAATCCCTAGGCCGAAAGGCCGTGCGAGTTCGACTCTCGCCGCGGGCACCATATCGCACCGGTGCGCAGCGCCCCGCCCTGACGGGCGAACCCGAACAGGGGCCGCCGCACCGGTCCGCCTGAATGGTTTTCAGAATCTGACCGGTTTTCGGGCCGCGTTGCGACTTGATTGCGCATTAAGCCGCCGCCAGGCGCAAACCCGCCCGTAGGCCTTCGCGCTGTGTTTCAAACGGCGCCAGTCTCTACTCAGGAAAGGGGCGTGACCCGCCGGACCCCGATCCGGGCACCCCCGGTCGGGCATTTGGCGGGGCCCTTGACAGCCGAAGTGGACGTTGCCGTGGAGGCTCTGCTGTTTCTCGTGGACGCCGCCCTCGTGGCCGGCCTGGCCTGCTGGATGATCGTGGCGGTCGCCGACAACTGGCGCCACCCGCGCATGAACGAGGACGGGGTCGCCATGGTCGTCCGGCTCGACGATTTGGCGCGGGACTATCCCGAAGACTACAAGATGATCGCCCATCGCCCATCGCCCATCGCCGCATCGACGATCCGGCCGTGATCCGGCGGATGTTCCGCGCCATCCGGCTGGCCGAGACCGTGGCGTCGGTGGCCCTGTCCGTCTCCGCCCTGCTGCTGGTTCTCGCGGCGCTGGGGCCGTTCCCGGCGCGGTCGCGTCCGGCGCCGGGATCGTGGCCGTGACGTTCTTCACCTCGATCTGGGCGGGCTTCGTGATCGGCGGGAATTACTTCCTGTACTGGTATTGCCACCAATGGTCCCAGTCGAACCACTTCAGTTTCATGTACTGGGGGTTCTTCGTCCTGCTCGTCCTGCTGTCCTAGACCGTGCGCCCCGCGCCACGACGGGCACGGGACGCGCGGGGCAGAGTATCAGCCGTCGATCCGCACGGCCGAGAGCGCGATGGCCTGCTGATAGACCGTCGCCGCGTTCCACTCGTTCAGCACTCGGAAATTTCTGGTGCCCTCCTGATAGGGCTGCCCCGGTTGCCAGCCCTTCTGGCGCAGGAAATTGGCAGTGGAGGCCAGCGCATCGGCGGTGCTGTAAAGGTCGACGCGGCCATCGCCATTGGCGTCCACGCCATATTGCAGGGCGTTGCCGGGCAGGAACTGGGTATGGCCCAGCTCGCCATGGGCGGCGCCGCGCTGGCCGTTGGTCAGCATGCCGCGGTCGACCATGACAAGCGCCGCAAGCGCGTGCGGGGTGAAAAACGAGGCACGCCGGCAATCATAGGCCACGGTCGTGATGGAATCGACGACCGGCGTGTTTCCCATGGTCCGGCCAAAGCCGGTCTCCATGCCCCAGATCGCCAGCAGAATGCCTGAGGGCACGCCATAGGCCTGCTCGAGCGAGGCGAAGAAGGCGGCATTGGCGTTCTTGCGCTGCCGGGCCTGGCTCGCGAAACTGTCGAGAGAGCCAAGCCGGATGCGGATGAAGTCGTTCAGCGCGTAGCGCACGCCGCGCTGGTTGCGGTCCGCGCTGATGGTCGAGGTCGAGTAGTTCGCCGCGGCCAGCGCCTGTAGCCCCCTCTGGCCGACACCCGCCGCCGCCGCTTCCTGGGCGAATTCCTGCTTCCATCGGCTGAATCCGCCGGAGTCGTTGCCGCAGGTCGCAGCCTGGGCGGCCGAGGTGGCAAAAAGGGCGAATACGAAGGCAAGGCGGCGCATGGCAAGCTCCTCAAATGATCATCCGGCAAACGCTAGCATGGGTTGCAGGGCCGATCCAGCGGCCGGATATCCCCTTTCGCGCAGAGACTTGCCGCCCGCGCGGGCCCGGCTGCATGCGGCCGCGGGCGCCCCGCTAGCCGGCCGGGTCGAAAACTTCCGCCAAGGCGGTCAGGGCGGCGCGGATCGGCGGGTCGTGCCGGGCGTCATGGTGGCTGACCAGCCAGCGGTCATGGGCCAGCTCGGGGATCGGCGGCTCTACCGCGACCAGGGCGGGTTCGTGCACGGCGATCTCGTCGGGCAGGGCGATGCGCCCCAGCCCTGAAAGCGCCAGGTCGAGGCAGGCCCGGGGGTCGGAGGCGGTCGTCACGATCTCGTCCCGACGGTTGTCCCGGATCCAGCGCTGCGACGGGGTCGCGTCGCCGTCGCGCGACGTCGCCAGATAGCCGGTGACCTCCGGCGAAATGGCATAGATAGAGACCGTGACCCGCCCCGCGCGGCGCCGGGCGAGCCAGGGCTGGTCCGGCTCGGTGTTGCGAATGCCGATGTCGGCCTCGCGCCGGGCGATGTCGATCATCGTGCTGGTCGGCAGGAACTCCGGCACCCAGGGTGCGCCGGGCGCCCAGTAGTCGCGGATCCGGCGGGCCAGCAGGTGCGTCGTCCAGACCCCGGCGGTGATCCGGACCCGGGCGCGGTCGGGGTCCGAGAGCCAGCGGGACACCCGGCGGGAGATGCCGCGCAGATCGCCGGCCTCCTCGGCCAGCCGTCGCCCCTCGGCGGTCAACTTGTAGCCCGAGGCGCCCCGCAGAAACAGCCGCCGGCCCAGCGTCCGCTCCAGCGCAGTCATCCGGCGCGACAGGGTCGGCAGCGGCGTCCCGGTCTGGCTCGCCGCGGCGGTCAGGCTGCCCGCGTCCGCGACGGCGAGAAACAGCGCGAGGTCGTCGAGGCTTGGCGCATCTTTCATTTTTGAAAGTCTAGTTCGGATTGCGGCAGATATTCAAGCGCCGCGGCCAGGTCCACGTTGGGGGCATCCAAAGATTGCTTTCAGGAGAGAGAGATGACCCACAACATCATTCCCGTCCATTTCGCGACCGCAACGCGCACAGAGGAAGAGAGGATCTTTGCCGCCCGCCTGGAGAGCCAGCGCAAATGGGCCCGCCGTCGGCGGCTTTTGCGGCTGCGGGCGGCGGTCCGGGGCCGCACGGGCCGCGCCCGGTGGCCGCTTGCCGCGCGGGTCCGGGGCCGGGGCTATGCCCGGGTGCCCGCGAACCTCGCCGCCCAGTCGTCGCGCTGATCGTCGGTGATCTTGTCGAACAGGTTGTCGGGCACCGAGAAGGCATGCCCGGCGGGCAGCGCGGTCACCGCCGCCGCCACGTCGCCCGGCCAGTCGGTGTCGAGCGTGTTCATCGCCGACAGCATCCGCGCGGCGGTCGTGGGGATGAACGGCGCCGAGAGCACGGCATAGAGCCGGATCAGGTTCAGCGCGAAGCGGATCTGGCTCGCCGCGAGGTCGGAGTCGGTCTTGAAGGTCGACCAGGGGGCGGCCTCCTGCAGGTATTCGTTGCCCCAGGCCCAGAGCCCGCGCAGGGTGGCGGCCGCGCGGCGCACCTCCATCGCGTCCATCTGGCGCTCGTAGGAGCGCAGCTTTTCGGCCAGCTCGGCCAGCGCGTCGTCGTCCACCGGCAGGGGCGGACCGCCCGACGGGACCTCTTCGCCGAACTTGGAGCGGCAGAACTTGGTCACCCGGCTGACGAAATTGCCCAGCACATCGGACAGGTCCTTGTTCACGTCAGTCTGGAACGCCTCCCAGGTGAACTCGGAATCGCTGGTCTCGGGGGCGCGGGACAGCAGCCACCAGCGCCAGTAATCCGCCGGCAGGATCTCCAGCGCCTGGTCCATGAAGACGCCGCGCCCGCGCGAGGTGCTGAACTGGCCGCCGTCGTAATTGAGGTAGTTGAACGACTTGATGTAGTCGACCAGCTTCCAGGGCTCGCGGCTGCCCAGGATCGTCGCGGGGAAGGACAGGGTGTGGAACGGAACGTTGTCCTTGCCCATGAACTGGGTGTAGGTCACGTCGTCCGCGCCCTTGTCGGTGCGCCACCACCGCTCCCAATCGTCGCCCTTGCCCGCATCGACCCATTCCTGGGCGCAGGCGATGTATTCGATCGGCGCGTCGAACCAGACGTAGAAGACCTTGCCCTCCATCCCCGGCCAGTCCGCGTCGCCGCGCTTGACCGGCACGCCCCAGTCGAGGTCGCGGGTGATGCCGCGATCCTGCAGCCCGTCGCCGTCGTTCAGCCATTTCTTCGCGATCGAGGTGGTCAGCACCGGCCAGTCGGTCTTGCTGTCGATCCAGGCCTCGAGCTCGTCCTTCATCGCGGACTGACGCAGATAGAGATGCTTGGTCTCGCGCATCTCCAGGTCCGTGCTGCCCGAAATGGTCGAGTAGGCGTCGATCAGGTCGACGGGGTCGAGCTGCTTTGTGCAATTGTCGCACTGGTCGCCGCGCGCACCCTCGAAGCCGCAATTGGGGCAGGTGCCCTCGATGTAGCGGTCGGGCAGGAAACGCCCGTCGGCAGGGGAATACATCTGCGTTTCAGACACTTCGCGGATCAGCCCCTGGTCGGCCAGAACGCCGGCGAAATGCTGGGTCATGTGCCGGTTCTGAGACGAGGACGAACGCCCGAAATGATCGAACGACAGCCCGAAGCCATCGGCCAGCTTCGCCTGCACCTCCCACATCTCGGCGCAGTATTCGGCCACGGGCTTGCCCGCCTTCTGGGCCGCGATCTCGGCGGGGGTGCCGTGTTCGTCGGTGGCGCAGAGAAACAGAACCTCGTGCCCCCGGCCCCGCAGATACCGCGCATAGAGGTCGGCGGGAAGCTGGCTGCCGACGAGGTTGCCGAGGTGCTTGATCCCATTGATGTAGGGAATGGCGGAGGTGATGAGATGGCGGGCCATGGTGTTCCTGTCGTCTGAATCGCCCCTCCTCTAGCGCCCGGCGGCCGAAAGGGCCAGTCAGTCGCTGTCACTGCCGGGGGGCTGCCGGTCTCGGTCGCGGCTGAACAGCCGGCCCACGGTGAAGGTCGTGCGCGGGGCCCAGACATAGGCGGTGCGCCGTTCGGGGGCCGCGCGGCTGCGTATCCGGGCCAGGCCGAAGATCACCAGCAGGATATGGGCGAGCGAGATGAACCCGAACAGCGCCGACGGCCCGAAGGCCGAGATCAGCGCCGAGGTCAGCAGCGGAGCGGCGATCGCGCCGACGGCGAACCAGAACATCAGCGCGGCCGAAAGCTCCACCCGTTCGTCGGAGGTGGCGAAGTCATGGGCATGGGAGGCGGCGACCGAGTAGATCGGAAAGCTCGTCGCCCCGAACAGCGCCGAGGTCAGCAGGATCGCCCCCGTGCCGGACCCGGTGGCGGCAACCGTGATCGCGCAGGCCCCGACCGAGGCTATCGACAGCCAGATCAGGACCCAGCGCCGGTCATAGCGGTCGGCGAGCCACCCGGCCGGGAATTGCGCCAGCGCCCCGCCACCGACCCAGGCGGCCAGGAAGATCCCGATCTGGTCGGCGCTGAGGCCCACCTCCTGCCCGTAGACCGGCCCGACCATCCGGAACGAGGCGGATGTCACGGCCGCAGCGAGCACGCCGGTGACCGCCAGGGGCGAGCGGGCATAGGCCAGCGCCGGCCGCAGGCGGGGGGCCCGGGGCATTTCGGGCTGGTTCGAGCGGGTGACCATCAGCGGAAACAGGGCGCAACAGCCCAGCAGGGCCAGAATGTTGTAGGCCACGTAGGTTTCGACATCCGCGAGCGCCCCGATCATCAACTGGGCGGTCATGGCCGCGCCCATGTCGACGACGCGGTAAAGGCCCATGGTCCGCCCGCGCGTCTCGTTCGTCACGCGCGCCTGCAGCCAGGCCTCGATCACCGTGTAGGCGCCCGCCACGCACAATCCCGAGGCGATGCGCAGCACCGCCCAGGCGTAGGGCGAAAACAGCAGCGTATGGGCGATCAGCCCGATGACGCCGAGCGCGGTGAAGGTCGCGAAACTGCGCGCGTGGCCGACAGCGCCCATGAGGCGCGGGGCCATCCAGCACCCCAGGAAGAAGCCCACGAAATGCGCCGAGCCCAGCAAGCCGACCTCGGATCTGGAGAACCCGCCCGCCAGCCCGGTCAGCGCGTCAAGCGGTCCCAGTCCCCCGGACGAGAGCTGAAGCAGGGCCACCGACAGGAACAGGGCCGCGAAGGAGACGAGCGTGCGCATGAGCAGGTCCTTGCAACGGACCGCCCCGCGCGTCCATGGCGAGACCAACCGTTTTGCAGGATCAATCAGTCCGACGCATCCGCGGCGGCGTCAACCGAGAAGAAGAAAGCCGATCAGGGCCACCACCGCGCCGATTCCGCCCCAAAGGCGCAGCTTTCGCCGCAGGCGCTGACGGTGCTGGTCCTCGAGCCACGCAAGTTTCCATCGCTGAATGGCGTGGCGATTTTCGTGCATGAAGGCTTCCATCGGCGCAATCGCCTTCTGGATACCGCGCAGTTCCGCCTTCTGCCCGGGCCCGAGCAGCGTTCCGGCAAGCGCCTTGTCCATGGCCGCCGTCGACTCGGTGATCTGGAATTGGGGGAGCAAGCCACTGCTTGGACCTTTGGCAATCAGGACTTTCAAACGGTCGGTTTCTGCGGATGTAGGCGGCTTGTTCGAAAGCCCGACGATTCCTGCGGCCTGAGCCGCGAAATTCCGGGAAGTGAACGTTTCCATGCCCCTCCAATGTGACAGGACTTCCTGCCGAAAATCGCGATATACCGGCACGGCTGTCGCAGCAGGCGGCGGGGCCGCGGCGGTTGGCGCTGACGCCGCCGCCGCCGCCGCGGTCCGTGCGTCCCGCTGGCGTTTCTGGTGGTACTCATGGGACCCGGCCGCGCTTGCCATCGTCTCGATTCCGCCCGGACCGATCGTCGGCAGGCCTTGACTGGCCTGTGCGTATTGGCTGATCTGGTCCTTGGTCATCCGGCCATCTCTCCGAACTGAACATGAGGCCATGATGCGACAGGTTCCTAGCGCAGATCAACTTCCGTCAATCGCTGTCGGTGTCCGTCGCGGCGCCGCGCGATGCGCCCGGCTGGCTTCGGGAGCCCTGGTGGCATTGATGGCTGTCGCAGCGGGACCCGTTGCCGCGCAGGTAGGCGGGCAGGAGCGGCTCGTCCTGTCGCTCTCCAACCTCGTCGACAGCAACCGCACCGAGGATTTCGAAGCCTGGGTCGCCGCCTTCCGCAAGGCGGTCGAGCAGATGCCGGCCGAAGCGATGTCGGACGCCGAACGCTGCGCTTTTGCCGGATTTTCGGTGATCGCGGGCGCACCCGAGGGGCAGAGCACGCCCTATTACTTCGTCTTCGACCCGTTCCTGCCCGAGGTGAACTACGCGTTGAGAGACATCCTGACGGCGGCGATCGGGCGCGAACAGGCCGGTGCGGCGATGGGCGCCTACGACGACATGGTGGCAGCCCAGGAGCTGCACATCCAGGGCCGCCGGATCGGCCCCGGCCCGGCGCTGCCGGAGCCCTGTCAGCGCTGAGCGGCTTGCCCTTCCGGATCGTCGGGCTAGGGTCGCCGAAACGCGAGATTTTCGAGGGATAGCATGAAGACGATCGAACTCGGCCGCACCGGCATCGAGGTGACGGACTGGTGCCTTGGCACCATGACATTCGGCAACCAGACACCCGAGGACGACGCACACGCGCAGATCGACCGGGCGCTGGACGCGGGCATCAACTTCATGGACTGCGCCGAGATGTATCCGGTCAACCCGGTCGCCAAGGAGACCGCGGGCCGCTCGGAGGAGTTTCTGGGCACCTGGTTCGCCAAGACCGGCAAGCGCGACAAATGGGTGCTGGCGACCAAGGTCTCGGGGCCGAACCCGGGTTTTGTCCGCGAGGGCCGCGGCTATGACGGGCCGACGATCCTCGAGGCGGTGGACGCCTCGCTCAAGCGGCTGCAGACCGACTACATCGACCTCTACCAATTGCACTGGCCGGTGCGCGGTTCCTATCACTTCCGCCAGATGTGGGGCTTTGATCCGTCCGCGCAGGACCCGGTCAAGACCGAGGCGCATATGCTGGACGTGCTGGGCGCGATGGACGAGGTCATCAAGGCCGGCAAGGTCCGCGCCTTCGGCCTGTCCAACGAAACCTGCTGGGGCACCAGCCAATGGCTTCGGCTTGCGGCGGCCAACGGCCTGCCGCGCGTGGCCTCGATTCAGAACGAATACTCGCTGCTTTGCCGCTATTACGACACCGACCTTGCGGAACTGGGCGTCAACGAGGACGTGACGCTGCTGTCCTATTCACCTCTCGCGGCCGGTCTGCTGACGGGCAAGTACCGCAACGGCGCGGTGCCCGAAGGCAGCCGGATGGCGATTGGCGGCCCGCTGGCCGGGCGCGCGACCGACCGCGCCCATGCCGCCGTCGAGGCCTACAAGGCCGTGGCCGACAAGCACGGGCTTGACCTCGCGCAAATGTCGCTGTCCTGGCAATTGACGCGGCCGTTCCCGGTTTCGGTCATCCTCGGCGCCACCACGGAGCCGCAGCTTGCCCATGACATCGGCAACCTCGACCTGGACCTGCCCGACGCGGTGCTGGCCGATATCGACGAGACCCACAAGGCGCACCCTCTGCCGTTCTGACGGCGCCGGCCTGTGCTAGACTGGGCCGGGGTGGCTTCGGGCGAGTCGCCGTTCGTCCGATCCGGAGGCCGTATCAATGAGATCATTCGCGCTGCTGGCCATGCTCGCGCTATCGGGCTGCCTTCCTGAAACCGGCGGGCGCGGGACGCCCGCGCCGACCCTGCAGGAGCGGGCCGAATGCTCCGCCGCAGGGGGCGATGTCGTGGCCGGCGGGCTGGAGCCCTGGATTTGCGAGGTGCCGCTGCCGGACGGGGGCCAATCCTGCACACGCGGGTCCGATTGCGCCGGCTTCTGCCTGGCAGAGACGCGGACCTGCGCCCCGGTCCGGCCCTATCTGGGCTGCACCGACGTGCTGTGGGACGACGGGGAGGCCGTCACGATCTGCGTGGACTGAACCGCTAGCCGCCGGCAAGCCACTTGAGATCCGAGAGGTGGCCGGGCAGGGCGCGGTCGGCGATATCGGCCTCGCGCACCAGCTTGTCGAAATGCCGCGTGAGGGTGCGGACGCGCTCGGTGTCGCGGAACACAAGGTAGTTCGAGCCGATGTAGATCACCGCAAGCAGCGGCCCGAAGACGGTGATGGGCGCGGAATACAACCGCCTGGAATCGAACAGGAAAACACGCAGAGACGGATAAAGCTGATCGTAGAGCCGGGCCATATGCTCCAGCTGGCCCGCCCGGATCTGCCTGGGCACTCCTGCATAATAGCCCTCTCCGGCGGCGAAGGCCCGGATCTCGTGCAGGGGCAGGGCGATCTCGTAGTCCGACTGGGCCGAGCGCATCCAGTTGAGCCGGTCGAGCGATGCGCCGATGGCCTGTTCGGCCGTCCGGCCGAGGGCGGCGCCGTATTCCCAGCGGAGGAATTCCGTCGTCTTGAGCATGTCGGGCAGGTTGGCAGGAACATGCCGGATCTTGTAGCCCTCGGCCTCCCGGTGCCAGGCAAAGATCTGTTCGTCGACCAGCGCCCTTGGCGCTTCGGTCATCGTCATGGCCAGCGCAGCAAAGTCCACGGCCTGTTCGGGGTGGTTCGACAGCCCCAGCAGCCAGTCGGTCGAGACCCCTAGCACGGTGGCGCATTGCGCGGCCACATGGGCATTGGGCAGGCGGGCGCCATCCTTCAGCAATTGCGACACGGTCGAGCGGTCGACCCCTGCCTCGCGAGCCAGTTGGGACTGGTTGACACCGGATTCCGACATCGCCGCCGCAAGCCGGGTGCGGAAGAGGTCAGAACGGTCACGTTTGTCGATTATTCTCTGCATATTTGGGAATATATCGCATTCGGGGAGTTTTGTGCAGCAGAAACAGACTGGCCGAGATGCCGGGGATCGCGTCAGATCGCCCCGGAAAGTTGCAAGAAAAGCGGGGACTTATGGAGACGCGGACGCGGTCGGTGGTCAAGGCGGTCCTGTGGACCGTCATCGGAATGCTGGTGATGCTGCTGGTCGGATTCTTCATGACCGGCTCGCTGGCACTGGGCGGCACGATGGCTGTCATCAACTCTGCCCTCGGCCTGCTGACCTATCTGATCTACGAGCGGATCTGGGCGCGGATCTCATGGGGGCGCCGGGCGCCGGACCATTGGGCCGGGCAGCCGCATGTCTGACGCGCGGTTCGACGAATGGCCGACCATCGGCCTGTTGGTTGTCTGCTATGCGCTCTGGGCGCTGGCGGTGTTATGGCTGTCGTCGGTGTCGCCGTGGCTGAGCGTGCCGGCGGTCGCGGTGACCGTGTCCCTGCACACGTCGCTGAGCCACGAGGCCATGCATGGCCACCCGTTCCGCAACCCGCGGCTCAACGCGGCACTGGTCTGGCCCGCGCTGATGCTGGCGGTGCCGTATCTGCGGTTCCGCGATACCCACCTGGCCCATCATCACGACGCCATGCTGACCGATCCCTACGACGACCCGGAAAGCAATTACCTCGACCCCGCGCGCTGGACGCGCATGCCGGGCTGGCTGCGGTGGCTGCGCAGGGTCAACAACACTCTGGCGGGGCGCATGACGCTCGGGCCCCTGCTAGGGCAGATCGCGTTCATGGCTGGGGACTGGCGCAACCGCCGGGACCGGGCGGTCATTGCGGGCTGGCTCTGGCACGTGCCGGCTGCGGCTGTCGTGCTGGCCGCGGTTTGGCTGTCGCCGATGCCGGTCTGGGCCTATCTTCTGGCGGCGTATCTCGCGGTCTCGCTGCAGAAGATCCGGTCGTTTCTCGAACATCGGGCACATGAGGCGACACGGGCTCGCACCGTCATCATCGAGGACAGGGGGCCACTGGCGCTGCTCTTTCTGAACAACAACCTGCACGTGGTGCATCACATGCACCCCCGGGTGCCGTGGTTTCGCCTGCCGAAGGTCTATGCCCGCAATCCGGGACGCTACCTGACGGTGAACGAGGGATATCGCTATGCCTCTTACGCCGAAGTGTTTCGGCGGTATTTCTGGAAGGCCAAGGACCCGGTGCCGCATCCTCTCTGGCGCATCTGACGAAACCGGGCCAAGACGGGCCAATGGAGCCCTGGGTCTATATCACATTCGGTGCGGCAGCCGCGCAGACAGTGCGGTTCATGCTGCAGAAACGGCTGAGCGCGGGACGGCTGTCGGCGGCGGGCACGACCTTTGCGCGTTTTGTCTATTCTGCCCCCTTGGTGGCGGGGCTGGCCTTCGGCTATGCGGCGACGAGCGGCCAGGGGCTGCCCTCGGTGCCGGCCGCTTTCTGGCCCTATGCGATGGCCGGCGGGTTGGCGCAGATCCTGGCGACGGTCTGCGTTGTGGTGCTGTTCGGGCAGCGCAATTTCGCCGTGGGCATCACCTTCAAGAAGACCGAGGTTCTGCTGTCGGCCCTCGTCGGCGTGGTGGTGCTGGGCGAGGGTATCTCCTGGCGGGCGCTGGGCGCGATCCTGATCGGTCTGGTCGGGGTGCTGTTGTTGTCGGACACGCCGAGCGCCGCCCGCTGGCACCGCCGCATCTGGAACCGCGCGGCGGGGCTGGGGCTTGCGTCGGGGCTGTTCTTCGGGATCTCGGGCGTGGGGTATCGCGGCGCGGCGCTGAGCCTACCCGAGGGGGATGCGTTGATGCGCGCCCTGGTGACGTTGATGGTCGTGACGGCGCTGCAGACGCTGGCCCTGGGCGGCTGGTTGCTGTGGCGCCAACGCGGCGAGGTCGGCCGGGTGTTCGCGGCCTGGCGGGTTGCGGGCCTCGTGGGGGTCATGTCGATGATCGGCTCTGTCTGCTGGTTCACGGCCTTTGCCTTGCAGACCGTGGCGCTTGTCAACGCGGTTGGCCAGGTGGAGCTGATCCTGTCCGCGCTGGCCACGGTGCTGGTCTTCGGCGAGCGGATCTCGCGCCGGGAGGGGATCGGGATGGTGATCCTGGTGGTGTCGATCGTGATGCTGATCCTGCTGGTCTGAAGCCGGTGGACGACGCTCGCCTTCGGCATCGCCCCGCCCACCGTCCCTTGGGGCCTAGCGCTCGGGGTCCGGGCGGGTCAGTCGCGCGAAGGCCGATTCTTCGGCACCGTTTCGGTAGAAGGGGATTCTTGCCGGCTGGTCGGGCGTTGCGAGCGCGTCCCGCACGGCGTCGAGGGCGATCGTGGTAATGAAGGGCAGGTCGAGGCGGTGCGCTTCGGCCAGCGGCACCCAATGGAGGTTCGACAGCTCTTCCTGTGCCCGGCTGAAATCGTCTGGATCCGAGGCGAGCGTCCCGGCATCGGCCAGAAAGAAGCGCGCATCGAATCGGCGCGGCGGCCCCGGCGGCGTGATCGCCCGAAAGATGAACCGGAGCGGCGCGGCATCGGGCCCGTGGCCGGTGGCCGCGAATCCTGTCCAGGGCAGCGGGGCGTCAGGCCACATGGTGGGCCGGCCGAGGATCTGCCCCGTCTCTTCCCAGAGTTCGCGGATGGCGGCGGCGGCGAGGGCGCCCGGCGGCACCGCGCTTTCCCGGGCGAGGGTCTCGGAACATCTGTCGGTGAGGGGGGCTGCGAGGGGGACCGACGCGTCGCCCGGATCGACCGCGCCGCCGGGAAAGACGTATTTCGAGGGCATGAAGGCGGCCGCCGCGCCGCGCTGGCCCATCAGCACCTTCGGCTCGCCGTCAACGTCCCGCACCAGAACAAGGGTCGCTGCGTCGCGTATCAGAGGGCCCGGGCCGCCGCCCGGCCCCGCTGGCGCGTCAGGCGGCACCGAAACCGTGCATGCGCCGGGCCCACTGGATCCCGACGACCAGTCCCTTCAGCCGTGGCAACAGGTAGAGCGACAGCGCCACGCAGGTCACCGTGAAGATCGTGGCCATCACCATGGGTTCCGGCCGGAACCGGGTGAACACGATATGGATGAACGGCGCCATGAGGTGGCCAACGATCAGGATCGTCAGGTAGGCCGGCCCATCGTCGGCGCGGTGATGCGACAGTTCCTCGGCGCAGACCGGGCAGCTTTCCGCGACCTTCAGGTAGCCATCGAACATGAAGCCCTGCCCGCAATTCGGACAACGCCTGCGGAACCCGCGCAACATGGCCGGCTTCGTTTCACGTTCTTGCGAGGCGGGGGCCTCCTGGACCACGCTGGAATCACTGTCTGGCACGTCGCGCCCTTTCTATCCAATACCCACCATTTGGGACGGATGGGTCCAAAAAGGAAGGCGGCAATCCGTCCTTGCGGCGGCATGTCGCAAAGCGCCGCCGCGTCGATCCGGCCCTTGCAAACTTTTTTCGGGATTGGCGGCGGAATTATTGGGCCCGCCCGTTGAGAGGAGGACTTCGGCGCAATGGCCGGGGCAAGATCTCTTGGGAAGGACATCTGACATGACACTGAAAACCACTCTGCTTCTGGCCGCCATCGTGGTCGGCGCGTCGGTCTCGATCTCGCAGGCGCAGGGGCGAGGCTTTGGCACAGGTAGCCCGCCGGTCTTTGCCGATCTCGATGCCGACGGGAACGGGACCCTCAGCCAGCAGGAGCTCCGAGCGCCCATGCTGCAGAGATTCGCCGGCATGGACAGCGACGGCGACGGCGCCCTGACCGCCGAAGAGTTGATCGCGGGCATGGAGGCCGAGCGGGCCGCGCACATGGGCGACCGGGCCGCACGGATGATCGAGCATATGGATGCCGACGGTGACGGCCTATTGCAGACGGATGAGCTGGCGATGCCCGGCGAGGGCCGCGGATTCGCGCGGATGGACCGGGATGAGGACGGCGCCATCTCGGAAGAGGAATTCGCCGAGATGGCCGGACACGGCCGCCGCGGCTCCCACGACATGGCCGGGCGCCACGGCGGTGGCGAAGGCCGCGGGCACGGGCATGGTGGGCGCCACGGTGACGGCCAGATGCGCCGGAACTGAGGGATGCGCGGTGCGCGGCCGGTCCGCGCACCGCAATGGACGCAGGTTGACGTTGCGGATATGTGCCTGAGGGATGATGGACGGTCCGATCCAGGCCGGGGACGACATGTCCCTGGACGAGTCGCTCCTGGCGGCCTACGCGGCGGGAGATCTGTCCGCCGCGCGCCGCCTGACGGCCCGCCACGCACCGCGGGCGCTGTCCCAGGCGCGCCGGATGCTGGCCGATACGGCCGAGGCCGAGGATGTCGTGCAGGAGGCCATGCTGCGGCTCTGGAAGCAGGCGCCGGACTGGCGCCCCGGAGAGGCGAAGCTCTCGACCTGGCTCTACCGCGTCGTCGCCAACCTCTGCACCGACCGGCTGCGGATCCGGCGCCGGGGCGTCGCTCTGGACGAGGTCGCCGAGCCCGAGGACGGCCGCCCCTCCGCCGCGTCGGCGATGCAGCATTCCGCGCGGATGCGGGCCTTGTCCGACGCCCTCGCGCAACTGCCCGCGCGCCAGGCCCAGGCGGTCGCGTTGCGGCATATCGAGGGTCTGGGAAATCCCGAGATCGCGGCCGTGATGGACATTGGCGTCGAGGCGGTCGAAAGTCTGACCGCCCGCGGGAAACGGGCTCTGGCGGCGCTGCTTGCCGGGCGCAAGGATGAATTGGGGTTCACCGATGACTGATCCTGCCGAGGATGACATGCTGGGCTCGGTTTTCGCCGAGGCACGGCGCGAGAACCAGACGCCGTCCGATGCGCTGATGGCGCGGATCATGGCGGATGCCGCGGCCGAACTGCCCCGCCGCGCGGGTGTCGCCGGGGACCCTTCCGCGGCTGGCCGGACCGGGATCGCGAGCACGATCTGGGCGCTGCTGGGCGGCTGGGCCGGCGCCGGCGGCCTCGCCGCGGCGACCGTTGCGGGCCTGTGGATCGGGGTCGCGCCGCCGGCCGGGCTGACGGACCTTGCCGCGGGCGTTCTGGGCGAGACCATCACGGTCGCGCTCGTGCCCGACGACGACCTGCTCGGCGTGGATGGATAGAGGATGACCCAGCGCCCCCCCTCCCGCATCCTGCGCATCGTCCTTCTGGTCTCGCTGGCGCTCAACCTTCTGGTCGTGGGCACCCTGGTCGGATCGGCGTTAAGCGGCCGTGGCCTCGCGCCGCCGCCCAGGGTCGATTTCAGCTTCGGCCCGATCGGGCGCGCGCTGGATGACGAAACCAGGCGGACGCTGTCCCGGTCCGTGCGGGAACGGGAGGGTTTTCGCGGAGAAGGCCGCCAGGCCCGGCGTGCCCAGCTGGAACAGATCGTCGCGGTGCTCACGGCGGACCCGTTTGATCCGGATCAACTCTCCGCCGTGTTCGAGGCGCAACGCAGCCGAGGCATTGCGGCGCTCGCCATCGGCCACGAGGCACTGGTCGCGCAGATCGCCGAAATGACGCCCGAAGCGCGCCGCGCCCTGGCGGACCGGCTTGAAAACGAAGCGATACGGGGCCATGGGGACCCCGCCCCGCCCCCCAGACGGGACTAGACCTGCACGGCAGAGCCCGGCCGGCCAGACGCGGCGGCCCGGCTCCCGCCCTGTGGCGGGCGCCGGGCGAAACCTGTGCGCCGCAGGCGCTCCGCAAAACTAGGGCCGCGAGCCTGCGGGCGGGTCACGCGGCCGAGAGGCTGACGGTGTTGCGGCCCGCCGTCTTGGCCGCGTAAAGCGCCGCGTCGGCCCGGCCGAACAGGCCCTGGAGATCCTCCACCGTCGAGCCGACCTTGCCGGCGAGGGCAACGCCGATCGACAGGGTCACCGACAGCGGGGTCCGACTGCCGGGCAGGGAAAACGGCTCTTCCTCGATCAGGTTGCACAGCCGCTCCGCCGCCATCTGCGCCAGCCGCGGTGTGGTGTCCGGCATCGCCAGCAGGAACTCTTCGCCACCGATCCGGGCCAGCAGGTCGACCACGCGGACATTGGCCTGCAACCGCTGGGCCACTTCGCGCAGTACGCAATCGCCGGCGGCATGGCCCCAGCGATCGTTGATCGATTTGAAATGGTCGATATCCAGCACCATGACCGCGAACGGGCGCCCGGTACGGCGCCCGGCCTCGGCCAAGCGTTCCAGATGCGGTTCGGCATAGCGCCGGTTGTGCAGCCCGGTCAGCGGATCGGTGATCGCCGCCTTGATCCCGTTGCGCAACGTTGCGCGCTGGCGGTCCTGGTGGCGTTTGCGGCGCAGCAGCCCCTTGGCCCGGTAGACCAGCTCCTGCATGGACACATCATAGCCGACGAGATCGTTCGCCCCGAGGTCGAGCACCATGCCCGCCATCCCCTCTGTCCCCTTGGGCAGGATCACGATCACCGCCGCGTGGCGCGATTCCGAACGCGACCGCAACTCCGGCACGAGCCGATAGATCTCGGCCGCGAAGGCCTCCTGATCCATGCAGGTCGCGTCGATCACGAACAGGTCGATGTCGCGCGTGCCATTTCCCGGCCCCAGTGCGTCGCCAAGCGAACAGACCCGCGCCCCGCCCGGCATCGCCGCGACGATGCCTCGGGCCCGCAACATGCCCGCGGGGCTGTCGGGCACGATCAGGGCGGTGCGGCTCGGCCCCTGGAATGTCTCCGGCTGCTCGGCAAAACCCAGCGCCCGGCTGGTGTCATCCCTCAGCGCGATCTCCGACTCGGCATCGCGCGCCCGCAGAAGCGACCGGATGCGGGCCAGCAGCATGACCTCGTGGACCGGCTTGCTGAGCACGTCGTTGGCCCCGGCGGCAAGGGCCGCCAGCCGCGCGTCCGGGCCGCAAAAGCCGCCGATGGCGATGATCGGCACGTGCCGTGTCCGCTGTTGGTTGCGCATGTCCTGGAAGAATGCCAGCGCATTGGTCGCGTCCTGGCCGGCATCGACGAGAACGAGATCGGGGGCCACATCGTCCACACTGCGTCGCGCTTCGCTCAGCGAGCTTGCCACGCAGACTTCATATCGCGCCGCGAGCAGCTTGACCTTGAGCACGATCCGATTGGTGACCGTTTCATCTACAACGAGGATGCTCGCCGACATTCATCAGTCCTTCCGTGGTCTGATCCGTCCCTGCTGTCAATTTGCGAATGAATGGTTAAAAAAAGGTTGTCGTAGTCATAAGGATTGTAAATGTCGCCGGAACGCGCCGAAACCATCGCCTTGCTCGCGCTGGGCTGGCTTGTCTCCAACGAGGAATTGTCGCCGGTCTTCCTGGGCTCCACCGGCGCCGCGGCCGAGGATCTGCGGGCCCGCGCGTCGGACCCTGCCTTCCTCGCCTCGGTCCTGGAATTCCTGACCATGGACGACGCTTGGGTGATGGGGTTCTGCGACGCGTCCGACCTGCCCTACGAGGCGCCGCTTCAGGCGCACTACGCTCTGCCGGGGGCCGAACATGTCCACTGGACCTGAGGGGCGTGCGCCCCGTCCGAACGACGGCCCCGGCGGGCCCGTGACACTGGCCGGCGTGGTGTTCGACAAGGACGGAACGCTCTACGATTTCAACGCAACCTGGGGCAGCTGGACCATGGGCCTGTTGACCGAAGAGGCGGGCGGCGACCCGGACACGGTCGCGGCGCTGGCCGAGATGCTGGGCTACGACACCGGGGCGCGGCGATTTCGGCGCGACAGCATCGTGGTTGCCCACACCGCCGACGAGGTCGCGGAGGTGATCCTGCCGCTTCTGCCGCCACAGCCGAAATCCGCGCTGGTCGCACGCATGAATGCCCGCGCGGCCACCGCGCCGCAGGTCGAGGCGGTGGATCTCGGCCCCTTCCTCGACGGGCTCGCGGCGCGGGGGCTCGCGCTTGGCGTGGCCACGAACGATGCCGAGGCGCCGGCCCGCGCCCATCTCGCCACTTCGGGAATCGAAGCGCGGTTCCGCTTCATCGCCGGGGCCGATTCCGGCTTTGGCCACAAGCCGGGCCCGGGGCAGCTTGTCGCCTTCTGCCAGGCGGTGGGCCTCGCGCCAGGTGCCGTCGTCATGGTTGGGGACAGTGCGCATGACCTCCTGGCCGGGCGGGCGGCGGGGATGGTCTGCGTCGGCGTTCTCACGGGGCTCGCGACGCGGGCGGACCTGGCGCCGCTCGCGGACGTGGTGCTGCCTTCGATCGCGGGTCTGCCGGCCTGGCTGGACGCACAGCCCTGAGGCACCGCGCGGCCGCCGTGCCGCGAAAGACCCGTCCGCGACAGGCGGCGTCGCTTTTTGCCGTGACGGGCGCCCGGCAGGTGGCCATGTTGGGCACCAGTCAAGGAGCCACTATGGACAACGCGTCCACATCCGATCCCGGGACCGGCGGTCGCCGGCGCACGGGCGGTCGGGCGGGCAACGCGCGGCGCCGCGGCGGCGGCAGTTTCCAGCAACCCGACTGGCGCATGATCGAGAATCGCGACGCGCCGACCGCACCGCTGGACGAGGCCGGGATCGAGGCGATCCACGCAGGCGCGATGCAGGTGCTCGAGGAGGTGGGCGTCGAGTTCCTCAACGACGAGGCGCTGGCGCTCTTTCGCCAGGCGGGCTGCCACGTAGACGGCACCAACGTGCGGATGGGCCGCGACTGGGTGACAGAGATGGTGGCGCAGGCGCCGCAAAGCTTCACCATCACCCCGCGTAATCCGGCGCGCCGGATCGAGGTGGGCGGCAGGACCCTGTTGTTCGGCAACGTGAGCTCACCGCCCAATTACTGGGACATGACCACCGGCGGAAAGGTGCCCGGCACGCGCGAGCGCTGCGCCAGGCTGCTCAAGCTGTCGCAGATGTTCAACTGTATCCATTTCATCGGCGGCTATCCGGTCGAGCCGGTGGATATTCATCCCTCGGTGCGGCATCTGGATGTCCTGTTCGACATGCTGACGCTGACCGACAAGGTGGTCCATGCCTATGCGCTGGGGGCCGAACGGGTGGAGGACGTGGCCGAGATGGTGCGGATCGCCGGCGGCCTGTCCGAGGCGGCATTCAGGCAAACGCCGCGGATGTTCACCAACATCAACTCGACGTCGCCGCTGAAACATGACCAGCCGATGATCGACGGCTGCCTGCGGCTGATCCGGCGCGGGCAGGCGGCGATGGTCACGCCCTTCACCCTGGCGGGGGCGATGGCGCCGGTGACCATGGCGGGGGCCGTGACCCTCTCCATCGCCGAGGCGCTGTCGGCCATCGCCCTGTTTCAATACGTGGTGCCCGGCTGCCCCTGCGTGATCGGCACCTTCACCTCCAACGTGGACATGAAATCCGGCGCCCCTGCGTTCGGGACGCCGGAATACATGCGCGCGACGCAGATGACCGGCCAGATGGCGCGGTTCTACGGGCTGCCCCTGCGCTCCTCGGGCGTCTGCACGGCGAATGTGCCCGACGGCCAGGCGATGTGGGAAACCTGCAATTCGCTGTGGGCCGCGGTGCAGTCCGGCACGCATATGGTCTATCACGCGGCCGGCTGGCTAGAGGGCGGGCTGATCGCCAGCCCGGAGAAATTCGTGATGGATTGCGAAGTGCTGGGCATGATCCAGCGCTACATGGAGCCTGAGGTCGTCGCCACGGGGGAGGCCGAGATCGCCCTCTCGGCTATCCGCGAGGTGGGCTCTTCGGGGCATTACTTCGGGATCGAGCATACCCAAGCGCGGTACGAGACCGCCTTCCATCAGCCGATCGTCAGCGACTGGCGCAACCACGAGGCCTGGGCGGTCGCGGGCGGGCACTGGACCTCGGAACGGGCGCACCTGCTGGTGCTGCGCCTGCTGGAGGAATACGCGCCGCCGCCACTGGACCCGGCGATCCGGGAGGAGCTGGCAAGCTTCGTCGAACGGCGCAAACGCGAGGGCGGCGCCCCGACGGATTTCTGACCGATCCGGCGGTCTCGGCCCGGCGCGACGTCACGGACGGGGCACAGTCCGATCGACCGGGCGCCAGAATATTCGCGAATATTCTGCTCCCCTGAAACTTCTGTTCCGCGCGGTTCGTGACTCCGGGCATGCGCGGCAGGTCAGCCTGCCCGTGACGATGAAACCAGAGGAGACATATGATGAAACCCATGATTTTCGCAGCCCTGACCGCCGGCGCCCTGACCGCATCCGCGGCGACCGCGCAAACCAACCCCACCGTGGGCGGCGCCCCGATGATGGCCGACATGACCATCGCCCAGAATGCCTCGAACGCGCCGACCCTGACGACGCTCGTGAGCGCGGTCCAGGCGGCGGGCCTCGTGGACACGCTGGCCTCCGAGGGGCCGTTCACCGTCTTCGCCCCCACCAACACGGCCTTCAGCCAGATCTCGGACGCGTCGATCAACGCGCTGCTCGACCCGGCCAACAAGGGCTTTCTGACCGAAGTCCTGACCTGCCACGTGGTCGCGGCAGAGGCGTTTTCCTCGGCCATCGCCGGAATGATCGCCGATGACGGCGGCATGCACGCGGTGCCGACCGTCGGCGGCTGCACGCTGCAGGCCTACATGGACGGCGGCGAGATCAAGCTGCGCGACGAGAATGGACGGATTGCAACCGTGACCATTGCCGACGTGGACCAGTCGAACGGCGTCGTCCACGTCATCGACCGGGTGCTGCTGCCCGCCGGCGCGGCGGGCTGAAACTCGCATACCGAGGAAAGTGGCGTCCGAACGGGCGCCTCTTTCCACCTCCAAGGACCTTCCACCTCCAAGGACCAGCGGCGCGGGCTCAGGCCCGGCCCCGCCGCCGGTTCCGCCATTCGATCAGGGTCATCCAGATCACCGCGAGATCGATCGCGCTGAGGATCGGCAGCATCACCCCGCCGGTGTTCAGCCAGTCCGCCAGCTGATAGATGACGAACCCCGCGAGAACCGCGATGCCGGCCGGATAGGCCCAGATGGCCCCGCTGAGCAGGGCGACCACGACACCCAGGTGCAGCAGCCCGTGCGCCGCGAAGTAGACGCCGTAGAACGTCACATCGCCATTCGGGACATTGCCGGCCAGCGCGATGATACGCGAGGCGAAGAGATCGCCGGGATCCTCCGCCAGTTCGGCGCTGACCAGCCAGTCGGCCATGGCCGGCAGCTGGTTCGCCGCGCCCAGGGCGATGGCCGCGGCTGTCATCAGCTGCACCACTCCCAGCATCCCCTTGGCCAGCAGGGTCAGCACGAACAGACGGTGTTCGGTGCGGTGGGTGCCGGGTGTGTCGGACATTGTGCCTCCGGGGCCAGGCGGCGCAACGACCGCACCCCGGACAGTTCGCGTCAGGGTGCCGCCCTAGTCATCATGCTGCGCGAAGAAGTCAACGGTCGCCGCCGCCATCGCATCCAGCGTCTCCGCCGTGGTGAAGGCGTTGAACACATGGTCCATCTCCGCGGTCCAGAGCTCTTCCGGCCCCTCGTGGGCCTCGATCAGCATCTCTGCCGAGACCGGCATGACCGTCGTGTCGAGCGTGCCTTGCGCCACGAACAGCGGGCCCGAATAGGCGGCGATCTCGGCCAGCGGATCAAAAGTCGCCACCTGGTCGAAGAACGCCCCCTTCAACTCGATATCGAGCCCCCAGGGCAGGGTCGTGGGCACCGGATCTGCCGGGGCGGCGGCATAGCCGGCCTCCATCAGCTCCTCGCCGAGGATGCCGGCGTAGGTGATCTGGGGGTCCGCCACCGCCGCCCAGAGCGCCGTCGCATCGGGCAGGCTGGTGCGCCCGGCGGCGGCGGTCGCCACGAGGCCGCCCTGGCTCCAGCCAATCAGATAGATATCGTCGCCCTGAACGCTGTCGAGATCGGTCAGGTAGTCGAAGGCGGCAAGCGCATCGGCGATCTGGCCCTCGAAGGTGGTGTCGGCAAAGGTGAGGTCCTTCAGGCTCTCGCCCGAGCCGCGAAAGTCGATTCGAAGGCTGGCATAGCCTGCTTCGGCCAGCAGCCGGGCGGTGCGCACGAAGACGCCCTCGTCGACGCTCAGGATCAGCAGCTCGTCCCGCGACCCGGTAAAGCCGTGCAGCAGCAGAACGACCGGCGCGGGCGGGCCGTCAGGCAGGGACAGGGTGCCGACCACCTCCTGCCCGGCGGAGAAGAAGGTCACATCCTCTTCGGTGGCTGCCAGGGCAGGTGCGGCCAGGGCAGAGGCGATCATGGCAGGCAAAAGTCGCATGGCAGGGTGTCCTTCGTTGTAGCTTCCCGTTCAGTTTGGGCCGATTCCCACGTCGGGCAAGCGATTCCTCGCGCCGCCCCGGCGCCGCGGATGCTGTTGGCGGCGATCTGCGCGGCATGTGATTGGGACGGCGCGAGACCTGCCGCCCGGCGCCCGGCATCTAGCCGTCGGTGTCGATCCAGATCGTCACCGGTCCGTCGTTGAGCAGGCGCACCTTCATGTCGGCGCCAAAGCGCCCGGTCCCGGTGGGAATGCCCAACCCCGCCAGGGCCTCGGCCAGGGCAAGATTGAGCGCCTCTCCCTCGGCGGGCGGCGCTGCGGCGGAAAACCCGGGGCGGTTCCCGCGCGAGGTATCGGCCGCCAGGGTGAACTGGCTGACCACCAGCGCCGCGCCACCGGTATCGACCAGCGCACGGTTCATCTTGCCCGCCTCGTCGGCAAAGATCCGCAGCTTCGCGATCTTGGCGGCGAGCTTGCCGGGCTGGTCCGGCCCGTCGCCCGCCATGGCACAGGCGAGCACCAGCAGCCCGGGGCCTATCTCGGCGATGGTCTCGCCGTCGACGGTGACCGAGGCCTCGGTCACCCGTTGCAGCAGCGCCCTCACAATTCGTGGGCCCAGGGCGGGTTCGCGCCGGCGCGGCTGACGGTGATCGCCGCGCTGCGAGCGCCTATGGTCAGGGCGGCGCGGATCGTGTCCTCGGTCAGCGCCCCGATCCCGTCGCGGGTCAGCGCTCCGGCCGCGTGAAGGCTGGCTAGCAGGCCGCCGTTGAAGGTGTCGCCAGCCCCGACGGTGTCCACGACCTCGGCCCGCTCGGAGGCGACGAAGGTCGCGCCGTGGGCCGAATACCCGGTGACGCCCTTTGGCCCTTCGGTGATGCAGACGAGTTTCGGGCCCTTCGCGACGATCCCCTCGGCGAGGCTGGCCAGGTCGCCCTCGCCGCCAAGCCAGCGCAGATCCTCGTCCGACAGCTTCACGATGTCCGCGGTAGCCACCATCCGGTCGATCCGGGCGCGATAACGTGCAGGGTCACGAATGAAGGAGGGGCGGATGTTCGGGTCGATCATCGTGACCCGCCGGCCGGCCTCGCGCAGCATCAGCGCCTCGTAGGCCGCGCCGCAGGGCTCGACCGCGAGCGATATGCCGCCGAAGAACAGCGCGTCGGCCGAGACGTCGGGCAGGTCCGCCTCTGTCAGCAGGCGGCCGGCGGTGTTCTCGTCGTAGAAGGCATAGGTGGCGGAGCCCTCGACCAGCTTCACGAAGGCCAGCGTCGTGGGGCGGTCGGACAGGGCGGCGGGGCCGGTGTCGACGCCGCTGTCGGCCAGCGAGCCGCGCAGCATGTCACCAAACATGTCGGTGGAGATGCCGGAGAAGAAGCTGACCGGCGCCCCCAGCCTCCCCAGCGCGATGGCGGTGTTGAACACCGCGCCACCCGGGTAGGGCGCGAACGCATCCTCGCCCGCCGCGCTCTTGCGTGGCAGCATGTCGATCAGGGCTTCGCCGCAGGCCAGGATCATCGTCACCTCCAGAATTGATTGGCCCGAACATGACCGCCCGGCGCGGGCGCGTCCAGAGCGCGGGTGCGCTGTCTGCCGGGGCCACCGGCCGCGCGGGTTATTGGTTCATCGCGATCACATAGCCGATACCGGCCGCGAGGATCACCCCGACCACGACGGCAAAGGCGATCTTCCAGGCGGACCAGGGCCGCTCGCCCTTCACCTTGCCGGTGCGGCCGTTGACCACGAAGCGGTAGGAGGTCCCGCGATACTTGTAGGCGGCGAGCCAGACCGGCAGCAGGATGTGCTTGAAGGTGACCTTGTCCACCTCGGTGTCGATGTCGTGCACCCGCTGTCGGTCCCCGCCGATGTCGAACTTGACGTCCCGCAGGATCATCCGGTCCATGTAGGCCCGCGCCTCGACGAATCCTTCGTCGAGCTGCACCTGGTAGCCTTCCGCGCGGAATCCGGCCAGGAAATCGGGCTTGTAGGGCTCCAGCTCGGACAGGTCCCAGGGTTCCAGCGCGTCGGTGTAGCTTTTGGGCAGGGATTTCGAGGCCAGCACCAGGACATCGTCGAAGAACCGCGCGACCCGGCCCGACCGGCGCGACCAGCGGGTCCTGCGCTCGCGCACCTGGGTCCGCTTGCCGTCGCGCATCACCGTCCGCGTGACGTAGTAATCGTCGCCCCGCTCGCCGGAATAGCGGCTTTTGGTATCGGCGTCGAAGGTCCAGTAGGGCACATAGATCCCCGACATCCGCCGCCCCTTGCGGGCATATTCCTGCAGGCCGGAGGGGGCGAACCACAGCTTGCCCAGCCACTCGTTCATCGCGTCGTGGGCCGCGCGTTCCTCCAGCCTGAAGGGCAGCAGCCCGCGCGGCTTGATATGGCGGTGGGTGCCGGTGTCGGTCACGACCGGGGTGGCGCAGAACGGGCATTCGGTGGCGTGGGTGTCGCTGTCGAACTCCACCTGTGCGCCGCAATTGGGGCAGGAGAGCGTGCGCGTCTCCTCCATCTCGGCCTCGCCGATCTGGCCGGCGACCGCGCTTTGGAAATCGAGCTCGCGGATCGCATGCCCGGCCCAGGGGCCGACCTCGTCCTGCATCGCCTCGGTGTGGCCGCAATGGTCGCAGATCAGCCGGTCCTCGCCGGGGTCGAACCGCATGTCCGCCCCGCATTGCACACAGGGAAAGCGATGTTCCTCGGCCATGGTCCGCCCCTTCTTGCCCGCCTGTCGGGGCCGAGACTAATTCGCATCGCCCCGGGGGGAAACCGCCTTTCGCCGGACCGGCCGGCCGGGCGAGGCCGCGTTAACCTTCGGGTAACTTTGCGGCCCCCGCCCGGTTGCGCCACTGCCCGGAGCGGTTAGTTTCATTAGCGATTTGTTAAGGAAGGGAGGCCCCGGCATGGCGGTATCTCAGCGTATCTTTGCCGCGCTTCTGGCGTCGAACATGGCCGTGGGGGCGGCCTGCGCCCAGGAGGCGACTTATGTCTTCGAGTGGATCGGCGACGGCGGCTACAAGATGCAGGGCGCGATGTCCTTCGATGCCGATCTCGCGACCGCGCCCTTCGTCGATCAGGACGACATCTCGTGTTTCGTGATCGAGGGCTTCGTGGCGGACCGGAAGGTCGGGCGCTGGGCGCTGTCCGACCTGGCCCCGGAGACCACCTGGATCCTGACCTTCCTGCCGGACCGGAGCGAATTCGCCGTCTCTCACCCGTCCTACGCGATGCCGCAGGGCTGGAACATGAACGGGCGGGGCGACGATTGCGGCCCGGGCGGGTTCGGGTTCAACCTCGGCAACCTGGGGCAGGACCTGTGCCTCGACAACGAGTTGCACGAGGCCTCGCGCGTGGGCTCCTACCGGCCGTTCAAGGCGCTGCGGGACGATGACGCCGTGCTGCCGGCGGATGCCTGCGCCGGGATCATCCCCACGAGCTAAAGGAACCGGTGCAGGAAGCGGGGCGCCATGATCCGCAGGGCGTTGTCGCGCAGCCGCAGGTGGCGCCAGAGGTGAAAGCCCGCGTGAATCAGGGCCACGAGCGCGAGGCCGTAGAACTCCACGTAGTGCACCAGGCCCACGATCTCGCTCGCGCGGGGCAGGGCGAGGGGCGGCGCGATCGGCACGATCCCCCCGGCCCAAAGCAGCACCGTCGAGGTGAGCCCGAGCAGGAACCCGGTAAGCGCCACGCCGAAAAGCCCCAGCACCAGCGTCCGGTGCAGCAGCCCGTGAAACCGCCGCTGCCAACCGCACAGCTTCGGCCCCGGGCGCCCGGCAAGGCCGCGGCGCAGGAAGTCGGCGGTCCAGAGCAGCGACAGGGTCACGAAGACCAGCCCGAAGACGGAGTGCAGCCGCACCGCCCATTGGCCGACGTGGCGCACGTCATCGGGCTGGACCAGCAGGAACCAGATGAAGAACGGCACGATCGTCCAGTGCATCCACTTCAGCGCAACCCGCCGTGCAGGTATCGCCCGCGTCAGCCGCGCCCTGACCGAGCCTGCGTCGGAATATGAAACTTGGGCATCCATGCGATCAGCCACGTAGGACGCGGGCCCGAAGTTTCAGGCCCCGCCGCTTTGGGGCGCGGCGGATGTCAGACCGGCTCGAACCGGCAGGGAACGGCCCAGCTGGCATTGTTGCCGAAGGTGCCCTCGCAGAAATAGCCCGTTCCGGTGTCGAAGACGTCGATGCACACACCGGTCCAGGTGCCCGAGGGCGGCACGCAGAGCGTGTTGCCCGAGACGCTGACCGCGTCCGTCGACGTCGTCAGCCCCGAGGTGGACCCGCTGGGCCGATAGAGCGCCGTGCCATCCCGCGCGACGTCGTAGCGGCCCTTGCCCTCGGCAATGATGCGCACACCCGAGGCCGCGGGGTTGGATGCGAAGAACGCCTGCTGCGCCCCCGACAGGTCAAGCGCCACGGCGCCTTCGGGGCGTTGCGGCCCACAGCCGGCGCAAACGGCGGCGGCAAGGACGAGCGTGCAGAGGGGGCGGATCATCTGTCAGACCCCCGGTGGCGGTGGCGGGGGCATCACGGTGAACAATTGCGCAAGCTCGGCCACGTCGTCGGCTTTCATCCAGCCGTCCTGGCCGGCGGTCCAGACGTAGGTCTCGCGGGTCAGATCGCCGGTGGCGGCCATCTTGCCCATGCTGGCTTTCGAGAACGGGCCCGAGGTCTCGCCGTTCTTGGCGATGTGCCAGACATGTTCGACCGGCGGCGGCGGCGGGGCGGGCGCGGCGGCGGCGGCGGGCTGACGCGCCCCGCCCCACGGTCCGGCGGCCCCGGCGAACTGGCCGGCCATCTGCCCGGCCATGGCCATGCCCATGCCGGCGCCCATCCCGGCCCCCATGGCGCCCGAGGCGTCGCCGCCCTGGCGCAGGGCCTCGGCGGCTGCGTATTTCATATGCGCGTCGAGATCGCCGGTCAGCCCGCGCGAGGTGCGGGTGTCCAGCGCCTTCTCGACCGCCGGGGGCAGCGAGATGTTCTCGATGTAGAGCTCGGGGATCACCAGCCCGTATTGCGACACGGTGTCGGAGATCGCACCGGCGACCAGCTTGCCCAGATCGGCGGTGTTCGCCGCCATGTCGAGCACCGGAATGCCGCTGGCGGCCACCACGCGGCTGAATTCCTGCACGATGATGTTGCGGACCTGAAAGCTGATCTCGTCCATAGTGAATTCGCCGTCGGTGCCGACGATCTCGGTCATGAAGGTGGCCGGATCCTTCACCTTGACCGTGTAGGTGCCGTAGGCGCGGATGCGGGTCGGCCCGAACTCGGGATCGCGCAGCATGATCGGGTTCTTCGTGCCCCACTTCAGGTCGGAGAACCGGGTGGTGGAGACGAAATAGATCTCGGACTTGAACGGCGACTTGAACCCGTGGTCCCAGTGCTGAAGCGAGGTCATGATCGGCATGTTGTTCGTCTCGAGCATGTAGAGCCCGGGGGTGAACACATCGGCCATCTGGCCCTCGTGGACAAAGACCGCCGCCTGCCCCTCGCGCACGGTCAGCTTGGCGCCGTACTTGATCTCGTGGCCATGCCGCTCGAAGCGCCAGACCATGGTGTCACGGGTGTCATCGGTCCAGTGAATGACGTCGATGAACTGGCCGGACAGAAAGTCGAAGATCGCCATTGTGCGCTCCTGAAAAAGTCAAAGTGGCGGGGCCTGCCCCGGAAGAATGTCACCAAATCGCCGCGCCGGACAAGCTTAGACCGGCCCGCCGACAAGCTCCGTCGCCATCCGGCGGACGATCGGGCCGGCCTCGGCCTCGGTCATGCCGGGGGTGAGGCGGCTGTCGTAGAGCATCCGCAGCAGCAATTCGTCATGGGTCGTCAAAAGGCCGAACTCTTCGTCGTCGTTGAAGATCGAGGGGCGGGCGGCGGGGCTGTCGTTGGCCAGGCCAAGGCCCTGGGCCAGCTCTTCGTGGATGCATGACAGCCGCAGCAGGTCCGGATGTTCGGCCCGGATCAGGGCGACTGCGCGCGTATAGGTCGCGCTTCCCCCCTGCGAAAAGGCGAGCACAAGGCAAAGCGTCCCGCGATCCCGCGTCTGGAACGCGCGGATGGAGCTGTCGGTGATTCCCGGAACAAGCTGCCGCAGGCGCGGCGCGATGTTGTCGCGGTCGTCCTCGGTCAGGAAGAGCACGTGGAAATTGGCGTTGCTTTCGTCGTAGGTGATCGGGTGGCCGGTGACCCGTGCAAGCCGGGCCACGTAGTTGCGCACGTTCGCGCGGTCCTCGGCCTGCTGGCCGGTCGGGACGCCGGGGCCGAATTCGGCCGCGTAGCGGACCGGGATGTCCCAGCGGCGCAGCCGGCTTTGGGTGGTGCGGGCCTGCAGTTGGCCGCCGGTCGAGACGTATTCGTCGTAAAGCGCGATCTGCACGAAATTCCGCGCCAGCATCGTGTCGGTGAAGGGCGTGTCGGGGCCGCCGCCATCGGTGCGCATCAACCCGCGCACCAGAAGGTCGTTTTCCAGCCGCCGGTAATAGGCCGCAAGCGAGGCGCTTTCCGCCGAGGGCCCCACATTGCGCACAGGAGGCGTGGCGCTGGAATTCGGCGCGGAATTGGGCCGGGCGGCGGCACCGTCGGCCTCCGCGCCGCGGTCGGGCGCCGGCTCGCAGGCGGCGAGGCCAAGACAGGCCGTCGCCGCCATCATCAGGATGCGCGACCGATGCCTCACGCGCCGGCGGCCTGTCCGACGGTTTCCCCAAGGCCGGTCTGCTTGGCTTTGGCAGAGGCGAGGGTCTGTCTCAGCTCCGCTTCCATCTTCTGCAGGTCCTGTTCGGCCTCGGCCCGCTTGCGCTTGCCCTCGTCCGCGATCTGGAGGCTTTCGTTGATCGTGGCGATCAGGTTGGCGTTGGCCGACTTCACCGCCTCGATGTCAAAGACGCCACGCTCCATTTCCTGGCGGATGGTCTTGTTGGCGGACCGCAGGTTCTCGGCATTGGCGGTCAGCAATTCGTTCGTGAGGTCATTGGCCTCGCGCACCGCCTTCGCCGCCTCCGAGGAGCGCTGGATCGTGACCGCCTGGGCGAGCTGCGTCTCCCACAGGGGGACGGTGTTGATCAGCGTCGAGTTGATCTTGGTCACCAGGCTCTTGTCGTTCTCCTGCACCAGCCGGATCGAGGGCAGCGATTGCATCGTCACCTGCCGGGTGAGCTTGAGGTCATGCACCCGGCGCTCCAGGTCGTCGCGGGCGGCGCGCAGGTCGCGCAACTCCTGCGCCTTCATCACCCCCTGCTCTTCGGGGGCGGCCTGCACCTCGGCCTCCTTGGCGGGGATGACCTTGTCGTCCAGATCGGCCAGCTTGGCCTCGCCCGCGGCGATGTAGATGGCCAGCTCGTCGTAGAAATTCAGGGTCTTTTCATAGAGCAGATCGAGGCTCTCGATATCCTTCAGCAGCGTGTGCTCGTGCTTGAGCAGGTTGTCGGTGATCTTGTCGATCTGGCCCTGCACGTCCTCGAACCGCGCGGCGAACTTGGCGGCGGGCGCGGCGCGGCCCAGCAGACGCTCCCAGAAGGACCGCTCTCGGCGGACGTCGAGCTCGGAGACATTGAAGCCGCGGATCGTGGTCACGATGTCGCGCAGGCTGTCGCCGGCGGGGCCCACGTCCTTGTTGCGCACGCCCTGCAGCATGGATTGCGAGATCTCCTGCAACTCGGCCTGCGCGGCCGACCCGAAGGCGATGATCGAATTGGTGTCCGACATGTCGATCTCGTCCATACGGCTCTGGATCAGGGTCGAGGTCGGCGCATCGGCGGCTTTCATGGTGACAAGCTCTCCCTTGGGTTCGGGCAGGACGACGGCGGTGACCTTCTCGACATCGGCCAGCGTCGCCTGTGCCTTGGCCATGTTGTTCGCGGTGGTCTCGGACATGAGGCGGTTCCTGTGTTGGGGGCGCAATCAAACGCCTTCGCGCTGCAGTCGATCGCGCAATACCTTGATTTCAATATCCATGTCGGAGCGATCGTCCAACATCATCCGTTCCGTTCGCGCCGCGAAGTTCTGTTCCAGATCCTCGAGCAGGGCCTCGTAGGCGGCGCGGGCGTCGCTGTCCTTCTTGCGGTTCCAGATCTCGACGAACTTCACCGTCGCGTCGCGGGCGCCCATAAGGTAGACGCCCAGAAACTTGCGGGCGCCGGTCAGGTCGCGGGGGTCCTCCTCGACCGTGCGGATCATGCGGCGGGCGGTGGCGCAGAAGCTCGCCACACGATCCTGCAGCGCCCGCGCGTCCGTGGTCTGGATCTTGCCCCAGATCGTGTCGAGATAGGCCTCGGCCTCGTCCACGACGCGGGCGACACGGTCCTGCTGGAACTCGTCGATCCCCTCGACCAGCTTGTCGCGCAGCGGGTCGATGCCGAAGGCCGCGACGTGAAGCCCGGCTGCCGCGACACCATAGAGGACCGCGCCGATAAGGCCCGCATCCCCGGTCCAGCCGGCGATCGCGATGCCGACACCCGTCAACGCCGAGCCCAGCATCTTGCGCGGCAGCGCCGGCCGCCGCGCGACCTTGCGGTCGTCATAGGCGGCCTCGGCGCGCAGCCCCTCGCGGGTCAGCCAGGCGCCGAGGCCCAGGATGGCCGCGCCGACCAGCGCCGTCACCAGCACCACCGGCCCCGAGCCCAGCGAGGTCGCGGCCAGCACGACGGGCGGCAGGAACATCAGGTTCGCCTTCACCCCCGCGCCCGCATCGACGCGGGCGCTGTCCAGCGGGGCCGGCGCCGGCGTCTCGTCCGTCCCGCCGGGGCTGTATCTGCCGCCAAAGCGCTTCGCCATCAGCTCCCCCCGAGAAGGCCCGAGGTGACGCCCAGCGCCAGCAGGAGCAAGAGCACATAGGCGATGGTCCGGAAGGTCTCAGGCATGGGGATCTCGACCGAGCGGGAGGGCCGTTCGGATCGTGCCGGGCGCGGGCGGACGAAGTCGCCCACGATCTGGACCGTGATCACCGCGACGGACAGCAGCAACAGGGCAAGGATCAGTCGTGTCATGTCGGCTCAAAGCTCGTTTTCTCCCCTTTATGATAAGACCGATCGGTCCCGATTACGAGTGTCGCTGAAGCGCGGCGCGCTCTGCATTGAGCTTTCGGGTGTAACCGGACTGCAGGATTTCGACCGCGAAGAGGACGATGACGGAGAAATAGAAGGTGCTCTTGGACATCGGCACGATCTCCTGGCCGAGGACCTTGATGGCCAGGTCCCTGGCCTCCTCATGCGGCATGCCAATTGCCTCGGCGCCGTGGACGGCGGCCTGGCCGGCCTCGCCCAGAAGCACGACACCGACGATCAGCAGGATGAACAGGCCCAGCACCTCGTACATCCGGTTCTTCTTCAGGAACTGCGTGACCCCGTCGGCCAGAAGCAGCATCGCCAGCCCCGAGATCACGATCGCCGCGGCCAGGATCGGAAAGACATCCGTGATCGCGATGGCCGAGAGGACGGAATCAAACGAGAAGATCAGGTTCATGAACACGATCAGCAGGACAACCTGGGTGGCCGAACGCCCGGATTTCCCTTGCACGTCATGGTTCACGTTGTCGAGCGACAGCATGTGGCTGATTTCCTTGACCGCCGTGTACATGATGAAGGCCCCGCCAACGACAAAGACGCAGGTGGCGAAATTGACCCCGCCGGTCAGGATCCCCTCCCACTCAAAGACGTGGAACGGCGATTGCAGCCGGGCCAGAAGCTGCACCATGGCAAAAAGCAGAATGACCCGCAGGGCGACCGCGATCACGATGCCCCAGGTGCGCACGGCCTTCTGCTTGGCGACGGGGGCCCGTTGGCTCTCGATCGAGATGTAAAGCAGGTTGTCGAAGCCCAGAACCGCCTGCAGAAAGCAGAGCATGAGAAGGTTCGTCGCGTTCTCGAGCGTGAGCAGATCGGCCATTTGGCGCTCCCGTTGGTTGTCCGACCCGAAGGATGCATAGTGCCGCCGAGCAGGGCAAGGCTCAAAGCCGCCTTTTGCGCGTGACCTTCGGTTTGGCCCTGGCCGAGGGCCCGCCGCCGGGTCTTGCGCCACCACGGCCCTTGCCGTCGGCTTTCGGGCCCTGTCCCGACCCCTGGCCCGCGCCAGGTGTCTCGGCAAGGCCAAGCTGGTCGCGCACCACCCGCGGTCGCAGTTCCTCGACCTCGCCGGGTTTCAGCGTGCCTAGCTGGAACGGCCCGTAGGAGATGCGGATGAGCCGATTCACCGGAATGCCGATCGCCTCCATCGCGCGACGGATCTCGCGATTCTTGCCCTCCCGCAGGGCGACCGTCATCCAGACATTCGCTCCCTGCTGACGGTCGAGCGTCACGGTCATCGGCTGATAGCGCGTGCCCTCGACCTCGATCCCCTTGCGCAGACGGTCGAGCGCCGCCTCGTCCGGGCGGCCGTGGCTGCGGACGCGGTAGCGCCGCAGCCAGCCCGTCGCCGGCAGCTCGAGCTGCCGCTTGATCTCGCCGTCGTTGGTCAGCAACAGCAACCCTTCCGAGGTCAGGTCCAGCCGTCCCACCGACACGACCCGCGGCATCTCCTCCGGTAGCGCTCCAAAGACGGTCGGTCGCCCTTTCTCGTCGCGCTCGCTCGTCACCAGGCCCGCGGGCTTGTGATAGAGCCAAAGTCGCGGCGGCTCGGGGGCCGGGACAGGCTTGCCGTCGACCAGAATCCTGTCGCGATCGGTGACGTTCAGGGCCGGGCTTTCGATCAGCTTGCCGTTGACGCTGACACGCCCGGCCTCGATCATGCGCTCCACTTCACGCCGCGAGGCCACGCCGCGCCGGGCCAGAACTTTCGCGATCCTGTCGCCTGAGGGTGTCTCTGCCATACCCTTCCTTGCCCTGCCCCATGCACAAAGACAATCCGTGCCCTTCATTGCCTGCCAATATCCCCGCCGGAGGCAGCCCCGGCTTGCACTCTGCGCCGCCCTTGGACATGAAACCCCATGGTGTTTCGCAGTTTCATGACCAGCGCCCTCGACGAGGCCCGCGCGGCGGGGCTCCGCGGCGAAGTGCCCGTGGGCGCGCTCATTGTCGATCCCTCTGGCCGGATCGTTGCCTGCGACGGCAACCGAACCCGCGAATTGGCGGACCCGACCGCCCATGCAGAGATCCTGGCCCTGCGGGAGGCCTGCCGCAAGGCGGGGTCCGATCGGCTGCCGGATCACGACCTCTATGTCACGCTGGAACCCTGTCCGATGTGCGCGGCGGCCATCGGCTTCGCCCGGATCCGCCGCCTCTACTACGGGGCTGCGGACCCGAAATCCGGGGGCGTGGCACAGGGCCCCCGGATCTATTCTCAGTCCCAGAGCCACCACGTCCCCGAAGTCTACGACGGGATCGGGGCCGACGAAGCCTCCCGCCTGCTGAAGGATTTTTTCGCCGATCTCCGCTAGGCCCCAGATTATTCGCGAATAATCTGGTTGCGCTCAGCTCATCGGGTTGCGGTAGATCATCCGGCGGACGGAGCCGGTCTTGGATCGCATCAGGATGGTTTCCGCGGTGATATAGCCCGGCTCCCGCTTGATCCCCGGCAGCAGGGAGCCGTCGGTGACGCCGGTGGCGGCAAAGATCACGTCGCCGGTCACCATGTCGTCCCGGGTGTAGACCCGGTCGAAATTGGTGATCCCGGCCTTCCGCGCTCGGCCCCGCTCATCATCGTTGCGGAACAGGAGCTTGCCGTAGATCTGCCCGCCCATGCACTTCAACGCCGCCGCTGCCAACACCCCTTCCGGGGCCCCGCCCGAGCCCATGTACATGTCGATGCCGGTCACATCGGGCTCGGCGCAATGCATCACCCCGGCCACGTCGCCGTCGGTGATCAGGCGGATCGCCGCCCCTGTGCCGCGGATCTCGTTGATCATCTCCTCGTGCCGCGGCCGCTCGAGCACGCACACCGTGATGTCGGAGGTCGAGCACCCTTTGGCCGACGCCAGCGCCGACACCCGTTCGGACGGCGACATGGAGATCGTGACCACCCCGGGCTTGAAGCCGGGCCCGATCGCAAGCTTGTCCATGTACACATCCGGCGCGTGCAGCATCGTGCCGCGCGGGCCCATGGCGATGACCGCCAGAGCGTTCGGCATGTCCTTGGCCGTCAGCGTCGTGCCCTCCAGAGGATCGAGCGCGATATCGACTTTCGGCCCCGTGCCCGACCCGACCTCTTCCCCGATATAGAGCATCGGCGCCTCGTCGCGTTCGCCTTCGCCGATGACGACCGTGCCCTGGATCTCCAGCTGGTTGAGGCCGCGCCGCATGGCGTCGACCGCCGCCTGGTCGGCCGCCTTCTCGTCACCGCGTCCGATCAGGTAGGCACAGGCGATTGCGGCGGCTTCCGACACGCGGGCCAGCCCGAGGGACAGCATTCGATCGTGGAACTCGGGCGGTTTCGGGGTCATCTGGCGTCCTTCCTTCATGTCATTCGCCGCAAACTATGTCGGTGGGGCATGACAGGGGCAAGACTGGGTGCGCTAACGCCGCCAAACTGTGGTCATGTTTTGTGCGTTGATGGTGCGGGGCGCCGCGCTTGCGCGGACAAGGCGCCCCGTCCCGCAACTCCGCCGTCCGCCCGGACCATGGCCCGCCCGGAGCGCCGCCCTCAGACCTGTTCGATCCGAAGCGCCACCGGGCGCCCGGCGACGACGCCGGTGACGTCCATCCCCGAGATCGCGGCATCCAGCGCCGCGCGGGTCGTCTTGTGCGTCACGATCAGGACCGGCGCCGCCGTGTCCGTATGGCCGTATTGGCGCATCCGGTCGATCGAGATGCCGTTGTCGCCCAGCACGGTTGCGATCTTGGCCAGGGCGCCGGGTTTGTCCATCAGGGCCATGCGCAGGTAATAGGGCGCGGGCACGGCGGAGCTGGCACCGCGCGCGGCCAGCAGCCCGGCCGCAGGCTGGCCGAAGGTCGACAGACGGATCCCGCGGGCGATGTCGATCACGTCGGCCATCACGGCGCTGGCCGTCGGGCCTTCGCCCGCACCGGCCCCGCGCAGGACGATCTGGCCGACCGCGTCCCCTTCGAGCACGACCATGTTGGTGCCGCCCTCGAGCTGGCCCAGGGGCGAGGAATCGGGCACCAGGCAGGGCTGCATCCGCTGTTCCAGCCCGCGGCCGGTCATCTGCGCGACGCCCAGCAGCTTGATCCGATAGCCCATGTCGGCGGCCTGTTCGATGTCCTCGATCGTGATGTTGCCGATGCCTTCAAGCTGAACGGCCGCGAAATCCACCCTGGTGCCGAAGGCGATGGACGCCAGCAGCGACAACTTGTGCCCGGCGTCGATGCCGCCCACGTCAAGCTCCGGGTCCGCCTCGAGAAAGCCCAGCTTGTCGGCTTCCTCGAAAACCGTCTGGTAGGGCAGGCCCGAGGATTGCATCCGCGTCAGGATGTAGTTGCAGGTGCCGTTCATGACGCCCATCACCCGCAGGACGCGATTGGCCGACAGGCCTTCGGTCAGGGCCTTGATGACGGGAATGCCGCCGGCGACGGCGGCCTCGAACCGAATCACATGGCCTGCGGCCTCCGCCGCTTCGGCGAGCGCCTGGCCGTGGTGGGCCAGCATCGCCTTGTTGGCCGTGACCACGTCCTTGCCCGCGGCGATGGCGGCTTCGGTCGCGGCCTTGGCCGGGCCGTCGGAGCCGCCCATCAGCTCGACGAAGACATCCACGTCGTCGCGGGTCGCCAGGGTCACCGGGTCGTCTTCCCAGGCGAGGCCCGAGATGTCGACGCCGCGGTCCTTGTCCCGGCTGCGGGCCGAGACGGCGGTGGCGACCAGCGGCCGGCCGGCGCGGGCCGCGATCAGGTCGGCCTGGTCGCGCAATATCTTGAGCACGCCGACGCCGACAGTGCCAAGACCGGCGATGCCTAGGCGCAATGGGTCGGACATGGGGTGGCTCCTTCGGATCGACGGAAAAGACCGGGTGGCAGCGCCTTAGCCGGAAACCGTGGCTACCGCAACGCGGTGGTGTCGATGCCGCGCCCCATCCGCCGGCGGGTTTCGTCGGGCACCACCGGGCTGCGCAGGCCGGCCGCACGGTTCCGAAGCGCCGCCGCCCGGGCATCGAGCCCTGCGGCCGGGTCGGCCTCGCCGCTTGCCTCGGCGGCCTGCTCAAGGATCGGGCCGATCGGAACAAGGGCGGGGTAGGGGGCGTTGCGGTCAGCCTCCGTCAGGCGGCTGTCGAGCGCCGGAAATCGCGCACAGCCCGCCTGAAGGGCGCAACACAGCAGGATCAGACAGGGCAGGGCGCGGCGCATGGGACATGTCCGAAACGGGGTTTGCGGCGCCATGATAGTCCGGCGCGGCGACAGGAGAAAGCCTGTGGCGCAGGACCATGGCCCGCGCTAGACAGCCGCCATGTTGGAACCGGACGAAAACGGCGTCTATCTGCGCCTCGACGCCTCGCCGATGCGGCGGCTTTTCGCGGTGGGCGTGTTCTATGGCCTCGGCGGGATGGTCGCGTGGCTGGCGCTTGGTCCGCCGCTGTCCATGGGTGCGCGCCTGGGCTTGCTGGTGCTTGCGTTCGCGGCCCTGTTCCAGGGAGAGGCGCTGCGCCGCGCGACGCAAGGGGCCATCCTGCTGACGACCGCGGGGCTGGTCGACGGCTCGGGCCGGGTGCTGGCCGCGCTGGACGAGATCGAGCGGGTCGAGCGGGGGACCTTCGCCTTCAAGCCCTCGCACGGCTTCCTGGTGGTGCTGAAGCACCGCGCACCCCGGGCCTGGGTGCCGGGCATGTGGTGGCGGATGGGGCGCCGGGTCGGCATCGGCGGGGTTACGGCGGGAAGCCAGGGCAAGGCCATGGCAGACCGGCTGGCGATGGTCCTGGCCCGCCGCGACGCTGGCTGACCCCTCGCCCCTCGGCGCGGTCAGCAGAGGGCGGTGTTGATGTCGCCGGAGTTGTCGTTGTCAAAGCACAATTGCGGGGCATAGCGCGGGCGGATCACGGTGAAGCCGTCGAACACGAAGGCATCGAGCCCGATGTTGAACGCGGGCTCATAGGCCAGCCAGGTTTCGACCACGATCAGCTTTTCGCCGTCGGACATCGCCGGCATCTTGGCCGCGACCGCGCTTTCGGGCTCCACGTCGACCTCTTCCAGCGGGGTCTTGCCCGCGGCGCCGACGATCTCGGACCATATGACGTGATGCCGATTGTCGTCCTCGTCCCATTCGATCACGCTGAAGCGCAGACGGTTCGGCTTGCGCGAAAAGGTCATCAGCGCATGAACGTCGCGCAGCGATGCCAGGTAGTCGTCGTTGATCATCGCCGTCTCGCGGCTGAGGATGTCCGCGACCGCGAAGGCGGCCTTGTCGTTGGTCGATTGCGCCTTGAAGGCGTCGAAAAAGACGAAACTCGCGAGATAGCACCAGGTCAGCAGCGGAAAGACCAGCACCGCCTCCACGGCGATGCTGCCCCGTTCATCGGACCTCAGACGCGACAGCCTTGAAAGGAGTTTGCGCAGAATCACGTTGCTATTCCTGGTGGACCGTTGGGTTGCGGATCAATCGCTGACAGAGGTTCGGGGAGGCATCAGTTGGTCAGCCTCAGATCGGTGATGTTGCGGGCGATGGTCGTGAAGGCGGTGGTCAGTTCCTCTCCGGCCACCCGGAAGAAATGCGAGGGCGACGACGCGCAGCTTTCCATCACCGTGGCCGAGTAGTTCGTGACCTCGAAGCCGACCGTGTAGATCACGATGTTCTGCTCCTTGGCGGCCGTGCAGATCCGGTCGAGCCGGGCGTCCTTGGTCGCGGGGCCGATGTTGTTCATCGCCCAGTAGGCATAGGTGTAAAAATCGTTGGATCGCCATTCCCGCGCATAGTTGTGATACCAGGCGTTGTAGAGCAGCGAGACCTTGTCGAAGACCTCGGCCCAGGTCAGGCGCGTGAGCTCACGGGGGATGTCGTCGTAGCCCAGGTTTCCGCTGTCGCTGAAATGCCAGGTGTTGCGCCAGAAATTGCCCCAGCCGTTGCGCTCTCGACGAGAGTTGAACCAGCGCTCGTAGGTGGAATAATCGTTATCGTCGCCGTCGTAGCGGTGCTCGTAGTCGTGGACCCAGAGCTCTCCGTTGTCTTCCTCGTAGACGTTGGACCACCCGTCGCGCAGGGAGTCGTTCAGCCGGTACTGCGTGGTGTTCACGCCGTCCGTCATCACGACGAGGACCTTGATCGCCTCTTCGTCCTCGAAAGTCGCGGGCCGCGCCGCGAAGGCCCCGTCCACCATCCCCTGCTGGATCAGCTCCAGCACGACGTCGTTGGCGCTGGGGTCAAGCAGCGCCGCGCCCCATTTGACGCCGACGTCGATCGAGGTGTTGCCGCCGGCCTGAAGCGCGTTGATCGCGTTGGTGATCGTCGCCAGGTTGTGGGCGAAGGGCAGCACCTCGGCATAGGTGTTCTCGTTGCAGACGAAGGCCCGCTCGTTGCTGTTGTCCACGGTGCCCCAGTAGTAGAACGGATCGAAATGCTGGGTCTGGGCCAGGACGTCCTGGTCCGGGTCGATGCCGGTTGTGTCGAAATCCGCGTCTTCGAAGTTGACGCAGCTCGAGAAGTCGTGGAACCGGTCGAAGTTGTAGGCGTCGGCCAGTTCCGGCGGCAGCGAGACCTGCGTGGCATAGGGAATGATGCTGATCGTGATGTCGCCGAATTCCGTCCGGCTCATCAGGGTCGAGACGAAATTGGTCGCGGCGGTGCGCAATTCCCGGATCTTGGAGCCGCCCATGGAGCCGGAGATGTCGAGAACCATCGAGACTTCGAGGTCGTCGACCCGCTCCGTCGCGGTGGCGCTGGCCGGCTGCACCATGCCGTAGGTGGCCAGGATGTTGAAGAACGGCGAGGTCATCCCGACCTTCGCGTTGACGGTCACGGTGCGGTAGTTCAGCCCTTCGTCGACCTCGATGGATTCCAGGTACTGGATCTGGCCGGCCTTGGTCAGGTAGTCGCGCACGACCTCCTCGGGGTCCATCAGCTGGTCGAGGTCCGCCGCAGCGACCGAGGCCCGGTCAATCGCGTTCTGCAGCATCGACCGCTGGGTTTCGAACCGCATCAGGTCGACCGCCATGCCGACCATCGCGATCATCACGAGGAAGATATACAGCGAAAAGATGATGATCCCGCCGGATTCGCTGTCGCGGAACCTGCGGACCCATCGACTTGCTAGAACTTGGACTGACATCGCGGAATCTTTCCGGTCTTTACCAGGGATGGATTTCATTGGACTACGTTAATCGGTGGATTGGGCAGGACTGTGTCCAGAACATGTGCTTCCTGAGTTATTGTCATATCGACACCTTTCCCCGCGGGCCTAGCCCGGCTCCATCACGAAGACCGAGGTCGAGACCAGCGCGTAGTGGTCGCCCCGCTGTTCCTTCAGCCGGACGCCGAGGCCGAAGTTCGGAAAGATCGGGTCGAACAGCGCACAGACCCGGAGCACCATCAATTCGTGGTTCTGCCCGTTCTGGAAGGTGCGGTTGACCTGCGCCGCCTCGTCCCGGTTGACACAATCGGGTGCGGGGTCGGGCCGGTCGAAGGCACGCGGGTCAAGGCGGATCATCTCGACCTTCACCTGGCTCATGCAATCCGGGATGATGCCGGTGGTGTTGCAGATCATGCGGCGCAGTTCGTCGTTCTCGATCATGTCGCCGGTGCCCAGCCGCACGGCCCGCACGGACAGGTCCAGCCCGCGCTCCAGCATCATCTGCCGCACCATCAACAGGCCGGATTCGAACGCCGAGACCATCAGCACCATGAAGATCGGAAAGATCAGCACGAATTCGACAGTCGGATTGCCGTCCTCGCGTCGGCGGAACCGTCGCAGGCGGGCGATGAGACGCAGGAACATCATTGGATAAACCTCGCTTGGGGTGCCTGGCGCGCGGTGTGCGGAAAGGTCTCCGACCCTTCGGTCCCGGGGGGCCGGTCGACACGGGCAGACGCGGAAGCGCGGTCCTGCATCGACAGCCCGCTGGCATCGTCGACCCGTGCCCTGGCGGAACGGGGCGTGCCGCCGGTGTCCGCCACATCCTCGCCCGAGGTCTGATGCGGCGCAGCGCGGCGGCGCCCCGAATGGGGCGCGAGGCGCAGGAGCCGTTTCGCTGGCAGCGGTCCCATCTTGGTCCCTCGTTGCTGGATGCCGGCCGGCCCCGCAGACAGGACGGCCGCAGAGTCCGGACCCCGGACTCCCTCTCCGTCATATAGCCAGACGAATGGGGCAGCGTTTTGACCGTTCTCCCGACGATTTACTGCAAATGCGCGGGATTCGATGAACGGTCCGGCGCAGGGCGCTGCATTGTAACCACAATGGCAACGTGGCAGCGCCAGCTCGTGTGGGGCGGCCGGGGATCACTGCGCGCAATTCTTGTGCGAATCGTGGTTAAGTGGGCCTGTGCACAGACCGAATCGCGCGACCAAAACAAAAGGTGACCCATGTCCCAACCCCATCGCCCCGCCGGAGAGCCGTCCTTCCGTGAGAGTGTCGATATCATGTTCAACCGCGCCGTCGCGCTGATGGACCTGTCCCCTGGCCTCGAGCAAAAGATCCGGGTCTGCAACGCCACCTACACGGTCCGGTTCGGCGTCCGTCTGCGCGGCGCGATCCACACCTTCACGGGCTACCGCTCTGTCCATTCGGAACATATGGAGCCGGTCAAGGGCGGCATCCGCTACGCCATGTCGGTGAACCAGGACGAGGTCGAGGCGCTGGCCGCGCTGATGACCTACAAATGCGCCCTGGTCGAGACGCCCTTCGGCGGCTCCAAGGGCGGGCTCTGCATCGACCCGCGCGAGTGGGAAGAGCACGAGCTGGAGCAGATCACCCGCCGTTTCGCCTACGAGCTGGCCAAGCGCGACCTGATCCACCCCGCGCAGAACGTGCCGGCCCCCGATATGGGCACCGGAGAGCGCGAGATGGCCTGGATCGCCGACCAGTACCGGCGGATGAACACGACCGACATCAACTCCAACGCCTGCGTCACCGGCAAGCCGCCCCATGCCGGCGGCATCCAGGGCCGGGTCGAGGCGACGGGCCGCGGTGTGCAATACGCGCTTCAGGAGTTCTTTCGCCATCCCAAGGACGTGGCCGTGGCGGGCTTGAGCGGCACGCTCGAAGGCAAGCGCGTCGTCGTCCAGGGGCTGGGCAACGTAGGCTATCACGCGGCGAAGTTCCTGTCCGAGGAGGATGGCGCCCGGGTCATCGGCATCATCGAACGGGACGGCGCACTGTTTTCCGAAGAGGGGCTGGACGTCGAGGCGGTCAAGGAGTGGATCGGCAAGCACGGCGGCGTCGCGAATTATCCGCTCGCGGTCCATCACGAGGACGGCGCGGCCATTCTGGAGGCGGAGTGCGAGATCCTCATTCCGGCCGCCCTGGAGGGCGTGATCCACAAGGAGAACGCCGCCCGCATCCAGGCGCCGCTGATCATCGAGGCGGCCAACGGACCGGTGACGGCCGGCGCGGACGAGATCCTGCGGGCCCGCGGCACGGTCATCATCCCCGACATGTATGCCAATGCCGGCGGCGTCACGGTGTCCTATTTCGAATGGGTCAAGAACCTCAGCCACATCCGGTTCGGCCGGATGCAGCGCCGGCAGGAGGAATCGCGCCATGAGCTGATCGTCCGCGAGCTGGAAAAGCTCTCGGCGGACCAGAACCTGGGCTGGACGCTCAGCCCGTCGTTCAAGGACAGGTATCTGCGCGGCGCGGGCGAGCTGGAGCTGGTGCGCTCCGGCCTCGACGACACCATGCGCGGCGCCTACCAGTCGATGTCCGAGGTCTGGCATTCCCGCGACGACGTCCACGATCTGCGCACCGCGGCCTATATCGTTTCGATCGGTCGGGTGGCCTCCAGCTATCGCGCCAAGGGGCTGTGACGGGGGCGGGCCGGGGTTGACGGCTCTCGTCCGGCCCCGGCACTGTTGCAAAGGACGGAGGCGGAACGGAGGAGGCCGGATGGTTCATTTTCTGCATATCCTCGCAGGGGTTCTCTGGGGCGGCGGCACCTATGTCTTTGCCCTGCTCGTCTTCCCGGCCATGGCGCGGCAACCCGCGGCCGAGGCCGGGCGCCTGTGGCACTTGATGGCCCCCATGACCGGCCCGGTGATGGCCGCGTCGGCGGGGATCGCCATGGTCTTCGGCCTCTGGCGGGCGTCGCAGGCGTTGACCAGCTTCGACAGCCTGTTCCTCACCGGCTATGGCTGGGCGGTGATCGCGTCCGTGGTGCTCTGGGGGGCGCTCGGGGCCACCGGTGCGCGGTTCCGCAAGGCGCTTGTGGCACTGATGGAGGATCCAGCGCGGTATTCCGCCGATGCCCCGTCGCTTGCCCGCCGCGCCGGGCTGGTCGATTGCGCATTGATGACCCTTCTGATCGGCCTGATGGCGCTCATGGGGCTCGCGGTGGTGTGATCCCGCCCGTCCGGACCGCGATAGGGCGTTGCCCCTGCCTCGCCGTTCGCTAGTCTGAACCCGACCAAGGGGGACGACATGGCCTATTCCGGCTGGCGGATCATTCGCGAAGCGCTCACCGGCAACGCCGGCTGGGCGCCGGTCTGGCGCGATCCCGCCCCGCGGGACGCCTATGACATCGTCATCATCGGCGGCGGCGGCCACGGCCTTGCGACGGCCTACTACCTCGCCCGCGAGCACGGTTTGAAGAACATCGCCGTGGTGGAGAAGGGCTATATCGGCGGCGGCAATGTCGGTCGGAACACGACCATCGTGCGGGCCAATTACTTCCTGCCCGGCAATTCCGAGTTCTACTCTCATTCGCTCAAGCTCTGGGAAGGGCTGGAGACGGAGCTGAACTACAACGTGATGCATTCGCAGCGGGGGCTGATCAACCTGTTCCACTCCGACGGGCAGCGGGACGCCTTTGCCCGGCGGGGCAATGCGATGGCCAACCAGGGCGACGATGCGGTGCTGCTGGACCGCGAGGGTGTCCGCGCGCATCTACCCTATCTCGATTTCGACAACGTCCGCTTCCCGGTCTATGGCGGCCTGCTGCACCCGCGCGGCGGCACCGCCCGGCACGACGCGGTGGCCTGGGGCTATGCGCGCGGCGCGGACCGGCGCGGGGTCGATCTGATCCAGAATTGCGAAGTCACCGGAATCGACATCGAAGGCGGAAAAGTGACAGGTGTGCAGACCTCCCGGGGGGGCATAAAGGCCTCCAAGGTTGGAATTGTGGTCGCCGGCCGCTCGGGCCAGGTGGCGGCGATGGCCGGGATGCGCCTGCCGATCGAGAGCCACGTTCTCCAGGCTTTCGTGACCGAGGGGCTCAAGCCCTGCATCGACCACGTGGTCAGTTTCGGCATGGGCCACTTCTATATAAGCCAGTCCGACAAGGGCGGGCTGGTGTTCGGCGGCGACCTGGATTTCTACGCTTCCTACGCGGCTCGCGGCAACCTGCCGATGAAGGAACACGTGATGGAGGCCGCGATGACCCTGATGCCGATGATCGGCAAGGCGCGGGTCCTGCGGTCTTGGGGCGGGATCATGGACATGACGCCGGACGGCTCTCCGATCATCGACAAGACGCCGGTCGAGGGGCTCTATATCGACTGCGGCTGGTGCTATGGCGGGTTCAAGGCGGTGCCGGGCTCGGGCTTTGCCTTCGCCCACCTGATCGCCCAGGATCGCCCCCACGACAGCGCCGCGCGGCTGCGGATGGATCGCTTCGCGAAGGGACGCGGGCTCATGGACGAGGAGGGAACCGGTGCGCAACACAATCTTCACTAGCCTGGCGGTGCTGGCGCTGGCGGCCGGCGGCGCGGCACAGGCGCAGGACCGGCCCGAGGGCTGCTATGCCCGCGCCTACAGCGCCGAACATCTGGCCGCCCATCCCGATCAGGTGGTCGCCGGCATCACCGTCGGCTTCTATTTCGACGAACCGCATGACGATTTCTACACCGAGGTGATCGCGCAGATGGCCAACCAGGGCCATGCGGCCAAGGACGGCTTCGGCGGCCGCGAGCTGTCCCAGATCGCGACCTGCTTTCAGGACAACGACGGCTGGTATTGCTCGGTCGATTGCGACGGCGGCGTGATCCATATCGACGGGTTCGACGACGAATCCCTGCAGGTCCACACCTCAGGCTTTACCATCGGCCCGGCGGACGGCTGCGGCGGCACGACGACGCTGGCCGAGATCCCGGGCGAGGCCACGACCTATCGCCTGTTCCGCGCCGCCCCCGAAATCTGTGAGTCCAACGAGCAAACGGAGTAACCCCATGACGCACCGGCTTTACCGCAACGCTCTTCTCGGGCTGCCGCTGGCGGCACTGGCCCTGGCGGGCTGCAATCAGGCGGCCGGGACGATGGGCCCGGCCCCGCGCGTGACCCAGGCGTCGGCCCCCGCGCCGGATACCGCCGGCCAGGTCGCCACGGCGGTGGCGGCAAAGCTCAACACGCAGGTCGGGCAGGCCATCGAAGGCGGGGTGCAGGTCCTGGGGGCGCAGGCCGAGGGGCCCAACGTGGTCGCTGATTTCGGCGTTCCCATCGCCGGTGCCGGGCTGACCGAGGACGAACGGGCCGAGGTCGGCCCCCTCTTCACGGATGCGCTGCGCAGCGGATTCTGCGCCGATGACACCGCGCAGACCTTCTTCGATCTGGGCAATACCCTGCGGGTGCGGTTCCAGGGCTCGGACGGGGTCGATCTGGCCGACGTGTCGTTGAATTCCTGCTCCGGCTGAGGCTGCATGCGCATACCCTGCCCCCATTGCGGGACCCGTGACCTGCGGGAGTTCACCTATCAGGGCGCGGCCCTCGCGCAGCCCGAGGGCGACTGGTCGCCCGACTGGGACAGCTACCTCCACCTGCGCGACAACCCGGCGGGCGAGACCCGTGACCGTTGGTATCACAACCCCTGCGGGACCTGGGTCGTAGTCACCCGCGACACGGTCAGCCATGCGGTGACGGGCGGCATCGCGGCGCGGGAGGCCGGCGCGTGAGAGTCGCGGGTTTCGGCATCCACGCGGGCGCGGCGGCCCGGTTCCGGTTCGACGGCCAGAGCTTCGAGGGCCGGGAGGGCGAGCCGCTGGCCGCGGCACTTCTGGCCAACGACATCCGCCTGGTGGGCCGGTCGTTCAAGTATCACCGCCCGCGCGGGATACTGACAGCGGGATCCGAAGAGCCAAACGCGCTGGTCACCACCGGCGACGGGGCAGGGGCGACGCCGAACGTGCGGGCCACGGTGCAGGAGGTCTGGGACGGGCTCGAGGCCCGAAGCCAGAACGCCTGGCCGTCGCTGCGGGCCGATGTGATGGCGGTCAACGACCTGGCGTGGCGGTTCCTTGGTGCAGGTTTCTACTACAAGACTTTCATGTGGCCCCGGGCCTTCTGGGAAAGGGTCTACGAGCCAATCATCCGGCGGGCCGCGGGCCTTGGCGGTCTGTCGGGCGCACATAACCCCGACCGCTATGAGAGGGCCTTTGCCTACTGCGACCTGCTCGTGATCGGCGCCGGGCCGGCGGGGCTGATGGCCGCGCTGACGGCCGGTCGGTCCGGCGCCCGGGTGATCCTCGCGGACGAGGACGCGCGGATGGGCGGGCGCTGCCTGTCCGAACGTTTCGAGATCTGCGCGGGCCCGGCCCATGTCTGGGCCTCCGGCGTTCTGGACGAGCTGGCGAGCCTGCCGAACGTCACGCTGATGCCGCGCACCACGGTGACCGGCGTCTATGACCAGGGGACCTACGGGGCGCTGGAGCGGGTGGGCCTGCACCGCGCGGCCGATCCGCGATTGCCGCTCGAATGCTTCTGGCGGATCGTGGCGAAACGGGCGGTCCTGTGTGCTGGCGCGATAGAGCGGCCGGTGGCCTTCAAGGACAACGATCGGCCCGGGGTGATGACCGCCTCGGCGGTGCGCGGCTACCTGAACCGTTGGGGCGTGGCGGCCGGGCAATCGGTGACGCTCTTTGCCAACAACGACGACGCGCACCGCACCGCGCGGGACATGGTCGCCGCCGGGATCAAGGTCGCGGGCGTGATCGACAGTCGGGACACCGCGCCCGACAGCCGGGATTACCCGGTCTACCGGCAGGGCCGGGTGGTCGGCACGCGCGGGCGGCTGGGGCTGACGTCGATCTCCATCGCGCATGCGGGCGGCGTCCGGGACATCCGCACCGATTGCCTGGCGATGTCCGGGGGCTGGAACCCCTCGGTGCACCTGACCTGCCACCTCGGTGCCCGACCGGTCTGGGATCCCGAGACGCAGGCGTTCCTGCCCGCCGACGGCGCGGTGCCCGGGCTGGCGGTTGCGGGGGCGGCGCGGGGCGTATTCTCGACCGCCGGCTGCCTCGCCGACGGCGTGGCGCAGGCGGCCTCGGCGCTGGAGGCGCTGGGCCTCGCCGCGCCCAAGATCGATCTGCCGGATACGGAGGACGATCCCTACCGCCTCGCCGCGCTGTGGCAGGTGCCGGGAAAGGGCCGCGCCTGGCTGGATTTCCAGAACGACGTGACGGTCAAGGACGTGGTGCAGGCCGCCGCCGAGAACTTTCGCTCGGTCGAGCACATGAAGCGCTATACGACGCAAGGCATGGCCACCGACCAAGGCAAGAATTCCAACGTCGCGGCGCTTGCGGTGCTGGCCGACGCGACCGGGCGGGGGATCGCCGAGACCGGGACGACCACGTTCCGCCCGCCGTTCTCGCCGGTCTCAATCGCCGCGCTGGGGGCGGGGGCGCAGGGCAAGGGCTTTGCCCCGCAGCGGTTCACCACCTCGCACGCGGCCAGCGTGGAACGGGGCGCACCGATGATCGAGGCCGGGCTCTGGTATCGGCCGAGCTACTTCCCGCGGGCGGGCGAGGCGACCTGGCGCGAGGCCTGCGACCGCGAGGTCGGCATGGTGCGCGGGGCGGTCGGGGTCTGCGACGTGTCGACCCTGGGCAAGATCGACATCAAGGGCCCTGATGCGGGCGCGTTTCTGGATTTCGTCTATGCCAACACCTTTTCGAAGCTGAAGCCTGGGCGAGTGCGCTATGGTCTGATGCTTCGCGAGGACGGGCATGTGATGGACGACGGCACCACTGCCTGCCTGGGCGAGGGCCATTACCTGATGACGACCACCACCGCCGCCGCGGGGCTGGTCATGCGGCACCTGGATTACGTGGCGCAGGTGCTGCGGCCGGAGATGGACGTGCAGATCGCCTCCGTCACCGAGCATTGGGCGCAGTTTGCCGTGGCCGGGCCAAAGTCGCGGGAGCTTCTGGACAGCCTGCTGGACGCGCCCGTCGACCCGGAGGCGTTCCCCTTCATGGCCTGCGGTCCGGTCTCCGTCACGGGCGTGTCGGGGCGGCTGTTCCGGATCTCTTTCTCGGGCGAACATGCCTACGAGGTGGCTGTTCCGGCAAGATACGGGGCCGCGCTGTGGCGGCTGCTGGTGGCGCAGGCAGAGGTGTTGGGCGGCGGCGCCTACGGGATGGAGGCGCTCAACGTGCTGCGGATCGAGAAGGGTTTGTTGACCCATGCCGAGCTGCACGGCCGGACGACGGCCTTCGATATGGGCCTGGGCGGGATGCTGTCGAAGAAGAAGGATTTCGTGGGCCGCGCCGCCGCCGGCCGCGCGGGCCTGCTTGAGGACTCCCGCCAGCAACTGGTGGGGCTGAGGCCGGTCGAGGCCGGCGCCCCGTTACCCGCCGGAGCGCATCTGTTCGAAAAGACGGCCCCGGCGGTGCGCGGGAACTCGCACGGCTACGTCACCTCGACCGCCCATTCGCCGACGCTTGGCACGACGCTGGCGCTCGGGTTTCTCGCGAGCGGGCGGGCGCGTCATGGCGAGACGATCCGGCTGGTGGACCATATGCGCGGGGTCGAGACGCTCTGCGAGGTAACCGGCCCCGTGGCCTTTGACCCCGAGGGAGGACGGGCCCGTGGTTGATCTGATCGCGCTGACACCCTGCGCGGGGCTTTTGCCGCTGACGGTCGGGAATCTGGCCCTGGCCGAGGTTGACGCAGGGCCGATCCATTTGATCGCGCCGTTTCGCGGCGGGCAGGCGGCGACGGACGCGGCGCTGTCCAAGGCGCTCGGCCTCGAGATGCCAGGGCCGCAGGCGACGACCCGGAAGGGCGCGGCGCGGATGCTGTCCGTCGGTCCGGGGCAGGCCCTTTTGCTCGGGGCCGCGCCACCCGCCCTCGATCAGGCCGCGGTGACGGACCAGTCCGACGGCTGGGCCGTGGTCTCGGTCACCGGGCCCGACGCGCGGGAGGTGCTGATGCGCCTGGTGCCGGTGGACCTGCACCCGGGCGCCTTCGCCGTGGGCGCCACGGCCCGGACCATGGTGGGCCACATGACCGCCAGCGTCACCCGCACGGACGAGGAGGCGTTCGAGATCATCGTCTTCCGGTCGATGGCGCGGACCCTGGTGCACGAGCTGTCCGAGGCGGCGACAGGGGTCGCGGCGCGGGGCTGATCGCCTCGCCGCCGGTCAGGTCGCCCAGCCCACATCGGCGAGATAGGCGACCACCGCCGCCCGCACCGATTGATCGCCGCGCGCCGCCGCCTCCTCGATCACCGTGCGCACCTCGTCGAGATTGCAGCGCAGGATCAGGTGCTTGACCGGCCCGATGGAGGCCGGGCGCATGGACAGGGCGCGAAAGCCCATGGCCGCGAGGCACAAGGCCTCGACAGGCCGCCCGGCATCCTCGCCGCAAAAGCTCAGCGGCGTGTTGTGGGCCTCGCAGCGGTCGATGACCTGCCGCAGAAAGCGCAGGAACGAGACGTTGAGCGTGTCGTAGCGCCTGCGCACCCGCTCGTTCTCGCGGTCTGCGGCGAAGAAGAACTGTTTCAGGTCGTTGCCGCCGATCGAGAGGAAATCCACCTCGTCGTAGAAGACATCCGGCGCAAAGCCGAGCGAGGGCGTCTCGAGCATCGCGCCGACCTCGACCGTCTCGGGCATCGGGTGGCCAAGGACCTTTTCGCGCTCCAGCGCCTTTTCGAATTCACAGCGCGCGGCGCGGAATTCTTCCATCTGCGCCACGAAGGGGAACATCACCGTCAGAGGCCGGCCCGCGGCGGCCCGGATCAGCGCCTGCACCTGCATCCGCAACACCCCGGGCTTGTCCAGACCCACGCGGATGGCGCGCCAGCCCAGGGCGGGGTTCGGCTCGTCGTTGGGCTTCATGTAGGGCAGCACCTTGTCCGAGCCGATATCCAGCGTCCGGAAGGCCACGCGCTTGCCCTGGGCCGCGTCCATCACCCGGGAGTAGAGCGCCGAAAGCTCTCCGCGCCGGGGCATCTGGTTGCGGATCAGGAACTGCAGCTCGGTCCGGAACAGGCCCACGCCCTCGGCCCCCGAGGAGCCCAGCGACGGCAGATCGGCCATCAGCCCGGCGTTCATGTGCAGCCCCACCACGGAGCCGCAAAGCGCCTTGGCGGGCTGTTCGCGGATCGAGGAATAGCGTTCCTGGGCGCGGGCCTTCATGGCGATCTTGTCGCGGAAGGCATTCTGCACCACGTCGTCGGGACGCAGGTGCACGATGCCCTGGTCGCCGTCCACCAGGATCGGATCGCCGTTCAGCGCCTCGGTCGTGATCTTGCCGGCCCGGATCACCAGCGGGATGGCCCAGGCGCGGGCCACGATGGTGGCATGGCTGCCGACCGAGCCCTCTTCGAGCACGATGCCCCGGATGCGCTTGCCGTATTCCAGCAACTCGCCCGGCCCGATGTTGCGCGCCACAAGGACCGGGTCCTCGGGCATTTCGGCGCCGGTCTCCTGGCCCTGGCCTGTCAGGATCCGCAGCAGCCGGTTCGACAGATCGTCGAGATCGTGCAGACGCTCGCGCAGATAGGGGTCCGTTGCCTGGCCCATGCGCGTCCGGGCAAGCGATTGCTCTTTCTCGACGGCGGCCTCGGCGGTCAGGCCGTTGGCGATGTCGGCCTCCATCCGCCGCAGCCAGGACCGCGAATTGGCGAACATGCGGTAGGATTCGAACACCTGTTTCTGCTCGGCGTCCACCGCCTGGCTGTTTTCCAGAAGATCGTCGACCGAGACGCGCAGACGCTCGATCGCGTCCGTCATGCGGGCCTGTTCGGCGACCGGATCGTCGCTGACCGGGTTGGTCACGGTCACGCGGGGCTCGTGCAGGAAGACATGGCCCTCGACCGCGCCCTCCTGGCCGATCAGGCCGCGAATCATCACCGGCTGCTGGTGCCGGGCAGAGAGCGCGGCCCCCTCGCCGACAAACGCGCCCAGCTCGGTCATCTCGGCGATGACCATCGCCACGACCTCGAGCGCATAGACCTCGTCGGGGGTGAACTGGCGGGCGGCCTTCGACTGCACGACCAGCACGCCCAGCGCCTCGCCCAGCCGCTGGATCGGGATGCCGCAGAACGAGGAATACCGTTCCTCGCCGGTCTCGGGCATGTAGCGGAAGCCGCGCTCGTTGGGCGCGTCGGCGGTGTTGATCTGGCGTTTGGACTTGGCCACGCGGCCGACCAGGCCCTCGCCCAGGCGCATCCGGGTCTGGTGGACGGCCTCGGCCTCCAGCCCCTCGGTGGCGCAAAGCTCCAGCGTTTCGGTGTCGCGGAACAGGTAGATCGAACAGACCTCGGTGCTCATCGAGGTGGCGATCAGTTGAACGATCTTGTCCAGCCGGGTCTGGCCCGCGGCATCCTCGGCCATGACGTCGCGCAACCGCCCGAGAAGCTTGCGGCTTTCGCTTTCGAACTCGACCGCCATGCTGGCTCTCTCCTCGGTTCGCCCGATTTGACTCTATAGGCCACGTGCCTTCGAAATGAAACGAAGATCGCCGGGTCGCCCTGACGAAACACGCATCGAATGCGCTGTTTCTGAGCGGTCGTGACGACAAGTGCGCCGCTGCGCGGAAGTTCCGGGCCCGGCTGCGGACCCGTCCGCGATCAGGCCGCCTTGTCCAGCCCGAAGCTGTCGTGCAGCGCCTGCACCGCAAGCTCCATGTAGCGGCGGTCGATCAGCACGGAGATCTTGATCTCGGACGTGGTGATGACCTTGATGTTGATGTTCTCGTTCTTCAGCGCCTGAAACATCTGCGCGGCCACCCCCGCGTGAGAGCGCATGCCGATGCCGACCACCGACACCTTGCAGACGCCGGTATCGGCCACGAGGTCGTGGTAGTTGATCTCGCCGCCGGCCTTGGCATCCTCCATCGCCTTCTCGGCGCGCGGCACCTGGTCCACGGGACAGGAGAACGTCATGTCCGTGCGCCCGTCCTCCGAGATGTTCTGCACGATCATGTCCACGTTCACGCCCGCATCGGCCAGCGGGCCGAAGATGGCGGCGGCGATGCCGGGCCGGTCGGCCACGGAGATCAGCGTCATCTTGGCTTCGTCGCGGCTGTAGGCGACCCCGGCGACAACATTGCTTTCCACGATATCCTCCTCCGCGCAGACGAGGGTTCCGGCCTCGTCGCTCTGTTCCTCGAAACTGGACAGCACCCGCAGCCTGACCTTGTAGCGCATGGCCAGCTCGACCGACCGGGTCTGCAGGACCTTGGCGCCCAGCGATGCAAGCTCCAGCATCTCTTCGAAGGCGATGCGGTCAAGCTTGCGGGCCTTGTCGCAGATGCGCGGGTCGGTGGTGTAGACGCCGTCGACATCGGTGTAGATGTCGCAGCGTTCCGCGTCGAAGGCGGCGGCAAAGGCGACGGCGGTGGTGTCCGACCCGCCGCGCCCCAGGGTCGTGATCCGGCCTTCGGGGCTTACGCCCTGAAAGCCCGCGACCACGGCCACGCGCATGCCCTCGCCGAACTTGCGCAGGATGTTCTCGGGCGGGATCTCGTCGATCCGGGCCGAGCCGTGGGCCGAATTGGTCCTCAGCGGCACCTGCCAGCCCTGCCAGCTGCGCGCCGGCACGTCCATTTCCTGCAAGGTCAGCGCCATGAGGCCCGCGGTGACGTTCTCGCCGGAGCTGACGACCGCGTCGTATTCCCGGGCGTCGTAGAGCGGCGAGGTCTCACCGACCCAGCCCACCAGCTCGTTGGTCTTGCCGGACATGGCCGAGACGATGACGATCACGTCATAGCCCTTGGCCACCTCGACACCCACGCGCTTGGCCGCGCGCCGGATGCGGTCCAGCGTCGCGACGCTCGTGCCGCCGAATTTCATCACCAGTATGGGCATTGTCCCTCGCGCCCTCGATCGGCTGCGCTCTTATTGCGCGGCGCGGTCTTCTGCAAGGCGGAGGATGAGATGCGCGATGCATGCAGGCCGAGCGTGGCGCAGGTGCCCGCCGGGGGCGCGTGGCATCTTTCCTTCGGGCCCGGTCCCGCCGATTGTGGACCCTGCGACGCGAGTCGGGACGGACACGCGGCAGAGGGGAGGCGCAATGGCAGATCCGCTGATCGTGGGCTGGGCCCATGGCAAATTCGGCCGGGCCGAGGCCCCGGGGCTGGAGCCGTTGATCGCGGGCGTCGTGCCCGACGCCCTGCTCCATGCCGGGATCGGGGCGGAAGATGTCGACGGGATCTATGTCGGGGTCTTCAACAACGGCTTCTCACCGCAGGCGTTCGAGGCCGCGCTCGTGGGCATGGGCCTTCCGGCGCTGGCGGGGGTGCCCGCGACGCGAGTGGAGAACGCCTGCGCCACGGGATCGGCCGCGCTCCATGCGGCGATGGATTTCATCGCCGCGGGGCGGGGAACGATCGCCCTCGTCGTGGGGGCCGAGGCCATGACCCGCACACCGACCCCGCGGGCCGGGGAGATCATGCTCTCCGCCGCCTACCGCGCGGAGGAGGGGGACGTGGCGGGCGGTTTCGCCGGGATCTTCGGCGGGATCGCGGATCGCTACTTTCAGCGGCACGGCGACCAGTCGACGGCGCTTGCGATGATCGCGGCCAAGAACCATGCCAACGGGATGCTCAACCCGTTCGGGCACATGCAAAAGGCGCTCGATCTGGCCTTCTGCGACACGGTGAGCGACCGCAACCCGATCGTCGCGGGGCCATTGCGGCGCACCGATTGCGCCCTGATCTCCGATGGCGCGGCGGCGCTGGTGCTGGCCGCGCCCGAGGTTGCCTCGGGGATGCGGAGGGCGATCCGCTTTCGCGCCCGCCGGCAGGCCAACGATGCGCTTGCCCTCTCGCGCCGGGACCCGACCGAATTCGCCGGAGCCCGCGCCGCCTGGGCCGGCGCCCTGGCCGAGGCGCGGGTGACGCTGGACGATCTGGACCTGGTCGAGACCCACGATTGCTTCACCATCGCAGAGCTTCTGGAATACGAGGCCATGGGGCTCGCGCCGCGCGGGCAGGGCGCCCGGGTTATTCGCGACGGGGTCACGGCCCGCGACGGCCGGCTGCCGGTCAACCCGTCGGGCGGGCTGAAGGCGAAGGGCCATCCGCTGGGCGCGACTGGTGTGTCGCAGCATGTGATGGCCGCGATGCAGCTGACCGCCGAGGCGGGGGCGATGCAATTGCCCGACGTGGCGCTGGCCGGGGTGTTCAACATGGGGGGCGCGGCGGTGGCCAATTACGTCTCGATCCTGGAGCGCGTGGCATGACCCGCGATCCGCGCCTGCCCTGGTCCACGCGGTCGGTGAACCTGGCCTATTTCCTCACCCGCAACGCCCGGCGGCTGGGTGCGCGGGCGGCTGTCATCCGGGGCACGGAGGTGCTGAGCTGGAGCGCCTTGGACGACCGGGTCAACGCCCTCGCCGCGGCGCTGCGCGACCGGTTCGGCCTGGGACCGGGCGACCGGGTGCTGGTGCACGCGCAGAACGGCCCGCAGATGATCGAGGTCATGCTGGCCTGCTGGCGGATGGGCGCGGTCTGGGTGCCGGCGAATGTGCGCCAGAGCCCGGACGAGGTTGCCTATCTCGCGCAAAAAGCCGACGTGACGCTGATGATCTGCGACGCCTCCGGGGCCGCGCACGCCGCCGCCTGCACCGCCGCGGCGCCTGGGATGCGCCATGTCATCGCCATCGGCGGCGGCTTCGGCGCGGACTACGAGGCGGCGGTCGCGGACCATACGGGCGCTCGGGTCTCGGACGCCGATGTGGACCGCGACACCCCGGCCTGGCTGTTCTTCACCTCCGGCTCCACCGGGCGGCCGAAGGCGGTGGTGCTGACCCATGGCCAGCTGAGCTTCGTGGTCCTCAACCACCTGCATGACCTGATGCCCGGCACCGGCCCCGCGGACATCAGCCTGGTCGTCGCCCCCCTGTCCCACGGCGCGGGGCTGCACCAGCTGGTGAACATGGCGGCGGGGGCGGCCTCTGTCCTGATGCCGCCGGGCCCGCTCGATCCCGCCGTGGCCTGGGAACTTGTGGCGCGGCACCGGGTGACCAACATGTTCACCGTGCCCACGATCGTGAAGATGCTGACGGAGGATCCGGCCGTCGATACCCATGACCATTCCAGCCTGCGCTTCGTGATCTACGCCGGGGCGCCGATGTACCGCGAGGATCAGAAGCACGCCCTGCGCAAGCTGGGGCCGGTGCTGGTCCAGTATTTCGGACTGGGCGAGGTGACCGGGGCGATCACCGTCCTGCCGCGCGAGGACCACCACCCGGAGGACACCCCCGCCGCCCTCATCGGCACCTGCGGGTTCGAGCGGACGGGGATGCAGGTCAGCATCCAGGACGCGGCCGGCGCGGCGCTGGCGCCGCTGCAGACCGGCGAGATCTGCGTCGCGGGCCCGGCGGTCTGCGCCGGCTACGATGGGGACGATGCGGCCAACGCGGCCGCGTTCCGCGATGGCTGGTTCCGGACCGGCGACCTGGGTCACATGGATGCCGAGGGCTATCTCTACATCACCGGGCGGGCGTCCGACATGTATATCTCGGGCGGCTCCAACGTCTATCCGCGCGAGATCGAAGAGCTGTTGCTGACCCATCCCGCGCTGGGCGAGGTAGCCGTGCTGGGGGCCCGCATCCCCGCTGGGGCGAGGTCGGGGTGGCGGTCTGCGTCTGCCTGCCCGGCGCCGCCGTCTCTCCCGAGGCGCTGACCGCGATGCTGGAGGGCAAGCTCGCCCGCTACAAGCTGCCCCACCGCTACGTCTTCCTTGAGGAGATGCCGCGCACCGGCTACGGCAAGGTGACCAAGAAGCTGGTCCGCGATGAACTGAAGGCCAGGGGCCTCTGGCCGGAGACCGGCGCATGACCAGCCGCGACCGCCTGCGCCACCCCGGCCCGGAGGTGCCCGAGCGGATCAGCGTGGCGCGGGGCGATCTGCGCCGGCTGTCCATCGTGCTGCCTGCCGGGGCCGTCCTGCTGGATGCCGTGGCCGAGGCCATGGACGCCGCCGGGGCCGATGCCGGTGTCATCTGTCTCGACGGGGTCGAGATCGGACCCTACCGATATGTCATGCCGGGGCCGTCGGACGACGGCAGTCATGCCGCCTGGTATTCGGAAACGTTCGAGGGCCGCGCAGGGCTAGTGAACCATGGCACCGCGATCGTCGGGCGGCGCGACGGCGCATGGTGGCTCCATGCCCACGCGGTCTGGAATGCGGAGGGCCGGACAATCTGCGGCCACCTTCTGCCCGACGGGGTGACGCTGGCGCGGAAGGCGGCGGTAACCTTGCTGGCGTTCGACGGCGGCGGACTCATGGTGGCGCAGGACCCCGAGACCCTGTTTCCGATCTTTCACGCGCGGGGCGGGCGGGCCGGCGGCGACGCACTGATCGCGCGGATCGCCCCGCACGAGGACATCCATGGCGCATTGTGTTCGATCATCGAGGATGCGGGCTTCGCACGGGCCGAGATCCTGGGCATCGGCAGCCTGATCGGCGCGACATTTACCGACGCCGGCCCCATGGCCTCTCCGATCTCCGAGGTGCTGATCCTGCCGGGCGCAGGCTGGGACCGCGCCCTGCATTTGCCGATGCATTGCGTGGACCCGGACGACGGCCAGTTTCGCGGCTCTGTGGCCCCGGGCGGCGGCGCGGTCTGCGTGACCTTCGAGGTGATGGTGATCCGCGCCGGCTGATCCGCCTATTCGGCGGCCGCGGGGCGGGCGGCGTGCACTTCGTATCCCTGTTCCTCGGGCTCGTCATCGACCAGTTCCAGCGGAAAGCCGGGGGCCAGCACCGCGAGGCCCGTCGCCTCATCGAGCCGTTCGATGATCCGGTCGGACTGTGCCCTTGTGCCATAGCGACGTTGGCCGTCGGTCATGATCGAGATCATCAGCGGAGAGATTTCCAGCGGGACGCCATGGTCGTCGGCCAGCTTCTGAAAGAGGCCGATGTCCTTCTGGATCAGGTCCATCGTGAAGTTCACGTTCCGCGAGCCCGACAGGATCAGCTGGCTTTCCGTCTCGTGGACGAAGGAGGTGCCGGAGCTGATGCGGATCGCCTCGTAAGTGGTCGCCATGTCGAGGCCGGCGGCCTTCATCGTCACCAGCGCCTCGCAGAGCGCCAGCAGGTTGGCATTGGCGAGATAATTGGTCATCACCTTGAGCTTGGAGGCCGTGCCCAGGGGGCCGGTGTGCAGGATCCGGCGCCCGAGCCGGGTGAGCAGGGGCATCACATGCTCCACCCCCGCCCGGTCGCCGCCGGCGAAGATCGAGATGTTGCCGGTCTCCGCGCGATGGCACCCGCCCGAGACCGGGCATTCCACCGCGCGGCCGCCTCGGGCGTGTATCTCGGCGCCAAGGCGGATGATCTCGTCGGCATCGGTGGTCGACATCTCGACCCAGGTCTTGCCCGGGCGGACGGCCGGCAGCATGGCCTCGACCACGGCGGCAGAGGCGGCGGGGTTGGGCAGGCAGGTGATGACCACGTCGCAGGCCCGCATCATTGCCGCGGGGTCCGCCCCCGCCTCTGCCCCGCGGCCGGTGAAGGCCGTCACCAGCGCGGGGTCGAGGTCATGCACCACAAGGTCGATGCCGTTGCGCAGCAGGCTGCCGGCAAGCTTGCCGCCGACATTGCCCAGTCCGATGAAGCCGACCTTCATGTGGTGTCCTTTCAGGTGAGGGGCGCGATCCGCCCGGCCATGCCGCGCCTAGTCGCGGTAGCTGGCGTCGCTCTGGTCCAGCTCTGACTTGAGATGCGCGAAATGAGCGTCGGCCATGCCGGCATAGGCCTTCCAGCCCCGGGCCGTGTTTGCGGCCACCGCGTCGGACATGACCGCGAGCGGCTTGCCGGAGGCATGGGCCAGCAGCACGGTCTGCGCGGCCTTTTCGAAGAAATAGAGCTGCTCGAAGGCCTGGGCCACGCTCTCGCCGGTGCAGGTGACGCCGTGGTTGGCCATCAGCAGCGTCGAGCACCGGCCCAGCGCCCGGACGACATGGGCCCCCTCCGCGGCGTCGTCGGCGATGCCACCGCATTCAGGGTCGATGGCCAGATCGCCGAAGAAGCGGGCGGTGTTCATGTCGATGGGCGGCATGCGCGGGTCCCTGAGCGTCGCCAGCGCCGTGGCGTGGGGCGGGTGGCAATGCAGCACCACGCGGACATCCGGCCGCGCCCGGTGCAGTGCGCCGTGGATGGTCCAGGCCGAGGCGTCGGGCGCGTCCGGGCCCGCCATCACCGAGGGGTCGTCGGCGTCCAGCACCAGCAGGTCCGAAGCGCGGATTGTCGCGAAATGTTGCCATTTCGGGTTCATCAGGAACTGCCGCCCGTCCGCCGAGACGGCGGCGCTGAAATGGTTGCCCACCGATTCGTGCCAGCCGAACCGCGCCGTCAGCCGGAAGGCCGCTGCAAGATCCATGCGCAGGGTGTCCATGTCGGTGACCACGTCCTTCATTTGAACCGGCCCTCGGTGGTCATCGCCCGCCAGGCGCTGCGCAGCTCGCCCCGGTCGGTATAGGTGCCGCGCAGATAGCGCTCTCCGCTGGTGGCGGAATAGGCTTCGCGGCCATGGACCACGCGGTGATTGTCGAAGGTGATGCATTCGCCCGCCCGCAGCGAGAAGCGCATGACGTACCTGCTGTCCTGCAACATCCTGCCGAACCGGACGAAGGCCGGGTAGAAGGCATCGAGATCGCGTTGGGGCATGTCGAAGATGTCGGCCATGTGCTGGCTGATCGTGACGCCGGAGACCTCTGCGTGCTCGTCCAGCTCGATCACCCGCTGGCGGGCGCGCATGTCACATCCGTCATGCTCCTTGTAATAGGGCACGTCGGTTTCGACCAGCAGTCGGAAGGCCTCGGGATCGGCGCGGCGCAGATCGTTGGCCGCCGCCGTGCCGTCGGCAAAGAGGTTCATGCCGCCCTGCACGCTGTTGGCCCGGCAGTGCAGGTATTGCACGCCGGGCGCGGCGTCCTCGGTGGGCACGTCGGTATGCATCTCCAGCGCCTTGGCGGTATAGGCGAGGTTGGTCGGCTTGATATGGGTGCGCACGTCGAAATAGGGGCCGAAGAACGTCGGGCGGATCTGGCCGATGAGCAGCGCGGTCTCTGTCAGCGCGGCGTCGGTGTCGGGCATGTCGGTGACGATGGCGACGCCCTCGACCAGCAGCGCCTCCATCCAGCGGCGGCGTTCCTCGGGGCTGTCCTTCAGGCGCGGGTGCGACACGCGGGTGAGGGCCGGGTAGTGATCGCTGTACCAGGGCCTGCGGGGCAGGGCCGCCGGGTCGGGGCGCCGCCGGCCCATTGCATAAGCGGCAAGAAAGTCGAGCCTGTGCCGCGAGACGTGATCCTCGCCCTGCCAGTCGATGACGAGGCTCTGCTCTTCGATCCAGGCATCCGCGGGCACGGGCGGGGTTTGGAGGTGGAAGATGTCGAAGCTGCGCTCGCGGGTTTCGGCATCGAAAGAGGTCGGGCAATTGTCGCGCAACCAGCAGTAATTGAAGTATCCCTGCATTCCGCCGGGCAGGGTCAGCCGCAGCCCCGCGCCCTCCAGCATGAGTGTTTCGAGCTGAACGCCGTCCATCGGAGCCTCCTGCAAAACCCGGTCGTGTCTGGAATCAGCCTAGCCTTGGGGCGGCACGCGGGAAACGGCGATTGCAGCTATCAAACTATAACCCTAGGGTTATTCTGTCATGCCCGCCTTTCCGCCCCTCCGGACTCTGCTTGCCTTTGCCGCCGTGGCGCGGACCGGGTCGATCCAGGCGGCGGCGGCCGAGCTGAACGTGACGCAGCCCGCGGTGAGCCAGGCGGTCAGGCAGCTCGAATCCCACGTCGGCGCGGACTTGCTCGACCGCAGCCGACGGCCCGCCCGGCCGACCGAAGCCGGGCAGATGCTGGCGGAGGCCCTGGCGGAGGGGTTGGGGCGGATCGATTCCTGCCTCGCCCACATCCGCCGGACCGGAACCCAGGGGGGGCGGACCGTCACGGTGGCCTGTTCGATCGGCGTGGCGACCTATTGGCTGATGCCCCGGCTCGCGGCCTTCTACCAGACCGACCCCGACCTGACGGTCAACGTCATCACGACCCAGATGGGCGCCCCCGATCTGGCCGAGGGCGTCGATCTGTCGATCCGCTACGGCCACGGCCGTTGGAGCGACGGGCAGGTCCGCCGGCTCTTTGCGGAGACGGTCGAGCCGTTGTGCCTCCCGGCCCTGCGCGAGCGGTTTGCCGGCCCGGTCCCGCCCGAGGCGGTGCCGCTGCTGCATGTGCACTCCGCCGAGCAATCCTGGGTGACCTGGCGCGACTACCTGCGCCGCACCGGCCAGCCTGCCATTGCGGCGCGGGGCCAGGCGTTCACCAACTATGTGCAGGCGACGCAGGCCGCGCTTGAGGGGCACGGTCTTATCCTGGGCTGGCGGTCGATCACCGGGGCGCTGGCCGCGGCGGGGCAGCTTGTCACGGCCGGTCTGCCACGGCTTGCGCCGCGCGATGCCTTCTACCTCGTCGCCCGGCACAAGCGCGGCAACGACGCGGCCGAGCGCTTTGGCGCCTGGTTGATCGAGGACGCCGCGCGGCCCTGAACCCGCCCGCACAGCCCCATGGTGGGCGCGGTTCTTGAGGTTCGATCGCGCCGCCCGCCCGACATCATCCGTCTCGGCGCGGCTCCCGGCCCGGGCGCGTTGCATGCAACAAGGATCCGCCAGACCTCGACCCGATTGGCCGGACACCCCGCCGTCGATACCGGCGCCGCCCGCGCACCGCTTCGCGATCCCGGCGGACCTGGCCGGCACGGCGGCCATTCTGGCCTTGTCCGAGGCGGATTCCATCGTGGCGCAAGACGACAACGTCGACGGCGGCCAGTGGATGGACCGACGCCACTTTTGGCGGGACACCACCGACCGTCGTGCTAGTCTGCCGCCGGTTGCAATCAAAACAGAGCCTGCCGACATGTTTGACCTGATCCTTCGCGACGCGACCCTGCCCGACGGGCGCACCGGGCAGGACGTCGCCGTCCGGGGCGGCAAGATCGCCGCCATCGAGCCGGGGCTGGAGGCCGAGGCGGGCGAGGTCATCGACGCCGGCGGCCACCTGCTCAGCCCGCCCTTCGTGGATCCGCATTTCCACATGGACGCCACCCTGTCGCTCGGCCTGCCCCGGATGAACGTCTCGGGGACGCTGCTGGAGGGCATCGCGCTCTGGGGCGAACTGCGCCCGACCCTGACGCGCGAGGCGCTGGTCGAGCGCGCCCTGCGCTATTGCGATCTGGCGGTGTCGAAGGGCCTGCTGGCGGTGCGCAGCCACGTGGATGTCTCGGACCCCCGGCTGGTCACCGCCGAGGCGCTGATCGAGGTGCGTGAGCGGGTCGCGCCTTACCTGGAGCTGCAGCTCGTGGCCTTCCCGCAGGACGGCTATTTTCGCGCAGCCGGGGCCGAGGCGGCGCTGACGCGGTCGCTGGACATGGGGCTCGATATCGTCGGGGGCATCCCGCATTTCGAGCGCACGATGGAGGACGGCGCCCGCTCCGTCGCGGCGCTCTGTCGGATCGCCGCCGACCGGGGCTTGCCGGTCGACATGCATTGCGACGAGACCGACGATCCCCTGTCGCGCCATGTGGAGACCCTGGCCGCCGAGACGATCCGCCATGGCCTGCAGGGCCGCGTTGCGGGCTCGCACCTCAGCTCGATGCATTCGATGGACAATTACTACGTCTCCAAGTTGATCCCGCTGATGGCCGAGGCGCAGATGGCCGCGATCCCCAACCCTCTGATCAACATCATGCTTCAGGGACGCCATGACACCTATCCGAAACGGCGTGGCCTGACCCGCATCCCCGAGTTGATGGCCGCGGGCATCCCCGTCGGGCTGGGGCAGGATTGCGTCCTCGATCCCTGGTATTCCATGGGTTCCGGCGACCTGCTGGACGTGGCGCACATGGCGCTGCACGCGACGCAGATGGGCTCGGGCGTCGAGAAACGGGCGCTGTTCGATGCGGTAACGGTCAATTCGGCCCGGATCATGGGGCTGGAGGGCTACGGGCTGGAGGTTGGCTGTCACGCCGACATGGTCCTGCTGCAGGCCAGGGATCCCGCCGAGGCGATTCGCCTGCGCCCGAACCGCTTGCTGGTCTTGCGCCGGGGCCGGGTTCTGGCCGAAACCGCCCCCGAGGTCAGCCGGCTCACGCTCGAGGGCAGGCCTGACAGCGTCGACCCGCCGGACTATGCACCTCGCAACGCCATTTGACCGGTTGGTCAAAAGGTGGGCAGCGGCGCGGGCAGGGTCTGGCGGCGCTGGCCGTTTGGCGCGGCCATGCTTGACAGACCCTGTCCGCGCCGCGCCTGCTTGTCGTCACTCAGACCCGAGGCGGCCCGTGCAGACATGCCTGAAACCGCCGCCCGGACCGACAAGGGAAAGATGCACATGTCCAAGCTCATCATGAACCGTCGCCGCCTGCTGGCCACCGGCGCCGCCTTTGGCGCGTCGCCCCTCTTCGCGCCCGCGCTCCGCGCCCAGTCTGGCCCGGTGAAGGTCGCCGGAATCCACGCCTCGCCGGTCGAGAACGCCTGGAACTCGGTGCTGCATGCCGCGATGGTCGAGGCGGACGCCGAGGGGGTGATCGAGTATACCTTCTCCGAGGGCGTGTCGGGCACCGACTACCCCCGTGCCATGCGCGAATTCGCCGAGGCCGGAAACCTTCTGATCGTGGGCGAATCCTACGCGGTCGAGCGCGAGGCGCGCACCGTCGCGGCCGACTACCCCGACACCGCGTTCCTGATGGGGTCCTCGGGCGAGGCCTCGGGCGACAATTTCGGCGTCTTCGGCACCTGGAACTGGGAGGCGGCCTATCTTGGCGGGATGCTGGCGGGCGCGATGACCGAGACCGGGGTGGTCGGCAGCGTCGGCGCGATCCCGATCCCCGAGGTCAACATGCTGATCAACGGCTTTGCCGACGGGGTGAAATCGGTGAACCCGGACGCCACGCACCTGGTCAGCTTCATCGGCACCTTCTTCGATCCGCCCAAGGCGCGCGAGGCCGGCCTGGCCCAGATCGACGCCGGCGCTGACATTCTCTTCGGCGAGCGTATCGGCACCGCGGACGCCGCGCAGGAACGCGGGATCAAGGCGATCGGCTCGCTCATCAACTACACCCCGCGCTATCCCGACACGGTCTTCGCCAACGCGCTGTGGAACTTCCGGCCGCTGGTGAACGCGGCCCTCGCCGATGCCACCGCAGGCAACCCGGTGGGCAAGAACTACACCCCGCTCAGCCTGATGGAGGACGGCGGCAACGACCTGATGCTGGTCGAGGGCGTGGCCCCGCCCGAGGCCGTGGCCAACATGCTCGAGGTTCGGGCGGCGATCATGGCCGGCGAATTCGAGGTGCCGCGCAACTTCGACGAGCCCGCCTGACGGCCGAACGCCAAGAGCCTGCCCCGCCTGCCGATCCCGCGGCGGGTCGGGGCGGAGCCCGCGCAATGGACAGCTTTTCCGTCTCCGATTTCGCGCCTGCCGACGCCCTGGGCCTTGCCGTGTCGATCGCGGCGGGGGAGCTGTCGGCCGAGGATGCGATGGACCGAGCAAAGGCGCGGGCCGAGGCCTGTGCCGGGCTGGGCGCGGTCAGCTGGATGACCGATGCGGCCGTCCCCGCGGCGCAGCAGGGGCCCTTTGCTGGCGTGCCGCTGCTGGCCAAGGATCTGTGCGCCCCCTTCGCGGGACTGCCGGCGCGAGCCGGGTCCGCGGCGATTGCCCGGCGGCGCGGCCGGCAGGACAGCGTCCTTGCCGCGCGGTTCCGGGCCCTGGGCTTTCGGCCGTTCGGGCTGACCACTGTGCCGGAATTCGGCCTGTCGCTGTCAAGCGAACCGGCCATCGGCCCGGTCTGCCGGAACCCGCTGAACCCGGATCTTTCGGCAGGCGGCTCCTCGGGGGGCAGTGCTGCGGCGGTGGCCGCGGGCATCGTGCCGCTGGCCCATGCCACCGACGCGGGCGGCTCGACCCGGGTGCCGGCCGCGGCCTGCGGGCTGGTCGGTCTGAAGCCGTCGCGCGGGGCGATCCCGGCGGGGCCCGGCTTTGGCAACCACCTCGGCGGCATCGCCAGCGAATACGCGATCACCCGCAGCCTGCGCGACGCCCGCGCCTTGTGGCGCGGCCTTGCCGGCGCTGCGCAGGGACCGGAGCCTGACCCGGATCAGCTGCCCGAGGCCGGGACCTTTTGCATCGGCCTCGTGGTGGATCACCCCGGCATCGCGCCGGACCGCGCGGCGGCGGTCGAGGCCGCCGGTCGCGCCGCCGAGGAACTGGGCCACCGCCTGCGCGTCCTTCCGCATGAACGGCTCGCCGAGATCGTCACCCGCTGCGACTCCGCCTTCGACCATATCGTCTGCGCCAATCTCGCCGCGCTTTTCGAGGGCGATCTGGACGCGTCCCTGTGCGAGCCGATGACGCAGGCGGTGATCTCTCGCGGGCGGGTGCTGACCGCGCCGGCGCTGTGGTCGGCGCTGCAGGCGGGCGTGGCCGCGGCCCATGGGCTGTGGCAGGTTTTCGACGCGGTCGATCTGCTGCTGACCCCGATGCTTTCGACGGCGCCGGTCCCGCTGGGGCATTTCCCGACCGACCATGGCGACGTCGCGGGCCATTTCGCGGCCATGGGCGCCTTTGCCCCCTATGCCACGCTGGCCAATGTCACCGGCGCCCCCGCCCTGACCCTGCCATTCGGCGCGGACAAGGACGGCCTGCCCCTGCCGGTCCAGCTGATCGCGCCCATGGGGGGTGATCTGCGGCTGATGGGGCTTGCCGCCGCGCTGGAGCGCACGGCAGAATGGCGCCACCCCATCCCCCTGATCGGAGGCCCGCAATGACCCGCGTCCTTGAACTCGACGGGATCACCAAACGCTTCGGGTCCGTGACCGCGAACGAGGACGTGTCGCTGCACCTCGACCGCGGAGAGATTCTCGCGCTGCTGGGGGAGAACGGGGCCGGAAAGACGACGCTGATGTCGATCCTCTTCGGCCATTACACCGCCGACGCGGGCAATGTGAGGATCGAGGGGCAGCTCTTGCCCCCCGGCCGGCCGCGTGCCGCCATCGCGGCCGGCATCGGCATGGTGCACCAGCATTTCGCGCTGGCCCCGAACCTGTCGGTGCTCGACAATGTCATGACCGGGACCGAACCGCTCTGGCGGCTGCGCTCGGACCGGCGGGCGGGGCGGGCCAAGCTTTTGGCGTTGTCCGAGAAATTCGGCCTGAAGGTCGATCCAGACGCGATGGTGTCGGAACTGTCGGTGGGCGAGTGCCAGCGGCTGGAGATCCTCAAGGCGCTCTACAACGACGCCCGCATCCTGATCCTGGACGAGCCGACGGCGGTGCTGACCACGCAAGAGGCCGAGGGGCTGTTCAACACCCTGCGGGACATGGCGGCCAAGGGGCTGTCGCTGGTCTTCATCTCGCACAAGCTGCACGAGGTCATGTCGGCCTCGCACCGGGTTACGGTGTTGCGGCGGGGGCGGGTGGTGGCCGAGCGGCGCACCGCCGACACCAGCAAGGAAGAGCTGGCCGAGCTGATGGTCGGGCGCAAGGTCGAGCGTCCGAGCCGAACCGACACGGCCCGCGGCCGGGTGCTGCTGGAGGGGCGCGACCTGAAGGTCGGCGGCAAGGGCGGCGCGTCCCTGAAGGGGGCGAGCTTCAAGGTCCGCGCGGGCGAGACGCTGGGCATCATCGGTGTGTCCGGCAACGGGCAGACCACGCTGGCGGGGCTGGTCTCGGGGCTTTATCCGCCTGACAGCGGCGCGTTGCTGGTGGCGGGCGAGGCGCCCCGGCGCCACGACGTGCCGGGCGCCATCGCCGCCGGGATCGGCCGCATCCCCGAGGACCGCAACACCGAAGGCGCCGTGGCCGAGATGACGACCTGGGAGAACGCCGTGCTGGAGCGGATCTGGTCGCCGGAATTCTCGTCGCGCGGGGTGGTGAAACGCGCCGCCGCCCGCGCCGCGACCGAAGCGATCATTCGCGACTACGACGTGCGCGGCGCGACCGTGGACGGGCGCATCCGGCTTCTGTCGGGCGGCAACATGCAAAAGCTGATCCTGGGCCGCGTGCTGACCGCCGATCCGTCGATCCTGGTCGCCGCCCAGCCCAGCCGGGGCCTGGACGAGGGCGCCATTGCAGGGGTGCACGCGCGGCTGCTGGAGGCGCGGGGCCGCGGTGCCGCGGTGCTGCTGATCTCCGAGGACCTGGACGAGGTGATCGCCCTGTCGGACCGAATCCAGGCCATCGCGGGCGGGAAACTGTCGCCGGCGATCCCGGCAGACCGGGCGGATGCGCGGTTGCTGGGGCTGATGATGGCGGGCGACTGGTCCGCAGCGCGGGCCATCGCCGGCGAGGGTGAGGGGGAGAAGCATCATGCGCTTTGAACGCCGTGACCAGCCCTCGGCGGTGCTGACGCTGTTGGCCCCTGTGGGGGCTATCCTGGCCGCGCTGGTGGTCGCGGGCGGGCTGATCGCCATTGCGGGGGCCAATGTCTTCGAGGCCTACGGGCTGATCCTGAAGGGCGCGTTCGGCTCGCGCCTCGGGATTTCGGAGACGCTGACGCGGGCGACGCCGTTGCTGCTGACGGGGCTTGCGGCGGCGGTCGCGTTCCGGGCGCGGCTGTGGAACATCGGGGCCGAGGGGCAGCTCTACATGGGGGCGCTCGCGGTCGCGGCGGTGGCCATGGTGCCGGGCATCGCGTCGCTGCCCGGGGCGCTGTCGATCCCGCTGTGCCTGGCGGCGGGGGCGGCCGCGGGGATGGCGCTGTTGCTGGTGCCGCTGGGGCTTCGGCTGCGGTTCGGCGTCGACGAGGTCGTGACCAGCCTGCTTCTGAACTTCGTGGCGGTGCTCTTCGTGTCGATGATGATCGAGGGGCCGATGCGCGACCCGCTGGCCTTCGGCTGGCCGCAATCGGTGCCAGTGCCGGATTCCGCGCTGCTGCCCAAGCTGCTGGAGCGCAGCCGCCTGCACGCGGGCCTGCTGATCGCGCTGGCGGCGGCGGTGGTGGTCTGGTGGCTGCAGAGCCGGACGGTCTTCGGCATGCGCTCGCGGGCGGCGGGGCTGAACCCGCGGGCGGCCTCCTTCGCCGGGGTGCCGCTGGGGCGGACGCTGATCGCGGTGGCGTGCCTGTCGGGTGGCATGGCGGGGCTTGCCGGCGCGGTCGAGGTGATGGGGGTCAAGGGCTATGTCTCGACCGATCTCTCGCCCAGCTACGGCTATTCCGGGATCGTGATCGCGATGCTCGCCAATCTGAACCCGATCGGCGTGATCGGCGCGGCGCTGTTCTCGGCGGTGATGTTCGTGGGCGCGGATTCCATGAGCCGTGCGCTGGGCATCCCGTCCTACATCGCCGACGTGACCGTGGCGCTGTCGCTGCTGACGATGCTGGTGGCGATTTTCCTGACCCAATACAGGATCCGCAGATGAGTGCCTTTTTCGACATCCTTCTGACCATCGGCATGTGGGAAGCCGTGCTTCGGATCGCCACGCCGCTGATCTTCGGCACCCTCGGGGTGCTGCTGTGCGAGCGGGTCGGGGTGCTGAACCTCGGGATCGAGGGGATCATGTCGTTCGGGGCGATGGCGGGCTGGCTTGCGGTCTATTCCGGGGGCGACCTCTGGGCCGGGATGCTGGCGGCAGCGCTTGCGGGGCTGATGTTCGGGCTGCTGCACGCGCTGATGACCGTGCCGCTGGGGCTGAGCCAGCATGTGACGGGCCTAGGTATCACTCTGTTCGCCTCGAGCCTGTCCTATTACATCTTCCGGCTGGCGGTGCCGACATCGTCCTCCCCGCCCACGGTGGAGCCATTCCGCCCCCTGCCGGTGCCGTGGTTGTCGGACATTCCGTACCTGGGGCCGACGCTGTTCAACCAGACCGCGCCGACCTATCTGGCGCTGGTCCTCGTGGGGATGCTGGCGTGGCTGCTCTATCGCACGCCACTGGGCCTTGCGCTGCGGATGACCGGTGAGAACCCCCATGCGGCGGATGCCCAGGGGATCGACCCGGTGCGGCTGCGGATCGGGACGATCATGGTGGGGTCGGCGCTGATGGCCATGGGCGGTGCGTTCCTGACACTGGCGGCGTTCAACAGCTTCTTCCCGACCATGGTGCAGGGGCGGGGCTGGATCTGCGTGGCGCTGGTGGTCTTTGCGTCTTGGCGGCCGGGGCGGGCCCTGCTCGGGGCGCTGCTGTTCGCGTTCTTCGACGCCTACCAGTTGCGGTTGCAGACGGTGGTGGACGGGGTGCCCTACCAGCTGTTCCTGATGCTGCCCTACCTGTTGTCGATCCTCGCGCTGATCGTGATGGCGCGGCGGGCGCGGGTGCCGCATGCGTTGATGCAGCCTTACCGGCGCGGAGAGCGTTAGGCGCACGTGGCCGGGGGCGCTGCCCCCGCTTGCGCCTGCGGCGCAATTCACCCCCGGAGTTTTCCGGCCAAGATGAAGGGAGGTCAGCCGTAGGCGTCGAGCATGGCGCGGAGGTCGTCGAGGGTATTGGCCTCGGAGACCGGTTTGTCGCGGCGCCAGCGGGACATGCGGGGGAACCTGAGCGCCACGCCGGACTTGTGCCGCGGGCTGGTCTGGATGCCCTCGAAGGCAATCTCGAACACGTGCTCGGGGGTGACCTGGCGGACGGGCCCGAAGCGTTGCAGCGTGTTCTTTCGGACCCAGGCCGTGATCTGGCGGAATTCGGCGTCGGTGAGGCCGGAATAGGCCTTGGTGAAGGGCACCAGCGCCGCGCCGTCGCGGACGGCGAAGGTGAAGTCGGTGAACAGCGTCGCCCTGCGGCCGGAGCCTGCCTGGGCGTAGATCATCACCGCGTCGATGGTCAGCGGGTCGACCTTCCATTTCCACCAATCGCCGCGCTTTCGGCCCGCGAGGTAGGGGCTGTCGCGTCGTTTCAGCATCAACCCCTCGGCGTTCACGGCCCGTGAGCGGGCGCGTTCGGCGGCGAGCCCGGCCCAGTCGGCGGCCGTGACCTCGGGCGACAGGCGCAGGGGGGCCCCGGGCGGGGCGGTGGCCACCAGCTCGGCCAGCCGGGTGCGGCGCTCGGCGAAGGGGAGGTGGCGGATGTCGCGGCCCGCATCCTCGAGCAGGTCGTAGGCCATCAGGATCACCGGGTTTTCGGCCAGCAGCCGTTTCGGGACGGTCTTGCGGCCGATGCGTTTCTGCAGGGCGTTGAACGGCAGCGGCGCCTCGTCGCTGAAGGCCAGCACTTCGCCGTCGAGGACCGTGCCGGCGGGCAGGTAGTCGATCAGCCGGGCAAGCTCCGGGAAACGGTCGGTCATCAGCTCTTCGCCGCGGGACCACAGGTGGTGGCTGCCGCCGCGCAGGATCAGCTGGCCGCGGATACCGTCCCATTTGCGCTCGGCGAACCAGTCGGTCACGGGGCCGAGGTCGGCATCGGGCTCTTTCTGGTGGGCGAGGTAGAACGGGTATGGCCGGGAGAGGTCGGCGCCCGGGTCATCGGCCTCGATCAGCGCCTCCCAGCTGGTGGTGCGCGGGGTCCAGGAGCCCATGAGCTTGTGCGTGAGCGCCGCTTCGTCCTGGCCGGTGGCCTGGGCCAGGGCGCGGGTCATGAGCTTCTGGCTGAGGCCCACGCGGAAGCCGCCGGTCAGGAGCTTGGTGAAGAGCAGACGCTCGGTGCGCTCCATGCTGTCCCAGGCGGCGAGGATGCCGGCCTTGCGGCTGTCGTCTTCGGCTTGCGACAGGGCGGCAAGGCGGTCGATCCAGTGGCTGAGGGGGTGGTCCTCTTCGGTGGTGGCGGGGGGCAGCACCAGCGAGATCGTCTCGGCCAGATCGCCCACGACGGGGTAGCTTTCCTCGAACAGCCACAGCGGGATGCCGGCGCGCTCGGCGGCCCATTCACGCAAGGTGGTGGTTGTGATGACGCGCCGGGGCCGGCGGCCCGAGAACAGCGCGATGCACCAGAGCCGGTCCTGCGGGGCCGCGGTGGCGAAGAACTCGGCCAGGGCCGCGACCTTGGCATTGGTCCGGGTGGTCTGGTCGACGCGGGTGAAGAGGGTGGCGAAATCGCGCATTCAGGCGGCCTCCGGGTCGTCGGGCGCGTCCAGGCTCTCGCCGGAATAATCGGTCTCGACGATGGCGGCGTCGTAGCCCTGTTCGGACAGCCACCGGCGGAAGACCGAGGTATAGCCGTGGGTGACGAAGATGCGCTCCGCGCCCGTGGCGGCGATGGCGCTGTTCAGCCCGCGCCAGTCGGCGTGGTCGGACACGATGAAGCCGCGGTCGGCGGCGCGCCGGCGGCGCACCCCGCGAAGGGCCATCCAGCCGCTGGCGAAAGCGGTGGAAGCGCCGGCGAAGCGCCGCGCCCAGGCGGAGCCGAGGGCCGAGGGCGGTGCCAGGACCATGGCGCCGGGATGGTCCTTGGCCCTGGTGTCAGGGGTCACCAACGTGGTGTCGGGCAGGGACAGCCCCTGGCCGCGCAGCACCGCGTTGGTGTTCTCGATCGCGCCGTGGGTCAGGATCGGGCCGATGGCGGGGTCGAGGTCGTGCAGCAGGCGCTGGGCCTTGCCCAACGAGTAGGCGCCCAGGATCGACGGGCGTCCCTCGGCCGCGTTCGCCGACCACCAGGCGTTGATCTGGGCCCGCAGCTCGGGCAGGGGCGTCCAGTTGAAGACCGGCAAACCGAAGGTGCATTCGGTGATGAAGGCATGGCAGCGGACCGGCTCGAACGGCTCGGACAGGCCGTCGTCGACCACCTTGTAGTCGCCCGACGCGACCCAGACCTCGCCCGCGACCTCCACCCGGATCTGGGCCGAACCGGGCACGTGGCCGGCGGGATGGAACGAGACCTGCGCCCCGCCGATCCGGCGCCCCTCGCCATAGCGGACGGTGTCGAGCGCGATGTCGCCCAGCCGGTGGCGGATGACGGGGGCCGCGGCCTCGGTGGAGAGGTAGCGGCCCATGCCGGGGCGGGCGTGGTCGGCGTGGCCATGGGTGATCAGGGCCCGGTCGACCGGGCGCCAGGGGTCGATGTGGAAATCGCCCGCCGGACAATAGATGCCGCGATCGGTGAAGGTGAGCACGTTCGCCATGGGACAGAGCTAGGGCGCGGGCCCGGGTCGCGCCACGATTTTCGGTGCTCAGGCCGCGGCGGAGAAGTGCTCTGCGATCCGGTCGAAGATCGCCCGGCGGTGATGCGCCGTCTCCATCAGAACCTCGTGGCGGCCGTTCAGGATCGGGACCAGGTCGCCGCCGTCCCACCGGGCCATCCGCTCTTCGATGCGGGCGGGGTCGACAATGGCCTCGTCGGTCCCGAGGAAGGTGACGCAGGGCAGATCGGGGGAGGGCGCGTCCACGAGCCCGCGCATCTCGCGCAGGGCCTCGTTGAGCCAGTGCAGCGAGGGGCCGCCCAGGGCCAGGTCGGGATGGGCCTGCAGCTGGTGCTGCATGTAGTCGAACATGCTCTTGTCCGAGGTCAGCGAATTGACCGCGAAGTCGGACCGCAGGATATAGGGTTCGGCCACTTGGCCCGGGGCGAAGGCGCGGCTGAACCGAAGCGGGCGCGACAGCGACGACAGGCCCCAGGCGATGGGGCGCAGCGCCGCCGACATCTGGATCCCCCACATCGGCGCCGAGAAGGCGACGGCCGGAACCGGGAGACCTTCAAGCACCGAGCGCAGGCCGATGCAGCCGCCCATGGAATGGGCCAGCAGGAAATACGGCCCCGGCAGGTCCAGCAGGTCGACATGGTCGAGGAAGGCCGCGACATCGGTCTGGTAATCGACGAACCGATCCACGTGGCCGAGCTTGGGATCCGGGTTTATCCGGGCGGAGATCCCTTGGCCGCGCCAGTCGATCGTCGCCGCGGCAAAGCCGCGCTCGGCCAGGGCCTGCGCGTCGCGGCCGTATTTCTCGATGTATTCCGTGCGCCCTGGAAAGATCAGGACCGTGCCGGAGGCCTTCTCCAGCGGCCAATGCCCGACGCGAAGCCGCAGCCCGTCCGACGTGGTCACCCAATGGGCGACCCCGTCCGGCGGGCCGTCGGCCACATCCGCGAAATACGGCGCAGGCTCCATCCTAGCTGATCACGCTCGCAAGACGCATCGCGGTCGCCATGTCGCCGTCGAGCTTGAGCTTGCCGGTCATATAGGCCGCGGTCGCGTTCTCGGACCCGTCCAGAATCGCCTTGAACGTCTCGGCGCTTGCCGAGAGCGTCACTTCGGCATCGTCGTCGCCCTCATGTGCGCCGGTTGAATCGATCATGATGCTGCCTTCGTCCTCGATGACGAATTTCGCTGGCCCGTCAAAGCCCTGGCCGCCCATCTTTTCATTGAGTTGGCGCACGGCCTCTGTCACCACTTCGCTCATTCTCGCCGTCCTTCCGCTGTTTGTGACGACCCGGGGGCTGGCGCCCGGCCGTCTGATCTCTACATTGGTCTATATGGCTAGCATCAAAGATATCATCAAACAGATCGTAGCGTCGGGCGTGGCCGTGGTCGGGTTTTCCTTACCTGGATCCACCGAAACGCTGGACGAGATGTTCGAAAGCCTGGGCGCGGCGCAATCGGCCGAGGAAGCCGCCCGGATCGAGGAGCGAATCGCAACGGAATGGTCGCGGAGCGGATCTGCGGCGATAGATCTGCTGTGGCAGCGTGGGATCGATGCGCTCGAAAACGGCGACCCCGGGGCCGCGGCCGAGCATTTCACCGCCGCGATCGACCATGCCCCCGACTTCGCGGAGGCCTACAACGGGCGCGCGACGGCTTATTTCATGCTCGACCTCTACGGCCCGGCGCTGGACGACATCCGCCAGGTGCTGGTGCTCAATCCGCGCCATTACGGCGCGATGCGGGGCTTCGCGATCATCCTCGAAGAGATCGGCGAGGAGCAGGAGGCGCTTGAGGTCATCGACGCCATCCTGGCGATCAACCCGCTGATGGACAACATCGAGGCGGCCCGGGATCGGCTTGTGGAACGGCTCAACGGCGTGACACTGTAGCCACCAGAGGTCTCCAGACGGCGACCGACACGGGCAAGGGGCCTCGATGACCGCGCACTCCCGGATAACGGCCGTTCTCGGCCCGACCAACACCGGCAAGACCCACTATGCCATCGAACGGATGCTGGCGCACCGGACCGGGGTGATCGGCCTGCCGCTGCGCCTGCTCGCCCGGGAGGTCTATGAGCGGATCAAGGCCGTGCGCGGCCCGTCGGTGGTGGCTTTGGTGACGGGCGAGGAACGGATCGTGCCTGAGCGCACCCAGTATTGGGTCTGCACCGTCGAGGCGATGCCGGAGGGCATGGGCTGCGATTTCCTTGCCATCGACGAGATCCAGCTTTGCGCCGATCCCGAGCGTGGCCATGTCTTCACCGACCGGCTGCTGAATGCCCGCGGCCTGCATGAAACGCTGTTTCTGGGCTCCGAGACCATGCGCCCGGCGATCGCGGCGAAGGTCGACCGGGTGCAGTTCCTGCGGCGCGAGCGGTTCAGCGAGCTGACCTATTCGGGTTCGAAAAAGATAAGCCGGATGCCGGGGCGGGCCGCAATCGTCGGCTTTTCGGTTGAAAATGTCTATGCCATCGCCGAGCTGCTGCGCCGCCAGAAGGGTGGCGCCGCGGTGGTCATGGGGGCGCTCAGCCCGAGGACCCGCAACGCGCAGGTCGAGATGTACCAGTCGGGCGAGGTCGATTACCTCGTGGCGACGGATGCGATCGGCATGGGGCTCAATCTCGACATCGACCACGTGGCGTTCTCCGCGCTCAGCAAGTTCGACGGCCGCCGGATGCGGATGCTGGCCGATGACGAGCTTGCCCAGATCGCGGGCCGGGCGGGCCGGCACATGAACAACGGCACCTTCGGCGTCACCGGAGAGGCGCCCGACATCGACCCGGGCTCGGTCGAGGCGATCACCAGCCACAGTTTCCGGCCGGTGAAGAAGCTGCAATGGCGCAACGCCCGGCTGGAATTCGGATCGGTCGGCCGGCTGATCGGCGCGTTGGAGCGCAAGACCGACGACGACTGGCTGACCCGGGTGCGCGAGGCCGATGACCTGACCGCCCTGAAAGCGCTTTCCGCCGATGCCGAGGTCGTGGCCCGCGCGTCGGATGGGCCCTCGATCCGGCTGCTGTGGGATGTCTGCCGGATCCCCGACTTTCGCGGCATCTCGCACGGCGAGCATGCCAACATGCTGCGGCAGATCTACGGCTATCTGCATGAGGCGGGCCGGGTGCCGGACGCCTGGCTCGCGCGGCAGGTCGCGCGGCTGGATCGCACCGATGGCGACATCGACACGCTCTCCAAACGATTGGCATATATCCGCACATGGACCTATGTCGCGCAGCGCAAGGGCTGGACTGGGGACGATTCTCGTTGGCGTGAGGACACTCGCGCTGTAGAAGATCGCCTGTCGGATGCATTGCACGGTGCGCTGACCCAGAGATTTGTGGACCGGCGGACCAGTGTTCTGCTTCGCCGGCTCAAGCAGAAGGAGGCCATGGTGGCCGAGGTGAACGACAAGGGCGAAGTGACTGTCGAGGGTCAATTCGTCGGACGGCTGGACGGGTTCCGTTTCCGGCAGGACAAATCCGGCGCGGCCGATGAGGACAAGACGGTGCGTCAGGCGTCTGTCCAGGCCCTGGCGCCGCAATTCCACCTGATGGCGGACCGCTTCTACAACGCGCCCGACCCAGAGCTCGACTTTACCGAGCAGGGCGGGCTGATGTGGGGCGACAAGGCCGTCGGCAAGCTGGTCGCGGGCACCGATCCGCTGTCGCCGCAGGTGACGCCTTTCGTCGATGACGAGGCCGGCCGGGAGGTTGCCCAGAAGGTGCAGCGCCGGTTGCAGCATTTCATCGACCGCAAGATCGCCAAGGATTTCGAGCCGCTGCTGAAGCTGCGCGACGATGCCGAGATGACGGGCGCGGCCCGCGGCTTCGCCTATCGCCTGGTCGAGACCATGGGCGTGATCCCGCGCAGCGCGGTCGCGACAGAGGTGAAGGCCCTGGATCAGGACGCGCGATCGGCCCTGCGCAAGCACGGGGTGCGGTTCGGCCAGTTCACCGTGTTCCTGCCGCTGATGCTCAAACCCGCGCCGACCCGGCTGAGGCTGGTGCTCTGGTCGCTGGCCCGCGGATTCGACACCTTCCCCGAGGCGCCGCCGCCCGGCCTTGTGACCGTGCCCGCGGTCGACGGGGTCGAGGCCGAGGTCTATGCGATGTCGGGCTACCGCGCCGCCGGCGAACGGGCGATCCGGATCGACATGCTGGAACGTCTGGCCGACATGGTGCGGGACCGCGACAGCCGCAATGGATTTGAGGCGACCGCCGACATGCTGTCGATCACCGGCATGACTTTGGAGCAATTCGCCGGGTTGATGCAGGGCCTGGGCTATGCCGCCGAAAAGGGCGAGCGGCCCAAGATCAAGGCGACCGCGGCGCAGGTGCCGGACGAGCCGCCCCCGGAGACGCCTCCCGAAACGCCACCCGAAACCCCGGTCGAGACGCCCCAGGAGACGCCGGTGGAAACGCCGCCGGAGGCGCCGCCCGAGACTCCGCAGGAAATGCCCGCGGACATGCCGATAGAGGTGCCGGACATGCCCCCGCCGGATCAGGCGCAGCCAGATTCGGTGGCCGAGGAGACTCCGGTCGAGCCCGTGGAACCACCGGAGATGGAGGTCTTCTACACCTTCACCTGGCTCCCCCGACGCGAGAGAGGCCCCCGGCGCGATGGCCAGCAGAAGGGCCGCGGCAAGCCGCAACAGGCCCGCGGCAAGGGGCCGAAGGGCGGCAAGGGTGGCAAGGGTGCGGCCAAGTCCGATGGTCCCCGCCAGCACGAGGCGCGGCCGCCCCGCAAGGAAAAGAAGATCGACCCCGACAACCCCTTCGCCGCGGCGCTCGCCGGGTTCAAGCCGAACTGAGGCGGCGTGGCGGACCGGCCAGAGGCTGAGCGGCCGGAAACAGTCAGGCTCGACAAGTGGCTCTGGCATGCGCGGTTTTTCAAGACCCGGTCGCTGGCGGCCGATCTGGTGAATGCCGGGCGGGTGCGGGTCGACGGGGCGCCGGTGTCGAAACCGTCGCGCAGCGTGCGGGCCGGTCATGTTCTGACCTTTCCGCAAGGCAAACAGATTCGCGTGGTGCGGATCCTGGCGGCCAGCGTGCGGCGCGGGCCCGCCCCCGAGGCGCAGGAGCTTTACGAGGATCTGACGCCGGAGGCGCCGTCCGCGCCGTCCGGCCCGCGCTATGACGGCAAGGGCCGCCCCTCGGCCAAGGATCGGCGCGACATGGCGAAACATCTGCCGGGGAACCGGTCCGAGGACGGTTGAAGTTGCCCCGGCATTGCACTAGGTCCTCGCGCGAGACATTCGGGGCCCGACCATGACCTACATCGTCAACGACAACTGCATCGCCTGCAAATACACCGACTGCGTCGAAGTCTGTCCGGTGGATTGTTTCTACGAGGGCGAGAACATGCTGGTCATCCATCCGGATGAATGCATCGATTGCGGCGTCTGCGAGCCGGAATGCCCCGCCGACGCCATTCGCCCGGACACCGAGCCCGACATGGACAAGTGGGTGGAGTTCAACCGCAAGTATTCCGAGCAATGGCCTGTCATCATCACCAAGAAGGACCCGCTTCCGGGGGCCGAGGAGATGGACGGGAAAAGCGGCAAGCTGGAGCTGTTTTCCGAAGCCCCCGGCGAAGGCGGCTGACCCGGGCTGCGATCCCGCCGAAACTGTATCGGATCCGCGCGACGACGGCCCTTCCGCGCAGGCCGTTTTTGTGATATGTTCTGCAGAATGCTGCTGGATTATTGATCCTGATACGATTGATGCGAACCGACGGAGGCCACGGTCACCGCCGGTTCTCTGTCGCGTCGGGGTCGACGTGGGTCGATGACCTGGAAGGACGAGATGATGAGCAAGACCAAGAAGAACGATTTTCACCCGAATGAACACGTCGTGTACCCTGCCCATGGCGTGGGGCAGATCATCTCGATCGAAAAGCAGGAGGTCGCGGGCTACGAGTTGGAGCTTTTCGTGATTTCCTTCGAGAAGGACAAGATGACGCTTCGGGTCCCGACACACAAGGCCGAAGAGGTCGGGATGCGGTCCCTGTCGTCGCCGGATGTGGTGGCGCATGCGATGAAGACACTCAAGGGGAAGGCCAAGGTCAAGAAAGCCATGTGGTCGCGCCGGGCCCAGGAATATGAGCAAAAGATCAATTCCGGCGACCTGATCGCGATCGCGGAGGTGGTGCGCGACCTGCACCGCGCCGACGACCAGCGCGAGCAGAGCTATTCCGAGCGGCAGCTTTACGAAGCGGCGCTGGAGCGTCTGACCCGCGAGATCGCGGCCGTGGCCGGCAATGACGAGAATGCCGCGGCCAAGGAGATCGGCGACGTCCTGGTCAGCCGGGCAGCCTGAGCCAAGCCTCCCGCCCCCTGTCAAATTGAAAAGCCGCGGACCTTGTCCGCGGCTTTGCCGTTTTCTGGTGCTGCCTGCGCGGGTCGGTCGGCTGTGGCCAGCGTCATGCCCGTTGCGGCCGGGCAGGCGCCCGGATGATCAACCGGTCTGCTGTTGGTTGCGCCACGGGAAAATTGGCCCGCTGCGGCGGGATGGGCGGCTTTCCCTTGGCGGTGGGTCTGCTACATGGGGGGCGATCTGACAGGGGCCTTTCGCAATGACCGACCGTTTCCGCCTGACGCTTGCGCAGTTGAACGCGACCCTTGGCGATCTGGTCGGGAACGCGGACAAGGCCCGCGCGGCCTGGGAGGCCGGTCGCGCGGCCGGGGCCCAGATGGTTGCGCTGCCCGAGATGTTTCTGAGCGGCTATCAGACTCAGGACCTCGTGCAGAAGCCCGCCTTCGTGGCCGATTGCGTGGACCGGCTGGAGGCACTGGCGCGGGAGTGCGCGGACGGTCCCGCGTTGGGGATCGGCGGGCCCATGTTCGAGGAGGGCCGGCTGCACAATTGCTATTTCGTGCTGCAGGGCGGCAGGATCGACGCGGTCATGCGCAAGCATCACCTGCCGAACTATACCGTCTTCGACGAGGAGCGCCTGTTCGAGCGGGGCCGGATCTCGGGCCCCTATTCGGTGGCCGGCGTCCGGCTGGGCTCGCCGATCTGCGAGGATGCCTGGTTCCCCGACGTGGCCGAGGCCATGGCCGAGAGCGGTGCCGAGATCCTCGTGGTGCCCAACGGCTCGCCCTATTTCCGGGACAAGTTCGACATCCGTCTGAACCAGATGGTCGGGCGGGTGACGGAGACCGGGCTGCCGCTGGTCTATCTCAACCTCGTGGGCGGGCAGGACGACCAGGTGTTCGACGGGGGCTCTTTCGTTCTGAACCCGCATGGCGCGCTGGCCATGCACATGGTGGTCTTCGAGGAAGAGATCGCCCATGTGGATTTCATCCGAGAGGCGGACGGCTGGCGCGCGGAGACCGGCGAGATCCGGACCTTCCCGGACTCCCTGGAGCAGGATTACCACGCGATGGTGCTGTCGCTGCGGGATTACATGGCCAAGACAGGCTTTTCCAAGGTTCTTCTGGGTTTGTCCGGCGGGATCGATTCGGCGGCCGTGGCCGTGATCGCCTGTGACGCGCTCGGTCCTCAGAACGTGCGCTGTGTCATGCTGCCGTCGGAATACACCTCCGAGCATTCCCTTGAGGACGCCAAGGCCGTCGCGACCAACCTTGGCTGCCGGTATGATTTCGTGCCCATCGCAGGTGTTCGGGACGCCGTGACCGAGACCCTGGCGCCGTTGTTCGAGGGGCTGGAGGAGGGGCTGACCGAAGAGAACATCCAGTCGCGCATCCGGGGCCTGCTGCTCATGGCGCAATCGAACAAGTTCGGTGAGATGTTGCTGACGACGGGAAACAAGTCCGAGGTCGCCGTGGGATACGCCACGATCTACGGCGACATGGCGGGCGGCTACAACCCGATCAAGGACCTCTACAAGACCCGGGTGTTCGACATCTGTCGCTGGCGCAACGCGCAGCATCGCCCGTGGATGCTCGCCACCGAGGGGGAGGTCATCCCCGTGCGCGTGATCGACAAGCCGCCCTCGGCCGAACTGCGGGCGGATCAGAAGGACGAGGACAGCCTGCCGCCCTACGAGGTGCTGGACGATATTCTCGAGATGCTTGTCGACCGGGACGCCTCGGTCGCCGATTGCGTTGCCAAGGGGCACGATGCGGAGGTGGTTCGGCGCGTGGAGCATTTGCTTTACATCAGCGAATACAAGCGGTTCCAGTCCGCTCCGGGCACAAGGCTGTCGATGCGGGCGTTCTGGCTGGATCGCCGCTATCCGATCGTGAACCGCTGGCGCGACAGGAGTTGAGACGTCGGCGCGCAGGCTGACAGGCCACGGAGGGATCGGTCCGTGACCAATCGGCGGGGTCCGATCCGCGCCGGCAGCGTCCAATACCTCATCAGCCTCTCAGCATCGCTGGCGCCTTCAGGGACGATGCCCCGGGCGACTGCCACGATCGAGAGATCCTGGCCAGTCACGTATCGGGCGGACGGTGCCGGGGCGCCAACGGGCCGGCGGACGCAGGGCATCGGGGGAGACTGGTGTTGCGGACCTGTCTGACCCCGGGTTTTCCAGCTGCGCCCAAGCTTTGGTGACGGATCGTCCTTCCCTCACATACGTCGGACAGGTGGCGGGTATGAGGCCGTGTTTGATGCTACGCGTCTCGAGTGCAGGTCCGTTGGATCATCCGAGGTTGCACCTTGACCAACGCATGCGATTGGAGTCCCGAAACTCGCAGCTCAGGTCGGACGGCGGTCTGCTGACCCTGCGGGAACCGGATGGCGCCCTGTCCTCTGCGCTGAAAAAAGCGGCCACCGGGCATGCGCTGAAGAGTTTCACGGCGCCAACCACCCAAATTCGGGTCGTTTCGCGGGCCCGGACACCGCGCGGGGCGATGCAGCTTGCTTTGCGAGCACACATGAGTCACTTTGCTTAGCCCCATGCCAGTTGAGGAATGCAGGCGGTCAGCTGCTCGAGGAGGGTAGAAAATTGTTTGGGAACGCCAAGGCCATGTCCGCAAAGTTCGGGGCGCTTGCCATCGCCATCGGGATGCAGTCGTCTGACGTCGCGGCCTTGACGGTCTCATCGGTCGACACGGTTTCGAACGTGTCGGGCGTATCTGCCGATACGGGGCTGCCGGTGACCGTTTCCGTTGCCGACCTGCTTCAGGGTTCGATTCCGGACAGCAATTTGTCAATTGTTGCGGGCGCTATCGGAGGATTGACCGATGGCCTCAGTGGCGAAACGGACTTCGACCCCGATGGGAGAGTGATCGCAGCAGTTTACACTTTCCCCTGGGAGCTTACCTTCACCGGACTGGGCGGCGTTGATCTTGGCGAGCTCCGGGTATTTTCCTGGAACACCGACAGCCGGGCAGAGCAGAAATACAACGTCAGCTACAGCACGGACGGTGGTTCGCTATTTTCCGATCTGATTCTGGGCGTCGAAGGTGGGGATTTTGGCGAATCCGTCCTGACCCGTGTCTTCGACGACGCCGGCGGATTGCTTGCGACAGGCGTCACCGATCTGAGATTTTCGTTTCTTGAAACCAAGACCAGCAATGATTCCACAGCCATCATCGAAATCGACGCGTTTTCCGATGCGCCATCGGTGGTGTCGCTCCCGGCGTCGCTGTCGCTGTTGGCAGGCAGTCTTGGGCTCCTGGGATTGCTCGGCTGGCGTAGGACGCGGCCGACAACAGCCTGAGCATCAACAAGAAAGGGTGTTCAGGACCTGGAGCGTGCCTTGTGCTGAAAGAGGCCTGTCCGCGCCCATGCTGCGAGGGCAGCGTTTGCAAGACACACCGCGCCAGACGGCAAGTGTGCAGGCGCGTGCGCACAACGCGCCCGTGGGCGTGTCGCCTCGAATAGGCGATGAAACCGACGCCGCGTGTGCACTTTGCGATGCGTCCCGGTACGAGATCGAAGCGCGGGCATTCCCGAACGACTTGAGCGGGTGTTGACAGCCAAAGCTCGGCAAGAGGTATGTTGTCGGGATCGGCTTGCCTTGGGGACCCTCGGCAAATGCTTTCAAGCTGGGCAGGGAGGGCGAGAACATGGCCGAGAACAAGACCCAACCGACCGATGCCGACGTCAGTGCGTTCCTCGCGTCGGTCCAACACCCGGTGCGCCGCGCCGATGCGCAGACGCTCGATGCGCTGTTTCGCAGGATCACGGGTTGGACGCCGCGGATGTGGGGGCCGTCGCTTGTGGGCTACGGCAGCTATCACTATCGCTACGAGAGCGGCCGTGAGGGCGACTTCCTGGCGACCGGCTTTTCTCCGCGCAAGGCGAACCTCGTGGTCTACGTGATGCCCGGCTACGCGGAGATGTCAGGGATGCTGGACCGGTTGGGAAAGCACAAGCTGGGCAAGTCCTGCCTCTATATCAACAAGCTGGCCGACGTGCGCCCGGATGTGCTGGAGGAGATCGTGCGCGCGGGCCTGGCTGACCTCGCCACCCGCCACCCGGTGTCGGCAACCTGAGCGCTGGCAGATTATTCGCGAATAATCTGGGCCCGGGATCAAAGGTCGGTGACTTGGCATTCCGGCAGGTTCCGCTCGGTATCTTCAAGGTGGCAAAGCTGGGTGCCCGGGGTCATGACGGCCGCGCTCGCCGCCGCGGAGCCATAGCGCATGGCCTCGGCCACCGAGGCGCCGCGGGCGAGCGCCAGGGTGAAGCCGCCGACGAAGCTGTCGCCGGCGCCCACTTTCGAGTTCACCGTCACCGGGGCGGCCGAAACGTGCAACTTTCGGTCCGCCTGCGCCATGACCGACCCGTCGGCGCCGCGTGCCACGATCACCAAACGCGCCGCGCCGCGCCGGACCAGACTCGCGGCGAAGGCGGCGCTGTCCGTGCGCGACGACAAGGGCCGGCGCGCCAGGTCCTCGGCCTCATGCTGGTCCATGCGCAGGACAAAGGGCGGTTTGGCCTGTCCGGCGGCGAGATGCGCCAGCGCCGGCCCAGACGTGTCGAGAATGATCTCTTCCTCCGTCTCCGCGAAATCGCTGCAGATGCGGGCATAGAGGTCGGGTGCCGCCCCCGAAGGCCCGCTGCCCGACAGCACCAGGTACCCGTCGCCCGTCGCAGCCTTGCGCAGCGCGGTCCGCATGGCGTCGATATGGCCAAGGTCCCAGTCCGGGCCGGGCAGCATGAAGCGCATCTGGTCCATGTTCGACAGGTCGGTGACCGCGAGGCTCTGCCGGGTCTCTCCGGGCGCGGGATGGACGACCGGAGTCAGCCCCGCGGCCAGCAGCAGTTTGAGCAGCGCCTGGCCGGTATCCCCCCCCAGCGCCACGAAGCAGCGCGACGCCCCCCCGATCTGGTGGATCGCCCGCGCGACGTTGAGCCCGCCGCCACCGGGGTCGGTATCGGGCGGGGCGCAGCGCAGTTTCACATTCGGCTGGATGTGGTTGACCGAGGTGGCGAGATCGAGCGCCGGGTTCAGGGTAACGGTCAGGATGTCGCGCATGATGGGCTCCGGCTGATGATGGCGCTAACATGCCATGTCCGCGCATGGCGCAAAAGGGCTGCTCATTCCCACCAGGGGTCGATGTGGGCGATGTCGTCGTCGGACCAGCCGAAGTGATGGGCGAATTCATGCACGGTGACGTGGGCCACCAGCTCGGTCACGGTGACATTCCCCCGCTCGGCCCATTCATCGAGGATCGGCCGGCGAAACAGCCAGACCACGTCCGGGCCGTGCGGCGTGTCCATCACCGATTTCTGCGTCAGCGGAATTCCGTCGTAGAGCCCGCTCAGATCGAAGGGATCCGCCTCCATGTCGCGCAAGATGTCGTCGGGCGCGAAGTCCACGACGCGCAGGGCCACAGCGCGGGCCGCGGTCCGAAACCGCTCGGGCAGGCCCTCCACGGTCCGGCGGGCGATCTCTTCGATGTCGTCGAGGCTGGGGGCTGTGCTGTCCATCCCCCTGATATGGACAAACCCGGCCCGTTGTGGAAGAGCGCCCACAACAGGAGTTTCCCCATGACCACCACCCGTTTTGCCCCGTCACCCACCGGCTATCTGCATATCGGCAACCTGCGCGCCGCCCTGTTCAATTACGCCATCGCGCGACAGGCTGGCGGCACCTTCGTCCTGCGGATCGACGACACGGATCCCGAACGGTCGAAGGAGGAGTACGTGGACGCGATCAAGGCGGATCTTCGTTGGCTCGGACTGGAATGGGACCGCGTGGAGCGTCAGTCCGAACGGCTCGACCGCTACGCCGCCGCCAAGGAAACGCTGATCGGCATGGGCCGGCTCTACGAGTGTTTCGAGACCCCGACGGAGCTAGACCTCAAGCGCAAGAAACAGCTCAACATGGGCCGGCCGCCGGTCTATGACCGCGCGGCCCTGGACCTGAGCGAGGACGAAAAGGCGCGGCTTCGGGCGGAGCGCGGCGGCTACTGGCGGTTCAAGCTGGATCACGACCGGATCGAGTGGGCGGACGGGATCCTCGGGACCATCTCGATCGACGCGGCCAGCGTCTCCGATCCGGTGCTGATCCGGGCGGATGGACAGGTGCTCTACACGATCGCTTCGGTCGTCGACGATACCGAGATGGGGATCACGGACGTGGTGCGCGGATCGGACCACGTGACCAACACGGCGACCCAGATCCAGATCATCGAGGCCCTGGGCGGCACGGTCCCGCGTTTCGCGCACCATTCCCTGCTGACCGGGCCGCAGGGCGAGGCGCTGTCCAAGCGCCTCGGCACGCTGGCGCTGCGCGATCTGCGGGCCCGGGGCATCGCTCCGATGGCGGTCCTGTCGCTGATGGCCCGGCTCGGCTCTTCCGAGCCGGTGGAACTGCGCGAGAGCGTCGAGGAGGTGGTCGCCGGGTTCGACCTGTCCAGCTTCGGCTCCGCGCCGACCAAATTCGATACCCAGGACCTGGTGCCGCTGACGCACCGCTGGCTGTCCCAGCGCCCGTTCGAGGAAGTCGCCGCCGAGGTGACCGCCCTCGGCGTGCCGGACCCGCTCGCGCCCGTCTTCTGGGATGTGGTGCGCGAAAATATCGACACGCTCGCGGACATGGAGGGCTGGTGGCGCCTTTTCTCCGAAGGCGCCGATGCGCAGATCGCCGATGAGGACCGGGCGTTCGTCGACGAGGCGCTCGGCCTTCTGGGCGACCCGCCCTATTCCGAGACGACTTGGTCGGAGTGGACAGCGGCGGTCAAGCAGGCGACGGGGCGCAAGGGCAAGACCCTGTTCATGCCACTGCGCCATGCGGTGACGGGCATGACCCGCGGCCCCGAAATGGCCGATGTCATGCGCCTCATGCAGGTCAAGCCAAGGGTCTGACGCCGCCGCGGCCCTACTCCAACGCGTCCGACCCGGCGAACGGGCCCGGCGCATGGGCCAGAGGCCGCCGATCCTGCCGAATGACAGACCGCCGCCTTCATGCGGACCACCGGCGCATGCCTGCAGCAGCACCCATCCGAGCCAGCAGCAAGATCACCGGCCATAGCCGGGCGTTCCCGGTTCAAGTTCAGCTCATGCTTCTTCTGGTCAAAAATATCCCGGGGGGGCAAGGGGGGCAGAGCCCCCCTCGCGCCATCTCATCCCGGCGCACCGCTCGTCACGACGCCCTGCCGCACCGGTCCCACGCCGCTACATGTCCGAGCGATCGACGCCGTCCACCTCGATCTCCTCCTGGATGTCGGAGCTAGTAACCACAAGCCTGCCGGAGCCCCCGTCTTCCTGGACCACCTCCAGCCCGGTCCCGCCGTCGTCGTTGCCCATCGTCATGCTTCCCTGCACGATCACGGTGACATCGCCGCCGTCCGCTTCCTCGAACACGGCACCGACGCCGCCGTTATCCGCCGCCGAGGTGCCGAGCATCAGCCCGCTGACATCGCCCGCGTCCTCCTCGGAGGTCTTGAAACCGTCGTCGGTATTGCCGCTCGCCGCGGTGTCGATCAGGACCAGGTCGATACCGCCCGGCCCCTCTTCGTCAAGGTCCAGCCCCTCGTCGAGGTTGCGGGATATGGTGGTGTCGGCCAGCGTGGCGACGACGCTGCCGTCGCCCGCCTCGTCCACGTCGAAGCCGTCGTCGAGGTCGATGCCGAACGCGTATTCCTCGACGGTGCCGTCGTCGTAGGTGTCCACTTCCCGCTCGATGCAGGAATCGTCAGGCGCACCGGTGACCGGACCGGGGATATCGGCCTCGGGCATCGTGCCCTCATCGAATTCGCCCTCGGGCGCGTCGGGCATGAAGGCGGCCAGGATCTGGGGGTCGCAATAGGCGCCGTTCCCGACGAAGGCCGACCCGGTGACGATCACGCGGACATCGCCGGCCTGGCCGTCGTCGAGCTCCACGCCGTCGGCGCCCACGTTCCGGAAGGTCGAGGCCGTCGCCGAGAAATTGATGGACCCGGCGGCGCGTTCGTCCACCCGCAGCCCGTCCGCGTCGAATTTCCCGTGGCCCACGTTGTCGATGGTCACGCCGGCGAGCCGCACGATGATCGACGCCTCCGAACCTCCGCCACTGCCGCCCGCGCCGCCGCCACAGGCATCGGCAAGGTCGCAGTCGGACACGTGCACGCCGTGGTTCGCCACGCCGCTGACGGTCACATTCTCAAGCACCAGCGAGACATAGCCCTGCTGGTCATCACGGACATCGACGAAGATGCCCTTGCCCGCCGGCCCGTCGATGTCGCCACGGTTCTCTATGTCGAACCCGCCCGGGCCCGCGAAATTCAGCCCGTTGATCGTCAGGTCCGCCCCGGCCGTGGCCGCAAAAAGCGTCGCGTTGGCCGCTGTCCTGACGGTCTGACCCGCGCCGAATACATAGAGCGGCGCCGTGCCGGCATAATCCAGCGTGCTGTCGATGGTGATGTCGCCCTCGGCCGTGACGACGATCTGGCCGCCGGTGTCGGCCAGCGTCTCCAGCGCCGCGCGGAAACTGCCCGCGCCGCTGTCGGCGGTGGAGGTCACGAGGACCGGCGCCTCGGCGAAGGCCGCGCCCGTCGTCAGGGCCAGCGCCGTTGCGCTGCGCAAGAACGTGGTGATGGTCATGGAAACGAGTCCCCCTTTGGTGTGTGACACCCGGCCTAGGGGGAGAACCCAAAACTATTGTGACAAACCGTCAGCTGCGCACCAGCCCCGAGAGATCGAAGGCGTCGGGCCCGGAAATTTCTGCGCCCAGATCCGCGAGCAGCCTGTCCACGAGGCGCGTTTCCTGCCCTGACAGCTGCCGATGGCGCGGATAGACCGGCCGGGCCCGATCGTCGAGCACGGGGGCGTGCCACCCTCGCGTGGTGCGGGCAAAGTCCCGCATGCCCGCCTCTCCGAAAAGCTGCAGGTAGCCCTGAAGCACCACGTCGACATAGCTCAGCAGGATCGGGTGGGCCACATCGGGCGGTTCCAGGTTGCTGGCCTCGATCTCATAGACGGCGGTGGGGGTGATCGCGCCGTCCTGCGGGAAATGGTGGGTCACGTCCTGGCGCCGATAGGCCCGTTCGCGCAGGTCGAGCGCCGCCCAATCCGCGCCGGGCACCTGCGCCAGCACGCCGTCGATCTCGGATTCTGGCGCCGGTTCCACCGACAGGAACGCCACCGGTCGCAGGGTGGCGTGCCGCCAGACCCGCCGCCACCCCGACAGCCGCGCGGGCTGCGCGTCGGGGTAATCATGGGTCGAAAGGTTCACGAGGCTGCCGTAGCCAAAGAATCTCGGTGTCATTCCCGGGCTCTTAGCACGCTCGCGGGGCGGGCTGCGAGGGGGCGGAGCGCAAAGAGGAGCCCCGCGCAGAGCGTCGCCAGCACCCCGCCCACGACCACGCCGAGCGCCGACGGCCAGATGACGGCATAGCTGCTGTCCATGATGAAAGTGCTCACCGCCCAGCCACCGAGAATGCCCGCCGCAAGCGCCACGGCCCCGGCGGCAAGCCCGAGGAGCGCGGAACGCAGGGCGAAACTGGACAGGATCCGCGCCCGCGTCGCCCCCAGCGTCTTGAGCACGGCGCTTTCATAGACCCGGCTGCGCTCGCCCGCCGCCGCCGCTCCGATCAGGACGAGGAACCCGGTCAGAAGCGTCGCGGCCGCCCCGTAGCGTGTGGCGGCGGAAATCCCGGCGAGCAGTTCCATCACCCGGTCGATGGCATCCCGGACGCGGATCGCGGTGATGTTGGGATAGGCGGAGGCAAGGTCTCTCAGGATGGCGGCCTCGGCCTCGGGCTCGGCATAGACGGTGCTGATCCAGCTGTGGGGCGCACCTGCGAGGGCCCCCGGATTCATCGACAGGACGAAGCCGATGCCGGCGGTATCGAAATTCACCTCTCGGAAGCTGGCGATCGTGGCGGTGATGTCGCGGCCGAGGATGTTGACCGTGATCGTGTCACCGAGCGCCAGCCCGATCTCGGCGGCCTCTTCGGCGGCGAAACTGACCAGCGGCGGGCCGGCATAATCCGCCGGCCACCACTCGCCCGCCGTCAGGCGCGTGTTGTCGGGCACCGCCTCTGAATAGGTCACGCCGCGGTCACCGCGCACCACCCAGTGGCCGTCCGCCGCCTGCATCGCCGGGGCGCCGTTGATCCGGGTGATGATCCCGCGGAGCATCGGGGCGCTGTCGACGCGGCTGACCATCGGGTCGGTCTCGACCCGTTCGCGGAAGCCGTCGATCTGGTCGGGCTGGATGTCGACGAAGAAGTATGACGGCGCGATCTCGGGCAGTTCCCCCGAGATGGATTGCCGGATGTTGCCGTCGATCTGGCCCACGGCGGACAGCACCGCAAGGCCGAGGCCAAGCGACAGCACCACCGAGGTCGTCTCTCCGCCCCGCGCCCCGATCGCCCCGAGGGCCAGCCGCAGGGCCGGTCGCCCGCGGGCGGCCCGGCCGCTGCGGCGGGCGAGCCAGCGGGCAAGGGCTGCGGCCAGGGTCAGCAGGGCGAGCGCCGCGGCTATCCCGCCGGCCGTCCAGAGGGTGAGGAAGGCGGTCCCGGAAAACCAGACCGCCGCCCCGACCAACAGCGCCAGGAGCAGCGCCGTGACAAGCAGATAGCGCGGGCGGGGCAGCGCGGCCCCGCCGCCCAGCGCGTCGCGGAACAGGGTCGCGGCCCGGATCTCTTCGGCGCGGGCGAGCGGCCAGAGGGTGAATATCATCGCCGCGAGAACGCCATAGAGCGCGGCCTCCAGCAGCGGTCCGGGGTAGAGGGCGAAGGCTGCCGGGATCGGCAGCCGCGCCTCGATCAGCGGCGCAGCCAGCAGCGGAAGCCCCGCGCCGAGGACCAGGCCAAGCGCCACGCCGAGGATCGTCAGCGCACCGATCTGGATGAAATAGCTGCGGAAAATGACGCTCCGCGACGCGCCCAGCGTCTTGAGCGTCGCGATCACCTCGGTCTTGCCCGCAAGATAGGCCCGCACGGCGGCCGAGACGCCGACCCCCCCCACCGCCAGACCGGACAGACCCACGAGGATCAGGAACGCGCCGAGCCGGTCGACGAACTGGCTGATCCCCGGGGCCCCCGCCCGCGCATCGCGCCACCGCATCCCGCTGTCGCGCCACAGCCGTTCCGCCTCGGCGTCGAGCGCGGCAAGGTCCGCCCCCTCGGGCAGATCGAGCCGGTATTGCGTCTCGAAAAGCGTGCCCTCCTGGATCAGGCCGCTCTCGGCCAGGTCCTCCGTCAGCACCAGCGTCCGGGGCCCGAGGCCGAAGCCGCCGCCGGAATTGTCGGGGTAGCTGTCGAGGATCGCCGAGAGCGAGAAACGCTGCTCGCCCAACTTGAACGTGTCGCCGGGCGAAAGGGCCAGCCGGTCGGCCAGCACCCGCTCCATCACGCCGCCGGGCAGGTCGGCGGTGCCCGCGAAGGCCGTGTCCAGCGCCATCGGCGGGTCCAGCTCGGTCGCGCCCACGAGGGGGTAGAGGCTGTCCACGGCGCGCACCTGGGTCAGGGCGCGCTCGGTCTCGGCACGGCCGTCGACCACGACCATCGAGCGGAAATCCACGGTCTCGGATATCGCGTCAGCGATCTCGTCCAGCCAGGCGGCCTCTTCCTCGCGGGCGAAGCGGTAGGTGAACTGCACCTCGGCGTCGCCGCCGAGAAGGGCCGCGCCCTCGCGCTCCAGCCCCGCCGAGATGGCGCTACGCACACTGCCGACGGCGGCGATCGCGGCCACGCCCAGCGCGAGGCAGGACAGGAAGATGCGAAACCCCCGCAGGCCGCCCCGCAGTTCGCGGCGCGCGATCCGGGCCGAAACTGACCAGCTCATTCCGCGGCCCGGGCCTGTGGCGCCTCGATCCGGCCGTCGCGCAGGCGGACGACCCGGTCACAACGCCGGGCAAGCTCCAGCGAATGGGTCACCATGACGAGCGTGGCGCCGTGCCGGTCGCGCAGCTCGAAGAGCAGGTCCATGATCGCGGCGCCGTTGGTCTCGTCGAGGTTGCCGGTCGGCTCGTCGGCCAGAAGAATGCGCGGCCGGGGCGCAGAGGCACGGGCCAGCGCCACGCGCTGCTGCTCGCCGCCGGACAGCTGGCCGGGATAATGGCCCGCCCGGTGGCCCAGTCCCACGGCCTCGAGCTCGGCCCCCGCACGGTCGAAGGCATCGCGACGTCCGGCCAGTTCCAGCGGGGTCGCCACGTTTTCCAGCGCCGTCATCGTCGGGATGAGGTGGAAGCTTTGGAACACCACCCCCATATTATCCCTGCGAAACAACGCGAGCGCGTCTTCGTCCATCGCCGTCAAGTCCTGGCCAAGCGCCATGATCCGGCCCGATGAGGCGCTCTCGAGCCCGCCCATCAGCATGAGGAGCGACGATTTGCCCGACCCACTTGGCCCCACCAACCCCAGCGTCTCGCCGCGGTCGACGTCCATCGAGATGTCGTGCAGGATTTCCACCGGTCCGGTATTGCCAGAGAGCGACAACGAGACATCGGTGAGCGAGAGCAGCGTATCTGACATGGGCACCTTTTCCGGACTGATCCGTTCCTTTCGATATGGGGCGGTTGCCCTGCTCTGCAACCTCGCGCTGGCGGCGAGTGTCGGCAGCGCCGCCGCCGCCGAGACGGTAACGGTCGCTGCATTGGGCGACAGCCTGACGCAGGGCTATGGCCTGCCGCAGGAAGAGGGTTTCGTGCCCCGGATGGAGGCCTGGCTGCGGACCGAGGGGGCAGATGTCTCGATGATCAACGCCGGCGTTTCAGGCGACACCACCGCGGGAGGCCTCTCGCGCGTGGACTGGACCCTCACGCCGGAGGTCGATGCGATGATCGTCACGCTGGGCGGCAATGATTTCCTGCGCGGGATCGACCCGGCCGTCAGCCGCGAGAACCTGCGCGGTATTCTCGAAGCCGCCGAGGCCAAGGAGGTCGAGGTGCTTCTAGTGGGCATGCAATCCTCGAACAACTACGGCCCCGCCTTCAAGGCCGCGTTCGACAGCATGTATCCGGAGCTCGCCGAGGAATTCGACGTGCCGCTCTACCTTTCGTTCTTCGGCGGGCTGGGGATGGAGGGGGATGCTGCGGGCGCGGCGCAAGACCTGATGCAGGCCGACGGGATCCATCCCAACGCGGCCGGCGTGGCGCTGATTGTCGAGGCGATGGGGCCGGCCGTGCTCCAGCTGGTCAACTCCGTGCGCTGACGTGCCGGGACGGCTGTTCCTGACCCGGCCCATGGCCGAGGTGGCGGCCTTTCTGGGCGTGCCGCGGGTGCCCGAAGACCCGCCACGCGCCAATATGGCGCCGGGTCAGGAGGTGCTGACCCTGACGGCGACCGGTGTCCAGCACATGCGCTGGGGCCTGATCCCGGCCGGCCGCAAGAACGCCCGTGGCCGGCCCGTGCTGGAAACCATTGTCAACGCCCGGTCCGAGACCCTGTTCGAGAAATCCGCCTTCGCCGGCCTGCACCGCGCCATCGTGCCCGCGGACGGCTGGTACGAATGGACGGGCGCGGTGCGGCGCAAGACGCCACATGCGATCAGTCCGCAGGACGGGGGCCTGCTGGCCTTTGCGGCGATCTACGACATCTGGCGCGCCCCCGGTGGCCGTGGGGTGCCGCAGGTCGCGACCGTCACCTGTGCCCCGTCCGAGGACGTCCGGCATATCCACGATCGCATGGGCCTGCTGCTTGAAAGGAAGGACTTTGCCACCTGGCTGAGTGGACCCGAGGCGGAGGCCTCGGCGCTATTGCGACCCTGGCCCGCCGGGAGGCTGAATGTCAGGCCCGCGGGGGATGTCGATTGGTCCGGGCCCTGAGCCCGGGATCGGGCAGGACCTCAGGCCCCGCCCGCCTTTCGCCGATCAGGCCAGCGAAATGTTCGTGGCGCTTTCGCGTCCGTCGCGGCCGGCCTCGATGTCGAAGGTGACCTTCTGGTTGTCGGCCAGGCCTGTCAGCCCTGCGCGCTCGACTGCGCTGATATGGACGAAGACGTCCTTGCTGCCGCCATCGGGGGCGATAAAGCCGAAGCCTTTTGTTGCGTTGAACCACTTCACGGTGCCGGTGGCCATCTCGTGTCTCCAATAGTCTGGTCGTCGTGCCGCTCGCGGTATGCAGCGGGTCGGCTCGTCAGGGTTTGGCTTTGCCGGGACCGGCAGAGCCGGCGCCAGGTCGCAGATTTGTCCGAACGTAGCCCGAAAAGCCTATGCGCAAGAGCGTGGACCGCTCAAGAGATTCCGGCGGCAAGTCTCATTTCAACGGCAGGATCGCTCAATCCTTGCGCGGTTTCGCGCTGCGGACCGCGTCGGCCGCTGGTGCGCAGGGTCAGATCGCCGCCCAATCGGTGAAGCGATACCCGCCGGGCGCGGCCGTCGGCGTCGGCGTGGGGCGGGGCAGGGGGTGCGGGGCTGGTTGGGTGTGGCGTGTCATGGTCGTGTCCCTTGGCGAGGTGCGCTGTGGGGACGGTATGGTGCCAGGGGCGAGGTCAGGCAAAAGCCGCCGCCTGTCAGCCGATATCGGCCGGAGTGATATCGGATAGCAACGCCATCGGCAGCCGGGTCGGTGCGGATCAGGCGTTGTCGAGGTCGGCCGTGGCCCGGTACGAAATCCCGCGGCACAGCTCCTCGACCGCGGTCTGCGACAGCAACAGCGGCTCGAACAGGCCGTTCACGGAATACCGCGCGAAAAGATCGGAATGCCGGTCCTTGGCGTTGAGCCGATGCATCGCCCAATCCGGGAAAAGACGGTGCGGGACGTCTTTCGCGGCCACAATCAGGATATTGCCGTGCCTGTTGTCCCTCGCGATCCGGATGAAGCAGTCGCTGACGTGCTTTCGCGGGCCTTCGAGAACCTGCATGTTGAAGGCGTCGTGATAAACGAGGGATCCGGTCACCGAGGTCTGGCCGTTGTTGCGCCGTGAACTCTCGAAAATGGAATCGTAGACGTCTTCACCTGTCTCTATCGGAACGGAGACGTAAATCAGACGGAACAGGGACATATGCGATACTCCCGATCGGGTACGCTGCCTGGAAACCTACAATGTCGGGAAGATTCGGGCAACGATTGACTCGTCCTGCCCGGGGGGGGGGGGGCGGGGTGCCCGAAGGGCACCCCGCGAAGCGGCTTACGCCAGCTGAAGGTTCGACGCGCTCTCGCGGCCGTCGCGGCCGGCTTCGACGTCGTAGGTGACCTTCTGGTCATCCTTCAGGCCGGTCAGGCCTGCACGCTCGACGGCGGAGATATGGACAAAAACGTCCTTGCCGCCCGTCTCAGGAGCGATAAAGCCGAAGCCTTTGGTGGCGTTGAACCATTTCACTGTGCCTTTGGCCATGTGAAAAATCCTTCATAGTTTGCATTGCTGCCCACGACATTGCGGCAGCCCGGCTCGGTCACGTCTGGTTCGAGGACTGTGAGCCGATGAAGCAAAACAGAAGGGTCGAAGAGAAGATCATGTAGCGGATACTTGTCTAACGGTTTTGCCGGCGCTTTGCAAGTCTCGAGTCAACGACCGCAGGGCGCGGCGGCGCCCTGCGGTCGTTGATGGAACGGCTCGTTTGCAGGGGGCGATGCGGTGGCCCGGCTACCGCGAAAACTTCTTGAATTTAACCCGTTTCGGCTCCAACGCATCCACGCCCAGCCGGCGTTTCTTGTCCTCTTCATAATCCTCGAAATTGCCCTGGAACCATTCGACATGGGCCTCGCCCTCGAAGGCCAGGATATGCGTGCAGATCCGATCCAGAAAGAATCGGTCGTGCGAGATGACCACCGCGCAGCCGGCGAAATCGACCAGCGCATCCTCGAGTGCGCGCAGCGTCTCGACGTCCAGGTCGTTGGTCGGCTCGTCGAGCAGAAGGACATTGCCGCCCGATTTTAGAAGCTTTGCCATGTGCACGCGGTTGCGCTCGCCGCCCGAGAGCAGGCCGACCTTCTTCTGCTGATCGCCGCCCTTGAAGTTGAACGCGCCGCAATAGGCGCGGGAGTTCATCTGGGCGTCGCCCAGCACGATGATCTCGGCGCCGCCGGAAATCTCCTCCCAGACAGTGGCGTCGGGGTCCAGCGCGTCCCGGGACTGGTCGACGTAGGACAGCTGCACCGTGTCGCCGTAACTGACAGAGCCTTCGTCAGGATCTTCGTTCCCGGTGAGCATCTTGAACAACGTCGATTTGCCCGCACCGTTCGGCCCGATCACCCCGACGATTCCGCCCGGCGGCAAGGAAAAGGTCAGGTCTTCGATCAGAAGCTTGTCGCCCATGGCCTTCTTCAGCCCCTCGACCTCGATCACCTTGCCGCCAAGCCGTTGGCCGTTGGGGATGATGATCTGCGCCTTGCCGACCTTCTCGCGCTCGGACTGGTTCGCCAGATCCTCGTAGGCCGAGATCCGCGCCTTGGATTTGGCCTGCCGCGCCTTGGCGCCCTGGCGCATCCAGGCAAGCTCGCGCTCGAGCGTCCTCTGCTTGGACTTGTCCTCGCGCGATTCCTGCTCCAGCCGCTTGGCCTTCTGCTCCAGCCAGGCGGAGTAATTGCCCTCGTAGGGCATGCCGCGGCCCCGGTCGAGCTCCAGGATCCAGCTGGTGATGTCGTCGAGGAAATAGCGGTCGTGGGTCACGACCAGGATCGTGCCCTTGTAGGCGATCAGGTGATTTTGCAGCCAGGCAATCGTTTCGGCATCCAGGTGGTTGGTCGGCTCGTCCAGCAGCAACATCTCTGGCGCATCGAGCAACAGCTTGCACAGTGCCACCCGGCGCCGCTCGCCGCCCGACAGGGTCGACACGTCCGCATCGTCGGGAGGGCAGCGCAACGCCTCCATCGAGACGTCGACCTGGGCATCGAGATCCCAGAGATCCTGCGCGTCGATCTGGTCCTGAAGCGTGGCCATCTCTTCGGCGGTCTCGTCGGAATAGTTCATCGCAAGCTCGTTGTAGCGGTCGAGGATCGCCTGCTTGGCGGCCACGCCTTCCATCACGTTCTCGCGGACGGTCTTGGTCTCGTCGAGGGTCGGTTCCTGCGGCAGGTAGCCGACGCGGGCCCCCTCGGCGGCCCAGGCCTCGCCGGTGAAGTCCTTGTCGAGGCCGGCCATGATGCGCAGCAGCGTCGACTTGCCTGCGCCGTTGACGCCGACCACGCCGATCTTGACGCCGGGAAGGAAGCTGAGGCGGATGTTCTCGAAGGTCTTCTTGCCGCCGGGATAGGTCTTGGAAACGCCGTCCATGTGATAGACGTACTGGTAGCTGGCCATGCGGGGGCTCCTGCGGGTGAAGGGGTTTGACGCCCATGTATCCAAAGCCCGGCCCACGTGCAATCGGCGGCGGTTGACCGCATTGGGAGGCGGGTGCAAGCTTGATCCATGGCCTTCGACCGGGACAAGACCGCGCATATCCACCGGGAGCTGCATTCGCATCTGCCCCCCGATCCCGCCTTGCGCGTCAAGGCGCTGGAGAGCCTTGCGGTGGAACGCGGCTATGTCGCGCGAGAGACGCTGGATGCCTGGATCGAGGCCTATTCCGAACGGATCGGGCCCAAGCGCGGGGCCGAGGTCGTGGCCCGGTCGTGGGTGGCCCCCGATTTTCGGCAGCGCCTGCTGGACAATGCCGGCATGGCGGTGCGCGAGTTCGGGTATGAGGGCCATGCCACCGGCCACCTGAAGGCGGTGGAGAATTCGGACAGCGTGCAGAACCTGGTCGTCTGCACGCTCTGCTCCTGCTATCCCTTCGCTTTGCTCGGCATGTCGCCGATCTGGTATCGCTCGGCGGCCTATCGGGCGCGGGCAGTGCGCGAACCGCGCAAGGTGCTGGCCGAGTTCGGCGTCACCCTGCCCGAGGCCGTCGGCGTCAGGGTCTGGGACAGCACGGCCGAGCTTCGTTATCTCGTGGTTCCCCAGCGCCCCGCCGGCACCGAGGGATGGCCTGAAGACAGGCTCGCGGCGCTGGTGACCCGCAACGCCATGATCGGCACCCAACGGGACCTGGCGCTGCCGGACACCGACGGACCGGGCTGATGGACGGCCCCCATGATCTTGGCGGCAAGGAGGGGTTCGGCCCGATCGACGTAACCTCGCCGCCGTTCCGGCACGAGTGGGAGCGGCGTCAATGGGCCCTGTCCAAGACATCGGACAAGGGAGCGATGGGCGGCAGTATCGACGCCTGGCGTCACACGCTCGAACTGCTGCCGCCCGCTGTCTACCACGCTGTGCCCTATTTCGAGAAATGGTGCATTCAGAGCCTCTGCGTCCTGGTGCGGGACGGCGGCGTGAGCCTTGACGAGGTCGTCAGGGCCGCCGACGCGACGCCGGAAGGTCCCGGAACCGCCAGGATCTGGAGCGTCGAGGACGCGGTCGAGGCGGTCCGCGCGAACGAGGCGTTCTTCGACGCCGATCCGGGCGAACCGCCGGCCTTCGAGGTCGGAGAGAGGGTCCGGACCCTGCGGCACGGGTCGCCCGGTCACACGCGGCTGCCGGCCTATGCCCGCGGCGCAGTCGGCACGGTGACCGCGCATCACGGCGGGCACATCTATGCGGATCTTTCGGCTGAGGGTCTGGAAGAAGGGCGGCACCTCTATACCGTCGCCTTCACCGCACCCGAACTGTGGGGAGGCACCGCCGACCCGCGCGACACCGTCCTGCTCGACCTCTGGGAGCCCTACCTTGTTCCGGCCTGACAACCTCCTCGCGCCGCGCGGCCCGGTCTTTGCGGAGCCTTGGCATGCGCAGGTTCTGGCAATGGCCGAGGCGCTCGTCCTCTCCGGCCGGATCACCGCGGCGGACTGGGCCGAGGCCCTGGGCGGCGCCCTTGCGCGGGCCGAAGGCGCGGGCGCCGAGGATACAGAGGCAGCCTATTACGGCGCGGCCCTCGAGGCGCTGGAGGCGTTGACCGTCGCGACGACGGTCCTGACGCCTGACGATCTGCGCCGTCGGAAGGAGGCCTGGGCCGATGCCTACCGGGCCACGCCGCACGGGCAGCCGGTCAAGCTGGGCGTCGTCGACTGACGAAACAGCCGGTCGAAGCGGGCATCGTCGATTGTTGGATCGACCGACCGCACCTGGCTCCGGCCATAGACGGCTCGGTTGGGTGAGCCGAGCCCCGAAGGCTGACGGATCAGCCGACCGCATAGGGTGCCGGCGACGGAGGGATCACGCCGAGGCCCGGCCGTCCCGGTTGGCGTCGGCGCCTTCCCGGGCGCTCAGCCACGGCAGGACCTCTCCCTCCGGCATGGCATGGGCCAGCCAGTAGCCCTGCAGGACCATGCAGCCGAGCGACCCGAGCCGGTCTGCGACGGCGGCGGACTCGACACCTTCGGCCACGATGTCCAGGCCGAGTTCGCGGCAGAGGTCGATGATCGCCCTGACGATCTTGCCGCTGGTCGGGTTGTCCAGCATGCCGTCGATCAGGGACTTGTCGATCTTGACGCCGTTGACGGGCAGGCTCGCAAGGTGCGCCAATCCGGCATAGCCGGTCCCGAAATCGTCCAGCACGACCCGGAAACCGGAATTTGCCAGGTCCGCAATCACCCGTGCCTGTGGCGTCTCGTGCCACCGGTCGCCCAGCACCGTGGTCTCGAGCACCTCGATCGTGACCTCGCACCGGTTGATTCCGCGATCCTCGACCCCGCCGATCAGCAGTTTCAGGAAGTCGGGGTGCAGGAGCAGGTCCGTGGAGGCGTTGAACGCGATGTCGAGGCCCCCGTGCCCCGACCAGTCCAGGTAATGCTTCATCTCGAGGGCGCGCGTCATCGAGCTGAGGTCGGCGTCGGCCATGATCCCCAGATCACCCGCGATTTTCAGGAAGGACCCCGGCGGCATCAGCCCCTCGGTCGGGTGGCGCCAGCGGACGAGCGACTCGAAGCCGGCGATGCGGCCGGTGCTGAGGTTCAGCTTGGGCTGAAAATGGGTCTCGAGCGACTCGAATTGGATCGCCTCGCGCAATTCCCCCGCGCGGCGCTGTTCGCTCATTTGACGCTCATGCAGCGCCTCGTCGTAGACCGCGACCCGGTTGCGACCCTGGCGCTTGGCCTCGTAGAGCGCGAAGTCGGCGTGCTGGAGCAAGGTATCGGCCTCTACCGTGTCGTTGGACGACAGGGCTGCGCCGATGCTCGCCTCGCAGGTCAGGTGGCGATCGTTCCAGTAGAGCGGCGTGCAGACCCGCTCGATCAGCTCGTCTGCGATGCGCCGCAATTCGCGCAATTCGGACAGGCCCGGGCAGACCACCACGAATTCATCGCCGCCGACCCGCGCGACGAGATCCCCCTCGCGTACCCCGGTCTTGAGTAGCCCAGCGACGTGGACCAGCACCTGGTCGCCGGCGGCATGCCCGTGTGTGTCGTTGATTTCCTTGAATTTATCGAGGTCGATGTGCAGCATCCCGGTGTGGGTTTGCTCTTGCCGCGCGGTGGTGAGTGCCTGGTCGCCCACGCGCAGAAGCTCGGTCCGGTTGGCAAGGCCGGTCATCGTATCGTGGGTCGCGCGAAAGCGCAGCTCTCTGCCTGCGCGGCGTAATCGCTCTTCCCGCTCGATCTGCTCGGTCACGTCGCGACAGACAAGGATGGCGTTTTCGCGCCCGTTTGCACTCCGCCGGAAGGAGACGCTGATCTGGTTCCAGAACAGCGTTCCGTCCGCCCGGCGGTTGCGGAACAACTGAAGTCTCTGAAAGTCCGGATCCTTGGGGTTGTACCTGAAGTTGCGGATCGTCGCCTCGTCGGGCTCGTCCTCGGGCGGCAGCGCGAATTCCAGCGGATTGCGGCCGATGATCGCCGTGCGCGGCAGCCCCATGATCCGGCAATAGGCGGGGTTCGGCCAGATGACGATGCCGTTCATGGCCTGGATCAGAATGCCGTCGTCAGCGTGTTCTGCAGCCATCCGGAAATGTTCGGCCTCACGCAATTGGCGGACAAGGTCCTCTCGCGTACCCTTCAGGTCCCTTCGAGCCTCCCGCAACGACCCTGTTTGCTGAACGGCGAGCGCCGACACCGCGGCGGTGCAGGCGAGCAGGACAAGTATGCTCAGAATGAGAACTGACATGCGCCTCCGTCGGTGTCGCTAGGGTCAACTCCGCGGCACCTTAGACTTCGGTAGTTAGGTGGGGGTAAACGTCTGTTGGCCATCACAGCACGATCCGAAGCGAATTTTACGGATTTTTCGCGCAGGGCGAACAGTGGTCAAGAATCCTTCAAGACCATGATAAGAAATGAAAATAATGAGATTCTCGACGGGGCGCATCCTGCGGCGCGGAAGAAACGCGCTCCGCGAAATTAGCCTGTGGTTAATCCATCTGGGTCAAAGGCGGGGACGATCGAACTGCGTTTCCCGAGAGAGAGGTGGCATGCGATGCCCGAGCCGTCCATCACCGACACGCCGCCCCTGCGCGGCATGCGCCTGTCGCGCAAACTGCCTCTGGTCAACGCCGGCGTCGGCATCGTGTTGGCGGCGGCCCTGGTCATTTCAGGGTTCTTCCAGGCGGCCGCGATGATGGACCGCTACAAGGAGCGGATCCTGGAGACGGTCCTGGACGAACGTTCCAAAAGCCTGGTGGCATGGGTTGACGGGGTAAGGTCCTCGGTCGCGACCCAGGCGGCCGGTTCCGCGATGCAGATCGCCCTCGGGCAGTTCTTCGGTGCATGGCAGAGCGGGGGAGAGACCGCCGCAGCGGATCTGCGCCGAGCCTACCAGGACGAAAACCCGAACCCGGTCGACGAGCGCGCCGCTCTCGACCAGGCGGATGACGAGTCCTTCTATTCCAGCACCCATGCCCGCCTGCATCCGGGCCTGCGCGCGATTGTCCGGGACGGCGGGTTTCGCGACCTCATGCTGGTCTCCACCTCGGGCCGGGTCATCTATTCCGTTGCCAAGACGGGTGAATTCGGTGCGAACCTGGACGAAGAGCCCTTCGCCGGGACCCGTCTCGGTGCGGCCTTCGCCGCTGCGGCAGAGGGGGAGGCAGGCAGCGTCACCTTCTCGGGCTTCGGCCCCGATCCGGCGCGGCGCGGGGATCAGATCGCCTATTTCGCGGCCCCGGTGCTGGCGATGAGCGGCGACCCGCTGGGCGTGCTCGTCTATGCGATCGACCCGGGGCCGATCTCGGCCCTGCTGTCGGATGTCCCGGCCCTCGGGGAGACCGGCGTCATGTATTTGGTCAGCGACGACGGCGCCGTGGTGACGGTCTCGCGGAATGCCGAGGGCCCGGTGGCCGCGCCCGATGTGGCGGCCCTGCCCCAGGTCGCGGCAAGCCTCGGGCGCGACGACGCGGGCCTGGTGGTCGGACCGGGGCTGAACGGGGCCGAGGTGATAAGCTTGGGCACGGGCGCGACCGTCCCCGGTGCGGAGTGGGGGCTTGTGGCGGAGATCGACGCGAAAGAGGCTACGGCGGAACGGCAGGCCCTGCTGCGGTCCATGCTCTGGCAGCTGGCCGCGGTGGCCGTCATCGTCGGGATCCTCTCGGCGCTACAGACGCGGGGCCTGATCCGCCGGATCAAGGGGTTGGTCCGCGCGGTCAAACGCATCGAGGCGCGGGAGTATCAAAGCGAGATCGAAGGGGCCCTGCGGCCCGACGAGTTGGGGGACATTGCCCGCCAGCTGGTGATCCTGACCGACCGTCTCGCCTCCGCCGAAGAGGTCGAAGCCGTGCGCCGGTCGGAGGCCGAGGATCGCGCCAGGGCGATGGAGGAGCTGACCGAGGCGCTCAATTCGCTCTCCACCGGCGATCTCGACAGCACCATCCGGCAGCCCTTCGCGCCGGACCTGGAGCCCTTGCGGTCCGATTTCAACAGCACGGTGGAGACGCTCTGCGAGATCATCCAGTCCGTGACGCTGAACGCTGAGAAGATCGCGGGCGGCTCCGCGGATGTGGCCGAGGCCAATTCGGACCTGTCGCGCAGGACCGAAACCCAGGCGGCGGCGTTGCAGGAAACGGCGGCGGCCATGGACGAGCTTTCGCAATCCGTCCAGGAAGCCGCGTCCAATGCGGCCGAGGTGGAACGAACCGTCGTCGCCGCCCGTAGCGAGGCGGAAAAGAGCGGCACCGTGGTCCGCGACGCAGTGGGTGCGATGAGCCAGATCGAGCAATCCTCGAAGAAGATCAACCTGATCATCGGCGTGATCGAGGATATCGCCTTCCAGACCAACCTGCTGGCGCTGAACGCGGGTGTCGAGGCGGCCAGGGCCGGCGAAGTGGGCAAGGGCTTTGCTGTCGTCGCGACGGAAGTGCGATCGCTGGCCCAGCGATCCTCGGAGAACGCCCAGGAAATCCGCCAGCTGATCAGCGAGAGCGCCGCTCATGTCGAGGACGGAGTCCTGCTTGTCGGCAATGCCGGCGAGGCGCTCGAGAAGATTGTTGGCAGCGTCGGCACGATCGCGGATTTGATCTCGCAGATCACGGCGGGGGCACAGGAACAGGCGAGCGGGCTGACCGAGGTCAATTCCGGCGTGTCCCAGCTCGACGAGGTGACCCAGCAGAACGCCGCGATGGCCGAACAGGTGACCGCCGCGGGCCAGAGCCTGAAAGTAGAAGCCAAGGCTCTGCAGGATCTGATGCGCCATTTCCGACTGCCGCGGAATGCGGGGGCGGGCATGCCCGACCGGCATAGCCAACCTGAGGCACCGGATGCCTCGGCCGACATCGTGCCCCCGCCCGAGGTCGTCGCGCCCACGCTGGAATTCGATGGCCCCGACCGGCGGGTCCGTTCCGCCCCGTACCCGCCCATCGAACGGCGCTCCGATGTCGTCGCCCGGCCGGTCGTGATCTCGGGCGAGGACAGCATCTGGCAGAACTTCTGACCGAATGCCGGCTACGACCGTTTGACAATGTCGCGCGAATGGTCTTCCGTGCCCGAAAACGATTTCGCCCACCCGCGGCGTCCGGCGCACAGGGAGCCATTCATGGAATACGTTGCTGCGGAAGACCGCTACGAGCGCATGTCATACAGACGATGCGGGGCCTCGGGGTTGAAGCTGCCCGCCGTCAGCCTGGGGCTCTGGCACAACTTCGGGCATGATTTCCCGCACCAGACGAAGCGTGAGATTTGCCAGGCGGCCTTCGATCACGGGATCACCCACTTCGATCTCGCCAACAATTACGGACCGCCCCCGGGCGCGGCCGAGCATGCCTTCGGCTCGATCCTCGCCGAGGATCTTGCCCCCTACCGGGACGAGCTCATCATCTCCTCCAAGGCGGGTTATGCCATGTGGGACGGGCCTTACGGCGAGTGGGGGTCGCGCAAATACATGATCGCGTCCTGCGACCAGTCCCTCAAGCGGATGGGTCTGGACTACGTGGATATCTTCTACTCGCACCGGTTCGATCCCGACACGCCGCTGGAGGAGACGATGGGGGCGCTGGACTACATCGTCCGGTCGGGCCGGGCGCTCTATGCCGGGATTTCGTCCTACAACAGCCAGCGGACGCGCGAGGCCGTCGGCATCCTGAAGGACCTTGGCACGCCCTGTGTCATCCACCAGCCGAGCTACAACATGTTGAACCGGTGGGTCGAGCGGGACGGTCTCAAGGACACCTTGGCAGACCTGGGCGTGGGCTCGATCGCGTTCACGCCGCTGGCGCAGGGTATGCTCACCAAGAAATACCTTGGGGGCGTGCCGGACGACAGCCGCGCCGCGCAGGACAAGTCGCTGGACAAGGGCATGCTGTCGGACCGTGCCCGCGAGAACATCCGCAAGCTCAACGAGATCGCCGAGGGCCGCAGCCAGTCCCTTGCCCAGATGGCCATCGCCTGGGTGCTGCGCGGTGGCGGCATCACCTCCGCGCTCATCGGCGCCTCCCGGCCCGAACAGGTCGTCGATTGCGCCGGCGCGGTCGGAAACCTGGAGTTCTCTGCGGAGGAGCTGGCGCTGATCGACGAATACGCCGACGAGGAACAGATAAACCTCTGGGCTCAATCCGCCGAGCTCGAGGGCTGAGATGGGACGGCGGGCGGACCCCGGGCCCGGAATTTCCGGAAACCAAGGACCGGGACGACGCGAATGATTGAAAATCCTGTGCTCCGGGGCTTCAACCCGGATCCGTCGTTCCTGCGGGTCGGCGAGGACTATTACCTCGCTACGTCCACCTTCGAGTGGTTTCCTGGCGTGCAGATCTTCCACTCCCGCGATCTGGTCAACTGGCGGCTGGTTGCCCGCCCGCTGGACCGTGCGAGCCTGCTCGACATGCGCGGCAATCCCGACAGCTGCGGCATCTGGGCACCTTGCCTGAGCCACGACGGAGAGCGTTTCTGGTTGGTGTATACCGACGTGAAACGGCTCGATGGCAGCTTCAAGGATGCGCATAATTACATCACCTGCTGCCCCGAGGTCGACGGAGAGTGGCAGGATCCGTGGTTTGCCGGCTCGCACGGCTTCGATCCCTCGCTGTTCCACGACGACGACGGCCGCAAATGGTTCCTGGTCCTGCAATGGAACCATCGCGGCCCGGGCACCGGTGCCAATCCCGCGCACAGCAGCTTCGATGGGATCCTGCTTCAGGAATGGTCACCGGAGGCGGGGTTCGTGGGCGAGATGACCCGGATCTACGACGGCAGCCCGAAGGGCATGACCGAGGGGCCGCATCTCTTCAAGCGAAACGGTTACTATTATCTCACGACGGCCGAAGGGGGGACCGGCTATGAGCACGCCGTGACCCACGCCCGCAGCCGGGACATTCGCGGTCCCTATGAGACCCATCCCGGCCGCCATCTGCTCTGCGCGGAAGCGAGCGACGGGCCGATCCAGCGCACCGGTCATGGCCAATACGTCGAGACGCATTGGGGCGACCACTACCATTCCTTCCTGATGGGCCGTCCAATGCCCGGACCGGACGGGCAGGGGCGCTTCTGTCCGATGGGGCGCGAGACCGGCCTTGAAAAGGTGATCTGGCGCGACGACTGGTTGTGGCTGGATGCCGAGGGGACGATCGCGCGGACCGCCGTGCCATCGCTCGGGCCGGCAACGGTCGGCGCCGACGAGGCCGTCGAGCATGATTTCGCCGCCGGGCTGCCGGCGGAGTTCCAGTGGCTCAGAACGCCCGAGAGCGAGCGCATCTTCCGAACGGAGGACGGGGCCCTTGTTCTGATCGGACGAGAGAGCATCGGCAGCTGGTTCGAACAGGCCCTCGTCGCGCGCCGGCAGGAGCACTTCGTCCATTCCGCCGAGACCGGCCTGGCGTTCGACCCGACCTCCTATCAGCAGGCGGCGGGGCTGACGACGTATTACAACCGGTCGAAATTTCACGTCTGCGTCCTGACCCATGAACCCGGGGTCGGCCGGGTCCTGACAGTCTGGTCATGTCCCGGCGATTGGCCCGACGGCACCCTGCAATCGCCCGGCTCCCCGTTGAGCATCGCGGACGGACCGGTCGAACTGCGGGTCGATGTGGACCATGCGACCCAGCAATTTTACTGGCGCCAGGGCGGTGCCTGGCAGCCGATCGGCCCGGTCCTGGACGCAAGCGTGATCTCCGACGAAGGCGGCCGCGGAGAGCACGCCTCCTTCACGGGCGCCTTCGTCGGCATGTTCGCGATGGACCTGACCGGCCATGGCAGAGAGGCCCGGTTCGACCGCTTCCGCTACGGGTCGGGCCGGGACCAGATTATTCGCGAATAATCTGGCACCGAACAAACGGAGACCACAGGATGAAAAGCGAGTTGTGCCTTTGCGACACCGAAGGCCGGACCGAGAAGATCCTGACCTACGAAGGGCTTATCGAGGCGCCGAACTGGCATCCGGCCGGCTATCTCATCGTCAACGGGCGTGGCCGGATCTACAGGGTTCCGCTCTCGGCGCCGGACCTTCACGAGATCGATACGGGCTTTGCCGTGAAGTGCAACAACGATCACGGAATCTCCCCCGACGGCACGCGGCTGGTCATCTCGGACAGCACCCGACACGGCAAAAGCTGCATCTACACGCTGCCCATCGACGGCGGCACCCCGCACCAGGTGACCCGGGCGCAGCCGTCCTGGTGGCACGGTTGGTCTCCCGATGGCACGACGCTCGTCTATGCCGCGGCGAGGGGGGACCGGAAGGTCAAGATCTATCGCTGCCCGGCAGAAGGCGGGCGCGAGACGCTGGTCTGTGACGCGTTCGATCACATCGACGGCCCCGATTTTTCGGCCGACGGGGATTGGATCTGGTTCAACGGCGAGCGGAGCGGCCAGGTCGACCTGTGGCGCATCCGCCCCGACGGCTCCGACCCGGAGCGGATGACCGACGGCGAGACGGTCGACTGGTTTCCCCATCCGTCGCCCGACGGCGCCCATGTGGTCTGGCTGGCCTATGCGCCGGGCACCCAGGGCCATCCCGGCGGCCTGGACGTGACGCTCAACATCATGGACGGGAACGGCGGAGAAGGGCGTATCCTGACCCGGCTGCACGGGGGGCAGGGGACGATCAACGTACCCTGCTGGGCGCCCGACAGTTCCCTGTTCGCGTTCATGCGCTACGTGCCCTGAGGCTTGCATTGGCGCGCGGTGCGCAGCATGGGGCGCAGGATGCGACATGATTTCCCTCCGGCCCTCGCGGGGCAGCGGATCGGCCTTCTGGGCGGGTCGTTCGACCCTGCCCACGGCGGCCACGTGCGGATCACGCGCGAGGCGCTGCGCCGCTTCGGCCTGGATCAGGTGTGGTGGCTGGTAAGTCCCGGCAACCCGCTCAAGGCCCGCGGGCCCGCACCGCTGGACCGCCGGATCGCCATGGCGCACCAGATCATGCAGCATCCGCGGGTCCGGATCACCGGGCTCGAGGCGGTCCTGGGCACTCGCTACACCGCCGAGACACTCGCCGCGCTAGGTGCCGTCTACCCGGGCGTGCGGTTCGTCTGGCTCATGGGGGCGGACAACCTCGCGCAGTTTCACCTCTGGCAGGAATGGGAGGAGATCATCGGCTCTGTCCCGATCGGCGTGCTCGCCCGGCCCGGCGACCGGATCTCGGCGCGGCTGTCGAAGGCCGCGCGGACCTACCGTCAGAACCGGATCCCGGCCCGGCAATCCCAGGCGCTGGGCGGGGCGGCGGCGCCGGCGTGGTGCTTCGTGAACCTGCCCATGTCCGATGCCTCGTCCAGCCGGATTCGTGAAGCGGGGCGCTGGGGCTAGTCCGGTGCGGGCGGCGGCCCGTCGCCCGTGGCCACCCGCCAGTGCCGCCGGCACAGGGAGACATAGCTTTCGTTCCCGCCGATCTGCACCTGGTCGCCCTCGGTCACGGCCTGCCCGTCCGGCCCCAGGCGCACCACCATGGTGGCCTTGCGACCGCAATGGCAGATGGTGCGGACCTCGCGCATCTCGTCTGCCAGCGCCAACAGGGCGGCCGAGCCGGGGAAGAGCTTGCCGAGGAAGTCGACCCGCAGCCCGTAGCACATGACCGGGACCCCGAGGTCATCCACGGCCCGGGCGAGTTGCCAGACCTGGGCCTCGGTCAGAAACTGGGCTTCGTCCACGAAGACACAGGCGCAGGGTCCTGCCTGCAGCCGCGTTTCGATGCGGGCGAAAAGGTCGTCCTCGGGGGCGAAGGTATTGGCCGGCGCACCGATCCCGATCCGGCTGGCGATGCGCGCGTCGCCCGCGCGGGTGTCGAACCCGGCGGTCAGCAGATAGGTCTCCATCCCGCGCTCCACATAGTTGTGGGACGCCTGAAGCAGCACGGTCGATTTGCCGGCGTTCATCGTCGAGTAGTGGAAATAGAGCTTGGCCATCGCGCGGGCGAGTTAGTCCGAGGGGGCGCCGGGATGCAACCCTTGGAAAGGGCCGGCCCCGTCGGCGGTCTTCAGGCCTTTTCGACGAGGACCGAGCCCACCGAATAGCCCGCCCCGAAGGAACAGATCAGGCCGATGTCGCCGGCGGAGAGCCCGTCCTGGTGCTGCGCGAAGGCGATGATCGAGCCGGCCGAGCTCGTGTTCGCGTAATCCTGCAGGATGTTGGGCTGTTCGCCGGGCTCGGGCACCCGGCCGAGGACCTTGCGGCCGATGTAGTCGTTCATCGTCTTGTTCGCCTGGTGCAGCCACAGGCGGCGCAGGCTACCGGCGGACACGCCCGCGTCCGAAAGATGATCGGCGATGTGGGCTGACACCAATGGCAGCACCTCCTTGAAGACCTTGCGGCCGTTCTGCATGAACTGCATGTCCCGGCGGTCCTCCATCTGGTCGCGGGTGCGTCGCAGGAAGCCGTCGTTGTTGCGGATGTTGTTTGAAAACTGCGTCGCCAGCCGGGTGGACAGAACCCTGAAATGCGGCCCCGTCGCGTCCTCCGCCCGTTGCAGCAGGACGGCCGTCGCCACGTCGCCGAAGATGAAGTGGCAATCCCGGTCGCGCCATTCCAGATGCGCCGAGGTGATCTCGGGCGACACCACCAGCGCGGCCCGGATCGAGCCTGCGCGGATCATGTCGGCGGCGCTCTGGATCCCGAAAGTGGCCGAGGAACAGGCGACGTTCATGTCGTAGGCAAAGCCGCCGGCGCCGAGAAGCTGCTGTATTTCGACCGCAATCGCGGGATAGGCGCGTTCATGGTTGGAGGCGGCGCACAGGATCGCATCGACGTTCGAGGCCGGCAGGCCCGCCGCGTCCAGCGCGTCGCGGGCGGCGGCCACCGCCATCTCGGCCATCAGCGAGGGCGTGTCGTCCGGCCGCGCAGGCAGCTTCGGGAACATCCGGTCGGGATCCAGCGTGCCGGCCTTGTCCATGACGTAGCGATTCTCGATCCCCGAGGCCTGCAGGATGAACTCCGACGAGCTGTGCGGTTTCGCCTCGATGCTGCCCGCGGCAATCTCGTCGGAATGCGCCGCGTTGAACCGGTCGGCATGGGCGTTGAAGGCCGCGACAAGCTCGTCGTTGGTGATCTTCTCGCGCGGGGTGAAAACCCCGGTTCCGGTAAGGGCTACTTGGTGCATGTCGGTCGTCTCCCGTGACCCGCGAATCTGATTGGAAAGTGGCGGATTGTCCAGACTTGCCAGCCGCCCGTTGCGCGAGGGCCCGGATCGCCGAGCGGCGGCCTTACCGGCTGTAGAGACGGCGGCGCTAGGGTGCCCGTCGATCAGCCGACCTCCGGGGCCCGCCCCGGCCAAACACAAGGACAGACCCATGGACCATTTCAAGACCACGATCCCGGGCCTCGATGCGCCCGCTTCCAGCGTTTTCGCGGTGACCCCCGATGACAGCGCGGACCTGGCCGTCGCGACCCGTGGCATCAACGTGACCACGGCGGGCCATGTCCGGATCACGACCGTCGACGGGTCCGAAGCCGTCATCTTCGTCGCCGCGGGCGGGGTGTTTCCGGTCCGGGCCCAGCGGATCTGGGCCACGGGGACGGACGCGGCCGGCATCGTGGGTCTTTACTGATGATCGGCCTGGGCTGCGGAATTGAAACCTTTGCCGTGGCCCAGCGTCCGCCGCTGTTGCCGCTCGCGCAGGACCTCACCAGCATCTACGGGACCCTTGCCGGCATGATGCCGGCCTATGAGCCGCCGGAAGTCAGCTACCTCTCGTCCGCGGCCGGCGACATGACCGACCCGTCGGGGTGGGAGACGATGGCCGGCGCACCCGTCATCGCGAACGGCTGGATGTCCTTTCCGACCTCGGCGACGACGCAATCCATGCGCCACCCACTGGCCCAGTCCATTCCCGCGGGCAGCCGCCTGCAGCTGACATGGCGTCAACGGGGCGAGGGCGGGGCGCGGCTGCGCCTCGGGCCGGATATCGCCTCGGTTTACGTGCAAAGCGACGGGTGGTGGTCTGCCGAGCTGACCCTTGGTGCGGACCGGTCCCATCTGACCGTCGAGTGCCAGGGCGGCAGCAGCTCTATCGAGGTCACCGGCATCAGCCTGTCCCTCGTCGCGGCAGAGCCGGGGCACGATATCGTTCTGCTCATGGGCGGCGCCAACATGACCGGGCAATGGTGCGGCGAACGGGCCGATCCGGACATCGACGTGCCGCACGCGCTGGTCGACGTGGTCGCCGATGGCCAGATCGTCTCGGCCACCGCGCCGCTGCAGCACCGGCAGCGCAATGCCGGCCTGGGACCGGGGCTCGCCTTCGCCCATCGCTACGCCGAGACCGCGCTCGCGCCAGGGCGGCGGCTGCTGCTGCTGCCGGTCGCGCGGGCGGGGGGCAGGCTGCTTGATCCCGGGGCCGCGTCCGTGTCGGACGGGGCCCGCGCGGGCTGGCATCCGTCCAACACCCTGACCGGCGCGGCGGACCTGTTCTCGCAGGCGCTGGCCGACGCCCAGGCCGCCGTCGCGCTGAACCCGGCGCAGAACCGGGTCGTCTGCGCATATTGGTCGGGCGGCGAGGCCGAGGTGCTCGATACCTTTGCCGTCGATGCCTACCAGGCGGCCCTGCGCAACCACCTGATTCCGGCGCTGCGGGCCGGGTTGGGGGCGCCCGACCTGCCGATCGTCATTTCGGGGGCGAACCCTGCTTCGGTTCCGCCGTCCTGGCGGATGGCCGAAGCGGCGCTGGACCAGGACAGCCTGGGCCTGGCCGCGACGCCCTTCGTGGTGCACGAGCCGTGGGACGACGGCTGGGGCGACGGCACCCGACCCAACCCCGGCACGCCGGCAGAGGCGCTCTATTTCTCCGGCTCGGCCAACCGGTTGCGCGGTGTCGCGGCGGCCCGCTGCATCACCGAGCGGCTGATCGGTCTGCGGCGACTCAGCGTGATCGGCGAGATCGATATCATCACGACCACTGTGTCGATCGCCGCGTGACGGTGGCGCGTGACGGTGGGACCTAGCCCTGCAGGGCGCGGACGCGGATCTCCTCGTCGTCGCGGGCGCGCATGGCCAGGGTCGCGGCATGGGCCCCCGCGGCGGTGGTGAAATAGGGGATCTTGTCCGCCAGGGTCACGGCCCGCATGGAGCGGCTGTCCTCCACCGCCGCGGCGCCCTCCGTCGTGTTGAACACCAGGTCCACATGGCCGTCCTTCAGGCGGTCCACGATGGTCAGCCCGCCCTCGTAGGCCTTGTTCACGACCTGGGCGCTGATCCCGTGGTCCTCCAGCCAGCTAGCGGTGCCGCGGGTGGCCATGATCCGGAAACCCATGGTGACAAGGATCCGGGCGGCTTCGAGCATGTCCTGCGTCTTGTCGCTGTCGCGGATCGAGATGAACACCGTCCCGGTTTCGGGCAGGACGACGCCCGCGCCCATCTGCGCCTTGAGGAAGGCCCGGGCGAAATCGCGGGCCCAGCCCATGACCTCGCCGGTGGAGCGCATCTCGGGGCCCAGGATCGTGTCCACGCCGGGGAAGCGGTTGAACGGCAGGACGGCCTCCTTGACCGAGAACCACGGCGTCTTGGGATCGGCGAGGGTGAACGGATTGCCCAGCGGCAGTACGGTCATCGGGTCCTCTGCCTCGGGGTAGGGGGGGCGCAGCGGAAAGTTCGATAGCGGCTCTCCCGCCATCAGGCGCGCGGCGATCGAGGCGATGGCGCTGTCGGTGGCCTTGGCGACGAAGGGCACGGTGCGCGAGGCCCGCGGGTTGACCTCGATCAGGTAGACCTCGCCGTCCTTCACAGCGAATTGCACGTTCATCAGCCCGACCACGTGCAGGGCGCGGGCCAGGGCCCCGGTCTGGCGGGTGATTTCGGCAATGATGTCGGGCGCGAGCGTATGGGGCGGCAGGCAGCAGGCGCTGTCGCCGCTGTGCACGCCGGCCTCTTCGATATGCTGCATGATGCCGGCCACATGCACGTCGGTGCCGTCCGAGAGGCAATCGACGTCGACTTCGACCGCGCCCGACAGATAGCTGTCCAGCAGCACCGGGCTCTTGCCCGACACGACGACGGCCTCGCGGATGTAGCGTTCGAGATGGGACATGTCGCGCACGATCTCCATCGCGCGGCCGCCCAGCACGTAGGACGGCCGGATCACCAGCGGAAAGCCGATGTCCTCGGCGATCGCCAACGCCTGCTCGCGGGTGGAGGCGATGCCGTTGCGCGGCTGCTTCAGGCCCAGCTTGTCGACCAGGGTCTGGAACCGCTCGCGGTCCTCGGCCAGATCGATGGCGTCGGGGGTCGTGCCCAGGATCGGGATACCGGCATCATGCAGCGCATTTGCCAATTTCAGCGGAGTCTGGCCGCCGAACTGGACAATCACCCCGCGCAAATTGCCATTTTCCAACTCGACCCGCAGAATCTCCATCACGTGCTCGAAGGTCAGCGGCTCGAAATAGAGCCGGTCGGACGTGTCGTAATCGGTCGAGACCGTCTCGGGATTGCAATTGACCATGATCGTCTCGTAGCCCTGTTCGGTCAGGGCGAAACAGGCGTGGCAGCAGCAATAGTCGAACTCGATCCCCTGGCCGATCCGGTTCGGTCCGCCGCCCAGGATCACCACCTTGCGGGCGGCCGAGGGGCGCGCCTCGCATTCCACGTCGCCCATCGCCGGGGTCTCGTAGGTCGAGTACATGTAGGGGGTCTGGGCCTCGAACTCTGCCGCGCAGGTGTCGATCCGTTTGAAGACGGCCGTCACGCCAAGGCGCAGACGGGCCCGGCGCACCTGGTCCTCGTCGCGCCCGGTCAGTGTCGCGAGGCGCGCGTCGGTGAAGCCCATCATCTTGAGCTTGCGCAAGGCGTCTTCGGTGACCGGCAGGCCGGCCTTGCGGATGCCAGCCTCGGCGTCGACGATTTCGCGGATGCGGGCCAGGAACCAGGGGTCGAACATCGTGACCGCGTGAATGGCGTCATCGGTCAGCCCCAGCCGCATGGCCTGCGCGATGACGCGAATGCGGTCCGGGGTCTGCCGCGACAGGGCCTTGGTGATCGCGGCCACGTCCGGTGCGCCGGGAATGTCGATCTCGTCGAAGCCGCTCAGGCCGGTCTCCATCGAGGTCAGCGCCTTCTGCATCGACTCGTGGAAGGTCCGGCCGATGGCCATCGCCTCTCCGACCGATTTCATCGCTGTCGTCAGCTCGGGCTTGGCACCCGGAAACTTTTCAAAAGCGAACCTCGGGATCTTGGTGACCACATAATCGATTGTGGGTTCGAAAGAGGCGGGTGTCACTTTCGTGATGTCGTTGTCGAGCTCGTCGAGCGTATAGCCCACCGCCAGCTTGGCCGCGATCTTGGCGATCGGAAAGCCGGTCGCCTTGGACGCGAGCGCCGAGGACCGCGACACCCGCGGGTTCATCTCGATCACCACCATGCGGCCGTCCTCGGGGTTGATCGCCCATTGGACGTTCGACCCTCCGGTCTCGACCCCGATCTCGCGCAGCACGGCGATGGAGCCGTTGCGCATCTCCTGGTATTCCTTGTCGGTCAGCGTCAGGGCAGGGGCGACCGTGATGCTGTCGCCGGTATGGACGCCCATGGGGTCCACGTTCTCGATCGAGCAGACGATGATGCAATTGTCCGCGCGGTCGCGCACCACCTCCATCTCGAATTCTTTCCAGCCCAGCAGGGACTCGTCCACCAGGATCTGCCCGACCGGAGAGGCATCCATCCCGGTCCGGCAGTAATGCATGTATTCTTCGCGGTTGTAGGCCACGCCGCCGCCGGTCCCGCCGAGGGTATAGGCGGGCCGGATGATCGCCGGCAGGCCGATGTGTTCAAGCGCCTCCAGCGCCTCGGCGACGCCGGCGTTCAGGTCATAGCCCTTCGCCTTCTTCGGCGCCGAAACGATGGTCGCCTTGGGATTCTCGAGGCCGATCCTGTCCATCGCCTCGCGGAAGAGCTTGCGATCTTCCGCCATTTCGATGGCCTGGCGATTGGCGCCGATCAGTTGAACGTTGAACTTTTCCAACACGCCCATGTCCGCCAGCGCCAACGAGGTGTTGAGCCCCGTCTGCCCGCCCATGGTCGGCAACAGCGCGTCGGGCCGCTCCTTCTCGATGATCTTGGCGACGACCTCGGGGGTGATCGGCTCGATATAGGTGGCGTCGGCCAGCCCGGGGTCGGTCATGATCGTCGCCGGGTTCGAATTCACGAGGATGACCCGATAGCCCTCTTCGCGCAGGGCCTTGCAGGCCTGGGCCCCGGAATAATCGAACTCGCAGGCCTGCCCGATGACGATGGGCCCTGCCCCGATAATCATGATGGATTTGATATCGGTTCTCTTTGGCATGCCCGTCCCCTGGTCGTTCCTCCGAGTCGTCCTGCCCGGAGCAAATCTGCAGGGGTTATAGAGAGACAGGGGGTGCGTGCAAGGGGCGCTCTGGCTGGTGACCGCGCAGGCGGATCGACACCGCATAGAGCGCGGCAAGGCCCAGCATCGCGAAGCTGCCGATCAACACCGGCAGGTTCGCCCCCGGCGGGGCCCGCAGCGCCAGCTCCAGCGCCTGCAATGTCAGCGGCGCCACTGCCAACAGGATCATCACCAGGCCGTGGCGCAGACCGAAGCGGTCCAGCAGATGCGGCAGGAATGCCAGCGCGGGCAGGTAGTGGTAGCCCCAGGCGAGCGGCGAGACAAAGGTCAGCGCGATCAGCAGGATGGGCCAGGCGAGCACATCCGCCGGTTCGCCGTCGCGGCTGCGGGTGCGGAACCACCAGGCCGTGAGCGCGAGGATCGTCACCAGTGCGACCGACGAGATCATGGTCCAGAGCGCGGGTTTCTGCAGCACCAGATAGCTGCGCGCACCCTCACCCCCGAGCGCAGTGACGCGGTGCAGGTCGTCCGGAAAGAACCAGTATGCGATGATCGGATCGATGCCGTAGGTGAAGTAGGTGATGATGACCGACTGCCGGATCGTGTCGATCTCGGCCAGGAAGGCCGCGTGCATCGGCCAGCCGGCCAGCCAGACCGAGGCGCCGCCAAGCGCCACGCCCGCGACGGCAAAGGCGCCGGTTTCGCGCCAGCGGCCGCCGGCGATCCAGGCCACCACCAGCAGGGCGGGGTAGAGCTTTATCGAGGCGGCGAGCGCCAGCGCCGCACCGGCCGTCAGCGGCGCGCCGGCCCGGGCACGCTCGATGGCCGCCACCAGCAGGAAACTCACCAGGATCTGCGGCTGGTTCTGTTCCAGCGCCGCGCCGCCCGGCAGTGACAGCAGCAACGCCACGGCGCCCACGAGGCACATCATCGGCACCGAGACATCGCTGTCGCGCACCATCCGCGACGCGCGCCAGACCATCCCGACCATAAGCAGCGGATTGGCGATCTGCGCCACCGCCTTGGCCGCCTCGAACGGGACATGGGGCACGATCCACGCGGCAACCGCGGCCCAGAGCGGCGGATAGACAAAGGGATAGGCCGCGCCGTCGTGACCGATCCCGTCGAGATAGCTCTGCCAGCTCTGGCTGGGCAGCATGGTGAAATAGGCGGTGTTGCCGGCGTAGACCTGATCCTGCATCCCCAGCGAAAAGAAATGCCCTGCGATCCAGGTCGCCCGCAGGTCCGGCGAGGGCGCGGAGGCGAACATTATCCAGGACGCCGCGGTGAAGGCTGCGAAGACGACGACCGTGTAATAGGCGGGATGCTTCATGGGCGGGGGCTGCTGCTGTTGTCTGCTCTGCGCGGCTTTCCGCGTCGTTTGGCGCAGCCTAGCCCGGCGCGGCCCGTGCGCAAAGCCATTGTTGCCGCGGATTTGACCGGGCACGCAGGCCAAGAGGGGCAGGTCGGCGCCGCGTCTTCCGCTCTCCGGGTTGACTTCCAACGGGGGATTGGGTCAATCGGCACACCCGAATTGCCCCCGAAAAGGACCCGCCATGCACGCCTTTCGCAGCCACACCTGCGCCGATCTGACCAAGAGCAACGTGGGCGATACCGTGCGCCTGTCGGGCTGGGTCCACCGCGTGCGCGACCACGGCGGCGTCCTCTTCATCGACCTGCGCGACCACTACGGCGTCACCCAGGTGCTGTGCGACGGCGACTCGGCGGCCTTCGCCGAGCTTGAGAAGGTCCGCTCCGAATGGTGCATCCGCATCGACGGCAGCGTGAAGGCGCGGGACGAAAGCCTTGTGAACCCCAAGATCCCCACCGGCGAGATCGAGGTCTATGTCCGCGAGCTGGAAATTCTGGGCAAGGCCGAGGAATTGCCGCTGATTGTCTTCGGCGATCAGGAATACCCCGAGGAAACGCGCCTGCGCTATCGCTACCTCGACCTGCGCCGCGAGGTCATGCAGGAGAACATGAAGCTGCGCTCGGACGTGGTCGCCTCGATCCGCAAGCGGATGTGGGCGCAGGAGTTCCGCGAATACCAGACGCCGATCATCACCGCATCGTCGCCCGAAGGCGCTCGCGATTTCCTGGTGCCCTCGCGCCTGCATCCGGGCAAGTTCTACGCGCTGCCCCAGGCGCCGCAGCAGTTCAAGCAGCTGATCATGGTGTCGGGCTTCGACAAGTATTTCCAGATCGCGCCCTGTTTCCGCGACGAGGATCCCCGCGCCGACCGCTCGCCCACCGATTTCTACCAGCTCGACATGGAGATGTCCTTCGTCGAGCAGCAGGACGTGTTCGACACGATCCAGCCGGTGATTCAGGGCCTGTTCGAAGAGTTCGGCGGCGGCCGCAAGGTCGATGCCGACTGGCCGCAGATCTCCTACAAGGACGCAACCAAATGGTACGGCACCGACAAGCCGGACCTGCGCAATCCGATCAAGATGGACGTGGTCTCGGATCATTTCCGCGGCTCGGGCTTTGCCATCTTCGCCAAGCTGCTGGAGCAGGACGGCACGGAAATTCGCGCGATCCCCGCCCCCGGTGGCGGGTCGCGCAAGTTCTGCGACCGGATGAACGCCTTCGCCCAGAAGGAGGGCCTGCCGGGGATGGGCTACATCTTCTGGCGCGATGGTGCCGACGGGATGGAACCCGCCGGCCCGCTGGCCAAGAACATCGGCCCCGAGCGCACCGAGGCGATCCGAGAGCAGCTCGGCCTTGGCGTGGGCGATGCGGCGTTCTTCCTTGGCGGCAAGCCGGCCGCCTTCGAGCGGGTCGCCGGCAAGGCGCGAGACGTCATCGGCGAGGAGCTGAAACTCACCGACAAGGATCGCTTCGCCTTCTGCTGGATCGTCGATTTCCCGATGTACGAGGCCGACGAGGAAACCGGCGCGGTGGATTTCTCGCACAACCCCTTCTCGATGCCCCAGGGCGGGCTCGAGGCGCTGTCGGGCGATCCGCTGGAGGTTCTGGGCTATCAATACGACCTGGCCTGCAACGGCTACGAGCTGATTTCGGGCGCGATCCGGAACCACAAGCTGGACGTGATGATCAAGGCGTTCGAGCTTGCGGGCTATGACGAGGCCGAGGTGCGCAAGCGGTTCGGCGGCATGGTCAACGCGTTCCAGTACGGCGCGCCGCCCCACGGTGGCTGTGCGGCGGGGATCGACCGGATGGTAATGTTGCTGGCGGACGAACAGAATATCCGCGAGGTGATCATGTTCCCGATGAACCAGCGCGCCGAAGACCTAATGATGGCGGCGCCCTCGGATCCCACGAACGAGCAGCTGCGCGAATTGCGCCTGCGCGTGCTCCCGCCCGAGGAATGACCATCGCAGGCTGGACGCCGCCGCCCTGGCCCGCCCGGGTGCCACTGGCCGGACGCCACGCCCGGTTGGAGCCGCTGACGGCGGCCCATGTCCCGGGCCTCGACGCCGCCCACCGCGAGGACGCGCAGGGCGCGATGTGGCGCTATCTGCCCGTCGGCCCGTTCGAGGCCGAGGCCGGCTATGCCGCCTGGGTCGAGGCCGCGCGGATCCTGCCGGACCCGCTGCACTATGCCGTGCGGATGCGCGACGGGCGGCTGGGCGGCACGCTCAGCCTGATGCGGATCACGCCGCAGGCCGGCACGATCGAGGTGGGCTGGGTCACCTTCGCCCCCCGCCTGCAGCGCACCGTCGAGGCGACCGAGGCGATCTATCTTCTGATGAAATGGGCGTTCGAGGCGGGCTATCGCCGGTTCGAATGGAAATGCGACGCGGCCAACCTGGGCTCGCGCCGGGCCGCCCAACGCTTCGGCCTGTCCTACGAGGGGATCTTTCGCCAGGCCGCGGTGGTAAAGGGGCGCAATCGCGACACCGCCTGGTTAGCGGCCATCGACGGTGAATGGCCGGCGCTGGAGGCCGCGTTTGAGGCCTGGCTCAACCCGGACAATTTTGGCGCGGATGGTCGCCAGCGCACCAGCCTGGCGACGCTTACAGGGTCGATCCTGGTGCAGAGGGACCCGGCATTGTCGTATCGCCATCCCCCGGGCGAAAGGTCGGCCTGAGAGGGCCTGCTTGGATGCCTCCTTCTTGCCTGCACGGCCTTGGCGTCCGCGGATCCCGAAGGTCAGAACCGGATCAGATAGCCCATCGACACGCTGACCGACGAAACCCCTTCAAAGACCTCGCCGAGTGAAACGTCAAGGTTCAGGGACATCGGACCGTCTTGCGCGACCATGCCGAAGCCCGCCCTGTGGCCCGTGTCTTCGACCGTCCCGTTTTCTGTTTCGGACTGCACCCAGACAGCTTCGGCGGAGACATAGGGCGTGATCCCGCCCTCAAGCTCCGGCAGGTCGAGCCGTGCGCCGACGCTTGCGTTGCGCTGATCCAGGGTCGGCGCATCATGGCGGCTGCTTGGCAGATCAATGACAAAGCCGTCTTCGCGCGCGAGGGCGACCGATGAGAGGGCCGTCAGCCGCGCGGCGCCCAGGGCGAACTCGACACTGCCCTGTGCCCCTGCCGTCAGGCGGGTGGTGCGGGCCGTCTCGCCCTCGATCTCGTAGTCGGGCCTGCCATATCTGAGGAAGCCCGAGACCTGCATATTCTCCCGCTGGTGGACAACCGAAAGGCTCACCCCCGGGGTGGTCTCGTATATCTGCAGGTCGGCGTCGTCGCTGTAGAGATTGGCGCTGGAAAGCTCGTAGACCACCATGACGCGGGTGCTGTCCCCAAGCCCGAAATCCAGGCCGACACCAAGGTCCGTGGCGCCGCCGTCCAGATCGCCCGAATAGCTGCTGTGACGCACAAGGAAAACGGCTCCGAACGGCGAGGCGCCCGCCTGTCCGGGGCTGTTTCGCGTGGAGACGGTCAGGCCGAAGTCGAAATCCGGCGCGTTGCGCTGCACGCTGCCGGCGCCGGCAAGATCACCCGCGTCCGGTGCGGGCGGCGTGGGGCGCGAAAAGAAGACGTCGACCGGTTCAATGCCATAAATCTCGCGCTGGAAGGCAGGTGTCAGCAGCCGAATGCTTCTGGATCTCTCGAGCGCCTCGACCTCAAGGCGCACCCGGCGCTCCCGCGCCTGCCGTGCTTCACGCAACAGACGCTCGTTCCGCCGCTCTTCCGCTGTCTTTTCGGGCGCGGGATCATCGCTCTCGGTATCGTATTCGAACTGGTCGGCATCGTCGCCGGGTGCCGTGATTTCGTCCTCTTGGCCGCTGTCCTCGTCACTGTCGGACCCGCCGGTTGAGCTGTTTCGGTCACTTTCCGTGGGGTCGTCCGTTTCGTCCGTATCCGGGGTCTCTTCGGGCTCCGCCGCACCGCCTGCGTCGTCCGAACCTGTCGATCCTCCTGATCCCGCGGGCGGGCTACTTCCCGCGGATCCGGGATTCGCGGTATCGAAACAGCCAAGAACAATGGTCCCGTCCATGTCGCGCAACGAGGCGGACTTGGCGTCCACGAAGATCACATCCGTGGTGATCTCCTGGCCGATGCAGGCGGCCCCGCGGCAAATCTCCGGGCCGGTGGAGGATGTGCGCAGGATCGGAACGCCAAAGACATCGCGCACCGTGATCTTGAAGGTCGAGCTCGAACCGCCGGGCGAAGACTGCAGGAAAGGCGAGTCCGGAAAAACCAGCAGTCCGGTCGGGGCGTAAGGCGTGCAAGCCAGCGCGACAGCCGGCGCAAGCGCGATGGCCAGAGAGGACAGGAAGGCAGAGCGAAAGGACATGACGAACTTCCGATGAAAACGGGGAGAGGGTAACGCCGGTCCCCTGAAACGCGAGAAATCCTTGTCTGTGACCTTGGGTTGGGTGCGACAATGTTGCGCACATAAAACGGGCCGCCCCTCGATGGAGGAGCGGCCCGCGCAATGTTCATTGGCCGATTTTCGGGACGTCAGCCCGCGATCAGACCCATGCTTTCGAGCTTGAGGATGACCTGGTGGGCGCAATTGTCGACGTCCACGCTTTCGGTTTCAAGCCGCAGCTCTGGGCTTTCGGGCACATCGTAGGGGTCGGAAATCCCTGTGAATTCCTTGATCTTGCCGGCGCGGGCCAGCTTGTAGAGACCCTTCCGGTCGCGCTTTTCGCACTCCTCGATGGAGGTCGCGACATGGACCTCGACGAAGGCGCCGAAAGCCTCGATGTCCTCGCGCACGGCCCGGCGGGTCGTGGCATAGGGCGCGATGGGCGCACAGATCGCGATCCCGCCGTTCTTGGTGATCTCGGAAGCCACATAGCCGATGCGGCGGATGTTCAGGTCGCGGTGCTCCTTCGAGAAGCCCAGCTCGGAGCTGAGGTTCTTGCGGACGATGTCACCATCCAGGAGCGTCACCGGACGGCCGCCCATCTCCATCAGCTTGACCATGACCGCGTTCGCGATGGTCGACTTGCCGGAGCCGGAAAAGCCGGTGAAGAACACGGTAAAGCCCTGCTGGGCCCGCGGCGGCCGGGTGCGGCGCAGCTCGTTGACCACCTCGGGGAAGGAGAACCACTCGGGGATCTCCAGGCCCTCGGCCAGACGGCGGCGCAGCTCGGTGCCCGAGATGTTGAGGATCGTGACGTTGTCGCGGTCCTCGATCTCGTCGGCGGGCTCGTATTGGGCCCGTTCCTGGACCCAGACCATATGTTTGAAATCGACCATCTCGACGCCGATTTCGTCCTGGTAGGTGCGATAGAGATCCTGCGCGTCATAGGCGCCATAGAAATCCTCGCCCGCGGAGTTCTTGCCGGGGCCGGCGTGGTCGCGGCCGACGATCATGTGCGTGCAGCCGTGGTTGCCGCGGATCAGGCCGTGCCAGACGGCCTCGCGCGGGCCGGCCATGCGCATGGCCAGGTTCAGCAGCGACATGGTGGTGGTCGACGCCGGATACTTGTCCAGAACCGCCTCGTAGCAGCGCACGCGGGTGAAGTGATCGACGTCGCCCGGTTTGGTCAGGCCCACGACCGGGTGGATCAGCAGGTTGGCCTGCGCTTCCTTTGCCGCGCGGAACGTCAGCTCCTGGTGGGCGCGGTGCAGCGGGTTGCGGGTCTGGAAGGCCACGACGCGGCGCCAGCCCATCTTGCGGAAAAAGGCGCGCAGCTCGTTCGGGGTGTCGCGGCGGGCGCGGAAGTCGTAGTGCACCGGCTGCTGGATGCCGGTGACGGGGCCGCCGAGGTAGACCGAGCCTGCCTGGTTGTGCAGGTAATAGACCGCCGGGTGGGCCTGGTCGTCGGCACCAAAGACCTTCTCGGCCTCGCGCGACTTGTTCGGCACCCACTTGTCGGTCACGGTCATGGTCCCGAGGATCACGCCTTCCTGGTCGCGCAGGGCGATGTCCTGGCCGAGCTCGACGGTTTCGGCGAATTTCTCGGAGACGTCGAGGGTGATCGGCATCGGCCAGAGGGTGCCGTCGGCCATGCGCATGTTCTCGACGACGCCGTCGTAATCGGCCTCGTTCAGGAAGCCCTTGAGCGGGTTGAACCCGCCGTTCATCAGAAGCTCCAGATCGCAGATCTGGCGCGGCGTCATGTCCCAGGAGGTGAGGTCAGCGGCCTCGACCTTCAGCTTCTGCGACGATTCGTAGGAAACATAGAGCTCGGGGATCGGGGCTAGGTTTGTAATGGGCATGTTCATACGCGCTCTGTCCAATGGCTGTTGCGGCGGTCCTAGACCTGTATCGCGAAAGGTTTCAAGCGGGATAAGCGGGAAATCTGACGGCGCATGGCAGCTAGCGCGGCCGTGCAGGGCACCTGCCCGACGCATAGTCCTCGGAAAATGCTGCTTTGCAGCATTTCCGACGCGGCGCGGTCTTCCTGCCCTGACGTCAACTTACCGCGGGCTTGTTGCGCCGCAGCAACAAGACAAGCCTCGGTGGCCCCGCCGAGCAAGGCGGGGCAGTGGCTCAGCCCGCCTCGGCGGAGACGACCTGCGCCACGTCGGCGGGGATCGCTTCGTGCTCACCCACCCCGGCCAGGAAACGCTCGGCCTCAAGCGCGGCCATGCAGCCCATCCCGGCCGATGTGACGGCCTGGCGATACTTGTGGTCGGTCAGGTCGCCGGCGGCGAAGACGCCCGGGATCGAGGTCGCGGTGGAATCGGGCTGGGTCACCACGTAGCCGCCCATGTGCGTTTCGAGCTGGTCCTTAACCAATTCGTTCGCCGGGGCGTGGCCGATGGCGATGAAGACGCCCTTGGCCGGGATCTCCTTGATCTCGCCGGTCTTGACGTTCTTCGCGCGGATGCCGGTCACGCCGAGGGGGCTGTCCTCGCCCATGACTTCCTCGAGCTGGTGGAACCAGAGCGGCTCGATCTTAGGGTTCTTCATCAGGCGGTCCTGCAGGATGCGCTCGGCGCGCAGCTCATCCCGGCGGTGGACCAGCGTGACCTTCGAGGCGAAGTTGGTCAGGAACAGCGCCTCTTCCACGGCCGTGTTGCCGCCCCCGATCACCACGATCTCCTGGTTGCGGTAGAAGAAGCCGTCGCAGGTCGCGCAGGCCGAGACACCGAAGCCCTTGTACTTGTCCTCGGTCGGCAGGCCCAGCCACTTGGCCCGGGCCCCGGTGGCCAGGATCACCGCGTCGGCGGTGTAGACGGTGCCGCTGTCGCTTTGCGCGGTGAAGGGCCGGTGCGACAGATCCAGCGAGGTGATGATGTCGCTGACGATATCGGTGCCCATGGCACGTGCATGGGCCTCCATCCGGACCATCAGGTCGGGGCCCTGCACCTCGGTGTCGCCGGGCCAGTTCTCGACTTCGGTGGTGGTGGTCAGCTGCCCGCCGGGTTCAAGCCCCTGGACAAGCAGCGGCTCCAGCATCGCGCGGCTGGCGTAGACGGCCGCAGTATAGCCCGCGGGGCCCGATCCGATGATGAGGACTTTGGTGTGGCGAGTCGTGGACATTCTGGACCCCTTCCGACGTGACAGGCCTTGGGATATAGGGATTGTCCGAGCGTGATGAAACCCCGTGTCGGCACCTCCTCAAACTGCAAGAAAATTGCGCACTGGTGAAATATTATTGCGCCAGCCAGCCGCCTCGCGTATGAAACCGAAAATCAGGGAGGTCCGGATGCCGGGCACGCGTCTAGACGCGATTGATCGCATGATTCTGTCCGAGCTTCAGGCCGACGGACGGATGACCAATGTGGAGCTGGCCAAGCGGGTGGGCATTTCGGCGCCGCCCTGCCTCCGCCGGGTCCGCACGCTCGAGGAGCAGGGCTACATCCGCGGCTACCACGCCGATGTCGACCCGCGAGAGCTTGGCTTCGAGGTGCAGGTCTTTGCCATGGTCGGCTTGATGAGCCAGGCCGAATCCGACCTGTCCGCCTTCGAGGAGCGGTGCCGCGGCTGGCCGCTCGTGCGCGAATGCCACATGCTGAACGGCGAGGTGGACTTCATCCTCAAATGCGTGGCGCCCGACCTGCGCACCTTCCAGACCTTCCTGACCGAGCATCTGACCGCCGCGCCGAACGTGGCCAGTGTCAAGACATCGCTGGTGATCCGCCAGGGCAAGGGCGAGCCGGGCGTGCCCTTCGACGTGCTCGAGGAGCGGCTGGCGCGTCAGGCCTAGGGCCGCGTCGCGGCGTCGCGCCGCTCAGGCGACGCCGACCATCTCCAGATCCGACATCCGCAGGCGGGCATAGCGGGCCGGGCCGAAGGACGCGAAATCGCCCATGTGCGGGAACAGCGACATGTAGAGCTCCAGCGTCTCTCCGCGCAGGGCCAGGTCGTGCAGCGTGCCCGGGTGGTGGCTTTCAAGCTCCACCCCGTTGGCGAGGATCCGGTGATGCCCCGCCAGCCCGAGGTGGAACACCTGCACCGGGCTCATGGGGGTCAGTTCGATCACGTTGCAGCCGTCGATCAGGTCGCGCACCGGCAGGAAGGCGCCGTCGGCGCGGGTCAGGCGCTGGGCCGCCTGGGACCGGTGGTAGGTCCGCGCCTTGGGCCCCAGCACGAGGTCCGGCATCGGCCGCCCGACCCCCAGCGCATCCGCCGCGATCCGGGTCAGGGACCCCATATGCGGCGCTTGGCCGGCCGCGCGGGGCACCAGCGTCGTCGCACCGCGCCACAGCAGGGGCTGGAAACCGGCCTCCACCGTCTTGATCCGGTCGCCGGGCAGCAGATCCTCGACCGCGACGGGACCGTGTTCCGTCGAGACGATGGTGCCGCGGGCGAAGGCGGCGAAAGCGTCCTCGAAGGCGGCTATGGCGGGGGCGGCGCGGCTCAGGTCGTGGATGTTGCCGGCCTGGTCGAGCCAGGTGACATCGTATTTTCGCATAAGGGTGCGGGCGGGCCGTATCTCTGCCGAGGAGGCGCGTTGCACACGAAAGCTGGCGGTGCCGGAAGCCCGATGCGCTTGGGCAGGGGTCATGGTCATGCGATCACCTTGCGGTTGGTCACATCGTCCGTCGGCCCCCACCGACAACGTCAGATGATAGTTTCTGAGGTGTCTCTTTCTCGCAGGAGCCCGCCGGCCAGGTCAAATTGGCCCGGCTTGGGGCCAGGTTTCGCCGACAATGGCGCGGGAACGGCCGGAACTGTCCCGGCGGGGTCAACAGATTTGCCATAATTCGAGGGACAGTGGGCCGAATCGGGCCCGGATGTTTCGGATGCCGCGCCGATGCCGGGTCTTTGGGTGTATCTCGGCCCCGCGCCGGCCTTTCAGGCGTTCAGACCCTGCGCCGTCCGCGCAAGGTCCCGGATCCGGACGGTCCCCAGCCCTGTCGCACGGCGCCGCGCGATCATCGCCGCGCGGCGTGCGCCCCGTTCCCAGGGCAGGCTGACGCCGGTGCGGTCGGCTTCGGAGCGGATGCGGTCAATGACCTTGGTGCGGTTCTTCATACTGTGGCCCCCTCTTGCCATCGTCGGGCGCCAGGGCCCATCGACCCGTAGAGAACAGCGCCGGGACGTCAGGAATTGGGCGGGTCGGGGGCAACTTTGGGGGCGCATGGTAGGGATTGTGGCCGCCCAGGAAACGCCGCAGCCTACAGGCGGATGGCGGCGATCAGGCGGCCGTAGTCGGCCTCGCGCCGGTGGACGCTGCGGCGGTAGCTGAAGAACCTCTCCGGGTTGGAATAGGTGCAATGGCGGGTCCAGGCCGCGTCGGCTATGCCGGCCTCGCGCAGTCGGGAAAGGCCGAAGGCCGGCAGGTCGAACTGCAGCCGGTCGCCCTTGCCCTGGGCAAAGAACCGCGCGTGGCCCGGGTCTTCGTCCATGAAGCTGTCCAGGAACTCCGGCCCGACCTCGTAGGCGCGCTGGCTGATGGTGGGTCCGATGGCGGCGACAATGGCCTCGCGCCGGGCTCCCTGCGCGACCATGGCGTCGACGGTGGCCTCCAGCACGCCGTCGAGCGCCCCGCGCCAGCCGGCATGGGCCGCGCCGATCACGCCGGCCTCGGCATCGGCGAAAAGCACGGGCTGGCAATCGGCGGTCAGCACCGAGAGGGCGAGGCCCGGGGTCCGGGTCACCAGGCCATCGGCCTCTGCGACAGGCGCGTCGCCGCTGTCGACGGTGACGACCCGGGCGGAATGGACCTGATGCACCCCCATCAGCGCCTCGGCCCCCAGGCCCAGCGCCGCGGCCACGCGGGCACGGTTCAGCGCCACCGCCTCGTGCTGGTCCGAGCTGCCGAAGCCGCAGTTGAGCCCGCGGAACACGCCCGAGGACGCCCCGCCGGCCCGGCCAAAAAAGCCATGGGTCACGGGACCGAGAAGGTCGGAGGTGATGATGTCGAGCGTCATGTCTCCAGCCCCGGGGGCGGTGCGGCCCCGTCCGGAAAAAGGCCAATTACCTTGAAGAGGTGCCCCATCTCGGAGGGCAGGGTCAAGCGGCGGTGTGCGGCGAGATGCGACTCCAGGGCGTCCCCGGCAAGGCGTTCGGCCAGTTGCCCGGTGCGCTGGGCGATCCCGAGGCGCTCCAGGAACACGCCCTGCGGGGTGAGGGCCGTGTGGGCGGCGGGGGCCGCGGCGCGGGCGAGCGCCTCGAAATCCACATGGGCCGTCAGATCCGCCGTGCCGGGCTCGGCGAAGGGATCGGCGGGGGCGTGGTGGCGCAGGGCCTGGAAAGTGTCGCCCCGGCTGCGCCAGTCGCCATAATCGACCACCAGTGCCGCCCCGCCATGGGCCGCGACACGGCGTCCGATCTCGGTGGCGATGGCGGGGAGGGCGGGGCAGGTCTCGACGATCTGGCCGTCCTCGGTATCGTTCAGCCGATGCTCCAGCTCGGCCAGGGCGGCGGCGGCGGTCAGGCCCAAGGTCAGGCGCTCGCCGCTCGCGCCCACCACCCGCTCGCGCCAGGCGTCGCCGTCACGCTGGAACTGGCGGATCGGCAGGGCGTCGAAGAATTCGTTGGCCACCAGAAAGAGCGGCGCCTCGGGCAATCCGGCCAGGTGGTCGTGCCACTGCGCCCCCGGCAGGCGCCGGGCCTGTTCGCGGCGCAGGGCGGGCGAGGTCTCGACCAGATGCAGGGCGGCCGCGTCGGCAAAGCCGGGCACCCGGGCAAGTGCGCGCAGGGCGTCCTGCATCAGGGTGCCGCGCCCGGGGCCAAGCTCTGCCAGCACGATCCGGTCGGGCGCCCCCTGGTCGAGCCAGGCCTGCCCGAGGGCGAGGCCCACCAGCTCTCCAAACATCTGGGTGATCTCGGGCGCGGTGGTGAAATGCCCGCCCGCCCCGAGGGGATCGGCGCTGGCATAGATGCCGTGCTCGGGGTGCGACAGGCACAGCGCCATGTAGTCGGCCAGGGTCAGCGGGCCGGTCAGCGCGATCTGGCGCAGCAGGATCCGCTTGAGCGGGGTCATGACGGCCGGCGGCGCACCGATGCCGCGATCGCGACCAGCCCGGCCGCGATCATCGGCAGCGACAGTGCCTGACCCATGGAAATGCCGTAGGCGCCGACCTGGATGACGTAGCCCATCGGGTTGGTGGCGGTGATGAATTGCGCGTCGGCCTGGCGGAAGAGTTCGACGAAGAACCGCGACAGGCCGTAGCCGGCCAGGAACACCCCGGTGGTAAGCCAGGGCGTGCGAAGCCAGCCGCGGCGAAAGGCGCCGATCAGCAGGATCGTGCCCAGCAGGGTGCCCTCGAGCAGGGCCTCGTAGATCTGGCTGGGATGGCGGGCACAGAGGCCGGCGACTCCGGGGCAATCCTGCGCGTAGGGGCCGGGAAAGATCACGCCCCAAGGCAGGTCCGTCGGGCGGCCCCAGAGCTCGGCATTCACGAAGTTCGCCAGGCGCCCCAGGAACAGGGCGGGCGGCGTGGCCATCGCCAACAGGTCGGCCACCGAGCCCAGCGGGGCGCCGGCCTTGCGGGCCACGTAGATCACCGCGACGACCACCCCCAGGAAGCCGCCGTGGAAGGACATGCCGCCCTGCCAGACCATCAGGATTTCGGCCGGGTTCTGCAGGTAATAGTCGGGCCGGTAGAACAGGACGAAGCCCAGCCGGCCGCCGAGGATGATGCCGAGGATCATCCAGGTCACGAGGTCCTCGACCTGGGCGCGGTCGAGCGGCGCCGTGCCGCGCCAGAGGCGGTCGCGGGCCACTGCCACGGCGATCAGGCGCCAGCCGATGAGGATGCCGACGATATAGGCGAGGGCGTACCAGCGAAGGGCGAATTCCATGCCAAAAATCGGCAGGGTGAAGACGTCCGGAGACAGGAAATCCGGGAAGGGCAGGCCGGTCGACATGGCACCTGTCGTGCTGGGGTGCGGGGGGATTGTCAATGGCGCGACTTGAGCCGGGCCGCCTGCTGACCCATATAGTAGGAAGACATGACCGGAGGCTGACAATGCAGACCAGAGGCAAGATTTTCGACGACCTCTCGCAACTGATGACCAACGCCATGGGCGTGGCGCAGGGGGCCCGCGAAGAGGCCGAGACCGCGATGAAGGGAGTCGTCGACCGCTGGCTCGCGGATCGCGACTTCGTGACCCGCGAGGAGTTCGAGGCCGTGCGGGCCATGGCCCAGAAAGCCCGCGAAGAGAACGACGCGCTTCGCGCCCGGATCGAGGCGCTCGAAGCGAAGTGACCACCTCGAAGGCTGTGGGTGAGCGCCGGGTGTGACCGGTCCGAAGGGGGGCTGTCTGCCCCCCTCTTGCTGCGCAATTCACCCCCCGAGGATGTTTCCCAACCAGAAGAAGGGCGGCCGCGCGGCATGGTTTGCCGCGGGGTTTTCCTGTGCGTCGCGTCCTCGGGCGCGGGCGGCGTCGTTTGCAGCGGCGCTTGCGCCTGTCGGCTTGGGCAGGCGAATTGAATCATTGATCTGATAAATGGCTCCCCTTAGTCTGAACAAAGGAATCGGGATCAGGGGCCGTCGTGAAGATCACTGCAATCAAGACGACGCTGGTGAACGCGCAGATGCGCAACTGGCTGTTTGTCAGGGTCGAGACCGACCAGCCCGGGTTGTACGGCTGGGGAGAAGGCACCCTGGAGTGGAAGACCCGCGCCGTCGCGGGGGCGGTCGAGGACCTCTCCCCGCTCATGGTCGGCCGCGACCCCAGGGACATCGAGAATGCCGTCCGGGTCATGCACAAGCACGGGTTCTGGCGCATGGGTGTGATCGGAACCAGCGCGATCTCGGCGATCGAACTGGCGCTGTGGGATATCCTTGGCAAGGAGCTTGGCGTTCCGGTCTGGCGTCTGCTGGGCGGCAAGGTGCGCGACCGGGTCGCCGTCTACACCCACCTGGGTCTGGGCGACATGCGGTCGGTCTACGAGACCACGCAGCCCGATGAGCTGGCGGAGCTGGGGGCCCGTGTGGTGGCGCAGGGTTACAAGGCGCTGAAGGTGGTCATGGTGCCCTACACGCATATGCACGCGCCCCGGCGGGCGGTCGATCACGTCGGCCGGCTGATGGAGGCGCTGCGCGGGGCGGTCGGCGACGACGTGGAGATCATGCTCGATTTCCACGGGCGGCCCGGCACCACGGCGGCCGCGCTCGACTATATCCACGCGGTGGCGCCGGGTCGGCCGATGTTCGTCGAAGAGCCGGTGCAGCCGGGCGATGCGGAGATGATGCGCGAGGTGACGGAGCGCTCTCCGGTGCCGATCGCCGCCGGCGAGCGCCTGATCGGGCGCAGCGAGTTCGCCCCGCATGTCGCGCGTCGGGCCTTTCACATCGCCCAGCCCGACATCTGCCACACCGGCGGCATGGCCGAGGCGCGCAAGATCGCCACCATGTGCGAGACCGCCGGCATCGCCATAGCCCCGCACAACCCGCTGGGGCCCATTGCCTCGGCCGCCGCCCTCCATTTCGACGTGGTGACGCCGAATTTCCTGATCCAGGAAGAGATGACGGGCGCGGTGCCCTGGTATGACGACGTGGTGGACGGACCGGTCGAGCGGGTCGACGGCGCCTGGATGGTCCCTACGGCGCCGGGCCTCGGGGTCGAGGTCAACGAGGCCGCTTGCGCCGCCCACCCCTATGCGCCCGAGGTGCAGCATGCCGCGAATGCCGTGCTCGACGACGGCACGGTGGTGGACTGGTGAGCGGCACGGTGCGCCAGCAGGCCGTCGGCCGGGTCCTGCGGTCGTTCGGCGCCGTGTGGATCGCGGTGGTGTTGCTCTACGGGATCTCGGGTCTCATTTCGCCGTCGATGTTCCAGCTGAGCCAGGTGGTGAACATCCTGCAGGTGGCGTCCTTCCTCGGCGTCATCGCCCTGGGGCAGGTGATCGTCATCCTGACCGGCGGGATCGACCTGAGCCAGGCGGGGCTGATCACCCTGACCAATATCGTCGCGACCAGCCTCATGTTGGGTCAGCCAGAAAACATCCCCCTCGCCGTCGCGGTCTGCCTGGTGCTGGCCCTGCTCGTGGGGCTGCTGAACGGCGTGCTGGTTGTGGTCGTCGGGATCACGCCGCTTGTGGCGACACTGGGCGTGAACTCGATCCTGTTCGGGGCGGCGCTGGTCTATACCGGCGGGGCGCCGCGCGGCGAGGCCGCCGCGGCGTTCGAGCTGCTGGGCACCGGAAAGCTGTTGGGCATCCCGGCCCCGACGCTGATCTGGATCGCCCTGGCCGCGCTGCTGTTCGTGCTGACGCGGCTGACGGTCTTCGGCCGGTGGCTTTATGCGACCGGCGCGAACCCGGTGGCCGCAAAGCTGATGGGCGTACCGGTGGAGCGGGTCACCGTCGGCGCCTACGGGCTTTCGGCGCTGATGGCGGCTTTCGGGGGCCTGTTGCTGACGGCCTATATCGGCTCGCCGTCGCTGGGCATCGGAAACCAGTTCCTGCTGACCTCGGTGGCGGCGGTGGTGGTGGGCGGGGCCGCGCTGACCGGGGGGATCGGCGGAGTCCTGGCCACTGTGGGCGGGGCGATCTTCATCACCGAACTGAACAGTTTCACCAATATCGTGCGGGTCTCGACGGGCACCCAGTTCGTGCTTCAGGGCGCGATCATCGTGCTGTCGGTCATCGCATACAGGCGGCTTTCGGGGCCGGCACGGTAACGACCCGCGACACCGGCGCGATCCGGGCGGGGCAAGTCATCAAGGGAGGAGACCACGATGGAACGCAACAGACACCTTACACGGCGCAGGTTCATGTCCCGCAGCGCCAGCGCGCTCGGTATCGGGGCGCTCGGGGGGCAGCTGATCCTGCCGGCCATGGCGCAGGAGGGCGCGATGCTGACGCCGGTCGGCGACATGGTGCAGGGCATGGCCAAGGATGGCCCCTACCGCATCGCCTTCTCGAACGGCTTTTCCGGCAATTCCTGGCGGGCCATGGCCATCGCCGCGCTGGAGGCCGAGGCCGCCGCCACGCCCGAGATCGCGGAGTTCGTGACGGTGGACGGGCAGGGCGACATCAACAAGCAGGTCAACGACATCGAGGGGCTGATCAACCAGCAGTTCGACGCGATCCTGGTGATCGCCAACTCCGGCTCGGCCGTCGCCCCGATCCTGCGGGACGCGACGAACGAGGGGATCGTCACCGCGCCGTTCAACCTGCCCGTCGATGGCACCGACTGGTCGACCTATGTGGGCACCGATCCGCAGAAGAAGGGCGCGTCCCTGGGCAAGTGGCTTTCAGATGCGCTGGGCGGCACCGGCAAGATCGTGGCCCTCGGCGGGCTTCCGGGCAACGCCTACACCGCCGCGGGCTGGGCGGGCGCGCAGGAGGCGATGGCCGAGGGGATCGAGGTCCTGGCGTTCCGCGATGCCTATTGGGAAGAGGACCGGGCCAAGGTCATCATGGCCGACATGATCGCCGCCTACCCCGAGATCGACGGCATCTGGTGCGACGGCGCGCAGGTCGGGGCGGGGGCGATCAAGGCGCTGCTCGACGCGGGCCGGCCCCTGGTTCCCGTCACGGGGGACGACTACAACGGGATGCTGAAGCTCTACGACGAGCACAAGGAGAGCCACCCCGGCTTCGACATCGGTCTGATGAGCGAACCGACCTGGCAGGGCATCTTCGCCATGCGCGCCGCGGTCAGCCTGCTCAAGGGCGAGGCGGTGCCGAAGCAGCAGATCCTGGAGCCGCAGATCATCACGGCGGCGAATTACCAGGATTATATCCGCCCTGATCTGCCCGATGGGGTGTTCACCGACACATCGCTGACCGACGATCAGCTGCGTGACATCTTCAGTGCCTGAAGCGGCGGGGTCGCGCGCGGTGCCGGAAACGGCGCCGCCCGTCCTCGCGGTCGAGGGCGTGGACAAGCGTTTTCCGGGTGTTCACGCCCTCAAATCCATCTCGTTCGAGATCCGCCCGGGGGAGATACACGCCCTGGTCGGCGAGAACGGCGCGGGAAAATCGACCCTGATGCGGGTCCTGTCCGGGGCGCATCCACCGGACGGCGGCACCGTCCTGATGGATGGCGAACCGGTCCGGCTGACCTCGACGCAGGACGCCTTCGGGCGCGGCATCGCGATGGTCTGGCAGGACACGCGCCTTGCCATGACGCTGGACGTGGCCTGGAATATCGGGCTCGGCCATGAGCCGGGCGGCGCGGTGCTGGTCGACCGGCGCAAGATGATCGAGGTGGCCCGCCGGGCGCTGGCGCGGATCGGCTCCAACGTCGATCCACAGGCGCTGCCGACCGATCTCTCCCGGGCGCAGCTGCAGCAGGTGGAAATCGCCCGCGCCCTGTCGCGCGACACCCGGGTCCTGATCCTTGACGAGCCGACATCGGCGCTGACCCCGGCCGAGACGTCGAGCCTGTTTTCCGTGCTCGCCGATCTGCGGGCCGAGGGCACGGCCATCGTCTTTATCTCGCACCGGATCCCCGAAGTGCAGGAGATCTCGGACCGGATCACGGTGATGAAGGACGGCGCCATCACCGGGACGCTGACCGCCGAGGAGGCGACCGAGGACCGGATCGTGTCGATGATGGTCGGGCGCGAGATGGGTCTGTCCTATCCGCCACGGGCCTCGCAGCTTGGCGATGTCGTGCTCGATGTCAGCGGGCTTTCGAGCGCGGGCGCCCGGGACGTGAGCTTCTCCCTGCGCTCGGGTGAGATCGTGGGCCTCGGCGGGATCGAGGGATCGGGCCAGCAGGAAGCGGCCCGCGCCCTGTTCGGGCTTGGCCGGCGGGGCGGCGAGATCCGCATCCACGGGCACACCGTCAACCCGACCTCTCCGACCGAGGCGATCGCCGCGGGGCTGGTCTATATCCCCGCCGACCGGCGCGCCGAGAGCCTGTTCGGCCCCCATTCGATCCGCGAGAACGCGGCGCTGCCCAATATCGGCGGCTGGACATCGCGCGGCATCATCGACCGGCGGCAGGAGCTTGAGGCGGTCGGCGCCCAGATGCAGCGGTTGCAGATCAAGGCGCCGGGCCCCGAGACGCCGGTGGGCAACCTTTCGGGCGGCAACCAGCAGAAGGTCGTCTTTGCCCGCTGGTTCATCGGCTCGGCCGACATCTATGTTCTGGACGAGCCGACCCAGGGCGTCGATGTCGAGACCAAACAGGAGATCTATGCCCTGGTCCGCCGGCTGGCAGAGGGCGGCGCGGCGGTGCTGGTGCTGTCCTCCGACCTGCCGGAGCTGATCGGCTTGACCGACCGGATCGTGGTCTTTTCCGAGGGCCGGGCGGTGGCCGAAATCCCCTCGGCCCAGGCGACCGAGGAAAGCGTGATCCGCCAGGCCGTGAGCGGCGGCGGCGCCGGCGCGGACCGGACCGAAGCCAGGCGCAGGGTCCAGGGGCCCGGTCGGCCGCTTCTGATGCGCTATCTGCCCGCGTTGCTGCTGCTGGGCCTCGTGGCGGTGATCGTCGCGGTAGCCAGCGTGATCGCGCCCTACTTCCTGACCCCGCGCAACTTTGCCTCCATGGGTGGGCAGGCGGCCCCGCTGGCGATCGCGGCGCTCGGGCAGATGGCGACGATCCTGCTCGGCGGGATCGACCTGTCCATCGGCCCGACGATCAGCCTGGTGACGGCCGTGGCCTCCTTCGTCCTGTCGCCCGAAAGTGCCCTTCCGGCCGGCGTCGGCATCGCGATCTGCCTGGGCGCGGGCCTTGCGGTGGGGGCAATGAACGCGACCCTGATCACGGTGTTCCGGATCCCCGACCTTGTGGCGACGCTGGCGACATTCTCCATCGTCCAGGGCGCGGCCCTGATCGTGCGGCCGTCGCCGGGGGGCCGCGTCTCGCCCGAGGTCGCCTCGGCGATCAACGAGCGCGTGATGATGGTACCCCTCGCCTTCGCGCTCGCCATCGCGGCTTATGTCGCGGTCGAGATCCTGCTGCTGCGCGGCCGGCTGGGGGCGCGGTTCTACGCCGCTGGCGCCAGCGACGAATCCGCCCGGGCGGCCGGCATCCGGTCGGGCCGGCTTCGGGCGGGGGCCTACCTTTTTTCGGGGCTGATGGCGGCGGTCGCCGGGCTGATGATCGCGGCGCGGATCGGCTCGGGCGATCCGCAGGCCGGCACGACCTTCACGCTGGCCACGGTGACGGCGGTCGTGGTCGGCGGCACCTCCGTCTTCGGCGGGGTCGGAACGGCGGTCGGCACCCTGATCGGGGCGCTTCTGATCATCCTGATGCAGAACGTGCTCAACCAGCTCTATGTTTCGGCCTATTGGCAATATGTCTGGACCGGGGTGCTGACCTTGGCCGCCGTGGGCTTTCACGGCCTGCGGTCGCCGGATCGCCGGGCCGCCATGGCCGGGGCCGCGCGACGGCTGATCCGTTTCAACCGCTCCAAACCGTCCGGGAGGTATCCGCCATGACCGAGGTCAGACTGGCCGCGAAGGCCGAGAACACGCTGGGTGAAGTGCCGGTATGGGATCCGCGGAGCCAGGCGCTCTGGTGGGTCGATATCGAGGGCCGGCTTCTGCAACGGCTTCACCAGCCCAGCGGCGAGATCAGGGTCTGGACCCTGCCCGAGCGCATCGGGTCCTTCGCCCTGCGCGAGGGCGGCGGCGTGGTCTGCGCCTTTGCCAGCGGGTTCGCCTTCTATGATCTCGAGACCGGCGCCGTCGACTGGATCGCGCGGCCCGAGGCGGACCTGCCGGGCAACCGGTTCAACGACGGAAAGGTCGACCGCAGGGGTCGGTTCTGGGCGGGAACCATGGACGATTCCCTCAGCAACCGGACCGCGTCGCTCTACCGGCTCGATCCCGACCTCACGGTGCACAGGATGGAGACCGGCGTCGGCATTTCCAACGCCCTGTGCTGGAGCCCCGATGACCGCCTGTTCTATTTCGCCGACACCCTGCAGCAGGAAATCTGGGTCTACGACCACGACGCGGCCAGCGGGGCCATCGGCAACCGCAGGGTCTTTGCCACGACCCATGACCAGCCGGGCCAGCCCGACGGTTCCACAATCGACGCGGAAGGCTTTATGTGGAATGCTCAGTGGGATGGATGGCGGCTCGTGCGCTATGCGCCGGACGGCAGTGTGGACCGCGTGGTCGATCTTCCGGTGCAGAAACCGACGAGTTGCATGTTCGGAGGGACCGACCTGAAAACGCTCTATGTCACGACGGCGATCTGGGATCTCGATCAACGGACCCTCGCGGACCAGCCCTGGGCGGGCTCTCTGCTGGCGCTCGATGTCGGGGTGGCGGGATTGCCAGAGACACGATTTGCCGGCTGATCGACAAGGCGGTCGCGTCCGCGGCGTCGGCGCCAAGAGCGCCCGGCGCGGGCTGCACCAGGTCGTCGTCGAGGCGGTCGCGCTCGATATCGTCAAGGGGCGCTTCCAGCCGGGCGACAGCCTGCCGATCGAGGCGGATCTCGGCCAGGAGCTTGGCGTCGGCCGGTCCTCGGTGCGCGAGGCGATGCGGGTGCTGAGCGACAAGGGCCTGATCGAGGTCCGCACCCGCACCGGCGCCCGCGTGACCGACCCCAGCACATGGCGAAGGCTCGACCCCGACGTGGTGCGCTGGAGCTTGGCGAACGGGCCGGATACCGCCTTTCTCGCCTATCTGCTGGAGGCCCGCCGGATCGTGGAGCCGAAGGCCGCCGCCCTCGCGTCTGTCCGGGCGAGCGCGGCCGACCTGGCCGAGATGGAACGCGCCCTGGCGATCATGAGCGCCTCGCTGCCCGACGACATGGAGGCCTGCGTCAATGCGGATGCGGCGTTTCACTACGCGGTCCTGATGGCCTCGGGCAATCCCGTGCTGCAAGAGTTCGAGAGCATCATCGACGCCGCGATGCGCGTGGCATTCACGATCTCGGCCTCGCTCGCGCGCTCCTACGCGCTGACGATCTCGTGCCACCACGACGTGTTCGACGCGATCCGCCTGCGCGAGCCGGAGCGGGCGGAGGCCGCGATGTCGGCCTTGCTGGACCTGGCCGCGACGGACCTCGGCCTGACGCCCGAGGGGTGATCTCCGCCCGCAGGCGAAGCAGGGGCGATCAGAGCAGCCCGGCGAAGCGCGGCAGCCAGAGGCTGAGCGCGGGGACGTAGGTGATGATCATCAGCAGCGCGATCAGGACGGCGATGAACAGCCAGATCTCGCGGATCATCTCGCCCAGCGGGATGCCGTTCAACGCCTTGATGATGAACAGCAGGATCCCGTAGGGCGGCGTTATGAGGCCGATCATCATGTTGAAGACGATGACGATCCCGAAATGATGCAGGTCGATGCCAAGCGCCGCGGCGGTCGGGATGAACAGCGGCGTTATCACCAGCATGATGGTCGAGACGTCGAGGAAACAGCCCAGCACCAGGTAGGGGACGTTGATCATCAGGAAGAACATCACGACGTTCAGCTCGAACTGGTCGAAATAGAGGAACACCGCCTGCGGGACGCGTTCGACCGTCACCACATAGTTGAAGATGAACGCGCCACAGAGCACGATCGTCACCACGGCCGTGGTCCGCACCGTCGCTTGAACGACCTGGAGGAAGTCCTTCAGCCCGATGGAGCGATAGGCGAACACGGCAAGCAGCAGCGCGTAGAAGGCCGAGACGGCGGCGGCCTCGGTCGGGGTGAAGGCGCCAGTATAGATGCCGCCCAGCAGGATCACCGGCATCATCAGCGGCGGCAGGGCCCGCAGGATGATCAGCGGGATCGCCCGCAACGGGATCGGCGGCTCTATCGGAAAGCCGCGCAGCTTGGCGGCGATGCCCACGACCACGCCGAGGGTCACCACCACCATCAGCGCCGGGACCACCCCGCCGAGGAACAGCGCCCCCACCGAAGTCGAGGAAATGAGCGCGTAGAAAACCATTGGGATGGACGGCGGAAAAATGGGCCCCACCACCGAGGACGTCGCCGTCACCGCGCCGGCGAAGCCGCGCGGATAGCGGTCGCCCTCGGTCATCATGTTGGTCAGGATCTTGCCCACGCCGGCCACGTCCGACACCGCGCTGCCACTCATCCCGGAGAACAGCAGGCTGGTGAAAATGTTGACCTGCGCCAGCCCGCCGGGCAGCCGGCCCACCATGGCCAGGGCAAAGGACAGCAGCCTGTCCGAGATCCGCGAGGCGTTCATGATGTTGGCGGCGAAGATGAAAAGCGGCACCGCGAGCGCCACGAAATTGCCGAACACGCCATTCAGCACCATCTCGGCGGCCAGTCCCACGTCCCGGCCGCTGAGGATCAGGTAGAAGATCGACGAGACGATCATCGAGATGCCCAGCGGCATGCCCATGACCGTCGTGGCGATCAGGATGGCGATCATCAGCGGAAGCGCGATGGAGGCGATCATTCTGTGGAACGGTCCTCAGCTTCGGTCTCGGGCCCCGCCCGGAAGATCTCGTAGAGCCGCCAGGCGGATTGCAGCGCGAAGGCCGAGACGAACAGCATGTAACAGCCGTAGATCCAGTGCATCTGGATCCGGAGCACGGGTGATTTCTTGCGGGTCAGGAACTGCAGGTAGTCCCACGTGTAGGGCACCAGCCAGACGAAGGCGACGACGATCGCGGCCAGGGTGATCATGTCGAACCTGCGCCGGGTGCGGGGCCCGGCCATGTCGTAGACCACGTCGAAGGACACGTGCTCGCGGACCGGGACCAGGAAGGCCGCGGCCCAGAACACGGTCCAGATGAAGCAGATCATCACGAATTCCTCGGTCCACGCCAGCGGGTTGTTCAGCACGTAGCGCCAGAACACCTGGACGATGAAACCGCAGAATGCAGAAAGGAACAGCAGGACGCCGACCATGTCGGCGCCCCGCCTGAGCCACGTGAGCGCCGTGACGAGGGGTGTCGCGGTGCGCACGGGCATCCGGCCTCAGTCTTCGGCCAGCGCGTTGATCTGCTCGACCCAGCCCTCGGGCCAGTCGTTGGCGCGGTCGGAGGTCATGTAGACCTCCTGGACATGGCTGCGGAATGCGTCGAGGTCCGGTTCGGTGACCGTCAGCCCCTGCTCCTCGAAGAACGCGACCAGCCGGTCCTCTTCGGAATAGCGGCGTTCGTTGTTCCAGTCGCAGGCGGCCTGCGCGGCCTCGACCATGTGGCCCTGCTGGGCGGCGTCGAGCTGCTCCCAGGTCTGGGAATTGACCGCCATCGGCAGCCCGTCGACCAGGTGGTTGGTCAGGGTGATCTGCTCTGTCACCTCGTAGAACTTCGCCGCCTCGACGGTCGGCAGCGGGTTGTCCTGGGCATCGACCGTGCCGGTCTGCAGGCCGAGGTAGACCTCGGAGAAGGGCAGGGGCGTCGGGTTGGCCCCGAGCGCCTCGCCCAGGAACAGCCAGGCGTCCGAGCCGGGCATCCGCAGCTTCACCCCGGCCAGATCCTCGGGGGTCTGGATGTCCATGGCGCGCCGCAGGTTGAGCTGCCGGGTGCCGAGATAGCAGACCGACAGGATCTCGATCCCCATCTCGTCGCGCACGGTGTCCTTGAACTCGGCGCCGATGTCGCTCTCCATGAAGGCGCGGTAATGGTCGGCGTCCTGGAACAGGTAGCCCGCGGTCAGAAGGCCGAAGGCCGGGATCGCGTCGGCGATCAGCTGGAACGAGACATAGGCCATCTCGGCATTGCCGCGCTGCAGCGCGTCCAGATCGCCGTTCTGCCCGAAGAGCGCCCCCGAATCGTAGAGCTGGATGTCGAAGGCCCCGGGCTCGAGCCCGTCGAGCGTGTCCTTGAAGATCCCCATGGCCTGCGTGTGCAGGTCGGTGGGAACCGAAACCGTGGTGAATTTCACCTCGATCGGATCCTGGGCCATCGCGGCGCCGGCCGTAAGGGCGATGGCCGAAACGGCCGAGAGCGCGATGCGCGCGGTATGACGTGTCATGGTGGTGCTCCTCCCTGCATTGTGTCGGCTGCGCGGCCCGGCCCGATCCTGGTGCGGACCGGTCCTCCCAGCCTGATTGGCACTCGGACCTTGCAACATCGTTTCTCTGATGTAAACATTGATCCTACGGTTGATTGGGTATCTGATTGTATCAGATGGACCGAAGGGGAGAGGCGCGTGTCTGACAAGGCTGATCTGAAGGGTGTCGTCTGCGCTGCGGTGACGCCGGTGGATGCCGCCTTCCGCATCGACGCGGCCCGGCTGGCGCATCATTGCGACCGGGTGCTGTCGGATGGCTGCACCTTCGTGTCGGTGTTCGGCACCACCGGAGAGGGGGCCTCGTTTTCCAGCGCCGAGAAGGCCGAGGCGCTGTCGCAGCTCATCGCCTCGGGCATCCCGGCGGCCCGGCAGATCCCCGCGATCATGACGCCGGTCCTGTCCGAGGCGGCCGAGATGCTGGCCGCGATCGAGGCGCAGGATTGCCGCGCGGCCCTTGTGCTGCCGCCGTTCTACTATGCCGATCCGGGCGATGAGGCGATCGTCGCCTTCATCGACGCGATGCTGGAGCGGTCGGCGTCCGATCGCACCGACCTCGTGCTCTACAACATCCCGCGCTTTGCCCGGATCGCCTACACCCCCGCCCTCGTCGAGAAACTGCTGCACCGGTTCGGCAACCGGATCGTGGGCGTCAAGGATTCCACCGGCGCACTTGAGAACGGACTGACGCTGGCCCGGGAATTTCCGGGTCTTTCGATCTTTACCGGCGACGACCGGGTCATGCCGCAGCTGCGGCTGGGCGGCGGGGCGGGGATGATCGGCGGCATGCCGAACCTCTTCGCGGCCGATGCGCTGCGGGTCTTCAACGCGCCCGCCGCGGACGCGACCGAGCCGTTGCGCCGCGCCGCCGCTCGGCGGATCGAGGTGGTGGACGGCAACGGCGGGCTGGTCGTCATCAAGGCGGTTCTCGCCCGGCGCTACCAGGCCCCCGGGTGGGCGCGGGCGGTGCCGCCCCTGACCGCGCTTGCCCCCGATGCGCTCCGCGATATCCTTGCCGCGCTCGAAGAAACCGGCCACGCTTTCGGACCGGAGGCCTGACGCCGCCGTGTCCCGGGGGAAGCACAGATGACCGACATGACCGCGCGCCCGGCACGCCCACCCGCCGCCGACGCCCCGCTGAAGAAGGCCGCCTACGACCGCTTTCAGCAGGTGCTCCTGAAGGGCCTGCTCCGGCCGGGCGAGGTGGTGTCGCAGAAGGACCTTGTCTCGCTGCTCGGCATGTCCATCGGGGCGCTGCGCGAGCTTCTGCCGCGGCTGGAGGCCGAGGGGCTTTTGACCGTGATGCCGAAGCGCGGGATCCAGATCACTGTCATCGACCTGCCCATGATTCGCGATGCCTTCCAGATGCGGATGGCGCTGGAGCGCGAGGCCATCCTCGCCGCCGTGCAGACCTTGTCCGACGAGGTGATCGAGAAGCAGGAAAGCGAGCATCGCGCGATCCTCACCCGGCTGGAGGCGATGCGCGACCCGCCGCCGGAGTTCTTCGACGAGGGCCAGGCGGTGGACGGCGCCTTCCACAAGCTGCTTGTCGGGTGCACCGGGAACGATCTGCTGATCCACGCCTACGAGGTCAATTCCACCCGGATCCGGCTGATAAAGCTGGACCGCATCAAGCTGACCCGGCTGACGTTGCCCTCGGCTTTCGGCGACCATCTTGCGGTGATCGAGGGGCTGAAGGCGCGCGATTCCGCGGCCTCCGTCGGGGCGCTGGAGGCGCATATCCGCAACGCCCGCGACCGCGCGATCGTGCTCTGACCGGATGTCGGGGATGAGGCCGGTCGATCTGCGCTGCGAATACCTGCGCGCCCCCCGGGGGCTGACGACCGCACGGCCGCGCCTGTCCTGGGCCCTGGAGGGAGACGGCTCCGCCCAGGAGCAAACCGCCTACCGGATCTGCGCCGGCACCGTCCGGTCAGAAGTCGCGGCCGGGCGCGGCGATCTCTGGGACAGCGGCTGGGTCGCGTCGGACGACCAGCTCTGGATCCGGTGGGGCGGGGCGCCGCTGCGCTCGGACATGGCGGTCTTCTGGTCCGTGCGGGTCCGCGACGGGGCGGGGACGGCCTCCGGCTGGGCCGAGCCTGCGGAGGTCCGGACCGGGCTGCTGCACCCGGAGGATTGGTCGGCCCGCTGGATCGCGCGGTATTTCGTGCTTCCCGCCGGGCGCGAGGCGCCGGCCGACGACACCTATGACAACCCCTGGCAGGCGCGGCCCGCCGATTATCTCCGCCGTGGCTGGACGCTGCCGGCCGACGTCGTGCGGGCCAGCGCCCATGTCTCGGCCCTGGGGCTCTACGAGTTCTACCTCAACGGGGTGCGCGTCGGCGACGAGGTCATGGCGCCGGGCTGGACGGATTATCACCAGCGGGTGCTCTACCAGAGCTTCGACGTCACCGGGCTGCTGCGGCGGGGGCCCAACGTCGCCGGCGCGATCCTTGGCGAGGGCTGGTATTCGGGCCGGGTGGGCCACAACCAGCGGCGGGCGGGCAATCACTATGGCGGCCGGCCGGCGTTCCTGTGCCAGCTTCAAATCGACCTGGCGGACGGGACCTCCCGCCGGATCGTGACCGACGATCGCTGGCGCACGGCGCAGGGCCCGATCCGCTACAGCGACTTCCTGATGGGCGAGCACTACGACGCCACGCTGGAGCGCGAGGGCTGGGCCCGGCCCGGCCATGACGATACCGGCTGGCAGCCGGTGGAGGTGTTCGACCCCGACCCGGCCCCGCCCCGCCTGACGGCCAGCCAATCCCCGCCCGCCCGAGAGGCGCACCGGCTGGACGCAACCTGCCTGGGGCAGAAGGGGACGGAGTGGATCTTTGATTTCGGCCAGAACATCGCGGGCTACGTCGAGATGCGGATCACCGGTGCCACCCGGGGTGCACGGTTCACCCTCCGCCATGCCGAGGTGCTGGACGGCAGCGGGGCGCTCTACACCGACAACCTGCGGTTCGCGGTGGCGACCGACCACTACACGGCATGCGGGGCACCGACCGAGACTTTCAAACAGCGATTCACGTTCCATGGTTTCCGCTACGCCGGCCTGACCGTGCCCGAAGGCATCACTCCGGACGATCTTCAGCTCGTGGCCGTGGCGATCCAGTCGGACCTGCCCGACACGGGCCGTATCGAGACCGGCAACGCGCTTGTCGATCAGCTTGCCTCGAACATCGAATGGAGCCAGCGCGGCAACTTCCTGTCGGTGCCCACCGATTGTCCGCAGCGCGACGAGCGGTATGGCTGGAGCGCCGATGCCCAGGTGTTCTGGCGGACCGCGGGCTTCTTCATGGACACCTCCGGCTTCTATGCCAAATGGCTGGACGATATCCTCGATGCCCAGCTCGAGGACGGGGCCTTCACCGACGTGGCGCCCTCAAGACCGCTCAACCCCTACCGCCTGACCGGACAGCCGGGCGCACCGGGATGGGGCGACGGTCCGGTCATCATGTGCTGGCAGCACTGGCTGCGCTACGGCGACCGCGACCTGCTGGCGCGGGCCTCGCCTGCCCTCGAACGCTGGGCCGCCTATATCGCCGTGGGCAATGAGGATCACCTGCGGGTCAATCGCGTCCACAACAATTACGGCGACTGGCTGAACGTCGGCCCGCCGACGGACCGGACCCAGGTCGCGACCACCTATTGGGCCCATGTCGCCGACCTGATGGCGCGGATCGCCGGCGTGCTGGGACACGATGAGGCCGCCCGCGCCCATGAGGACACGGCGGGGCGTGTTCGCGCGGCCTTCAACGCGGCCTGGGTCGGCGGCGACGGCCGGATCGCGGGCGATACCCAGACGGCCTATCTGCTGGCGCTGGAATTCGACCTGCTGCCCGAGGCGCATCGCCCCCGGGCGCGGGACCACCTGATCCGCACGCTGGATGCGGCGGGCGGGCATCTTCAGACCGGGTTCCTCGGGGTCCGGCACCTCTGCCGCGTGCTGGCCGACACGGGCGACGCGGACCGGGCCCACGACCTTCTGCTGCGCGAGACCTATCCCGGCTGGGGGTTCTCGATCCGCCAGGGTGCCACCACGATCTGGGAGCGCTGGGACGGCTGGACGCCCGACCGCGGGTTCCAGAGCGCGAACATGAACTCCTTCAATCACTATGCCTACGGCAGCGTCGGCGAATGGCTCTATGCCCGGCTGGCCGGCATCGACTGGGATCCGGAGGCGCCGGGCTTTCGCCGGGTGTTGCTGCGCCCGCTGTTCGATGCCCGCATCGGCCGCGTGGACGCGCAATACGACGCTCCGACCGGCCGGATCCGCAGCGACTGGCAGATGTCGGGGCGGCGCGTGCGCTGGCGCGTCGCCCTGCCGCCCAACGTCACCGGGCGGGTGGAGCTTGCGGCCACGGCCCGCGCCACGCATGTGGACGGGTTTGCCACGGACGGCCCCGGCGCAGCGCGGCGCCTGGCGTTGGCCCCGGGCCGGCACGACATCGACATAGAGATCGCGACGGAGGCGACATGACGGACGACCAGGCACGAACGCTTCACATGATCGGCAACGCGCATCTCGATCCGGTCTGGCTCTGGCGCTGGCAGGAGGGCTGCGCCGAGGCCATCGGCACCTGCCGGGCCGCCATGGACAGGCTCGAAGAGGGCGCGGGCTTCGTCTTTTCCAAGGGCGAGGCGCATATCTATGCCTGGATCGAAGAGCTGGAGCCCGATCTTTTCGAACAGATCCGCCACTACGTCCGGCAGGGCCGCTGGGTGGTGGTCAACGGCTGGTGGATCCAGCCGGATTGCAACATCCCGTCGGGCGAAAGCGTGATCCGGCAGGCGCTCTACGGCAAGCGGTATTTCCGCGAGAAATTCGGGATCGACGTGCCCACCGGCTACAACGTCGACAGCTTCGGCCACCCGGGCACCTTCCCGATGCTGCTGCGGCACACGGGCTCCACCAGCTATACCTTCATGCGCCCCAACGCCTCGGAGCTCGACCTGCCGGGCGAGATCTTCCGCTGGCGTTCCCCGGACGGATCCGAGGTCACGGCCTTCCGGATCCAGGGCGCCTACAACACCTCCAAGCGCGAAATGCCCCTGCCGGAAAAGACCGACCTGCATTTTCGCAAGATCGCCGAGGCCGGTCATCCGTTCATGTGTTTCTACGGTGTCGGCAACCACGGCGGCGCCCCGACCCAGGCCAATATCGCCGAGATCGAGCGCCGGATCGCTGCCGGAGAAGCCCTGCGCTTTTCCGACCCGCAGACATTCTTCGAGGCGGTGCAGGACGGCGACTGGCCGGTGTTCGATGACGAGCTGCAGTTTCACGCGGTCGGCTGCTATGCGGCGGCCTCATCGCTCAAGACCCTGAACCGGAAGGCCGAAAGCCTGCTGGAACAGGCCGAGGCAGCCGCGACCCTCGCCGCAAGGCATGCCGGTGTCGCCTATCCGCGGGCCGAGTTCGAGCGGCTCTGGCGGATCCTTCTGTTCAACCAGTTCCACGACACGCTCGGCGGCACCAGCCTGGAATCCGCCTGTGTCGATTCCGAACGCGAGTTGGGCGGGGTGATCCATGGCGCCGAACTGGCGCTGAACGCCGCCGTCCGGCACCTCGCGCGGACGATCGCGCCCTCCGGTCATCCCGAGGACGCGACGATGCTGCTGGTCAACACCAACGGCCAGCCCGCCGCCTGCCTGATGGAGGCGGAGCCCTGGGTCGACAAGGACATCGTCTCCAAGCGGATCGTGGTGGATGAAGACGGCCGCCCGGTCCCGTTTCAATACGCCGATCCGCACGGCAAGACGACCGGGTTGCAGCGCATCGTCTTCCCGCTCGAAATGCCGCCCTACAGCTGGCGGATGTTGCGCTTCGCGGTGGACGACAGCGGCGAACGGGCCCCGCCCGTGGCATTCGGGGCTCCCACCGAGGCGCGGGTGTTCGAAACCGCGGGCTACCGGCTGGAAATTGATCGCGACGGCGCCATCGCGTCGCTGCGCGGGGCCGACGGGCGCGAGATCTTCGCCTCGCCCGGTCACCGCGCGATCCTGGTGCACGATCCGACCGACACCTGGGGCCATGGCGGCAAGTCCTTCGGCACCGAGGGCGAGGGGATGCGCCTCGAACAGGTGCGGCTGATCGAGGACGGGCGGGTCCGGAAGGTCGTCGAGATCACCTGCGCCGCGCGGGAGTCGCGGATGGTGACAAGCGTCGTCCTGCCCGAGGACGGAGAATTTCCCGTGGAACTTCGCGTGCATCTGGACTGGCGCGAGCGGCGCACGCTGTTGCGTCTCGCCTATCCGTTCGGCGCCGAGGCGATGGAGTGCGAGGTGCCGGGCGGCTGGGCCGCGCGGCGGATGGACGGCAGCGAGGTGCCTGCGCTGCGCTGGGTCCGGGTCCGGACCGCGGGGCACGAGGCGGTGCTGGTGAACGAGTCCAAGTACAGCTTTGCCGCGCGGGACGGGACGGTGTTTCTGACCGCCGTGCGTGCGCCGGTCTATGCCCATCACGACCCGATCCCGGTGGTCGAGGGGGCCCGTTATCGCTTCATGGACCAGGGCGAGCAGAGCTTTTCCCTGTGGCTAAAGGCCGGATCGCACGTGTCGCGCAAGGACGCGGCCACGCTGGCCGATACGCTCAACAAGCCCATCATCGTGACGCCGCATGTGTCCCGGTCGGGCACGGCGGCGCCGACCGGCGGCTGGCTGACACTCGCGGCGGAGGGGGCCCAGGTCTCGACGCTCAAGATGGCCGAGGACGGCGGCGGCGCGGTGCTGCGGGTCTGGGACCTGGACGGGACGGGCTGTGAGGTCGGCGTGGACGGCGCTGTGGCCACTGTCCGGCCCCACGCGATCGCGACCCTCGGGCTTGGCGAGGCCGGCGTGACGCATCTCGACGGGCTGGAGCGGGCCCTGCCCCAGGCGGACCAGGCGCCCGGGCGGCCCGGGGTCCTCTAACCGTCGAGCGTGGACAGGAACGCCGCGATGGCATCGACGGCGGCGCCCATGTCGGCCGCGCTGGCGTATTCGTCGGGATGGTGGCTCAGCCCGGCCCGGCACCGGACGAAGAGCATCGCGATCGGACAGATGTCGGACATCGCCGAGGCATCATGCGTCGCCCCCGAGGGCAGCCGGAGCGGCGCCCGGTCGACCGGCGCGATCGCCTTCGCAAGGCGGTCGGACAGGTCCGCGTCACATCCCACGGCATCCTGCACATAAGTGCGCGTCATCTCGAAGGAGAGGCCCGCGGCGGATGCGATCTCCTCGCCGAGCCCCCGCATCCGGGCGGCGAAGTCCGCGCGGGCCCGGTCGTCGACGGAGCGCACCTCGAGTGGAAGGACGGTGATATCGGGGATCGCGTTGACCGCGTTGGGGCTGATGGTCAGCGTGCCCACCGTGGCGCGGATATTGGCCGTCCACCCGGCCTCTTCGGAAACGGCGATGACAAAGCGGGCGGCGGCGACCAGCGCGTCGCGCCGGGCGGCCATCGGAACCGTGCCCGCATGGCCGGTCTCGCCGGTGAAGCGGAGGGTGTTGCGCTCGATCCCGCAGATGCCGGTGACGACGCCGAGCGCGGCATTGGCACCCTCCAGCACCGGGCCCTGCTCGATATGCGCCTCCAAATAGCCCAGCAGGTCGGACCGCTCTCGCCGCAATGCCACCAGCCCCGCCGGATCGCAGCCGAACCCGGCCAGCGCGTCGCGCAGGGTGACCCCATCCCCGTCGGCGAGATCGAGCACGGACAGGTCCATTGTCCCGGCCAGCGCCCGCGGGCCGAGCAGGGCGGTCGGGAACCGCACGCCTTCTTCATCCGCGAAGGCCAGAACCTCGACCGAACAGGGCGCCGCCGCGCCCTCCGTGCGGAGCTTTTCCAGCGCGAGACAGCCCAGGGCGATCCCCATGATCCCGTCGTAGCGGCCGCCGCTGCGGACCGAATCCTGGTGCGAGCCGATCAGCAGGGTCCGGCTGCCCGGCGGTCCCTCAAGGCGCCCGATCAGGGTGCCGGCGGCGTCGAGGCGCACCTGCAGGCCCGCGGCCTCCATCCAGCCCCGGATCTCTGTCAGGGCCCGGAGATGCTCCTCTGTGAAGGGCAAACGGGTCACGCCGGCGCCGCCCTCGGAACAGGTGGCGATCCCGGCCAGGCGGCGCTGAGCTATGTCACCGTAGGTCATGGGATTTCCAAATTTATTATGATAAATTATGACCTACACAAGCCGCAACGCCTCGTCTAGAAAAATGTGATGACGAAGAACACGGTCCGACCGATCAGCCCCAAGATCAGCGACGCGCCGCGCGCCCAGAAGCGCTCGCGGCCCGTGCAGGTGGCCGACCAGATCAAGCGCTGGGTGGTGGAGCGGGACCTTCGCAAGGGCGACAAGCTGCCCAACGAGGCGGCGATGATCACCCAGTTCGGGGTGTCGAAAGGCACCGTGCGCGAGGCGATGCGAATCCTCGAGGCGCAGGGGCTGATCGTGACCAAGACCGGCCCCGGCGGAGGCAGCTCGGTCGGCGAAGTCAGCAAGGACCGGGCGATGTCCCTTCTGGGAAACTACTTCTATTTCAAGGACCTGTCGCTGTCGGACATCTACCAGATGCGCAAGATGCTGGAGCCGGAGCTTGTCGCCCACCTTGCGGGCAAGCTGGACGCCGAGACTCTCGTGACATTGCGCGAGATGGCCCATCGGCACCCGGAACCGGCGCGCTCGCCCGAGGAGGAGAAACAGCAGCACATCTCGTCGCTGGCCTTTCACGCGCGGATCGCGGATGCCGCGGAGAACGAGCTTCTGGGCTTCGTCATTTCCTTCATGGCGCGGATCCTGACGGATCTGACGGTCTATCGTCGTCTTTACGAGGCGCCAAACCGCGAGCTGTGGGAGCGGGGACGCCGCCACCAGATCGAGCTTGTCGATGCGCTGGAACGCGGCGACGGGCCGCTTGCCCGGGCGATCATGCTGTCGCACATGGAAGGCGCGGAAAGCATGATGAACGCCCAGGAAATCCGCATCGCGCGCGAATTCATGGTCGAATAACCCGCGCCTGTGCCCCCGCGCGGAAAGCTACTCGCGCGGGGGCACAGGCGCGGGCGCCTCTGACGGGGCGCGGTTCAGGTCATTCTGCACCGGCACCTGGGACAGCCAGGTCGCATAGGGCGGCTGGGCGACCGTCTGCGCGAGGGCCGCCAGATCGTCGAGCGGCCGCGCACTGTGGTCGATCCGCAGGTCCAGCGGCGGCGCATCGGGGTCCAGCACCAGCAAGGCGGCGGATTGCAGCCCGCGCACGTCGGACCCGGCTGCCTCGGCGGCGCGGAGCGCGGTCAAGAGCCGGTTGGCGGCGGGGCCGGAGCTGTCGCGAAAGGCCTGCGCCAGCGCCTCGAGCACGCTGCGGGAGGCGATCATGTTGCCAGCCACGATCATGTCCGGTCCCGCGATCACATCGGCGAAGGGGACGCTTTCGGCGCCGGTAAAGCCCGCCGTGCCCCCCGACCTGTCCAGAACAGACAATTGCCGGTAATCCCGGCCGCTGTCGGCCTCGGTCAGGGTCTCGACGATGTTCGCGGCCGGGGCGCCCTGATGCATCAGGCGCATCGCATCGTCGCGCCAGAAGGTGCTTGGGGCGGTGCCCTGGGACGCGCATAACCCCGATTCGATGTCGCCACGCAGCACCCAGCCGCCCACGCAGAAGCTGCCCGTAGCGGCGGCCCCGGCGTAAATGCCCGTTTTTCTATCATAAGTCAGTATCGAAAACGTCATGCTGCAACCTCTGGCAAATTGCCCTTGTATTTATCATGAGAATTTGTCCCAATGCAATTAATCATGATAAATGAAGTCAGAAGAGAGGACATGCCATGACTATCCTGACACTTCCCCGTCGGGCCCTGCTTGCGGCCACGGCGGCTACGGCGCTCGCCCTGTCGCTTGGCAGCGCCCAGGCGCAGACACCGGAAGACGTGCTGATCGTGGGGCAGATCGCGGAGCCGCAGGCGCTGGACCCGGCGGCGGTGACGGCGGTGAACGACTTCCGCATCCTGATGAACATGTATGACGGGCTGGTCCGCTACAGGGACGGCACGCTGGAGGTCGAGCCGGCGCTCGCCACCGACTGGACCATCTCCGAGGACGGCACCGTCTATACCTTCACCCTGCGCGAGGGCGTGACGTTCCACGATGGCAGCGCGTTCGACGCCGAGGCGGTCAAGTTCAATTTCGACCGGATGCTGGACGAGGAGCACCCCTATCACGACACCGGCCCGTTCCCGCTGGCGTTCTTCTTCTCGGCCGTCGAGACGGTCGAAGCGGTCGACCCGCAGACCGTCCGGTTCACGCTGAACGCGCCCTATGCGCCGTTCCTGTCTAACCTCGCCTATCCCACGGGCCTGATCGTGTCGCCCGCGGCGGTCGAGGAATACGGCGCCGATTTCGGGCGCAACCCCTCGGGCACCGGCGCCTTCACCTTCGGCGAATGGCGCAGCAACGAGGCCGTCGTCGTCCAGGCCAACCCTGACTACTGGGACGGCGCGCCCGAGTTGCAGACCGTCGTCTTCCGTCCGATCACCGACGCCAACACGCGCACGGCCGAGATGCTGGCCGGGGGCATCGACCTGATGGTCGAGGTGCCGCCCGTGGCGCTGAGCGAGTTCGAAGGCGACGCCTATACCGTTCATGAACAGGCCGGACCGCACGTCTGGTTCCTGATCCTCAACGCGAAGGAAGGCCCCTTCGCCGATGTCCGTGTGCGCCAGGCCGCCAATTACGCGATCAACAAGGAGGCGATCGTCAACGACGTTCTGGAAGGCACCGCAGAGGTCGCCGCGGGTCCGACCCCGCCGGCCTTCGCCTGGGCCTACAACCCGGACCTCGAGCCCTATCCCTACGACCCGGACAAGGCGCGCGAGCTGCTGGCCGAGGCCGGCGCCGAGGGGGCCGAGCTCACGTTCTACGTGACCGAAGGCGGCTCGGGGATGCTGGATCCGGTGTCCATGGGCACGGCGATCCAGGCGGACCTGGAGGCGGTGGGCCTCGACGTGACCATCGAGACCTACGAGTGGAACACCTTTCTGGGCAACGTGAACCCGGGGCTCGAGGGCAAGGCCGACATGGCCGAGATGGCCTGGATGACCAACGATCCCGACACGCTGCCGTTCCTGACCCTGCGCACCGCGGCCTTCCCCGACAACGGGGGCTTCAACTCGGGCTATTATTCCAACCCCGAGGTGGACGCGCTGCTGGACGCGGCCCGGGTCGAGACCGACCAGGACGAACGCGCCCGTCTCTATCAGGAGATGCAGGTGATCGTGCAGGAAGACGCGCCCTGGGTATTCGTGGCGAACTGGAAGCAGAACGCGGTGACCTCCGACCGGGTCGAGGGCTTTTCGCTGCAGCCGTCCTTCTTCCTGCTGCTCGACGACGTCAGCAAGAACTGAGGCTGAACCGAAACTGACTTGCGCGGGCCCGAACGCGGGGCCGTGCAAGCATGGCAAGGCGACTGCATGACCGGATACATCCTCAAACGGCTCGTGTCGGCGATTCCGGTGCTACTCGGGATCAGCGTGATCGTGTTCCTGATCATGGCGATGATCCCGGGGGACCCGGCGACGGCGATCCTCGGGTCCTACGCCACACCCGAGAACGTGGAGAAGCTGAACCGCGACCTCGGGCTCGACCAGGGGCTGGTGGCGCGGTATTTCATCTGGCTCGGCAACATGCTGCAGGGCGATTTCGGGCGCAGCTTCGCCCTGAACCGGCCGGTGCTGGACGAAGTGCTCGACCGGTTCGGCGCAACGCTGATCCTGGCGGGCACGTCCTTCGTGCTATGTTCGCTGCTGGGGATCGCGGCCGGCGTGATCTCGGCGGCGCGGCAATACGGGGTCGCGGACAAGGCAATCACCTTCGTGGTGCTGCTGGGGATCTCGATCCCGTCGTTCTTTCTGGGGATGATGATGATCCTGGTCTTCGCGGTGCAGCTGCGCTGGTTCCCGGTGTCCGGCATGTGGCCGATCTACGGCGACCGCAACCTCGGCGTCCTGCTGGAGCATCTGGCGATGCCGGCCTTCGCGCTGTCGGTGGTCGCGACGGGCGTGATCGCGCGGCTGGCGCGGTCGGCCATGCTCGAGGTGCTGCGGCAGGATTTCATCCGCACGGCGCGGGCCAAGGGGGTCCGCGAAAGACAGGTCATCTGGCGTCATGCCCTGCGCGCGGCCATGGTCTCGATCATCCCGATCCTCGGCATCCAGGCGGGCTTCGTTCTGTCGGGCGCGGTCTATATCGAGATGGTGTTCCAGTGGCCCGGCGTCGGCCGGATGCTTGTCGACGCGATTCTGAAGCGTGACATCCTGCTGGTGCAGGGCGGGGTCGTCTTCATCGCGGCCTGCTACGTGATCTTCAACATCATGGTGGATGTGGCCCAGGCGCTGCTGGATCCGAGGATCAAGACATGATGGCGTTCTTCAGGCTTCTGGCCCGCAACCGGCTGGCCCTCGCCGGGCTCGTGGTGATCGGCATCGTGGTGGTGCTGGCGCTGATCACGCCGCTGCTGCCGCTGGCCGATCCGGACGTGACCGACACGCCCAACCGGTTCCAGCCGATGTTCAGCGCAGGTGCGCTGCTGGGGACGGACCATCTGGGCCGCGACCTGCTGAGCCGCCTGATGTGGGGCACCCGGCTGAGCCTGGCCATGGGCTTTGCCGCCGCTGTCATCGCGGCGGTGCTCGGCTCTGCCATCGGGATCATCGCGGGGTTCTACGGCGGGCGGACGGACAACGTGATCATGCGCGGCGTCGACATGCTGATGGCGTTTCCCTACATCCTGCTGGCGCTGGCCATCGTGGCCGCGCTGGGGCCCGGGCTGATGAACGCGCTGATCGCGGTGGCCGCGGTGAACGTGCCGTTCTTTGCCCGCAACATCCGCGGCATCACCGTCGGCATCGCCCACAAGGAATTCGTCGATGCGGCCCGCCTGGCCGGGATGCGCAACCGCGAGATCATCCTGGCCGAGGTCCTGCCCAACGTCCTGCCGGTGATCGTGATCGCGATGTCCACCACCGTCGGCTGGATGATCCTCGAGACCGCCGGCCTGTCGTTCCTCGGTCTCGGCTCGCAGCCGCCGCAGGCGGACCTGGGCTCGATGCTGGGCGAGGCGCGCTCGGCGCTGATCACCAATCCGCACACCTCGATCGTGCCCGGCGCGATGATCCTCGTGATCGTCATGGGCATCAACCTGCTGGGCGACGGGGTGCGCGATGCGCTGGATCCGCGGCTGAAATCCGGCGCCCTCAGCCGCCCGATGCCCGCGACGACGGTCGACCGCGACGGGCCGGCGCCCGCGGCGCGGACGGACAGCCTGCTCGACATCGCCGACCTGCGGACCGAGTTCCGGGTACGCAATCGGGTCTACAAGGCCGTCGGCGGCGTAGACCTGCATGTCGAGAAGGGCGAATGCCTTGGCATCATCGGCGAGAGCGGCTCGGGCAAATCGGTCACGGCGCTGAGCGTGATGGGGCTGGTCGCCTCGCCGCCCGGGGTCATCACCGGCGGGGCGGTGCATTTCGACGGACAGGATCTTGTCGGTGCGCGCTACGAGGTCCTGCGCTCGCTGCGCGGGCGCCGCGTGGCCTATATCTTCCAGGATCCGCAGGCGACGCTGCATCCGCTCTACAAGGCCGGGGACCAGTTGATCGAGGCGATCCGGACCCACGAGGACGTGTCGAGGGAGGCGGCGCACCGGCGGGCCATCAGCCTGTTGAAATCCGTCCGCATCCCCAACGCGGAAAGCCGGATGGAGAGCTATCCCTACGAGATGTCGGGCGGCATGCGTCAGCGGGTCGGGATCGCCATGGCGCTGGCCAACGACCCCGACGTCATCATCGCCGACGAGCCCACCACGGCGCTCGACGTGACCGTGCAGGCGCAGATCCTGTCCGTGCTCAGCGACCTTCGGCGCGAACGGGGTCTTGCGATCATCTTCATCACCCATGATTTCGGCGTGGTCGGCCAGTTGTGCGACCGGGTCGCGGTGATGTACGCGGGCCGAATCGTCGAGGAGGGACCGACGGCGGCGGTTCTGCGCAGCCCGCAGCACCCCTATACCAGCCGATTGATCGATTGCGTCCCGACGCTGGGCGGCGGCCAGCGCAGGCTTGCGGCCATTCCCGGCCTGCCGCCGGTCGTGGACAGGCTGCCGCACGGCTGCGCCTTCGCCGACCGCTGCGACAAGGCGCAGGCGGAGTGCCGGGCCGGCAGCATCGCGCTCGCCCCCACGGAGCCCGCCCGCAAGGTCCGCTGTCTATTCCCCGAAGTCGCCAAGGAGCGGAGCGCATGAGCGAAGCCCTCAGACTCACCGGCCTGTCGAAGTCGTTTCCCGTCGGCAAGCGGTTGTTCGGCCCGCCCCGGGCGATGGTCCATGCGGTCCATCCGCTCGATCTGGATGTCCGCACGGGCGAGACCCTCGGGATCGTCGGCGAGTCCGGCTGCGGCAAGTCCACTCTGGCCAAGATGCTGGTCGGGCTTCTGCCGCCCAGCACCGGGCAGATAGAGATCGAGGGCGAGACCCTCGACAACGCCGACCCTGCGATCTTCGGCAAGCGGATCCAGTATGTTTTCCAGGACCCCAACAGCAGCCTGAACCCGCGCAAGACGATCCGCCAGATCATGGAGGTCCCGCTGCGCAAGCTGCATGGCCTCGACAGGGCCGCCCGCGCGGCCCGCATCCAGGAGATCTTCGCGGCGGTGAACCTGCGCGAGGAATTCCTCGACCGCTACCCGCACGAGTTTTCCGGCGGGCAGGCGCAGCGGATCGGCATCGCGCGCGCCTTGGCCGCACAGGCGCGGATCCTGATCCTGGACGAGCCGGTCTCGGCGCTCGACGTGTCGGTGCAGGCGCAGGTGCTGAACCTGCTCGCCGACCTCAAGACCGAGTTCGGGCTGACGTATCTGTTCATCAGCCACGACCTTGCGGTGGTCGAAGCGGTCAGCGACCGGATCGCCGTGCTGTATTTCGGCTCGATCGTCGAGGTGGGTTCGGCCCGGGAGATCTTCGCCAACCCGCGCCATCCCTACACCGCCCTGCTCGCCCAGAGCGCCCCGGAGGTCGGGCGGCCGATCGCCGCGCCGGAAAACGCCGAGACGGAGCTTCCCGACCCGCTCTCGCCACCAGTGGGCTGCGCCTTTCACGAGCGCTGCGCCTTTGCCACCGACAGGTGCCGGGCGGAAAAGCCTGTTCTGACCGCCGACGGGGCAGATCGCGCCCTTGCATGCTTCAACCCGCTGCCGGGCCCGGTCAGCCGCTAGGCGCGCGGGCGCGAGGGCTCAGCCGCCCTCGGCCTTGGCCACGTGATCCTTGACCTGCAGGTAGCTGTCCGGCGTGACCGAGATCGAGTCGATCCCCGCGTCGACCAGCACCTGCGCGAACTCCGGATAGTTGGACGGCGCCTGCCCGCAGAGCCCGACCTTGACCCCGGCCGCATGGGCCTTGTCGATCACGGTGCGGATCATCCACTCGACCGCGGCGTGACGCTCGTCGAACAGCGGGGCCAACTTGTCGCTGTCGCGGTCGATGCCCAGCGTCAGCTGCGTCAGGTCGTTGGAGCCGATGGAAAATCCGTCGAACCGCTTGGCGAATTCCTCGGCCAGGATCACGTTCGACGGCACCTCGCACATGACGTAGACCTCCAGCCCGTTCTCCCCGCGGCGCAGGCCCTCTTCGGCCATGACCTCGATCACCCGGTCGGCTTCCTCGGGCGTGCGGCAGAACGGGATCATCACCAGCACATTGTCGAACCCCATCTCTTCGCGCAGCTTGTGCACCGCCCGGCATTCCAGACGGAAGCCGTCCCGGTAGGCGGGATCGTAATAGCGCGACGCCCCGCGCCAGCCGATCATCGGGTTGGCCTCATGGGGCTCGAACTCCCGCCCGCCGATCAGGTCGGCGTATTCGTTCGACTTGAAATCGCTCATCCGCAGGATCATCGGCTTGGGATAGGCCACGGCCGCGATCCGCGACAGGCTGGTCGCGAGCTTGTCGACGAAATACGCTGTCTTGTCCGCATAGCCCCGGGTCAGTGTTTCGATCTCCTCCCGGACGTCCGGGTCACGCAGCGCGTCGAAATGGATCAGCGCCTCGGGGTGGACCCGGATCGCGTTGGAGATCACGAATTCCATCCGCGCCAGCCCCACGCCATCGGCCGGCAAGCGCCACCACCGCGCGGCGGTCGCCGGGTTGCCGAGGTTGAGCATGACCTTGGTCCGGGTCTGCGGCACATGGTCGAGATCGAGCTCCTTTATGTCGAAGTCGGCGATCCCGTCGTAGACGAAGCCCTCGTCGCCCTCGGCGCAGCAGATCGTCACCTCCTGCTCGTCGTGCAGCACATGGGTCGCGTTGCCGCAGCCGACGATCGCCGGCACGCCCAGTTCGCGGCTGACGATGGCGGCGTGACTGGTCCGCCCGCCGTGGTCGGTGACGATGGCCGAGGCGCGTTTCATGATCGGCACCCAGTCGGGGTCGGTCGTCGAGGTCACCAGGATCGCGCCGTCGACGAAATCGTCGATGTCGGCCACGTCGTCGATCAGGCAGACGCGCCCCGTGGCGATCTGCTCGCCCACCGACAGGCCCTTGATCAGGGTCTTGCCATGGTCACCGATGGAAAAGCTCTTGAGCGCACCGGCGTCGGAGCGGGACTGCACTGTCTCCGGCCGGGCCTGCACGATGAACAATTCGCCGGTATTGCCGTCCTTGGCCCATTCCATGTCCATGGGCTGGCCGTAATGTGCCTCGATGGTGGCCGCCTGCCGGGCCAGATCGAGCACCTCGTCGTCGTTCAGCACGAAGCGCCCGCGCTCTGCCCTGGAGGTCGGGACGGTGCGGACCGGATCGTCGTCGTCGGCACCGGCGAGGATCATCTTGATCTCCTTGGCGCCCAGCATCCGCTCCAGGATCGGCCGGACGCCCGCGCGGTCCAGAAACGGTTTGTAGACCTGGAACTCATCGGGGGTGACGGCACCCTGCACCACGGTTTCGCCCAGGCCCCAGGCGGCGTTGATCAGCACCACCTTGTCGAAGCCCGATTCCGTGTCGATCGAGAACATGACCCCCGATCCGCCGATATCCGAGCGCACCATCTGCTGGACGCCGACGGACAGCGCCACGTCCGTGTGGTCGAACCCCTTGAGGTGCCGGTAGGTGATTGCCCGATCGGTAAACAGCGAGGCATAGCATTTGCGGCAGGCCACCAGCACGGCGTCCTCGCCGACGACGTTCAGATAGGTCTCCTGCTGGCCGGCGAAGCTGGCGTCGGGCAAGTCCTCGGCGGTGGCGCTGGAGCGGGCAGCGACGGCGAGATCCGTCTGCCCCGCTCGGTCCGACAGCTTGCGGTAGGCATCGCGGATCGCGGCCTCGGCGGCGGCGGGCCAGTCGCCCCCCAGGATCGCCGCGCGGATGTCCGCGCCCGCCTTGTGCAGGATGATCTTGCCGGCGGCATGGGCGGCCATCGTATCGCTGATGTAGGCGTTCAGCCCGTTCGCCTCGATGAACCTTCGATAGGCGTCCGAGGTCGTGGCGAAGCCTGGCGGCACCCGGATGCCCATCGATCCGAGCGTCTGGACCATTTCACCCAGAGAGGAATTTTTGCCGCCGACAAGCGCCACATCGGCGCGGCGGAGGTCGTCGAAGAAGATCGTTTCGAGAGGAGCAGACATGGTTTCGGTTTCCCACTGGCGCTGTTGCAGGCACAGTGTGCGCCGCCCGTCGGCCCATGGCGTTGACACAGGTCAATTGCGCACGGGACTCCGTCCCGGCGGCCGGCGCGGGCGCCTCAGCGCAGAAGCCCGAGGCTGTCCATGTCCACGCCAAGCGGGCCCGAGAGGTCCTCGACCGAATCGTAAAGCAACTCCAGCGCGTAATGCGGGTTGTGCGCATAGATTCCGGGGTCCGAGGTGACCAGCTTCCAGTTGTAGGCGGTGCGCAGCATCCGGGGCGTCCAGTTGCCGTAGGCCACGCCGCGTCCGTCCACGGTGTCGGCCACGCCGTCGCCGTTCTCGTCCGCGAAGAAATAGGGATAGCTGCCGCCATCGTAGATCAGCGGCACCGTCGCAACATCGGCGGCGTAGCGCTGGATCATCTCCAGCAGGGTGTCGGCGTTCGCGGCGATGTCGGCGTGGATGCCCTGCGCGGTGTCGCCGCTGCCGTCATAGCTTTGCCGGGCGATGCGGATCTCGGTCGGCGTGCCGTTCTCGTGGCACGAGCGACAGGTGTCGGTCGCGATCTCCAGCGTGTGGGGCTGGTGGCACGAGACGCATGTGCTGACCGGCCGGGCGTGGAAGAACCGTCCGGAATAGGTTTTTCCGTCGTAGTGATAGCCGGCCCCGCCGTAGCCGCCCAGCCAGGTCGCGGCGGCGGTGGCGTAGTGCGGGTTCACGAAGCTGATTTCGGGGTCCGGCAGGTCTACTGGGATGTTGGTGATCGCGGCCTCGACGGTGGTGCCGGCGGTGCGGCCCTGGTGGCAGGTCATGCAGGCGGCCTCGACCCCCTCGACCGGATGGCTGAGGCCACTTGGCATCACGATTTCGGAGATCCGCGACAGGCCGGTGTTGTGACAGGTCTCGCAATCGACGACGCCGCCCACGTTGACGGGCTCATCGGGGATGCCGGGGTCGCTGCCGTCCAGCCCGTGGAACGAGCGGAAGCCCTCGCCGGAATGGCAGACGGCGCAGGCCGGGCTGATCTCCTCGTCGGCGTCCCAATGGCGGAACGCCTCGGCCGCGGTATCGGCATGGGCGGAGCGGAACCAGTCGGCGATGGCCGCATTGTTCTCGATCTCGATCTCCTCGGGGTTGAAGGGCCCCGATTCGGGAATGACGTAGGGGCGGATCACGTCGTCGCCGGTAAATGGCGTCTCCGCAGGGGGTTGCGCGTCACCGGCGGTCTGCGCCGAGGCCTGTTCCTGCAACGCCATCAGGCCCGCCAGGACCATGAACGGAAGGGCAAAAGTGACTAATATCGAGGGAAACCGCATGAGCATCGCTCCGCATACTTGAGTGAGGTCGATCAGTCTCCTATCACACACCAGTTCTTGATTTTCGAAAACGAAATCCAAATCGGCCCCGGCGGCCTGGAGGAGCGATGTTCGGGCGGATCCCAGGTTTCGGCCTTTCACCTGTCTTTCGCTCTGACCCGTTCGAGAACCCTGTTCCGACTGGGATGATCACCGAAGAGGCCGCGATCACGGCGCCCCCCGGCGATGTCCTGCGCGTCGATCTGGTCGCGCCCGAGGACAGCCCGGTGGCCGAGGGCGCCCCTGTGGCAAGGCTGCGAAATCACCCCGAGATCGTGTTGTCCGCGCCCTTCGCGGGCCGTGTCGCCCGCGTGCGCCTCGGGCCGGGCCGCAGGCTCGACGAGATCATCCTGTTCCGGGACCCCGGCGGGGAGGTGGCCGAGTGGGATGTCGCCGCCGCCGCGTCGGGCGACGCGCCGGCGCTCGTGGCGCTGATGCAGGGCTGCGGCTTCTGGCCCCGGATCCGAAGCCGCCCCTACGGCCGGATGCCCGCCAGCGCAGAGCGCCCGGCCGCCATCGTCGTCATGGCCACCGACAGCCGGCCGCTGGCGCCGGACCCCCGTCTGGCGCTCGACGGACTGGAGGAGGCCCTCGGGCGCGGGCTGGCCGCGCTGGGGAGGTTGACCGATGGCCCGGTCTTTCTGTGCGCCGCCGATGGCCCTCCGCCCATTGCCCCGGACGCGGCCGGCGGGGCGCGGATCGCGCACGTCTCGCCTCGTCACCCGCATGGGCTGGCCGGGTTCCGTGTTCACGACCTTTGCCCGGCGGCGCCCGGCCGGCCGGTCTGGGATCTGCACGCCGAAGATGTGGCCCAGCTTGGCGTCCTGCTCGCGACGGGGCGGCTGCCGCGCACTCGACTGGTGTCGGTTGCAGGCCCGGCGCTGACCGCCTCGCGGCTGGTGCGCTGTCAACTCGGGGCCGATCTGCGGGCGCTCAGCTACGGGCTGGTCCGGCCCGGGCCGCATGTGCTTATGGCCGGGTCCCCGCTGGACGGCCGCCGGGCGCAATGGCTTGGAACGCTGGACCGTCAGGCGACTATCTGGCCGCAACAGCAGGAGGGCAAGCCGCCGCATTGGTTCCTGGCCGCGCTGGCATCCTCCTCGGTGCCCAAGCCCGTCATACCGACGGCCGCGCTGCAGCACGCTGTCGGCGGCGCGTTTCCGGCGATGGCCATGGTCCGCGCCCTCAGCGTCGGCGACGACGAGACCGCGACCCGCCTCGGGGCACTGTCCCTGGTAGAGGAAGACCTGGCGCTGGCCGATTACGTCACCGGAGGGCAGGCGGGGCTGGGCGATCTGCTGCGCGCGATGCTCGACCGCACCCGCACGGAGATGGCAGCATGATCCGGGGGCTCTGGGACCGCGAGATGGTGGCGCTGTTGCTGCTGGCCGCGTTGATGCCCATGGCGCTGGTCTGGATCTGGTTCGGCGGCGCGGGGGCGGTCGGGCGGCTGGGGCTGGCGCTGATCGTCTCGGGCGCCTGGCACCTGATCTTCATGCTGGCCCGGGCGCAGCCGCCGTCCTTCGCGGGCGCGATCACGGCGCTGGCCGTCGCGATGCTGGCACCGGAGGATATGGGGCTGGTGCGGATTGTGCTCGGGATCAGCTTCGGCGCGGTCTTCGGCGAGCTGGTCTTCGGCGGCTGGGGCCGCAACGTGCTGAACCCGGCGACGGTGACGCTGGCCTTCCTGGGCTTCGGCTTTCCGACATTTGCATGGCCCGACTTCGTGCTGCCAGTGGCCTGGGCCGCGATCCCGGCGGCGGGGCTCGGTGTCCTGTTCGGTGTCATGCCGTTCGGCATCCTCGCCGGCGCCGCGCTGGTCGGGGGCGGGACGGCGCTGTTGGCGGGGGGGCCTGACTGGGTCGTGCCGGCGGCGGCCATGGTGCTTGTCCTGCTTGTCGCGGACCCCGTCGCAAGCGCCTCGACCGCGCTGGGGCGCTGGCTGAACGGGGCGCTCTACGCGGCGCTCGTCCTGCTCTTCGCGTCCGGCTGGGAGGGGGCCTCGCCGGTACAGCTCTGCGTCGCCGCGGCGCTGCTTGCCTCGCTCGCGGCGCCGCTGCTGGACGACATCGCGATCGCCCTCTGGACCTTGCAACGACGGAGACGACATGGCGGATCATGACCGGACCGGAGGCTGGCGCGGCTTTCTCGCGCAGCCGAACGACACCCGCTTCAAGACGCTGTTCATGGCGCTGGCCGTCTCGGTGGGCTGCGCGGTGCTGGTCAGTGGCGCGACCGTGCTGCTGCGCCCGATCCAGGCCGCGAACCGCGCGGCCGAGGAACAGGCCCGGATCGAGGCGCTGGTGCTGGGCATTCCCGGCATGGAGGATCTGCTGTCCGAGGCGGGCGGCACCCTGGGCACTGTGGTGGTCGACCTCGACGCGGGCCGGGCGGCCACGGGCGTGACGCCGGACACGCTCCAGACTGCGCTGGCCGATGCCGGCAACTGGAGCGCGATCCCCCCCGCCGAGGACCTGGCCGGCCTGGGCCAGCGCCCGGATTACGCGCAGATCTACCTGCTGCGCGACGGCGAGGAGGTCTCGCTGGTGCTGCTGCCGATCAGCGGGGCGGGCTACAACGGGCGGATCGACGCGGTCCTGGCGCTGGGCGGCGACATGGCCACTATCGCGGGCCTGGCGGTGACCGCGCATTCGGAGACGCCGGGGCTTGGCGGGCGGATCGAGGAACAAGGCTGGCTGTCGGATTTCCCCGGCACGCGCACCCATGATGCCGACGGCAACCTGCGCTTTGCGGTGGCCCGGGGGGCTGCGTCCAGCGTCTATGAAGTCGACGGCATCACCGGCGCCACCCGCACCAGCAGTGCGGTGACCCGGATCGTGCGGTTCTGGCTCGGCCCGCTGGGCTACGGGCCGGTGATCGACGCCATCCAGCGGGGGGATTTCTGACCATGGCCGCGCCCGGATCCTTCTGGCGAACGCTGACCGCGCCATTGCTCCGTGAGAACCCGGTGACCCTGCAGATCCTGGGCATCTGCTCGGCACTGGCGGTGACCACGTCGCTGGCGACCGCGCTGACCATGGCGGCCTCGCTGACCGTGGTCCTGACGCTGGCCGCCGGCCTCATCAGCCTGATCCGCCGGCACATCCCCGACACGATCCGACTGATCCTGCAGATCGTCATCATCGCGTCGCTGGTGATCGTGATCGACCAGATCCTGCAGGCCTATTTCTTCGAAATCAGCCGCGCATTGTCGGTCTTCGTCGGCCTGATCACCACGAATTGCCTGGTGCTGGGCCGGACCGAGACCTTTGCACGCCACAACCCGCCGGTGCCCTCCATGGTCGACGCCTTCGGCAACGGGCTCGGCTATTCGCTGGTGCTGATCTTCATCGGCTGTGTGCGCGAGGTCTTCGGCAAGGGAGAGCTCATGGGCCGGCAGGTGCTGCCGCTGGCCGAGCAGGGCGGCTGGTTCACGCCGCTCAGCCTGATGCTGCTCGCGCCCAGCGGCTTTTTCCTGCTGGGGGGCCTCGTCTGGGCCCTGCGCACGCTGATGCCGGAGCAGGCAGAGGCCCCCGATTTCGCCCCGCCAGAGCATCGGGAGGCCGCCGAATGACCGACCTCTGGTCCCTGTTCCTGCGGGCGAGTTTCGTCGAGAACATGCCGCTGAGCCTGTTTCTGGGCCTGTGCACCTTCCTCGCGCTGTCGCGCCGGACCGAGACGGCACTTGGCCTCGGGGTCGCGATGACCGCCGTGATGGGCGTGACGGTGCCGCTGAACCAGCTGCTCTACGTGTGGTTCCTCGCGCCGGGTGCCTGGGGCTGGGCCGGCCTGCCGGAGCTTGATCTGTCCTATCTTTCGCTCGTCGCCTTCATCGGCGTGATTGCGGCGACAGTCCAGCTTCTGGAAATGGTACTCGATCGGTTCTTTCCCGCGGTCTACGCGGCGTTCGGGGTCTTTCTGCCGTTGCTGACGGTGCAATGCGCGATCCTGGCGGGCAGCCTCTTCATGCAGGAACGGCGCTATGGCCTGGCCGAATCCGCGGTCTACGGGTTGGGCAGCGGCGCGGGGTTCGCCGTCGCCGTGGTGGTGCTGTCGGCGGTGCGGACGCGGCTGGCCTATGCCGACCTGCCGGACGGGCTGCGCGGGCTGGGGATCACCTTCATTCTGGCGGGGCTGATGTCGCTGGGCTTTGCCTCGTTCGCCCTGATGGCCGCGCAATGACCGAAATCGCCCTCGCCTCCCTCGCGGTCGCCCTGCTGGTGCTGGGCCTGACGCTCGGGCTGCTTGCCGCGCGGCGACGGCTGGTGCCGCAGGGCGCCGTGGATGTCGCGGTGAACGAGACCACCCACCTGACCGCGGCGCGGGGCGACCGACTGCTGGGCGTGCTGCACGGCGGTGGCATCGGCATTCCGGCGGCCTGTGGCGGGTCGGGCACCTGCGGGCTGTGCCGGGTCACGGTCACCGGCGCCGGTGCCGGAGAGCCACAAGCGACCGAGCGCGGCATCCTGTCGGCCCATGAACGGCGCGAGCATGTGCGGCTCGCCTGCCAGACCAGCCTGCGCGGGGATTGCGCGGTCACCGTCCCGCAGGAGGTTCTGGCCGCGGGCGGCGGGTTTACCTGCCACGTCGCCTCGACCCGGATGCTGGCCCCGCTGATCCGGGAACTGGTTCTGGAACTGCCGGAGGGCCAGCCCTTCGATTACCACGCCGGCCAATACATGCAGCTGACCGCGCCGGCCTACGATCTCGACCTCGGCCGGATCGCGCCGGGGGACGGCTTTGGCGAGGTCTGGCGGAACGCCCGCTGGGATCGGCTGAGCGTGGCATCGGCGGCGCCGGTCACCCGGGCCTATTCCGTCGCCAACCGGCCCGAGGATGCCCGCGTGGCCGTATTCAACATCCGCCTCGCCGTCCCGCCCGCGGGCCGGGAAGAGGACGTGCCGCCGGGGGTCGTGTCGTCCTGGCTGTTCTCGGTGCAGCCCGGCGATCCGGTCGCCGCCTCGGGGCCGTTCGGCGATTTCCGGGTCCAGCCCACCCGGCGCGAGATGGTGTTCATCGGCGGCGGGGTCGGCATGGCGCCGCTGCGGGCGATGATCCACGAACAGCTTGGCGCCGGCACGACCCGGCGCATCCGGTATTTCTACGGGGCGCGATCCGCCGCCGACCTGTTCTATACCGAGGCCTTCGACGCGCTGGCCGCGGCGCACCCGAACTTCAGCTTCACCCCGGCGCTGTCGAACCCGGCCCCCGGCGACCGCTGGACCGGGGCCATCGGCTTCATCCACGAGACCGTCCGGCGCGAGATGCAGAACCACCCGGCGCCGGAGGATTGCGAATACTATCTCTGCGGCCCGCCGATCATGATCTCGGCGGTGCTGGCGACCCTTGAACGGCTGGGCGTGGAGCCCGGCGCGATCTACAACGACGATTTCGGAGTATGAGCATGCGCGATGCCCCCAAGGTGCGGCCAAGCCGGCGACGTTTTCTGGGACTGGTCTCGGCGGCGGTGGCGCTGCCCCATGTCGCGCGGGCGGATCTGCCCGCGCTCGAGGTGCTGGAAGGGCCGGCCTTCGGCACCCGGTGGCGGATCGTCTCGGCCCAAGGCGCGGGGCTTGCAGGGCTGCGCGGCGAAATCGACCGCATCCTGGGCGAGGTAGACCGCCAGATGTCGCCCTGGCGCACGGACAGCGAGATTGGCGGTTTCAACCGGATGCGGGCAGATGCGGCCCTGCCGGTCTCGGCGGACACGGCCACCGTCGCCGAGGCCGCCCTGACGCTCGCCGATGCAAGCGGCGGGCGCTTCGATCCGACCGTGGGCCCCCTGGTGGCGCGCTGGGGCTTCGGGCCGATCCGGGGCGACGCGGCGCCGGGCTGGCGCGACATTTCGGTGGCTGGAGGGCGGCTGGCCAAGGCGCGGCCCGGCCTGACCCTGGATCTGTGCGGCATCGCCAAGGGCTGGGCGCTCGACCGGCTGGGGGGGCTGGTGCGGACCGCCGGGCTTGGCGGGGCGCTGATCGACCTCGGCGGAGAGCTGGCCGCCGTCGGCCTGCATCCCGCAGGCCGGCCCTGGCAGGTCGCCGTCGAGCAGCCCCTGGCAGAGCTGACCGGGGCCGCGGCCATGCTCGGCCTGACGGACGCCTGCGTGGCGACCTCGGGCACACGGGCGCAGGCCTACGGGCTGCAGGGCCGGGAGGTCAGCCACATCATCGACCCCGCGACCGGGGCGCCGGTGGCGGGGGACCTGCGCTCTGTCACCGTCGTGGCGCCGGAGGCCACGGGCGCGGATGGCTGGGCGACGGCCCTGTTCGCGGCCGGTGCCGTGGACGGTCCGGCGCTGGCGCGAGAGCAGGGTCTGAATGCGCTGTTCCTCGCCGGTGCGCCGCAGCGCCTGCGGGCGGTCACCACCGGAGAGATGGACCGCTTTCTGATCTGACCCCGTGATTTTGCTCACGCGCCGTGGCATGATCACGCAACACCGGAGGGCCTGATGGAAATTCTGTTTGCGATCCTGATCTTCCTGCTTGCCGCCTGCGGGATCGGCCTTGGCCTGGCGCTGGGCCGCGGGCCGGTGCGGGGGTCCTGCGGCGGCCTGTCCTGCGTGCCGGGGGCGGCCTGCGGGGGCTGTGCGCGGGGACGGGCGCGGTCGGCGGAGGAGACCTCGGAATGACGACCGAGCTGCGCGTCCGCAAGATCATGACACCCGATTTTGTCCGGCTGACACGGGATGTCCCGATCCGGCGGGCGGTGGCCCAGCTGGTCGATCAGGCCGCATCGGCCGCCCCCGTGATCGACGCGGACGACACCCTGTGCGGGATCCTCACCCAGAAGGATTGCTTCGGCCCGGTGCTGGAGGCGAGCTATTACCAGGAATGGCGCGGCGTGGTGGCGGATTTCATGACCGAGGGCGTTGTCTGGGTCGAGGCCGGGCAGGACGTGGTCGGGGTCGCCCAGACGATGATGACAAGCCCGCACCGCGAATTCCCGGTGCTCGAGAACGGCAAGCTCGTCGGGCTGCTGTCGCGCGCGGCGGTGCTGGCGGCCCTGTCGCGGGCCGGCTGAGGTCCGGCCTGCGCAGAGGCGGGCCGGGAAATCCGGCCGGAAACTGACCTCGATCAAGGACGCCGGCCCCGCCTCTGCGGATAAGTGCCCCACGATGTCGCACCGGACCAGCCCCTCGCGGCCGGCCGGGGCACGGAAAAGGGATGCCGACGCATGGGCGAACCGACCGACCCGACGCTGACCGAGGCTGTCTCGGATGGACGGGTCGTGGCCGTGCGCGGGGCGGTCGTCGACGTGCACTTCGCGGGAGAGTTGCCCGCGATCAACGCGGCGCTGCTGGTGCGGTGGGACCGGCCGGGGGCGCTGACGCTGGAAGTGCAAAGCCACCTCGACCCCCGCACCGTCCGAGCGGTGGCGTTCCAGTCCACCGAGGGGCTGGCGCGCGGGGTATCCGTCGCCGCTACGCGGGGGCCGGTGACCGTGCCGGTGGGGCCCGCAGTGTTGGGGCGCCTGCTCGACGTGCTGGGCGCCCCGCAGGACAACGGCCCCGCGCTGCCCGCCGACACGCCGCGCCGCCCGATCCACGCCGCCCCGCCGCTGCTGAAGGCGCAGGCGGGCGACATGGACCTGTTCGAGACGGGGATCAAGGTGATCGACCTACTGACCCCGCTGGCCCAGGGCGGAAAGGCCGCGATGTTCGGCGGCGCGGGCGTCGGCAAGACCGTTCTGGTCATGGAGCTGATCCGCGCCATGGTCGAGAAATACGAGGGCATATCTGTCTTCTCGGGGATCGGCGAGCGGTCGCGCGAGGGGCATGAGCTGCTGACCGAGATGCAGGCCTCCGGGGTGATCGAACGCACCGTCCTCGTCTACGGACAGATGAACGAGCCGCCCGGCGCCCGCTGGCGGGCGGGGCTGACGGCGCTGACGATCTCGGAATATTTTCGCGACGTGCGGCACCGCAACGTGTTGCTCTTGATGGATAACGTCTTTCGCTTCGTGCAGGCGGGGGCCGAAGTCTCTAGCCTGCTGGGCCGCCAGCCCTCGCGGGTGGGCTACCAGCCGACGCTGGCCAGCGAGGTCGCCGCCCTGCAGGAACGGATCGCATCGGTCGCGGGCTCGGCCATCACCGCGATCCAGGCGGTCTATGTGCCCGCCGACGATTTCACCGATCCCGCGGTGACTACGATTTCGGCCCATATGGACTGCGTCATCGTCCTGTCGCGCACCAACGCGGCGCAGGGCTTCTATCCGGCGGTGGACCCGCTCGCGTCGTCCTCGCTGCTGCTCGATCCTCTGGTCGTCGGCGAGGCGCATTACCGGATCGCCGAGGACGTCCGCCAGACCCTCGCCCGGTTCCGCGAGCTGGAGGACATCATCGCGCTGCTGGGGGTCGAGGAACTGGGCACCGCGGACCGTCTGGTGGTGGGCCGGGCGCGCCGGCTGCAACGGTTCCTGACCCAGCCGTTCATGGTGACCGAGGCCTTTTCCGGCATCCCCGGTGCGCGGGTCAGCCTGGCGGACACGCTGGACGGCTGCCGGGCCATCCTCGAGGGCGCGGCGGACGATTGGGCGGAAAGCTCGCTCTTCATGGTCGGGACCCTCGACGAGGCTCGCGCCCGGGAAGACGCGTCCGGGGGTGCGTCGTGAAGCTGCGGATCGTCACACCCCTGACCGTCGTGGTCGAACAGGACATCGACAGCCTGCGGGCCGAAGATGCAAGCGGCGGGTTCGGCGTCCTGCCGGGCCATGCGCCGTTCCTGACGGCGCTGGCGGTCTCGATCGTCAGCTGGCGCGAGGGTCCGCGCGAGCGGTTCTGCGCCGTGCGCGGCGGCGTGATGACGGTTGCCGATGATCTCGTTGCCATTGCCAGCCGAGAGGCGGTCGCGGGCGACGACCTCGCCTTGCTCGACCGGGACGTGCTGACCCGGTTTCAGGCTGAGGACGACGCGGCGCGGGTGGAGAATGTCGAGGCGCTGCGGCTGCAGATGACGGCCGTGCGCAGGATGATCACCCGGCTGCGGCCCGGCTTCGACGCCGGAGAGTTCCGATGACCGGCCGCCGGCCCGAGGCGGGCGACCGGGGCGAGGATGACCCGCTGGTGACCGGTATCCGCCGTCACCGCGCCCGCCGCGCCCGCGGGCTGCGGGAGGGAGAGATGTCGGTGGGCCGGCGTCTGGCGCAGATCGGCGTGCTGGGCTGGATCCTCGTCGTGCCGATCCTGGGCGGGCTGTTCCTTGGCCGCTGGCTCGACGCGCGGTTCGGCGCGGGCATTTTCTGGAGCGGGGCGTTGATGGTCGTTGGAGTCGGTATCGGCGGTTGGACCGCCTGGAAATGGATGAACACGCGATGACAGAGCTTGTGACCTTGGCCGACCTGCTGTGGCTGCCGCTGTTTCTTGTCGGTGGCGTCCTCCTGGGGCTGGGCTATTTCGCGGCGCTGCAGGCGACCGCGGCGCTGATCGTCGGGGGCGGTGCGCCGCTGGTGGCGCTGGGGCTGACCCTGGCGCGGCTCGCGGCGCTCGGCGCGGGCCTCTTGCTGGCGGTCCAATGGGGGGCGCTGGCACTTCTGGCGACGGCGGCGGGGGTGGTGCTGGGTCGCATGGCCATGCTTCGGCAGGGCAGGGGGGGTGCCTCGTGAATTCCCCGCTGGAGTCCGTGGCGCTGTTCCGGATCGGGCCGGTTCCGATCTCGGAGGCCATCCTCGTGACCTGGGTCATCATCGTCGTGCTCGCCGCCGCCTCGCTGCTGGTGACTCGGCGGCTGTCATCGCGGCCGGGCAAGGTCCAGGCGGCGGCGGAGTTGATCGTGGTCACGATCGACAACCAGATCCGGGCGACCACGGGCACGGCGCCGGCGCCCTATCGCGCCTTCATCGGGACGGTGTTCCTGTTCATCCTGGTGGCAAACTGGTCGTCCCTGCTGCCGGGGGTGGAGCCGCCGACCGCGGGGCTTGAAACTGACGCCGCGCTGGCGGTCCTGGTGTTCCTGTCGGTGATCTGGTTCGGCGTGCGGCGGCACGGGGTGGGCGGCTACCTGCGGTCCTTCGCCGCGCCGAACCCGGTCATGATCCCGCTCAATATGCTGTCGAACCTGACCCGGACGTTTTCGATGTTCGTGCGGCTCTTCGGCAATGTCATGAGCGGCGTTTTCGTCATCGGCATCGTCGCCTCGCTTGCGGGATTGCTGGTGCCGATCCCGCTGATGGCGCTCGAACTGCTCACCGGCCTGGTGCAGGCCTATATCTTCGCGGTCCTGGCGATGGTCTTTATCGGCGCCGCGGTCGAAGGCGAGGCGCCCGACGCCACATCACTCGGAAAGGACACCTGATGGATTATATCGGTATCGTCAGCATCTTCTGCGCGGCCCTGGCCGTTTCCGTCGGGGCGATCGGTCCCGCGCTGGCCGAGGGCCGCGCCGTCGCCGCCGCGATGGAGGCGATCGCCCGCCAGCCCGAAGCGGCCAACACGATCTCGCGGACGCTGTTCGTCGGCCTCGCGATGATCGAGACCACGGCGATCTATTGCCTGGTGATCGCGCTGCTTCTGCTCTTTGCCAACCCGCTTCTGGGATGAAACCATGTCGATAGACTGGTGGGCCCTGGGGCTGCAGGCGGTCAATGTCCTGATCCTCGTCTGGCTGCTGTCGCGCCTGTTCTGGCAGCCGGTCGCGGCGGCCGTGGCGCGGCGGCAGGACGACACGCAGGCCCTGTGGGCCGCGGCCCGGCAGGAGCGGGACGCGGCCCGATCGGCGATGGACGATGTAGCTGACGCCCGCAACGGCGTCGCGGCCGAGCGCGAGGCACGGCTGGCCGCCGCCGAGGCCGAGGCAGAGGCCACCCGCACCGCCGCCCGCCGGCAGGGCCGCAAGGACGTGGAGGCGATGCTGGCCGAGGCGCGGCGGACCCTCGCAGAGGAGGCCCGGCGCGCCCGGCAGGCCAGCGCCGCCGAGGCTACCGGGCTCGCCGTCGACATCGCGGGCCGGCTGCTTGCACGCCTGCCGGAGGGCGTTGTCCAGCAGGCCTTCCTCGACCTGTTGGTGCAGGCGGTGACGGCGCTGCCGCCCGAGGATCGCGCCGCGCTCGCAGGCGCCGATATCGCCGTCGTCGGCGCGGCCCCGCTCTCGCCCGACGGGCAGGCGAGGGTCCGGCAGGCGCTTGGCGGCGTGCTGACCGGTCCGCCCCGGCTGCGCTTCGAGACCGATCCCGCCCTGATCGCGGGGCTGGAGCTTCGGGCGCCGCACCTCGCGCTGCGCAACAGCTGGCAGGCCGACCTCGAACGCCTCGGCAAGGACCTGCGCGATGCCCGCTGATGCGCCGGACGATTGGCTGGCCAGGGCGCGGGAGGTGGTGCGCGACGCCACCCTCGGCCCCAGGGCGACCCACCGGGGCCTGGTCGAGGAGATCGGCGACGGGGTCGCGCGGATCTCGGGCTTGCTCGATGTGCGGCTGGACGAGGTGCTGCGGTTCGAGAACGGGCAGGTCGGCTTTGCCCGGGTGCTCGACCCCGACCTGATCGGCGCGGTGATGCTCGACGGCGCGACGGATGTAGAGGCCGGCGACGCGGTCTTCGGCTCCGGCGAGGTGGTGCAGGTGCCGGTGGGCGAAGGGCTGCTCGGGCGCATCGTCGATCCGATGGGCCGGCCGCTGGACGGCGGGGCCCCGATCGAGGCCGGCGCCCACCTGCCGATAGAGCGCCCGGCCCCCGGCATCATCGAGCGCGACCTGGTAACGGAGCCGGTTCAGACCGGGATCGCGGTGGTCGACACGCTCTTCGCGCTGGGCCGGGGGCAGCGCGAGCTGATCGTGGGCGACACCGCCACCGGCAGGACGACGCTGGCGGTGGACACGCTGATCGCGCAGCGCGACAGCGATATCATCTGTATCTACGTGGCCATCGGGCAAAAGACCTCGAGCGTGCGCCGCGCCATCACCGCCCTGCGCACCCATGCCGATTTCGCCCGCTGCATCGTCCTGGTCGCGAGCCCCGCCGACGCGCCCGGGCTGCAATGGATCGCGCCCTATGCCGGGATGACAATGGCGGAGTATTTCCGCGACAGGGGACAGCATGCGCTGATCGTCTTCGACGACCTGTCGAAACATGCCGCGACGCATCGCGAAATCGCCCTGCTGACCGAGCAGTCGCCGGGCCGCGAGGCCTATCCCGGCGACGTGTTCCACATCCACGCCCGGCTGCTGGAACGGGCGGCCAAGCTGTCACAGGCCCGCGGCGGCGGCTCCCTCACCGCCCTGCCCATCGCCGAGACCGATGCGGGCAACCTCTCGGCCTATATCCCGACGAACCTGATTTCGATCACCGACGGCCAGATCGTGCTGGACTCCACCCTGTTTCATCAGGGGCAGAAACCGGCCGTGGACGTGGGCCTGAGCGTCAGCCGTGTCGGCGGCAAGACCCAGGCGCCGCTGCTGCGCGAGGCCGCGGGCAGCCTGCGGCTGGACTATGCGCAGTTCCTGGAGCTGGAGGTCTTCACCCGGTTCGGCGGCATGCCCGAGGGCCGGGTTCGCACGCAGCTTCGGCGCGGAGAGCGCATCCGCGAGGTGTTGCGGCAACCCCAGCATCGCCCGCTGCGTCTGGCCGACGAGGCCGCGCTGATGATCGCGCTGCGCGGCGGTCTCATGGACGGGCTGGCGCCCGAGGGGGTCGCGGCGTTCCGGGCGGCCTTGCCGGGCACGCTCGATCACGGGGCGTCGGGCGCGCTGCGCATGATCGCCGAGACCGGTACGCTTGACACCGCCACCCGGTCCGCGCTGATCGCCGAGATGGAGAGGCTGGCGCGCAGCCTCGCGCAGGCCGCGGAATGACCGAGGGGCTGGCCGACATCAGCAGCCGGATCGACGGGGTGCGACAGCTCGGGTCGGTCGTGAACGCCATCAAGGGCATCGCCGCGGCCCGCGCCCGTGGCGCGAGGCGCGGTCTGGTGGCCGTCGACAGCTATGCCGCGACCATCGCGGCGGCGATGGCCAGCGTGGTGCCGTCGGACAGGACGGTCCCGGCCCCGGATGTGCCGGAGAAGACCGGGATCCTCGCCTTTTGCGCCGAACAGGGCTTTGCCGGCGTCTTCAATGCCCGCGTGCTGGACGCGATCGCGGATGGCCCCGGGGCCGATGCCTTGCTGTTGGTCGGCACGCGGGGCCTCTCGGTGGCACAGGCGCGGGGGATCGTGCCGATCTGGTCGGGCCGGATGCCGTCGGGGATCACGGGCATCCCCCGGTTGGCGGCCGGGATCGTCGAGGCCGCGCTGGGGGTCTTCGACAGCGGCCGGCTGCAGCGGCTCGACATCGTCCATACGGCCGTGGATTCCGGGCAGCTGGGCGTCGTGCGCAAGCCGCTGTTTCCGCTGGATCCGGCCGACTTTCCCGCAGCACAAGCAGAGCCGCCGCTGATCCAGTTGCCGGCCGAAGAACTGGTAGAAAGCCTTGGCGCCGAATACTTGCACGCCCGGGTCTGCCGCGCCGCGATCCACGCGCTGGTGGCCGAGAACGAGGCGCGGATGCAGACCATGGCCGCCGCGGGCAACCAGATAGAGCGGCGGTTGAATGCGTTGGTGGCGACGCAGCGGCAGGTCCGCCAGGAACAGATCACCTCGGAGATCATCGAGCTTGGTTCCGGCAAGACCCGACGGCGGCCGGGGCGCGACATTTCGGACTGACACGCGCCCCGGCCGCCCCCGGCGGGCAGGGCGCACCACGGATGCCGCGCCGTGCCGGGCTTGTGTGTCAGAGGGCGCGGGTATCCTCGGCCCAGCTCATGCCGGGCAGATACCGCGCCGCGACCGCGCCGTCCTTGAGGGCGAAGAGGTGCAGCCAGCCATTGTCGAACAGGGCGCGGACCTGCGGGTGCCGGGCCAGGATGTCCGAGATGGCGTCCTGCGGGGCCTCGATCATGACCGACAGCCGGAGCGGGTCGTGCGCGGCCTTCTCGCCGTCGTGGACCGCCTGCCGGGGCAGGCCGGGGCGCAGACGGCCGCCGTTGCCCTCGACCACGCCGATGCCGCCGACCACGTTGTGGATCAGCTTGTTGCCGCCGCCAAAGGCCTCGGGGGCCACGGCCGAGCCGTAATATTGCAGGCTGATCCAGCTTGCGACGACGACCGGCGCCGTCAGGATCAGCTCCAGCGTGGCAAAGTCCGTGTCCACCTGCCAGTCGTAGCTGTGCAGGAAACTGCGCCCGCCCAGGTCGGCCCCGCTTGTGGCACTGCGGGGCGCGGCGATGAAGGCGGCGCAGCCGGCCAGCCCCCATTCGGGCCGCACCTCGGCCCAGTTCAGCGCCCGTGCCCCCAGGGTGTCGGGTTTCGCGCCGGGCAGGCGCAGGGCTCGCTCCGCCCGGGCCTGCTTTCCGGCCTGGCCGAGCCAGCGCCGCGCCTGCGCGAGGTCGGCCGAGGCCGGCGTGGCCAGGTCCCGGTCGAAAAGCGTGATCTTGTCCGTCGTGGTGTCGTGCAGGCCGGCAACGAACACCGTCTCGGGCGGCAGATGGATGCCGTGATCGGGCAGGCCGGCCCGCGTTTCGGGGTCGTTGAGCAGATCGGCGAGCAGCCGGGCCGAGACCTCGCCGGTCTGACCGCCGCAGGCGCCGCAATGATAGGCGCTGGCATGGGGGTTGTTCGTCATCTGCGCCCCGTGGCCCAGCAGCAGCACAAGCGGCGCGTGCCCGTCGGTCAGGCTCATGGCGGTCAGCACCTTGGCCGCGGTCTCGGCCTTCGCGGCGGCGCTCAGCCCGCCTTCGACCCGGGGCACGGGGGTGGCCCGCGCGGGCTTGCCGCCTTGGCCGAGGGCGTCCTTGACCAGCTTGGCGCCATAGAACGGCCCCGCCGCCTCGACGAAGGCGAAGGACGACACGGCCGCCTGCCGGAACCGGCCCCAGGCCCGCACCGCCCGGGCCGAGATGCGGATGTCCTGCTCCGCCCCGGCCGAGCCATGGCTGGTGGAGGTCATGGCGGCGTTCAGAAGCACCGGAAGATGGGAGTCGACCGCGTCGGAGCCCTGCGGCTTGTGCGCGAGCGGCAGACCGAAGAAACCTGCAAAGCCGATGGTCTCGATCGACGGGTCCTGGCTCTCGAGGGCGCGGCGGAAGGTCTCCGAGCGGACGTCGATGCAAAAGGCCGCCTGCAGGGCCGGCCGCTGTCCGGCGGTCGGCGCGCCGCCCCCCAGATGTTCCGCGAGGCCGCGCTGAAACGCCCGCTCGGCGGCGTCCTGCAGGATCGCGTCGATCACCTGCTCGGCGCTGGGCTCGACCGGGTGCGCGTGGCTTTGCACCGTGGCGGCCCATGGCTCGGCCACGTCCGGGACATTGGCCATCAGCGCCTCTTCCCAGACCAGCCGGATCGCCAGCATGTCGGCCAGCGTGCCGTCGGTTCCGCCCGTCAGCTCGGCCTGCCACAGCAGCCAGCGGGCGTGCTGCGCCCAGCCGCCGAGGTCCATCAGCAGCCGGTGAAACGCGGTCTCGGCGGCGTCCTCGCCGATGCCCAGCCGCTCCACCGCCCGCAGGATCGCCCGCTCGGAGGTGTCGGGCGCATCGGCCACATGGGCGCAGAAGCCCGATAGCCCCGCGATCTCGGGGGTTAGGTCGCGGCTCGCCCAGGCCTGCCAGGCGACATAGGCGTCGCGGCCGGGGGCTGGCGACCACAGGGCCTGACCCTGGTCGAACTGCCCCGCGGCCCACAGACCGAAGGTGCGCGTGATGACCGACGGCCAATCGGTGCCGGTGATCCCGGCCGCAAGGTCAGCGACGGTGGGAAGGGCCTCGGGCGCGGGGCCGGCGCCCTCGATCTTGGCCTTCAGCAGGGCCATGTCGCGGGGCTTGAACGGCGAGGTCGAGGCGATCAACGCCGCGGCGAGGTCATCCTCGGTGATCCGCCCCGCCGCGACATCGGCGGCGTATTCCGCCCGCGGCCGGGTCAGGGCGATGCCCGCCACCCGCGAGAGCCGTGCCGAGGCGGTGGCCAGGTCCTCGGACGCCTGGCCCATGAACGGGTTCACGGCGACGGTGGCCTCCAGCGGAAAGGCGGGCGGAATGGCGCGGATGGCCGCTTCGGCTGCGTCGAGGATGCCCGTGACCCGGGCCGGAGACATCTGGCTGTGCTTCATGAACATGCGCTTTTTCCTCGGTTCAGTTGGATTTCGCGGCCCGGAACCCGCCGATCAGGCGGTCGAGCAGCGCGTTGAGATACAGACCGTTCGCCAGGTGCACCCGCAGGCCGGCGGTGGCCGGGTGGTGCGCCCAGAGCGGGAACAGCGCCTGCGCAACGGCCACGATCCCGAAGGACATCAGCGCCAGCACGATCAGCGCCCATTCCAGCGGGCCGACCGCGGGGGCGGTGGGCAGGGACGGCCCCCAGAGCAGGTCCGCCCCCCGCTGAAAGGCGAAATAGGCCAGCGCCGCGCCCACGGATGCGATGCCCGTGCGCCGCGTCAGCTCCACCGGTGCGGCGTCGGCCAGGCCCTGGGCCACCAGGTAGGCCACGCCGAAGATCAGGATCGCCCCGATGGCCAGCGCCTGGGCCGATTTCGGGCCCGCGACGAGGGTGAAGAGCACCGCCACGCTGGCATAGAGCGCCAGCGCCAGGGCGAAGGCCTTCATCACCGCGCCGATGCTGGGCACGGCGATCGGGCCGGGCCTGCGCAGGCCCGCGACCGCCGCGACGGCCCCGCCAGAGGACAGAAAGGCATGCGCCTTGTAGAGCGAATGGGCCACGATATGGAGCAGCGCCAGAGGCCACAGGCCCAGCCCGCATTGCAGCAGCATGAAGCCCATCTGCGACACGGTCGACCAGGCCAGCGCGGTCTTGATCGCGCTTTGCGTGACCATGACGACGGCGCCGAACAGCGCGGTCAGCCCGCCGATCATCACCAGGGCGGCCATGGCGCCGGGACTCGCCTGCACCAGGTCCGCCGTGCGGATCAGCACAAAGCCTCCCGCGTTGATGATGCCCGCGTGCAGCAGCGCCGAGACCGGGGTCGGCGCCTCCATCACCTCGGTCAGCCAGCCGTGGACGGGGAAGGACGCGGTCTTGAGCACGACAGCCAGCACCAGCAACGCCACCGCCAGATGCGCGAGGCCCGGTAGGCCGGCCGGAGCGACTGCCGCGATACCGGTAAAGGTGGTGGTGCCGAAAGTCGCGTATAGAAGGACCGTTGCCAGGATCATGGCCGCGTCGCCCAAGTGCCAGACCAGCGAGAACTTGGCCGCCGCGCGCCGCGCCTCGGGCCGGCCGGGATAGAACAGCAGCAGCTGCCGCAGGATCAGGCCGATGGCGACAAAGGCGAGGATCAGCGCGGCGAAGCTGCCGGAATGCGCCAGCATCAGGACCGCGGCCAATGTGGCGAGCATCAGGCCGTGAAAGCGGCCCTCGCCCGCTTCTCCGTCGAGATAGGTCCTAGCATAGCGCATGACGATCCAGCCGATGAAGCCGACCAGCAGGGCCATGGTCGCGCTGACCGCGTCGAGCCGGAGGGTGATGGCCGACGCCCCGTCGACCAGCATCAGCTGCGCCGGCCGCGCGAGGATCAGCTGCAAGACGCCCGCGACGCCCAGAACGAGCGAGGCGAAGGCCGCGGCCTCGGACAGGCGCGGCACGGCCTCGGGGCGGCGGCCGGGATGGGCCAGCGCCCAGCCGGCGGCGATCAGCAGGATGAGCGGGGCAAAGAGGGTCAGCGGAAGGGCGTCGGTCATGGCGGTGCTCCGGTCGGTCAGGGTGTTTCGCTTTGAGATAGCGGCTGGCATCGCATAAAGAAATTACATATTCTGGTCTCAAACGTTCTGTATGGTAGAAGTATGGCCGCCCTGAACCTGCACCACCTGCGCCTGTTTCGCGCCGTCGCCCGCGACGGCACGCTGACCGGCGCGGCCCGCAGGCTGAACCTGTCCCAGTCGGCCCTGTCGACGCAGATCAAGGCGCTGGAGACGGCGCTTGGCCACGATCTCTTTGAACGGCGCGGGCGGGGGCTTGTCCTGACGGAGGCCGGACGCATCGCGCTGGACCATGCCGAAGAGATTTTCCGCACCGCCGAAGATCTCACCGCCACCCTGCGCGATGCGGGCAACGCCCGGCAGGCGTTGCGGATCGGGGCGCTGGCCACCCTGTCGCGCAACTTCCAGATCCTGTTCCTGCGGCCGTTGATCGGGCGGGCGGATGTGGAGGTGGTGCTGCGCTCGGGCTCGCAGACAGAGCTGTTGCGGGCGCTGGATGCGCTGTCGCTCGATGTGGTGCTGACCAACCTGGTGCCGGCGCGGGACGCGCTGAGCCCCTACCTCGTGCACAGCCTGTCGGAGCAACCGGTCAGCCTGATCGGCACGCCGTCGCGGGCGATGGCCCCCAAACGGGCGCTGGCCGAGGTGCTGGCGTCGGAGCCGCTGATCCTGCCGACGCCGGAATCCGCGCTGCGGGCGGGGTTCGATGCGCTTGTCGCGCGGCTATCCATCGTGCCCCGGATCGCGGCCGAGGCCGACGACATGGCGATGCTGCGGCTTCTGGCGCGGGCGGATGCGGGACTGGCCGTGATCCCGCCCATTGTCGTGCAGGACGAGCTTGACGCCGGCACGCTGGTCGAGCTTGCCCGGTTCGACGACGTGACCGAGGCGGTCTGCGCCGTCACCTTCCAGCGGCGCTTCCCCAATCCGCTTGTGGCTGAGTTGCTGGCAGCCTTCAGGCCGGAATAGCCTGCGTCAGCCCGCCTGCGGCAGGCGCAGGGTCTCGAACGCGGCGCGGCGCTCGGGCTCTATCGGGTGGGGGCGGCGGGTCGCGCGGTCCACGTAGACATGGGTGAAAAAGCCCTCGGCCGCGGCAACCTCGGCGTCGTCCGCAAAGAGCCCGATCTCGAACCGCACCGAAGAGCGTCCGAGCGTGCCCAGGCGCAGCCCGGCGGTGACCACGGACGGATAGGTGATCTCGCCGAAATAGCGGCAGCCGGTCTCGACCACGACACCGAAGCTCGGCGAGGTTGCGGGGGCCAGCAGGCCCTTTTCGATCAGCCAGCCGCCGACCGCCGTGTCGAACATGGCGTAGTGGACCACGTTGTTGACATGGCCGTAGACGTCGACGTCGCTCCAGCGGGTCGGGATCTCGCGGAACTGGGCGTATTCTGCGCGCCGGGACGGGGCGGGGTGGGGCATCCGGATCTCCGGTCAGTAGGCGGCGCGGTAGATGTCGAGGGCCGCGGCCTCGTCGATCTCGCGCGGGTTGTTGACCAGAAGGCGGGTCTGTTTCATCGCCTCGGCGGCCATTCGGGGCAGGTCGTCTTCGCCGACGCCGACCTCGCGCAGCCCGGTCTGTAGCCCCAGCTCCGCCGAGAGCGCGGCGAGCCGGTCGATGAACGCCGCCGCCCGGATCTGGCTGGGCGTCCCGGCGAGATCGGGAAAGGCGTCGGTGGCCAGCAGGGCATATCCCTCGGCGCAGGCCGGGGCGCTGAACCGCATCACATGGGGCAGCACCAGCGCGTTCGAAAGCCCGTGGGGGACGTGAAACATGCCGCCCACCGGGTAGGCCAGCGCGTGCACCCCGGCCACCGGCGAATTCGCGAAGGCCTGCCCGGCGAGCATCGCGCCCAGCAGCATGTCGGACCGGGCGGCGCGGTCCTGGCCGGACGTGACTGCCCTGGTGATGTTGGCCCCGAGCAGCCGCAGCGCCTCGCGGGCCAGCGTGCGCGAGACCGGGTTGTTGTTGGCCGAGGCCGAGGTGAAGGCCTCGATCGCGTGGACCATCGCGTCGATCCCGGTGGCGGCGGTGACATGGGCGGGCAGGCCCAGCGTCAGGTCGGCGTCGAGCACCGCCAGATCGGGCAGCAGCTGCGGCGCCACGACCCCGCGCTTTTCCGTCTCGTCCACGGTCAGGATAGAGATCGGCGTGACCTCTGAGCCGGTGCCGGCGGTCGTCGGGATCAGGATCAGCGGCAGCCGTGCGCCCTTGGCCATGCCGACACCGTAGACCTCGTCGAGCGTCTCGCCGGACCGAGCCAGAAGCGCCACGACCTTGGCCACATCGAGCGACGAGCCGCCGCCGAACCCGATAACCCCGGTGCAGCCCGTGCGCGTGGCCACGTCGAGGGCCGCCATGACGATGTCCGTCGGCGGGTCGGCTATGACCGAATCGAAAACCTCCGCCGAGATGCCCGCGGTCGTCAGCGACGCCAGAAGCGGTGCCAGCAGGCCCGCCTGCACGAGGCCGGTGTCGGTCACCACCAGGATCCTGTCCCCGGCGAGCGCGAGCGCCGTCGGGCCGAGATCGGCCGCAGCCCCCGGCCGGCACAGGATGGATTTCGGCGCATTGAAGGTGAACGAAAGGCTCATCCTGTCTCCTGTCCCCTGTTCCTGCCGCCCGCAACTCGCGGTCAGTCCCTGTCGTCGCCGCCTTGCAGACGGCGGGTGGCGAGGATGTTGCGGTTGCGGGTCTGCTGAGCTTGCGAAATCTCGGCCACGGGGCAGGCCGCGTCGAGCCATTGGCGGATCCGGTCGGCCTGCTCCGGCGTCCAGTCGTAATCGGTGCGGGCGGAGCGGCCCAGGTGTTTCATCATCGGGCCAAGCTGCTCGACGAAGCCGTTGAAACCGCCCGCGGCATTGAGGTGCACGGTCATGAAGGGCCCCAGGGTGGACCACCGCAGGGCGAGGCCGCTGGTCATCACCTTGTCGATGTCCTCGGCGCTGCAATAGCCCTCGGCGACAAGATGCATGGCCTCGGCCACAAGGGTGAATTGCAGCCGGTTCAGCAGAAAGCCGTCGATCTCCTTGTGCAGGGTCACGGGCTCCATCCCGGCGTCGGACAGGAACCGGTGCGCGGCGGCGATCGTGGCCTCGCTGGTCTTGCCGGTGCCGCAAAGCTCGACCAGCGGGATATGCGAGGGCGGGTTGACCGGGTGCGCCACGAGCGCCCGTTCCGGCGCCGGGATCGCGGTGAGGAACGAAGACCCCGGCAGCGCCGAGGTCGAGGACGCCAGAATGCAGCCCGCCGAGGCATGGGCCGCGATCTCGGCAAAGAGCGCCTGCTTGACCTCCAGGTCCTCGCGGGCGCTTTCCTGGACGTAGTCCGCGGCCTCGACTGCGGCGGCGACCGTGTCCGAGCCCGAGATCCGGGCAAAGGCCTCGTCCGCCGTGGGCCCGCCCATCCCCTGTGCCTCGAGGTCCTCCAGCACCGCGCGGATCATCGGCAGCGCCCGGGCCTCGATGGCGTCGGGGTCGATGTCGTAGAGCCTGACCTCGCGGCCCGCCCGGGCAAAAACGGCCGCCCACCCGCAGCCGACAAGACCGGCGCCGATGCAGGCGACCCGGCTCATGCCCCGGCGCTCTCGGTCTTGGCCCACCTCGTCTCGAAATCCCAGATTTCCTGGAAGCCGATGAGCTGGTTGAACTCGGCAAAGCTGAAGAGGTCGACGTCGGGCGATTGCGAGGTGCCGGTCGCCTTGAAGACCTTCAGCGCGTTCTCGATCGCCGCCGCGGCCGCCAGTGCCGAGATCGCGGGGTAGATCGCGATCTTGTAGCCGATCTCGGCCAGCTTTTCGGCGGGCAGGATCGGCGTGCTGCCGCCGTCGGCCATGTTGGCCAGCATCGGCGCCGAGATCCGCTCGCAGGCGATCCGCATCTCCTCCTCGCTGGTCAGCGCCTCGAGGAACACGACATCGGCGCCGGCATCCTGGTAGGCCAGCCCACGCTGGACCGCGGCCTCGAATCCTTCGGATTGCAGCGCGTCGGTGCGGGCGATGATCACGGTCTCCTGCTTGTTCTCGCGGGCCTCGCAGGCGACCTTGATCTTGTCGACCATGTCGGCGGTGGGGATCACCCGCTTGAACGGCGTGTGGCCGCACTTTTTCGGAAACTCCTGGTCCTCGATCTGGATCGCCGTGGCGCCGGCCGCCTCAAAGCCGCGCACGGTGGTGTGGACGTTCAAAAGCCCGCCATAGCCGGTGTCGGCATCGGCGATCACGCTCGCATCTGCGGTCCGGCACAGGGTCTGCAGCCTGCCCACCATGTCGGTGTAGGTCGCGATCCCGGCGTCGGGAATGCCCTGCCCCGAGGCCGTGCCCCAGTAGCCCGACGAATAGATGAAGTCGAAGCCGACCTTGTTGCTGATCACCGCCGCGATCATGTCATGCACCCCCGGAGCGGCCACGAAGCGGCCCTCGTTAAGGGCCTGGCGCAGGCTCGATTTGGTCATTCAGCAGCTCCCACGGTATTGAAATAGTCGATGATGTCGGCCTCGCCGACGACGTCGCCGTACTTGGCGTCCATGTCGAAGAGATTGGCCTCGTGCGGGGCCGGGTGGCGGTCGCCCACCGCGTCGCGCACGATGATCGGGATGAACCCGTGCGAGCAGCTGTCCACGCAGGTCGCCCGGACGCAGCCGCTGGTGCTGAGCCCGGTGTGCACCAGCGTGTCGATGCCGGCGGAGGCCAGCATCGGGGCCAGCGAAGTGCCGAAGAAGGCGCTTGGATATTGCTTGGAGATCACGGTTTCGCCCGGGTCCACGGTCAGCCCCTGGGGCCAGGCGCCCATCGGGCTTCCGGCGATGAAGTTGCGCAGCGGCAGGGCTTTCTGGAAGAACCGGCCGCCATCGCGCCCGTCGGGCTGATAGACCACGTTGGTGTAGATCACCGGCACGCCGTTCGCCCGCGCCGCCTCGCGCACGCGCAGGGCCGAGGCGAGTGCCGTCTCGACACCTGCGTAAAGCTCGCAGGATGGGTCGAAATACGCCTCGACGAAGTCGATCAGGATCAGCGCCGGGCGCTTGCCGAAGCCGATGCGATTGCCGTAGGCGCGGCGGTAGTTTTCGCCCAGGTCGGTTTCAGTCGGCATCTTGCGGGTCTCGTGCTGTGTCGGATAGGTCGAAGCGGTCGGCCGCGATGGACAGCCATGGCGCGGTCTGCGCCCGTGCGGCCTCGAACGTCTCGATGGCGGCCAGGTCGTCGGTCAGGATCAGCCCGACCTCGTCGAGCCCCAGCAGCAGCAGCCGCTTGCGGTAGGCCGATACATCGAACGGGATCGGTGCGCCCTCGGCCAGCACGACCTGTTGCGCGTCGAGATCCACGGTGACCGTCTCCAGCGCCGCCGCGGCGGCGCGGACGCGGACCATGTCGGGCTCGGGCAGGGTGATGGGCAGGACACCGTTCTTGAAGCAATTGGCATGGAAGATCTCGCCGAAACTGGGCGCGATCACGCAGCGGATGCCCAGATCGGCGAGGGTCCACACCGCCTGTTCCCGGCTGGAGCCGGTGCCGAAGTTCTGACCCGTGACCAGGATCTGCGCCCCGGCGTAGTCGGGCCGGTCGAGCACGAAGGATCCGTCGGCCTTGCGCCGCTCGCTGAAGGCGTGGCGGCCCAGCCCGTCGCGGTCGAGCAGCAGCAGGAACCGGGCGGGAAAGATCACGTCGGTGTCGATGTTGTCTTCCAGCAGCGGCGCGGCGCGGCTGACGAGTGTCTCGAACCGGTCCATCACGCAAGCTCCCGGGCGTCGACGAACCGTCCGGCGGTCGCGGCGGCCGCGGCCATCGTCGGGCTGACGAGATGGGTCCGCCCGCCGCGCCCCTGCCGGCCCTCGAAGTTCCGGTTGGAGGTGGAGGCGCAGCGCTCTCCGCTGACCAGCCGGTCTTCGTTCATGCCGACGCACATCGAGCATCCCGCGTCGCGCCATTCGAACCCGGCGGCGGTGAAGATCTCGTGCAGCCCCTCGCGTTCCGCCGCGATCTGGACGGCGGCGGAGCCCGGCACCACGATGGCCGAGACGCCCGGCGCGACCTTCCTGTCCCGCACGATGGCGGCGGCGGCCCGCAGATCCTCGAGCCGGCCGTTGGTGCAGGAGCCGATGAAGACCTTGTCGATGGCGATGTCGGTGATCGCGGTGCCGGGCGAGAGGCCCATGTAGGCAAGGCTGGTGCGCATCCGCTCGGCCCTGGTCGGGTCGGCCTCGTCGTCGGGGTCGGGCACGATGCCGGTCACCGGCAGCGTATGTTCCGGCGTGGTGCCCCAGGAGACCTGCGGGACAAGCTCGGCTGCGCTGAACCGGACCTCGCGGTCGAAAACGGCGTCGGGGTCGCTGGCCAGGGCCGACCAGGCGGCCACGGCCGCATCCCAATCGGGCCCCTGCGGGGCGAGCGTGCGGCCGCGCAGGTAGGCGAAGGTGGTCTCGTCCGGGGCGACCATGCCGACCCGGCTGCCGGCCTCGATGGACATGTTGCACAGGGTCATGCGCGCCTCGATCGACATCGCCCGCACGGCCGACCCGGCATATTCCAGCGCGTAGCCGACGCCGCCGCCCGATCCGATCCGGGCGATCAGGCCCAGGATCACGTCCTTGACCGTGACACCGGGGGGCAGGGTTCCGTCGATCGTGACGCGCATCGTCTTTTGCCGGGTCTGGCGCAGGGTCTGGGCGCCGAACACGCTGGTGCATTCGCTCGCGCCGATCCCGAAGGCCAGGCAGCCGAGCGCCCCGTGGGTGCAGGTGTGGCTGTCGCCGCAGACCAGCGTGGTGCCGGGCAGGGTGAATCCGAGCTCGGGCCCGATGACATGGACAATTCCGTGGAAGGCCTCTTCCATCTCGATGTAGCGGATGCCGTGGTTGGCCGCGTTCCGGCGCAGCCGGTCGACCTGATCGCGGGCGAGACCGGCGGCAAAGGGATGGCCCGTGCGGCGCGTGGGCACCGCGTGGTCGGCCACCGCCAGATGCGCCTGCGGCCGCCGCACCTTGATCCCGCGCGCATCGAGCGTGGCGAAGGCCTGCGGGCTCGACACCTCCTGCACCAGGTGCCGGTCGATATAGAGCAGGTCGTCGCCCTCTGGGTAGGACTTGACCACATGCGCGTCCCAGATCCGGTCGTAAAGCGTCTTGCCTGACATCTGGCAGCGGCCTCCCTGAAATGGCTCCGGCGTCCCGGACCCGTCGGCAGACAGCCGACCCGTCGGTCCGGTTTTCGCTTGATCTGCTGTCTTGCTTACTGTCTATTGAATACGTATTCAATACAAATGTGCAGCGGCATCGACGCGGCATGGACTGGCACGAAACTTGCACGAAACTTGCACGGACAGGCGGGAGATCTTGTATGCGACTCGGTGTTGATGTGGGCGGAACCTTCACGGATCTGCTCTTGCAGGACGACATCTCGAAGCGGACCTATCGGGCCAAGACGCCCTCGACCCCCGAAGATCAGTCGATCGGGGTCGAGACCGGCATCCGCCTGATCTGCGAGCGGGCAGGGGTGTCGCCGTCGGATATCTCGGTGGTGCTGCACGGCACGACCGTGGCCACGAACGCCGTGCTCGAGGGCAAGGGCGCCCGGGTCGGCCTGCTGGTGACCAAGGGGTTCGAACATACCCTGCACCTTGCGAAATCCTGGACGCCGGGGCCGCTCTTCGGCTGGATCGTGATGGAAAAGCCCGATCCGCTGGCCGCCCTGCGCGACACCCGCGGCATCCCCGAGCGGATGACCGCCCGCGGCGAGATCATGACCGAGCTGGACGAGGCGCGGGCGGTCGCGCTGATCGACGACCTTTGCGGATCGGGCATCGAGGCGCTGACGATCTCGCTGATGCATTCCTACGCCAACCCCGCGCACGAGCAGCGCCTGCGCGAGATCGTGGCCGAGCGGTTCCCCGATCTTCAGGTGTCGCTGTCCTCTGAGATCCTGCCGGAATTCCGCGAATACGACCGCGCCATCACCACCGTGATGAACGATTACGTCCGCCCGATCATGACCCGCTATCTCTCGCGGATCGAGAACCGCCTGCGCGACGCCGGCGTCGCAAGCAAGCTGCACATCGTCCGCTCTGACGGCGGGTTGATGAGCGCCGCGGCGGCCTCGGACCGGCCGGTCTATACGGTGCTGTCGGGGCCCGCGGGTGGCGTGACGGCGACCGGCATGGTCGCCCGCCGCACCGGGTTGAACAAGCTGCTGGCCTTCGACATGGGCGGCACCTCGACCGACGTGTCCGTCATCCTGGACGGCGAGCCGATGATCACCCGCTCGACCGAGGTGGGCTATTTCCCGGCCAAGGTCCCCACGCTCGACGTGCGCAGCGTGGGCGCGGGCGGCGGCTCCATCGCCGAGGTTGCGGAGCTGACCTCGTCTCTGCGCGTCGGTCCGCGCAGCGCCGGCGCCGTGCCGGGCCCGGTCGCCTATCGGCGCGGGGGCACCGAGCCGACCGTCAGCGATGCCAACGTGGTACTGGGCTATCTGCCGCAGAAGCTTTTGGGCGGGGACATGGACCTTGATGTCGAGGGGGCGCGCACGGCGGTCGCCGGGATCGGCGAACAGATCGGCCTCTCGCCCGAGGACGCGGCCCTCGGCATTCTCGACATCGCCAACGAGGTGATGCTGGGCGCCCTGCGGGTCATCACCGTGCAGCGCGGGCTTGACCCGCGCGACTTCGGCATCGTCGCGTTCGGCGGCGCGGGGCCGCTGCACGGAAATGCCATGGCCGCGCTGCTGGGCTGTTACCCGGTCGTGATTCCGGCCAATCCGGGCGTCCTGTCGGCGCTGGGCTTCCTCGAGGCCGAGTTCAAGAACGAATTCGTCCAGACCCTGATCCGCGCCACCTCCGAGGGCGAGGATTCGGTCATTTGGGACCATTTCGCAACCCTGCGGGCGAAGGCGGTCGCCTGGCTCGACGAGCAGGAAATCGAGAGCGCGGATCGCGGCCTGAGCTACACGCTCGACCTGCGCTACGAGCAGCAGGGCTTCGAGGTGTCGATTCCGGTCCCGGCCGAAAGCGTCGAGACCGCGAGCGACCTGGCATCCGTGCTTGGCAATTTCCACGAAACCCACGAGCGGCTCTACGGCGTGCGTTTCGATCTGCCGATCGAACTGGTGGCGCTGCGGGTGATCGCGACCGGGGCGACGCCCGCGGTCGAGGATACGCCGCCGGCGGCGGGCTCGGTCGACCCGAAGGATGCCGTGATCGAGGTAAGTCGCGCCTATTTCGCCGGCGCCTGGCAGGAGACCACGCATTACGACCGCGACCGGCTGGCGGTGGGCGCACGGGTCGAGGGCCCCGCGATCATCCGCCAGTATGACACCACAACCGTCCTCTTGCCCGACCATTATGCCGAGGTCGACGACCACGGCAACCTGATGATCTGGCCCGTGAAAAAGGGAGCCTGAGCCATGAGCACCACCGTAGATCCCATTACGCTCGACCTGATCGAGAACGCGCTCGTCAACGCCCGGTCCGAAATGGACAGCGTCGTTGTCCGCGTGGCCCTGTCGCCCGTCATCCGCGAACAGCACGACGCATTCCCGATGGTCTGCAACCCGGCTGGGCAGATGATCGTCGGCCAGTTCGGGTCCTACATCCCGGCCATCGTCGAGCAGTATGGCGACAACATCCACGAGGGCGACATCTTCGTCTGGAACGACCCCTACGCCTGCAAGGGCTCGATCTCGCACAACAACGATTGGTGCGTGATGCTGCCGATCTACCATGAGGGCGTGCACGTCGGCTTCAGCTCGATGTTTGGTCACATGGTAGACGTGGGCGGCAAGGTGCCGGGCTCGATGCCGTCGGATTCCCGCACGATCTGGGAGGAGGGGCTGCGCGTCCCGCCGGTGAAGATCTTCGAGAAGGGCCAGATGAACGAGGGCGTCCTCGCGATCATGCTGAACAACAGCCGCACGCCCGACATGAACCGCGCCGACCTGATGGCGCTGATCGCCGGCTGCCGCACGGCCGCCAAGCGCGTGAACGAGGTCTGCGACCGCTTCGGCCGCGACACCTACCTGGCCGCCTGCGACAAGCTGCTGGACCGCACGCGCGAGGCGATGCGGGTGCTGATCCGGAACTACATCCCCGAAGAGGCCGTCAGCTTTACCGACTACGTGGATGACGACGGGCTGGGCAACGGCCCCTTCAAGATGCACCTGTCGATCTACCGGCGCGGCGATATCGCCGTGTTTGACTGGACCGGCACCGACGACCAGGCCGAGGGGCCGATCAACTTCCATATCCACGAAGGCCTCTGCAAGCTGTTCTTCGGGGTCTACATGATCATGGCGTTCGACCCCAAGATCATGTTCAACGAGGGCTTCTACGACCTGTTCGAGATCGTCCTGCCCGAAGGCAGCCTGCTGAACCCGCGCTTTCCGGCGGCCCTGTCGAACCGGCTGAATACGCACACCCGGTTCTTCGATTGCCAGGCCGGGGCGCTGGGCCAGCGCGCACCGCACCTGTCGATGGCGGCAGGCTACGGCACCAGCCCGCACTTCATCTTCACCGGCAAGGATTCCAACGGCAAATACTTCCAGCTGATGGAGCTTCTGTTCGGCGGCGTCCCCGGCCGCCCGCTGGGCGACGGGTTCGACGGGCATGCCTGGTGGCCGCTCTTCAGCGCGACGCCGATCGAGTACATCGAGAACTACTACCCGGTGATGGTCGAAAGCTACCGGCCGGTGCGCGATGCCGGCGGGGCGGGGCTGCACCGGGGCGGCGCGGGGATCGAGAAGATCTACCGGGTGCTCGAGGCGGGCTCGATCTCGATCCATGACGACCGTGAAACCGTGCCGCCCTGGGGGATCAACGGCGGCCTGCATGGCGGCACCTCCAGCAAGTGGCTGCAACGCGCCGGGTCGGAGACCCGCGAGCGGATCGCCTCCAAGCTCGACAACCTGCATGTGGAGCCGGGCGACAAGATCATCTTCATCACCGCCGGCTCCGGCGGCTGGGGTGACCCGCTCGACCGGCCGGTCGCCGCCGTCGAGCGTGACGTGGCCGACGATCTGGTGTCGGTCGAGCGGGCGGAGCAGGATTACGGCGTCGTCTTCGGCCCCGGCAAGACCCTGGACGAGCCGGCCTCCGTGACCCTGCGGGAGGCCCGCAAGAAAGAGCGTGGGGAGCCCGCGCCCTTCGACTTCGGCTTTATCCCCGGGGTTCACGCCGCAGAATGAGCCCGCGGCGGGGCAGGCTCAGGGCTTGTCCCGCGGGGGCCTTGGCACGGTGCTGCCCGGAATGAATTCTCCGGGCAGTTCCAGCACCTGGATCATGTCGGGGTTCTTCAGATCCTCGGCGCTTTCCAGCATCTGCAGCGTGGTCGCCACCATCTGCTCTATCGGCTGGCGGATCGTCGTCAGGTCATAGGCGGACAGCCGGCCCTGGCGGATGCCGTCCGACCCGGCGAGCATCACGTCCCCCGGCACCCGCAGCCCCAGGTCCGTGCGCAGCGCGTCGAGGCAGCCAAGCGCCATGATGTCGCTGACCGCATAGATCGCGTCGGGCCGCGGACGGTCCCCGGCGCGGAACCGGGCCCGCAGGCTGTCGCGCGACGCGCCATAGCTGGAGGCGCCGTCGATCTCCTCGATCCCGGTGGGGGGCACGCCCCGCGCCAGAAGATAGGTGCGGAACCCCTCGACCCGGTCGCGGCTGGTCGAGCCCTCGGGGTCGCCGCGCACGATCAGGAACCTCTCCGCCCCGGCGGAGTGCATCGCCTCGGCGATCCGGGCGCCGGCCCCGCGGTTGTCGCAATGCACCCCGGCGATTCGATTGCTGTCGAGATGCCTGTTGAACATGACGATCGGAATCCCGAGCCCCGCGCTGATCTTGAGCAGTTTCGACGACAGCGGCGCGGCCGTCACCACGATGGCGTCCACCGGATAGTAGACGGCCTGCTGCACCACCTCGTCACCGTCCGCGGCATCGGTCACCGAAAAGGCGAGCACTTGGCGGCCGCTCTCCTGAAAGCCGGTGACGAAGGCCTGAAGCGATTCCGAATAGAACGGGTTGTTCAGGTTTCCGACGATCACCGCGACCATGTTGCTGCGCGCGGTCGACAGGCTGCTTGCCAGCTTGTTGGGCACGTAGTGCAGCTCGTGCGCCGCTTTCAGCACCCGCTCGCGCTTGTCCTTCGAGATGCTGGAGCCCGCGGAAAAAGCCCGTGAGACGGCGGCTTGCGACACGCCGGCCAGCCGGGCCACGTCGTGTGAGGTCGCTCTCGTCGGTCGTTTCTTCGCCACGGGCTCTCCGATCGGTTTGCAGATCGTATGCCCCGTTTTCCGCAACTGGGCAATTGACAGGATCGCTTGAGACGGGTCATTGTATGAATACGTATTCAAAGCCCGCGCCAAGACGGGGCCTGCGGGTCAACCGCGCCGATCAACATGGGAGATCAGAATGTCACGTGCCACTTTGTTCACCGGGCTCGCCTCTGTCATGGCGTTGGGCCTCTCCGCCCTCCCGGCCAGCGCGCAGGACGCCGAAGCGGGGTTGGAACGCGCCCGCGAGCAGCTTGCCGTCTACACCGCCGTCCCCGAGTTCACCGCGCCGGGCGACCCGTTCGACATCCGCCAGTGCGCCGAGGGCGTGCGGATGCTGTCGATGCCCAACAGCAGCGCCAACCCGTTCCTCAAGGGTATCATCGACCGGATGAAGGCCGTGGGCGAGGAGATCGGCCTTGAGGTCGTCGAATGGGAAAACCAGGGCCAGCCGAGCCAGTGGGTCCAGGGGTTCGACTTCGCCATCCGCGACGGTTTCGACATCATCAACCTGATCTCCGGCATCTCGCCCGATACGGTGGAGCCGCAGGTCCAGGCCGCGACCGACGCCGGCGTGCGGGTCATGACCTCGCATTTCTACGACCCCTCGTTCGAGCCGCACCCGCTGCTGTCGAGCTCGCTGCCCGTGGGCTTCAACGAGATCGGCAAGATCCTGGCGAACTGGGCCACGGTGAACACCGACGGCAACGCCAAGATCGCGCTGATCGTCTCGCGCGAGGTGCCGCCGACCATTCCGCTGGTTGACGGAATCGAGACCGAGCTGGCCGAGAACTGCCCAAACTGCGAGATCGTCAGCGAGATCAACGTGGGCGTGGCCGAGTGGGGCACCAAGATCCAGGCGTCTCTGCAATCGGTGCTGCAGGCCAACCCAGAGATCGACGTGGTGATCCCGATCTACGACTCGATGTCGCAATTCGTGGTGCCGGCCCTGCGCCTGACCGGAACCCTGGGCGACGTGAAGGTCGCGACCTTCAACGGCACGCCCTTCGTGCTCGACTTCATCCAGCAGGGCGCGATCAGCATGGACATCGGCGAAAGCCTCGACTGGATCGCCTACGCGACGATCGACGGCCACATGCGCGACATCTGCGGGCTGGAGGTGCCTGAAAAGCTGAACGTGCCATTCTACATCTTCGACAGCTCCAACGTCGAGACGGCGGGCGTGCCCGCGCAGTTCGACACCGGCTACGGCGATGCCTACATCAGCGGCTTCCGGACCCTCTGGGGTCTCGAGTAACCCCATGTCCAGTGTCGACACCGACCGGTCGGCCAAATCCTCGGCGGTGCGTGAAAACGCACCGCCGACCGTTCATTTGCGCCATGTTTCCAAGACGTTCGGAGCCACTCTGGCGCTGGACGACGTCTCTATAGAGGTCCACCCCGGCGAGGTGCACGGCCTGCTGGGCACCAACGGATCGGGCAAGTCGACCCTGATCAAGGTGCTGGCCGGGTTTCATGCCCCCGACGCCGGCGGCTCGATGAAATTCAACGGCGAAGATGTGCGGATGCCGCTGCAGCCAAGCGATTTCCGCCGGCTGGGGATGAGCTTCGTCCACCAGAACCTCGGCCTCGTGCCCAGCCTGACCGTGCTGGAAAACCTGCGCCTCTCGCATATCGCGCTGGCCCGCGGCGGCTTTATCAACTGGCCGCGCGAAAAGGCGGCGGCCACGGCCACGCTCGAGCGCTACGGCCTCGACATTCCGCATTGGCGCCGGATCGACGAGCTGAGCGCCGTGAACCGGGCGCTGGTCGCCATCATCCGCGCCTTCGAGGACATCCGCGAGGAATGCGAGCGGACCGGCAAGCCGGGCCTCGTGCTGCTGGACGAGCCCACGCCGTTCCTGCCGGGCGAGGGGGTGGCAAGGCTCTTCGACCTGGTGCGCCAGATCGTGGCCACCGGCTCCAGCGTCATCTTCATCTCGCACGACATCGACGAGGTGATGGAGATCACCGACCGTGTCACCGTCCTGCGCGACGGCAAGGTCTCGGGCGAGATCGACACCGCAGACGCCACTCGCGACCGCATGGTCGAGCTGATCATCGGCCGCACGCTGGTGTCCGGCGCCTCGGTGCCCGCCGACCGGATGGCGGTGCGCAAACCCTTTGCCGCCGTCAAGGGCCTCGGCTCTCCGTCGATCCCGCCGCTGGATCTGACGATCGGCAAGGGCGAGATCCTGGGGCTGACCGGGCTGATCGGCTCGGGCTTCGACCAGATCCCCTACCTGCTGTTCGGGGCCGACAACGGCACCACCGGGACCCTGCAGATAGAGGACGCGCCCCCCGTCGCCCTGTCCACCCGCACCCCGGCCAAATCCATCGAGAGCGGGTTCGCCCTGCTGCCTGGCGACCGCATGGGGCGCAGCGGCGTCGGCTCGATCCCGATCTACGAGAACATGCTGCTGCCCGATATAGACGCCTTCTTTCGCGGCTTCGTGCTGCGGGGCGGGGCGATGCGGCGCAAGGCCTACGATCTGGGCCGCGATTTCGAGGTCCGCCCGAACGACCCGCAAAAGAACCTCGCGGCGCTGTCGGGCGGCAATGCCCAGAAGGTGCTGATCGCGCGCTGGATGAACCTGGCGCCCAAGCTGCTGATGCTCGACGAGCCGACCCAGGGCGTGGACGTCGGCACGCGGGCGAACATCTTCGCGGCGCTCAAGGCGGCCTCGGACGACGGCATGTCGATCCTCTGCGCCAGCTCCGACGCCGAACAGCTTGCCGAGATCTGTCACCGCGTGCTTGTCTTCGCGCGCGGCCGGCTGGTCGAGGAACTGGTCGGCGCCGACGTGAACAAGGACCGGATCGCCTCGGCCTGCTTCGCCTCGCTCGAGGCGGTGCCGTCGACCCGCAGCCAAAACAACCAGAACAGGACAGGGGTGCCAACGTGAGCACGACCGACAAGCCCAGCCGGCCCGCGATCAACCACATGCGGATCTTCGAGCGCTATGCCCTCATACTGGTGTGGCTGCTGCTGATCGCGGCGTTCAGCCTGGCGATGCCCCAGTCGTTCTTTCGCTGGGGCAACTTCTCGATCCTGTTCGCAAGTTATGCCCCGGCCGCCCTGCTCGCGCTCGCCATCATCGTGCCGTTGACGACCGGCGACTACGACCTCGCCGTGGGGGCGACGCTGACGCTGTCGTCCTGCCTGATCGGCGTGCTGAACGTCTGGTACGACGTGCCGATCCTGATGAGCGTGGGCATCGCGCTGGCCGCTGGCGTGGCGGTGGGCCTGTTTCATGCGCTGTTCATCGTCTATTTCCGGATTCCGTCGCTTGTCGTGACTCTGGGCAGCACCTCGCTGATCACCGGGATCGTGCAGTGGATGACCAAGTCCTCCACCATCGGCGGCATCGACAACGCGCTGATCAACGCGGTCGTGGGCGGCCGGTTTCTGGGCGTTCCCTATGCCTTCTACTACGCGCTCGTCGCGGTCCTGGTGCTTTGGTACGTGTTCGACTTCACTCCGCTCGGGCGCCGGATGCTGTTCGTGGGCCGCGGGCGGGAGGTCGCCCGGCTGAACGGCATCGCGGTGGAGCGTATGCGGATCGGGGCGCTCGTCGCCTCGGGTGTGATCGCGGCCGGCGCGGGCGTCCTCTATGCCGGGGTGCTGGGCTCGGCCGATCCCTATTCCGGGCTGAATTACCTTCTGCCGGCCTTCGCCGCGGCGTTCCTCGGCTCCACGACGATCTCTCCTGGGCGGTTCAATCCGCTCGGGGCCATGGTGGCGGTCTACTTCCTGGGGACGGGGATCACCGGGCTTACGATGTTCGGCATCCCGCTCTGGGTCACGAATGTCTTCAATGGCGGGGCGCTGATCCTCGCGGTGACGATCTCGCAGCTCACGCGCGGCCGGGAGGCGCCGGATATCGGCTAGCCAACGGTCGAGCCCCGAAGTGCGGAGGAGGATATGGACAGAGAGGAGGGCTGACGTCTACTCTGTTCGCCTTTTCTTGGGTAGAGATATGGACGTCCCGAAGTTTCGATCCGATAAAATGTCTTTGGGCAAATGGTAATTTGAGGCAGCAGTCTTTCCGAACTATTCAACGGCACGCCTGTCGACGATGAGATACTGGGCCTTGCCGGCAACGATACGCTGGTCGGCGGCGCCGACGATGACGCGCTCTACGGCGGCTCCAGCAACGACCGGCTGGAGGGGCGCAGCGGGGATGACCGCGGCTCCGGCGGGTCCGGCGACGACATCATCGTCACCGGCACGGGCAACGACACCTTCCGCGGCTGGAAGGGCGATGACGAGATCTACGCCATCAGCGGCAACAACACCCTGCGCGGCGACGATGGCA
>NZ_FWFZ01000038.1 GCF_900172355.1 Roseisalinus antarcticus | reverse complement strand
ATGGCTCTTCGGAAAATAGGGCCTCAGCCGCGCCATCTGAGCCTCGCTCAGCCAATACAGATCGCTCATCATGCCCCCTTTGGTTCGGGGACGATGAATCACGCAGACCGCGCAGCCTCAACCCGTTTAATGGGTCCTGAGCCTAGCAGTTTGGTCGCCTGCCTTAACAGCACACTATCACCTCACATCCCAACCGCCTCCACCGTCCGCTTCAGCATCTCCGCCGACGCCCGCAGCGCCTCCGTCTCGCTGTCGTCCAGCTCCGGCACCAGCTCCGCGACCACGCCCTCCGCCCCCACGACCCGGGGCAGGGAACAGGCCACGTCCCGCACCCCCAGCACCTCAGAGGCGACGGACACCGTCAGGACCGCCCCCTCATCCGCCGCGATGGCCGCCACGATCCGCGCCAGCCCCGCGCCGATCCCGTACCAGGTCGCGCCCTTGCCCTCGATGATCGTATAGGCCGCCCGCCGGACGCCGGTATCGATCCGCGCCCGCACCTCATCGGTGATTGGCGCCCCCATCTGGGCGGCAAAGGACCCGACGCTCACGTTGCCCGCCCGCGCCGCGGACCAGGCCAGAACCTCGGAATCCCCGTGCTCGCCCAGCACATAGCCATGCACGGACCGCGGCGCGATGCCGAGGTGCCGCCCCAGAAGCCACCGGAACCGCGCCGTATCCAGGATCGTGCCGGAGCCGATCACCCGCCCTGCCGGCAAACCCGACAACCGCTGCGTGATCTGCCCCATGATGTCCACTGGGTTCGACGCCACCAGCAGAATGGCCTCCGGACAGACCCGCATCACCTCGCCCACGACAGACCGGAACACCGCCGCGTTCCGCCCCAGCAGCTGCAGCCGGGTCTCCCCGGGCTTCTGCCCGACCCCGCAGGCCAGCACCACGACACCGCAGCCGCGCAGATCGTCATACCCACCGGCATCGACCCGCACGGCAGCCCCAAAAGGCACCGCATGGCCGATATCCTCCGCCTCCGCCCGCGCCCGTTTCTCGTCCAAGTCTACCAGCACGATCCGCGAGGCGCCCCCGCGCATCACCATGGCAAACGCGGCGGACGACCCGACCATCCCGGCGCCGACAATCCCGACTTTCATTCCTCGACCTTCCCCCGCATGGACTTCACCTCGCTCCGCGCCTTCTTCGCCTCCAGCCGCTTGCGCTTTTGCGACGGTGTGACCCGCGTCGGCACCCGCCGCTTCGGCCGCTCGAGCGCCTTGCGGATCAGCTCCCGCAGCCGTTCCCGCGCGGTCTCCCTGTTCCGCGCCTGCGACCGCTCCTCGGACACCTGCACAACGACGGCGCCCTCCTTGGTCCAGCGCCGCCCCGCGATCCGCTGTAACCGCCGCTTGGCATGCTCGGGCAACGACGGCGATCGCGCCGCTTCAAACCGCAGCTCCACAGCCGAAGACACCTTGTTCACGTTCTGCCCGCCCGGGCCGCTCGCCCGCACGAACTGCTCGGTGATTTCCCAATCCTCGATCGAGACCGTTTCGGTAATCTGCAAAGTCATCGGGCCATTCTAGCGCACAAACACGACAAAGGCCGCACCTTCTTCTGGTCGAAAATATCCGGCCTTATGTATCAAACGCACCAAGAGAGTAGCTGCATTCCGGCGCGATGTGAATCATCATCGAGGCCATGCAGGACAAGACGATAGACAACGCGCTGTTGGCGCTTCGCAAGGACATGATCCGCAACGGCGGTGACGGGCTGACACACGTCGAAGCGCTTCTGACAATGCGAGGGGTTGGACTTCCTGCTGTGCTGCCGTCAGGATCGACGCAGCAGGCAAAGGGCGTATGGCATGGATGCTGATGGACGCGCTACGGGACAGGCCCATGACGCAGCGTGAGGCAGCGGCGCATGTCGGACAGCAGAGGCCGGAGCTATCATCAGAAGCCGCCTACAAGCGCGTTGCGCTGGGGCTGGCGCGGCTCAAGCGTCGGGGTATTGTCTTTAGGGAAGGGCGAGTGTGGAAGTTGGCGTAGCGTGAGCTTCACTGTTTTTTAACGCCTTAAAAATTGACATCCGAGCGAAAGGGGCCTACCTTTTTCGTGCTGATAGCCCGCTTGCTTAAGCATTTGTCATGTGTGACACGGTGAGAATCTGCCGGCCGTAGCACCACCCTAAGCAGGTGGGAGCGCTTTGTGGGGTTCATGGCAGGCCCCACCGCATGACACCTAATTTTATAGGTGATTCCTAAGAATTTTAGCCCGCTTTAAGAGCGCTTTCGTCTGGCCCTTTTGGGAGCGGTGAAATGTGCTTACGTATATCTCTCGTCTATCTTTTGTTGCTTTTAAGGCGGCCAAATATCGAACACCGGTAGACACCTCTTCGTAAGATATTCGGCAAGAATTTGGTCTGTCCGCCAACCACATTCCGTTCAACAGCAACGTTGGCAAGGTTAGCATGGTTGATGGCTCTATGTGATCCCCATGCGCCTGCAAAATATGCCTAGTGCTATCGGATGAAAGCAAACCCAAGACGTCTTTTGGCTTAAGTGCATTCGGGCCTGATTTACGACCTTGCCAACCGCGAGTGAGCGCAAGTTTCCTGACAGAAGTAATGCTATATCTTCAATGGTTAAAGCCATTTTTCATAGTAGCGGGATACACAATCCGGTTTCAAGCCGCCCGCTGCCAGTACCCCTTCCACGACCGGCTGACCGGCGCGTCCATCGCGTTCGACACGAGGATGTGCGCCAGCGTCCCGTTGTCGGTACGGCGGTTGTCCTCAAGCCATGCGGCGTGATTCGCGTACTGGTGCAGGTACTGCGGGCTGACTTGGTGGTCCTGGCCCAGAACCATGCGGCGCAGGCGGCTAAAGAAGCTCTCGACCATGTTGGTGTGCTTGCCGTGGTCGCTGTAGATTTCGCTGTGGTTCACGCGGCCCACTATCCAACCGTTGTGCAGCAGATCCCAGTGGGAGGCTTCATCGGCGGACATGGTGGCGGTGCGGCTGACGTTCTGGACTGCAAAGCCGACGCCCTCGCCCTCGTGCATGGCGACCATCGGCAGGGTGCGGCCATCGCGTTCACGCATGGTCACGACGACGCGGCGCTTGCCGGTCTGGTGGCGCTTCAAGCGGCGGTCCACGCGATCAACCTTGGCGTTGGCGGGGCGGACGTGACCGCCAAAGTATGCCCCGTCGATTTCAACGTGACCTTCAAGCGGTGCGCCGGTCTGAACCTCTTGCGCCATTGCCTCGCGCAGCTTGTGATCCAAAACGAAGGCCGTCTTGTACTGGCAGTCCAGGTCGCGGCTCAGTTGGATCATGGACACACCCTTGGAAGCGTTCACAAGGATGCAGATCGCAGCCAGCAGGTCAACGAACGCCATCTTCCGGCTGGCGAATATCGTGCCGCTGGTGACGCTGAATTGGTGCGCACATGCCTTGCACTTGAACTTGCGGCGGGTGGCGATCTTGTATGTTTCGTCATGGCTGCAACGGGGGCAGACAGCCGCGCCGTTGGTTTCGGGCCAACGCATTTCGCAGAACGTCCGGTAAGCCGCTTCCTCGCCAGCCTTGTAGATCGCGCGAAGGCTGAGGGTGCGTGACGCTGCTGAAAGGAGGAAGTGCTGTGCCATTTTATACTGTATCCGTTGATTACATATCGAAAATAGTATCATTACATACTGCTTGCAATAGGTTAGATATCGTAAATGTTAGTTTTTACATCATGAGGGATATATGCCGGATCAAAACGACTGGGAAAAGATGGCAGCGGGGCTGCTCAAGGCAGAGTTGAAACGTAAGGGGGTGACTTACGCTAAGCTTGTTGAAAAGCTTGCTGATATTGGAATCAGTGAGAAAGAGGTGAACGTTGCCAACAAACTGTCCCGAGGGAAGTTTTCAGCGGCGTTTATGTTGGCATGTCTAAGGGCTATCGGGACGGAGCATTTGCACTTGGCCTAGTGACAGGTATTGGGTTGGCCCTGAATTTAATCCTTTGGCTCAGCTATCTTGCGCAGGACAAAGTAACACCCCAATCCCCAGATGGCCAAAGCGGCCAGAATAATGGCGACACTGCTTTTTGGTGGTGGCGTTGGACTGGCGACTACGTTTCGTCTAGCGATACGCTCGCACAGTGGATCATGGCATCCGTAACGATAGTTGCCACGTTCGTCTTGTTGCTCACCCTCCGATCCGCCAACAAAACTAACGCCGCTGCTGTAATGGCCACTAATGCTGCTCTCGAAGCCAATGAGATCATGCGTCAAGAGCAGCGACCTTGGGTCACGATAGTCAGGGGTATTGAGTGCGAAGTTAATGATCGCGGTCACTTGTTGAACCTGTCGTGGAACTATGACTTGTCCAACAAGGGCAAAGCCCCCGCATATGATGTTCATCTCGAGTGGTTGCCGGTTAAACGGAACCATTACCAAAAAATAGGCGTTGAGTGCGCACAATATGCTCAGCACTGCATCGGGAAAAGGCGAAGGGGCCATACGCAAATTATTTTCCCCGGCGAAACGGCTGAATTCCCCAAATACACGTGGTCCGGGAGATGCCGGTATGAATACATCCAGGAAGCACGTCCCGGCAGTGATGATCAGGTTGTCATCGTCTTCATTTGTGTAAGTTATCGACTTGCAGTCAATTCTAACAATTTTGGCGCAGAGGTCATTGCTGTTGGCTTTGAAGAAAGCAAAAGATGGTTGAGGCCGTTCAGCACTAGAATGCTCGAATACTCCAATGCAAGATACATTCAGTAGTATCGCAGTAGCAGCAATCTTAATCACTTCTCAGCCCTCCGCCGGGCTGGTGCGTTTGATACATAAGGCCAAAAATATCCTGGGGAGCGCGAGGGGCAAAGCCCCTCGCATGGGTCGGCGCGCGCAGCGCGGCGAAACAGATCGACCAATGCGACCTGAATCGAAAAGGGCCGCCCCGGCGATGGGACGGCCCTTCGAAAGTTCAGGAGGTGGGGTCGGTTAGGAGCCCCAACGCAAAAGTCACAGTCCCAAGGGCTGCCTCAGGAATGATCCCTCCACGCTGTCCCGACACCTCTCTCCAATCTCTCTCTAGACACTGGATCACCTCCTTTCATTGATTTCGCCTGACACCGAACGTTGCACAGATTTGGTGTATGTCAAATGAATTTCCGCAAGCCTTAGACGGCGCTCGCGCGGAAGTGCCCGGTAATGAGGCGAAACGGCATCAAAGCCAGCAAGGCGACGGCCAGTTTGACCGCCCAGTCCGCCACCGCGAGCGTCGTCCAGAGCGGCGCCATCGGCCCGGCCAGCAGGAACGGCGCGGGGTCCTGCGCCCAGGCCACGTTGGAATCCGCGGCGGCACCGAAGGACAGGGCCGCCGAAAAGGCGATGGTGAAGAACAGCGCGGTGTCCACGGTCGATCCCACCAGCGTCGAGGCCAGCGGCGCCCGCCACCAGGGGCCCTCGCGCAGGCGGGAGAAGATCGCGACGTCCAGAAGCTGCGCCACCAGGAACGCGGTTCCCGACCCGATGGCCACGCGCAGCGGCACGGCCGGGCCGAACTCCAGCATGATCCGGCTGCCGATCAGCGAACAGGCGACGCCCACGATAAACCCGGCAAGCACAACCCGGCGGGCGGGTCCGGCGCCGTAGATGCGGTTCATCACGTCGGTCACGAGAAAGGCGATCGGATAGGTGAAGGCGCCCCAGGTCAGCAATCCGTCGAGGATCAGGAACTGCACGAGGATATTGGAGGCCACAACGACGAGGGCCATGGCGAGAATGCCGGGAAGAATGCGGGTCATGTGATCTGGGTCCGTTTTGGCAAGGGTGCGGCACTTGGTTCCCGTCGTCGGGAACGCGCGGGGCCTAGTCCCCGCGCCCCGGTCAGTCAAGCCGGTAGTCGACGAACTCCGTCTTCTGGATCGCGAAGAAATTGTCGTCCGACACCATGGTCAGCCGGATCGCCCCGCCCGCGTCCTGCCAGACGGCGATCCCTTCCAGGTTGTCGTGCACGCCCCGCGCCGTCTGCAGGATCAGCTCCGAGCCCAGCGGCGCGAGGGTGATCCGCCGCACCTGGCTCCGAAATCCCAGCATCGAGAAATTCCGCTCCAGGATGTAAAGCCGCCCGTCGGGCCCGAAATCCGCCCCGACCGGGGCGAAGCCCTCGGTTGCCGTCATCTTGAACGCCGTTGTCCAGGTGCCGCCCTGGTAGCGGTAGATCGCAAAGGTGCCGTCCCGCACCGGCGATTCCGGGATCACGAACAGGGAATTGTCCGGCGCGATCGCCATGGCCTCGAGCGCGCCGTTGCGCGGCAGGGCGCGGAATTCGCCCGGAATGCGCAAGGGCCGCGGCACGGTCTCGCCCGGGGTGACGCGCCAGACCCGCGCCGGCCCTTCGAGGCTCGCGTAAAGCGTCCCGTCCGGCGCGATGGCCAGCCCTTCGGTGTCGGCGCCGCCGCTGTCGGCCCGCCGGCCGTTGGGCCGCATCATCGGGCGGATCGCCGCCCGCACCCCCACGACCTCGCCGGCCCCGCCCCGTATGAGCCGGCCCTCGAACAGGGTCGCCCGGTCGTTCATCGCGGTGAAATCCAGGCCGTCCGGCGCTATTTCGAGCGCCGAGATCCCGCCGACCCGGCCGTCGAACGAGTTCCAGGTATAGGAGCCCACAAGCCGCGCCTCGGCCTGGGCCGATACGCCCGAGACAAGCGCCAGAGCGCTCAGAAGCATCAGGAATTTCAGGCGGATCACGCTCAGTTCGCCGCCACGTCGTGACACTGCGCGGGAAGCTGCGCCATGGTCACCGGCCCGCGGGGCGGCGTCGTCGGCGCATTCGGGTCCGGTGGCGGTGGGTTCAGGATGTTGTCCACCCATTGCTGCGCGTCCGCACAACCGTCGCCGGGCGGCGGAGGGGCCTGGTTCTCGCAACCCATCGCACCGGCCGGACAGCTCAGCCGGACATGGAAATGATAGTGATGGCCCCACCATGGCCGGATCTTGTTCAGCCAGGCCCGGTCTCCGGTCTCCTGCCCGCACATCCAGACCTTGGCCCCGGGAAACACGAAGATCCGCGCGACCCTTGGATCCTCGGCGGCGCGGCGGAGCAGTGCCATGTGCGCGGGCGTCCAGTTCCCGTTGACATAGGCGCCCTCCGCCCGCCGCATGGAGATCGACGACAGGCTCTCGCGCTCGGCCGCGCTCAGGTCCAGCCGGTCGGGGGGCAGCATCCAGATATCGGCATCCAGCCCGGTCTGGTGGCTCGCATGGCCCGACAGCATCGGCCCGCCCCGCGGCTGGCTCATGTCGCCCACATAGATCCCGTTCCAGCCCGGCAGGGTGGCGGCGAAGGCGGACAGATCCCGGACGAAATCGACGGTGATCGGCTGCGCCCAGTTGCGGTTGCGCGACAGGCGCATGGCCTGCCAGGTGGGCCCGGTCTCGGGCAGTTGCACCGCCCCGGCCTGGCAGCCGCGGGAATAGCTGCCGAAACTCTCCGAGATCTGCGCGGACGCCGTCGACAGATAGCCGAAGACCTCCTTGGCCACGCGGCTGTCGCCCGGGTCCACGCTCTGGGACGATGCGCGGGGCGCTCCCGGATTGGCGTTCTCGGCCGGGGGAGGGCTGCCGGACCCCCCCGATTGGCAGGCTGCCAGACCGATGGTCAGGCCAAGGATCGTCAGGAATCGGACCATTCTGCTCGGTCTCCGTCTTTGTTGACGAAGACTAGCAGAACCAGCCCCATCGCGAAAAGCAGAATGACGGGCGCGATCCCAAGTCGCGGGCTTTCCGTGAGCGTGGTGAAGATCCCGATCATCGCGGGCGCCAGGAACGAGGTGGCCTTGCCCGACAGCGCGAACAGCCCGAAGGCCTCGGTCGGGCGCTCGGGGTGGGTGTGCCGGACCATCATCGACCGCGAGGCGGCATAGATCGCTCCGCCCGCCCCGCCGATCGCCGCGCCGCAGATGTAGAACAGCGTGTCGGGCACCGACGATCCGGCCGCGAGGGTGATGCCGAAGACGAACTCTCGCGTCATGCCCACGATGATCGTGCAGACAACGGTCAGGATCAGGATGCAGACGATGATCACCGGCCGCGGCCCGAACTTCGAATCGAAGAGCCCGCCGACGTAGGTCGCCACCCCCGCGGTGACCGCGCCGACGATGCCGAAGACGGCGATCTGCACCAGCGTCCAGTCCAGCACGAGCACCGCGTAGACGCCCCCGAAGCCGTAAAGCGCGTTCAGCGCGTCGCGGTAGAACATCGAGGACAGAAGGAACCCCTTGAGGCTGTCGCGGTGGGCGATGCCCCAGACCGAGCGCTTCAGGTCGGCCAGGGCCTGCCGGACGCCGCCCTGCCGCACCACCGGCCGCGGTTCCCGCATCCACAGGAAGTAGGGGATCATGAAAAGTGCGAACCAGGCGGCGATGAAGGGCCCGACGATCCGCGTGCCCTCCCGCGCGGCCGGATCGAGGCCCAGGGCGGGCGGCCGTCCGGTCAGGGTCAGGCCCGTGGTGTCGTTCGCCTCGAAGAAGAACGCCAGCATGATGGCCAGCGACGCCACCCCGCCCCAGTAACCGAGCGATGCGCCAGTGCCCGAGATCTTGCCGATCGCCTCCTGCCCGCCGAGCGAGGGCAGTTGCGCGTTCACGAATATCAACGCGAACTCGGCGGCGATGAAGGCCAGAGCGAAGGCCCACAGGCAAAGCCAGAGCGCGGACCCGTCCGGCACCATGAGCCAGAGCGCCGCCGTCCCGACGATGTAGAGGCCGGAGAAGAGCACGATCCAGGGCATCCGGCGCCCGGTGCTGTCGGCATAGGCACCCAGCAGCGGGCCGGCGAAGGCGATGAACAGGCCCGCCAGCGTCTGCGCCATGGCCCAGACCGACTGCGCCCGAGCGTCCGCCGCGCCCGCGCTCAGCCCGTCGGCCGCGAAGTAATCCGATGCGACCGAGGCGAAATAGGGGCCAAAGATGAAAGTCAGCCCCAGCGTGTAGAACGGCTGCGTGGCCCAGTCGAAGGCCATCCAGCCCCAGATGCGTTTTCGCTCGCCCGTCATGCCCGTCCCCTCGTTCGCCGCGATCAAACGTCAAAGCGAGGGTGGCGACAAGGGAGGACGCTGTCCTCCCTCTTGGCCTGCGGCCAATTCACCCTCCAGGGATACGGGAGGCAATGAAGTCCGGAGGCCGGCTCTTCATTGCCTGACAATATCCCCGCCGGAGGCATCCGAGGCCTGCATCCGGGACAGGCGGCCGCGTCAGGGCGTGTCGGGTCCGGACATCGGGGGCCAGGGGCGCAGCGCCTCCGCCTCTGTCCAGGCCTGAACCCAAGGCGGCAGCGTGTCCTGAGCTTCCTTGCCGCCGAGGTCCTCGAGGGCCTCCGCGGGCGAAACGATGCCCGACGTCCCGACGATTGCCGAGCGGATCAGGGCATGGCTCGCGCAGGTGCCGTCCGACAGCCACATGCTCTGTTCGACATAAAGAAACCGGTGATCCCACCCAACCGTGCGGGATCGCATGGTCACCCGGTCGAAGGCGCGGACCCTGTGCCGGTATCGGATAGTAGAGCCGGCCACTGTCAGACCCCACCCGCGCGACCGCATTGCTTCCAGCAGCCCGATCCGCCGCCCCAGCGGCAGCCGACCCAAGTCGTAGAGTGTCAGGGTCCGGCCGTTGTTCAGCTCCCGCCAGGGGTCGAGATCCCAAGGCCAGCAGATGTGCCGGCTGACGTGCTCCTCGAAAAGGCCGAGCGGGCGGTCTTTCCGGTGCTTGCGGAATTGCCAGAACAGGCGAGCAAATGGATACACGACGGCACTCCTTCGCTCGGTTGGTTGCCCCTGGCATACGGCCCCGTCAACCATGCCGCCGCGTTAGGGGATTGCCGCAAGGGCGATGAGCGCTTAAGTGCCGCTCGACACATCGAAAGAGGTACGGCCAGATGCAATCGCTTTTCGAGATCCTGTTGCTCCTGTTGGGGGTCGCCCGGTTCTTCATCATCGCGCATTTCATCATGTCGTGGCTCATCAGTTTCCAGGTCCTCAACATCCGGCAGCCTCTGGTCAGCCAGATCTGGTACGGTCTGAACCGCCTGCTCGACCCGATCTATGCCCCGATCCGCCGGATCCTGCCGAGCATGGGCGGGCTTGATCTTGCCCCGCTGGTCGCCCTTCTGGGGATCTACGCCATCGAGATCGTCCTGCGGAACAACGTCGCGCTTTTCCTCTGATCCTGCGAAGGTCTTGCCCGCCCCGCCCGGCTGTGGGATTCTGCAACCAACGAGCAGATAACCAAGACCTGACAGGCTGGCCAAATGAGCGCTTCCGACCTACTTCGCGATGTCTTCGGCTTCGATGCCTTCCGGCCAGGCCAGCAGGAGATCGTGGAGGCCGTGGCGGGCGGGCGCAACACGCTTGCCATCATGCCCACCGGCGGCGGCAAGTCGCTGTGTTTCCAGCTGCCCGCGCTGATGCGGGATGGGGTGACGGTCGTGATCTCGCCGCTGATCGCGCTGATGCGCGACCAGGTGCGCGGGCTGCGAGAGGCGGGGGTCGAGGCCGGGGCGCTGACCTCGGGCAATACCGACGAGGAAACCGCCGAGATCTGGGACAGGATCGAGGCCGGGCGGCTCAAGCTGCTCTACATGGCGCCCGAGCGGCTTGCCTCGGGCGGGGCGCAGGCGATGCTCCGGCGGATCGGCGTGTCGCTGATCGCCGTGGACGAGGCCCATTGCGTCAGCCAATGGGGCCATGATTTCCGCCCCGACTACCTGCGGATCGGAGAGTTGCGGCGCGATCTCGACGTGCCGCTGGCCGCGTTCACCGCGACGGCGGATGCCGAGACCCAGGACGAGATTGTCGAGAAACTCTTCGACGGGATGCAGCCGGATCGGTTCCTGCACGGGTTCGACCGCCCCAACCTGCACCTGGCCTTTGCCGTCAAGGATCAGCCGCGGCGGCAGATCCTGGCCTTTGCCGGGGCGCGCAAGGGGCAGTCGGGCATTGTCTATTGCGGCACAAGGGCCAAGACGGAAGGGCTCGCCACCGCACTGCGCGAGGATGGCCACGCGGCCTGCCACTACCACGGCGGAATGGATGCCGAGGCCCGCCGCGACGTCGAGCGGCGGTTCCAGCAGGAGGACGGGCTGATCGTCGTCGCGACGGTCGCCTTCGGCATGGGCATCGACAAGCCAGATATTCGCTGGGTCGCCCATGCGGATCTGCCCAAGTCGATCGAGGCGTATTACCAGGAGATCGGCCGCGCGGGCCGCTACGGGGCACCGGCCGAGACGCTCACGCTGTTCGGCCCCGAAGACATCCGCTATCGCCGGCAGCAGATCGACGAGGGGCTTGCCCCGCCCGAGCGGCGTATGGCGGATCACGGGCGGCTCAACGCGCTGCTGGGCCTGGCCGAGGCGCTGGAATGCCGAAGGGTCAACCTTCTGGCCTATTTCGGAGAGACGGCCGCGGGCTGCGGGCGGTGCGATCTCTGTGACAAGCCGGCGGAGGTGTTCAACGCGACCACGCCGGTGCGGATGGCGCTGTCGGCGGCGCTGCGCACGGGCGAAAGCTTTGGCGCGGGGCACCTGATCGACATCGTCATGGGCAACGCGACGGACAAGGTCACCCAGCGCGGCCACCAGGATCTGCCGACCTTCGGCGTCGGCAAGGAGTTTTCCAAGGGCGAATGGCAGGCCGTGTTCCGGCAGATGATGGGGCTGGACCTGATGCGCCCGGACCCCGAGCGCCACGGCGCCCTGCGGATGACGGAAAAGGCCCGGCCGATCCTGAAGGGCGAGCAGGAGATCGTGATGCGGCGCGACACGATCCGGCTGGCCAAGGCGGACCGGCAGGTCAAGACGCTGGTGTCGGAGGAGGATGCGCCGCTGCTCTCGGCGCTCAAGGCAAAGCGGCGGGCGCTGGCCGAGGCCCAGGGCGTTCCGGCCTACGTGATCTTCAACGACAAGACCCTGATCGAGATGGCCGAGACCCGGCCGCAGAGCCTTGACGAGATGGCGCGGGTCGGCGGTGTCGGGGCGAAGAAGCTCGACAGTTACGGGCGGACTTTCCTCGAGGTCGTCGCGGGCGAGCGGGCGCAGATGCATCCCCGGCGAGCCCGGCTTGCGGGCAGCCGGGACGGCACGCTCTATGACCGGCTGCTGGCCGTCCAGGCGGATCTGGCGCGGGGCGCTGATGGCACGGAAAAGCCCCTGTCCTGTTCCGCCTCGGTGCTGGCGCGGGTGGCCCAGGTCAAGCCGCGGGACGAGGCGACGCTGGCGCGGCTGCTGGGCGACCGCCACAGCGAGCGGTTCGGGCGCGCCTTCCTGGACGTGCTCAGCGAGGCGGTTTGACGGCCGGTGCCTCGCGCCGACCCCAGCGGGACCCTGCGCCGCCCGGGCCGCCGTGACGCAGCGGACCGGGGCCGCGCCCTTGCGGCGCGGGGCGGGTCGGGCGTAGGCAGGATGCAGTCACGCGACGGCTGCGTCTTGTCCCTGTCGTGAAACTGGTGTGTCTAGGGGCACCCGCAATTTCGAGGCCATCATGTCTGCGTACAAACCAACCGAGTCCACGCTCGACATCATGTCACCGCCCGTTGTGGCGCCCGAGGTCTTTCGGGATGCCGCCGCCGCGGTCGCCCGGCTGATCGAGCTTTATGACGCGGCGACGGGCTTTCTGTGCGAACGCTTCGGGGCGGCGATGTCCGAGGGCAAGCCCTCGGCCCGCTATCGCGCCTTCTATCCCGAGATCCGGATCACCACGTCGAGCTATGCCGGCGTGGACAGCCGGTTGTCCTTCGGGCACGTGTCGCAGCCCGGCGCCTATGCCGCGACGATCACCCGGCCGGACCTCTTTGCCCGCTATCTCGAACAGCAGATCAACCTTCTGATCAAGAACCACGACATCTCGGTGGTGGTCGGCGTGTCGACGACACCGATGCCGGTGCATTTCGCCGTGGCCAACGATGCCGCGATCACGGTCCCGCAGGAGGGGGCCGCCGAATTCACCCTGCGCGACGTGTTCGACGTGCCGGATCTGGCCACCACGAACGACGACATCGTCAACGGGCTGGGCTTTCACTACGACGACGGGGCCGCGCCGCTGGCGCCGTTCACCGCGCAACGGGTAGATTACTCGCTGGCGCGGCTGTCGCATTACACCGCGACCGACGCGAGCCATTTTCAGAACCACGTGCTCTTCACCAACTACCAGTTCTATGTGGAGGAGTTCGAGGCCTATGCCCGCAAGGTGCTGGCGAACAATGATTCCGGCTATACCTCGTTCGTCTCGACCGGCAATGTAGAGATCACGGATCCGGACGCGCCGCTGCCTCAGCCGGCCAAGATGCCCCAGATGCCGTCCTATCACCTCAAGCGCAAGAACGGGCAGGGCATCACCCTGGTCAACATCGGCGTAGGCCCGTCCAACGCCAAGACCGCGACCGACCACATCGCCGTTCTGCGCCCCCATGCCTGGCTGATGGTCGGCCATTGCGCCGGGCTGCGCAATTCCCAGCGGCTGGGGGATTTCGTGCTGGCCCATGCCTACCTGCGAGAGGACAAGGTGCTGGACGACGACCTGCCGCTCTGGGTGCCGATCCCGCCGTTGGCCGAGATCCAGGTCGCCCTGGAACAGGCCGTCGCCGGGGTGACAGAGCTTGAAGGCTATGAGCTGAAGCGGATCATGCGGACGGGCACCGTCGCCAGCCTCGACAACCGGAACTGGGAATTGCGTGACCAGGCCGGGCCCGTCCAGCGCCTGAGCCAGTCGCGCGCGGTCGCGCTGGACATGGAGAGTGCCACGATCGCCGCCAACGGCTTTCGCTTCCGGGTGCCCTACGGCACGCTGCTGTGCGTGTCGGACAAGCCGCTGCATGGCGAGTTGAAGCTGCCGGGCATGGCGTCCGACTTCTACAAGACGCAAGTCGCGCGTCACCTGATGATCGGAATCCGGGCCATGGAGCACCTCCGCGAGATGCCGCTGGAGAGGATTCACTCGCGAAAACTGCGTTCGTTCGAAGAGACGGCCTTCCTATGATGAGAGTCGCCTGGGCGGGCGGTTTCTATATTTTGACCCCGTCCTCGCGGTGCTGAGCGGCGAAATGGTCGCAAAACCCATAAAAAAAGCGGTTTTGGGGCCCTCTGGGGCCCGGAATTCGTTGTGTGACCCCACAAGATGCCGTTAAATGAGGGTGTTGAGGCCCTAATTAGCGGGCAGTGAAGGAGATATCACCATGGCAAAACCCATGACCAAGACACAGCTCGTTACCGCGCTTGCGGATGAGATGGGCAGCGACAAGAAAACAGCCGGGTCCGCGCTCGACGCGATGATCGGCGTGATCACCAAGGAAGTCTCGAACGGCGGTGCCGTGACGCTTCCCGGTGTCGGCAAGATCTACTGCCGCGAGCGTCCGGAGCGCATGGTGCGCAACCCCGCGACCGGTGAGCAGATCAAGAAGGACGCCGACAAGGTGGTGAAGATGACCATCGCCAAGGCGCTCAAGGACAGCGTGAACGGCTGAGCTTGCATCGCTGACAGTATTTTGGGAAGGGGTCGCCGGTGGGCGGCCCCTTTTCCATTGCGCGGCGCGGATATCGCTGTCGGAGCCTCCGGCGGGAGTTTTATTGCCAAGATGAAGGAGGCGGGAGCTGTGGACGGACGAGCGGTAGCCGGCGGGATCGCGTTCGGGTTCATGTGGGCTTCGGCCTTTGCATCGGCGCGGGTGATCGTCGCCCATGCGCCGCCGCTGACGGCCTTGGCGCTGCGGTTCCTGATCTCGGGGCTGGTGGCGGTGTTCCTGGCGCGGCTGCTGGGGCAGAGCTGGGCGCTGACCGGGCGGCAGTGGCGCGCCGTGGTGGTCTTTGGCCTGTGCCAGAACGCGGCCTACCTGGGGCTGAACTTCGTGGCGATGCAATCGGTCGAGGCGTCGCTGGCGGCCATAATCGCGTCGGCCATGCCGCTTCTGGTGGCGCTGGTCGGGTGGTTGGCCCTGGGGCAGCGGCTGCCGCTGCAGGGGGTGCTGGGGCTGTTCGCCGGGGTCGCTGGCGTGGCGCTGATCATGGGCAGCCGGGTGTCGGGCGGGGCGGATCCCTTCGGCGTGGTGTTGTGCGTGATCGGCGTGGTGTCGCTGACGGTGGCGACGCTTGCGGTGCGGGGGGCATCGTCGGGCGGCAATTTCCTGATGGTCGTTGGATTGCAGATGCTGGTGGGCTCGACAGCTCTGGCGATTCCCGCCTTGGCGTTCGAGACTTGGTCGGTCACCTGGTCCTGGCAGCTTGGCGTCGCGTTCGTCTACACGACGCTGGTGCCGGGGGTTCTGGCGACCCTCGTCTGGTTCTGGCTGGTGAACCGGATCGGTGCGGTGCGGGCCGCCGTCTTCCATTTCCTGACACCGTTCTTCGGCGTGAGCACGGCGGCGGTTCTGCTTGGGGAACGGATCGGCGTTCTGGACGTCGTCGGTGTCGCGGTGATCGCGGGGGGCATCCTTGCCGTGCAGCTTTCGAAACAAAAGCCCACGGCGAGTTGACCCTCGGGTAGCGCGGTTTTTCGTGACCTGGCGGCCCTGCTGGGCCATGTCTGGGCGATGGATCTGATGCTTGGATATGTGGCCGGGCTGCTGACGCTGATCAACCCCTGCGTCCTGCCGGTCTTGCCGATCGTGCTGGCCTCTGCCCTGCAGGTCAGCCGGTGGGGTCCTGTCGCGCTTGCGCTGGGGATGTCGGTGTCCTTCGTGCTTGTGGGCCTGTCGGTCGCGGTTTTCGGCCGGGCTCTGGGGATCGACGATCTCATGGTGGCGAAGGCAGGCGGGGCGCTCATGGTCGGGTTCGGGCTGGTCCTGCTGGTCCCGCGATTTGCCCATGGCTTCGAGCTTGCGACGGCGGGGCTGTCTGCGCGGGCGGATCAGGGGATGGACGAGGTCGACCGGTCGGGGCTGCGGGGCCAGGCGGTCGGCGGGGCGATTCTGGGCGCGGTCTGGGTGCCTTGCGTGGGGCCGACCCTGGGCGGGGCGATCGCGATGGCCTCCGCCGGCGAGGACCTGGGTTGGGCGGCGGCGATCATGGTGAGTTTCGCGGCCGGAATTTCGACGATCATCCTTGCGCTGGGCTATGGTGCGCAGGCGGCGATCCGAGCGCGGCGGGACTGGCTTCGGGCCGTGGCCGCGCGGGCGAGGCCTACGATGGGGGTGATCTTCGTCGCTGTCGGAGCTGCGATCCTGTTCGATCTCCAGAAATTCGCCGAGATCTGGCTGCTCGACACGCTTCCCTACTGGTTACAGGACCTGTCGGTCCGCTATTGAAAGGAATTCCCATGATCCGACGCAGTTTTCTTGCACTTGTCCTGTTGCCGGTGGCCGCGATGGCGGCGCCGCTGGACTATTCGCCCGGGCTTGTCCAGCAACGCCTGGCGGCGGGAGAGACCCTGTTCGTCGATTTCAAGGCCGATTGGTGCACCACCTGCCGGGCGCAGACCCGGGTTATGGATGCGCTGAAGGCTGCCGACCCGGCCTACGAGCAGCAGATCACCTTCGTCGAGGTGGATTGGGACCAGTACGGCAGATCCGAATTGGCGCAATCCCTGAACATTCCGCGCCGGTCTACCCTCGTCGTGCTGCGCGGCGACCGGGAATTGGGACGGATCGTGGCCGGCACCTCCCAGGCGGAGATCCAGGCGCTGATGGATCTGGCGTTGGGCGCGGCAGGGTCCTGAGCGAGAGCCTCCATGGTCGGGCGCCGCACTCGGCCTCGGGCGTTGCGAGCCTCCGGCGGGGATATTTGAAGGCAATGAAGCCGGCTGACGGACTTCATTGCCTCAATATATCCAATCGACGGGGCAGCCGGGCGCCCCGCCGGGTCACGATGCCGGGGGGCCGATCTGGCCGCGTGTGCCGCCGGTCTGGCCCCGGTCCAGCAGGAAGTGGTCCAGGATCACCGCCGCCATCATCGCCTCGCCCACCGGTACGGCGCGGATGCCCACGCAGGGGTCGTGGCGGCCCTTGGTGACGACCTCGGCCGCCGTGCCGTCCTTGCGGATCGAGGCGCGGGGGGACAGGATCGACGAGGTCGGTTTGACCGCGAAGCGCAGCACGATGTCCTGACCGGAGGAGATGCCTCCGAGGATGCCGCCGGCGTGGTTGGAGCTGAATTCCGGCCCCTCCGGCCCCATGAAGATCTCGTCTGCATTGGCCCGGCCGGTGAGGCCTGCGGCCGCCATGCCTTCGCCGATCTCGACGCCCTTCACCGCGTTGATCGACATCATCGCGGCGGCAAGATCGGTGTCGAGTTTGCCGTAGACCGGCGCCCCGAGCCCCGCGGGCACGCCGCGGGCCACGACCTCGATCATCGCACCCACGGAATTGTGGTCGTCCTTGCGAAGCCAGTCGAGGTAGGTCTCCCATTCGGTGGCGGCCTCGGGGTCGGGGCACCAGAACGGGTTGCGGTCGATGGCGTCCCAGTCGAACCGGGCGCGGTCGATGGTCTTCTCGCCCATCTGCACCATGTAGCCCCGGACCTCGACCCCCGGCAAAAGCGCGGCCAGCGCCGCCCGCGCCACGCCGCCCGCGGCCACGCGTGCCGCCGTCTCGCGGGCGGAGGACCGGCCGCCGCCGCGATAATCCCGGATCCCGTATTTCTGCCAATAGGTGATGTCGGCATGGCCGGGCCGGAAGGTTTCGGCGATATCGCCGTAATCGCGTGAGCGCTGGTCCGTGTTGCGGATCATCAGCTGGATCGGGGTGCCGGTGGTCTTGCCTTCGAACACGCCGGACAGGATCTCGATCGCGTCGGGCTCGTTGCGCTGGGTGGTCATCCTGTTCTGCCCAGGCCGCCGCTTGTCGAGCCAGACCTGGATCGCGGCCTCGTCGAGCGGCACGTTGGGCGGGCAGCCGTCCACCGTCGCACCCAGGGCAGGCCCATGGCTTTCGCCCCAGGTCGTGACACGGAAGAGGTGGCCGTAGCTGTTGAGGCTCATTGTCAGGGGCTCCGGGTGGTCGGGTTCGGGCTGTCCTATCCCCCGCTTGCCGGCGGCTCAAGGGGCAGGGTTGAAGACCGCGGCGGACCGCCCTAGGTTCACCGTCACCTCGGGGTGCCCGGATCGGGCTGAGATGCATGACGCGAACCCGTTGAACCTGAACCGGCTAGAACCGGCGGAGGGAAGGTCGTGGGTCATACTCCATCCTTTTTTCCGTTCGGCGATTGGAGGATGACATGAAGACCTGTGCCACCATCGCGGGACTGATGTTTGCCAGCGCGGCAAGCGCGGAAACGCTGACGATCTATACCTATGACAGTTTCGTCCCGGACTGGGGCCCCGGCCCCGCGATCGAGACGGCGTTCGAGGCCGAATGCGGCTGTGACATCGCCTTCGTCGCGGCGGGCGACGGTGCCGCACTGCTGTCTCGGGTGCGGCTGGAAGGGGCGCGGACCGAGGCCGACATCGTCCTGGGCCTGGATTCCAACCTGGTCGCCGCCGCGCGCGAGACGGGGTTGTTCGCGCCGCACGGGGTGACGGCGGATCTCGACCTGCCGGTCGCTTGGCACGACGACACGTTCCTGCCTTTCGACTGGGGGTATTTCGCCTTCGTCTCCAACGCCGGGACCGAGGCGCCCGCCAATTTCCGCGAGCTGGCCGACAGCGACCTCAGCATCGCGATCCAGGACCCGCGGTCGTCGACACCTGGCCTCGGCCTCGTCCTGTGGGTCGGAGCAGCCTATGGAGATGAGGCCGCGAGCATCTGGGAGGGGCTGGCCGACAACGTGCTGACGGTCACGCCGGGCTGGTCGGATGCCTACGGCCTGTTCCTGGAGGGCGAGGCGGATGCGGTGTTGTCCTACACGACTTCGCCCGCCTACCACCTGATCGCCGAGGACGACGACTCGAAGGTGGCCTGGGCCTTCGACGAGGGGCATTACCTGCAGATCGAGGTCGCCGCGATCGTCGCCGAAACGGACCAGCCCGAGCTTGCCGCGCAATTCATGGCGTTCATCGGCACGGACGCGTTCCAGTCGGTCATACCGACCACGAACTGGATGTATCCTTCGGTGATGCCCGAGGCCGGCCTTCCCGAGGGGTTCGAGACCTTGGTCCAGCCGGACAAGGGCTTGCTGATGGCCCCGGAAGAGGCCGCCGCGGCCCGTGATGCGGCGATCGCCGTCTGGCGGGACGCCCTGGCCCGATGACCTTGCGGTGGCCCGGCGCCTGGGTTGCCGGGCTGCTGCTGATCCTGACGCTGGGAACGGTCGCTGCCGTCGCTCTGCGGGCCGAATGGTCCGGGGGGCTGGCGGCGGCCGACTGGGCGGCGATCCGCTTCACCGTGCTGCAGGCCCTCTGCTCGGCGGGCCTGTCGGTCGTTCTGGCCGTGCCGGTGGCGCGGGCTTTGGCGCGGCGGGATTTCCCCGGTCGCCGCGTCCTCGTCACGCTGCTGGGGGCGCCGTTCATCCTGCCGGTGATCGTAGCGGTGATGGGGCTGCTGGCCGTCTATGGCCGGCGCGGCATGGTCAGCGACGGGCTGTCGCTGGTCGGCCTGCCGCCGCTGGACATCTACGGGTTCGGCGGCGTGGTGCTTGCGCATGTCTTCTTCAACCTGCCGCTGGCGACCCGGATGTTGCTGCAAGGCTGGCTGGCGATCCCGGCGGAGCGGTTCCGGCTGGCCGCGGCGCTCGGGGCGCCGGTGGGGCGCCTGTTGGAATGGCCGATGCTGCGAAACCTGGCCCCGGGGGCGTTTCTGGTCGTTTTCCTGATCTGCCTGACAAGCTTTGCCGTCGCCCTGATCCTGGGCGGTGGGCCGCGCGCCACGACGGTCGAGCTCGCGATTTATCAGGCCGTCCGCTTCGATTTCGATCTGGAGCGGGCGGCGCAGCTGGCACTGGTGCAGTTTGGCCTGTGTGCGGCGGCGGCGGTGATCGCGTTTCGCCTGACCGTGCCCGACGCGATCGGTGGCGGGCTGGACCGGGTCGTGCGTCGCTGGGACGGCTCGCGCCTTGCGGACGGGCTCTGGATCGGAGCGGCGTCCCTGTTCCTGATGGTACCCCTGGCGATGGTGCTGCTGCGCGGGATCGGCGGGCTTGGCGACATGCCGGCCAGCGTCTGGCCGGCCGCGCTGCGATCTGTCGCCGTGGCGCTGGTCTCGGCCGCGCTGGCGATCGGGATGGCGCTGGCGCTGGCGCTGCGGTCGGGCCGGCTGGTGTCGCTGGCGGGTGTGCTTCCGCTGGCCGCCTCGCCGCTGGTGGTGGGCACGGGGCTGTTCATCCTGCTCTATCCGGTGATGTCGCCGGCGGTCGCGGCCCTGCCGGTCACGGCGCTGGTCAATGCCCTGCTGGCGGTGCCCTTCGCGGTCCGGGTGCTGGCGCCGGCCATCACCCAGGTCGAAGAGAGCCAGGGACGGCTGGCCGACGCGCTGGGGCTTGGCGGATGGGCGCGGATCCGGCTGGTCATCCTGCCGCGCATCCGCCGCCCGCTGGGCTTTGCCACCGGGCTGGCGGCGGCGCTCTCGATGGGGGATCTTGGGGTCATCACATTGTTCGCGGGCACCATGGATGCGACCCTGCCGCTGGAGATGTACCGCCTCATGGGCGCCTATCGCAGCGACGGGGCCGAGGGTGCCGGGTTGCTGCTGGTCGCGCTCAGCCTGGGGCTGTTCTGGATATTCGACAGGGGAGGGCGCGTGAATGCTGACGCTTGAGAGTCTGGTCCTGCAACAGGGCGCCTTCCGGCTGGAGGCGGACCTGACGGTCGGTGCGGGCGTGACGGCGGTGATCGGCCCGTCCGGGGGCGGCAAGTCCACGCTGCTTGCCGCGATCGGCGGATTTCTGGATCCGGCGCTTGGGCATATCCGCATCGACGGGCGCGACATGGCGGGGCTGGCGCCCCATGCCCGGCCCGTCGCCCAGCTGTTCCAGGACGGGAACCTGTTTCCGCATCTGACCGTGGCGCAGAACGTGATGCTTGGCATCGCGCCAGGGCTGGGGCGTGATCCGGCGCGGGACGCCCGGGTCGAGGAGGTGCTGGCCCGGGTCGGGCTCTCGGGACTGGGCGCGCGCAAGCCCGGCGCCCTCTCGGGCGGTCAGCAAAGCCGCGCCGCCCTCGCCCGGGTGCTGGTCCAGGACGCACCGCTGGTGCTTCTTGACGAGCCCTTCGCGGCGCTGGGCCCCGGGCTCAAGGCCGAGATGCTGATCCTCGCCCGCGATGTGCTGGCGGCGCCCGGGCGGACGTTGCTGATGGTCACCCACGACCCCGGAGATGCCGAGCGCGTTGCCGATACGGTCTTGCTGGTGGCAGATGGGCGGGTGACCGGCCCGCATGACAGGGCGGCGCTCTTCGCCGATCCGCCGGCCGCGCTGCGGGAGTATCTGGGATGAGGGGGATGTCCGTGCTTCCCCTGCTGCTCGCCGCCTGTGCGGCACCGACGCCGGAGGTGGCGGTGATCGCGCCGCTCTCGGCCATGTCGCTGGAGACGGATTGCGTCGTGGCGATCGGGGCCGAGACCGGCCTGTCCCCGCGCGATGTCGTGGTGACCGCGGTGCGCCCCCTGCGGCGCGGGACCGAAGTGCGGGCCCGGCTGCCCGTGGGCGGCGCATCTTGCCGGTTCACCGACGACGGCCGGCTGGGACGGGTCGACCTTTCATGAAAAAGGCCCGCCGGTGAGGGCGGGCCTTGGTCGCATCTGGAACGCCGGACGCCCCTAGTGCTTTTTCTTGTAGGGTGCCCAGAGGCGCTTGTTCGTCAGATAGAGCAGCACCGACAGCACCGTCAGGAAGATCACCCCCGTCAGTCCGGCCTGCTTGCGCGCGACGAGCTTGGGCTCGGCCGTCCACATCAGGAAGGCGGCGACGTCCTGGGCGACATGCTCGATCTCGGTCGAGTGCCCGTCTGCGTAGTCCACGTCGTCGCCATAGAGCGGCTGCGCCATGGCGATGTAGCTGCCGGGCACCATCGCGTGGCCGTCCTCGTCGTAGCAGGATTCAGGCAGGCCGCCGTTCGCGAACGCGGTGTTGTAGTAGCCGTCGATCGGGTCGCTGTCGAAGGCGCACTCGGGTTCCTCCTCGTAGCTCGACAGCAGCGTGGCGATGTACTCCGGGCCGCCCATGCCGTTGAAGAGCTGGCTCAGACCCGTGCCGTAGGGCCCGTGAAAGCCCGCGCGGGCCTTGGCCATCAGGCTGAGGTCGGGCGCGTTCGAGAGCGAGGAGCCCGGAAACTTGTCCGCCGGGGTCGCCGGGCGAAAATCGCCCTCGCCGTCGAACAGCGTGGGGTCCCAGACCTCGAACTGTTCGGCATAGGCCCGCATCTGGTCCTCGGGCAGCGCGGGGCCGCCCTCGTCGGACAGGTTGCGGAAAGCCACGTATTCCATCCCGTGGCAGGCCGAACAGATCTCGGTATAGACCTGCAGGCCGCGCTGGAGCTGGTTGGTGTCGTAGCTGCCGAAGGGCCCTTCGAACGGAAAGTCGAAGTCGTGGACATGGACCTCGCCGCCCGCGGCGATGGCCGCGACCGGGGCGCCAAGGCCCAGGACGCAGGCTGCAGTCAGGGTAAGTTTTCGAAGCATGGTCTGTGCGTCCTTTCTCACTCGGCCGGGGTCGGAGCAGCGGCTTTGCCGTCACCCGATCCGCCGTAGTGGGCGTTGAAGTCGTCCTCGATCGTGGCCGGTTGCGGCTGCGGCTTCTCGATCACCCCCAGAAGCGGCAGGATCACCAGGAAGTAGCCGAACCAATAGGCCGAGCCGATCAGCGAGATGTAGGGATAGATCCCCTCGGCGGGCATGGCGCCCACCCACATCAGCACGATGAAATCGACCACCAGCAGCGCGAACCACCACTTGAACATCGGCCGGTAGCGCCCGGAGCGGACCGACGACGTGTCGAGCCAGGGGGCCAGCGCCATCACCACGATCGCGCCGAACATGGCCAGCACGCCGAAGAACTTGGCGTCGACGATGCCGAAGGTGATCCAGTCGGCGAACATCACCACCCAGACGTCGGCGGTGAAGGCCCGCAGGATCGCGTAGAACGGCAGGAAGTACCATTCGGGCACGATGTGCGACGGTGTCGCCAGCGGGTTCGCGGGGATGTAGTTGTCCGGGTGGCCGAGGTAGTTCGGCATGAAGCCGACGATGATCATGAACACCACCAGGATCAGCGCCAGCGCGAACAGGTCCTTGATCACGAAGTAGGGCCAGAACGGCAGTGTGTCCTTCTGAGCGTCTTCCTTCGAGGTCCGGCGCACCTCGACCCCGGTTGGGTTGTTGTTGCCGGTGGTGTGGAACGCCCAGACGTGCACGATCGTGAGGCCCAGCAGGATGAAGGGCAGCAGGTAGTGCAGCGAGAAGAAGCGGTTCAGCGCCGGCTGGCCGACGGCCGAGGCCCCCAGCAGCCAGGTCTGCACCGCTTCGCCCACGAAGGGGATGGCGCCGAACAGGCCGGTGATCACGGCGGTGCCGTGGAACGACATCTGGCCCCAGGGCAGAACGTAGCCCATGAACGCCGTGCCCATCATCAGCACGAACATCAGGATGCCGATGATCCAGGTGACCTCGCGCGGGGCCTTGTAGGAGCCGTAGTAGAGGCCGCGGAAGATGTGCATGTAGACGGCCACAAAGAACAGCGAGGCGCCGTTCATGTGGAAATAGCGGATCATGTGCCCGCCGTTCACGTTGCGCATGATGTGCTCGATCGAGGCGAAGGCCATGTCGACGTGCGGCGTGTAGTGCATCACCAGCACGACGCCGGTCGCGATCTGCAGCACCAGCGTGAAGACCAGCACGATCCCCCAGATCCACATCCAGTTCAGGTTGCGGGGGGTGGGGATCATCAGCGTGTCATACAGAAGACCGACGATGGGAAGGCGGCGATAGAGCCACTTTTCTCCGCCCGTCTTCGGCTCGTAATGGTCGTGAGGAATTCCGGCCATGAACGGGTCTCCTTAACCGAGTTGAATCGTCGTCTCGTCGACGAACGCGGCGAGCGGGATGGGAAGGTTGCGCGGAGCGGGACCTTTGCGGATCCGGCCGGCTGTGTCGTAATGCGAGCCGTGGCAGGGGCAGAACCAGCCGTGGAAATCGCCTGACTCGCCCAGCGGGACGCAGCCCAGGTGGGTGCACACGCCCATCTGCACAAGGAACGCGCCGGCCGGCTCGATGCCCGACCCCTCGGGGGCCATCAGCGCACGGTTCTCGTCGGTCGCCGGCGCGTCGGGATTTGCAAGGTTGGCGTTCTCGGCATTCGGATCGGGCAGCGAGGACACGTCCACCTCATCGGCCTGGGCGATCTCCGTCTCGGTCCGGTAGCGGATGAACACGGGCTTGCCTTGCCAGAGCACGGTCAGCTGGTCGCCGGGGGCCAGCGCACTGACGTCGACCTGGATCGAGGCCAGCGCCTGCACGTCTGCAGAGGGGTTCATCTGGTTCACCAATGGCCAGACCGCGGCACCTGTCGCCACGGCGCCGGCACCGGCGGTGGCATAGTAGATGAAGTCGCGGCGGGTGCCCTGGCTATCGTCTGCGTGTGACACGTCAAACATCTCCATGTTGCGGGGCCCGGTCCGGGCCAATGGGCCTTGGGCCCGGGGATTCTGCTCCAAGCCGATCGCGGGTTGTCTACAGGGCAGAAATCCGCCCGTCCAGCGGGCAAAAAGGCGCATGATGTCGCATTTGCCACGGCGGGGGCTGACATCTTCAACCCGCGATACGACATAGGCCCGGAACCTCCGGAGACCTGCCCATGCGACGCCTTGTCCCGCTCCCGCTGCTTGCCCTGATCGCCGGAACGGCGGCCACGCCGCTGGCCGCCGAGGTGGAGCTGAGCCTCTATCTCGGGGCGCAGTCCGCGCCGCACAGCCGGGTGACCGTCGCCGACGATCCGCTGATTCCCGACGAGGATTTCCTGGTGGGCTGGCAGGGCCGCTCGTTCGAGCCGCCGCCCTATTATGGCCTCCGCGCCACCTGGTGGCGCGACGCGAACATGGGCTTCGGTGCGGATTTCAGCCACGCCAAGGTCTATTCCGGCGAGGACGGCCGCGCCGCGGGATACGAGACGCTGGAATTCACCGACGGCATCAACATCCTGACGGCCAACGCCTATTATCGCTGGCCGGGCGGCCTGGGGGCGCTGACGCCCTATGTCGGCGCCGGTATCGGCGTGGCCCTGCCCCATGTGGAAGTGACCAAGAACGGCTCCGAAACCTTCGGCTATCAATACACCGGCCCGGCCCTCGCCCTGCTCGCGGGGGCAAGCTATCCGCTGAGCGAGCGGGTCTCGGTCTTCGGCGAGGTCAAGTCGACCTACAGCTGGAACGAGGCCGATCTGTCGTCCGGCGGCACGCTGCGCACGAACATCGTCACCAACGCGCTCAACATCGGCGTCAGCTACGCGTTCTAGGGCGGCCCGCGGCGGCAGACGGCGTGGGGCGGGGCCTTATCCCCCGGCGACCAGGCCCAGCTCCGCATCCGTGGCGCGATGGGTGTACTTGTCCGCGGGCGGCCAGGGTCGGTCCTGCCAAGGCGGCTGGAAGGCGAAGCTGGAGACCGAGCGCCCCTCGGGCAGCGCACCGTTTCCGGCGCCCATGGCATAGTCGTAATAGAGCTTCACGATCTCTTCGCGGGTGACCTGCCCGGTGGCGGGATGGGCCATGCAGGCCGTGCGCCAGGCCCTGACGCGGTCATATTCGGGGCCCTCGGGCAGGACGAAGCCCTCGTAATACTCCAGAAACCAGAACCGCTTGAAGATCGGCGCGAAGACGACTTCGGCCAGCCCGAACGCGTCGAAGAGCCAGGGGCCCTCCGGCGCATGGTGATCCAGAAAGTCGTTCAGGTCACGGTACAGGCCAAGCAACTTGTCACGGTGTCCGTCCCGCGCATCCGGGTCCTGGTTCATCACGAAAAGATAGCCGGCCATGGTGAAAGCGCTCTCTTGCGCGATCAGCATCCGCTCGACCGCATGGCAGAGGGGGTCGGGGTGCCGGACCTGGCCGCCGTCGATGGCCTCGTCGAGATAGTCGAGGATCACGAGACTTTCCTTGAGGATATCGCCCGCCGCCGTTTCCAGGACCGGCAGGGCGGTGGTGCCTCGTGTCTTGCGCAGCAGGCCGGGGTCCCTGGGCCGGGTGATGTCCACGACCGCGAAATCGACGGCGGCATTCCGGCCCTTGAGCGCGAGCAGGACCTCGAGCCGCTGCGAAAACGGACAGACGGGAATGTGATAGACGGTCGGTGTGGTCGGTGCGGATGCCATGTGAGACCTTCCCCTGCCCTGCGACTATTGGACATACATCCGCAGGGAGGCGGCACGGGCGCGGCCGAGCTCTATGCGGCAATCGTTGATGGCGATGCCGGTGCCCGACCCGCCACCGAAGGTTGTTCCGACGAACTCGCAATGCGCGTCGCGATAGGCGGACCACGCAGCCTGCCCGGCGTCGAGCGCGGCAGCCGAGACCGCGCGGCCGGTGACGTCGTCAAGCTCTGTGGCCGAGGCGTGGGCGAAGCCCAGGAACATCTCGACCGTGGCGTCGACGGCGGCCAGGGTGTCGGACACGCAGTTCGCGATCTCGACCTGGCTTGAGCCGCTGCATTCGTCGGAGGGGCTCGCGAGCGTGGCCAGGGGGGCCATCGCGATCAGTAGCGCGAGGCGATGTGCGGTGCGTGTCATTGGGGCCCTTTGCAAGCGGCGGTCAACGGGCCCAACTCTGCGCTGCCACGGGGTATGTGGCAACGGCAATGATCCGCCCCGGTTGCCTGCCGGCGTTGGGCCGGTGTTTGAGGCGGCGCCCGTCAGCCCGGGCGTGTCGCCTGCATCGAGGGGCGCTGGGCGAAGGTCTCGAGCCAGCCGGCGAGAGCCGGCGCCAGCACCCGCCAGTCCCGGTCGGGCAGGCGGAAGTCGATGTATTCGAGCCCGCTGGCCACGGCGATCTGTCCCGCGTCGACCGGCCCCATCAGGTGGCTCATCCAGCGCGATTCGAGCGCCCCGAGGATGCGGACGACCTTGACCCATTGCGCGGCGATCCAGTCGGCCGATGCGCCCTCGGTTCCCTTGAACCGGGCCTCGTAGACCATGCTCACCGCGGCCTCCATCAGCGCGTCGCCGGTGGCCTCGAGGGTCAGGACCTCCCAGATCCGGGACTCCGGGTAGAGCCGGGCATCGGCCACGGCGTTCAGGTAGCGGCAGATGACCCGGCTGTCATGGATCGCCGGCCCGTCCTCGCGCAGGAGGCTGGGGATCTTGCCCGAGGGGTTGGCCGCCGCGGCTTCCGGGGCGCTGGCCAGCGGGGTGGTCGTGACCGGCACCTCCTCGACGAGATCGGTGATCCCGACCTCCCGGATCGTGACACGGACGCGCCGGACGAAGGGCGAGGCGGGGGACATGATGAGTTGCATGGTCTCTCCTGGCGTTTGGCCGCGAGACTGCGTCGATCGCGGGCCGGTGTCGAGCGTTCATGGCCGGCGCCCCGGGGCCGGCCGGGGTGTTCCGGGCGGACGGGCGGGGCTGGATGCTGGACGTGGGAGCCTCCGGCGGGAGTTTTTCGGCCAAGATGAAGGTCGGCAGGATGAGGGTCAGGCCGCCAGTCGCTGTCCCGCGAGACCGGTGATGCGGGCTGGGACGATCCGGCTTTCGGGCTGGTCCGTGGCGAAGGTCACTTCGGCGAATTGCTCGGTCCGGCCCATGCGCGGGCTCTCCATCAGCACGTTGTGCGTGCGGCCGACCTGGGCCTCGAGGTGGCGGGCGACCCGGGCGTCGCCGGCTTCCCGCAACCGCGCGGCGCGGGATCGGGCGGTGGCGCCGTCCACCTGGGGCATGCGGGCGGCGGGCGTGCCGGCGCGGGGGGAATAGGGGAAGACGTGGAGCCAGGTCAGCTGGCATTGTTCCAGCAGGCGCAGGGAGTTTTCGAAATGCGCGTCGGTTTCTGTCGGGAAGCCCGCGATGATGTCGGCGCCGAAGGTCATGTCGGGGCGCAGGCGCAGCGCTTCTTCGCAGAAGGCGATAGCGTCGTCGCGCAGGTGACGGCGTTTCATCCGCTTGAGGATCAGGTCGTCGCCATGCTGGAGCGAAAGGTGCAGATGCGGCATCAGCCGGGGTTCGGTGGCGATCGCCTCGATCAGGGCGGGGTCGACCTCGATCGAATCGATCGAGGAGATCCGCAGGCGCGGCAGGTCGGGCACCAGCCGCAGGATGCGGCGGACCAGGTCGCCGAGGCGGGGCGCCCGCGGCAGGTCGGCCCCCCAGGAGGTGAGGTCGACCCCGGTAAGCACGACCTCGTTGTAGCCGCCATCCACCAGGCGCTTGATCTGGTCGACAACTACACCGGCCGGGACCGACCGCGAATTGCCCCGTCCGAAAGGGATGACGCAGAAGGTGCAGCGGTGGTCACAGCCGTTCTGGATCTGGACATAGGCGCGGCTGCGGGTGCCGAATCCGTCGATCAGGTGGCCGGCGGTTTCGCGCACCGACATGATGTCGTCCACCGCCACGCGCTCTGTCGTGCCGATCAGGTCGGGGACCATGGCGGCCCAGGTCCCTGGCTGCATCTTCTCGGTGTTGCCGATGACGCGGGTGACCTCGGGCATGGCGGCGAAGGTCTCGGGCTCGGTCTGGGCGGCGCAGCCGGTGACGATCAATGGCGCCTCCGGGTTCTCGCGGCGCAGGCGGCGGATTTCCTTCCTGGCCTTGCGAACGGCCTCGGCGGTCACCGCGCAGGTGTTGACCACCACCGCATCCTGCAGACCGGCGCGGGCGGCGAGGTCCTTCATCGCCTCGGTCTCGTAGGCGTTGAGCCGGCAGCCCAGCGTGGTGAAGTGCGGCGCGGTCATCCGTGCCACACGCCGTCGAAGACATGGGCGGTCGGCCCCGCCATCCAGACCCCGTCGTCGGCCCAGCGGATCGCAAGCTCTCCGCCATCGAGCACCATGGTCACCTCGCGCGACACCAGCCCCCGGCGGACGGCGGCGACGGCCGTGGCGCAGGAGGACGACCCCGACGCGAGGGTGATGCCGGTGCCGCGTTCCCAGACCCGCATGCGGATGCGGTCGGGCCCTGTGACCCGGGCGACCTGGACGTTGGTCCGCTCGGGAAAGAGGGGATGGTGCTCGTGGACGGGTCCGAAGCTTGCGAGGTCCACCGCCTCGGGGTCGTCGACGAAGAAGGTGCAGTGCGGGTTGCCCATGCCGGTCGCGGTCGGTCTGCCGTCGATGGGAAGCTCCAGCGTGTCCATGGCCTCTGCCAGGGGCACGGCGGACCATTCCGTCTGCGGCTGGCCCATGTTGACCGACACAAGGCCGGTCTCCGTGCGCAGGGCGTGCAGGACACCGCGGCCGGTCTCGATGCGCAGCGCCTCTGCGCCGGTCTCGGCCATGACACGGTCGGCGATGCAGCGGGTGGCGTTCCCGCAGGCGGCCGAGGGGCTGCCGTCGGCGTTCCAGAAAGCGAGGGCGATGTCCGCCCCCTCGGCCGGCCCGATGACGGCGAGCTGATCGAACCCGACGCCCCGGTGGCGGTCGGCCATGGCGGCGACAAGCGCCTCATCTGGCCGCACCGGGTCGGTGCGTCCGTCGAGGACGACGAAGTCGTTGCCAAGCCCGTGCATCTTCATGAACGGCAGGCCGGAGGCGGGTGTTCGGGTCATTCGCGGGCCTATACCCGAGGGCCGGGGGCGAATCCATAGCTTCGGAGTTTTCGGGGTTGACCGCTGCAGGTGCTTTTCCTAAACGAGCGCTTCGTGGGCCGTTAGCTCAGTTGGTAGAGCAACTGACTTTTAATCAGTGGGTCGCAGGTTCGAATCCTGCACGGCTCACCACTGAAATCAGAGATTTAGGCGACGGCTGGCCAGACGATGCTGGTCTGACGCGCTCTGCCTGTCTCAAACACCGGATGATTGCGTAAACCGGCTCCAGGCCGGTGTTCTTTCGGGGATGCCGTCAATCGGCGTCATCGTCATTGCCCGCCGTCAGGGCCCTGCATTGGTCTCGACGTGCGGGCGTCCTTCTCGTTCAGCCAAGCTGACGCAAGCTGCTCCTCGGCGCGCAGGATCCTCGCGCCCGCCATTCGATGGTGATCAGGGGGCCCGAGACCTTTTTGCACCGTCACAGGGGCATCGGTTTCGCTTTCTCACCGAGGCCGGAATCGGGCGTTCCATTTTCCCGGGACTACCTCGTCGCCTGTGATTTTCCCGTAAGCATCTGACAATGTATTCTTATTCTAGTTTTGATAATATCCGGAATCGCAAGGTTTCTGGTCGATACCCACGAAAACCTTGCGATTTCTGACGCGCTTGCGCGTA
>NZ_FWFZ01000017.1 GCF_900172355.1 Roseisalinus antarcticus | reverse complement strand
CCGAGCCATAGAGCACGCCGTAGACCAGGAAGAACGGCACGCACCACCAGGTGCCCCAGGTCAGCACCCCGCCGAGCCCGGTCAGCGCCAGCAGGCCGATCCAGAGGATCGTGTCGCGGATCGCGGGCCCGTCCCTGCGGAGCATCAGCTCCTTGATCTGCTTGCGCGGGACATCGGTGTGATACCACTCCGCCGAGGCCAGCCCGATCTCGACCGCGTAGCGCGAGCTTTCGCCGGTCAGGCTGTAATCGCGGGGATGATGTGTCAGGGACTGGACGTTCATTTTGTCACCTTCGGTTGGCTGCCGTGATCCTGGCGCCCCGGACCCGAGCGAGCGCGGGCCGGTCGGGCCCGGGCGAGCGGAGATGGCCGGTGCAGGCCGGTCATGCGAGCGCGGGCTCCTCTGCGGTCAGGTCGACACCCATGATGAGACCCTCGATATCCAGGACACCGGCGCCCGCGACCGCCTGTTGGGCCACGACCTCGCCCCGGCGCATGACCACCAGACGGTCGGCGACCTGCAGCACGTGATGGACATTGTGGGTGATCAGCAGGACCGAATGGCCCTGGGCCTTCATCTCTCCGACAAAGCGCAGGACGCCGCGGGTCTCTTCCACGCCGAGGTTGTTGGTGGGCTCGTCCAGGATGATCAGCCGTGCGGCGAATTGCATGGCGCGGCTGATCGCGATGGACTGGCGCTCGCCGCCCGAAAGGGCGTTGACCGGGGTCTGGGCGGTCAGCGACTTGGTGATGCCCACGCGGCGCAGCAGGCTGGCCGCCGCATCGCGCAGCTGGCCGAAATCGATCGGCGCGAGGGGGCCGAGCCAGGGCAGGCGCACGGGTTCCCGCCCGAGAAAGAGGTTGCGCCCGATACTGAGATGCGGCGCGAGCGAGGTGTCCTGGTGGATCGTCTCGATCCCCAGCGCCATGGCGTCGCGGGCCGAGCGGATGCGGACCGGGCTGCCGTTGACGGCGATGCTGCCCCGGTCGGGCTCTATCACGCCCGAGACGATCTTGATCAGGGTGGACTTGCCGGCGCCGTTGTCGCCCAGAAGCGCCACGACCTCGCCCTCGCCCACGCTGAGGTCCGCCCCCTTGAGGGCCACGACATTGCCGAAGCACTTGTGTATGTCCGACAGGGACAGCACATCGGTCATCGTCCCGGCTCCCCCGCGCGGCGCAGCCCCGCGTGCAGCATCAGCATCAGCAGGATGATGCCGCCCACGAAGGTCGAATAGGCCAGGCCCGGCACGCCGATCATGATGATGCCGTTGCGGATCGCCCGCAGCAGAATCACGCCCAGCACCGTGCCGAAGATCGTGCCGTAGCCGCCGGTCAGGGCGGTGCCGCCGACGACGACCATGGCGATGACCTCGAGCTCGTATTCCGTGCCCGCCACGGGCGAGGCGTTGTTGATGCGGAAGGCCGAGATCATGCCGGCCAGCCCCGCCAGCGTCGAGGTCAGGACGAAAAGGCCGATCTTGACCGCGTCGGCCGGCACCCCGCGCGCGATCGCCGCCTGGCGGTTGGAGCCGATGGCCGAGATCCAGTTGCCGAGGCGCGACAGCGTCAGCACGTAGCCGGCCAGCAGCGCCAGTCCGGCGAACCAGAAGAGCGACGCATAGAGCCGGAACGGCCCGAGGTTGAAATCGCCCGCCAGAAGGGTGCGGAACACCGTCTCTTCGCGGTAGCTTTGCAGCGGAAACCCCTGCGTGAGGTAGAGCGAAGAGCCGCGCACGACCAGCAGCATGGAGAGAGTGACGAGGAAGGACGAGATCCCCATCTTGGTCACGATCAGCCCGTTGACCAAGCCCACCAGCATGCAGGTCAGGAGGCCAGCGGCCAGCGATGGCCCGATTGCCCAGCCCGTCGATTGCACCAAGATCATCGCCACGCAGGCGCCCAGCGCGAACACGGCGCCGACGGACAGGTCGAATTCGCCGGCGGTCAGCAACAGGCACATGCCAAGGGCGATGATACCGAGCTCGGGCATGAAGGCCAGCATGTTCGACACGTTGCGCGGGCTTGCGAAATGCGGCGCAGCAATGGTGAACCCTGCAAGGACCACGATCAGCATCAGCAGCGTTGCGACCTGGGGGCGCCGCAGCGGGTTGCTGCGGCGTGCGGGCGGTGGGGCAGAGGCGGCGTCCATGGCCACGGCGTCATCCTTCGTCGTCTGAAAAAGCTGTCCCCGGGGCCCACGCAGGGCGGCCCCGGGGCGCGGGTCGTTATTGAGCGTTGTAGAGGTCGAGGATCGGCTGGACACTGTCCGCGTCATAGAGGCTGAGCGTCAGCACATCGTAGCCGATCGGCTCTCCCTTTGCGGCCAGCGCCAGCAGCGCCACGGGCATGAAACCCTGCGCCGAGGGGAACTGCCACGCCGCGGCGTTGACCCAGCCGCCCTCGACGGCCTCGGCGGTGGCCTGGCTGTTGCCCCAGCCGACGACCGGCATCTCGCCCGCCGCATATCCCGCGTTTTCCAGCACCGGCTGGACCGCGGCGGCGACGCTGTCGCCCAGCGCGATGATCGCGGCGGGCTCATTGGCCAGCATGTAGTCCGACATCGAGGCCTGGATGCCCGCCGGATCGGTGCCCGCGTCGAACACCTCGTAAGTGATGCCCAGCGGATCGAAGACGGAGGCGATGCCCGCGGTCTCCAGCTGCTGGTAGCTGGCGCCCGGAACCTCGACCGGCAGGAAGACGGAATCGCCCTCGGAGACGAAGCCGCCATCCACGAGGTATTCCGCCCACATGACGCCGACCCCGGTCAGGTCCGCGCCGACATAGGCCTGGCGCCCGGTGGCCGGGTCGTCCGTGTTGAAGAAGACCACGGGGATTCCGGCGTCCCGCGCCGCCGGCACTTCCTCCATCCACAGGCCCGGCTGGGCCGAGGTGGTGGCGATGCCGTCCGGCTGAGCGGCGATGGCGGCGTTGAAGGCTTCTTTCTGGACGGCGAAATCGCCGTTCGAGAAGGTGACGTTGCAGGTCACGTTGAGCTCTTCGCAGGCCGTCATGGCCCCGGCGTTCCAGTCGACCCAGAACTTGTCGCTGGGGCCGCCGTGGCTGAGCAGATAGAACGTCAGGTCCTGGGCCGCCGCGGGCAGGGCCGTCGTGGTCAGTAGGATCGTGGCAACAATGCATTTCATGGGATCAGTCCTTTTCACACGCCGTTGGCGACGAATTTGCCGTCGAGGAATTCCTTCGCGCGCGGGATGTCGCTTTCGTCGAGATGTTCGATGATCACCTCGATGTTGGGGTGCTTTTCCGACAGGCGCTGCAGGTAGAGGTCGTAGTTCAGCTCTCCGAGGCCGGGGGCCGGCAGCTCGATCTCGCCGACGCCGCGGAAGGTGTGGGATTCCAGCGCCTCGTCGTCGCCGATATCGGCGTGCTTTTCGGTCTTGTCCTCGCCCGAACGCTTCACGTCCTTGGCGTGGGCGATGCAGATCTTGTCGGACAGCGTGTCGAAGACCTGGTTCAGGATCTTGTCCATATCGTCGATGTTGTGGGCCTCGAAATAGTTCGTGGGATCCATCAGCAGGCCGAGGCCCGGGTGGTTGACCTGGGCGAACATCCGCACGGTTTCCTCGACCGAGCCCACGACGTTGTTGACGTAGGTTTCCAGCAGGAAGACCGCGCCGTGGTCATAGGCGGTCTGGGCGAGCTTGGTGATCTCGGCACGGCACTCGTCCCAGCCTTCCTCGGTCTTGTTCTTGGGGTGGTGGACCCAGTCGCTGTCGGGATCGAAGGTGCCGGTTTCCGAAATCACGTAGCGCGAGCCGAACGCGCGGGCGTTGCGGACGATCTCGTGCAGGTAGTCGTTGCGCTTCTTGCGCTCGCCCGGGTCGGGGTGGACGATGTTGGTGTAGCCCGAAACGCAGCAGATCGGCAGGTTGTGGGCGCGGAAGGTGTCGCGCACCTTCTTGGCCTTGGCCTCGGTGATCTGGCCCGCGCTCAGGTCGACATCCCTGAAATGCAGGTCGAGCTGCGCGGTGGTGAAGCCGTGCCCCTTGATCTTCGAGCAGGTTTCCTCGAGGCCGTAGGGGTAATACCCGGTAAAAATTCCAGCGTGCATCATGGTTTGGTTCCTCCCTTAAGGTGTTTGTATTTCGCTGAGCCGCACCGTCCGTCCCTCTGCGACAGAGCGGTAGGCGGCTTCGATCAGCTCGACGGTCTTGACGTTGTCGGCGACGGTCAGGGCAGGGGCGGCACCGGTCTCGACCGCGTGCTGCAACTGCTCCATCACGCCGATGAAGGCGTGGGGGAACCACATCGTCTCCCAGCCGGGGGTGACCCACTGGCCGCCCGTGGTCTTGCGCGAGGCATAGGTCAGCGTCGAGGCGACCCCGGTGGGCCAGCCGATGGTGCCCTTGGCGACGCCCTCGGTCCCGTCGATCCGGAAGGTGATGTGCTGGTCGTCGTCGTATCCTTCCGCCCGCGGGCCGGACCACACATCCTCGGTGGACAATGCCAGCGCCCCGCTCTCGAAGCGCAGGGTCGACACGCAGATTCCGTCGGTGTGTTGAAACGTCGTGCGCGGGTCGGTGCGGACCACGGTGGTGATCTCTTCGGGCTCGCCCAGAAGGAACCGCAGTACATCCAGGTGATGAACGCTCATGTTCGACAGGGTCAGCCGGTCATATTCCTTCAGGAAATCCTGCCAATGGGGGATCGCGTGCATGTCGATCTGCGCGAACACCACCTCGCCCAGCTCGCCCCGGTCGAGGATCTGCTTGAGAACCTGCATCGCCTGGTCGTAGCGCATGTTCTGGTTGACGCTCAGAATCTTGCCGGCCGCGGCGGCCTCGTCGCGCAGGGCGCGGGCCTCGTCCAGCGACAGCGCCAGCGGTTTCTGCGCGAGGATGCCCTTGACGTGGGGCTGGCCCAGCGCGTGGCGGATCAGCGCGGGCTGCTGGTCCGGGGGATAGGCGATGTCGACGATCTCGACCTCGGGGTCCTCGATCAGCGCCTCGGGCGTGTCGTGGACCCGGCCGATCTTCCAGCGGTCGGCCACCTTCTGCGCGTTGGCGCGGGTGCGGCTGGCGATGGCGACCACCGGAAAGCCGGCGTCGGCATATGCGGCCAGGTGGCATTCGGCCATGATCATCCCGGCCCCGATGGCGCCGATCTTGCTGCCTTTGCTGCGGACCGGCGGGTCCGGTGCGTAGACCAAGTCTTTCATCTCTTCCTCCCTCATGCGTCGACTGCCAGGGCATTTCCCGCGGCGTCGAAAAAATGTGCCCGTGCCGGATCGACCGAAAGGCTTACATGCGCCCCTGTCTGCAGATCGGGCTGGCCGCGCAGGCTCGCCTTCAGGGTCTGGCCCCGCGCGTCGATCGACAGGGTGGTGAAGGCGCCAAGCGGCTCGATCTCCGAAATCGTGCCCTCGCCGCCGCCCGGGTTCACCCGCAGGTTCTCGGGGCGGATGCCGATCCGCGCGGCCCCGGCCGGCAGGTTCGGCAGGGCGATCACCCCGGCCATGTCGCCCGGGATCACGTTGATCCGCGGCGCGCCGAGCATCTCGGCCACGTAGGTGCTGTTGGGCTGCCGGTAGAGGTCTTCGGGCGTGCCGATCTGGCGGATCCGCCCGGACTCGAGCACCGCCATCCCGTCGGCCACCGACATCGCCTCCTCCTGGTCGTGGGTGACGTAGACCAGGGTCTTTTGCATCTCCTGCTGGATGCGCCGCAGCTCCACCCGGGTCTCCTCGCGCAGGCGGGCGTCGAGGGCAGAGATCGGATCGTCCATCAGGTAGGCCGCCGGATCGCGGACCAGCGCCCGGGCGATGGCGACGCGCTGACGCTCGCCGCCCGACAGCTGCGCGGGCGGCTTGCCGAGGATATGGCCGATGTGCAGCTTCTCGGTGACCTGCGCCACCCGCGCACGGATCTGCGCCTCGGGGATCTTGCGCTCGACCAGCGGGAACCGGACGTTGTCGAGCGCGGACATGTGCGGAAACAGGGCGAGGTTCTGGAACACCATCGCCACGTTGCGTTTGGCGGGCGAGACATGGGCCACAGGCTGCCCGTCGATGAAGATCCCGCCGGTGTCGGGCGTCTCCAGCCCGAGGATCAGCTTGAGGATCGTGGACTTGCCCGACAGCGGCGGCCCGAACAGGCAGAAGAACGCGTTGTCGCGGATCTCGAAGCTGGCATCGTCCAGCGCGACGATGTCGCCGAACCGCTTGGTGACGTTCTGGAACCGGATCGAGGCCATTATCCGTGTCTTTTCATGGCCGCGCCGGTGGCCGGGTCGAACAGCCGGATATCGGCGGCATCGACCCGGAACCGGAAGGCCTGGCCTTCGCGCGGGGCGGTGTGCTCGGCGTCGAGCACGGCCTTCACCTCCGTCTCGCCGGCGCGAAGGTGGACGATGGTGCGGGCGCCGATGTGCTCGACGATCTCGACCCCCATGGCCAGCGGGCCGTCGTCATCGGGGTGCACGACCTCGGGGCGGAAACCCGCGAGAACCTGCGCCGTGCCGGGCGCCGCGGTCAGGGTCAGCGCACCGATCCCGTCCATATGCGCCGTGTCGCCATCGACGCGGGCCGGGATCAGGTTCATTCCGGGCGAGCCGATGAACCGGGCCACGAACGTGTCGGAAGGGTTGTTGTAGACCTCCAGCGGCGTGCCGACCTGCAGCAGCCTGCCGTGGTCCATCACCGCGATCCGGTCGGCCATGGTCATCGCCTCGAGCTGGTCGTGGGTGACATAGACCATGGTCTGGCTGAACCGCCGTTGCAGCCCCTTGAGCTCTGACCGCATGACCGCGCGGAACGCCGCATCGACGTTCGACAGCGGCTCGTCCAGCAGGAAGATCGCGGGCTCCACCGCGGCCGAGCGGCCGATGGCGATCCGCTGGAGGATGTTGACCGACAGCCCCGCCGCCCGGCGGTCGAGCATCGGGGTCAGCTGCAGCAGCTCGGCGATGTCCGAGACGCGGCGCGTCACCTCGGCGCGCGACATGCCCTGCGCCTTGGGGCCATAGGCCAGGTTCTCGCGCACACTCATGTGGGTGAAGATCGCGTAGTTCTGGAACACGAAGCCCACTCCGCGCTTGGCCATCGGCACGCCGTCGATGCGCTTTCCGTCGAAGCGGATCTGGCCGCGGGTCGGCTCCAGCATGCCGGCGATCATGTTCATCGTGGTGGACTTGCCGCAGCCCGAGGGGCCCAGCAGCGCCATGAACTCGCCGTCCCGGATCGTCAGGTCCATGTCGCGCAGCGCGGTGAACGACCCGAAATCCTTGCCAAGCGTGTCGAGGACGATCTCTGTCATGAGCCCCTCCGCAGCCGCGCTATGGCAAAGGCCGACACGATGGACAGCGAGATCAGGATCGCCAGCGCGATCGCCGCGACATAGCCCCAGATCAGCTCTTGCTGGGTGACCTTGTAGATGTAGACGCTGATGGTCTCGGTCGCGATCCCGGGGCCGCCGCCGGTCATGATGTAGAGCGTGTCGAAGATCTTGAAGTTCTCGATCACCCGGATCGCCAGCGCGATGATGATGATCGTCTTCATCCGTGGCAGGATGATGGTCCGGAACCGCCGCCACCAGCCGGCACCCAGCAGCACCGCCGCCAGTTGCTGATCCTTGGGCACCGATACCAGGCCGGCCAGCAGGATCAGGAACATCAGCGGCGTCCACTGCCAGATATCGGCGATGATGACCGCCGCCAGGGCCAGATCCGGATCGCTGAGCCAGGCGATGGAGACGGTGCGGCCCGCAAACGCGGACAGGATGTCGTTCACCGGCCCGCCCGACTGGAACAGCATGAAGAACATGTAGCCGGCGACCGCGGGCACCACCATCATCGGCACCAGCAGCACCGAGTAGAAGATCCGCCGCCCGGGAAACTCGTCGACGAAGAGGATGGCCAGCCCCAGCCCAAGGAAGAACTGGACCGGCACGCAGACCAGCATCACGAAGAGCGTCCGCCAGAGCGCACCCCAGAACCGGAAGTCGGAGGCGAGGTCGGAATAATTCGTCAGCCCGATCCACAGCTCGTGGGCCCGCCACCAGGGGATGCCGTCCAGCGGCGACCAGTCCGTCAGCGAGATGTAGATCTGCATGCAGATCGGAAACACCGCGATGAACAGCACCAGAAGCTGGGCCGGAAGGGTCAGGCGAAAGCCGAGCCGCGCGGCCTCCCGGTCGGGCGGGGCGGGGGTCTCGGTCCGCGGCGGGGGGATATCGGCGATCTCGGTCATTCCTTCAGCGCCCCGAATGTCAGGCCGCGGACCAGCTGTTTCTGGATCGCGATGCCCATGATCACGGGCGGGACCGCGGCGATCAGGCCAAGGGCGGCCTTGGCGCCGTAAAGCTGGCCGGTCATCGAGGACGACAGCGACGCCATGTAGACCGGTATCGTCACCCAGTCCCGGGTCGTCAGCAGCAGCGCGATCAGATAGTCCGACCAGTTCAGGATGAAGACGAACAGTCCCGACGAGGCCAGCGCGGGCCGCATGATCGGCAGGGTGATCCGGGTGAACACCCGCCAGCGGGAACAGCCCTCGACCAGGGCCGCGTCCTCGATCTCGCGCGGCATGTCGTCGAAGAAGGTCTTCATCAGCCAGAAGCTGAACGGCATGGTGACGATGCCGTAGATCAGCGCCAGCCCCCACCAGGTGTCGATCAGGCCGAGGAAGGCCCACATGATCATGACCGGGATCATCACGGCCATGGGCGGAAAGATCCGGAGCTGGATCAGCGCCAGCGGCAGGTTCCCGCCCGAGCCGAAGCGCGACAGCCCGTAGGCCGCCGCCGACCCCGCGACCATCGCGATCAGCGTGCCGAATGTGGCCGCAAGCAGCGAGGCCAGGATCGGCCGCCCCGCCGTGCGCTCCAGCGCCACGATCAGGTCCGATCCGCTCTCGCCGAAGATGAAGCGGAAATTGTCCAGCGTCGGGTTTTCGGGCCACCAGGTCAGGTTCGCACCGGCTGCCTGCCATTCGGCCACGGGTTTGAAGGCCATCGACATCATCCAGATCGTCGGGATCAGCGACAGGGCCAGAAAAGTCAGGATGGCGGCGTAGCGAAAGGTCTCGAAAGACAGGCTGCGGTGCATAAGGTCAGACCCCGGTATGGTGCAGCGGGCAGAGGCCGAGGCCCCTGCCCGCAATGTCGACAATGTGGGAGGTCATGCGCCGATGGGGTCGATCACATCGGGCCAGGCCGCCTTGTTGGCCTGGATCGCCTCGAGCAGCTTGTCCTCGCCCACGCGCCGGGCGATCCGTGCCCATTGGCGTTCGGTGTTGGCCATCGCCTGCTCGGCCGACATGCTTCCAGTGAGCGCCGCGACAAGGCTTTCGTCCAGCGCGTTGTGGAAGGCCGTGGCGCCGGGATAGTTGATCGTCGGCACGGTGCGCCGCACGCTCTCGCGGACGATGTCCATGTGGTAGTCGTGGTAGGTCTCGCGCACCAGCGGATCGGCGAAGTTCGCCAGCTGGAACGGGTCGAAATAGCCGCCCGGGTTGGCGGTCATCCACGAATAGATCCGGCTCGATCCCAACCATTGCAGCAGCAGGTAGGCCGCCTCGGGATGCTCGGATTGCGACGACACCGAGGCCGAGAGGTTCAGCCACAGGACCGTCCGGCGGACCAGGCCGCCGTCGTGTTCGCGGCCCGGGGGCAGGTGGCTGCCGACCTTGCCGGTGACCATGCTGCCTTCGTTGGCGGGGTTGTCCAGGAACTTGGGCAGGTTCGAGAACGCGCAGGTCATCGCCGCGCCGCCCTGGGCGAAGTTGCCGTATTGCTCCGGCCAGCTCCACGAGATCGCGTCGGGCGAATGGTGCGACAGGCTGTCGATGTATTCCTGGGTGGCCGCCCAGCCGGCCTCGGTGTTGATCAGCGCGGTGCCGTCGTCGGCGAACAGGAACTGGTTGGGCGAGGCCATGGAAACGAACCGCTGGTACCAGTTGGTATAGCCCCAGCCCTGGTTGCGCAGATCGGTGGAGCCATAGAGCCCATCGTCCGGCCGGGTGAAGAAGGCCGCGATCTCGTCGTGCTGCTTCCACGTGGTGGGCGGTGCCAGCGCATAGCCGTGGGCATCTGAAAACGCCGCCTGCTCGTCCGGGTCGTTGAACAGATCGGTGCGGTGGTTCCATGTCTGGAAGTCGCCATCGAGCGAGACGCCGTAGACCTTGCCGCGGTAGCCGTTGAGCAGCGACACGCCCTGTTCACCGTTCACATAGCCCCGCTCGGGGTCGTCCCATTCGGGGCGGTATTGCGCGACGTAATCGTCAAGCGCCACGATGCCGCCGGTCTCGGCGAGATCGCCCAGGCGGTTCCATTCGACCGCGTAGATGTCGAAGCCGCCGGCGTTGGTCGAGACGTCCTGCATGACCTTGGTGAATTCCTGACCGTTCGGCACGCCGACGATGTCGAGCGTGATCCCGGTCTCCTGCTCCCACAGGTCCTTGACCGACGGCGCACCTTCGGGGAAGGGCTGGGTGATCTGGCCGATGGAGCCGTCGGACAATCCCAGCACGATGCGGCTGGGCGCCTTGCCCGCGCCGACCAATGCCCGGATGCCCTCGATGGCGCGGCCTTCCGGCGTGTCGGGCCCGTATTGGTAGCGTTCGGCGCCCGGAAAGCCGGTCGGCCCCCCGACCATCCCCTCTGCCAGCCCGGCCTGGGCGCGGGCCCTGTCGGCGCGGAGCACGAGCGGAGCGCCGATACCGGCGAAAATGGCAGTCTGCGCAGCTCCCGCAAGGACGCGGCGCCGCGTGAAGCGGTGTGTCTCGGTCATGTGATTTCCTCCCGTGGACCGCCCTTTTTTCGGGTCATGTCCATACAGACAGCATGACGCAGGGGGTCTGCCCGGCAAAGCATCATGATGCATCCTTTTACATCATTATCCATCCGTTTGATCTGATATTCCGCAATATCGTCAAATAAGAGTGGCTATGCGAGGCATTGATGATGTCTTAAGATTGCATATCAAGACCTCATTGAGGGGAGTTTTGCGGAAATGCGCGCGACGATATCGCGAATCGCCCGAGAGGCGGGCGTGTCCACCGCGACGGTGGACAGGGTGCTGAACGGCCGCGACGGGGTGCGCGACAGGACCCGCCAGATCGTCGAGCAGGTGGCCCGTGATCTTGGCTATTACGGCTTGCCCACCGGCGAGGCCAAGACCGCGCGGCTCGATTTCGTGCTGCCCGCGGGGCCCAACGATTTCATGGCGGACCTGCGCCGGCACCTCTTTGAAGAGGCCCAGACCCTGACAGGGGTCGAGATCAACGTGCATCAGATCGAGGGGTTCGACCACGACCGGCTGCCCGAGCGGCTGCGGTCGCTGGAGGGGCGCACGGATGCGGTCGGCGTGGTGGCGCTCGACCACCCCAAGGTGCGCGAGGCGATCAACGCCCTCGCGGCGTCCGGGGTCCATGTCGGCACGCTGATTTCCGACATCCCCTCGACCCGGAAGGTCGGCTATGTGGGGATCGACAACCGCGCCGCCGGTCGGCTTGCCGGGCTGCTCATGGGGCGGTTCGTCGGCGGCTCCGAGCCCAAGCGCGTGGCGGTCTTCATCGGCTCGCCGGCCTATCGCGGGCACGAGGAACGCGAGATGGGGTTCCGGTCGATCATGTCCGAGGATTTCCCGCAGATCCGCATCGCCCATATCGCCGAGGTCCGCGACGACCGCGAGCGGGCGTTCGAAGAGACCCGCCGCCTGCTGGCCGAGGACCGGATCGACGGGATCTACAACATCGGCTCCGGCAAGCGCGGCATCGCGCGCGCACTTCGGGCGGCGCGGCGGGACCAGGACACGGTGTTCATCGCCCACGATCTGACAGAATCGACAAAGCCGATGCTGCTGGACCGCACCATCGACGCGGTGATCGACCAGAACGTCCGGGTCGAGGCCCGCGAGATCGTCAAGTTGCTGCTGTCCTCGGTGCGCGGCTCGGTGGAGCCGGAATACATGCCGCGCCTGCAGGTGATCTTTCGCGAGAACATCCCCACGTCCTAGCGTCGCCGAGTTCCGCGCGGCTAGCCGATCGAATAGCCGCCATCCACCGGCAGCACGACGCCGGTGACATAGCTCGCCTCGTCCGAGGCCAGGAAGTGGATGACGTTGGCCACCTCATGGGCCTCCGCCCAGCGGGCCATGGGGATGCGCTCGGTGATCCGGGGCTCGCGGACGGGGTCGGACCTGGCGGCCATCGCCATCCGCGTCAACACCCAGCCCGGGGCCACGGCGTTGGCGCGGATGCCGCGCGGGGCCCAGGCGGTGGCCATGGAGCGGGTCAGCGCGACGATGCCGTTCTTGGACGCAGCATAGCCGGGCGATTTCGGCGAGCCGAAAAAGCTCCACATTGAGGCGATGTTCACCACATTGCCACGCGCCGCCGTCAGCTTGTCCAGCGCGGCGGTGGCCGAGGCGTGGCAGGCGGTCAGGTTGACGTCGAGCACCTTGCGGAAGTCCTCGACCTGCCACTCGCGCTCCTGCAGCTGGATGCCCGCGCAGTGGATCAGCGCGTCGATCCGGTCCGCCGCGCCGATCATCCGGTCGATGTCCCGCGGGTCGGTGACGTTCGTCTCGAGGAACTCGATCCCGGCGGGCAGGTCGTCGTCCCGCTCCAGCCCGGCGGCGATCACCCGGTAGCCCGAGGTCAGAAAGCGGCGGCAGGTGGCCAGCCCGATTCCGGTGCCCCCACCGGTGACGATCGCGGTCTTCATGAACGGATCCTTTCGCAATTGGCCGCTGGCCATGCTCTGGCCGCGCGTTGGGTCCCCGCCGGGTGCCGGGGCGGAGGGCGCGTGTCAGGGCACCAGCGGCAAGGTGCGCTTTTCCCGGGCAGAGGCCGCGGCAGTGTCGACGATCCGCTGGCCGACAAGGCTCAGCTCGGGCGACAGCGGGCCGCCGACCGGGGTGCCGCGCGCGAGGCAAGAGAGCACATACTCGATCCCGTTGCGTCGGCCCTCGGGCAGGGTATCGACGGGAACGGGCGTGGCCTCGGGCCTCGCACGGGTCTGCAGCGTCACATGGGGCGCGTAGTCGGGGCTGCCGATGGTGCCGTTGCTGCCGACCAGAACGAAAACGCAGGTGGGCTGGGGCTGGGTCGTCCAGGGGTCGGTGAAGGTGCCCCAGCGGGTCTCCATCTTCGACAGGCCGCGGGCGTAGCGGCACAGGGTGATGGAATGCTGGTCGACCTCGATGCCGGGGGCCTCGTCCACCATGCAGGCCACCTCCAGCGGCGCCTCGCCGTCAAGAAACCATGTCCCGAGGGTGGCGTCGTAGCCGAGATAATCCAGCAGGCTGCCGCCGCCCGACGCGCGTTTGTACCACCAGCTGTCGGGCTTGCGCCGCGCGACCTCCTCGGGGGTGACCTCGACCTTGTCGGCCAGGTGAAAGAGCGGGCCGCGGTTGCCGCCGTAGTAATGGACCTCGAGCAGATCGCCGATGGTGCCCTCGTCGACCAGCCGCTTGGCGGTCGCGTGGCTCGGGACCCAGGTCAGCGGCCAGTTGATCGCCATCTGCCGGCCGGTGCCCGCCATCGCGGCGATCATCCGCCGGGCGTCCTCAACGCTTGCGGCGAAAGGCTTCTCGACGAAGAGGTGGCAGCCATGCGTGGCCAGGCGTTCGGCAAAGGCCGCGTGGTCCGCCGTCGCCGCGCAGAGCAGCGCGATGTCCGGCGCCGTCGCCATGCAGGCGTCGAAATCGGTGAACACCGCCTCGGAGGGCAGGCCGAACGCCGCGATCGCGGCCTGCATCCGGGCGGGGTCCGGGTCGTAGATCGCGCAGATCTCGGCCTCGGGATGCGCATCCACCTGGCGCAGCAGATCGCCCATGTGCATGTGGTCGAAACTGATCCCGGCGATCCGCCATTTGCCCATTGTCGTCCCCTATCGCTGATTGGTCAGCCGCACATAGATCGTGGTGACCGCGAGGATGATCAGCCCGAACAGGATCCGCCGCGTCCCTTCGGGGATCTGCATCAGGGTCAGCAGCGTGCCGAGCACGGTCAGGATCAGGGCGCCGACGATGGTGCCGCCATATCCGCCCCGCCCGCCGAAGATCGAGGTGCCGCCGATCACCGCGGCCGCCACAGAGGGCAGCAGCAGCGGGCTTACCAGGCTCAGCGACGGGGCCTTGATCAGCCCGACATAGAGCAGCCCCGCGCCCCCCGCGATCAGCCCCGACAGCGCATAAAGCGCCAGATAGACCTGCCATGACCTGACGCCACTGATCTTGGCCGCCGTCTCGTTGGAGCCGAGCGCATAGAGCAGCCGGCCGAACCCCGTGCGCCGCTGTAGCCACAAGACGAAGATGGCGAAGGGCACGAACAGCAACAGCGCGTTCGGTGCCCCCCAGGTGCGGCCGGTGCCCAGCCAGCCCAGCCCGTCGGGCACGACCGACCCGCTGGCGATGACGAAGCGCTGGTAGACCTGCAGGCAGCCGGTCGCGATCAGCCCGGTGCCAAGGGTCATGATCAGCGGATGCACCCGGCAGACGGCGACGCCGAAGCCGTTGACCAGTCCGATCAGGATGGCCGGCACAAGCCCGATGCAGATCGCCAGCGGCGCCCCCATGATCGGCACCTGGGTGGCCATGACGAAGGCGGTGATCGTCGCCCCCACCGAGGCCGACAGGTCGATCCCGCCGGTCAGCATCGTCAGGGTCTGGCAGGCGGCGAGCATCGCCAGCGGAATCGCGAACTTGATCGTGTTGCCGATCCAGCGCTCGTTGACGATGCCGGGGCGCATGAATTCCAGCGTGGCGATCAGCGCCAGCAGAAGGATGATGAGCGGAAAGATCGGGTTGTCCCGCAGGAAGCGGCCCAGTCGGACGAGGAGGGAGGCGGTGTCTTGCGGGGTCATCGCGCCGCCCTCATTGCCAGCAGGCCGCCCAGCATGACCACCGCCACCATGATCAACCCTTCCACGATCGTCGCGATATTGGGATCCACCGACATCAGCGTCATGTCCATGCGCACCAGCCGCAGGATGATGACGGCGATGATCGGTCCCAGCAGCGCCCCGCGTCCGCCACCCAGCATCACGCCGCCCAGCACCGCCGCCGCGACACTGGCCATCAGGTAGGGGCCGGGGATCGGTTCCCCGATGCCGGTGGCCATGCTGATCGACACGCCGCCCATGGCGCAGAACAGCCCGCAGATCGCATAGGCCGCGATCCGCGTGCGCCCGATCGACACGCCCGAGCGGTAGGCCGCAAGCTCGTCCGACCCGATCGCGTAGATCGACAGCCCCAGGCGCGACCGGCGCAGGGGCATCCAGACGATGGCGATGCAGACCACCATCAGCACGAAGGACCGGGGCAGCCACTCGACCAGAAACGGCCCCCGGCCAAGCTCGCGCAGCCAGGGCGCGATGGCCCCGCCCGGCGCGTTCAGGATCAGGAGCGCGACACCCTCCCAGACAAACAGCATCGCCAGGGTGACCACGATGTCGGGCACCCGGGTAAACACGATCAGGGCGCCGTTTATGGCCCCCATCAGCAGGCCCACCCCCAGCACCAGCAAGAGCGCCAGCACCGAAAAGCCCGTGCCCGCGCCATCCATCAGCACCGCCGCCGTCACCCCGGCCACGGCCATCATCGAGGCCACCGACAGGTCGATCCCGCCGGCGATCACCACCACCGCCATCGCGGCCGTGGCAAAGGCGAAAGGCATCGTCGCCCGGGCCAGGGAGTCGAGCCCCGATGCCCCGAAGCCAGGCTGGATCACCTTGGTGAAGACGAAAGCCAGGACAAGCAGCGCCGTCAGCCCCATGACCCAGCCGTGGCGGCCCAGAAGTCGTGTCATGCCCCGACCGCCTCTTCCCGCAGGCCGTAGGCCGCGCGCATGAGGGTCTGTTCGTCCGCGTCCGCAGCCTCGATCACATCCACCACCGATCCGTTGAAAAGCACCACCGCCCGGTCGCAGGCAGCGGGCACCTCCGCCAGTTCGGAGGTGTAATAGAGCACCGCCGCGCCCTGCTCGGCCAGCTCGCGCACCAGGCCGTAGATCTGGCGCTTGGTGCGCACGTCGATGCCGCGGGTCGGGTCGAACAGAAGCAGCGTCTCGACCCCCATGGCCAGCCATCGGCCGATGGTGACCTTCTGCTGGTTGCCGCCCGACAGGCGCTGCACCTCGCCCATGGCACGGGTGTCGATCTGCATCCGCTCGACCGCATCATTGACCAGCCCGGCCTCGCGCCTCATGCCGATCGGGCCCCAGTTGCGGAACCGCGCAAGCATCGGCATCGCGATGTTCTCATGCACCGAGCGCATCATCATCAGCCCGTCGGCCCGATCGCCCGGCACGTAGGTCAGCCCCTTCGCGATGGCATCGGCGGGGTGGCGAAAGGCGACGGCCTCTCCGTCCACCAGGATCTGCCCTCGATCGGGACGGATCAGCCCGGCCAGAACCCCGAACAATTCGTCCTGGCCCTGTCCCTCGAGCGCCACGACCCCCAGAACCTCGCCCTTGTGCAGCCGCAGGCTGACATCCGTGAGTTTCTTGCCGAGCGTCAGCCCGCGCACCTCCAGATGCGCCGGGCCCGCGGGGGGCGGCCGGACACTTGCCGCGGCCCCGGCGCCGAGCGCGGAGCCCAGCATCAGCTCGATCACCCGCTCCTCGACCCCCTCGACGACCTCCAGGTCGCCCACGGTCTCGCCGTCGCGCAGCACGGTCGCGCGGTCGCAGACCTGCGCGATCTCGGTGAACCGGTGCGAGATGTAGATGATGGCCTGGCCGGCATCCGCCTGCTTGCGGATGACACGCAGCACGTTTTCCACAAGGTCGGTGGGCAGCGCGGCGGTCATTTCGTCAAGCAGCAGGACCTTGGGCTTGCTGGCCAGCGCCCGGGCCAGATCGAGAATGCGCAAGGTCGCGAGCGGCAAATGCCCGATCATGTCGTCCAGACGCAGCCCCTTGATGCCCAGCTCCTCGACCCAGGCGCGGAAATCGTCGACCGGGGTCCCGCCGAGCGCCAGGTTGTCGGCAACGCTCAGGTCCGGGATCAGCGAGGGTTCCTGATAGACCGGCATCAGCCCGGCCCGCTGGGCCGCGGCCGGCGAGCCGATCCGCTCGTCTTTCCCGGCGATTTCGACCGCGCCGTCGTCGCGCTTCAGCGCACCGGTGAGGATCTTGACAAGGGTCGATTTGCCCGCGCCGTTGGCCCCCATGAGGGCGACGATCTCACCTTTGCGAATGGTCAGCGACGCGTTGCGGAGCGCTACGACGGCGCCAAAGCGTTTGCTGACCCCGCTGGCCATCAGCAAAGGGGTGTCATCGGTCATGCGCATGTCTCGTCAGTCGAAGGTGCGGCCCCGGCTTCGCGCCGGGGCCGCGCTGCAGGGTTACTCGCCCGGGCCCTTGCAGGCGATGATGTCTTCCATCGTGTAATCCGTCCAGCCGGGGATCATCACGCTCACCGGCCATTCGGGGTCGAGGTCGGGGTTCTGCGCCGCCTCGATCTGGGCCATGCCCTCGGGGTCGTTGTTGGCCCAGAGCGAGGGGTCGACCAGCACCAGCTTGTCCTCGGGCGCGTCGCCCGACAGGACCTGCAGCGCCAGGGTCATGCCCGCCCCGCCGATGGAGCCGGGGTTGGTCACCGCGGCCCCGGTGAAGCCGTCGATCGAGGCCAGCTGGCCGACGAAGCCCGCATTGTCGGCGCCCACGATCGGCACCAGCGGCACGTCGCTTTCGATGAAGGCATCGACGATCACGTTGTCGATGCCCGAGGTCCAGACGCCGTCCACCGGCAGGCCGGTGGCGAGGTAGTCGAGGATCTGCTGCTTGCCCTGGTCCTGCTGCCAGCCGGTGAAGGTTTCCTGCACGATGTTGATGTCGGGAAACTCCGACAGCGCACGCTGAAAGCCGGTGTTGCGGTCATCGTCCGCGCCCGCGCCCGCCGCGCCGCGCATGTAGACCACGTCGCCGGATCCGCCGAGCTCCTCGAACAGCCACTTGGCGCCGAGATAGGCGTATTGCTCCTGGTTGTTCGACAGGATGTAGGCCCCTTCAGCGCCCACGGCCTGGTCGACCGCGACCACGACGATCCCGGCCGCGATGGCGTCCTCGATCGCGGAATTCAGCGCCTCGGAGTTCGCCGGGTTCAGCACGATCGCGTCGACGCCGGCCTCGACCAGGTTGCGGATGTCCTCCAGCTGGCCCGCCGCGTCGGTGTTGCGGTGCGCGATGTTGAGCGAGTCGACCTGACCCGACACCAGCGCCTGCGCCTTCATCGCGCAGACCATTTCCTCGCGCCAGCCGTTGCCCTGCACGGTGTTCGAGATGCCGATGGTATAGCCATCCTGCGCGGCGGCCATGCCGCCGAAGCCCGCCGTCAGCACCAATGCCGTCGTTGTCGCCAATAGTCTTCTCATGGTTCCCTCCCTGGGTTTCACACTTGTCGATCCCGGCCCTATTTTATGTACGGGCTCAGAATGTCGCGGGCGAGGCAGAAGCCCCGTTTGATCTTTTCGTCGGACCCTTCGAAGTCGCGGTCCTCGTGTTCGATGATGACCGGGCCGTCATAGCCGATGCGGTAGAGCTGACCGAAAAAGTCGCCCCAATCAACATCGCCAAGCCCGCAGAGCCGCGGAATCTGCCAGCCCATCCCGGCCGACAGGATGCCGTGCTCGTAAAGCCCGTCGCGGTCGATCATCAGGTCCTTGGCATGGACATGGGCAAACCGGCTGCCGAACTCGCGGATGAAGCGGCCCTGGTCGATCATCTGCAGGACAAGGTGGCTGGGGTCGAAGTTCATGCCGACCCCGTCCCAGGTCTCGAGGATCCGGCGCCAGATCCGCGGCGAATAGGCGATGTTGTGCCCCCCGGGCCATTCGTCGTAGCTGAAAATCATCGGGCAATTCTCGAACGCCAGGGTCACGCCGCTGTTTGTGGCATGCTTGACGATGTCGGGAAAGATCTGTTCCGCCCGGGCCCAGTTTTCATCCACGTTCAGGGTCCGGTCGCCGCCCATGAAGGTGTTGACGGTGCCGACGCCCATGACGCCCGCCGCCGAGATCACCTTCTTGAGGTGCGACAGCACTTCCTCGCGGTGATCGGCCTCCGCGTGCATCGGGTTGGGGTAATAGCCCAGCGCAGAGACGGTGATGCCCTTGTCCGCCAGCGCCCCCATGATCTCGGAGCCCTGCGCGGCTGTCAGCCCGTCCACGTCGATGTGGCTCGTGCCCGCATAGCGGCGCCGTTCGCCGCCCGAGGCCGGCCAGCAGGCCACTTCAAGCGCGGTCATGCCGTTGGCCGCGGTCCAGTCCGCGACCGCCATCAGATCGGTGTCCTCGAATGGTGCGGTGAGCAATCCAAGTTGCATGTCTATCCTCCTATCTCGACCCAGGTGCCGGTCTCGGCGCTCCGGATCACGGCGTCGCAGAATTGCATCTCGTAATGGCCGTCCTCGAAGCCGGCCCAGGTGGAGCCGGGCGACCGTGCGCCAACGGCGACATCGCCGTAGACCTGGGCGAGAAAAGCCCGGAAACTGTCCGCGAAACCCTCGACGTGCCCGCCCGGCAGGGCTGCCGCCGCCGCGCCGGCCGCGTTCATCAGGCCGGGATCGCGCTGCAGGATCTGGTTCGGCGCGTCGCGGTGCCCGATGAACAGGTGGTCCGGCGTTTCGCTGTCCCATGCGATCGACGCCTCTGATCCCGCGATGTCCCACTGCAGGGAGTTCTTGCGCCCCATATTGACCTGGCTGGTCGTCATCGACGCCTTCGCGCCGCCGGGAAATCCCAGCAGGATCATCGCCGCGTCATCGGTGGTGATCGCCTGCGGCTCGGTCTCGCCCTGCGCCGCCGAGAACGTGGCGACGGGGCCCAGCGGCTTGTCCCGTTCGGGCAGAAAGGTGGTGAGGTCGGCCAGCACCGCCTCGGCCTTCTCGCCGACGATGAAGCTCACGAGGTCGACCCAGTGGGTGCCGATGTCGCCGACCGACCGCAGGGTGCCGCCGGCCTCGACTTCCAGCCGCCAGTTCCAGTCGCCGCGCCGCGCCAGCCAGTCCTGGTGGAAATGCCCGGTCACGAAACGCGGCGCACCGATGTCGCCCGCCGCGACCATGGCGTGGGCCTGCTGGTTGAGCGGATAGAACCGGACGTTGTAGCAGACCACGGCGATCTTGCCCGAGGTGCGGGCGATCTCCACCATCTCGGCGGATTCGGCGCTGGTCATCGACAGCGGCTTTTCGCAGATCACGTGCTTGCCGGCCGCCAGGATCGCCTTGACCTGCGGGTAATGCGCATGGTTCGGAGAGGTCACATGGACCACGTCCACGGCCGGGTCGCGCAGCAGGGCCTCCAGGTCGTCATAGGCGGTGTCGACCCCAAGCGCGGCGGCGCCCTCGGCCCCGCGCGCCGGGCTCGATCCCAGGACGCCGCGGACGGTCACGCCGAGGCGCCGCAGGGCAGCCAGATGGACGCTCGCGATGAACCCCGTTCCGATGATTGCCGCACCGATCGCGTTTTGCCCGGACATGCACTTCCTCCCTCGGTCACTCTCGAAAAAACGCCGCCAGCGTCAACACCCGACTGTCGACGCGCGGCGGGTCCGCGCACGCGTTCGCGTAGTCTGGATCATCCCGGCGCCCCTGTCACGTGCTGCTCTAGGTCGATCAACGCGCCGGTCAGCGGCGCCGAGCTGTCCGACAGCAGAAAGAGCGCGAGCCGTGCGGCCTCGTCTGCCTGCAACAGCCGGCCCCAGGGCCGGGTCGCGGCCACCTGCGCCTGCCATCCGGGGCCCTTGCCCAGGATGTCGCGCTGCATCCGGTCCTCGCTGGGCGTGGCGACCCAGCCCAGGTTGATCCCGTTGACCCGGATCCCGTCGCCAAGATGCGCGTTCGCGGCGTTCTTCGTCAGCGTCGCCAGCGCCCCCTTGGTGCCGGCGTAGATCCCCAGCTCGGGGATGCCGCAATGGGCGTTGATCGACAGGTTGTTGACGACGCTGCCCGCGGCCTCCCGGCGCAGGATGTCTCGGATCACCGCCTGCATCAGGAAGAAGGGCGCACGGGCGTTGACCGACATCAGGCTGTCCCAGGTGGCCTCGGTCCCGTCCACGACCGATCCGCGGGTGGTCAGGCCCGCGACATTGGCCAGCGCGTCGATCCGCCCGAAGGCGGCGATGGTCTTGGCAGTGATCCGGTCCACCGCGTCTGGCGCGGCCAGGTCCGCCAGCACATGGCGGGCGCCAAGCGCCTCGGCCAGCGCGATCACCGCAGGATCGCGATCCGTGAGCATCAGCCCGCCGCAGCCCGAGCCCGCAATCGCCTCGGCCAGTGCCCGGCCGATGCCGGTGGCCGCCCCGGTCACGAGGGCGACCCGGTGGCTCAGGTCGACCTTCACGACGGGGGGCCGGGCAGGGCGGCGAAGGTGTTGGAGAGCATGGCGAAATGGCCCCGGTTTGGCGAACTGTCGGCCAGAGGATCGCGGCTGACCGGACCCGCTGTCAAACGAAATTGGCCGGTCTTGCGGCGCACCCCGACAGGACGGTGCCGCCGCCGGTCCGATCATTGCGGCCAGGGCCGTGGCGCCGGGCGGCGGCCGGGCTATCTGAGGAGGCAAGAACCGAAGGGAACATGTCGTGGAACTATCGCCGGACTGGGAATTCGTCGCCGATACCGTGATGGGCGGCGTCTCGCGCGGGCAGGTCACCAGAGAAATGGTGGGCGGCCGGCAGGCCACCCGCCTGACCGGCGCGGTCTCGCTGGAGAACAACGGCGGCTTCGTCCAGATGGCATTCGACCTCGCCGAGGACGGCGGCCCGTTCGATGCCAGCGAATGGGACGGGATCGAGCTTGAGGTCCGCGGCAACGACGAGGCCTATGACCTGCGGCTGCGCACGGACCGGCTGACCAGGCCATGGCAATCGTTCCGGGCCGATTTCGTCGCGCCCGCCGAATGGACGCTCCTGCGCTTCCCGTTCGAGAGCTTCGAGCCCCACCGCACGGACGCCCCGTTCGAGCCATCCGGCCTGCGCCGGGTCGGCGTGCTGGGGATCGGGCGGGTGTTCGATGCGGATGTGGCGGTTTCTGCCATCCGGCTCTATGTCGCGCGGCCCGACACGGCATGAGCGACGGCGCAGGACAGGGGCGTGGGCTGGCCGTGCCCGCCGGCCGGGCCGCGCGGTTCACCCGGCTTGGCACGCTGACCGCCGGCGTGGCGGGCAACATGGCCCTCAACGGGCTCGCACAGTTGGGGCGGGGCCGGCGGCCCTCCTTGCGGTCGCTGATGCTGACGCCCGGCAACATGCGCCGGGTGGCCGACGAACTGGCGCGGATGCGGGGCGCGGCGATGAAGGTGGGCCAGCTGATCTCCATGGATACCGGAGAGGTGCTGCCGCCGGAGCTTGCACAGATCATGGCGCGGCTGCGGTCGGACGCGCATTTCATGCCGCCGGCGCAGCTCAAGAAGGTGCTGAACGCGAACTGGCCCGGGGGCTGGTTGCGGGCGTTCGAGCGGTTCGACGTGCGGCCCATCGCGGCGGCCTCCATCGGGCAGGTGCACCGCGCCCGACTGCGCGACGGGCGAGAGCTGGCGATCAAGGTGCAGTATCCGGGCGTGGCCCGCAGCATCGACAGTGATATCGCGAACGTGGGCGCGATCATCCGGATGTCGGGGTTGCTGCCCGCGGGGCTGGAGCTTGCGCCCTACCTTGAAGACGCCCGCAAGCAGCTGCACGAAGAGACGGATTACCTTGCCGAAGCCCGGCACCTCGCGCGGTTCGCCGAGTTGCTGCGGGACGATGCAGGGTTCGAGGTTCCGGCGCCGCACCCGGAGTGGACGACGCGCGACATCCTCGCCATGTCCTTCGTCGAGGGCATCCCGATCGAGGATGTCGCCGCCCTGCCCCAGGCCACGCGGAACGCTGTGGCGGGGCGTCTTGTCGATCTGCTGCTGCGGGAGCTTCTTGCCTTCGGGCTGATGCAGACGGACCCGAATTTCGCCAATTACCGCTTCGATCCGGCGCAGGGACGCATCGTCCTGCTGGATTTCGGCGCGACGCGGGCGCTCGATCCGCGGATCGCAGCACTCTACCGCCGTCTGCTGGGCGCGGGGCTTGGCGGTGACCTGGACGCGCTGCGAGAGGTTGCCGGGGAGATCGGCTTTTTCGGTCCCGACACGGCGCAGGCCCACCGCGAGCGGATCCTGCGGATGATGGGCCTCGCCTTCGACGCGCTGCGCGGGGCCGAAGACTTCGATTTCGCCGGCACCGACCTTCCCCGACGGATGCAGGAAGAGGGGATGGTGCTGGCCGAAGAGGGCTTCGTGCCCCCGACCTTGCCGGTCGACGTGCTCTACCTGCAGCGCAAGATCGGCGGGATCTTCCTGCTGGCCGCCCGGCTGGGCGCCTCGCTTCCGGTTGCCGAAATGCTAAAGGCGCATCTGGCGGACGGAACGTGCGGAAACGCACCTGTGCGTTGACGTCAAATAGACGGATATGGTTCGATACTGGCGGGAGAGTGCAATTTATTGCCTGGGATTGCCTGGGATTGCCTGGGGGAGCCGGCCGACATGAAGGTCCGTCTTGCGGCCATCGCCTGTGCGTCGGTGGGGGGTGCCCTTTTGGGCCCGCCCGCGCTGGCCGTGCCCCTGACCCAGACGCCCGGCCGGGCGCTGCCCAGCCTGTCGGACACGGCCGAGCCCGGCAGCTCTTATACCGATCTCTACGGCCTGCCGACATTCGGGGCCGGCGCTGACACCGGCACAGTCTCGGGGGAGGACGGGCGCGGGTCATTGATGACCGGGCCCGGAGGGGTCGGCGACGGGCTGTCCGGGTTCAGCGGCCCGGTCCCCGATCCCCGGCGCGACGATGCGGACGCGAACGGGTCCATGGGGTCGTTTTTCGACCTGGCGCCAGGCGGTGAGTTCTAGGCCGCGGGCGGGAGAACCGTCCGCGGGGCCGGTCAGAAGACCAGCGACGGCAGCCAGGTCGTCAGGAACGGCACGTAGGCGACAAGCAGGGTCGCCACCGCCCACCACAGGATGAAGGGCATCAGCATCCCGAAGGTCTTGCTGTAATCCACGTCGGCGATCCGGCAGGCGACCATGGCGAGGATGCCGACCGGCGGCGTCAGCCCGCCCAGGACCAGCGACATCAGGGTGAAGATCCCGAACTGCACGCCGTTGAAGTCGTAGTAGCCGACGACCGGGATCAGGATCGGCACCACGAGGATCAGCGCCGAGACGGTCTCGACGAACATGCCGAGCACGACCAGCAGCAGGAAGATCAGCAGGATCGCGACCGACGGCGTCTCGGTCAGCGACACCAGCGCCGCGAGCACTGATTGGGCGAACCCGCTCGACACCAGGACATAGCTGAAGAGCGATGCGCCCGCGAGTGTGATGAGGGCGCTGGCCGTGGTCACGCCAGCATTCAGCAGCAGGGCATAAAGCCCGCCCGGCCGGTGCCGCCGCGTCGCCAGCCCGAAGATCAGCGCATAGGCCACGGCGACGGCCCCCGCCTCGGTCGGGGTGAAGACGCCTGACAGGATGCCGCCGACGATGATGAACGGCACGGCCATGGCGGGCAGGGCGCCGCCGCCGACGCGGGCGAACTGTCCCCAGCTTTCGCGGGGCATGGCCGTCGCGCCGCCCTTGTCGGCCATCAGCCGCGCGATCACCATGATGCCGAGGCCGGCCATGATCCCGGGCAAGGCGCCCGCCAGAAACAGCGACCCGATGGAGATGCCGGTGATCGAGCCATAGATGACCGCGATGATGCTGGGCGGGATGATCGGCGCCATGAGCGCCGCGCAGGAGGTGATCGCGACGGAATACGGCTTGGAGTAGCCCTGCTTTGTCATCGCCGGGATCATCATCGACCCGATCGCCGACAGGTCGGCGAGCGACGAGCCCGAGAGCGCCGCCATGAACATGTTCGACAGGATGTTGGCCTGCGCCAGCCCGCCCTTGAAATGCCCGATGGCCGAGCGCGAGAACCGCACGATCCGTTCGGTGATGCCACCCGAATTCATCAGCTCGCCGGCCAGGATGAACAGCGGCACCGCGAGCAGCGCGAAGCTGTCGAGCGACGCGGTGATCCGTTGCGGAATGATCAGCAGCGATTGCCCGCCCTCGGACACGATCGCGGCGATCGCCGAAAGGCCCATGGCGAAGGCCAGCGGGACGCCGAGCACCAGCAGCAACGCGAAGGAGATGAACAGGACCGCGATGATCATGAATGCAGGCTCTTTTCGGGATCGGCCCGGTGCCTGTGGCTGCCGGAGATCAGGTGGACGATCACGAAGAACGAGATCAGGAGACAGCCGATCGGGATCGAGCTGAAGACGTAGGGCATCGGAATCTGCGAGGCGGGCGAGGACATCGTGGACAGGCGATCCGCATAGTCCCAGCCGTACCAGGCCGTGACGAGACAGAAGAGGATGATCATCAGGCCGGCAATCCACTGCACGACGAAATACGCGCGTTCCCCCAGCACCGAGCGCAGGGGCTCCAGCGCGACCTGCGCGTTGCGGTCACTGGCCAGCGCCGCGCCCAGCATCACGCCCCAGAGCAGGCCGTAGCGGACAAGCTCTTCGGACCAGACGAGGGAATCGTTCAGCACGTAGCGGTAGAAGACCTGCAGGCAGATCACTGCGGCGTAGCCCGCCACGAGCACGGCCACGGCGATCTCTGTCGCGTGCCGGATGACGCGCACCGGCAGGGATTGGGCCAGGCTGGGATAGAAACTCATCTCGGGCTCCTCTTGACCGTCGGGATCGGGCCGCCGCAGGGGGCGGCGGCCCGAAGGGGCGCGGCTCAGTTCGGCGCGGCGGCTGTCACCACGTCGATCCAGTGCTGGCCGGCGTCGCCGGTGGCGGCGGTGAAGTCGTCCCACACCGGGGCCATGGCCGCCTGGAACGCGGCGCGGTCGGGCTCTTCGACGACTTCCATGGTCGCGGCAAGCTCGTCCCAGTAGCTGGCGCTGGCCTCACGGGTGGCCGTGTTGAACTCGTCCACCGCCGTGGCGGCCGCCTCGCGCATCGCGGCCTGCTGCTCTTCGGTGAGGCCCTCCATCATGGCGCCGTTCGCGAACAGGTTCACGTCGGTCATGATGTGCAGGGTGCGCGACAGGTAGTTGGTGACCTCGTTCATGTCGCCGACCGCAAGACCTTCGGCCGGGTTCTCGACCGCGTTGATGACGCCGGTCTGCAGCGCGGTATAGACCTCGCCCCAGGCCATCGGCGTCGGGTTGGCGTCGATCGCGTTGAACGCGTTCACGAAGGTCGGCACCTCGGGCACCCGGATGCGGACCCCCACCAGGTCTTCGGGGCCGTTCACCGGCGCGTCGCGCGTGGCGATGACCCGGAAGCCGGCATTGCCGTAGCCCAGCGTCTCGATGTTGAGGTTCTCCTTCAGGCTCGCGGCCAGCTCCTCTCCGACCGGGCCGCCGAAGACGGCCTCGAAGTGGTCGTCGCCCTGGAACATGAAGGGCAGGCTGACGAACCCGTATTCCGGGCGCCAGTTGGCCAGGGTGCCGAAATCGCTCCAGACGATGTCGACGGTGCCAAGCTGCACCGCCTCGGCGCCCTGCCTGAGGCCGGCGATCTGGCCTGCGGGGAAGACCTCGATCGCGATCTCGCCGCCCGTGGCCTCGGACACCAGGTCGGCGAAACGGTGCGAGGCGACATCCACGAGGTGGCCGGGTTGCAGGTGATGCGACAGGCGCAGGGTCTTGGTCTGCGCCAGGGCCGGCCCGCCGATCATGGCGAGGGCCAGCGCGGCGCCAAGGGTGGCGCCCCCGAATGTGCGTCGTGTAACTGAATTAGGCATTGTATCCTCCATGATGCCAGTTCGATTGGGTCGTTGTGGGCGCGTCAGCCAGTGGCCAACGCACAATCCGCGTAAGGGGTCAGCAGCGACCGGTCGGCGACACTCATGCCGAAGCCGGGTTTGTCGCTGATGCCGATGCGGCCGTTCTGCGGCACCTCCTCGCCCTCGAAGAGCTTGCCGAAGCAGGGCAGCACCGACCGCCCGTCGGGCGAGGCGGCCACGTATTCGCACAGCGGCCGCGACGCCTGGGACGCGATGAAATGATAGGAATAGGGCCCGCTGCCATGGGGCAGCATGGGGATGTCGTAGGCCGAGGCATGGGCCGCGATCCGCAGCAGCTCGGTCAGCCCGCCGACCCACATGAGGTCGGGCTGCAGGATGTCGATGGTCCGCTCCTCGATCAGCCGGCGAAAGCCGTAGCGGGTGTATTCATGCTCTCCGGTGGTCCAGGTCAGGGTCGGATGGGCCTGTTTCAGCAGCCAGTAGCCCTCGATGTCGTCGGGGTGCAGCACCTCTTCCCACCAGTGGATGTCCAGCGGCAGGCAGGCCTGGGCCAGCCGGATCGCGTAGGGCACCGTCAGCGACATGTAGCAATCCACCATCAACGGATAGCCCGGGCCCACGAGGTCGCGCATCTCGGTGAGGTAGGCGACGTTGGCGGCAAAGCCCTCCTCGCCGTCGTAGGGGCTGTGGGGCAGGGGCACCTTGGCCCCCCAGAAGCCCATGTCCTTGACCGCATCCGGCGCGGGGCCGGTGCAATAGAGCGTGATCTCGTCATGGCAGGCGCCGCCGATCAGGTGATAGACCGGCTCCTGCCGCTGCTTGCCGAGGGCGTCCCACATGGCGAGGTCGACTACCGAGATCGTGGCGATGGTCATGCCCTTGCGCCCGTAGAACATCGAGGCGCGAAACATCTGGTCCCAGGCCTTGTTCACGTTGCGCAGGTCGGCGCCGACGATGAACCGCTTGAAATGGTTCTCGATCAGCCAGATCGCGGGCAGTCCGCCGAAACCGGTGGCGACGCCCACGGTGCCGCTCGCGGTCTCGATCTCGACCACGATGGAGCCCAGCACCCCCAGCCCCCAACTGGTGCGCGAGGCGCGATATTCCGGATAGCCCGACATCGGGTTGGAGATCAGCGTGTCGATCAGCCAATGCCCCTGCTTCTGCCGGCCGTAATCGCCGCCATCGCCCTGGGACGTGACGAGAAAGGTCCGCATATCAACGATTTCGAATGGGTTCTTCATGGTCAACTCCGTCTTCCATTGGGGCGGCAGGGGCGGCTGCTCGCGGGGGCGCCGCGGTCCGTGACGATGCGGGGGCGGGTGGCTCGGGCGATCATGTGGCGCGGCCTCCGGTGCCCGTGGGATCGGCGCCCGGCAGCGGGCCGAACCGCGCGGCATAGTGCGCGACACAGTCGAGGCCGAAGGGCGTGGCGGCCAGGAAGGGCGCGCGGGCGCCGCCGACCTCGACCCCCAGCCGCGCGGCCAGAAGCGCCTTGCCATAGGTCAGGAACTGCGGAATGCCCTGCATGAAGAACGTCAGCGCGGGCAGGGCCTCGGCATAGCGCCGCTCGGCCTCTGCGTGATCGCCCGCCGTCCAGGCCGTGTAGATCGCCGTGGTCAGGTCGATGGTTTCGGTGCCCGGCATCATGCCGGCCGCGCCGGCGCGCAGGCAATCGGGCAACTCCAGCCCACAGCGCCCGTTCAGCACCATGGTCCGGCCCGCGAACATGGTCGCGACGGGCTCCAGCGCGATGGCGCTGCATTCCAGCTTGGCGATCGCGAAATTCCCGCAGCTCTCCGCCAGCGCCAGAAGGTCGGCGTCGCCCAGCCCGTAGCCCAGGAACTCGGGCGCGTTCTGCACGCCGGCCGGGCAATCCAGCGCGTTGATGACGGTGGCGAAGAAGTCGCGCAGCGGGGCGCTCTCCATCGGGCCGGAGGGGGGTTGCAGCAGGATCGCGCTCGCCCCGAGCTCGCGGTAGCGCCGGGCCGTGGCGATCTGTGCCTCGGGGGTCTCTCCGCGGACGGTGGCGATCAGCGGTGCGCGGCCCGCCAGACGCCGCTTGACGGTGGCGATGACGGCCTCGCGTTCGGCCTCGGTCAGCTTGGTGGTCTCGGTTCCCAGCCCCAGCACGGCCAGCCCGGCGGCGCCGGCGGCCAGCGCGACATCGACCTGCCGGTCGAACATGTCATGCCGCAGCGCGCCGCCGTCCTCCTCGAAGAAGGCGTAGAGCATCGGATGGATGCCCGGGGGGATCGGGGCCGGCGCCTGGGTCATTGCAGGTTCACGAACATGCCGCCGTCCACCAGGATGCTGGCGCCGGTCACGTAGGCCGCCATGTCGGAGGCGAGGAACACCGCGACCTGGCCGATGTCGTCCGGCGTGCCGTAGCGCCCGAGAGGGATGCGCTTCTGGAAGTATTCCGCGGTTTCGGTCCCGGTCAGGACATCGCGGTTCAGGTCGGTCATGATCGCGCCCGGCATGATCGAATTGCAGCGGATACCGTGCCGGCCCATGCTGATCGCCACCGACTGCATCATCGCATGGACGGCCGCCTTGGTCGGGGTGTAGTGGCTTTGCAGCTCGCCGCCGACCAGCGCCGAGATCGAGGAGGTGGCGATGATCGCGCCGCCGTGCCCCTGGGCCACCATCTGCCGCGCGGCGGCCTGGGACACCATGAAGCTGCCTTCGTAATTCACCGCCGAGACCTGGCGCATCAGCTCGACTGGCATGTCGAGAAAGGCATGGAACGGGCAGATCCCCGCGTTCGAGGACAGCACGTCGACCTTGCCGAAGGCGTCGACGGCGGCGGCGACGAGCTTGTGCCCGGTCTCGGGGTCGGCGACGTTGCCCTCGACCGCCACAGCCCTCTGGCCCATCGCCTCGATATCGGCCACGACCGCCTCGATCCCGTCGGTCTGGCCGTATTCCGCGTCGTTCTCGTTGAAATAGTTCACGACCACGTCGGCCCCGGCCTTTGCCATCGCGCGCGAGATCCCCGCGCCGATGCCGCGCGATCCGCCGGTCACGATCACCGATTTTCCTTGCAGCATGGTGTCCTCCCTTTCTCGCCTCTACCGGTCCAGCCGGGCCGAATTGACGAGGTCCTCGTTGATCTCGATGCCCAGCCCCGGCCCTTCGGGCATGTTGACGAAGCCGTTCGTGTGCCAGACCGGCTTGTCCACCAGGTCGCGCTGGGCCGGGCCATAGACCGGCTGAAGCTCCAGCAGGTAGCAGGCCGGGCAGGCGAAGCTGAGCGCCTGGCTCGCAGCACCCACGATCGCGGTCGAGAAGTTGTGCGCGTTGGCCTGCCGCCGCGACAGGGCGCAGACCTCGGCGGCCTGCAGAAAGCCGGTGATGCCCTCGATCCGGCCGGGGTCGATGCCCACGACATCGACGGTGCCGGTGTCGACGATCCGCTTGACGCCGACAGCGTTCGACTCGCGCTCGCCATAGCCGATGCGGATGCCGGTGGCGGCGCGCAGGGCGGCATAGCCGGCCGGGTCATTGTGGCCCAGCGGCTCTTCGAGCCAGGCGACGCCCATTTCCTCGAAGGCCTTGGCGCGGGTGATGGCGGTGGACACGTCCCAGAAGTTCTTGACGCCCATGTCCACCATCAGCGATTTGCCGGGGCCCATCGCCTTGGTCACCTGTCGGACAAAGTCGATGTCGCGGTCGCGATCAAAGCCGAGGTTGGCGTCGCCCGCCTTGCCAAAGCCGACCTTGGCGCCGTGCAGGCCGGTGGCGGTGTGGGCCGCGATTTCCTCGGCCATGTCCTCGATCCGGGCCTTGGTGCCGTGCAGGCTGGCGATGGCGGGCAGCTTGTCGCGCACCGGCCCGCCCAGCAGGTCGAGCACGCGGGCGCCCAGCACCTTGCCCTTGAGGTCCCAGAGCGCGATGTCGATGCCCGATATGGCCATCGAGGCGATGCCCTGCCCGGTCCCGTACCACCAGCTGTGCTCGCGCATGGCCTGCCAGATGCTGCGCGTTTCCAGCGGGCTGCGGCCGACGACGAGGTGGCTCAGCCCCTCGACGATATGGGCGGCGGCGAGCGAGGCCTCGGGGAAGTAGGTGCAGCATTCGCCCCAGCCCACCTGCCCGTCCTCGGTGGTGATCCGCACCAGGCAGACCGAGCGGAACCGGTTGTGGTCCGTCGGCTCCTGATAGGAGACGGGGATCGCCTCGACATTGCGGACGTGGGGGTCAGCCATCTGCGATACACTCCTGCCGTTGCTGGCCGAGGCCCTGGATCCCGAGCTCCACCACGTCGCCCGCCTTGAGGTAGCGCTGGGGCTTCAGCCCCATGCCCACGCCCGGCGGGGTGCCGGTCGAGATGATGTCGCCGGGGTGCAGCGTCATGAACTGCGACAGGTAGCTGACCAGGTGTGCCACGCCGTAGACCATGGTCGTCGTCGAGCCGTCCTGCATCGTCTCGCCGTTGACGGTCAGCCACATGCCTAGGTCCTGCGGGTCGCTGGCCTCGTCCGGGGTCACCAGCCAGGGGCCGGTCTGGCCGAAGTTGTCGCAGCTCTTGCCCTTGGTCCACTGGCCCTGACGCTCGATCTGGTAGGCGCGTTCGGACACGTCGTTGATGACGCAATAGCCCGCGACATGAGACAACGCGTCGGCCTCGTCCACGTATTTCGCGGGCTTGCCGATGACCACGCCCAGCTCCACCTCCCAGTCGGTCTTTTCCGAGCCGCGCGGGATGATGATCGGGTCGTTGGGTCCGCAGATCGCCGAGGTCGCCTTCATGAACAGCACCGGTTCGGACGGCACGGCCATCCCACTTTCGGCCGCGTGGTCGGCGTAGTTCAGGCCGATGCACATGAACTTGCCGGTGTCCCCGACGCAGGGGCCCAGCCGGGGCGTGCCTTCGACCAACGGCAGCGAGGCCGGGTCGATCCCGGCCAGATCGCCAAGGCTCGCAAGCACGTCCCCCCGGAGGTCGCCGAGATGACCGCTGAGGTCGCGGATCGCGCCGTCATCGTCCAGAAGGCCCGGCTTTTCAGACCCTTGCGGCCCGTAACGGAGAAATTTCATCGTCTTGTCCTTGTGTAGTCAGGGCCCGTCGGACCCGTCGAGGTAATCGAGAAGAACCACGCCCGGAACGAGCGTGAACTGCGCCGACCAGAAGAAGCCGTCGCCCATTTCGCGCACCGGCAGGCGATGCACGGGGGCCTGCGCATTGGGGCGCAGCTCGACGGTGCAGGGGCCGCGCCAGCATTCGGTGACCTGCACGTCGCTGAGGCTGCGCGAGGTCAGCTGCCGGATCGCCGGGCTGCCGTCGATGTGGTCCACCGCCTTGAGGTTGATGTTGGTCGCGAAGGGAAAGATCGCAGAGAGGTCGGCAATGTCGCCGCGCTCCTGCTTGTAGGGCATGGTGCCGGTGACCACCTCGATGCCGTTGCGCTCCAGCGTGGCCACGATCAGGTCGCCGCGGTAGTCGATGCGCGGCTCGCCCAGTTTCTTGGGCTGGCCGTGGATTTCGCGGCCGTGGGTGACGCCAACCTCGGACGAGAGGTAAAGATAGGTGGAATAGGCACCCGTGGCCTTGCCGGGCAGTTCGGCGCCGACCATCACGTTGACCTCGTTGTAGGGGCCCAGCCAGTCGGTGTCGTTCATCTGGTAGAAATGGATCATCACCATGTCGCCGGTGGACTCCAGCGGCTCGGGCAGCAGGGCGCGGATCGCCTCGGGGTCGGTCCGGTAGGTCATGGTAAAGATCCGGATGTCGCGGAACTCGAACGGGAACCGCGGGATCGTCGGCGCGTCGAGGGGGGTGGAAAACCCCCCCTTCAGAATGTCCTCGCGCCTGTTCTTCCAGACCATGTCAGACCGCCTCGGACTTGCTGGATTTGAACGACCGATACATCGCGTCCAGCACGTCGATGGCGCGGGCGCCCACGGTGCCGTCGGCCTCGATCGTCGCGGCGGTGCCATGGCAGACCTGCACCAGCCGGTTGATCGGCTCGACCGCCGCGTATTGGCCCTCGTCCGGCTCCAGGTCGAGCACCACGTCCTCCTTGTCCATCCGGCGCAGCTCCATCCGGGTGCGCTCCATGTCGATGGTCAGCATGCCTTCGGTGCCGTAGATCCGCACGTCGAGCTGGTAGGAGCATTGCTTGGGCAGCAGCGCCGAGCCGGAGATCGAGGCGATCGCGCCGTTCTCGAAGGTCAGGACCGCGGATTCCGTCAGGTCGACGTTGGAATCGGACTTGGTCTCAAGCGCATAGATCTCTTTCGGCTTGAGGTTGACCAGCCGGAACATCAGCCCCAGCGAATGGCTGAGCTGACCCCAGCCATAGCCGCCCGCCCGGTCCGGATCGGCCCAGGTCGAGGCTTCGGGCTTGAACATCGCGTCCTTGGCCTCGGCCAGGCCGTGGCCGCCGAAGAGGTCGTAGGTGAAGGTGGCCATCATGCACGACACGTGCCGGATCTCGCCGACACCGCCCTTGGCGATCAGGTCGGCGGCCTGGGTCACGAAAGGTTTGTAGTTCCAGCCGTAGGGAATGAGGATCTGCTTGCCGACCTTCTCGGCCAGGGCCACCAGCGCGTGGGCGTCGGCGGCGCTCGTGGTCATCGGCTTGTCGATCAGCACGTGGCAGCCGGCCTCGAGCGCGGCCTTGGCATGTTCGAAATGCACCACGTGCGGCGAGGTGATGACGACCGCGTCCAGATCCTCGGCCGCGAGCATCTCACCGACGTCGGTATAGCCGTTGGGGATGCCGAACTTCTCGCAGATGCGGTCCAGCGCGGCGCGGTCACGCCGGTTCACCGCCACCAGCTCCGCGTCGGGATGGTCGATCAGGGCGGGCACATAAACCTCCACCCCCCACCAACCGGCGCCGATCAGGCCAATCCTTGCTTTCGACATGATACTCTCCTCGCGAAATGGCGGGGCGCGGCCACGGCGTGGCGCGCGCCCCTGTTGGGGTCAGGGGGCAGGGGGAAGCAGCATTTCGTACCCTTCGTAGTAGGGGTCGGCGTGCAGGCTGGCGACGTAAGCGTCATAGGCCTCTTCGTCGATATCGGCGTCCTCCGCCATCCAGTCGGGGGTGTCCGAGCAGGCGATCTCGGGGTTCGCGTCGCAGACGTTCGCCGGCGTCACCAGGTTGGTGTAGGCGAAGACCGAGGTCGGCACGTCCTCACCGGCCAGCGTCGCCAGTGCCATCGGCAGCGCCGCGTTGGCGTAGCGTTCGGGGAAGAACGACATCGAGGCGATGAACACCGGGTCCGAGGCCACCATCTCCAGCATTTCGCCGCCCATGCCGATGGCGATGGTGTTCTCGGCCATTCCGCCCACGTTCACGGCCCGCACGACTCCGCTGAGGACCTCGTCGCTGAACGACGAGATCAGCAGCGGCTTGTCGGGATCGAGCCGCGTCATGATGTTGTTCATCTGCGCGAAGCCGCCCTCCTGGGTGGCGTCGGTTTCCAGCCAGATGATCCTGTCCTCGGGCAGGTCCAGGACCGACTGCACGCCCGCGACCTGCGAGGCGTTGCGCAGCTGGCCGTTCGGTCCGACCAGCGGGAAGGACACGACAACCAGCGTGGCGTCCTGCGCGGCATCGCCCCAGCGCGAGACGGCCGATTGCGCGATATAGGTCCCGGCGCGGAACCCGGCGCGGGCATTGTCGACGCCCATCCACTGGGCGCCCGGGATCGGGATGTCCAACGCGACAAGGCCGATGCCCTCGGCATCCAACGGCGCCTTGACCGCGGGAGCGAAGGACACGTCGAGCAGGCTGTTGATGACGTAATCCACGTCGCGGGTCGCAAAGGTCTGCACGTTGGCGACGTTCTTGTTGGGGTCCCACTCGTTGTCGGCGGTCAGGATCTCGACCCCGGCCATTTCACCCAGCGCCTCGAGGCCCTGCTTGTTGTAGAGGCTGAAGGGCGAGTTGCCGCCCCACATCGTGTAGCCGATCACATAGGTCTCGCCGTTGCGCGGCGGGGTCGCTTCCATCGCGTCGGCGACCATGGCCTGCAGGTTCTCGGCCGTCGGGGTCTCGGGGCCGACATCGGTCGGGTCGAAGCCGTGGAAATCCTCGGCCATGGCCGGCGCGGCCAGGGCGGACGCCGCCACCAGGGCGGTGACCGAAAGGGTCTGTCTGAAAGTTTGCATCTTGGTTTCTCCTCCCAAAGAACGGGCCTCGCACAGCGGTCGCGTGCGGGCCGCGAGAATGGTCAATCGTCTCGATGTGTTCGGTACCGGTCTCTCCCTTGTCCTTCGTTGGTTACGGGTCACGCCATGTATTGTGCGCCGTTGACGTGCAGCGTGGTGCCGGAGACGTAGCCGGCCCAGTCGCTGAGCAGGAACGCGGTGGGCGCGGCGGTCTCGTCGGGCTCTCCGATGCGGCCCATGGGAATGCGGGTGGTGAAGTCGTCGATATCGGCCTGGGTCATGCCGCCGCGGAACATCGCGGTGTCGATCGCCCCCGGGGACACGGCGTTGACGGTGATCCCGTCCGGCCCGCCGGCGCGGGCCAGCGACTTGACCAGCGCGGTCACCGCCGCCTTGGTCATCGCGTAGGGGATCGAGCCGTTGAACCCGCCCGAAAAGCCCCCTTGGCTGGAGTAGAGGATGATCCGCCCGCCAAGCCCCTGTTTCTGCATCACCGCCAGCGCGGCGCGGGCCAGAAAGAAGGTCCCGGTCTGGTTCACGGCCTGCTGCAGCTCGACCTCTTCGCGGGTCGAGGCCTCCAGCGGGCGGCGCAGCAGCAGCCCGGCGCAATTCACCACGCCCCACAGGGGGCCCTGCGCGGCCATGTCGGCGACCACCGTCTCGATGTCCGCCTGGTCGGTCAGGTCCATCTTGACCGCGCGGGCCCCGTTGCCGGCGGCCCGGGCGGCCTCGGTGCAATCCTGGCGGTCGGCCAGCGTCACCTCGGCGCCGAGGGCGGCCAGCCATTCGGCCGTCGCCCGGCCCAGCCCCTGGGCCGCGCCGGTCACCAGAACGCGCCGGCCCTCGAGCCCAAGGTCAAACCTCTTGTCACTGCTTACCATTGGTCTCGCTCCTCCAGTCCAACCATGTCGCGCAAAGCCTTGTCGCGGATTGATTGCTCCACCTCCGTGGCGCGGCCCTCGCCTTCGTCCACCAGCCAGACGAGGCAGCGGGCCGGGATGTCCGGTGTCAGCTTGGTGCTCTCTTCGAGCCGGGAGATCACGTTGTCGAACTGGGCCTGCGCCCCGTTCAGCATGTCGGTGCCGACCACGCCGGGGATGAAATCGTGCACCCGGATGCCGCGCTCGCCGTATTCGACGGCAAGGCAACGGGTGAACATGTTGACTGCAGCCTTCGAGGTGCAATAGGCGCTCCAGCCGTCGATGGCGGTATGCGCGGCCCCCGAGGACAGGTTGACGATGACACCCTTGCCCGCGGCCAGCATACCGGGGATCACCGCCCGTGCCGCGGCCATCACGCCGCCGATGTTGATCTGCTGCAGGCGCATCCAGGCGTCGGCGTCGGTCTCGTCGAAGCGGCCGACCGGGTCGATGACGCCCGCGTTGCTGACCAGCGCCGTCACCGGGCCGAACCTGGCGCTCAGCTCCGCCACAGCGGCGGCGACCGACGCCCCGTCCGAGACGTCGCAGACCAGCGGCAGGACCTCGCCCGTGCCGATCCCGGCGGCGGCGCTGCGCAGCGTCTCTTCGCCCCGTGCGGCCATGCCGACCTTCCAGCCGCGCTCGGCCAGCTGCCGGGCGGTTTCCAGGCCGATGCCCTTGGAGGCTCCGGTAACGAGGGCGACTTTATCCGCCATTTGCTTCTCCTGCTGTTGGGATCGTGAGCGGCCAGCCGCGTTGCGCGGAAAGCCAGCCCATGGCCTCGGCCAGGTCGCCCCGGCTGAGGGCGCCGTGATGGGTGGCCCCGGCATTGGCCCAGCCCTCGAAGGCCGCGATGGGATCGCCGCCGCGGGTCCGGAACCAGCCCTGGGTGACCTTCAGGGCGGTGCGGGCGGGCTCCAGAGTCTCGCCTTCCAGCGCGATCAGGCTCAGCCGTTCGGACACGCTGCGGTCGAGCGTGACGCCCAGCATCGTCGCGGGGCCGGGGGTCAGGTCGTGGGACAGCACGACGCCTGGCACCTCGCGGCCCGAGAGGTTGCCGGATTCGCGGATCGCGGCCGCGCCGCCCTCGGGGCACCAGTCCAGATCGGCCTCGCCGGTGTTGGCGACGAGGAACGCGCCGCTCGGCCGGTCGATGGCGTCGAGCTCGCAATAGAGCGTGGCGCCGCCCAGGGCCTTGCCGGCGAGCATCGCCACGGCGGTCACCAGGTCGCCGGTCGCGCTGAACGGGCGGTGGGTGCCGGTCATCAGGCTTGTCGCCAGACAGCCGATGGCGCCGTTGTCGAGCCCGACCCCGTGCGGCCCCCGGCAGGCGAGCGAGCCGCAGTCGAGGTCCTGGTCCTCGGCCAGCCGGTCGAGGGCGAGCGCCAGCCGCGCGGCCCGCTCCAGGCCGTCGCCCTGCTGGATGCTGGTCTGCGGTGGCAGCAGGTGGGGCAGGCGGTCCCGCACGAACTCGCGCAGCGCGGTGTCGGAGACATCGGCGACCCGTGCGGCCCAATCCTCGGCCGGGACATCCACGATGGTCAGGCCCGAGGCCGCGCCCTCGGCGGCGGAGAGGCCGATATGCTCATACCCCGGCATCGGCGGACCCAGCCGCCCGACCCGGAGCCCGTCGAGCCGCCGGGCCAGCGCCGCGGTGCGGATCGCCATCGCCAGCCGCGTGTGAAACGCATCCTCGTCCAGGAACCCGGTCACCAGGATCGGCGGCACACCGGTCCCGCGCCGCAGCATCGAGCCCAGCATGGTCGCACCCACGTTGGCGGAATGCCGGCACAATGCCCGCATGTCGTAGTCCGGCTCCACATCCGTCAGCTCGTGCCCGCAGGCGATGACGACGGGCACGCCCGCCTCCTGGGCCATGGCCGACAGCGCCGCCGGAGGGGCGGCCATGGTCGGGACCAGCAACAGCACGTCCGGCTTCGCGGCGGCCAGGGCGCGGGCGATGCCGTCGGTGTCGTCGTCCCCGGCCCAGAGCCCGAGCATCGCAAGCTCCGCCTCGGCGCCCAGCCGCGCGGTGACATCGGCCACGTGCCGGCCCATCACCTCGAGGAAGTCCGGCCCGATGATGGGCGCGTAATAGCCCATCATCCCGCCGATCACGGCGATCTTCGGGGGCCGGGGCCGATGGGAGAACGGATCAGCCACGGCGGGCCTCCAGTATCCTGTCGCGCTCTTCGCGCCCAGCCGAGCCGAGCGGGGCCTCCGCCGGCGGCTTGACCGCGCCGACGCGGGTATAGGCCTCTTCGGGGATCGCGCGGACATCCTTGTAGACCGTCCAGCTGCAGCGGCTTTCGCCGGTCAGCGGCGCCTTGGGCGGGTGCGTGACGCGCACCGGATAGCCGAAAGCGGCGATCGGCAGGTTCTCGTGCAGGATGCAGCAATGGGCGCAATAGGCGCAGATGCCGGTCTCGTTCCAGGTGAAATCATGGGCTTCGCGCAGTTCCGGCCAGCCGATGGCGGGATCGCGCAGGGGCGGCAGGCCGTCACGGGGCTCGCCCGCCATGCTGCGCCCGCCCGACCCGCAGGGGGCGAAGCTGATCGTGACCTTCTCGTCATCCTCGGAATAGTCGAGCGTGCCGTCGCGGGCGGTGCCGCTGAGGTGGCCGTGCATCCCCTCGAACCCGAGGTAGGTCAGCAGCCAGCTCGCCTCGGCCCAGTCGATCTTGGACACGTCGAACCGCTGGTAGCGCTTGGCGAACCACGACCCGATCACCCAGCCCTCGTACATCTCGCGCAGCGCGGGCTCTCCGTGGCGGGTGATCACCAGGTCGAAGAGGCCGGCCAGCTGGTCGACCTCGCTGTCATGCAGGTCGCGCCAGAGATCGACCGCGGCGTCGACCGCCGCGCGGCGGTCGGCGGTGGCCTCGGCGGTGACCGCGGCGATGGCGGCCTCGACCTCGGCCCAGACCTCGTCGCGCGGGCGCAGCACGTTGCGGTGCCAGCGCGACAGCGTCTGGCGGATCGCATCATGGGCCGCCGTCACCTCCGCCTCGGGCATCCCCTTGTCGCGCAGGCATTTCAGCGTGTCGGGGAACCACATGGAATAGATGTTGAAGACGACCTCCATCTCCTGGCGCAGGAAATCGGCCAGCGCCCGGGCGGTTTTCATGTCGCCCGCGTCGAGCGCACGCGCCACCAGCCGCGGCGTGCCTTCGGCCAGTTCGGCCCAGCCGCCCGACCGGATCAACCGGCCGAGCGTCTCGTTGTGGATGAGCGGCTCGGACATGGCCTAGTCCATCCGCCAGACAAGCGGCAGCAGGTAGGGAAAGCCGGTGCTCGGGTCGGCGTCCAGCTTCATGATCGGGGCCATGTACTCGCCCCACCGCTTGTTCGCGTCGCTCTCGCCCAGGGCCTTGATCGCGGCGGGCAGGTCGTCGCATTCGAAATACCCGATCAACGTCAGCCCGTGGCGGAAGATGTTGTAGTTCCGCAGGCCCGCGGCCGAGATGTCGGCGGCCAGTTCGGGCCAGATCTCGTCATGGCGCTTCTTGTATTCGTCCTCGTAGCCCGGGCGGACGCCCAGAACCCATGCATAATGTCCCATGGTCGTGCTCCGTTCCTTGATGTCAGGCGTTCCAGGCGTTGAACGTGTCGCGCATCCGGACCGTCTCGGTCAGCACGTCGTCGAACACGGTGTTCATGTAGGCCTGGTGCACGTACTCGATCGCCAGCCAGCCATCGTAGCCGGCATCGCGCAACGCGCCGAAGAAGGCCGGGAAGTTGAGCGTGCCCTCGTCCATCTTGGCCTGCAGCACGCCGGGCCGCCCTTGACGCAGGTGGACGTGGCCGGTGTGCGGGCACAGCGTCTCGATCTCGTCCTGGCGATAGCCGAGCGTCAGGTAATGTGCCGGGTCGAGCGCCAGTTTAAGCCCAGGCACCCGGTTGACCATCTCGTGGGTCATCTCGACCGATTCCAGCAGGCCGTGGGTGTGCGGCTCGACCGTGAGGGTGACGCCGATCTCCTGTCCGGCGGCGACCATCGGCTTGAGGTTCTCGACCGATTGGTCAAGCGCCTGCTTGCGGCTTTGGCCCGGATTGACCATGCCCGGCAGCACGAAGACCGTCGGCGCACCGGCGGCCTTGGCAAAGCTCAGCGCGGCCTTGCAATCCTTCATGTTCTCGGGGTCGGACGGCAGCGCGAGGTTGCGCCCGGCCAGCCCGTCGCCGAACAGGTGATAGTAATTGGCCACCTCGACCGGCAGCGCCTCGCGCACCTCGCGGCCATAGGCCTCGGGGTCGGAGACGACCCGCGCCTTGTCCAGCGCCGAGGCGTAGAACAGGCCGATGTCCACGGCCGGGATCGACAGCACCTCTGCCAGCCCGCCGACTTCCTTCATCGTCAGGGCCGGAAAAGACCACGCGGTTACACTCAGTTTCATTTTCGTCCTCCCTCTTGAAACATGTCAGGCGGCGGCGCTGCGGGTGGCCGTGGCCATCAGCGTCGTCGCATCTGTGGGCGCGTCGAACGTGGCCGCCACGGATCCGGCGATCAGCACGCTGGAGGTATCGGCCAGCCCGCCGATCTCTTCGGCATCCGACGAGATCACGATGATCGACAGCCCCGCATCCGACAGCCGCCGCAAATGGGCGTAGATGTCCTTGCGCGCACCCAGATCGACGCCGCGCGTGGGCTCTTCGAGGATCAGCACCCGCAGATCGTCGACCAGCCAGCGGCCGATGCAGATCTTCTGCTGGTTGCCGCCCGACAGGCCGCTGATCTTCTGTTCGGCCCCCTCTGTGCGCACACCCAGCGCGTCGATCCACTTGCGCGCATAGGTGGTCTGGGAAGCCACCGACATCCGGGGCCCCGTGGTGTGCCGGCCGAGATAGGGCAGCGTGACGTTGTCGCGCAGGGTCATGTCGGGCACGATCCCTTCGGATTTGCGTTCGCCCGAAACAAAGCCGACGCCGGCGCCGATCGCCTCGGGGACGGAGCGGGGCGCGAAGGGTTTGCCGAAGAGCTCCAGCCGGCCCGATTGCGGGGCTTGGATGCCGAACAGCAGCTTGCCCAGCTCTTCGATGCCCGAGCCGATAAGGCCGAAGACGCCGTGGATCTCGCCCTTGCGGACGGCAAAGCTGACCCGGTCGATCCGCGGCGGCGCCTGCAACGCCTCGGCGCGGAACGCGATCTCGCCCGGCGCGGCGGCGAAGGGCGGGAAAAGGTCGCTGAGCTCGCGGCCGAGCATCGCGGTCAGCACGTCATGGTGCGTGGTCTCTGCGGTCACGAAGGTGCCGGCGTTGGCACCGTCCCGCAGGACCTCGATACGGTCGCAGATCTCGAACACCTGGTCGAGGAAATGCGAGATGAAGATGATCGACACGCCGCGCGTCTTCAGCCGCCGCATGATCGCGAAGAGCTGGGCGCATTCGGGCGCCGACAGAGAGGCCGTGGGCTCGTCCATCACGAGGATGCGGGCGTCGCCGGCCAGGGCGCGGGCGATCTCGACCAGCCGCTGGCGCGAGATCGAGAACCGCGACAGGGGCGCCGTCACGTCCATGTCGTCGAGCCCGAGATCGGCCAGGATCTCACGCGCGCGGCGGTTCAGTTCGCTTCGGTTGATGCGCGAGAGCGGCTTGTCGCCGCTCGCGGGGATCGCGCCCAGAAAGATGTTCTCGGCCACGCTCAGATCGCGCAGCACCTGCAGTTCCTGCGGCACCAGGCGGATGCCGTTGCGCATCGCGTCCGTCGGCTCGCGGATGTCGACGACCTTGCCGGCGATGGCCATCTTGCCCGCGTCCTTGCCGTAAATGCCGGTCATGATCTTCATCAGGGTGGACTTGCCGGCGCCGTTCGCCCCCAGAAGGGCCACGATCTCGGCCTCGTCGACGTCGAAGTTCACCTGGTCCAGCACCTTGTTGGGACCGAATGACTTGTCGATTCCTTGCATGGTCAAAAGCATAGCCGCCTCCCGCATGTCCGGTCTGGGCCCGGTCCCGCTTGCGCGGGGCCGGGTGATGGCCTGATCGTTGCGATCCAGGGATCAATCGCTCTGGATCAGGGCCTGGTAATCGGCGAGCTCGGGGTTCTCGCGCTGTTCTGCGACGTGGGCCGCGAAGGCTTCGGCGTCGAAGGAATAGGAGATCTCCTCGCCTTCGGCGCAAGGCACGTCGGGATAGAAGTCGCAGACGGTGCCCGAGGTCACCATGACGTGGCTGACCAGTGCCGCGGACGGTGTGTCCATTCCGGCCAGCTCCATCAGGGCCAGCGGCACCAGGTAGTTGCCGTAGTTCTCGGGGAAGTAGCCGACCGAGGCGAGGAAGTTCGGTGCCTCGACCATGGCCGCGCCCTCGTCGGCGCCCATGCCCACGAAGATCGCATCATCCGACCGGCCCGCCTGTTCGACGGCGCGCAGCATGCCCAGGATGGACTGGTCGTTGATCGCGACACCCATGATCGGCGCGCCTTCGGGGATCCGGCCGACCGCATCGCTCATGATGCTGAAGCCACCCTCAAGCGTGCCCTTGGTGTCGATCCGGATGATGTTGTCCTCCGGAAAGTCGGGATGCTCGGACAGGAAGCCCGCCACCTGGCCCTCGGTCCGCATGAAGGGGATGGCCCCCGATTGCGGCAGCTCGCCCACGACGAGATAGCCGGTGTTCACGGTCTCGTCGCCCCAGGTCTCGCGCGCCGCCTGGCCGAGGTAGAGCCCGCCCATGAAGCCCGAGCGCGAGTTGTTGGCGCCCATGAAGGTCGCGCCCGGCATCGGGATGTCGATCGCGGTGACCGGGATGCCCTCGGCGTTCATCTTCTGCATGATGACCGGGCCGAAGTTGGCGTCGGTCTGGAATTCGATCACGTAGTCGACGTTCCGGCGCAGGTAGCTTTCGGCGTTGGCCAGCGCGGTCTGCCCGTCAAAGGCGTTGTCGGTCACGAGGACCTCGACGCCCGCGGCCTCGGCGTTCTCGAGGATGCTGTTCTCGACCAGCAGGAAGAACGGGGCATTGCGGCCGAGGTTGGCAAAGCCGAACACGTAGTTTTCGCCATTGTTCGGCGGGGTGTTGGCCATCGCCTCGGCGACGAGCTCGTCGTATTCCTCAGCGCTGAAGGCGCGTCCGTCGAGATCCTCCGGTTCGATTGCAAGGGCGCTGCTGGCCATCAGCATCGCGATGATCGAAAGTGACGTGGTGAACTTCATTTTAGGTCTCCTCCCTAGTTTCAGCTCTGTTGGCGAGTGATCGTTCGTCGTCTCCTGGCTCGATCCGCCTCCCGCGGGTCCAGGATGGTCTGGGGTCGGTTGCGCGGTCAGGCGGTGGACCCCGGGACCGGCTTGCGCAGGGCGCGGCCGGCCAGATGGTTCGCGATGTCCTGGGCCACAAGCTCCTGCAGGCGGCCGATGGCGGCCTCGGAATACCAGGCCGCATGGGGCGTCAGCAGCAGGCCGGGCGCATTGCGCAGGGGCGAGTCGTCCGACAGCGGTTCGTCGGCGAAGACATCCAGCGCGGCGCCGGCGATCTGTCCGTCCTGCAGGGCGCGGGCGAGGGCGGCTTCGTCGATCAGCGCCCCGCGCGAGGTGTTCACGATCACCGCGCCGGGCTGCATCGTCGCCAGCCGCTCGGCGTTCACGAAATTGCGCGTGGCGTCGGTCGCGGGGGCATGAAGCGAGATCGCGTCGGCCTGCCGGAACAGCTCTTCCCCGTCCATCAGCCGGATCCCGAGCGTCTCGGCCTCGTCGGCCGACAGGGCCGGGTCGGCGACGGCGAAACGGAAGCCGAAGCTTTTCAGGCGCGCATGGACGCCGCGCCCGATCTGCCCGAAACCGAAGAAGCCGACCAGCGTTTCGGCGAAGGGCTTCATCGGCTTGGCGACGCCGACGGCTTTCCAGTCCCCGGCTCGCACGGAGGCGTCGAGCGCGGGCAGCTTGCGCAGCTGCGCCAGCAGCATCGCGGCGGTGTGATCGGCGACCTCGTCGGGGCAATAATCCGGCACGTAGCCCACCGAAAAGCCCCGCGCGTTGGCCGCGGCCACGTCGATGTTGTCATAGCCGATGCCGTAGCGGATCAGCGCCGCGCCCTCGGCCATCCCGTCGATCGCCGCGGCGGTGACCGGGGCGAACTGGACCACGGCCAGGGTCGCATCCTTCAGCGCCGCGATCACGTCCTGCTCGGACTTGCACTGGCAGGCGACGAACTCGGCACCGCCGGCGGCGGCCTCCTCCCGGTCGAGGGAGGGGAAGGTGTAGTCGGTTACCACGATACGGGCGTCAGCCATCTTTCAGCTCCAATTCCGCTCTGGTCGTTGTCAGGACCTGGATCATGTGGGCCACCATCGCGGCCCGGGCGGCCTCGACATCGCCCGCGGTCAGCGCGGCCAGGATCGCCTTGTGGTCGCTGATCGACCGCGTCGGCGTCGCCTTGGTCTTTGCGGCGAGCTTGCGGAACTCGATCCCCAGGACGTTCAGGCTCTGCGAGGCGCGGGCCAGGAAAGGGTTGTCGGCGATCTGGCCGAGAACCATGTGAAATTCGGTATCGAGCTGCATGTAGCGGCCGGCGTCGTGACGGACCTTCTCCTGCGCGTCGATCAGGTTGGACAGCCGGACCAGCTCCGCCGGGGTCACACGGTTGGCCGCGAGGGCGCAGATCTCGCCCTCGATCAGCTGGCGGGCATGATAGAGCTGTTCGACCGAGGCGTCGGACAGCGACAGAAAGAAGGTCAAAGGGCCCAGCAGCTCCGCCGCATTCAGCGCGGTGACGAATGCGCCGCCGCCGTGGCGGATCTCCAGCACGCCCAGGACGGACAGGGCCCGGAGCGCCTCTCGGACGGTCGGGCGGCTGACGTCGAATCGCTCGGCCAGCTCGCGCTCGGACGGAAGCTTGTCCCCCGCCATAAGCCGACCCGCGGTGACAAAGCCCAGCAATTGCTGGACCAGCATGTCCGAAACACCGGACTTCGCGATCGGCGAGATATCCTTGTCTCCCAGAATGGCTCCGTCCCCCCTCGCTTCGGACCCGACGCACCCTCCTGCGTCCGGTCCAGAGGCCAGTCCGCCCATGGTAAAGTGGCCTGACCACTTGTTGACTAGACCTATTGCCGATGCTAGTCAACCAGCAACACGGAGCAGCCGTTTCTCGCTGCGCCAAAGGGGGGAGAGCAGGATAGATGACGATTGAACAAGGCGCGGCCGGGGCGTCGGCAAGATCGGGTCGACTGGGCCATCTGATGCGGCAGGAATGGGCGGGCGTGGTCGTGCTCGCGGTGTTCTACGTGCTGATCTTCGTGATCTTCAGCATCCTGTCGCCGTATTTCCTGCAAACGCGCAACCTGATGTCGATCGGCTCGAACATGTCGGTGATCGGGTTGATGGCGATCGCGGGCACGCCGCTGATCGTCTCGGGCGGGCTGGACCTGTCGGTGGCGGCGATCGCCGGGCTTTCGGGCGTGATCGTGTCGCTGTTCTACGCCATGGGGCTCAACATCTGGGTCGCCTGCGTCATTGCCATCTCGGTCGCGGCCTGCCTGGGCGGGTTCAACGGTTTCCTGACCACGCGCCTGCGGCTCAACCCGCTGATCGTGACCCTGGGCACCATGAGCATCTATGGCGGCGCGGCCCTGGTCCTGACCGGCGGGCTGAGCAAACCGCTCATCATCGGCGGGTTCAACTGGCTGGGGTCCGGCCGGATCCTGGGTGTGCCGGTGCCGCTGATCGTGATGACGGCGCTCGGCATCGCGGTCTGGTGGATCATGACCCGAACGCGGTTCGGCCGCGAAATCTACGCCACCGGCGGCAATCCTGACGCCAGCCGCATCATGGGGATCAAGACCGACCGGGTGCAGGTCATCCTCTACGTCTTTTCCGGGGTGATCGGCGCGGTGGCCGGCATCATCCTCGCGGCGATGCTGGGGGCGGCCGCGCCGAACGCCGCGTCGTCCAACCTTCTGACGGTGATCGCGGCGATCATCCTCGGGGGCACCAGCCTTTATGGCGGGCGCGGTTCGGTCTGGGGCACCGTCCTGGCGGTGCTGATCCTCGGGACGCTCAACAACGGCCTGACCTTGCTGGACGTCTCGAGCTTCTGGCAGGAGATCACTCGCGGCGTCGTGCTCATCACCGCGGTCGCCTTCGATCAGATCCGGGTGCGCAGCAGCGAGTGAGCCGGGGCGTGGCCCCGCGACCCGGACGTCGGGGCCGGGGCAATGCCAGATAGAGCGGCGTTCGCTCAACAAAGCGACATCGACCCTCGGCGCGGCCTCCCTGCGCCGAGGTCGTGCCGTGAATAATCATCCCCGCTGGACAGGTATTGTTGACGTTGCGTTATGCAATCCTCGGTCCGCCCGCGCTGGAGCCTTGCGATGCGCGGTGGCTGTCCGCACTATGCAAGCATTGTCTGGCCACCGCCCGGATTCGGCGCGGAAGCAGACAGGGCGCTCTGGCGCCCGATCGTTTAGCCCGGGGGCACCATGATCACGATCGACACGTTCTCGCTTGATACAGGTGTGATCGGGGACGGGATAACCTTCGGGCCGACGATCGCGCTTCAGGGCAGCAGCGACCCGGGCGCGATCGTCGGCATTTACCTCGACGACATCTTCCTTGGCGAAACCCAGGCCGGCCCGGACGGAAGCTGGAGCTATTCCGCCGGAGATTTCGAAGAGGGCACATATGCCTTCGTGGCCAGCATCGACGATGGCGTCACGCTGCAAAGCACCGCGCCCTTCGGCATCACGGTCGATCTGACCGCGCCCGGCGTCGTCGTCGACCCGGTGGCGACGGACGGGATCGTGGACGGCACCGAGGACGGTGCTGTGGTGTTCAGCGGGACGGTGAGCGGGGTCGAGGACGGGCAGGTGGTGACGCTCGCGGTGCGCGATGCGGGCGGGGCGGTGGTCTGGACCGGCAGCGCCGTGGTGGCCTCGGGGGTCTGGGCGAGCGCGCCGGCGGACCTGGGCGCGCTGCCCGACGGGGCGGGCTACGAGCTGACGGCGGACGTGACCGACGCGGCGGGCAATTCCGCGCCGCAGGCCGGCGCCAGCTTCCGGACCACGAGCGCGCCGCCGCCCGAGATCGTGACCTTCGAGACCCGCATCGCCTCGGGCCTCGACGATGTCGAGCAGCGCGCCGACGGCAGCATCTACCTCGACAGCAGCGACCTGGAGCTTGGCCAGGACGGGTCCCGGGCGCAGACCGTCGGGCTGCGCTTCGGGGCGATCGACGTGCCGCAGGGGGCGGTGATCACCAACGCCTACATCCAGTTCCAGGTCGACGAGGTCTCGGGCGGGTTCGCCTCGCTGCTGATCCGGGCGGAGGCGAGCGACGACGCGGCTGCCTGGGGCAGCGGCGCGGGGTCGGTCTCGGGGCGGGCGCTGACGGGCTCTTCGGTGGCCTGGCTGCCCGAGGACTGGACCAGCGTGGGCGAGGCGGGCGCGGCGCAGCGCACGCCGAACCTCGCGGCGCTGGTGCAGGACGTGGTGGCCCGCGAGGGCTGGTCGGCACTGTCGGACATGGCCTTCGTGGTGACCGGCACCGGCGAGCGCATCGCCGAATCCCACGAGGGCCGCGCCAGCGCCGCCCCGCTCTTGCACATCGAATACACCATGGGCGGCAGCGGTGCGCCGGTGGCCTTCGACGCGGTGGCCGACACCGACCCCGGCCTCAACGAGCTGACCCTGGACGCGGCGGCGGGCACCCCGGTGGGGATCACCGCCTCGGCCAGCGACGCCACCCCCGGCGACGAGGTCCGCTACAGCGTCGAGGATGCGCGGTTCGAGATCGACCCGGTGACCGGCGTGGTCACCCGCTCGGACAGCGGCACGCTGAGCTTCGGGCCGGACGGGATGCTGGCGCTGACGGTGACGGCGACCTCGTCGGACGGCAGCCTCGACACCCGGACGTTCCAGATCGCGCTGGACGACGGGCTGTTCGGGATCGCGATCGACCCGGTGGCGACGGACGGGATCGTGGACGGCACCGAGGACGGTGCTGTGGTGTTCAGCGGGACGGTGAGCGGGGTCGAGGACGGGCAGGTGGTGACGCTCGCGGTGCGCGATGCGGGCGGGGCGGTGGTCTGGACCGGCAGCGCCGTGGTGGCCTCGGGGGTCTGGGCGAGCGCGCCGGCGGACCTGGGCGCGCTGCCCGACGGGGCGGGCTACGAGCTGACGGCGGACGTGACCGACGCGGCGGGCAATTCCGCGCCGCAGGCCGGCGCCAGCTTCCGGACCACGAGCGCGCCGCCGCCCGAGATCGTGACCTTCGAGACCCGCATCGCCTCGGGCCTCGACGATGTCGAGCAGCGCGCCGACGGCAGCATCTACCTCGACAGCAGCGACCTGGAGCTTGGCCAGGACGGGTCCCGGGCGCAGACCGTCGGGCTGCGCTTCGGGGCGATCGACGTGCCGCAGGGGGCGGTGATCACCAACGCCTACATCCAGTTCCAGGTCGACGAGGTCTCGGGCGGGTTCGCCTCGCTGCTGATCCGGGCGGAGGCGAGCGACGACGCGGCTGCCTGGGGCAGCGGCGCGGGGTCGGTCTCGGGGCGGGCGCTGACGGGCTCTTCGGTGGCCTGGCTGCCCGAGGACTGGACCAGCGTGGGCGAGGCGGGCGCGGCGCAGCGCACGCCGAACCTCGCGGCGCTGGTGCAGGACGTGGTGGCCCGCGAGGGCTGGTCGGCACTGTCGGACATGGCCTTCGTGGTGACCGGCACCGGCGAGCGCATCGCCGAATCCCACGAGGGCCGCGCCAGCGCCGCCCCGCTCTTGCACATCGAATACACCATGGGCGGCGCCTATCTGGGCACCGACCCGGTGACGACCGACAGCGTGCTGGACGATGCCGAGGACAACGCGGTCGTGCTCAGCGGCACGGCGGCCGGGATCGAGGACGGGCAGGTGGTGGCGCTCGCCATCCTGGACGCGGGCGGCACGTCGGTCTGGACCGGCAGCGCCGCCGTCGCGGGCGGCGCCTGGAGCACCGGCCCGGTCAACCTGGAGGCCCTGCCCGACGGTGCCGAATACAGGCTGACGGCCAATGTCACCGATGCCGCCGGCACCCCGGCGCCGCAGGCGGTGACGACTTTCGACACCGTGCATTTCCGCTTTGCGGTCTTCGGCGATTACGGCACCGCCAAGGCCTCGGGCGAACGCGCGGTCGCGGCGCTGGTCGACACCTGGGACCCGGAATTCATCCTGACCGTGGGCGACAACAACTACTTCGGCCTCAGCTACGAGGAGGCGGTGGGTCAGCATTACGCGGATTACATCGGCAACTACCAGGGTAGCTACGGCGACGGGAGCGAGATCAACCGGTTCTTTCCCGCCATCGGCAACCACGAATACACCGACGGCCCGGTGGAGGAATATTTCGACTATTTCACCCTGCCGGACAACGAGCGGTATTACGACTTCCAGATCGGCTCGATCCACTTCTTCAACCTCAACAGCAACATCCAGGAGCCCGACGGCAGAAGTTCCACCTCCGCGCAGGCCGAGTGGTTCTATGAGGCGATCGCCCAGTCGACCGCCACGTTCAACGTGGTCTATTTCCACCACGCCCCGTACGAGCAGAAGGACCCGGGCGAGACGGCGATGCGCTGGGATTTCGAGGATGCGGGCGTGGACCTCGTGTTCTCCGGCCACGATCACGATTACTACCGGATCGCGCGGGACGACAACGGCGACGGCAAGGAGCTGACCTACGTGGTCACCGGGCTCGGCGGGTTCGACGACGACCTCGGGGCCAATGCCGTGTCGGTGACCGACGACGGGCTGCTGGTGGAATTCTACGACGAGACCGGGCTGCTGATCGATTCCTTCTCGGTCGACGCGCCGGAGGGCGTGACCCCGCAATCCTTCGACGGCAATGACGTGCTGACCGGGGGGGCGGATGCCGATTACCTCTGGGGCGTGGCGGGCAACGACACGCTGACAGGCAATGCGGGCGACGACATGCTGATCGGCGGCGAGGACGCGGACCTGTTCATCTTCCGGCCCGGCGACGGCGTGGACATCGTCGCCGATTTCGAGGCCGGGGCGGCGGGCGGCGACGTGCTCGACCTCAGCGCCTACGGCATCTTCGACGTCGCGGGGTTCGGCGCCGTTGCGTCGGCGGTGGGCGGGGACCTTTTGGCGAGCTTCGCCGACGGCTCGAAGATCGTGCTTCTGGGCCGGGCGCTCGGCGATTTCGTGGATGACGATTTCTGGTCCGGTGCCATAGGTTGAACCCGCGCCCGACTCGCAAGCGGCCGTCCGGGCGCGGGCCGGGCCGGGGCGCCGCGGCGCGTGGCGTTGCGCCCGGCGCGGGGCGGTCCTATCCCGGGATCAGGCCGGATCAGCGACGGAGGTCGACATGACGCCCACAGCTCCGTCCCCGGATCACGTGCTGATCGTGGGGGATTTCGCCTCCGTCACCGGCGGGCAGGCCAAGGTCGCCATCGACAACGCGCGCCTGCTGGCCGAGGCCGGCACCGGGGTGACGTTCTTTGCCGCCTGCGGCCCCGTCGCGCCGGAGCTGGCGCATCCGGGGATCCGCGTGGTCTGCCTGGATCAACGCACCATTCTCGACGACCCGAGCCGGCTGCGGGCGATGGCCAACGGAATCTGGAACCGCCAGGCGCTGGCCGCCCTGCGCGCAGAGGCCGCGCGGCACGACCCCGCCCGGACGGTGCTGCATTGCCACGGCCATGCGAAGGCCCTGTCCCCCTCGGTGGGGCGGGTGCTTGCGGGCGGGCCGCTGCGCTGCGTCTACACGATGCACGAATATTTCCTGGCCTGCCCGAACGGCGGTTTCTACGATTACCAGCGGCAGGAGATCTGCACGCGGCGGCCGCTGGGCCTGTCCTGCCTGACCACCCATTGCGACGTCCGCGCCGCGTCGCACAAGGCGTGGCGGGTGGTGCGCGGGGCGGTTGGGGCGGGGCCGGGGGCCCTGCCGCGCGGCCTGCGCGACATCATCTATATCTCGGAAACCCAGCGCCGGGCGATGACGCCCTGGCTGCCCGAGGCCGCGCGGCTGCACCGGGTGTCGAACCCGATCAAGGCGGGCGGGGCGCCGGTCGCGGCCGGGGACAACCGCAAGCTCGTCTTCGTCGGGCGCCTGTCGCCGGAGAAGGGCGCACTGATGCTGGCCCGGGCGGCGAAGGCGGTGGATCTGCCGGTGCTCTTCATCGGCGAGGGCCCCGAAGCGGAGGCGATCCGCGCCGCCAACCCGGAGGCAGAGATCACCGGCTGGTTGACCCATGACGCGGTCCAGCAGCGCCTGGGCGAAGCGCGGGCGCTGGTCTTTCCCAGCCTCTGGTACGAGGGCCAGCCCCTGGTTCCGATCGAGGCGCTGCTGCGCGGGATCCCGGTGATCTGCGGCAGCTGGAGCGCCGCGGCCGAAGAGGTGCGCGACGGCGAGAACGGGCTGGTCTACGCGGCGCCGACCCAGACCGCGCTGGAGAAGGCGCTGCGCCGGTTGCCGGCGCTCGGGTCGTTCGAGAGCGGGGATCTCGCCGCGCGGGTCTCGCCCGAGGCGCATCTCGCCCGCCTGCATGAGGTCTACGGGACGGTGCTGGCCGGCTGATCGGCGGGCGGCATCGCCCAGCCCGGCAGGTCCAGATCGAACGCCCGCGCGAGCGCGAGGTTGTCGGCGGCGAAGGACGCCCGCAGCGCGGCCAGCGTCTCCGCCTCCTCCGCGTCGGGCTGGCCGGCGGTGCGGCCGCTCTCGGTGTTGAGCCCGCGATAGAGCCCGCGCAAGGACCGGTAGATCGCCCCCCTGGGCAGCCGCGCCCGCACCGCGACATTCAGGCGATGCAGGGCCCGGGACCGGGGCACGTAGGTCTCGTTCTCGGAGGGGAAATCGTAGTCGTCGTAGAACGCGGGGTCGAGCCCGGCCCAACTGGCGACCTCGCGCATCAGGCCGCGCGGATCGGCGCGGAGCGCGTCGAAACTGCGCACCATCATCCGTTCGGTCCCCAGCCTCTCGCGCCAGGCCTGCAGGTGCGGCAGATAGCGGGCATTGCGCAGCGCGTCCTGCGCAAGCTCGTTGCCGCCGAAGTCGTGGCTGCCAGCGCGGATGGCATCGAGATAGGCGGCAAAGCTCATCTCGGCCGGGATAAAGGTCCAGTTGTTCCGGAAATAGCGATAGATCGAGCGGATCTGGTCCGCCGGCTCGCGCAGGATGAACAGGCAGCGCGGCGTGCCGGGCAGGGACGGGATCTCGTCCAGCGCGGTCCGCTGGTAAATGTAGGAGGGGGTGGATTCGAAGATCACCCGCGGCCGCGGCCCCTCGGGCAGGGCGAACTGGGGGCGATAGGCCGCCCATCCGCCGCGCACATTGGCCCCCGGCCGGTAGATGTGGCTGTCGGTATCGGCGAAAAAGCAGGTCTCCTTCTCGGCGGAGCCGAGCGCCCCGGGGTGATCCGCGATCCAGCGATGAACCGACGAGGTGCCGGCCTTGGGCACCCCCGCGACGAAAAGGTCGGGCAGCCAGGACAGGTCTTCGGTCATTTCGCCGCCACGTCGCGGATCATCGTGGCCAGCTGGTCCAGCATCCGGTCGATGGTGAACCGGTCCTCATAGGCGGCGCGGGCGGCGGGTCGCATGGCGCGCAGCCTCGCCTTGTCGAGATCGTGGAGGCAGGTGGCCAGGGATTCCCGGTCCAGGTCGAAGACCTCGCCCGAAACGCCCGGCGTGATCAGCTTTTCCATGCCGCTGCGCCGGGCGACGATGACGGGGGTGCCGTTGCGCAGCGCCTCGGGCACCACCAGCGGCAACCCCTCCCAGCGCGAGGGCACGATCAGCGCATCGGCCGAGCGATACCAGCTGTCGATCTCGTCCTGCCCGATCCAGCCCACCGGGATCGCCCGGCGCGACATCCAGATCGTCGACCCGTCGTGGCGAACCTCGTCGCCCACCACGTGCAGGCGCAGATCGTCCCGCGCGGTATAGCGCATGGCGTCGAACAGGATGTCGAAGCCCTTCTGCCGGTCCAGCCGCCCGATGAAGAGCAGTTGCAGATTGTCCGGGTCGTCGGCAAAGAGCGTGTCGACGGCATTCGGGTTCGGCTCTGGCGCGGCGTTCTCGATGACGGAGAAGGTGCCGCGATAGCCCAGCCGCTGCGCGATGTCGCGATCGTTCTGCGAGACGCACAGGATCCGGTCGGCCAGCCCGGCCAGGCGGCCCTCGATCAGGCGCACGACCGGGCGCTTGGGATCGTAGCGGCCACAGGTCGCGATCGCCCAGCTGTGCGGGCAGTAGATGGCCGGACGCCTGTCGCCCCGCATCCGCATCCGCGCCAGCGCGGCGAGTGCGAAGGTGCTGTGGAAGAAGACGACATCGGGATCCAGCGATTCGAGCAGCGACTCGAATCGCGAGAGCATTTCCCGGATCGCACCTAATCCCCTGCTTTTGCGCCGAAATGTTTCCAGCCTCAGATCGGCTCCGAGGAAGTCCGCGTCACTGTCGGGCACGAGGTGGTGGACCTCGAAACCGCGCGACGAAAGTGCCGCGACGTGGCGCTGATAGATGCCGACACCGCCTTTCGCTGTTTCGCACAGATTGAGGATCCGCATTACCGTTCCTTTTCAATGGCCTGTGGGTCTTGCGAAAAAAGAAGCCATACAGATCTCCCGTCACTCGACACCACTGCCAGGATCCGCGCGGTGCGTGCCGCGGCGCAGCGTAGACCGTGCATGGGACAGACATATTTTGGAAACAATGTGTTGCCGCGATTTGGTCCCGTCTTTCTCTGACATACGCCGAAACGGCGTTACAAATTTGTCATAAATGTGGTGAGTGCATGAGAATTCGGCGACGGCGTCACGGGGTGATTCCGCAATCGGGTCAGCTTGCATTCCAATCTGAGACGCGGGGATACGGGACAGATGTCAATCGCAGAGGAAGGTGGCCGGGGCTTTCGCTCCAGGCCGACAGCCAGACACCGGTTTGACTATCAGAAATTGTTCAAACGTGTCCTGGACCTGGCCCTCGTGATCCTGATCTTTCCCGTGGCGTTTCCGGTCATGCTGGTGCTGATGGTCCTCGTTGCAAGCGATGGATCGTCGCCATTCTACGCCCAGACCCGGGTCGGGCGGCATGGGCGCATGTTCTATTGCTACAAGTTCCGCAGCATGGTTCCCGACGCGCCGGAGCGTCTGGCCGCGGTCCTTGCAGCCGATCCCGCTGCCGCGGCGGAATGGGCCTTCAATCGCAAGCTGACGAACGATCCGCGGATCACCCGGTTCGGCCGGTTCATCCGCGCGACCAGCCTCGATGAGCTGCCGCAATTGTGGAACGTCCTGCGCGGCGACATGAGCATCGTCGGCCCGCGTCCCGTCACCGAGGAGGAAATCGAGCTGCATTATGGCCGCGCCGCGCGCCGGCTGCTGTCGGTCCGCCCCGGTGTGACCGGATTGTGGCAGGTCAGCGGGCGCAGCGATGCCGTCCCCTACGACGAGCGTGTCCGCATGGACATGGCCTACGTGCAGTCGATTACCTTGCTGCGCGACGCCTCGATCGTGCTAAGAACGCTTTTGGTCATGGTGAAGCGAGCCGGTAATTGAGACGATTTGACAGAAATTCGCGGGAAGTGGGGCTGCCGGCCGGCGGTGCAATGGCCGAGGCCGAACCCGCCCTGTCGGATCTGCTGCGGGGCGCCTTCCGGTTCCTGCGCCGCCGCTATCTTGTCATCTGCCTCGGTGCGCTGGTCGGGCTCGCGCTCGCGGTCTTCGCCGTCATGAACCTCGAGGATCGCTATCGCAGCAAGCTGCTGCTGATGGTGGACGAGATCGGCGCCTCCTCGCTGGAGGCAGAGGCCCAGGAGGGCGGCGCCCGCGACGCCTTCGTCGACGGGCAGGTCTATATCATCGAGTCGAACGAGATCCTGCGCGATGCGGTCGCCCTGGCGAACCTGACCGAAGAACCGTTTTTCCAGCGCCAGCCCCGCAGCTGGGCCGCGCAGAAGATCGCCGAGCTCAAGGCGATGATCCGGCCGCCGCGCGTGGCGCCGGCGGATCCGGACCTGTCCGGTCTGACGCCGGAAGAGGCCTATGCCGTGCGGACACTCGATTCCGCGATGACCGTCGACCGCGAGGGCGACACCAACATCATCTCGATTTCCGTCGTCACCGATGGCGGCCGGCTGTCGGCCCGGGTGGCCGATGCGGTCGGCACCGCCTTCGCCATGAACCGCGAGGCAGCGCAGATCGGCCGTGCGACGCGCGTGGCCGGATGGCTGGATGACCGGATGTTGGAGCTGCGCCGCCAGCTGACCGAGGCGGAGGACGCCGTCGCCGCCTTCCGGATCGAGAACAACCTGCTGACCGGCGCCCAGGGCACCTCTCTCGGCGAACAGCAGCTGAACGAATTCAATGCCGAGCTGTTCCGCACCCGTGCCGAACTGGCCCAGCGCCGCGCGGCCTATGCCCGCGCGGTCGAGATCCTGAACGGCGGCGGCGACATCCAGTCCCTGCCGGAAGTGCAGCAATCGGATATCGTGAACGCCCTGCGCACGGCCCTGCTGGACCTGCAGCGGCGCGAGGCCGAGCTCGCGGGGCAGGGCAACAACCCGCGCCTGGCCGGCATCCGCGACGAGCGGGCCGCGATCGAGGCGCAGCTCAGCACGGAGGTGACCCGCATCGTCGAGGTCATGGCGAACGAGGTGGAAACGCTCGAGGCCCGCGAACAGCTTGTGAGCGAAGCCCTGCGCGAGGCCGGCGGACAATCCGGCGACGCCAGCCGCTCCAGCGTCGAGCTGCGCGAGCTCGAGCGCCGCGCCGAGGCCTACCGCGCCCTCTATGAACGCTATCTCGGCAGCTCGGGCCTGGCCGAGGAGAACCTCAGCTTCCTGGCCAGCGGGGTCGAGATCATCGACGCCGCCTCCGTCCCCAGCCTGCCCTTTGCGCCCAAATCCCAGGTTCTCGTCCTCTTCGGGCTGATCCTTGGCGCCATGCTGGGCGGGCTGATCGGCCTTTTGCGCGAGGCGATGCTGACCGGCTTCATGACCGTGGGACAGCTTCAGCGGGCGGTCGGCCTGCCGGTGATGGCCTGCGTGCCGCGGATCGGGTCGCCCGCCAAGGCCTTCGAGATGACCATGGACGATCCGATGTCCGCCTATTCGGAATCGATCCGGACCTTCCGGCACGAGTTGACGGAATTGTCGGGCGAGACCGGAACGCAGGTGATCACCATCACCTCCTCCGGGCCGGGCGACGGCAAGACCACCATGGCCCGCGCCATGGCCGGCTCCGCGCTGGTCGCCGGGCTGGACGTGCTGCTGATCGACGCGGACCTGCGCCGAGCCAAGCTGTCCCAGCTGCTTCAGATGAGCGACGACAGCGGCCTGTCCGAGTTGCTGAGCGGCGATGGCTACGGTTTCCGCGAACGCAACCTGGGCGGAGGCCTCGACGTGCTGCCCGCCGGCCGCGGCGCCCGCAGCCCGTCCGATCTGCTCGCGGGAAAGTCGCTCGCGCGATATCTGGAAGCCGCGCGTCAGACCTATGACCTGATCATCATCGACGCGCCGCCGGTGGCGAACATGGCCGACGCCTCTATCCTGGCCCGGGTCAGCGACGTGGTCGGCTTTGTCGTCCGCTGGAACGAGACCCCGCGAGAGATGGTGGTGGAGGCGATGAAACGGCTGGATTCCGAGGCGCCCGTGGGGCTGGCGCTGAACGCGGCCGACCTGTCGCGGGTCGCGCAATACGGCGAATCCTACGAGGCCTATGCCCGGGCGGCCGCCAACCCGCGCACGGTCCGCCGCGACGCGGCGGCCTGACCGGCAGCGTGATGCAAATCCTTCCGACATGTGGCAACGACGCCGGGCCGGCGCATCGGGCGGTCCGGCCATGAGCAGCCGGGTTGCCCTTCAGTCGGCCGCGGCGCCGTCCTATGCGAGCGTGCATATCTTCGCGTTCCGCTGCCTGCTGCTGTCTTTCGCCACCCTCTTCGTGGTGGTCATCGAGCCGGCGCCGAGCGATCTGTTCTTCGCGATCGGCTTTTTCGCGCTGATGGCCACGGGCACCATCTATGCCTCCGAGCGGCTGACGGCATTCTACTGGCTCGTCTTCCTGTTCCTGGCCCTCAATGTCCTGTCCCTGCTGCTGGCCAATGTCTTTGCCTTCGGTCTGAAATACTTCCTGATCACGCTCTACCTGCTGCTGATCCCGGTGCTGATGGTCCATTTCGTCGTCCTCTATGGCCGGCGCGGGCTGGACTGGATGTATGCGGCCTTCTTCCTCGGGGCCGCGATCTCGGCCGTCATCGGGGCGCTCGCGCTGATGCGGCTCGCGCCCGGGCCGGTGACGCTCTATTTCCGGGCCGAGGACGGGCTGCGCCTGTCGCCGCTGTTCAAGGATCCCAACGTCTATGGCCCCTACATGGCGGCCGCGGGCTTCCTGCTGCTGGGCCGATTGCTGTGCACCGGGGCGCGGGCGCGGCTGCAGCGGCTGGCGCTGGTCGGCTTCATCCTGTCGATGATGTTCCTGACCTTCTCGCGCGGGGCGTGGCTGAACGGGGCCATCGTCATCTTCGTGTCCTGCCTGGGGCTGGCCCTGTTCTCTCGGGCCTGGCAACAGCGCAAATGGTTCCTGATCCTGCTGACCGGGGGCACCGCGTTCCTGCTGCTGGCCGGGCCGCTGCTGCTCGAGGCGCTGAACCTCAAGGAGTTCTTCTCCCAGCGCAGCCAGCTGCAAGCCTACGACACCGACCGGTTCACCAACTGGGCGAGGGCCATCGACGTGATCACCCGCGAACCGCTGGGCATCGGTCCGGGCCATTACGTGGGCCAGAACCATTTTCCCCAGAGCGAATTCGACCTGGCGACCCACAACCTCTATTTGAAGGTGACCGTGGAGAACGGCTGGCTCGGGCTGGTCTGCTTCCTGCTGGCCATCGCCGTGGTGCTGGTCGGCCTCTCGCGGACCTGGACACAGCGCGACGGGCGCGAGCCGATCCGGATCGCGGTCTTCGCCGTCGTGATCGGGCAATTGGTCAATTCGGTGGTGGTGGATTCGCTGCACTGGCGACATTTCTTCGTGGTGCTGGGCTTTGCCTGTTGCGAGATCGCGCTGGCGGCCCAGTGGCGGGCCGCGCGGCGGTCCGCGCCACCGTCCTAGCGCCACCGTCCCGGCGCCACCGTCCTGGCGCCAGCGTCGCGGCGCCGCCGTCCAGGCGCCTCTGCCCCGGGCTTTCAGCGGTTGCCGCGCAGGCTGGCCCGCAGCGTCTTGACGTGCTCCTTCAGCCCCACCGCGCCCAGACCGCGGATCACGGTCCGACGGACCCGCGACTGGGCAAAGCGCAGACGGTAGACCAGGCTTCGCCAGGCTGCCCCGCGCGAGCTTTCGCGCAGAAGCGGGGCGATCTGCACCAGATCCTCGGCGTCGCGACCGGCCCGGCGCTGTTCCTTCATCTCGGCCACGCGGGCCAGGCTGACGAAGCGCAGGCCCCAGTAGTGCAGATGGTTGCGCGGATCGGCGAGCATGTCGGCCACGGCCGGGCCATGGCGCCGGCCGTCGTGCCATTCGATCTCGCCCGCGTCCGGCCCGGGCCGCGCGGCGATGTAATCGAGGTCCGACGGCGCCCGGATGCCATAGAGCCCCAGCACCATGCCGCTGTCGATCGCGACCTCCTCGGGCGACATGTCGGACCGGTCGAGCAATTGCCGGAAATCCTCGGCCATGCGCCGGACCTGCACGAAGCGGTTCGGCATGGCGTGGTTCAGCATGTGGACAGAGGATGGGTTGAGCAGCAGCCGCGCCAGGTCGACGGCCTCGGCATGGGTGTCGGTGATGTGGATCGAATGCTTGCCCAGCCCGAAGAGGGCGCGGACCTCTTCCTTGGCGGCGATCCTGTCGCGGCCCGGGGCCACGTCGAAAACCAGAACGCGCAGGGGCTGCGATCCGCTGAAACAGGGCACCATCTTGGCGGCGATGCCCGGGTGGTCCTGCTCGGGCGGGCCGAGCCAGGCCTCTCCGGCATAGACCTGGCTCATCAGGTTGTGCCCGCCCCGGGGCGAGAGCCGGACCGCCTTGCGATGGGCGACGGGGCCGAGGATCGCCTCGACCTTGTCCTCGGCATTGGGGGCAGCCGGCCAGAGCAGGGCGACCGCCGCGTGGGGCGCGGCGGCGACATGGGCCAGCGCGGCCGCGTCGATCGCCTCTTCGGGCATGCCGCGCGACCGGAAGAAGCGATGATCGTAGCGTACCGGATCGAGCCCGGTCTCGACCCCCACCAGCGGCCGGCCATGGTGGATGGCGGCGGCGGTGCGGTGGGCTCCGTTCAGGATCGTGCCGTCCGAGGCGAGCGGCACAAGCGTGGTGTCGGGGTCGAAGCCGCCCGCCTCGATGCTGGCGGCAAGCGCCGCGAAGCGGGTCTTGAACGTGCCGAGGTCGGCCTTCGTCACGTCCCCCGGCTCGGCCATGTCGCCCAGGGAGAAGGCCGCGATATGGGCATCGTAGAGCGCCTCGTGGAAGGTGCCGGGCGGGCCGTCGAGGCTGCGCAGATAGGCAAGTTTCACGCCCAGGTCCAGCCGGCCGGCCGTGACCTGGGGGCGGTATTCGCGCAGCGCGAAGCCGTCCGGGCGGTCGGGCATCCGCGCCAGCAGGAACGGCTCCACCCGTCCGGCGAGCTCTGCCTTCGTCAGGCGCATCGGCGCTCCTCCCGGCTGCGGGTGGCAAGCGCCGCGAGGTCGTCGGCGAGCCGGTCGAAATTCGCCCGTGCATCCAGGTGCTGCGCGGCATGACGTCGGGCCGCCCGCGACATGGCGTGGCGCAGCCCGGGGTCCGTGGCAAGCCGGCGCAGGGCCGCCACGAACCCCTCCGGATCGCCGGGCGCCGCCATCAGCCCGGTCTCGCCCTCGCGGATCAGTCCCGGGATTCCGCCCAGCCGGCTGGCGACGGCGGGCAGGCCGGCGGCAGCGGCCTCGGCCAGCACGTTGGGCGACATGTCGAGCGATGTCGGCAGGCAGAAGATGTCCATCCGCGGCAGGATCGCGCCGAAGAGATGCTCTCGCGTGACGGGGCCATGGGCGGTGACATGGGGGCCTTCGACCCGGGCGGCGGGATCGTGCGAGGCGATGTGCAGATGGCAGAGGCCCGCCAGCGGCCCCCGCACCCAGGCCAGCAGCTCGGGCCCGCCCTTGCGGGCGAAGTCATTGCCCACGAAGATCACGTTGACCGGCCCGTCGGTGCCCGTCTCGCGCTCGGCCGCCGCACCGAAGGCCGCGAGGTCCACCGAGGGCGGCATGACCCGCACCGACCCGGCGGCCACACCGCAATCGTCGCGCAGGGAGGCCGCGGCCCACTCGCTCATCGGATAAAGATGCGCGGCCCGGCGGCAGAGCGCGGCCTCTCGCGCCATCGCCGGCGCGGACCAGCGGGCGCGGCCCTTCATGTCGTTGATATTGGCGCGGGTCGCGTCGAGGGCCGCGGTGAAGGGCGGAGCACCCGGCATCCAGGCCATCGCCGCCGCGGGCCAGTGACCGGCGACATGCACGATGTCCGGCCGGAGCTGCCGGATCGCCGCCCGAACGGTCCGCCCCAACGGCCCGCGATGGGCGTGGATCGCGTCGATCGGCCGGTGCAGCCGCGACAGCATACCGCCCCCGTGGCGCGACACCGGCAGGGTCGCGGCCCGCGACGGCTCGTGCCAGATCGTGCTGAGCCGGATGTCGTCGCGCTGCGAGAGCCGCGCCTCCAGCTCCCGCGAATAGGTCTTCCACCCCAGGATCCGGTTGCCCACGAAGAGCACATGGGGTTCGCGCCGTTCAGCCATGGTGGAACCGGTCCCAGCCGAGATCGGCGAAGCAGGGCCCCTGGGTGGCCTCGGCGAAGTTCACCACGCCGCCTTCCCATTCGAGCACGGCCACGCCGCCGCCGGCCTCCGGCACCAGGTCCCAGCAGACATAGCGGGCCAGCGGCAGGCGGCCGTGCAGGTCGCAGGCGGTCTGGATGCAGGCGGCGATCCCCGGCACCAGGTGGCCGGCGAAGGCAATTCCGCTGTCGGGATGGGCGGCGACGGGCAGCCAGTCGGCCAGCACGCCTTCGGCGGCGAAGGCGCCGGTGGCAAGGTCGATCGGCACCCGGACCTGGCTGGCCGAGATCACGTGGGTCTCCGCCTGCCGCCCGAGCTTGAGATAGCAGGCCCGGGCCGAGACCCCTCCGTCCTGAGCGACGACGGTGCAGACCCGCAGCGTGGGCAGGGCGGCGCTGCCGAAGGCCGTCAGGGCGGGGTCGGCGACCACCCGCCGTTGCAACACCCCGTTGCCCAGCGTCCGCAGCGCCTCGATGTCGAGCGCGTCCGGCGCCAGAAACCGGATCCCCCGGCCGAAAGCGGAATGATCGGGCTTGAACACCAGCCCACCGGAGGCCTCGGCCGCGGCCCCCAGATCGCTCGCGGACAGCGGGCCGTAGTCGGGCGCCACGAGGCGGCCGTTGACCACGCAGGCCACGTCCGGAAACCCGCTCGCGCCGAAGAAGGCGTGATTGGCTGTGCGGTGGCGGGCGAGGTGATGGCAATCGCCGTTCACCCGGGCGAGGGCGGTGGCGATGTAATAGCTGTCGGGGATCCAGCCCTCGACAAAGCGGCCCTGCATCGCGGCATAGACCTGGAGCCAGGGGGCATGCGCCACGCCGCCCAGCACGTCGCCGGCATAGTCCCGCGCGGCCCGGTCCAGGCCCCTGTCCAGCGGGCCGCGCCGGGTGGCGAGCCGCGCAAGGGCGTGCCGCGCCTCGGTCTGCTTCAGGCGCAGGCGTCGTGCGGCGACGGCGTGGCCGGCCAGGGACCGGGCCCCGGACCTGATCCGCCGGGAGAGGCTCATGATGTCTCCGCCTGCGGGGTGGTCGGAAAGCTCCGCAGGACCGACAGGTAAAGCAGGGCGTTCAGCCCGGTCTGTGTGACCGTCAGCCCGACCATGGCCCAGGCCGCCCCCAGCGCCCCGATCCGCGGGATCAGCAGCAGCGACAGGGCGCAGACCACCACGAAGGCCAGCACGTTGGTCAGCAGGCGGCGGCGAAACGCCTGGCCCGCGTTGACCGAGGCGACAAGCGGGCTGCCCAGGATGCTGATCCCCGAGGCCAGCATCACGATCGAGAAGATGTCGGCGCGGTCATAGCCGGGGCCGTAGAGCACCCGCAGCACCTGCTCGCCCGCGAAGACCGCGATTCCGACCGCCACGACCCCGAGCCCGGCGGCGAACAGCGTCATCCCCAGCGACAGCCGGACAAAGGCCCGCCGGTCGGCCTTGCGCCAGTAGCGGCGCAGGCGCGGGGCGGTGACGCTGCCCAGGGTGTTGGAGATCATCGACAGGGCGGAATGCAGATAGGCGATGGCGCCGAAGATGCCGACGGTGGCAAAATCGACGTAGCGCTCCAGCAGGATCGGCGGCACGCTCATGGCCGCCCGCAGCATGAAAAGCGCCATCCCCAGCGGCAGGATCCACCAGGCCAGCGCCAGAATTGTGCTCAAATGCACGTTGCGCAGCTCCGAAAACGGCTGGGCCGCGCCGAGCCGGCGCAGCAGCGGCCGGTCGAGAAACAGGTAGGTCGAAAGCCAGGCCAGCGACTCGAAGGCCAGCGCCACCGGCAGGTTCTCGGTCAGCCAGAACGCCGCCGCGAAGACGCCAAGCCCCAGCCCGCCCCGTCCGAGGTTCGACAGCGCCACGTAATCCATCCGCTCGGCGCGCTGGAAGATACCGTGGTTCAGACTCATCTGGGCGCCGAAATACTTGACCATCGCAAAGGCGATGGCGGAGCCGTGCACCAGCCAGCCTGCATGGGTGTAGAAGGTCGCGAGGATCGCCAGCGTCATCAGCACCGCCAGCAGCCCCGCCAGCATCCGCAGGGCCACGTAGTCGGCACGGGTGAAGCGGTCGAGATCGTCCACGGTATGGACTTCGCGCATCCCCATGGAGGTCAGGAAAAAGAGCGGCGTCACCAGCGCCGATGCCAGCGCCAGCGCCCCGACATCCTCGGGGGTGCCAAGCCGGGTCAGCACAGCGATGATGCCGAACTGGGTCAGCGCGAAGACCGCCCGCCCCGAGACCGCGAAGCCCACGTTGCGGCGCAGCGACCGCTCCTTGACCGTGGGCATTCCGGGCACGTCGGCGCTCATCGGGCGGCGCCGGTCGGCACGGCCACGGGTGCGCATCCCGGTGGGACACGCAAGGGCAGACAACGGGAACGGGTATTGGACATGACGACAGGTCTTATTCAAATTCGACAAGACCTGTCTACACCCGCCTCGGGTGCTGTCGCGCGTGAAGCGCCGCCGCGGCGGCAACACAGCGGTCCGGCTCCGCGAACAATGGGCGCGCCGGGGCCGCGCCGGCGCGGTTGCCATTCGCGGGCGCATGGGGAACGGTCGCCTTCGGGGCGGCTCATATGGGGGATGAAGGATCAGATGGGACTTGTGGACATCGCGAAACGGCTGCGTCACCGCGCCACGGAACGGCTCCTGCCGCAGCCTTTCGTCTTTCATCACGTGCCCAAATGCGGCGGCACATCGGTGGGCCGCGCCCTTAGAAAACGGTATTTGCTGAGCCAGGCGACCGTGATCCCGGAATCGAGCTTTCGCGCCTTCGAGGCCTTCACCGGCCGCCACGACCGGGAGCGGCTGCTGGTCGATGTGCTCGACCTCAGAGAGCAGATGCTGCTCTACCTGATGTTCGAGGGGGTGCGGGGGATCTCGCTGCACGTGCGGTTCTCGGAAATCGCATGGGAACGATTCGAGACGGACTACAAATTCGTGACGATCCTGCGCGATCCCGTCGACCGTTTCGTTTCGCACTACAATTGGAGTCGCGAGAAGCCCGGCGCCCATGCCCGAATCGAAGAGCCCTTCGATGCGTTCCTGGACACCGACCGCGCCCGCCGGCTGGGGGCGACCTATGTGGAATATTTCTGCGGTCTCCCGAAAGAGGCCGACATCACCGGCAGCGAGGCCATCGCGCGGGCGGGGGCCACGCTCGGGCGGTTCGACGTGGTCGGCAGCCTCTCCGACCTGCCGGCCTTCACCGGTGCGTTGCGCCGCGAACTGGGCGTTCGGATCCGCATCGGCCACGAGAACCGGGCCCGCACATCCACCGCGGCCGTCACCGCCCGCACCCTGACGCCCGCGCAGCGCGAGCGGGTCGAGGCGCTTTGTGCGCCCGACATCGCCGTCTGGCAGGCCGCCCGGACCTGCCTGAGCGGTCCGGAAACACGGACCTCGGTGCCGGACCCCGCCGCCGTAACGCCGCCCACGGGCCGATGAGGCGCCCGCCCGGACCCGCGCGACCCTGACCGACCCAGATCACGAAAGCCCCCGCCATGACCGCGCCCCAAGTCCTGATCTGCACGATCCTGATCGCCATGATGGGGCTGTTCCTGTGGGGGCGGTTCCGCCACGACGTGGTGGCGCTCGCGGCCCTCATGGCCAGCGTGGTGGCGGGGCTGGTGCCCGCCGATGCGGCCTTTGCCGGTTTCGGCCATCCGGCGGTCATCACCGTGGCCTGCGTGCTCGTGCTCAGCCAGGGGTTGAAGAACACCGGTGCGGTGGACTGGCTCGCGCGGGTCTTCCTGCCGCGCCAGACGGGCCGGCTGACCAGCATGCTGGCGCTGCTTGGGCTTGGGGCGCTGATGTCGGGCTTCATGAACAACGTGGGCGCCATGGCGCTGTTGATGCCGATCGCGGTGCAGCTTTCGGACCGGCTCGGCCTGACCCCGGGGCAGAGCCTGATGCCGCTGGCCTTCGGCACGATCCTCGGCGGGATGACGACGCTGGTGGGCACGCCGCCCAACCTGATCGTCTCTGGCTTTCGCGAGGAGGCGGGGCTCGCGCCCTTCGGAATGTTCGACTTTGCCCCCGTAGGCGTGGCGGTCGCGGTGCTGGGGGTGATCTTCGTCGCCGTCATCGGCTGGCGCCTGGTGCCGGCGCGCAAATCCTCGGCCGGCGAGGGCTTTGACACCGGCACCTACCTGACCGAGGTCCGGGTGCCGGACAAGAGCAAGGCCGTGGGCCTGACCCTGCGCGCCTTCGAGACCAAGATCGAGGACACCGGGGTGCAGATCGTGGGGCTGGTGCGCAACAGCGTCCGCCTGACCGCCCCGCACGGCGGCCGGCGGATCCGCAGCGCGGATATCCTTGCGGTCGAGGGCGATGTCGACGGGCTGACCGAGGCGCTGTCGGTATTCGATCTCAAGCTGGAGGAGAACGACGCCGCCACAGAGGAGGACCCGGACCGCGCCGCCGACGCCGACGCCGACCCGGAGGCGGACGCGGATCGGGAGGGGACAGGCACGTCCGGCGATGACGAGGCCCGCGACGCCTCGGAGCGTGACGAGGACATCGTGCTGCGAGAGGTGGCGGTCCTGCCGGGGGCCACGATCGTCGGACGCTCTGCCAGCGACCTGCGGCTGCGCACACGCTACGGGCTGAACCTGCTCGCGGTCGCGCGGCACGGGCATCCGCCACGTTCGCGGTTGCGGCAGCTCAAGCTGAAGTCGGGCGATCTGCTGATGCTGCAGGGCCCGGCAGAGATCATGTCCGAATTCATCAACGACACCGGCTGCGTGCCGCTGGGCGTGCGCGACCTGCGGATCCCCGACAAGCGGCTGGCGGCGGTGGCGGGGGGGATCATGCTGGGCGCGATCGGGCTTGCGACCTTCGGCCTGCTGCCGGCCGCGGCGGCCTTCGCACTGGGGGTGCTGGCGTCGATGCTGTTCCGGACGGTGCCGCCCCGGCAGGTCTATACCTCGATCGACTGGCCGGTGGTCGTGCTTCTGGCCGCGCTGATCCCGGTCGCCGGGGCGATGCAGAGCACCGGGACGGCCGACCTGCTGTCGCGGCTGCTGGTCGACACGGTCGCGCGGGGCAACCCGGTCGCGGCGCTGGCGGTCGTGCTGGTGACGGCCATGTTCCTGTCGGACATGATGAACAACGCGGCCACCGCCGCGGTCCTCTGTCCGATCGCGCTGGGCATCGCCTCGGCCCTCGGGGTCAATCCGGACAGCTTCCTGATGGCGGTCGCGATCGGCGCGTCCTGCGCCTTTCTCACGCCGATCGGGCACCAGAACAACACGCTGATCCTCGGCCCGGGCGGGTTCCGCTTCGGCGATTACTGGCGGCTTGGCCTGCCGTTGGAGGCGATTGTGGTCGCCGTCAGCATGCCGGTGCTTCTGCTCGTCTGGCCCTTGTAGGGTCTGGCCCCGGCAGACGCCGGCCCCGCGCCTAACCGGAGAGGGCGGCGGCTACCGCCTCGGTGGTGGTGACATCGGCCACGTTCTGCATGGCGTAGTTGATCGAGGCCCGGTGCCAGTCGGCGTTCATCGTCGAACAGGCGTCTTCGGCCACGATCACGCGGAACCCCTTGTCGGCGGCGGTGCGGGCGGTGTGTTCGACGCTCATGTTCGTCCAGGCGCCGCAGTTGAGGATCGTGTCCCGGCCGCCGTGGCGCAGATAGCTTTCCAGCCGCGACGTCTCCCAGACCGACATCGACATCTTCTCGACCACCAGGTCGCCGGTCTGCGGCTCCAGCCCCGCGGCGGGGGCAACACCCCAGGTTCCGCGGACGAGGGCGTTCTCATCCTTCAGCCCCCGGAGCAGCGGGGCGTTGCGCGACAGGAACGGATGGCCCGGCTCGCACACCATCCAGGCGTGCAGCACCATGATCCCCCGCGCCCGCGCCAGCTGCGCCAGCCGCGCGACATTGGCGACCACGTTCTGGGCGCGGGCATGGTTCGGGGAGCCCGACGCGGCGAAGGCGCCACCGTCGATGATGACGTCGTTCTGCAGGTCCTGAAGGATCATGGCCGTGCGGGCCGGATCTATCCGCTCGATGCGATCGGCCAGGGTCAGGCCCTTGTCCGATGCCGATGCCGATGCTGATGCCGACGGCGCCGCCGCCCGGGCCGGCGCGGTGCGCTGCGCGGACTGCGCCCTTGGCGTCATGAACGCCTCCGACCGGCCCTGAGTCCGGGTGCGCACGGAATAGAGCGAGGAGGTCGCGCAGATATAGAGCGTGCCCCAGTCCGGGTCGCCCCAGTGGAAATTCGCCACAAGTTCCGGCACGCGGATCTCGCCCAGCTTGAGCCCGTGGAAATCATAGACCCAGATGCCGCCCGGCGCGGTGACATAGAGGTTCCCGTCCCGGTCCGCCTTCATGCCGTCGGGCACGCCGGGCCGGCCGCTTTCCTTGATGCCCGAGGCGAAGATGCGGCCGTTGCGCAGCATCCCGTCCGGGCCCACGTCGAACATGCGGATATTGGCCTGTTCGGTGTCGTTGACCCACATCCAGCGCTCGCAGGGGCTGAAGCACAGCCCGTTGGGCTGGCTGAACATGTAGCGGTCCGAGACCAGCACCGCCTCGGCCCCCGGCACATGGCCGGGCGGCAGCATGTAGACCCCCTGGAAGCCCATCTGGGTCGGTCGCGGCACGCCGAAATGCGCCATCCGGCCGAAGGTGGGATCGGTGAAGAACACCGCCCCGTCCCGGCGCACGACGATGTCGTTGGGCGAGTTCAGCTCCCGCCCCTCGAAGTGGCTGGCCAGCAGCTCGCGCCCGCCCTGCGGCCCGATCCGCGCGACCGCCGAGGTGGCGTGTTCGCAGACCAGCAGGTTCAGGTCGGCATCGTAGGTCATGCCGTTGCCCATCATCGAGGGCTTCTGGATCTCCGCCACCCCCTGTCCGGGGGTGTAGCGCCTGCGCACGTCGGCGGGCATGTCCGAAAAGATCAGCGCACCGTCCCGCGGGTGCCACAACGGCCCCTCGGTGAAGGTGAACCCGGTGCCGAGCTGGCGGACCGGTTCGTATTCGTCGATCAGCCGCGCAAAGCGGTCGTCGGTCGCCACATGGGCCATGTCTGTCCTCCCTCGGCCTGCCGTCGGTGCCCTCAGTCCGTGCCGTCAGTGCGTGCCCTCAGTCCGTGCCTTCAGTCCGTGCCGGTCACATCGGGAACCATTGCCGCGCGGGCAGGGTCTCGGTCATCGGGCCGGGCACCTGCATACCCAGGCGACCGACAACCTGGCCATGCTCGATCTTCGCGGGGCGATCGTGGATCGGCAGCAGGAACTGGTAGTTGTTGAGCAGTTTCTTCACCGCCCCCTTCTCGGCCCGCTTGGAGCCGGAATGGTTGCCGGTCACCTGCGGCTCCATCGCGTTGTTGACGCGGACATGGTTCACGATCTGGTCGTTGAAATCGTAGATCACGTCGCCGCAGATGCAGGCCAGCCCCTCGGCGGTCTCGACCACCACGTTCATCGAGCCTTCGGTATGCGCCCCCGCCGCCTCGCACCAGACGCCGGGGATGATCTCTTCGGCGCCGGTGATCTCGAGATCCAGGAACCGCATCGCGCCGTCCTCGTAGATCCGGTCCACGAGATGCTTGATGTCGGGCTTGGGATATTGCGGATACATGATCCCCGAAACCGAGAACTCCATCTCGCGCCGGTTCAGGCAGACGGTGGTGTTCATCGGGAAGAGGTCGTCTTTGCCCGCGTGGTCGATATGCAGGTGGGTGTGCAGGATGTAGCGGATGTCGCCCAGCTTCAGCCCGTGCTTGGCCAGCTGGTTCTCGATCATGTTGTCGTGGAACTGCAACCCGCGCATCCCCAGCGTCTCCATGATCGCATTGTCGCGATAGCCGGTGTCGACCAGCACCGGGTAGGCGCCGCCGGTGATCAGAAAGCCATAGACCGGCACCCGGCGGGTGCGCCCGCACTCGTGCCCGAGCACGAGGAAAGAGGTTTCCAGCTCGATGTCGCCGTAGTCGAGAACGTGAATTTGCAAGGCCATCTTGGTTCCTCCCTTATGTCTGCAAGCCGTAGATCCGGGCCGCGTTGTCCCTGAAGATCGCATCGTGATGTTTCTTGGGCACCGCCGCCTGGAACGCCGACCAGAGGCTGCCGAAATCGGTCCAGAGCTTCTCGATCGGAAAGTTGGAGCCGAAGAGACAGCGCTCGGGGCCGAAGAGGCGCAGCGTCGTGCGCACCTGCTCGGCGATATGCTCGGGGTCGTTGCGGTGGATGAAGGTGCCGAAGGCCGAAAGCTTGGCGGTCACGTTCGGACACGCGGCGAGCGTTTTCAGCCCCGCGGTCCAGGCCTTGCGGCCGGCGTCGCTCTGGTCCTCGAGCATGCCGGCGTGCTGCAGCACGAAGGTCACGTCGGGGCAGGCGCGGGCGAGCTCGGCGGCGCCCTCCATCTGCGGCGCGAAGACCTGCAGATCGAAGGCCCAGCCGTAATCCGCGAGCCGCGCGATATTGGCCTGCACCGTCTCGTCGCGGCACAGATCCGCGTGGGGGGCAAAGCGATAGGCCGGCTTGCGGTGCCAGTGGAGCTGTTGCCGGATGCCCCGCACGCCTGGGATGGCGGCCAGCCGGTCCAGCGTCTTTCCCGCGTCGCGGCGGGTCATGTCGGCATAGGCGACGATGGCCATGGGCCAGCCGGTGCGGTCGGCCTCGGCCTGGACCCACAGCGCCTCGTCCACCGCCCAGTTCGGCGCCCAGTTGGCCTGCACGTAGACCGAGCCGGTGATCCCGGTGCCCTCGATATCGGCCAGGTATTCCTCAAGCGCGTAGTCGCGCTTCAGCCCGCCGTAGGCGCCGAAGATGCGCGGCCGTTCGGGGCCGAGCAGCCAGGGCAGGTCCGCCTGCCGCCAGATATGATGGTGAGCGTCGATCATCGTGTTGCCTGTGTCAGGATGTGATGGGCCACGCTGCGCGGGGTGCTGCCGTCGCCCAGCTGGTCCAGGGACGGCAGGATCGCCTGCATCGCGGCCGTGACGGGCCGGTAATCGGGATCGGCGGCCAGCGGTGTCAGCCAATGCAGCCGCCAGGCCAGGCGCGACAGCCGTTGCGTCGCCTCGACCATATGCGCAGGCTCGCCCAGCTCCAGCCCGTCCGACAGCACCACGACCAGCGCCCCCCGGGCGAAACCGGCATAGCGCGGGACCGCGAGGAAGGCCTGCAACGCCTCGCCGATCCGCGTGCCGCCGTCGAGGTCGGCCACCGCCCGGCCCACCCGCGTCAGCGCCTGTGCGCGGTCGGCGGGCGACAGCGCCTCGGTGATCCGGGTCAGCCTTGTGCCGAGGGTAAAGATCTCGGCCCGGTCGGCGGCCTGGCGCAGGGCATGGGCCACCCCCAGCAACGCGTCGGAGCGGTCCTTCATCGAGCCCGAGACATCCAGCAGGACCAGCAGCTTGCGCTGGCGCAGCTTGCGCCTTGTGCGCGACAGCTCGACCGGCTCGCCGTCGTACTTTGCCGCCTGCCGCAGGATCCGCCGCATATCGAGCGCATGGCCCTTGCCGCGCACCCGCCGGGCGGTCAGGCGACGCGGCAGGCGGCGCGGCGCCTCGCGCGCCAGCTGCGTCAGCGGATCGGCCAGCAGCCCGAGATCGCGGGCGGCCAGACGCTCGGCGCGGGTGGCCTCTTCGCCGGCGGGGTCGTCGGCCTCCTCGGCGTCGATCTCCATCGTGTCGTCGGTGGGCTCGACCGCCTCGGTCTCGTCGTCCTCCTCGTCGCCCTCGACCTGCAGGGCCTGGCCGTAGAAGACGGCGCGGAACAGCATGTCGAACGCCTCCATCCTCTCGGGCGGCACGGCGAACAACGCCAGTGCGGCACGGCGGACCTGGGCGATGTCGCGCGGCCCCAGCGCGCCCACGGCGGCGATGAATCCCGCGACCTGGTCGGGCGCCACGGCAAAGCCGTGGCTGCGCATCAACCGCGGCAGCCGCAGGAACGGGGCGAGTGCGGCGGGGGTCATGCGGCCTCTCCCGGCAGAAGCTGGGGCAGGCGGCCCGCGAGATAGGCGATGTCGTCCTGGTCCTTGAGAGCCACGCCGATGGCGCGGGCAAAGGCCTCGGGCCAGCGGGCGCCCTGGGCGTTCAGCAGGGTCGCCGCCTCGGCCCATTCCACCGTCTCGGCGATGCCGGGGGGCTTGGCCAGTGGCTCTGCCCGCAAGGCCGCGACCGAGGCCACGACCGCCTCGGCCGTGGCCTGCGCCACCCGGGGGGCGCGGGTCATGACGATCTCGGCTTCGAGCGCGGCATCGGGATAGTCGATCCAGTGATAGACGCAGCGCCGCCGCAGCGCCTCGTGCAGGTCGCGGGTGCGGTTCGAGGTCAGCACGACGACGGGTGGCGAGGCCGCGCGCACGGTGCCCAGTTCCGGGATCGAGATGGTGAAATCCGACAGGAATTCCAGCAGGAAGGCCTCGAATTCCTGGTCCGCCCGGTCGATCTCGTCGATCAGCAACAGGACCTCTCCGGGGCTGCGCAGGGCCTGCAGCAGGGGCCGGGCGAGCAGGAACTGGTCGGCATAGAGGTCGATCGACCCGCCCTCGGCCTGCCGCAGCGCCAGCAGCTGGCGGGCATAGTTCCATTCGTAAAGCGCGGCGGCGCTGTCGATCCCCTCGTAACATTGCAGCCGGATGACCTGCCGGCCCAGAACGCCGCCCAGCGCCTTGGCGGCCTCGGTCTTGCCGACCCCCGGCACGCCTTCCAGCAGCAGCGGCTTGCCCAGCGCCAGCGCAAGATAGGTCGCCGTGGCCAGATCGAGCGAGGCCAGGTATTGAGCGTCGCGCAAGGCACGGGCCAGGTCCTCTGGCGAGCCGATCCCGGCGATGTCCGACCGGATCGCCATCAGCCGCGCTGTCCTTGCGGCCGGGCGCCGCCTTGCGCGAGGATGCCGCGCAGGATCTTTTCCGGCGTGATCGGCAGCGCGTCGATGCGCACGCCCACCGCATTGTAGACCGCGTTGGCGATGGCCGGCAGGACCGGGTTGGCGCACATCTCTCCGGGGCCCTTGCCGCCGAAGGGCGCGTCGGGCGCGGGGCGTTCCAGGATGGCGATGTCGTGGGGCACGATTTCTCCGGGTCCGGGCATCAGGTAGGCGTTGAAATCCAGCGGCCCTTCGCGACGGTCGGGATAATAGGGCTCTGTCGTTTCGTAGAGCGCGTGGCTCACCCCCATCCAGGCGCCGCCGATCAGCTGCTGCTCGACCAGGCGGCTGTTGAGGGCGCGGCCGACCTCGTAGGCGGAATTGATCTTGGTGACCTCGACCTCGCCGGTCTCGTCATCGACCGTGAGGTCGATGATCAGGGCCGCGTGGGCAAAGCAGGTGACGGGCGACATCTCTCCGGTGTCGGGATCGACGCCCGAGGGCTCGATCAGGAAGATCCCGCGTCCCGAAAGCGTCCGGCCCTGCTTGAACTGCGCGGCAATCGCGGTCTCGGCCACGGTGATCCGCCGGGTGGGGGCGCCCTTGACGTGGATGTTGCCCGCGCCGTCGGTGTCGAGATCGGCGGGTGAAACCTCCAGCTCTTCGGCCGCGGCCTCCATCATGTGGGCCCGCGCCTCGGAGGCGGCGCGGATCACGGCGTTGCCGACCCGGTGCGTGCCGCGCGACGCGAAGGACCCCATGTCATGCGGGCCGGTGTCGCTGTCGGCGGTGTCGACATAGACATCGTCGATCGGCACGCCGAGCGCCTCGGCGGCGATCTGGCGGGTGACCGATTTCATCCCCTGGCCCAGGTCGATGGCCGACAGCGTGACCATGAACTTGCCGTCCGGCGTGGAATGGACAAGCGCCTGCGCCGGGTCGCCGCCAAGGTTCATGCCGATGGGATAGTTGATGCAGGCAAAGCCGCGTCCGGAATGCAGGGTCATCGCCGTCTCCCCGTCAGAAAGCGCGAGACGCCGGGCCGGTTGACCCCGCGCGAGAACGGCTTGTCCGGCTCGTAGGGTTTCGGCTGCGCGGGCGGGGCGGGGTCATGCCCGCCCCGGGCCGGCGCGGTCGGTGCGGTTGGCTCGGACCGGTGGGCCGGCTGCGCGGGCTCCGGCTGGCGCGGGGGGGCTGGCGGCGGCGCGGGCGCTGCGTGTGGCGGGCTGGCCGGGGGCGGGCTTGCCGAGGCTGGCCGGGCCGGGGGCGGGCTTGCCGCGGGGGGCGTGGGCCGCGCGGGCGCGGCGGCGGCCAGCGGCGGCGCGCCCCCGGCCTCGGCCGGGTCGGGCATCCGGTGGCCGACCCGTTCCGACAGGATCTCCATGTCCGGCCGCTGGACCGGGATCGCCGCGTGGTCTCGCCCGCGGGTCCCGGCCGGCAGCCTGCCTGTGCTGCGCTCGGTCGGGGCGGTGCCGGTCACCCGGCCGGCCCGGCGCTCGCCGATCCGGCCTTCTTCGTCCAGCGCGGTCTCGGGGATGGCCTGGCGCTCGGCGGTCGTGCCGGTCAGGGACGAGGCGGCGCGATCCTCGGCGGAGAGGCGCCAGCCGGCCTTGTCGGCCACCACCTGGCAGCATTCGACCAGCGCGGTGTTCTTGGCCGTGCGGCGGTGGGCCTTCATGTCGCCGTCGCGGTAGGCGTTCAGGATCCGCAGCGAGATCGGGTCGATCCCCACACGCTCCGCCACCCGGTCCATGTGGCATTCGATGGCGAAATCGACGCCGGTGATCCCGAATCCCCGCATCGCCGTCGCCGGCGTCCGGTTGGTGAAGATGCAGAACACGTTCGCCGCGACATTGGGGATCGAATAGGGTCCGGGCAGGTGGCCCACACCCTTGGTCCCGGCGTATGATGACAGGCGGGTATAGGCGCCGCTGTCGAAATAGCCGGTGAAGGATCGCGCCACGATCCGCCCGTCGCGCATCACCCCGTCGCGGATCACCCAGCGTTCGGCCCCGCGCGGGGCGCCGACCTGCATCTCTTCCTCGCGGTCCCACTGGAACTTGACCGGCCGCCCGGTCAGCACGGCGCCAAGAACGGCCATCGGCTCGGTGATCGAATCCACCTTGCCGCCAAAGCCGCCGCCCACGGTGCCGCCGACGAAGTGCAGCCTGGACGAAGGCATGTCGAGCAGCTTGGCCGTGGTGCCCAGCGAGAAGAAAAGCGCCTGGGTGCCGGTGTGGCACAGGATCCGGTCGGCGGTCTCTGGCACTGCGATGGCGCCGCAGGTCTCCATCGGGGCCTGCTCGATGGGCGACATCTGGTAGGTGGCCTCGACGATCTCGTCGGCCGCGGCGAACCCCTTGTGGACATCGCCGAACCGCAGTTTCACATGGTCGTAGGGCTCATAGTCGAAGGTGTTGTCGGGATAGACCGCGTTGACCTGGGGCGCGTCGGGCTTCAGCGCCTCCTCGACGTCGAGCACGTGGGGCAGGACCTCCCAGTCCACGCGGATGGCGGCGGCGGCCTGGCGGGCCTGCAACTCGGTCTCGGCGATCACCGCGGCGACGGCCTCGCCGCGATAGCTGACCTTGGTGCCGGCGATCAGCGGCTCGTCGTCCTTGCCGAAATTGATGAGCGACAGCAGCGTGTTGAGGTTGTTGGGCACATCCTTCGCCAGAACGATGCGCTGCACGCCGGGCATCCGCGCGGCCTCGGATGTGTCGACGGACCGGATCCGGGCGTGGTGGTGGGGCGAGCGGGCGCAGCGCATGTGCAGCAGACGCTCGAACAGGTGGTCGTCGTAATAGGCGGTCCGGCCGGTGACATGGCCGCGGATGTCCTGCCGGATCGCGGGGCGGCCGATCTGTTTCAGATCGTCCTGGCGCTCGTCCGCGAACAGCTCCTTGCGGAATTCGACGCTCGACATCAGGCGGCCCTCCCTTCGGTGGCGGCGAGGATCGCATCGACGATCGGCTCATATCCCGTGCAACGGCAGAGGTTGCCCGAGATCGCGTCGATGACCTCCTCGCGCGAGGGGCGGGGGTTGCGGTCAAGCAGCGCCTTGGCGGCCATCAGCATGCCCGGTGTGCAATAGCCGCATTGCGCCGCGAAGCCCTCGATGAAGGCGGTCTGCAGCGCATGCAGGGAGGAGCCCTGGGCCAGCCCGGCGGTGGTCTCGATCCGGCGGCCCTCGGCGGCCTCGGCCAGGGTCAGGCAGCTCAGGTGCGGCTCGCCGTCGATCAGCACGGTGCAGGCGCCGCAGGTGCCCTGGCCGCAGCCGTATTTCGGCGAGAGGTCGCCGGCACCGCGCCGCAGCGCCTCCAGCAGGTTGGACTGGGGCTCCACGAACAGGCCGACCTCGGCCTCATTGAGGGTGAAGCGAACCGGGATCTTGGGCATCAGCGAACCTCCTCCAGCAGGCGGCGCAGGTGGATCGGGGCGACCTGGCGGCGATACCATTCGGACGCCAGCGGGTCGTCGGCGGGGGCGAGCCCGTCGAGGCAGGCGGCGCAGGCCGCGTCGATCGCCGCCGGGTCGAGCGACCGGCCGCTCAGGGCCTGCTCGGCGCCGGTGGCGCGCAGGGGCCGGTCGCCCATGGCGCCAAAGCCGATCCGCACGTCGCCCAGCCGCCCCCCGGCCCGTGGCAGATGGGCGGCGATGGACATCAGCGACACGCCCTTGGGCTTGGTCCGGCTGACCTTGCGGAACCGGAATTCCGAGTGTTGCAGCCGCGGGACGGTGACCGCGGCGACGATGCCCGCGCTGCGGCCCCGCGCACCCAGCATGGCCTCGATCGGCTCCGCCCGGCCGTCGGCCCAATGCACCTGGGCATTGGCCGCCAGCAGCGCCATGGCGAAATCGCCGTAGGGGTGCGGCGCGAAGAGGTTGCCGCCCACGGTGGCCATGTTTCGGATCGCGGGCCCGCCCACCACCTGCGCGGCCGGGTGCAGCGCGGCCAGATCGGGCGCCGCCAGCACGTCGGCCATGGTTGCCGCGGCCCCGATCCGCACCCCGCCGCCCTCGCTGTGGATCTCGCGCAGGGCGGGGTCGGTCAGGCGCAGGATCCGGCCGATGCCGTGGCCGCCGTAGTTCAGCGCCCGCATGACCAGGGTGCCGCCGGCCAGCACCCGCACGTCGGGGCCGGGGGCGGGGGCGCGGGCGACATCGTCCAGGCGTTCGATCTCGATCATGCGGCCTCCGTTTCGAAATGCGCGGCGATGGCGTCGAAGCCGCTGACGTAGATCCCGTCGGCGACCATGTCGTGAAGCTCGCTCTCGCGGCCCTTCGGCGTGTCGAACCGGCTTTCCCATTCCCAATAGGTCGCGTCGGTGTCGGTCACCGGCAGCAGCCGGACGTGGGCGACGTAGTTGAACAGCGGCACCGGGGTATCGAGCAGGCAATAGGAGAAGGTCATCTCCATGTCCGACAGCGTCAGCAGCTGTTCGCGCAGGTTCGACCCGTCCTGAAGCCTGAAGTTGCGCACGCAGCCGACCTTGTCCGAGGGCAGGCCCCGCTCCACGTGGCTTTCCGCCACCACCGGATGCCACCGGTCATGACCGTTGAAGTCGCGCAAGACCCCCCAGACCGCCTCGACGGGGGCCTCCAGGACAGTGCTGCGAAAGACCTTCACCATCGCGCTCAGCCTCCGAAATGCCGCTTGAGCGCGTCGAAACCGGCCTGGAAGACGTTGCCGCCGACGCCAGCGACGAGGCCCTGTTCGTCGTCCGGGTCGCAGGAGAATTCGGCCGACCACTCGATGAAGGTCCGGTCGCCCTCGGTCACGGGGGTCAGCCGCAGGGTCGCGACGTAGTCGGTCAGCGGCATCGGGCTTTCGAGAATGGCATAGGTGCAGGACATGTCGTAATCGCTCAGGCCCAGCAGCTGCTCGCGGATGTTGTCGCCGTTCTGCAGGTTGAAGTTGCGGATGCAGCCGACCTGGTCGGAGGGATGCGCATCCTCGATCCGGCTGTCGCGGATGCGCGGGTGCCAGCGGGGCAGGGCGTTGAAATCGCGCACCCTTTCCCAGACCCGCGCCGCCGGGGCGTTGACGACGGAAGAGACATAGACCCGGGCCATCTACTGCTTGTCCCCGGTTGCGTCCGCCTTGCCCTCGCCGCTGTCCTTCTTGTCGGTCAGCGCCTTCGAGGCCTGGGCGCGGGCGATCTCTCCCGTCGCGCGGGTCATGTCCGAGGCGTTGCGGAAGATGTCCGACTTGGCGAAGTTGCTGCCGTCGATGCCGATTTCCTTCATCAGGCTGTCCACGAACGGCGCCTGGACCCGGTAGCGCAGGGCAGAGTTCATCACCTCGTCCGTGGGCGAGCCGCCATTGCCGCCACCACCGCCACCGCCGCGGCCACCGGAGCCCCCGTCGGACCAGTCGAGGCCCTGGGTGCCGGAGCCGCCAAGCTGCATGATCTTGATGTCGCTGACCTTCTCCAGCGGCTTGACGCTGGCCGAGACGATGCCCTCCACATGCTCCAGCATCTTGCGCTTGAACAGCGAGGCGCGGGCCCCGTCGGTAAGGACGTTCTCGGCCTCGTTGATGAGTTTGGCGGCCTCGGCCTCCACCGCGCGGCGGATCTTTTCGGCCTCGGCCAGCACGCGGGTGCGCTGGGCCTCGGTATCGGCCTTGATCTGGTCGAGGGTGCGGGCGCGGCCGGCGGCCTCGGTCTCGGCGGCGGTCTTGGCCTTCTCGGCGGCCTCCAGGGCGCGGGCGCGGGCGGTCTCGGCCTCGACCGCGGCGGCATGTTCATCCAGCGACTTCTGGTAAAGCGCGATGGCCTTCTCCATCGACGCCTCCTCGACGGCCTTCTCGCGTCCGATCTCCAGCTTGCGGCGGTCGGTCTGGTGGCCGATCCGGGCCTCGTCCAGCCCCCGTTCGGAGGCGATGCGCGCGCGCTCGACCTCTTCCTGGCTGGCGATCTCGGCCTCGCGCAGGGCCTGCACGCGGCCCACTTCCAGTTGCTCCAGCGCCCGCTTGCGCTCCAGCTTCTTCGCGTCGAGCTCCTGTTCGGCCGCGATGCGCTCGGCGTCGACGGTCTTGGCCTTGGCCACGCGGGCGGCCTCGATCGCCTCGTCCGCGGCGATCTGGGCCGCGTCCATCGCCTGGTTGCGGGCGATTTCCAGCTCGCGGATGCGCTTGTCGCGGGCGATCTTCTCGGCGGAGGTCTCGCTCTCCTTCTCGATCCGCTGGCTTTCCACCAGGCGGCGAGAGCTGATCTCGGCGGCCTCGATCGCCTCGTGGCTCTCGATCTCGCGGCTGCGGACCTCGGTCAGCTTGGCGATCTCTGCGGCGCGGGTGCGCTTCTCCTCGTCGATCCGCACCATCGAGACCTCTTCGGAGGCCGCGACCTGTGCCACGTCGATCGCCCGGTTGCGGGCGATCTCGCGCTCGCGCAGGTCCTGTTCATAGGCGATGCGGTCGGCGGCGAGCTTCTTCTCCTTGGCGATCCGGGCGGCCTCTGTCGCCTCCTGGGTGGCGATCTCGGCGGCCTCGACGGCCTTGGTGCGGGCGTGCTCGCGCTCCTTTGTGCGCTCCTCGCTCTCGATCCGGTGGACGGCCAGCTTGGCCTCCTGGGCGATCCGGGCGGCCTCCACCGCCTCGCGGGCGGCGATCTCCGCCTCGTCCACGGCCTTGTTGCGCGCGATCTCGAGGTTGCGGATGCGCTCCTCCTGGCCGATCCGGTCGGCCGAGGTCGCCTCGGCGGCGGCGATCTGCTCGGCCTCGACGCTGCGCTGGCGGGCGATCTCGCGCGAACGGGTGTCCTGCTCGGCGGCGATGCGGTCGGCGGCCAGCGCCTTTTCGCGGGCGATCTGCGCGGCCTCGGTGGCCTGCTTCGCCGCGATCTCGGCCTCGTCCAGCGCCTTCTTGCGCTCGATCTCCAGCTCGCGGGTGGCGCGGTCTGCGGTGATGCGTTCGGCATTCACCTGGCGTTCCTGGGCGATGCGCAGCTTTTCAGAGGCCTCGCGGGCGGCGATCTCGGCCTCGTCGATGGACAGGTTCCGCGCGATCTCGCGCTGGCGCAGGCTTTCGTCCTTCTCGATCTGTGCCTCGGCGATCTGGCGTTCCTGCGCGATCCGGGCCTTCTCGATCATCTCGCGGGCCGAGATGTCGGCCTCATCGACGAAGCGCTGGCGCTCGATGTCCTTCGACTGGGTCTCGCGGGCCTTCTCGATGCGGGCCTCCTCGATGGCGCGTTCCTGGCCGATGCGGGCCTTCTCGATCGCTTCCTTGGCGGCGATGCCGGCGGCCTCGGTGTCCTGGCGTGACCGGATGCGCGCGTCCTCAAGGGTGCGTTCCTGTCCGATGCGGGCCTTCTCGATCACCTCCCTGGCGTCGATCTCGGCGGCGTCCACGTCGCGGGTGCGCTCGATTTCCTGCTGGCGGATCTTGCGTTCGGAGGCGATCCGCGCCTCGGCGATCAGTTCCTCGTTGGCGATGCGCGCCTTCTCGATGGCCTCGCGGCTCAGCAGCGTCGCCTCCTCGCCCTCGCGCTCGCGCTCGGAGCGTTCCTTGGCCAGTTGCGAGCGTTGCAGGGCGCGGCGGAATTCGATGTCGCGTTCCTGCTCAAGTCGGGCCTCTTCGCTCTCGCGGTCGATCTCCAGCGTCTGGCGTTCGGCCTCCAGGTTGCGCTGGCGGATCTTGATGATCGTGTCCTGCTCGATGTCGTTGCGCAGCTTGCGGCGCTCTTCGACCGCCTGGATGACCGAGGTCAGGCCGATGGCGTCGAACCGGTTGGACGGGTTGAAGAACTCGATATCGGTCTGGTCGATGTCGGTGATCGCGACGCTCTCCAGCTCCAGCCCGTTCTTGTCGAGCCCCTCCTGCGCCAGCTCGGCCACGCGCGATGCAAAGGCATGGCGGCCCATGTGCAGCTCTTCCAGCGTCATTTCGGCGGCGACCGAGCGCATGGCCGAGACGAACTTGCCCGCCAGCAGCCGGTGCAGGCGTTCGGGTTCCAGCGTGCGGCGGCCCATGGTCGAGGCGGCCAGGCTGACCGCCTCGGGGGTCTGCCGCACCCGGACGTAGAATTCGGCGTCCACGTCCACTCGCAGGCTGTCGCGGGTGATCAGCGCCTCGTCCTTTTCGCGGGTCACGCCAAGGTCGAGCGAGTTCATGCTGACCGGCGTGATGTCGTGGATCACCGGCCAGACGAAGGCGCCGCCGTTGATGACCACCCGTTCGCCCAGAAAGCCGGTGCGCACGAAGGCGATCTCCTTGGTCGAGCGCCGGTAGAGCCAGTTCATCACCCAGTAGAGGATGAAGACGACAATGACGGCGACGATGAGCCAGAGGATCAATTGTCCGATGAGTTGTCCGGTCATGGCATGTCTCCTTAACGGCCGATCTTCTTGAAGGCGGCGGTCTGGTTGCGCAGCGCGATTTCCGTCGGCAGCCGCTCCATCGAGGAGGCGCCGTAGAAACCGTGGCAGTTCCTGGTGTTTCTGAGGACGAAATCCGCATCCTCCGGCATCGCGACCGGCCCGCCGTGCACCAGTACGATCACGTCCGGGTTCACCTTCAGCGCGGCGGCGGCCCACAGGTCGGTGAGCGCGGGGGCATCCTCCAGCGTGACGCCGGTTTCGGCGCCGATGGAGCCGCCGGTGGTCAGGCCGAGGTGCACGACGATGATGTCCGCGCCCGCCCCGGCCATCGCGGCCGCGTCCGCTTCGCTGAACACATAGGGCGTGGTCAGCATGTCGCGGGCATGGGCAAGGCGGATCATCTCGACCTCGTGGGCATAGCCCATGCCGGTCTCTTCGAGTTTGGCGCGGAAGGTCCCGTCGATCAGCCCGACGGTGGGAAAGTTCTGAACGCCGGAAAAACCCGCCGCCTTCACCTGATCCAGGAACTGCGGCATCATCCGGAATGGATCGGTGGCGCAGACCCCGGCCAGGACCGGTGTGTGCTTGACCACCGGCAGGACCTCGCCGGCCATCTCCATCACCACGCCGTTGGCGTCGCCATAGGGCATCAGCCCGGCCAGCGAGCCGCGGCCCGCCATCCGGTAACGGCCCGAGTTGTAGATCACGATCAGGTCGATGCCGCCGGCCTCTTCGCACTTGGCCGACAGGCCCGTGCCCGCGCCGCCGCCGATGATCGGCTCGCCGGCATCGCGCATCGCGCGGAACCGTTTCATCAGGTCGGAACGGTCGAACATGTCAGGCACCTTTCGCTCGGGCGCGGGGCTGGCCGTGGAAGGACCGGAAGGTCTTCACCACCAGATCCGCGAATTCGGGATCGTTGATGTTGTGCGGCACGCGGACAAGCTGCCGGTTGGCGGTCTGCTGCACGACCGTCTCAAGCGTGCGGAACAGCGCCCGGTCGGCCTCGGGGTCCCAGAACAGCTGGCCCGGCGCGTCCAGGAGGCTCAGCCCGCCCTCGGGCAGGAAAAAGCGCACCGGCCCGGTCATTCGGTTCAGCTGCGCCCCGATGAAGCGGGCCATCCGCTCGTTTTCCTCGGGGGTGGTGCGCATCAGGGTGATCTGCGGATTATGCTCGTAGAACAGCCGGCCGCGATATCTCTCTGGCACGGTGTCGGGGGCGTTGAAATTGACCATGTCGAGCGCCCCGGCCGCGCCGATATAGGGCTTGCCCGCGCGGATCGAGGCGCCGAACCGGTCCTCGGTCGCGGCAAAGACGCCGCCCGCCACCATGTCGCAGACCTCGGTCGTGGTCAGGTCGATCACCGCGTCCAGCATCTGGCTGTCGAGCAGCTTTTCCATCGACCGCCCGCCGACGCCGGTGGCGTGGAAGACAAGGCAATCGTACTGCGCCTCCAGCTGCCGGGTGACCATCTGGACGGCGGGCGTGGTGACGCCGAACATGGTGATCCCCACCGCCGGCTTGTGCTCCGGCGTGGTCTTCGCCCGTGCCCGGCGGCCCTTGACCATGCCGGCCAACGCGTGTGCGCCATTGGCCAGCACCTCGCGGGTGATCGAGTTGATGCCCTGCACGTCGGCCACGGAATACATCATGGTGATGTCGGACGGGCCGACGTATTGCTCGGTATTGCCCGAGGCGACGGTGGAGACGATGACCTTGGGCACGCCCACCGGCAGCACCCGGAACGCCGGCGCCACCAGCGCCGTGCCGCCCGAGCCGCCCGCCGCGATCACCCCGGCCACATCCGTCTGCGCCCGCATCCAGTGTTCGAACGCGCGGGTCATGCCCGCCACGGCGCTGCCGCGATCGCCGGTAAAGACGCCTGCCGCGCCGCGCGGATGGTGGGCCGCGACCGTATGCGGCGGAATCTCCGCGCCCGAGCGCTCGCCAGAGGTCGCGAGGTCCACAAGCCGGACAAGCAGACCCTCGCCGCGCAGGATCTCGGCGATGTGGCGCAGCTCCTGCCCCTTGGTGTCAAGCGTGCCGCAGACGTAGGTGATCCCGACCGTCGGCACCTTCGGCGTCTGCAGCGCCACCACGTTGGTCTTGCCGACCTCGGTCACGGTGCGGGCCGATTGCTCGATCATGCGAACGGGGACGGGCTGGCTCCAGCGGGTCGGCACCTCGGGGTTTGAGAGATAGATCCGCGTGACCTTTTCCTCGGTCTCCTGCGGACGGGGCGCCGGGGCGGCCTGCTGGTCGGTCTCGTCATGGGCATGACGCCCGACCCCCAGCAGCGCCTGCTGCAGGTCGCGGTCGGCGGCGAGGATGCTGGCGTCCATCACCCGGTTGATCCGGCCGTTGACCATGATCGCCACGCTGTCGGACACCGCGCAGGCGACGCCGATGTTCTGCTCGATCACGAGCACGTCCATCTCGCCCTCCTGGCCGAGGCGGATCAGCATGTCGCGCACTTGGCTGACAATGACCGGGGCGAGGCCTTCCGTCGGCTCGTCCATCACCAGCAGCCTGGGGTTGGCCAACAGCGCACGGCCGATGGCCAGCATCTGTTGCTCGCCGCCCGACAATTGCCCGCCGCCGTTGCCGCGCCGCTCGGCCAGGCGGGGGAAGACCGAATAGATCCGCTCCGCCGTCCAGGCGCCGCCGCGCTTTTCCACCAGCTTGAGGTGCTCGTCCACGGTCAGCGACGGCCACAGCCGCCGGCCCTGGGGCACGTAGCCGATGCCCAGCCGCGCCGTCTCGGCGGCGGTCAGCCCCGAAACCTCGCGCCCGCCCAGCGCGATGGAGCCCGAGGCCACAGGCACCAGACCCATGATCGCGTTGCACAGCGTGGTCTTGCCCATGCCGTTGCGGCCCACCACGGACAACACGCCGTGATCCAGCGTCAGGTTGACACCCTGCAAGGCGTGGGACTGGCCGTAATAGACGTTGAGGTCGCGCACCTCGAGGATCGGATCAGGCATCGTCGCCCCCTCCGAGGTAAAGCGTCTGGACCTCCGGATCCTCCTCGATCTCGGCCGGTTTGCCTTCCTTGAAGATGCGCCCGTTGTGCATCATCGTCACGAAATCCGCGACCCGCAGGGCCACGTCCATGTCGTGCTCGATAATGATGTAGCCCATGTGCGAGGGCAGCCCGAGCAGGATCTCCACCAGCTCCGAACGTTCCGTGGGCGACAGCCCGGCGGCGGGCTCGTCGAACAGGATGAAGCGCGGCGCGCCCGCCAGCGCCATGGCGATTTCAAGCTGGCGTTGCTGGCCGTAGGACAGGCTGGACACCAGCGTGTCCTTGAGGTCCTCCAGGTGGACGACGCGCACAAGCGTCTCGGCGCTGGCCATCAGCGCATCGTCCCGCCGGGGCCGGATGAACGAGAACCGCCCGCGCGAGACGCCGCGGCAGGCGATGTAGATATTGTCGATCACCGACAGCCCGGTGAACAGCAGCGAGATCTGGTAGGTCCGCCGCAACCCGCGCCGGATCCTCTCATGCGCGGGAAAGGCCGTCACGTCCTCGCCGAAAAAGCGGATCGTGCCGGTGGTGGGCAGGAAATCCCCGGTGATGCAGTTGAAAAGCGTGGTCTTGCCCGCGCCGTTGGAGCCCAGCACCGCGCGCCGCTCTCCGGGGCGCACGGTCAGGTCGATGCCTTCTAGCGCGCGCAGGGCGCCGAACAGCTTGGAGATGCCGCGCAGCTCCAGCGCGTTCTCGGTGCCGGTGGCCTGCAGGCGCCTGGCGCTTCTGTCCTCGGTCATCGTCATTCGCGCGGCCTTCCGGTCAGCGGATCGCGGCGCGACCTGTCCTTGGCCTTTTCCCACAGCCCCAGCAGCCCGTCGGGCGAGAAGAACACCACCAGCAGGAAGCCCATTCCGATCAACAGGTTGAACCGGTCCCCGTCGAGCCCGAGCGAGATCAGCACATCGACCGCGAAGGTCTTGAGCAGCACGTAGAGAAACGCGCCGATGAAGGCGCCGATCGGGTGCCGGATGCCGCCCACGACGGCGATCACCAGGATGTCGATCGAGGGCTGGATCGACACCGTCCCCGGCGAGATCTGCCCCGATTGCCACGCTAGCAGGATGCCGCCGATCCCGGCGAGGATGGCGGAGAAGGAATAGGCCGCGACCCGGTGCGCGGTGACGTTGTAGCCCAGCGCCCCCATCCGCCGCGGATTGTCGCGCACCCCCTGCAGGGCCAGCCCGAACGGCGCCCGCGACAGGTAGAGGACCGAGAAATAGGCCGCCACCGCCCAGAACAGGGTGAGGTAGTAGAACGGCACCGCATCCTGCCAGTCCACCCCGAACAATTGCGGCGGAGAAACCGACTGGAACCCGGTGAAGCCGTTGAACACCTCGTAGTTCTGCCGGGCGAAATAGAAGAACGCGGCCGCCACGGCCAGCGTGATCATGATCGTGTAGATCCCCGCCGTCCGCACCGCGAGCCACCCGACGATGGTCGCGAAGAGGACCGCCACCAGAAGCGCGAGCGGGATGGTGATGTACCAGGGCCAGCCCTGGCTGATCGTGTCGATGGCGCTGTCGCCGAAGATCGCGACCATGTAGCCCGCGACCCCGGCAAAGGTCATCTGCGCCAGGCTCACCATGCCGCCATAGCCTGCCAGAAACATCAGCGACGAGGCGATGATGCCCAGGATGAAGGTCCAGCCGAAAATCTGGTAGAGCACGAAGTTGGAGGCAAACCCCGGCATCACCAGAAGCAGGATCGCCAGCACCCAATATGCCGGCGGCACCCGCTCTATCCAGGGCCGGCGCCCGCGATTGCGCGCGATCGAGGCGTCGATGCTGGACTGGAAATCTGACATCGCCATGGGTCAGGTCCGCCCCAGCAGGCCCTGCGGCCGGAACGCCAGCACGCCGACCATGATCAGGAAGGTCAGCACCACGGCATAGGTCGGAAAGTAGATCGACCCGATCTGCTCGGCCAGCCCGATCAGCAGCGCACCCAGCGCGGCCCCGGGGATCGACCCCATGCCGCCCACGATGACCACCACCAGGGACGCCAGCAGGAACCGGATGTCCTCGCCCGGCGCGACCGACTGGAAGGTGCCGCCGACGACGCCCGCCATCCCGGCAAGCCCCGCTCCGAAGGCGAACACGCCGGCAAAGACCAGCTGGATCCGGGCGCCGGTGGCCGACAGCATGTCCCGGTCATCGACGCCGGCCCGGATCAGCATCCCGATCCGGGTGCGGTTCAGCAGCAGCCACATGCCCACGCCGATCACCACCGAGGCGCAAAAGATCACGATCCGCACCATCGGGTAGGACAGGTAGAAATTCGTGACCTCGCCAGAGCTGCGCACCCGCTGCGAGGTGATGATCCCCGTCTCGAGCGGCCCCGACAGCCAGTCGGGCGGGGTGATGACGTAGAAATCGCCGCCCACCACCCACAACAACAGGTCCGCGATGACGATGGAGATGCCGATGGTGACCAGCGTCTGGCGCAGGTCCTCGCCCTCCATCCGCCGGAAGACGAAGAATTGCAGCAGCACGCCCACGAAGCCCACGACCACGAAGGCGATCGGAAAGGCCAGCAACCAGTAGCCGGTGGTGTAGGAGACGTAATACCCGATGTAGCCGCCCATCAGGTAAAGCGAGCCATGGGCGAGGTTCACGTTGCGCATCAGCCCGAAGATCAGCGTGAACCCGGAGGCGACCAGGAAATAGAGCCCGCCCAGGGTGATGCCGTTGAAAAGGGCGCTGAGGAAGATCTTCTTGGACCGTAGGATGCTGTCGATCCACTCCGGCCAGACCGCCAGGATCAGATAGAGCAGGATCAGCACCAGAAGCGCCGCGATCCCGGTCCAGATCGGATGTGCTCGCGCCCAGTCCCTCATTCGGCGCGACGCCGGGTCGGGACAAGCCAGCCGGCCGTTGCTGTGAATCGCACGGGTCGTCCTCCCTCATCCGGTCCGCTCCCCTGGACCTTTCGGGGAGGTTAGAGGGAACTGACTTTGCCCGGCATATCCAGAAGTCTGAAACTGTGACGGATCATCGGAAAATCACGGCGCGGCCGTGCGGTGGGACGCACGGCGCAGGCAGGGCGACGCTAGTGCAGATGGGCCACGCGGCGATAATCCGTCGGCGAGATCCCGACGTTGAGCGAAAAGAACCGGGTGAACGAGGCCTGGCTCGCAAAGCCGAGATCAAAGCCGATGTCGGTGATCGACTTGTCGCTGGACATCAGGTCGTCGATCGCCGCTTCCGATCGCAGGGTGTTGAAATAGAGGTTCGGCGTGACGCCGGTCTGCTCCTTGAAAAGGCGAAAGAAATGGGGCCGCGACAGGCCGACCTCGGAGGCGAGCGCATCCATCCCCGGATGGGTCGATAGCGCCTCGCGCATGAGCTGCTGCGACCGCCGCACCCGGAAATCCGACAGGCCCCGCCGCGTGGACAGAAAGCCCGGGCGGCGCTGGCCGCGCCAAGACACCTCGTAGCAATGGTGCGCCAACTCGAACAGCAGCCCGTTGATCCCCGACTGGGTGCTGTCGTCCAGCATTCCCGCCGCCAGAAGGTGAACGAGGCTCGCGATCTGGGGCGTGACCTGCAGCCGCGCCCGGCCGAAGGCCAGCGAGAATTCCGCCTTGGCCGCATGTTCGAGAAACCACATGGGCTTGATGTAGAGGACGAGGCAGGCGCAAGGCTCGGAATGGGGGGCGTGGAACGAATGCGGGGCCCAGGGGCTGACCGCGGTGGCCATCTGCCCGTCACAGGAGAACCGCTCGCGGCCGACCTGCACGTCGGCGGGGGCGCCGCCGATCCAGAAGATCAGATGCCCCTCGCGGTGCGCGTGGGTGGATATCGTCCTGTCAAGTTCATAGACTGCCGCCCGGCCGAATTCGCCATGGCTTACCGCGAGCGCCTTGCTCATGTCACCGATATCCCCCCACTGCGCGATAAATGCGCTTACTTGTTATTCTGTTTTCAAAGTAGGACCCGCGCTTTCGATTCGATGCAATGCGCATCCGCCGAAAATAAGACGAATTGGTATGCGGGCCTCTTGCGGGCCCGTGGACAGGCCTTTCAGCCGGCCGCGGTATAGGCCGTCTTGAGGATCGTGAAGAACTCGGCGGCCTGGCGCCCCTGTTCCATCGGCCCGCGGCTGGAGCCCTTGCGCCCGCCGAAGGCCACGTGGGGGTCGAGCCCGGCCGTGGGCAGGTTGACCATCACCACGCCGGCCTGGGCGTGGCGCTTGAAATGGGTCGCGTGCCGCAACGAGGTCGTCACGATCCCGGCGGTCAGCCCGAACCGCGTGTCGTTGGCGACGGCCAGCGCCTCCTCGTAGTCGCGCACCCGGATGACCGAGGCGACGGGGCCGAACACCTCCTCGCGGTTGATCGTCATCTCGGGCGTCGTGTCGGTGAAAAGGGCGGGGGCCAGGAAATGGCCCTGGGTGCGGCAGGCCACGGGCTCTCCGCCGCAGCGCAGGTTGCCGCCCTCGCGCCGGGCGCGGGCGATCTGCGCGGTGACCTCCTCGATCCGCTCGGCCGAGGCGAGCGGGCCGATCTGGGTGTCGGGGTCCAGCGCGTGACCCACCCGCAGGGCCCGGACCCGCGTCGTCAGATCCTCCACGAAGCGGCCGTGGATGGCTTCGGTCACGATGATGCGCGAGGTGGCGCTGCACCGCTGGCCGGTCTGGTGAAACGCGCCGTCCACGGCGCAAGCCACGGCGAGGTCCAGATCCGCGTCGTCCAGCACGATCAACGGGTTCTGCCCGCCCATCTCGAGCTGGACCTTGTGGCCGTGGCGCAGGCTTGCCTGTTCCACCAGCGTCCCGGTCGCCTCTGACCCGGTGAAGGTGATCGCGTCGAGATCGGGCGACGCCAGCATCGCCCCGCCCACCGCGCCGCCCGGCCCGGTCACCAGGTTGAACGCGCCCGCCGGCAGGCCCGAGCGCGACAGGATCTCGGCCAGCGCCCAGGCCGATCCGGGCACCAGCTCGGCGGGTTTGAAGACCACCGTGTTGCCCCAGGCCAGCGCCGGGGCGATCTTCCACGCCGGGATCGCAAGCGGAAAGTTCCAGGGCGTGATGACGCCGACGACGCCCACCGGCTCGCGGGTCATCTCGATGCCGACGCCGGGCCGGACCGAGGGCAGGATCTCTCCGCTCAGGCGCATCGCCTCGCCGGCGAAGAAGTCGAAGATCTGCGCGGCGCGCCGGGTCTCGGCGATGCCTTCCGCGCGGGTCTTGCCCTCTTCGCGGGCCAGCAATTCGCCCAGCTCCTCGCGCCGCGCCATCAGCTCGTCGCCGACGTGCTTGAGCACCGCGTGGCGCCGGGCCGGGGTGCTGTGCGCCCAGTCGTCCAGCGCCCCCCGTGCGGCGCGGACGGCGGCCTCGGCCTCGGCGCGGCCGGCCTGGGCATGGCTGTCGATCCGATCCGAGATGTCGGACGGGCTGACGTTCTCGGCCGCGGTCCCCGTGGTCAGCCAGTCGCCGTCGATCAGCAGGGGTTTCACGATGGCACCCCCGCCAGTCTTGGCCCGAAGATCTCGGTCAGTCGGTTGGGCGCGGGCAGGTCCACGTCGGGCGCGGCGCAAAGATGGGCCACGGCCTCGTCCAGCTTGCCCGCCGGAATGCCGAGCGCGGCGAAATCCGGGGGCAGGGGCAGCCCGTCCATCAGCGTCGCGAGGCCGGGGCCGATCGCGTCCTGCCGGGCGGTCCCGAAAAGCTCGGCCAACAGGCCCGCGACAGCACCCGGCACGGCGCCGCGCACGGACATCAGCGGCGGCACGAGGATGCGCCGCACCGCCCCGCCGTCGGCCCAGGCCCCGGTCACGTCGTTTATCGCATCGACGAAGGCCTGGATGATTCCCGGCCCCTTGGACTGGGCCAGCGCGGCATTCAGGCTCGCCGCCATCAGGTCGCGGCGTCGGGCCGCGGGTGTGCGCTCTTGCGGGGTCCGGGCCTGCAGCGCCCGCCGGATCCCCTCCAGCGCGAGCCCGTCGGCCACGGGATTGAAACTGTCGTGCAGCAGCACCTCGAGACAGCGACCCAGCGCATCGGCAAAGGCGCTGGCCAGCTGCGGTGCCTCCGCTGCGGCCAGCAGGGTCGGATCGCAGATGATGACGGTCGGCGGTTGCGCCTTGCCGATCCCGCCCGGCATGCCGCGCGAAATGCTTGCCCGGCAGGGATTTGGCAGCCCGTCGGGCCCCGGCACCACCATGAGGCTGGGCAGCAGATCGCGCTCGGTGGTTTTCAGGCGCTCGGCCTGGGTGAGGTTCGCGTGCCGCGCCGCGGCCAGCCCCTGGCGGCACTTGCGCCCGAAGGCGATGGCGCGGGAGGAGCCGAAGGCCACCACCGCGTCGCAGGCGCTCGGATCGGCCCGCTCCAGCGCGGCGTCGAGCACGTCGTACTTGCTGTCCGTGTCGCCGGCGGCCACCAGCGCGACCGCGACCTGGCGTGGGATGCCGGCGCGCACGCGCTGGGCGCATTCGGCCTCGGCCAGGTCGGCGTCGCAGACCAGGACCAGGTGCTGCAGCCCATTCGACTCGATCTCGGCCCGCAGGGCCTCCTCGAGCAGGTCGGCCGCGAAATGGATCCGCGATGTGAGAGAAATCAGGGTCACGGGCGCGACACAGCCCCACCGGCAGACGTTGCAGTGACAACTCCGCAGAGGGGCGCGGAGGCGGCGAACGGGCCGCCCGGTGCGCACATGCACACCGGGCGGCCCCTTGTCGGGCTCAGTACGAGGTCTGGCAGGCCGGAATTTCGCGGCCGGGCAGCCCGATCGCGTCGAACGCCGCCGGGTCGAGGCCCAGCGTCTGGTTGACGTCCTCGACCACCGCCACGACCTGGGTCGCAAGCGAGCCGTCTTCCTGCTCGACCACTTCGGTGACGAAGTTGTTGCCGATCGCCTGGCGGTTCTCGTCCAGCGTGATCGTGCCGTTCGGCGCCTCGAGCGTCATGCTGGACAGGCACTCGCGGAAGGCCGCCTGGCCTTCGCCCAGATCGCCGCCGGTCTCATCGACGCATTGCAGCATCGCCAGCGTCGAGTTGTAGTAGCCCAGCGCGAAGAGCGACGGCGAGGGGAAGCGCTGATCAGGCTCGAACGTGTCCTGATAGAGCGAGACGAACTCCTGCCAGCCCTCGTTTTCCCAGGCGTCGGCCATCATGCCGGACGAGGGCGTGCCGATCAGCGCCTCCTTGGCGGAGCCGCCCGATTGCAGGATCGACTGGTCGACCATGATCGAGCCGCCGATCAGGTTGGCGCTGCCGCCGGCCTGCTGGTACTGGTTGAGGAAGTTGATCGCGTCCCCGCCGCCGAGGCCGAGATAGATCGCATCCACGTCGTCGGGCAATGCGGCGATGATCGAGCCGAAATCCTTCGTGCCCAGCGGCACCCAGAAGCGGTCGGTCACGGTGCCGCCGGCCTGGCAGAACTCGGTCACGAGGCCGAAGACCTGGGTGTAGACGAAGGAATAATCCTCGCCCACGGTCGCGATGAACTCATAGCCCTTCTCGTTGAAGATGTAGTCGCCGAGGCCGGCGGACCACTGGGCCCCGTCCGTGTTGAACCGGAAGAAGTTCTCGGAGGGATCGACATAGGTCGTCTCCATCGCGCCCGAGATGCCGTTGATGAAGGTCACGTCCGGCTGGGTCTTGGAATAGTCGCGGATCGCGATCCCCTCCGACCCCGACAGGGGGCCGATCACGATGTCCACGCCATCCTGCTCGACCAGCTTGCGCGCGCCGCGCACGGCGCTGTCGGGCGTGGTGTCGGTCGATTGCACGATCATCTCGATGGGCCGGCCGGCGGCCGCCATGCCGGCCTCCTGCAGCGCGGTTTCGACGCCGCGGATGCCGTCCTCTCCCAGCGCGGTGTAGGTGCCTTCGAGCGTTGCGAGAATGCCGATCTTCAGGGGCTCTCCGTCCTGGGCAAACGCCCCGCCGGCGACAAGCGCCACGAGCGCGGAAGCCGTCGTCAATCGCAGTGTACGGGCTGTCATCATCTTCCTCCTTGGTGAGACCGCTTCCGTTACGGAAACTGGGTGCAAGCTGAGCATGACGACAGCGCCGGTCGCGATAGCGCAATGTTGTCCGAAATATCGAATCGTCTGATATTTTTGAGGGCGCCTGCCAGTCGTGCTGGTCCGACCTGCGGACATTGCTGCCGTTCGTTGCCCCGCACGCGACGTTGTTGAACGAAGCCGCCCCCTGGTTTCACATGGCGGGTGCGGCGCCATGGCCGAGCGGCATGTCCAGGCCTGCACCGAGCCGCTACCGCGCCCTGAGCTGGTCCGGCTACGACGCTGCGCTGCGCGTGCGCGGATCGTCGACCGTCCGGTGCGACCCGTCGACGCCGTGGCATGCGGCGCTGTCCAGCAAGCGCGGCGCACAGCTGGTCTACAGCGACTCCGCCATCCAGGCTTGCCCGACAATCAAGGTGCTGTTCGGCCTGCCGCTGAGGCAGACAACGGGCTTCATGGAGAGGATGCTGCGGCCCGCGGGTCATGCCTGGTGTCGTCGCGCCGCGCGTGATGCAGGCGAACTGTCCGGACCGACGAGCGAGGAGAAGGCACGGAGCGAGCCATTGAAGGCGCCACTGGTTCGAGCCCAATGGCGAGCGCCTTGGAGCGTGAGAACCGTGACTTCGGGCATGCCAACGAGATCCTGAAGAAGGGCAAGCCAGTGAAGGCGCCACTGGTTCGAGCCCACTGACGAATGCATATTTCGCTGCGGCGGAGCTCGACCGCCCCGTCCGCAAATGATCGCGTTCATTGACGATCACCGTTCTGTCCATGGTGCTTTGCCACTGGAACGCCATTTGTCCGAGTGACAATGGCGAAGGCCAATCTGCCGGGTTCTGGGGATCGCACCATCCATTGGCCGGCAGGCGATTTGCATCGCAAATCTGCCGATAGGCGACGTATCATGCCTTCAAAGCCGTGGAGTGCGATCCCGACCTGGCATCGGACCGGGCCAGGCAGGATCGGCTGGATGTATTCGGCAGCGTTCCAATGGTTTCGTGACGCAGGCAAAGATGCAGCCGGGCTTGCTAGACTCAGGACCCATTCAACGGGTTGAGGCTGCGCGGTCTGCGTGATTCATCGTCCCCGAACCAAAGGGGGCATGATGAGCGATCTGTATTGGCTGAGCGAGGCTCAGATGGCGCGGCTGAGGCCCTATTTTCCGAAGAGCCAT
>NZ_FWFZ01000045.1 GCF_900172355.1 Roseisalinus antarcticus | reverse complement strand
AGTGGCGGAAGATCTCCGGGCCCAACCGTCTGCCCGAGGTCATCCAAGGGATTGTCTTCAAAGACGGTATCAAGCAACTTCACGCTGCCGCCTGATGATGGCCGTCACCAACTTTTGGGCATATCTCCTGGGAGGCGCAAATGGGCGGCGCAACGGAAGACTGACTTCCAGGGAGAACAAGACCATGACGAAACTCAAAGCACTACTCGTGTCCACAGCCGTCGCTGTGACATCACTGCCCGCCGGTGCCTTTGCCGAAGCGCATATGGCCACGGTCAACATGATCAACCCTCTGCCGCGGTCGACGAACTTCTATCCGCTCGTCGTCGGTGAGGCGCTTGGCTACTTCGAAGCAGAAGGTGTCACGGTCAACCTGCTGCCGTCCGACACCTCGATCCCCTACGTGGCGTTCCTTCAGAACGGCCAGGCCGATCTTGCGATGCTCGACCCGGTCGAGACCGTCAATGCGCTGAACGCCGGGGCGCCGATCAACACCGTCTACGAGGTGATGCAGAACGCCCCCGAGGGGATCGGCGTGCCTGCCGGGTCCGACGTGACCTCGATGGCCGATCTTGAAGGCACCGTCGTCGGGCTTGTGTCCGACCGTGACCGCGCCTTCCTTCAGGCCGCGCTCAACACCGCCGGTCTGACCATCGACGACGTGCAGACCGTGGTTCTGGGCGAAAGCGGCCCGACGCTTGCGGCTGCCATGCGCGACGGCACCGTGTCGGCGATCTCCGGCGCGGCGCCCGACTGGATCTCGCTGATCGTCAACGGCATCGAGGTGAACCTGATCACCCCCGAAGAGCTGCTGACCAGCCCGGCGAACACATTCTCGGCCAATTCCGAGACGCTGGAAGAGAAGCGCGACGCGATGGAAGGCTTCTTGCGGGCATGGTCCAAGGGGATGTATGTCTCCGCGGTGAACCCTGAAGCCGTGGCCGAGATGTTGCGCCAGGGCGTTCCCGAAGAGTGGGAGAACGAGGAAGCTGGCCAGCTCTTCCTCGAAATGTCGATCATGATGAACGTGTCGACAACCGATCGTTCCGGCGACCTTCAGCCCAGCGTCTGGAATGCGTTGCAGCCGCAGCTTCTGGCCTCCGGCGCGATCGAGGAGACAATCCCGGCCGAGACGTTCCTGAACGACATCTACATCGAAGCGGCCAACGACTTCGACCGTGCCGAGGTTGAGGCCGAAGCCGAAGCCTGGCTCGCCGAGAACCAGTAAGCCGTCGCATTCGTGACGTAACGATCTTCCGTCGGGCCCCGCAACGGGCCCGACGGTCCCTTCAGACAGTGCTCCGAGAACAGGATCCTTTCAATGACCCACGCCACCATCGACACGCCGGACCTCGGTGATGCGATCAACCGTTACGGCCCGACCGCCGCCCGTCCTGCTCCGTCCGAAACCCGGCGGCTCGACAGCAAGACGGTCGACATCCATGCCCACGTCATGATCCCCGCGGGGTTCGAATACATGGGCCCGCACATGGATGTCGCGAAGATCGCGATGGTGAAGCATGCCAATGCCGAGACCAAAGCCATCAACATGCAGCAGGACGCCGACCGCCAAGTCGCGATGACCGATATCGAGGACCGCGTGAAGGTTCTGGACACGCAGGGCATCGACATGCAGATCGTCGCCCCGCCGCCGTTCCAGTGCTGGTATCAGTCGCCGGTCGAGCATTGCATCAAGGGCAGCCAGATCGTGAACGACGGGCTGGCCGAATGGGTCGGCAAGCGTCCCGACCGGTTCGCCGCGCTGGGCACCCTGCCGATGACCGATCCCGATGCCGCGATCACCGAGCTGGAGCGCTGCATGGGCGAGCTCGGCATGAAGGGCGTCGAGGTCCTGACCAATATCGACGGCGAAGAGCTCGCCTCCCCCCGGTTCGAGCCGGTGTGGAAGAAGGCCGAGGAGCTTGGTGCGCTGGTGATGATCCATCCCAACGGCTTCACCCACGGCGACCGCCTGCACGATTACTACTTCTCCAACGTCTTCGGGAACCCGACCGAGACCTCGCTGGCGCTGCACCATTTCATCTTCTCCGGCACGCTGGAGCGGTGCCCGGACCTCAAGATCCTCGCGGTGCACGGCGGCGGCTGGCTGCCGGCCTATTCCGGCCGGATCGACCACGCCTGGGGCGCGCGCAAGGACAGCCACGCCGGCCTGCCCAAGCCGCCCTCGCATTACCTGCGCAAGGTTTATTTCGACAGCGTGGTCTTCAGCGACCACCAACTGGAATACCTGGTCAAGACCTTCGGGGCCGACAAGATCGTGCTGGGGTCGGACTATCCCTACGACATGGCCGATTACGACCCGGTCGAGCACGTGGTCAGCAGTGACCTGACCGACGAGGAAAAGGCAAAGGTCGCCGGCCTCAGCGCCGCGGCCCTGCTGGGGCTGTAAGGCGATGACCGTCGGCATCATCGGTCTTGGGATCATGGGGAGCGCCTACGGGCGCAACCTCATGAAGGCGGGGGTCGAGGTCATCGGCGTCGACCCCGCGCCCGCGGCCCGTGCGCGGCTGGAGGAGGCCGGTGCGCGGGCCGAAGAGGTCCCGGGGGACTGGCTGCGCGACTGCGAGCTTGTGATCCTGGCGCTGATCTCGCCGACCGTGCTGGCCGAGGTCACGGAAACCCTGGCCGAGCTGTTGAAGCCCGGCCAGATCGTGCTCGAGACCGGGACCTTCGCGCTGGCCGACAAGAATGCGGCGCAGGCGCGGCTGGAGGCGGCCGGGGTGATCCTGCTCGATTGCCCGGTCAGCGGCACCGGCGCACAGGCAGCCGTCGCCGACCTGGTGATGATGGCCGCCGGCCCGCCCGAGGCGGTGGCGCAGGCCAAGCCCCTGATCGCACATTTCACCAAGGCGGTGATCGACGCGGGCCCCTTCGGCGCGGGTATGAAGCTGAAATTCGTGGCCAATCACGCGGTCGCCCTGCACAACACCGTCGCCGCCGAGGTGCTGAACTATGCCGACGCGCTCGGGCTGGACCGGGACATGGTCTACGGGCTGCTCAGCAACGGGGCGGGCCAGTCCAAGATGCTGGACCTGCGGATGCCGCTGATGATCTCGGGCGCCTACGATCCGCCCACGGCCAGCCTGAAGATGTTCGAAAAGGACCTCAGCCTGATCGGCGCCGATATCGCCCGGCTGGGCCTGCAGGCGCCGCTTCTGGATGCGGTGAGCCATATCTACCAGGTCGCCATGGCCGACCTGCCCGAGCAATACGACGCCGCCGCGGTGTTCGAGGTCTACCGCAGCGGCAAGGCCGTCTAGTCCTCCGGCGCGTCAGGGCCGGACGACGATCCCCTCTTCGGCAGAGCGGACGATGGCATCGAGCACCTCGATGTTGTGGACTAGCTCGAACGCGGAATAGGGATAGGGCGCCCGGCCCGAGATCGCATCGGCGAAGGCCTCGAGATTGGCCGTCACGCTGTCGGTCCACTCGAACACCTCCGTTTCGGTGTCGTCGATCGACCGGTAGCGTTCCATCGTGACCTTGCCGCCGGGGGTGTCGGGGTGGGTGGCGTTGCGGATCTCGACCCACATCTTGCTGCCGAAGACATGGGTGCGGATGAAGTTCGGCGTGTGCAGGATCGCCTGAAGTGTGGCCGTCATCCCCGCTTCGAACTGCAATTGCACGCTGACCACGTCCCCGGTTTCCCAGCCGAGAGAGCGGTCGGCGGTGACGGCGGCGACGCTCTCGACCCGGCCGAAGAAAGAGATCAGCAGGTCGGTCAGGTGAATGCCCATCTGCGTCATGCCGGCGGCGGGGGCCATCGCCTTGGACGTGCGCCAGGACCCGGCGGGCAGGTGGATCAGCTTGTCATGGCTGAACGACAGCTCCGAATGCATGATCGTGCCGAGGGCGCCCTCGTCCAGCAGCTTGCGCAGCGCGAGGATCGCGGGCTCGAACCGGCGTTCATGGCCGACGCCCAGCACCAGCCCCGCGGCCTCGCAGGCGGCGACGCTGGCGCGGGCCCCCTCCGCCGAGAGGGACAGGGGCTTTTCGCAGAAGACGTGCTTGCCCGCCGCCACCGCCTGCGCCACCTGGCTGTCGTGCTGGTCGTTGGGCGAGGTCAGGATGATCGCCTCCACCCCGTCGGCCAGCGCGTCGGTGAACGACGGCACCGGCCGCAGGCCGGCCTCGATCATTGCGCCGTGGGCCTCGGTCGCGGGTTCCACGACCATCAGCAGGTCGAATCCGGGGTGATCCTTCAGGCGGCGGGCGATGTGCTGGCCCCACCAGCCATATCCAACGAGGGCTACGGAAAGGGTCATGCGCTGTCCTTCAGTCCGAACACGCCGAAGAGCGACGTGTCATATTCCGTCCAGCCGCCCTCGGCCGCCTTCATGGCTTTCACGCGGGCGGCGCTGAGGACCTCCGACGAGATGCCGTGCCGCGCGGCGAGCGCCTCCATCAGGCCCATGTCCTTGATCCCGTTCGCCAGCGACAGCGACACAGAGCCCGGATCGCCCGTGGTGCGCATCGCCGCGACCGGAGGCACGCGGTTCTTCGCGGCCCCGATGGCGCCGGAGCTGTCGACAAGGATCGAAACGGCGAGATCGGTGGGGATGCCCTGCCCGAGGGCGATGCCCAGCGCCTCGCCGACGGCGCCCCAATAGACCATCAGCGGCAGGTTGATGGCGAGCTTCATGGCCGCGCCCGTGCCCACCGGCCCGAGGTGTTCGAGCCGGCGGGTCATCCGCTCCAGAACCGGCCGGGCTGCCTCGAACGCCTCGGGGCTGCCGCCCGCGAGACCCAGAAGCGTGCCGGCCCGCGCGGGGCCGATGGTGCCGCCCACGGGGCATTCGAGGAACAGCCCGCCCTTGGCCTCGACCGCCGCGGCGAGCCTTTGGGTGGTCTCGGGTGAGGTCGTGCACATTTCGACCACGACCGTGCCGTCCAGCGGGGCGGAACACAGGCCGTCCGGGCCGAAATACGCGGCCTCGATCGCCGCGTCATTGGCCAGGACCGAGAGCAAGACGTCGCTTTCGGCCGCCGCGGCGGCGGGGGTCGGCATCTCGGTGCCGTTGGCGATGTCCGCGCCCTTGCCCGCCGTCCTGTTCCACAGCGCAAGCGGGTCGTCCCCCTCGGCCAGCCGCTCTGCGATCGCGTGGCCCATGTTGCCAAGACCGATGACGCCGATTGTCATGGCGCTCTCCCCTTTTTCATTGTCTGGCCGGAGGATAACGCCAACCGGCCTGCACCCGGAGAAGAAAACGGGTGCGCGCGATCATCATTTCCTATGCGGTCTTTCGCCGGATCAGATAGCCGGCGCCGCAAGGTCCTCCCAATCGCCCAGGATACGGTTGGTGTAGGTCGCCAGGTGATCGGCCAGCAGCCGGGCGGCCTGGGGCAGGGGGCGTTCGGATTTCTGGACGATCACGTAGTCGAAGCTCATCGGCGGATCGCAAAGAAGGTTCAGCTTGCGGACCTGGCCGTCCTTGTCCGGGTGGCAGATTGCCGAGGGAAGGATGGCCTGCCAGTCGGTGTGGGCCACCATTTCCAGGGTGCCCAGCATGCCGTCCATCTCCATCAGCTCGGCCACGTGGATGCCGTGCGCCTTGAGCAGGCTGTCGATCCCCTTGCGCCGGACGTTCAGCCGGCTGGGCACGATCAGCCGCGCCCCCGAAAGCGCCCGCAGCGGCGCGGGGGCGAGGTGTGGATACTCGGGCCGCGCTGCGAGGCTGCCCACGAGGAATTCCCGATCGCGGGCGACGAAGCTGGCGGTCAGCCCGGCCGGGATGTCGCCGGAGGGAACAAAGGCGAAATCCAGCTCTCCGTCCAGCACCCGGCGCATCAGAGAGCCGCTGTATTCCTCCAGCAGCGACAGCTCGACCTTGGCGAACTCGGCCTTGAAACTGCCCAGCGCGGGGGTGAGCACCGAGCGGGTCAGCGACGGGATCAGGCCGAAACGTACGAGGCCCGCGACATCGTCCTTGATCTCGGCCACGGCGGTCTCGGTGGCCAGCAGCGCCTTGAGGATGGCGCAGCCTTCGCGGTAGACGAGCTGGCCCGCGGGGGTCAGCGAGTATTCGTGACGTTCGCGCACAAGCAGCGGGGCGTCCAGCTTCAGCTCCAGGTTCTTGACCTGGGTGGACATGCCCGATTGTGTGGCGTTTTCACGGACCGCGGCCTTGGAAAACGATTGTTCTTCGTACACGGCGATAAAGGCGCGTAGGCCATTGATCGAGATCTTGGGGATCGGCATGCCGGCCTCCTATCGGATTTCAGGATGCTCTTTATGAGAAGCTATCATTTCTACTGATGTAGCTTCTGCACTACCTCTCTGCCAACAGATTATTTCGCCTAGGAGGCAATCACCGTGTTGGACAACGTTCCCTTCGACCCTCGTGCCCTGCGCAACGCCTTCGGCCGCTTTGCCAGCGGGATAACGGTGGTGTCGCTGACCGACGATCAGGACCGTCCCACGGGGGTGACCGTCAGCTCGTTTTCGTCGCTCAGCCTCGACCCGCCGCTGTGCCTGTTCTCGCTCGGCAAGACCCAGGCGAGCCGCAAGTGGATCGAGAGCGGCGCGGGGTTCAACGTGAACATCCTCGGCCACGGCCAAAGCGCCGCTGCCTGGCAATTCGCCAAGCCGCTCGAGGACAAGTTCGAGGGGTTGGACTGGTTTCCCGGTCGCAACGGCCTGCCGGTGATCGCGGGGGCGCTGTGCCATTTCGAATGCACCAAGTGGAACCTCTACGACGGCGGCGACCATGTGATCGTCGTGGGCCATATCGAGCATTTCATCGAGGGTGACGGCGACCCGCTGGTGTTCTACCGGGGCAAGATGGCCACCGTGGCGGAATGACATCCGACCCGGCCCGCCGCCCCCGGCCGACGGGCCCGGATTTCGACGCGCTCTCCCCAGACCAGGCGCGGGTGGCCGCAGCGATCAAGAGCGGTCCGCGCGGTGACGTGGTGGGCCCCCTGCGCCTGTGGCTCATCAGCCCGCAGATGGCCGAGCTGGCTCAGGCGCTGGGCCAGTATGCCCGCTATGACAGTGTGCTGCCGCCGGATCTTTCGGAACTCGCGATCCTGGTGACCGCGCGCTATTGGTCGTCGGGCTTCGAATGGGCACAGCACGCGCCCATAGCCCTTGCGGCCGGGTTGCCCGCCGAGGTCGTCGACGCCATCGCTGTCGGAGCCCGCCCCGAGCTGACGGGAGCGCTCGCGGCGGTTCTGGATCTGGCGGTGGAACTGCACCGGGACAAGCGCGTGTCGGATGCGACCTATGCCGCTGCCGAAGATCTTCTGGGCGAGCAGGCTGTGGTCGATCTGGTCGCGATCTGCGGCTACTACACGCTGATTTCCATGACGATCAACGCGTTCGAGCTGCCCGACGGGACCGGTCCCGTGCTGCCGCCGACGCAGCTGAGCCCGCATGAGATGTTCCGCGACTGACCCTTGCCCCGGTCACAGCAGCGACGGGTTCGGGCCGCCGAGGAACTCGACCGTGACGAAGCTGAGGATCGTGTCGCCGGTATTCTCCAGGTCATGGGTCATGCTCTCGCCTGCGCCATAGCTGTGGTGGCGCGTGTCGCCGGCGGTGTAATCGACCTCCACCACCCGGCCATCTGCATAGCGCGACCGGGCGCGGCCGTCGCTCGTGGCGGTCCAGAAGTAGTCGTTCACATGGGTGTGGAACGGCAGCCGGTCCCCGGGGGCAAGGTCCAGCAGCCAGATGCGGACGCGGTCGGTCTCGCTCACGATCCTCGATCCCACCCGACCGTTGGTCCGCGCCGCGGCGAGCTCGCGGCGCAACGCGTCGTTCCAGTGCGGGCCGGTCAGGTCGGGTGTGGCCATGTCCCTCGCCATGTCACGCTCCTCCGTTGTTGCGTTTTATTTATAACCCGATAAATAAGGGGCTCCAAGTGTTTTCGCGAAGGGGTGGTCGAATGGTGGGGCGGGTGATCATCTCCGGCGGGTCCATTGCCGGGCTGTGCGCGGCCGTTGCGCTGCGGCGGGCCGGGTGGCGGGTGGATGTATTTGAGCGGTCCGGGGTCGAGCTGGCCGGGCGCGGGGCCGGGATCGTCACGCATCCCGAACTGGTCGCGGCCCTGACGGAGATCGGCGCCCAGGTCGACGACCTTGGCGTACGGGTGACCGAGCGCGTGGCCTTCGACAAGACCGGCGCCGCCATCGCCCGGCTGCCATTCGCGCAGGTCGTGACCTCCTGGGACCGGGTTCACCAGATCCTGCGGGCGCTGGTGCCCGATGCGCGGCACCACCTCGGGGGCTCCGTCACCGGCTACACGGACAACGGATCCTCGGTCACCGCCCATCTGGCGGACGGGCGGGACGAGACCGCCGATCTGCTGATCGGCGCGGACGGGTTCCGGTCGGCGGTGCGCGGCAGGATGCTGCCCGAAGTGCTGCCAAGTTATTCCGGCTACGTCGTGTGGCGGGCATTGGCTCACGAGGCGGATCTGCCGATGGCGGTGCGCGAGGCGGTGTTTCCGGCGTTCGGGTTCTACGCCCCGGCGGGCACGCAGATCATCGGCTATCCCATTGCGGGGCCGGGCAACGACCTGCGCCCGGGGCAGCGGCGCTACAATTTCGTGTGGTATTCCCCGGTGCCAGCGCGACAGCTGGGCGACATGCTGGTCGACGCCACGGGCCGCAGGCACGCCGTCTCTATCCCGCCGCCGCTGGTGCGCGACGAGATCGTGCGCCGGGCCGTCGAGGAAGAGGCCCGCGAGATGCTGCCCCTGCCCTTCGTCCAGATCCTGGAACAGAGCGAGCGCCCGTTCTTCACCCCGATCTACGACCATGCGAGCCCGGTGATGGCCGCCGGGCGGGTGGCCCTTGTCGGGGATGCGGCCTGCGTCGCGCGGCCCCATGTCGGCATGGGCGTGACGAAGGCTGTTTGCGACGGGCTCGCCCTGACGCGGCAGCTGACGGCCCATGGCGGCGATGTCATCGCGGGGCTCGCGGCCTATTCGGACGAGCGGGTTCCGGCCTCGCACAAGGCCTATGCCCGCGCCCGGGAGCTGGGCGGGTATATCTTCGACGACAGCATCGCGAATACCGACGGCCGCGGCAATCCCCGCCTGGACGAGATCATGCGCACGACCGCCGTGGCCGTCACCTGAAGGCTAGATCGGGTTTTCCGCGCCGATCCTGACCATCTCGGCCGTATACCAGTCGCCGATGTCCGAGGCCGTCATCCAGACGGCGCCATCGTGCTGGCTGACGTAGTCCAGAAGCGCTTCGAGATACTTGATCCGGTGCGGCACGCCCGTCACATAGGGGTGGATCGAGATCGCCATCACCCGGGCATTCTCTGCCCCCTCCTCATAGAGCCGATCGAACTGATCGCGTCCGCGGGCCAGGAACTCGTCCGACCGGTGCGCCTGAAGCGGATAGACGGTGATGTCGTTCGTTTCCACCGTGTAGGGAACGGTGGTGATCTGGCCATGCGGGGTTTCGATCGCCTGCGGCAGGTCGTCGATCACCCAGTCGGCGACGTATTCGATGCCGGCCTCGCGCAGCAGGTCGAGCGTCTCGTCGGTCTCGGTCAGGCCGGGGCTTTCCCAGGACCGGACGGGCTTGCCGGTGAAGTCCGAGATCGTGCGCACCGCGTCGGCGATCGCCTTGCGCTGATCCTCGAGCTTGTGCATCGGGCCCTGGACAAAGCCGTGGCCCATGAACTCCCATCCGGCATCGCGGCCAGCCTCGGCGATACGCGGATAAGAGGTGCAGACGTTCCCGTTGATCGCCATCGTGACCGGGATGTTGCGGTCGGTCAGCGCCTTGTGCTGACGCCAGAAGCCGCTGCGCATCCCGTATTCGTGCCAGGACCAGTTCGGAACGTCGGGCAACAGAGGAACGCCCATCGGCGGGGGCAGAACGGTGCGCGGCATGGGCCGCTCGATCTGCCATTCCTCGACGTTCAGGATGACCCATACCGCAATCCGCTTGCCGTCGGGCAGCTGCAGTTTCGGCCGGTCGACGATGGCCTGGTAGGGGACGCGGTCGGTAAGGCGCATGGGGTCAGTCCTTCAGGAATTGGGCAAGGGCCGCGTCAAAGGCTGCGCCCCCGTTCAGGTTGACGATATGGGCGGCGTCGGGAATGCAGATGTAGTCCGCGCCGGGGGTGGCCGCGGCCATCGCCTCCATCGCAGCAGGCGGTGCGCCCATGTCCTCTGCCCCCGCGACATAGAGCACGGGCATGGTCAGATTTCCCAAGCGCCGCAGGTAATCGAGCGACTGGAGCGCCGCGGCGCAGCCGCCGTAGCCCTCGGGCGTGGTCCGCAGGAAATCCGCCTCCAGCGCCGCGACAATGTCGGGATGGGCGGCGCGATAGGGCTCGGTCAGCCAGCGGTCCAGCGTGCCGGGCCAGATCGCCTCCAGCCCGCCGCTTGCGATGGCCGCGATCCGGTCGTCCCAGCTTTGCACGAAGGGCGGTGGCGCGTCGGCGCGGGCCGCGCAGCTGACCAGCCCGGTCAGGCGCTCGGGTGCGCTGAGGCCAAGACCCAGCGCGGTCATGCCCCCCAGCGACAGGCCGAGGAAGGTCGCCCGCTCCACCTCGCACCGGTCCATGACGGCCAGCGCATCGGCCACGAGGTCCTCGAAGGAATAGGGGCCGGGCGGCGTGCCCGAAGCGCCGTGACCGCGGGTGTCGTAGCCGATCACGCGGTGCGTCGCCTCCAGCCAGGCCCGTTGCGGCGCCCACATGCCCGTGGTGGCCCCGAGCGAATTGGACAGAACCACAACCGGCGCCCCCGGCCCCTGGCCGCTGACCACCGCGTTGAGGGTGAACCCCCCCCGATCGACTGCGACCGTTTCGGTCATTGCGCGGCCAGGCCGGTGCTGCCGATCGCGTCGTTGATCTTCGGCAGCGCCTTTTCCGCGAGCAGGATCATCGACTTGCGACCCAGTTCCACATCGGCCCAGTCCTTGCCGGCATAGAGCAGCGTGCCGAAGTCGCCGATTTCGTCGCGCAGGGCGAGCACCTCGTCGGCCACCTTGTCGGGGGTGCCCCAGATGATGCATTCGTCCATCACGTTCTCGAGGGTGACCTCGTCGTCCGACATGGACTGGTCATGCTTGAAGAGGTTCGCGCGGCCGTGCTTCTTCATCTTGGTCAGCAGCTGGCTGTAGTAGAACCGGTAAGGGCTTTGCGGACCCAGCGCATATTCGCGCGCCGTCGCCATGTCGTCGGCGACGAAGACCGACCGGGCCACGCGCCAGTTCGCGGGGTCTGCCGGACGGCCCGCCCGCTCGCAGCCCTCGACGTATTTCGGCCAGTGGCTCGCCACCCATTTCTTCAGCAGGAAGTTGGCCGAGATCGGGTCCCAGCCCCGCGCCGCAGCCTCGACCACGCCCTTGGAGAAGGGTGCGACAGCGGTAACCACGATCGGCGGATGCGGGCGCTGCAGCGGCTTGGGCATGACGCCCTGGCCGATTTCCGGCATCATCTGGGTCTCGGTCGTGATGTTCCAGAAGTCGCCCTTGATGTTGTAGGGCGCCTCGCTCTCCCAGATCTTGAGGATCGTGTTGATCCCTTCGAGGAACATGCCCGGCCGGTCCGCATTGAGGCTGCCGAAGACCTCGGCATCGGTCGCGAGCCCGCCCGGAGAGATACCGAAGATGAAGCGCCCGTCCAGCATGTGATCCAGCATCGCGACCTGAGCCGCCGCGGCTGCCGGATGGGTGTTGGGGATGTTGACGGTGCCCGTGCCCAGCCTGATCTGCTTGGTCGCCGCGGCGATCCAGGCGATGAAGGTGATGCAATGGGTGATGTTCTCGGCGGCATCGGTCACGTGCTCGCCGACATAACCTTCGGTAAAGCCGAGCTCGTCCGCCAGCAGGAAGGCCGCGCGGTCCTCTGCCAGCGACTTGCGCCAATCCTTGTCGACCGGGTGGATCGGCATCGTGAAAAAGCCAAGTTTCATTGCGAGTATCCTATCAATTCTGCCGGGAACATAAGTTGCGAGGGGTCATCGGGAAAATGATGAAATCTGCCCCTTTGTATCAGAAATGCCGATAGGTCGGGCTCTCGGGCCTGCACGCCAGACCCGCCACCGCGTGCCCTGACGCGATGGCGACAGCCCTGCTGCGGCAGCGGCAGGCGACATCAGCCTTCGGACAGCGCTGTCAACACCCTCTGCGGCGTCATCGGCATCTGCCACAGGGAGGCGCCGAGCGGCGAGAGCGCATCGTTGACCGCGTTCAGGATCGCGGCAGGGGCGCCGCCCGTTCCGGCCTCGCCCGCGCCCTTGGCGCCCAGGACCGAGGTCTTGGACGGCGTCTCTATGTGGGCGACGGTGATGTCGGGCATCTCGGCGGCCATGGGCACGATGTAATCGGCCATGGTCGTGTTCAGCAGCTGGCCCTCGGGGCTGTAGAGGCATTCCTCGTAGAGCGCCCCGCCGATGCCCTGCACCACGCCGCCGCGCACCTGTTCGTCCACCAGCATCGGGTTGATGACCCGGCCGCAATCCTCGACCGCCCAGAAATGGAGGACCTTGACGAAGCCGGTCTCGATATCGACCTCTACATGGGCGGCCATGGCACCGTTGGTGAAGACGAACGGGAAATCGGTGACCCGGTAATGCCGCGTCGCGATCAGCTCGGGCTTGGTGTCCGACGGCAGCTCGTTGCCGCGGTAATAGACGGTCCGCGCGAGATCGGCGAGCGTCATGCGCTCTGCCCCGGTGCCGGCGTCCACCACGTTGCCATCGCGGATGTCCAGCGCCTCGGGCGTGGTCTGCAACAGGGTGCCCGCCACCTCCAGCACCTGGTCGCGGAGCGCATGGGCCGCCTGCAGCATCGCCTCGCCGCCGATGCCCGCGCCGCGCGACGCCCAGGTGCCGCCGCCATAGGGCACGTTCCTGGTGTCGCCGGTCGTGACCCGCACGCGGTCGATGGGGACGCCGAACACGCCCGCGGCGATCTGCGCGAGGATCGCGTTCGTCCCCTGGCCCTGCTCGGTGATCGACGAGGCCACATGCAGCGCCCCGCCGGCGTCGAGCCGCGCGGTGGCCCCGTCCTGGCTCGCGATAGGGGCGCCGCCGATGCCATAGAACATGGGCGAGGGGTTGGTGACCTCGACCATCGAGACAAGGCCGATGCCGCGATAGACACCGCGCTTGCGCGCCTCGGCCTGGTCGGTGCGCAAGGCGTCGTAATCCATGATCTCGGTCAGCTTGGTGATCGCCTTCTGGTGCGACAGGTCGTCCAGCTTCATGCCCGAGGCCGATTGCCGCGGATAGCTGTCATCGGCCATCAGATTCTTCTTGCGCAGGGCGACGGGATCCATGCCGATGGCGCGGCCTGCCTCTTCGAGCAGACCGTCGGCGACCGCCATGGCGATCGGGTGGCCCACCGCGCGATACTGGCACATCAGCATCTTGTTCTGGAAAACGACCCGGCCCCGGGCGCGGTAGTTCTGCAGCGCGTAGGGGGCGCCGGTCAGGTTCAGCACCTGGTTGCATTCGATCGCCGAGGTCCGCGGATACATCGAGAACGGGCCGATCCCGGTCAGGTCGTCCATGTCGATGCCGACGATATTGCCCTCCGCCGTCACGCCGATCCGCGCCGTCACGACGTGGTCGCGGGCGTGGATGTCGGTCATGAAGCTCTCCATCCGGTCGGCGATGAACTTGACCGGGCGGCGCAGCATCCGGGCGGCGACCGCGGCCGCGATCTCGTCGCCGTAGGTGTGGATCTTGATCCCGAAGGACCCGCCCACGTCGTTCGAGATCACCCGGACGTCCTCTTCCGGCAGGCCCAGGTGCTTTGACAGGATCACCTGCATCATGTGCGGCGCCTGGCCGGAATAATACATGGTCAGCTGGTTTTCGGACGGGTCGTAGTCACAGACGGTGCCGCGCGATTCCAGCGTGACCCCGGTGTGGCGGCCGAAGCGGAAGGTGCGCTCCACGACCGTGACGCCGGGGGCCGCGAAGGCCGTGTCGACATCGCCCGCCTCCACCAGCCGTTCCCAGGCGAGGTTCGACCCGAACTCCTCGTGGATCAGCGGGCTGTCGGGCGAGAGCGCGGTTTCCTGGTCGCAGACCGCCTCCAGCTCTTCGAGGTCCGCGTCGATCAGGTCGCACGCATCCTCGGCCTGCGCACGGCTGCGGGCCACGACCATCACCAGCGGTTCGCCCTGCCAGCGGGCCACATCCACGGCGAGCGGGTATTGCGGCGCGGACCGCAGCCCCGCCATGTGGGTGAGGGTGCCCACATAGGGCGTGACCTCGGCCGCGATGTCGGCCCCGGTATAGACGGCGAGAACGCCCGGCGCAGCGCGTGCCTCGGTCACGTCGATGGCGCGAATCCGGGCATGGGCATGGGGTGAACGGACGAAGGCCGCATGGACCATGCGCGGCAGGTTCAAATCGTCTACATAGCGCCCCCGGCCCTGCAACAGGCGGGCGGCATCGGCGCGCGGCTCTGGCTTGCCGATGTAGGTGTTGGGGCGGTCGAATATCGTGGCGGGGCCGGTCATGCGCCGTCTCCTTCGCGGATCACGTCGCTGATCGCATCGACCACCGATTGGTAGCCCGTGCAGCGGCAGTAGTTTCCCGATATGTGGTCGCGGATCGCCTGCCGGTCGTCGGAGCCTCCGCGCTCGATATAGCTGAGGGCCGAGGCCAGCATTCCCGGCGTGCAGAACCCGCATTGCAGCGCGTTGCGCCGGGTGAAGGCGGCGCGCAGGGCATCCGACCGGCCGCTGTCGGCCAGACCTTCGACAGTGGTGACGGTGCCGCCGTCGGCCTGCACTGCAAGGGTCAGACAGCCACGAACCGCCTTGCCGTTCAGCTCCAGCGTGCAGGCGCCGCAGACGCCGTGTTCGCAGCCCACATGGCTGCCGGTCAGGCCAACGTCGTGGCGCAGGAAATCGACCAGGTTGGTGCGCACGGCAACGACGGCAGAGATCTCCTCGCCATTGACCGTCAGGGTGATTCGGGCGTCGCGGGTCATGCCAGCATCTCCTTCAGGGCTCGTTTCAGGGCCACGCCGGCGTAGTGTCGGCGGGTTTCGGCGGAAATCTTGGTGTCTCCCTCGAACTCGATGGCGTCGAGCTTGGGAAGGGCGGCGGCGATGGCGGCCTCGGATCCGTCCGTGCCGGTCAGCGCCTCTTCGAACGCGGGCACCCGCAGGGCCCGGTCCGAGACGCCGAAGAAGCCGACAGCAAGCCCGGCGATCGGCGCAACGCCCGTGGCGCGGATCGCGACGCCGGCCATGGCATAATCGCCGTGCCGCTGGACCAGCTCGTGAAAGCCAAAGACTTCGCCCGGCTGCGCCACCGGCACGCGCACGGCGACAAGCAGCTCATCGGGTTCGCAGGCGGTCTCGTAATAGCCCAGGAAGAATTCGGTCGCGGGCACCTCGCGCGGGCCGTCCGGCCCGGCCAGCTCGATCACCGCGTTGAGGGTCATCATCAGGGCGGGCATCTCGGCGGCCGCATCGGCCAGCGCAAGGCTGCCGCCGATGGTGCCGCGGTTGCGCACCGCGTCGTGGGCGATGTGAGGCAGCGCCATCGCGATCAGCGGGACTGCCTGCAGCGCGGGGTCGTCCTGAAGCTCGCGGTAGGTGGTCATTGCGCCGATTCGCAGCATGTCACCCTGCCGGGCAATGCCGCGCAGCTCGGGGATACCGGCCAGATCGACCAGGATTTCCGGGGCCGCGACGCGGAAGTTCATCATCGGCATCAGGCTTTGACCGCCCGCCAGCGGCTGCGCTTCGCCGTCGGCGCCGGCCAGAAGCGACAGCGCCTCGGCAAGCGTCCCGGGCCGGCAATAGTCGAAATCCGGGGCTTTCATCTCTGGTCTCCTCCCTGTCGGGACACCTCGCGCACCGCGACGGGGCCATACGAACCAGGGCGCGGAGATCTCTCCACCTGCTAAGTTATCGAATTATAAATTAGGTGCAACAGAGGAAAATCCCGATATGCCGCGGCGGGGGCAAGCGCCGGGCGAGGCTTCAGTTCGGGGAAAATCTGCTTTGGAAAACAGAGAGAAGCGCGTCGACGGCGTCCTCGATCACGGTCGCCTTGTCGGTGGACAACGTGCTTTCGTAGACGAGGTCGCGGACGCCGTAGTAGAAAATTCCGCCATGTATCGTCCAGGCGAACTCCACCTCCTGATCGGTCGCAGGGCGCGGCGGGGCGCCGAATTCGGCGCGGGCCTCGGCGACGACCGGTTCGAGGATGCGTTGGCGCACCAAAAGCATGTAGCGGCGGTTGATGTCCGCACCCTTGAGGCCCGAAAACAGGTAGATGCGCATCCATTGCCGGTTGAAGATCACCTCGGTGTAAACCTGGTAGAAGTGGTTCAGCCGATCGCGCAGGGGGCGCTCGCGGTCCGCGATGATATCGGCCCACTCGGGTCGCCAGCGATTGACGTAGACCACGTCGTAGACCTCGGAAATCAGGTCTTCCTTGGACGGAAAGTAGCGGTAGAGCAGGGGCTGGGTGACGCCCAGCCGTTTCGCCAGGCCGCGCGTCGAGCTTTCGAACCCCTCTTCGGCAAAGAAATCGATGGCCTTGGCGATGAATTCCTGACGCCGCTCCGCCGACGGCAGGCGGCGGCGCCGTGGGGCGGGCCCGGTCGGGCCGGGTCCGGTGTCGTCGGGCGGGGGCATGGATGTCGTCTCCTGCTGTCGCTGTCGAGCCAGGGATATTGTCCGTCAAGCCATTCCGGGCCAAGGTGCGCGGGTTTTCGACCCGCACGGACGCAGCCAATGAAGCAGCCCTGACCGGCCGCCGCAAGCCGTGCCGGAAGCGGACCGGCGGCTGTGCGGGGGCTGTGGGCCGACATGCCCCTTGCTCCCTGCCGGGCACTCGCTATGTTATCGACCGATAACATCCGGGACCGGCGGGGGGCGCTAGACCTGCTCGCCGGGGTGGATCAGAGGGAGGGACACGCATGGCCGGGCTCACACGTCAGGATATCTACGACACCGCGAAAGAGCTGTCGAACTGGGGCCGTTGGGGGCCAGATGACCAGATCGGCACGCTGAACAACGTCTCGCCCGAGGATATCGTCTCGGCGGGCAAGCTGATCCGCAAGGGCAAGACCTTCGCGCTGGGCCTCGACCTCAAGGAAAAGATCCAGTCGGGGCTGTTCGGCGGCCGGTGGAACATGATCCACCAGATGCTGGCGACCGGGACCGATGCGGCCTTGGGCAAGCAGGACGGCGACGGCAAGGCCTACCTGCGCTACGCCGACGACGCGATCAACCTGCCCTGCCAGGGCTCGACGCAGTGGGACGCGCTCTGCCACATCTTCCTCGATGACAAGATGTACAACGGCTATCCGGCCACCGACGTGACCGTCGGCGGCGCCGCCCGGCTGGGCATCGAGCATGTGCGGGACAAGATGGTCGGGCGCGGCGTCCTGCTGGACATCGCGCGGTGGAAGGGCGTCGACAGCCTCGACGACGGCTACCCGATCACAAACGACGACCTTGACGGTTGCGCCGCCGCCCAGGGCGTGGAGATCCGCAAGGGCGATTTCGTCATCGTCCGCACCGGGCACCAGGAACGCTGCCTGGCCAGCGGCGACTGGACCGGCTACGCGGGCGGCGACGCGCCGGGCCTCTCGTTCGAGACCGCGCGCTGGATCAAGGCCCACGACATCGCCGCGATCTGCGCCGACACTTGGGGCTGCGAGGTCCGCCCGAACGAGACTGCCGAGGCGAACCAGCCCTGGCACTGGGTGGTGATCCCCGCCATCGGCATCTCCATGGGAGAGATCTTCTACCTCAAGGACCTCGGAGAGGATTGCGCCGCGGACGGGGTCTATGAGTTCTTCTTCACCGCGCCGCCGCTGCACATTCCGGGCGCGGCCGGCTCTCCGATCAATCCGCAAGCGATAAAGTGAGGCGGGACGGCGCAGGCCCCACGGCGCGGGGGGCTGCGACGGGCCTTTGCAGCCCGCGAGCGGGTGGCGTACCACGGGCGTCGGGCGACATGGCAGAAGGGCAGGACAAATGGAGCTGATCGCGACCCTCACGGACGGTATCACCCTTCAGATCGTGATCGCGCTGCTGATCGCGGGGGGCTGTATCGGTGTGCTCGCCGGCATCTTCGGGGTCGGCGGCGGCGCGATCAGCGTGCCGGTCTTCTTCGAGACGTTCCGCGCGATGGGGGTGACCGACGACGTGGCGATGCCGCTGGCCGTGGGCACCTCGCTGGCGATGATCATCCCGACCTCGATCCTCTCGGCGCGGACCCACGCCCGCAAGGGCACGGTGGACATGGGTATCGTGAAGGCATGGATCCTGCCGGTGCTGCTTGGCGTCGCGCTGGGCAGTGTCATCGCGCGCTATGCCTCGCCGGTGATCTTCCAGGCCGTCTTCGTGCTTGTCGCGGGGACCAACGCGGTCAAGCTGCTGTTCGGGACCGCGGGCTGGAAGCTGGGCGACACCATGCCCGGCCGCGCGGGGACAAGCGCATATGGTGCGGTCGTCGGGCTGTTGTCCGCGCTGATGGGCATCGGGGGCGGCGCGATCTCCAACCTGATCCTGACGCTGAACGGCAAGGACGTGCGCGAGGCGGTGTCGACCTCTGCCGCGGTCGGCGTGATCATCGCGATCCCGGGGACCGTGGGCTATATCCTCGCCGGGTGGGGGCAGGCGGGCCTGCCGCCCGATGCGGTCGGCTTCGTCTCGGTTCTGGCGCTGGTGCTGACCCTGCCGACTGCCCTGCTGACCACGCGGGCCGGCGTGGCCCTCGCGCATGTCATGCCGCAGAAACTGCTGGGGCGGCTCTTCGGCATTTTCCTGTTGCTGGTCAGCCTGCGGTTTCTGGCCGAGATATTCCTGTGACCCGGCCGGCGCGGCGCCCCGTCGGGGCGGCGCAATGTCGGCAATACGTTTGAGACCCGGCTGACGGATAATCCCCCGTCTCCATGAGGAAGGAAGACAGACATGGCGATCGAGCGCCTCAAGACAAGCAAACCCGACGCGGAAAAGGCCGAGGACGACGCCAAGGTGCGCGCCGTGGTGGAAGCCACGCTGCACGACATCGAGACCCGCGGCGACGCCGCCGTGCGCGACCTGTCGCAGAAGTTCGACGGCTACGCCCCCGAGCGGTTTCGCCTGAGCCCGTCCGAAATCGAGGCGGCGATGCAGAAGGTCTCGACCCGCGAGATGGAGGACATCAAGTTCGCCCAGACCCAGATCCGCCGGTTCGCCGAGGCGCAGCGGGCCTCGATGACCGACATCGAGGTCGAGACGTTGCCCGGCGTGGTCCTTGGCCACAAGAATATCCCCGTGCAGTCGGTCGGCTGCTACGTCCCGGGCGGCAAGTTCCCGATGGTGGCCTCGGCGCATATGTCCGTCCTGACGGCGAACGTGGCGGGTGTGCCGCGCATCGTCGCCTCGGCCCCGCCGGTGAACGGTGCGCCGCATCCCGCCATCGTGGCGGCGATGCACATGGGCGGCGCACATGAAATCTACGTGCTGGGCGGCATCCAGGCGGTGGGCGCCATGGCCATCGGCACCGAGACGATCGAGCCGGTGCACATGCTGGTCGGGCCGGGGAATGCCTTTGTCGCAGAAGCCAAGCGGCAGCTGTTCGGCCGCGTCGGCATCGACCTGTTCGCGGGCCCGACCGAGACCATGGTCATCGCCGACGACACCGTGGACGCCGAGCTTTGCGCGACCGACCTGCTGGGGCAGGCGGAACACGGCTACAACTCGCCGGCCTGCCTGATCACCAATTCCCGCAAGCTGGCCGAGGAGACCATGGCCGAATGCGACCGTCTGCTGACGATCCTGCCGACGGCAGAGACGGCGCGGGTCAGCTGGCGCGACTACGGCGACGTGATCGTCTGCGACACCTATGACGAGATGCTGAAGGTGGCCAACGACATGGCCTACGAGCACGTGCAGGTGATGACTGACCGTGACGACTGGTTCCTCGAGCACATGCAATCCTACGGGGCGCTTTTCCTCGGGCCCCGGACCAACGTCGCCAATGGCGACAAGGTGATCGGCACGAATCATACGCTGCCGACGAAAAAGGCCGGGCGCTATACCGGCGGGCTCTGGGTCGGCAAGTTCCTCAAGACGCACAGCTACCAGAAGGTGACGACCGACGAGGCCGCGGCCATGGTCGGCGAATACGGCTCGCGGCTCTGCATGCTCGAGGGTTTCGTCGGCCATGCCGAACAATGCAACATCCGCGTCCGGCGCTACGGCCGGCGCAACGTGCCCTACGGAGAGGCGGCGGAGTGACGCCCACCCCGCCCCTGAAGATGGAGATTGGCTGATGGACATCCCGCACACCCCGTCGTTCCGGCTCGACGGACGACGCGCCCTTGTCACGGGCGCCTCCTCCGGTATCGGGCTGGGCGCCGCGGTGGCGCTGGCCGAGGTCGGGGCCCATGTGGTCTGTGCCGCGCGGGGCGCCGACCGGCTGAACGACGCGGTGGCCGCGATCAGGGCGTCAGGGCTGAGCGCCGAGGCGCACCCGCTCGACGTGGCCGATATCGACGCGGTCCGGGCACTATGCGCCGAAGGGCCGTTCGACGCGGTGGTCAACGCGGCCGGGATCGCCCGGCACACGCCGGCGCTCGACACCGCGCCGGCGGATTATGACGCGGTGATGGGGGTCAACCTGCGCGGCGCCTATTTCCTCTCGGTCGAGGCCGCCCGTGCGATGCAGGCGGCGGGGCGGGGCGGCTCGATCATCCATATCTCGTCGCAGATGGCCCATGTGGGCGGGATCGACCGGGCGGTCTATTGCGCCACCAAGCACGGGCTCGAAGGCATGGTGAAATCCATGGCCATCGAATGGGGCGCCAGCGGCATCCGGATCAATTCGATCTGCCCCACCTTCGTCCGCACGCCACTGACAGAGCAGACCTTCGAGAACCCCGAGCGCGTCAAGTGGATCACCGACAAGATCAAGCTGGGCCGCGTCGGCGAGGTCGAGGATATCATGGGCGCGGTGGTCTTCCTCGCCGGAGCGGCCTCGGCCATGGTCACGGGCACCTCCCTGCTGATCGACGGCGGGTGGACGGCGGAGTGACCGGAGAGGGCTGATGCGCCCGGGCCAATGACGAAGACGGTCGACTCCGCGCCGCGCCGGAGCACCAATGGGGGCGAAACCTGCCCGATCGAGAGGGTGCGCCGTCCCCAATCCCCAGATCCGTGAGGGATTCATCTCGTGAATCCAGCGTTTTAGCTGGGATGCACGAGCAGACTTCCCCCCCCGACCTGCAGGACCTGGAACTGGCCGGCTTATGGTGAGCCATTGATACGCCATCGGTTCGAGCACACTGGCGAACGCGCTCAAGCGGGTCGTTTCGCGACCTCGCTGACGATCCGGTCCGACCCCGAGATGAACCGGGATGCCGTGCCGACAGGCAAGCGTGGCCGCCGGCAGACCTACGACGATGCCGCCATCCTGACGTGCCCTTCGATGAAGGCGCTGTTTGGCATGGTCGACATTGGGAGCGCCATTGGTCCGAGCGTCATGACCCTGTAGGCGCACGCGCAATGCTTCGCCCCGACCATTGTGATTTGAAAGGGCTAGACCATCCTTTGCGCACAAAGGATTTCGCCGTCAGGTTTCAACACGCACCGGCTCCCGTAGTGCCTCTCCACCTCTGCATTTTAGTCCTTTCAAAGCGAGCATGGAAGCCCATTGCTCATCGCGACAGCTTCGCGGTCTTCATGTGAAATGGCACGAGACACTTCGGGCCGGCATGCATTGGCTGAGCGGGATCCTCCCGACGTTCGGCGCGCGCTTGTATCTGCAACCACCACGGCAATCTGGATTAAGGCGGGCGGTGAGCGGGCATTTACCGTATCTGCATACCCCGCGTCTGCTTCCCAGCTGATTTGGCGGGCATAGAGCCCTAGGCTCAGGACCCATTAAACGGGTTGAGGCTGCGCGGTCTGCGTGATTCATCGTCCCCGAACCAAAGGGGGCATGATGAGCGATCTGTATTGGCTGAGCGAGGCTCAGATGGCGCGGCTGAGG
>NZ_FWFZ01000004.1 GCF_900172355.1 Roseisalinus antarcticus | reverse complement strand
GCTCGAACGGGACAACGGTAGATTTGGCCATGGTGGCATATCCTTTCTCTCTGAGAACGACGGCATCTTGAACACCGCCATGATATGCCGCCTACTTCAGACCATCACCAACTTTCGGGCATAACTCGCCTCCCAGCGCCGGGCTTTCGCGCGGGACGCTGCCGCCCTGCGCGTCTCTCGCCGCCAGAAAACGATCCGGTCGTCGAGAAATTCCATTGAATAGAAGAGGATGAGCCCGATCAGGGTCATGCTCAAAAGGGTCGCGAGCGAGGCCGCCATGTTCAGCTGGAACGAGAAGCGGCTCATCAGGACGCCGACACCGTCGGTCGCCTGGGTGAACTCGGCCACCACGGCGCCGATCAGCGCTGTCGTCAGGCCGATCTTGAGGCCCGCGAACATCAGCGGCAGGGCCGAAGGCACCCGCAGGTTCAGGAACACCTTGAAGTGGGTCGCGCCGAGGGACCGGAACAGCTCTTCGCGGTCCTCGTCGCGCTGCAACAGCCCCGACAGCGTGTTCACGAAGATCGGAAAGAACGAGATGATCGCCGCCAGCGCGATCTTCGAGCCCATGCCGAAGCCGAACCAGGCGATGATGATCGGCGTGAGCGCGATGCCCGGCGTCACGTTCAGCACGATGGCATAGGGCGAGACATAGGTCTTGAACCGCTCGGACAGGGCCGAGGCCACCGCCAGGCTGATCGCCACGCCGGCGCCGATGCCGAAGCCGACCACCGCCTCTGTGAAGGTGATGAAGAAGTGCTTGTAGATTGTTCCTTGCGACACATAGAGCATCCAGATCGCGGCGACGATCTTGCTCGGCGGCGGGATGATGATCGAGGTGATGATCCCGGTCCGCACCGCGATCTCCCACGCGGCCAGAAGCCCGAGGAACAGCATGATATGCGGCAGGACGCCCATGGCACGTGCGAACCAGATGTTGTCGCGGTCCTGCGTTGACGTATCGGCCATCAGATGTCTCCCTTCATCTGCCGGGCCCGGCGGGCGCCCACGCGCTTCATGCCGGTCTCGGATTTCCAGTAGGCGATCCAGAGGTCGAGCCGCTCCATCCCGCGAAAGATCAGGAAGCCGACGATCGTCAGCGTGAAGATGCACGCGAAGGCGGAGGCCATGTTCAGGTTGCGGGTGTAGATCAGGATCAACGAGCCGATGCCCTCGTCGCGCTGGATGAATTCCGCCACCAGCGCCCCGGACAGGGCCGCTGTCAGGGCCAGACGCTCACCTGCCATTATGACCGGGATCGCGTCGGGCAGCACCAGCTTGCGCAGGACCTGCATCTTGCTGGCGCCGAGGGACCGGAACAGCTCCAGCCGGTCCTCGTTCACGTTCACCACGCCCGACAGGGTGTTGATGAAGGGCGCGAAGAAGCAGACCAGCATGATGATGGCGATCTTTGACGGCGCGCCGAAGCCCAGTAGCGCGATCAGCAACGGAGCGACAGCGATCCGCGGAGTCGCCTCGAGCACGATAACATAGGGTTTCAGAAACCGGCGCACGAGCGGGTTGAAGCCCACCAGCGCCCCAAGTCCGACCCCCAGGATCGACCCCGCCAACCAGCCTGCGAAGACAAGCACCATGGTGGCATAGAGGTGAAACCAGATATTGCCGTTCGCGATGTAGATCAGCCAGAACGACCGCAGGATGTTGGTCGGGCGCGGATAGAACAGCGGGTCGAGCCAGCCTGTACGGCTGCCAATCTCCCACAGGCCGACAAGGATCAGGAAAATGGCCGCATGGGTCAGCATCTTGCGTTGGCGAACGCTGATGCCGCCGCTGCCTTTCTGCAGGGTGCTTTCGGCGATGGCCATCAGTGATCCTCACCCAGGATGTCCCGCACTTCGGCAACGAGCGCGTTGAATTCGGGCGAGGTCTGAATCGACAGCGGGCGCGGGCGGTCGAACGGGACCTCGACGATCTGCGCGATCCGTCCCGGGCGCGGCGTCATGACAAAGACCTGGTCGGCCAGAAAGATCGCCTCGGCGATGTTGTGCGTGACGAACAGCGTCGTGGACTTCAGCTCGGTCACGATCCGCATCAGCTCGACGTTGAGCCGTTCGCGGGTGAACTCGTCCAGTGCGCCGAAAGGCTCATCCAGCAACAGCAGGTCGACACCGGTTTGCAGCAGCCGCGCCAGCGCGACCCGCTGCTGCATCCCGCCGGACAGCTGCGAGGGATAGGCGAAGAGGAAATCCTTGAGCCCCACCATCCGCAACAGGTCGGCGGCGTGCTTGCGGTCCGCCTTGGTCACCGTGCGCGACACCTCCGTCGGCAGCAGGACGTTCTCGATCGCCGTGCGCCAGTCCAGAAGGGTGGCTTTCTGAAACATCATGCCGACATCGGTCCGCGGCCCCTCGACCGACTTGCCGTGAACCATCAGCTCTCCCGACGATTTGCCGATCAGCCCCGCGATCAGCCGCAGCATCGTCGACTTGCCACATCCCGACGGCCCCACGAGGGAGACGAAGGATCCGGGCCGGATGTCGAACGTCGCATCCTCCAGGGCCACCACGCTGCCATCGCCGAACGTCTTTCCCAGGCGCTGGGCCCCTACCACGCTGCCGCTCATCTTCTGCACACTCCCTGCCCCGTCCATTATGTTCGGCCCCTCCTCGGCCCGCCGTCCGTGTCAGTCGACAATCGGACGGTTCTCCAATCCCTTGATGATCTGCCGTCTGGAACGCCGCAGATGCCGCTCGCTGATCCGCGCGGCGGCCCTGGCATCGCGCGCCTGAAGCGAATCGATAAGGACGCAATGGTCCGAAAGCGCCTCGCGCATGTCGCCCTGGTCATCGCGAAGACGTTCCAGAGAGACGAGACACAGCCGCTCGTAGGCGTCGAGCAGGCGCCGGACCTCGCGCAGCAGGCGCCGGTTCCCCGAGGCCTCCGCGATGACGATGTGAAAGGCCCTGTTGTAGCTGGCGAAGGCCCGGATGTCGGACACGTCGGCCTCGCGCCAGGCGTCGAAGCCCTTCAGCGTCTCATCGCTGGCGTCCTTCGCGATCTTGCGCGTGGCCGCCAGCTCCAGCGCCTCGCGCATGTCGAGGATGTCATGGGCGTCCGACACCGAGATCGGCGTGACCCGGTGGCCCCGGCGCGGCTCGGTCTCGACCAGGCCTTCGAATTTCAGATACTGGAGCGCTTCTCGCACGGGCGATTTCGACACGTCGTAGCGGTCGGCCAGATCGGCTTCGCGCAGCTCTTCCCCCGGCTGAAAGGTGCAGCTGAGGATCTCGCTTCGGATCAGGTCCAGAACTTTGTGACGGATCAGATTCACTGAAAACGGTCTCCCGAGAAATTTCACTGATCTTTTATCAAGCGATCATTTACGTCAATGCGCAAGCTTTTTCTGGGACGTGCAGCCCAAACGGAGGACTCGTGAATTTACCAGACTCTCTGAAAAACCATTGTATACTATAATGAACTATCAATTTCCCACGGATTCAAGCGGATGCGGGCCAGCACGAAAAAGACGGCCGAGCACTCGGCCGCCGTCCTTTTTTTGCGCTTCAGATCTTCAGATACCGGGTATCATGAAATATCAAGGGCCCGTTTCGGTCAGATCCAGAGCTGGTAGGTCGCCGGCCGCCAGGCATAGCTGTCGCCGTCCCGCTCTACATGGCCCACCGCCGGGAACGGCATGTGGTGTCCGATCACGAGGGTTCCGGCGTCCGCGACCATCGCGAGCACCCGTTTGCGCGTCTCGATTGCTTGCGGCTTGTCGTCGTCGAATCCCACGGGGCTGTCCGGATGGCGCAGCGAGAAGGCATAGTGATTCGTGACGTCGCCCCAGATCAGCGCCTCCTGCCCCCCGCTGGTGACCCGATACATCATGTGGCCGAGGGAATGGCCGAACGCCTCTTCGGCCACGATGCCTGGCACCACGCTCTGGCCTTCGGCCACGAATGTCAGCTGATCTTCCAGAGGCGCTATGACCTTGAGGAACAGATCGCGGTTCGCGGCGCGGCTTTCGGGGATGCCTTCACCGCTCTTCCAGGCGTCGAACTCCACCCGACCGATGACGTGGCGGGCGTTGGGATAGGCGAGCGTGTCGCCCTCCATCACGCCCGCGATATGATCGGGGTGGGAATGGGTGAAGGCCACGACCGTGATGTCCTCGGGCCCATAGCCCGCCTGCCCCAGCCGTTCGCGCAACATCCCCGCGCCGGCGTTCCGCCCGCCGGGGCCGAAGCCCGTGTCGATCAGCACGACCTCTCCGCCAAGCTCGACGACGACAGGGGTGTAGGTGTTCTCGAACTGGTCCCAGGGCAGGCGATTCTCGCTGGCGATCGCCTGCAGGGCGGCATCGTCCTTGTCCATCATGAAGGGCGGCCGCAGGGGCTCTCGCAGCTGTGCGCCGTCAAGGATCGTGGTCACCCAGGCCTCCCCAAGCCGGAAACGCTGTATCACCGGACGGATCGGGGTGCTTGTGTCGCTCATGGTGTCTCCATCGAATACGGGGTGCGGCGTGACCGCGGCGGGGGGTGCGCCGCCTGACGGGCGGCTTGGACGGGAAGATAGCGCGGCGGGGCGGCTCCCGTGATGAAGAATGCCGATGCCGGGTATCGCAAGAAGCGATGGGCGCCCCGCAGCGGGGCCTCACATCGCGGTCTTGTCCGCGCCCTTGAGTTGCAGGATCTCTCGCGCCTCGTCAGGCGTCGCGATCTCCAGCCCCATCCCTTCGAGGATCTGCCGCACCCGCGTGACCTGGTCCGCGTTGGATCTCGCCAGCCTGCCGGGCCCGTCCCACAGCGAATCCTCCAGCCCCACGCGCACGTTCGCGCCCATGCTGGCGGCCATGGCGGCGATCCGCATCTGCGCCGCACCCGCCCCCAGCACCGACCAGCGGTACTGGTCGCCGAACAGCCGATCGGCGGTCCGCTTCATCATCATGACGTCTTCGGGATGGGTGCCGATGCCGCCCAGGATGCCGAACACCGACTGGATGAACAGCGGCGGCTTCAGCAGCCCCCGGTCGAGGAAATGCTTGAGGTTGTAAAGATGCGCGATGTCGTAACACTCGAACTCGAACCGCGTGTCGTTCTGATAGCAGGTCTCGAGGATGTACTCGATATCCTGGAACGAGTTCCGGAACACCAGGTCCCGGGTCGAGGCGAGGAACTCCGGCTCCCACGCATGCTTGAAGTCCTTGTAGCGGTCGAGCATCCCGTAGAGCCCGAAGTTGATCGAGCCCATGTTGAGAGAGGCGACTTCGGGGCTGAACCGGGCCGCGGGCAGCACCCGTTCCTCGACCTTCATGAAGGGGCTGCCGCCCGAGGTGATATTGATCGCCGCCGAGGTGCGCTGCTTGATCTGCGGCAGGAAGCGCCCGAACGCCTCGGGTGTCTGGTCCGGGCGCCCGGTCTCGGGGTCCCGGGCATGAAGGTGCAGGATCGCCGCCCCGGCCTCTGCCGCGCCGATGGCGGATTCGATGATCTCCTCCGGCGTGATCGGAAGATAGGGCGACATGGAGGGCGTATGAATCGCACCGGTCACCGCGCAGGTGATGATCGCCTTGCTCGGTCTCGCCATGACATACCTCATATCTCTGTTTTCTTAACAAGATAGGTCGGCTTGCTTGCGGGTTATGTCAACAGGTGATGTGGCCGAGGTCGCGCGACCGATCGCGCCGGACCGCCGGGCGCGGCCCGGTTGCCAGCACCGCCGCGATGGCCGACAGTTGCGCCATGGCAGATGATCCGACGGTCCCCGGCACCGCGCCGCGGTTGCGCCTGCGCATCCAGTTCGGGGGCCAGGCGATGCTGGGCCCCGGCAAGGCCGACCTGCTGGGCCGGATCCGCGAGGCAGGCTCCATCGCCGCCGCCGGCCGGGCCATGGGCATGAGCTACAAGAGGGCCTGGAACCTGGTCGAAGAAATGAACCGCGCCTTCCGCGAGCCCCTGGTCGGCCGGACCCGCGGCGGCCCCTCGGGCGGCGGGGCCCATCTGACCGAGGCCGGGGACCGCGTGCTGGCCCATTATCGCAGGCTGGAGGAGAGCGCGGCGCGGGCCGGCGCGGCCGATGTGGCCGCCCTTCAGGCCCTGCTGCGTGACCGCCCGGACGAGACTTAGGCCTTGCCCAGCACCTGCCCTGACCAATATGTTCACCCGGACATATCGCCCGTTCTCGGAGAGCCCATGACCTTGCAGACCGCCCGGGCCGCCATGCTCTCGGCAGGCCTGACCCTGTTTGGCGCCGGCGTGTCGGCCGCCGAGACGGTCACCGTCTTCGCCGCCGCCAGCCTCAAGACCGCGCTCGACGAGATCGTGGCGATGGTCGAGGCAGAGACCGGCACCTCGGTCTTGGTGTCCTATGCCGGATCCTCGGCGCTGGCGCGGCAGATCCAGCTGGGGGCGCCTGCCGACATCTTCCTGTCGGCCAACACCGCATGGATGGATGTTCTGGCCGATGAGGGCCTGCTAGAGGACGGAACGCGGCAGGACCTACTGGGCAACGCGCTTGTCCTGATCGCCCATGATCCCGGGGCCGCCCCTGCCAAGATCGGCCCCGCCTTCGACCTCGCGACGCGGCTGGGCGGCGGGCGTCTGGCGATGGCGCTGGTCGAGGCGGTGCCTGCCGGGATCTATGGCAAGGCCGCGCTGGAATGCCTCGGGCTCTGGGACGGCATCGCGGCATCCGTCGCACAGACCGACAATGCAAGGACCGCCCTCGCGCTCGTGGCAACCGGCGAGGCGCCCTACGGCATCGTCTATGCCACCGACGCGGCCGCCGAGCCCCGTGTCACCGTGGTCGGCACCTTTCCCGCGAACAGCCATCCTCCGATCATCTATCCGGTAGCGGACCTCACGACCCGAGACCTGCCCGAAGAGACCGCGTTCCTCGACGCCCTCCGCAGCCCCGCCGCCCGGCAGATCTTCGAGGCCCAGGGCTTTGTCCTGCTGGACGGCCCCGGGTGACGGGCTGGCTCGGCCCCCAGGAATGGCAGGCCGTCGCGCTGTCCCTGCGGGTCGCCCTGGTCGCGATGTTGATGACGTTGCCGCTGGCCGTCCTGGCGGCCCATGCGCTCGCGCGGTGGTCGTTTCCGGGCAAGCTGCTGGTCAACGGGCTGGTGCATCTGCCGCTGATCCTGCCGCCGGTGGTGACGGGCTACCTGTTGCTGCTGCTCTTTGGCACCCAGGGGCCGCTGGGGCGCCTGCTGGGCGAGCTCGGGATCGTCTTCGCCTTTCGCTGGACCGGCGCGGCGCTGGCGGCGGCCGTCATGGCCTTTCCGCTGATGGTCCGCGCCATCCGCCTGTCAATCGAGGCGGTCGATCCGAAGCTGGAAGAGGCCGCCTCGACCCTCGGCGCCTCCCGGCCCTGGATATTTGCGACCGTCACCCTGCCGCTGATCCTGCCCGGCCTGGTCGCGGGGGCGATACTGGGGTTCGCCAAGGCGATGGGGGAATTCGGCGCCACGATCACCTTCGTGTCGAACATCCCCGGACAGACCCAGACCCTGCCCTCGGCCATCTATACCTTCCTGCAGGTGCCGGGCGGAGAGGGCGCGGCCCTGCGGCTGGTGGCGATCTCGGTGGTGGTGTCCATGGCGGCGCTGTTGCTGTCCGAGGTCATCGGCCGCCGTGTGGCCGGGCGGGTGTCGGGCGCATGACGCTGTCGGTCACGCTCTCTCACGCCTTTCCGGGCTTCACCCTCGACGCGGCGTTCGAGGCGCCGGCGGGCATCACCGTCCTCTTCGGGCGGTCGGGGTCGGGCAAGACCACCGTGGCCAACGCGGTTGCGGGCCTGCTGCGGCCCGACGCGGGGCGCATCGCGCTGGACGATGTGGTGCTGTCGGATTCTGCCCGTGGCGTCTGGCTGCCGCCGCACAGGCGGCGGCTCGGCTACATCTTTCAGGAGGGGCGGCTGTTTCCGCACCTCACCGTGCGGCAGAACCTGACCTATGGCCGCCGCTTCGCCCCCCGGGGTCAGCGCAGCGATCGGGTCGGTCACGTGGTCGAGATGCTGGGGATCGGCCCCCTGCTCGACCGCCGCCCCGGTGCGCTGTCTGGCGGCGAGAAACAGCGCGTCGGGATCGGTCGGGCGCTGCTGGCCAGCCCCCGGTTGATCCTGGCCGACGAGCCCCTCGCCGCGCTGGACGACGCCCGCAAGGCCGAGGTGCTGCCCTATTTCGAACGCCTGCGCGACGAGGTCGCCGTGCCCATCCTCTATGTCAGCCATTCGGTGGCCGAGGTCGCGCGGCTCGCCACCAGTGTCGTGGTGCTGGAGGACGGGCAGGTCGTGCGGCACGGATCGGTGCGCGACGTGCTGGGCGATTCCTCTGTCACACCCCTGGGCGCCCGGGAGGCGGGCGCCTTGATCGAGGCGCGGGTCGTGGCTCATGCCGCCGACGGGCTGACCGAATTGAGGGCAGGCGACATTTCCCTGTTCCTGCCGCGAATTGCGCACCCGCCCGGCAGCGCCGTGCGTCTGCGGATCGCGGCCCATGACGTCACCCTGTCCACGGTGGCGCCGGTCGGTCAATCCGCGCTCAATATCCTCCCCGGTCACGTCACCGGCATCCGCCCGGGCGACGGGCCGGGGGCCATTGTCTCGCTCGACACCAGCGCGGGCACGATCCTGGCGCGCATCACCCGCCGCTCCGTCGCGACTCTCGGCCTGGACGCGGGGATGCCCTGCCACGCGATCGTCAAATCCGTGGCCATCGCGCCGCAGGACATCGGCCGCCAGCCCGGCGGGCCGACCTAGGATTTTCGCAGGGTGCTGGTCTCGCCCCCCGTGCTGGATTATCGTCCCGACGCCACGTCCCGCCGCGGCATTCCCAGGAGACCGGATGAAGACGCCTTTCGCCAACCTCTTTTCCCGCCGCGCGACCTTCGAGCCGCCGGCCCCGCGCGAAAAGATCCAGGTCATCGGCGACATCCACGGTTCGCTGAGGCAACTGGAGCGGCTGGGAGAGATGCTGGACCCCGGCGCCACCACCATCTTTGTCGGCGACTACGTCGACCGCGGCGAGGATTCCGCCACCGTGCTCAGGCGCCTGCACGAGGTCGAGGCCGACAGCCATGGCGCGATCCACTGCCTGATGGGCAATCACGAACGGATGATGCTCGACTTTCTGGCGGTGCCCGAGGACGCCGGGCGGTTCTGGCTGCGCAACGGCGGGCTCCAGACCCTTGCAAGCTTCGGCGTGGGCGGCGTCAACCAGACCACCACGGGTCCCGAGCTGGTCACCGCCCGCGACGCCCTGCAGCTGGCGGCGGGCAAGGCGCTGCTCGACTGGCTGACGGAGCGGCCGCTGATGTACAGCTCCGGCAATGTCACCGTCGTGCACGCCGGCGCCGACCCGCGCACCCCGATGTCAGAGCAACAGAGCAAGCATCTCTTGTGGGGGCACCCGAATTTCACACGGGTGCCGCGCCGGGACGGGATCTGGGTGGCCCATGGTCATACCATCATCCCCACGCCCGTCGCCGAGGCCGGGCGGATCTCGGTCGATACCGGGGCCTATGCCACCGGACGCCTGACCGCCGCCGTGATCGAGGAGAGCGGAGTCCAGTTCGTTTCGACCTGAGGTATGGATATACCGGGGGGCCCGCGAAAATGCTGCAACCGCGCCTCAGCTTTTCGGCGACCGGCCCCGGCGACCGGGCCAGCGACTGCGACTCGGGCGGTTGTCGGGGCCACGCCGATCGCTCCGGTTTGGCGCACCCGGCCGCCGGCCCCCCCCACTGGCCGGCACATTGCGGGGGTGGGCCGTCTTCGCCCGCGCGACGCCATCATTCCTGAAAGGTGTTTATTCTCAGCCACTTGCACCAGACAGAAGGGCAAATCGCGGACCGAGTCCCGTAGTTTACCGGCGGTCTTGCCGGAAGGCCAACGCCGGACATTCCACGACGGCGGAAGGACCTGAAGCTCCGAGCTGGCCAGCCACATTACCGGGCACTACGCTCATGATTTCGCCAAAAAAGCGGTCACCCGAGGACTCTGTTGCTTGAGTAAAGCTAAAAGTTAATTTAGAGATTGTGAGTGCCGTTGCGGCATCGCAGCAATCAATCCAGATCCAAGTCGTTAAGTGGTTTCGCCAGTTCGGTTTTCTTAAGCCTTTTTAGTTTGATAGGTGGGGTGAAGCCATGGCACACAAAGTTGCCAATTTCGACGATGCGTGTCGTGCGCCCACGGCGTACGGAACTTCCCGGTTTTATCGCCGCCATGGGAAGCGGTTTTTCGACATCTCACTGTCGATCTTTCTCCTTCCGCTGGCCCTGCTGATCTTGGCTGTTCTGGTCATCGCCGCCCGGTTCAGCGGCGGCAGACCGTTCTATTTCCAGGAGCGGATCGGTCGAAACGGGCGGGTTTTCCGCTGTTACAAGGTGCGCACCATGGTGCCGAACGCCGAGAACCTGATCCACGAGCTTTGCGAACATGATCCCGAGATCGCGGCGGAATGGGCCCGTGACCGCAAGCTCCGGAACGATCCCCGAATCACAAGACTCGGGCGCGTGCTGCGCAAGACCAGCCTCGATGAGCTGCCCCAGCTCTGGAACGTCTTGAAGGGCGACATGAGCCTGGTCGGCCCCCGGCCCGTCATCGCCGAGGAGCTCGTCTATTACGGAGCGGCTCAGGAAAGCTATCTCGCCGTCCGCCCCGGCGTGACGGGGTATTGGCAGGTGTCGGGGCGCAACGACGTCAGCTACGCCTCCCGCGTCCAGATGGACCGGGTCTATGTCCGGCGCCATTCGCTGGCCTTCGACCTCGCGATCCTGGTCAAGACGCTGGGCGTCGTCGTGAACCGCACCGGCAAGTGAACTGGTCAGAGCCCAATGCGACATCGACAGGCGAAGGCACATTGATGCCGTCGCCTTTGCTTTCGGCACCATAGGGGCGCATATCTGACAGCGTGATCGGGAAACTCGAGATGCTCATCGCGCTCGCGCGCGAACGCCACTTCGGCCGCGCCGCCGAAAGCCTCGGGCTGACCCAACCCACCCTTTCCACCGGCATCAAGCAACTCGAGGCACAGCTGGGCGTGAAGCTTGTCCAGCGCGGGTCGAGGTTTGGCGGGCTGACCCCCGAGGGCCAGCGGGCGCTTGTCCGGGCGCGGCAGATCGTCGGCGACGCCCGGCGCCTGCGCGACGAGATGCGCCACAGCCACGAGGGCCTCTCCGGCCACCTCCGTCTCGCGGTGATCCCCACGGCGCTGACCTGGGCCGCGCGGCTGGCGCATGAGTTCAACCGCCGGCATCCGAACATCGACTTCACCATCCTGTCGCGCCCCTCGGCCGAGATCCTGACGATGCTCGAGGATCTGGAGATCGACGCGGGGGTATCCTATCTCGACAACGAGCCGCTGGGGCGGGTGACCACGCGGCTGCTTTATCGGGAGACCTACGTTCTGGTCTGCGCCCCGGACCATCCGCTGGCCGACCGGCCCGGGATCGGCTGGGGCGATCTGGCAGAGACCCGGCTGTGCCTTCTGACCCCGGACATGCAGAATCGCCGGATCATCAACAGGCGCCTGATGGAGGCGGGGCTGGCCCCGCGCGTGCCGATCGTGTCGAACTCCACCGTCGTGCTGGTCAGCCACGTGGTCCGCGGGGGCTGGGCGACGATCCTGCCCGCGGGACTGGCCCGGTTCCTGGCGAAGGGTCACGACCTGCGGCTCGTGCCACTTGCCTCGGCGGATGACGGCCACGCCGTAGGCCTGGTGGCCACCCACCAGGAACCGCATACGCCGGTGCTGCAATCCCTGATGGAGGCGGCGCAGCAGCTGGCGGGCGACGAGGGCGAGTGATTGATTTTTTCGATTGTCTGACGGAAAAGCGATATTGATTTGCAATGCAATGACAGGCAGGGAGACGCGTGACTCGAACGGATTCCCCCATGCCCCACGCGCCAGACAGCTCTGACATCCGCGCACTCGTCGCGCCCTTCATGGCGCTAGAAGGGCCGCTTCTTCCAATCCTGCACGCGGTGCAGGCCGAATACGGGCATATCCCGGCCTCCGCCCTGCCAGTGATCGCCGATGCGCTGAACCTGACCGCCGCCGAAGTGCACGGCGTCGTGAGTTTCTACCATGATTTCCGCACGGCCCCGGCGGGGCGCCATGTGCTGCGGATCTGCCGTGCGGAGGCCTGCCAGGCCGTCGGCGGAACGGCCCTGTCCGCGCATCTTCTGGCGCGGCTCGGGGTCGACTGGCACGGCACCACCGCGGATGGTTCGGTCACGGTGGAGCCTGTCTATTGCCTCGGGCTTTGTGCCTGCGGGCCGGCGGTGATGGTCGACGACCGCGTGATCGGCCGGGTGGACGAGACCAGGGCCGATGCCATGCTGGCCGAGGTGGGGGCATGAAGGTCTATGTCTCCGGCGACAGCGCCGCCAAGGCGGTCGGCGCCGACGATGTCGCGAGCGCCCTTGCGACCGAGGCGGCAGCGCGGGGGCTCGAGATCGAGCTGATCCGGCCCGGAAGCCGCGGCATGGTCTGGCTGGAACCGTTGGTGGAGATCGACCGGGGCGCGGGGCGCGAGGCCTTCGGCCCGGTGACGCCCGCCGATGCGCCCGCCCTGCTGGACGGCTCCGCGCAGAGCCTCGGCCCGGTGGAGGCCATCCCGTTCTTTGCCCGCCAGACGCGGTTGACCTTTGCCCGCTGCGGCGTGATCGACCCGCTAGACCTCGGCGATTACGAGGCTCATGGCGGCCTGGCCGGGCTCCGTCGGGCGATCGCCATGACCGGGCAGGAGGTGGTGGACGAGGTCCGTACCTCCGGTCTGCGCGGGCGCGGCGGCGCGGGGTTTCCCACGGGGATCAAGTGGCAGACGGTCCACGACGCGCCCGGGGCGCAGAAATACATCGTGTGCAATGCCGACGAGGGCGACAGCGGCACCTTTGCCGACCGCATGATCATGGAGGGCGACCCCTTTACCCTGATCGAGGGCATGGTGATCGCCGGCCTCGCCACCGGGGCCAAGCGTGGCTATGTCTACCTGCGCTCGGAATATCCCGATGCCATCGCGGTTATGCGCCGGGCCGTCGAGATCGCCCGCGCTGGGGGGGTGCTGGGGCCGAGGGTGCTCGGGTCGGACCGGGGGTTCGAGATGGAGATCCGCGTCGGCGCCGGCGCCTATGTCTGCGGCGAGGAGACGTCCCTGCTCAATTCGCTCGAGGGCAAGCGCGGCGTCGTTCGGGCCAAGCCGCCGCTGCCCGCCCTCGAAGGGTTCCTGGGCCGGCCCACGGTGGTCAACAACGTGATCTCGCTGGCGACGGTGCCGGTGATCCTGGCGAAGGGGGCGGCGTTCTATGCGGATTTTGGCCTTGGCCGGTCTCGCGGGACGATCCCGGTGCAGATCGCGGGAAACGTGGCCCGGGGCGGGTTGTTCGAGACCGCTTTCGGCATGCCGCTGGGCGGGCTGGTCGACGAGATCGCGGGCGGCACCCGGAGCGGCCGCCCGGTGAAGGCGGTCCAGGTTGGCGGCCCGCTGGGGGCCTATTTCGCGCCGCACCAGTTCGACACGCCGTTCGGCTATGAGGAATTCGACGGTGCCGGGGGGCTGATCGGTCATGCCGGGATCGTCGTCTTCGACGACAGCGCCGACATGCTGGGGATGGCGCGGTTCGCGATGGAATTCTGCGCGGTGGAGAGCTGTGGCAAATGCACGCCATGCCGGATCGGCGCCGTGCGCGGGGTGGAAACCATCGACAGGATCGCCCGGGGCGATGCCGGCGCGGCGGAGCTTCTGACCGATCTTTGCGAGACCATGAAGGACGGGTCTCTTTGTGCGCTGGGGGGGTTCACGCCCTATCCTGTGATGTCGGCGTTGACATTGTTTCCCGAAGACTTTTCCCGGGCGCGGGAGGCGGCGGAATGATCCGGCGCCGCGGACCCGTGACATCGGGCGGAAGCGAGGGGCCAGCCCCTCGCGCTCCCCGGGATATTTTGAACCAGAAGAAGTTGGAGAGGGCGTGAGATGAAGGATTTCATCATCCCCGGGGACCGCGACATGGGAACGCCCGCGCGGGACGGGGCGCCGGTTGTCCTGACCATCGACGGGTTCGAGGTCACCGTGCCCGAGGGCATGTCGGTGATGCGCGCGGCCGCCGAGGCCGGGCTGGATATTCCGAAGCTTTGCGCATCGGACAATCTGGAGGCGTTCGGGTCCTGCCGGTTGTGCGTGGTCGAGATCGAGGGACGGCGGGGCACGCCGGCCTCCTGCACAACACCGGTGGCGGCGGGGATGGTGGTGCGCACCCAATCGCCCAAGGTGCAGAAGATCCGGCGCGGGGTGATGGAGCTTTATATCTCGGACCATCCGCTGGATTGCCTGACCTGTGCAGCCAACGGCGATTGCGAGTTGCAGGATATGGCCGGCGCCGTCGGGCTGCGGGACGTGCGCTATGCCCCCGGCGACAACCATTTCGAAACGCGGGCCGAGGCGGGCGGCGAGGCCAATCCCCTCTATGTGCCCAAGGACGACAGCAACCCCTATTTCACCTACGACCCGGCCAAGTGCATCGTCTGTTCGCGCTGTGTCCGGGCCTGCGAGGAGGTGCAGGGAACCTTCGCGCTGACGATTCAAGGACGGGGCTTTGACAGCCGCGTTTCGGCCGGGACGCCCGCGGACGATTTCCTGACCTCGGATTGCGTGTCCTGCGGCGCCTGCGTACAGGCCTGCCCGACCGCGACGTTGCAGGAGAAATCCGTGATCGAGCTGGGCACACCCACCCGAAGCGTCGTGACCACCTGCGCCTATTGCGGGGTCGGCTGTTCGTTCAAGGCGGAGCTGAACGGCGACCAGGTGGTGCGGATGACGCCCTACAAGCATGGCAAGGCAAACCGGGGGCATTCCTGCGTGAAGGGGCGGTTCGCCTATGGCTACGCCTCGCACAAGGATCGCATCCTGAACCCGATGATCCGCGACAAGATCACCGACCCCTGGCGCGAGGTGTCCTGGGACGAGGCGCTGGGCTTTGCCGCAAGCCGGCTGCGCGGCCTGCAGGAGACCTACGGGCAGAGGAGCATCGGGGTCATCACCTCGAGCCGTTGCACCAACGAGGAGACGTTCCTCGTGCAGAAGCTCGCCCGCGCGGTCTTTGGCAACAACAACACCGATACCTGTGCGCGGGTCTGCCATTCGCCCACCGGCTACGGGCTGGGCCAGACCTTCGGCACCAGCGCAGGGACGCAGGATTTTGACTCGGTCGAGCATACGGATGTCGTCATCGTCATCGGCGCGAACCCGACCGACGGGCACCCGGTCTTTGCCTCGCGCCTGAAGAAGCGGCTGCGGGCCGGCGCGAAGCTGATCGTCATCGACCCGCGGCGGATCGACCTTGTACGGTCGGCCCATGTCGAGGCGGCCCATCACCTGCCCCTGCGGCCGGGCACCAACGTGGCCGTGGTCACGGCGCTGGCCCATGTGATCGTCACCGAAGGGCTGATGGACGAGGCCTATATCCGCGAGCGCTGCGACTGGGACGAGTTCCAGGATTACGCCGCCTTCGTGTCGGACCCGCGCCACGCGCCGGAAGCGACCGAGATGCTGACCGGCGTCCCGGCCGAGGAGCTGCGCGCCGCCGCGCGGCTGTTCGCGACCGGGGGCAACGGGGCGATCTATTACGGGCTGGGGGTCACCGAGCATTCGCAGGGCTCCACCACCGTCATGTCGATCGCGAACCTCGCCATGCTCACGGGCAATGTCGGGCGCAAGGGCGTGGGCGTGAACCCGCTGCGCGGTCAGAACAACGTGCAGGGCTCCTGCGACATGGGCTCTTTCCCCCATGAACTGCCGGGCTATCGCCATGTGAAGGGCGCCGAGGTGCGCGATGTCTTCAGGCAGGCGTGGGGGGTGGAGATCGACCCGGAACCCGGGCTGCGCATCAACAACATGCTGGACGCGGCGGTGGACGGGACGTTCAAGGGCCTCTACTGTCAGGGCGAGGACATCCTGCAATCGGACCCCGACACCAAGCATGTGGCGGCCGGCCTGGCGGCGATGGAATGCGTCATCGTCCACGACCTGTTCCTGAACGAGACGGCGAACTACGCCCATGTCTTCCTGCCGGGCTCGACGTTCCTTGAAAAGGACGGGACCTTCACCAATGCCGAGCGCCGGATCAACCGGGTGCGGCGGGTGATGGCGCCCCGCAACGGCTTTGCCGACTGGGAGGTGACGCAGCACCTGGCCAATGCGATGGGCGCGGGCTGGACCTATACCCACCCAGCCCAGATCATGGCCGAGATCGCGGCGACCACGCCCTCCTTCGCCGGTGTCAGTTATGAGCTGCTGGAAGAGAAGGGGTCCGTCCAGTGGCCCTGCAACGCGGCCAATCCCGAGGGCACCCCGTTGATGCATGTCGACGGGTTCGTGCGCGGCAAGGGCCGGTTCATCGTCACGGAATACGTGGCCACGGATGAAAAGACCGGCCCCCGCTTTCCGCTGCTGCTGACGACCGGGCGCATCCTGTCGCAATACAACGTGGGCGCGCAGACCCGGCGGACCGGGAATACGGTCTGGCATGCGGAGGATCTGCTGGAGATCCACCCCCACGACGCCGAGAACCGGGGCATCGGGGATGGCGACTGGGTGCGTCTTGCCTCCCGCTCCGGAGAGACGACGCTGCGGGCGACCGTGACGGACCGTGTGTCACCCGGTGTGGTTTATACCACATTCCATCATCCTGAAACGCAGGCCAACGTCATTACAACGGATTATTCCGACTGGGCCACGAACTGCCCGGAATACAAGGTCACCGCGGTCCAGGTCGCGCCCTCGAACGGCCCCAGTGACTGGCAAGAGAATTATTCGCAGATGGCGGATCGCGCCCGGCGCATCCTGCCCGCCGCCGAATGACCGTCAGCCCGACCCGAAGTGCCACGGGCCTGTCGGTGCAGCGCGACGGGGTCCGCAATGTGACCCGGACCCTGCCGGAGGAAAGCCCGGTGGCCATGGTCTATGACGGCTCCACCCAGGCGGTGATGATGGCGACCCCGGCGGATATCGTCGATTTCGCCATCGGCTTCACGCTGACGGAGGGCTTCGCGCCCCTGTCCGAGATCGGCGAGGTCGAGGTCGTCGAACACCCCGACGGCATCGAGGCACGGCTCTGGCTGCCAGAGCATCGCCGCGCGGCGCTTGCCGGGCGTCGGCGCTACATGGCCGGTCCGGTCGGCTGTGGCCTCTGCGGCATCGACAGCCTCGAGGCCGCGATACGGGACCTGCCCGCCGTGCCGGAGGGGCCCGAATTCGACGCCGCCGAGATCGCGGGGGCGACGGACACGCTTCGATCCTCTCAGCCGTTGCATGACCGAACCCGCTCGGTGCATGCTGCGGGCTTCTTGCAACCGGGCGTCGGAATCGTCCTCGCCCGCGAAGATGTCGGGCGCCACAACGCGCTGGACAAGCTGGTCGGGGCCATGGCGCGGGCGGGGCTCGAACCGGCGACGGGCGCCATCGTCCTGACCTCTCGCGTCTCGGTCGAGATGGTGCAGAAGACCGCGATGGCCGGCTGTCCGGTTCTTGTCGCCGTTTCGGCGCCCACGGCCCATGCCCTGCGCCTCGCCGAGGGGGCGGGGCTGACGCTCGCCGCCTTCGCCGGCGGCGGCGGGTTCGACCTTTACGCCCATCCTCGCCGCATCAAGACCGGAGCCGCCGATGTCGCCTGACAAGATGGTCCGCATGGCCAACCAGATTGCCACCTTCTTCGAGACGCAGCCCGGCGCCGACGGCGCGGAAAAGGTGGCCGCGCATATCAACGACTTCTGGGATCCGCGGATGCGCCAGCAATTGCTGGATCATGCCGCCACGGGGGGCGGCGGGCTCTCGCCCCTGGTCCGCGCCGCCATCGCCCATATCCACGCGCCGGCCGCCTGACCGCGCGGGCGGCGCCTGCCGCGACCGCCGCCGCGCTAGACGGGGCGCCGGGGCCGCGCCATAACGGCGGGACCACAGCGGGGACCACCATGCCCAAGATCGACATTCTGAACGGCCCGAACCTCAACCTGCTCGGCCAGCGCCAGCCCGAGATCTACGGGCACGAAAAGCTCGACGATGTGGCGCGGGACTGCACCGCGCTCGGGGCCGAGCTGGGGCTGGAGACCCTGCTGCGCCAGTCCAACCACGAGGGAGAGCTTGTGGAATGGATCCAGGAGGCGCGGCAGGCCAGCGCCGGGATCATCCTGAATGCCGGGGCCTACACGCACACCTCCATTGCCATACTCGATGCGCTGAACACGTTCGATGGCCCGGTGATCGAGCTTCACATCTCGAACGTCCATGCGCGCGAGGGCTTTCGCCACCATTCCTACATCTCGGCCCGCGCCACCGGCGTGATCGCGGGCTTCGGGACCGAGGGGTACCTGCTGGCGCTGCGCCGGATGGCGACGCTGGTGCTCTGACGCCCGCGGGCGGCGGCGCCTAGTCCTTCGGGTGGTCGTCGTATTCGTCGGTCAGGATCCGGTGCCGGTCGCCCTCGGGGTCGTCGTATTGCCGCTCGCGCAGCGTCCACCAGAACGACAGAAGCCCCAGCAGGCCGAGGCCCAGCGAAACCGGGATCAGGATCGCCAGAACATTCATATCCGCGTCCTCAGCGCGTTGAGCGATACGACGATGGACGAGGTGGACATGGCGATGGCCGCCCCCAGCGGCGTCGCCAGCCCGGCAAAGGCCACCGGGATCGCGATCGCATTGTAGAGCCCGGCCACCGCGAAATTCTCGAGGATGCGCCGCCTTGCCACCCGGCCCACGCGCAGCGCATCGGCGACCCGGCCGAGGTCGGGCGACACCAGCACCACGTCCGCAGCCACTCGGGCCGCCTCCAGCGCAGAGGCCGGCGCGATGGAGACATGGGCCATGGCAAGCGCCCCGACATCGTTGAGCCCGTCGCCGACCATCAGCACCTTGCGCCCCTCGGCCGACAGCCGTTCAAGCACGCGGGCCTTGTCCTCGGGCAGCATCTCTGCCTGCCAATCGTCGATGCCCAGATCGCGGGCGAGGGCGCGGACCGGCCCCTCGGCATCGCCGGACAACAGCATGACGGGCAGGTCGAGGGCCGACAGGAGAGCCTTGGCCCCGGGGCGCAATCTGTCGCGGAACTCCAGCGCCACAGGCGGCGCCCCTTCTATCGCGATCATCGTCCCGGAGCCCTGCGCCCCGACCCACCCCGCGCGGCCAAGCCGGACCCTGCGGCCCTCCCAAAAGCCCTCGACGCCATGGCCGGGAACCTCGGTCACCTCCGTCAGCCGGATGTCCGGAAGATCCAGTGGCTGCGCGGCGGCGGCGATGGCCCGCGACCTGGGGTGGTCCGATCCCTGCGCGAGGGCGACGGCCGCGGCCATGGCCTCGCGCGGCAGCGCCTCGGGCGCGGCCAGCACGGGGTCGCCGAGGGTCAGGGTGCCGGTCTTGTCGAAGACGACGCAATCCACCTCGGCCAGCCGTTCCAGGGCGGTGCCGTGTTTGACGAGCAAACCGCGCCGGAACAGCAGCCCCGATGCCACGGTCGACACCGCCGGCACGGCAAGGCCCAGCGCACAGGGGCAGGTGATGATCAGCAGCGCCACCGCGACCTGCAGCGCGACCCGCACGTCGCCGGCGATCCCGAGCCAGACAACGAAACCGGCAAGCGCCAGCAGATGCACGGCCGGCGCGTAAAGACGCGCGGCCCGGTCGGCCAGTGTGCTGTAGCGGGATTTCGCCTCTTCGGCGACCGACACCAGGTCGGCAAGCGCATGCAGGACGGTATCCTCGCCCACGGCCTCTGCCCGCAGGGTCAGGACGCCGGTCAGGTTCACCTCGCCGGCCCGCAGCGCCGCGCCCGGCGCCACCGCGACCGGGTCGGTCTCGCCGGTCAGGAAGGCCCGGTCGATCTCGCTCGCCCCGTCGGTCACGACACCGTCCACCGGCACGCGGGCGCCGGGGCGCAGGATCAGCAGGTCGCCCACGGCCACCTCGGCGACCCGCACGCCCTCGGGGCCCGCCTCGCCGATCCGCAGGGCCACGGGCACTTCGAGCGCGGCCAGTTCCGCCGCCGCCGACCGGGCCACGCCGCGCATCCTCTGGTCAAGATAGCGCCCCGCAAGCAGGAAGAAGGTCAGCGAGAGCGCGGCATCGAAATAGGCGTGATCGCCGTGGTTTGCTGTCTCATAGACGGACATGCCGACCGCCAGCAGGATCGCCAGAGAGATCGGCACATCCATGTTGAGCCGCCCGCCCCGCAGCGCCCCCAGACCGGAGCGAAAGAACGGCTGCCCGGCGAAGGCGACCGTCGGAATGGCGATGGCCGCGCTGATCCAGTGGAACAGATCCCGCGTCGCATCGGCGGCCCCCGACCAGACGGCAACCGACAGCAGCATCACGTTCATCATCGCGAAGCCCGCCACGCCGAGCCGCATCAGCAGCTCTCGCGCGGCGCGGTCGCTTTCGCCCGAGCTCAGCGTCGCGCTGTCCAGCGGCTGCGCCTCGAACCCCAGACGCGCCAGGTGTGAGACGAGCTGGGCCGTCTCGACATCCGCGTCGACCCGCACCGTCGCGCGCTTGCGCGTCAGGTTGACCCGGACATCCCGGACCCCGGACAGATCCATCAGCCCCCGTTCGACGCCCGAGATGCACGAGGCGCAATGAATGCCGGGCAACGACAGCTGCACCTCTTCCCCGCCCTCGGCCCGCGCCTTGCGGGCGGTCCGGGCGATCTGCGGCGCCATGAGGCAGCCCGGACAGGCCGCCGGGCCGGGCTGTTCGGCATAGGCCATCAGGGATGCTCCACGATCACCCGCTGGCGAAAGACCGTGCCATTTCCGGCCACGGCCTCAAGTCGCAGGTTCCAGTTGCCCGGGCCAGCCTCGACCGGGGCCCGCAGCACGGTACCGTCGAAGACGAAGGCGGGGACCTGGTCGTCGCGCACGCTCGTCGCGCGGCCGAAAGTGCCGCTGACGCTGACCGGGTTCACCGGCTGCCCGGCGGCATCCGAGATCGAAAGGAGCAGGTCGCTGCCCTCGACCCGGGCCGAGACGTCCCAGCCCAAAGCCTCTTGCGCGGCGCGGTCGACGTCGAAGGTCTGCGACGCGACGTAGGAGTTCTTGACCTCCAGCCCCGGAAAGGTCCGTAGCGCCTGGGTCGCCATCAGCACGTTGACGGCGATGATGATGCCGAAGGCGCCGGCCATACCTAGGAAAACGTGTTTTCCGGTTATCTCCATCTCAGCTTTCCGATCCGTTGAAGTGGCTGTCCTGATAGGCCCGGTCCCCGTTGGTCAGGTCCGTGACCCAGAAGCGAAAGTCCGTGCGCGGGTCCGCGGCCTGTTCCGACCCCGCGGGCGCAGTGACATAGACCCGTTGCAGATGTGTGCTGTTGGCGGCGACGGGCACTGTCTCATACGGGGTGCCTTCGAGATCGGCGAACAGCATCGGATCCCCGTCGATGGTGATCCGGAAGGGGCGTTCCTCACCTTGCTTGTTGCGCAGGCGGATCTCGTAGGCGTTTCGCACGGACCCGTCCGACAGCGTGACGAAGGTGGGATTGCGCACCGCGGCGACCGTCAGCTCGATGTCCGAGCGGATGAACAGCGCGAAGACCAGCCCGATCCCCACGATCGACCACAGCGCGGTATAGACCATGGTACGCGGCCGGAAGACGTGCCGCCAGATCTGCTTGGGATGACCGCCCGCGCGCTCCTCGGTCTCGTCGGAGAGCGCGAAATAGTCGATCAGGCCGCGCGGCTTGCCGACCTTGGCCATCACGTCGTCGCAGGCGTCGATGCACAGGCCGCAGGTGATGCATTCCATCTGCTGGCCGTTGCGGATGTCGATGCCCATCGGGCAGACGTTGACGCAGGCGTTGCAATCGATGCAATCGCCCAGCGCCTCGGCCCCGGCGGCCTTGCGGTGCTTGCCCCGCGGCTCTCCGCGCCAGTCGCGATAGCCGATGGTGATCGTGTCCTCGTCCATCATCGCGGCCTGGATCCGGGGCCAGGGACAGGCATAGATGCAGACCTGCTCTCGGGCGATGCCGCCCATGAAGACGGTGGTGAAGGTGAGGATGGCCATGGTGGTATAGGCCACCGCGGGGGCCTGCCCGGTCACCAGGTCCCGCGCAAGCGTCGGCGCGTCGGCAAAGTAGAACACCCATGCCCCGCCCGTCGCGAGCCCGATCACCGCCCAGACGGCAAACTTGGTCAGCCTCAAGCGCAGCTTGCGGAGGGTCCACTTCTGCTTCCAGAGCCGGACGCGGGCGTTTCGATCCCCCTCGATCCAGCGTTCCGTCAGGATGAACAGGTCGGTCCAGACCGTCTGCGGGCAGGTATAGCCGCACCACACCCGTCCCAGCGCCGAGGTGAACAGAAACAGGCCCAGCCCGGCCATCACCAGCAGACCGGCGACGAAATAGAATTCGTGCGGCCAGATCTCGATCCAGAAGAAGTAGAAACGCCGGCCCGCGAGGTCCAGCAGCACCGCCTGGTCGGGCAGTTCCGGGCCGCGGTCCCAGCGAATCCAGGGCAGAATGTAATAGATCCCAAGGGTGACAGCCATGATCCACCACTTCGTGCGGCGGAAGAAGCCGCTGACGCGCCTGGGAAAGACCGGTTCGCGGGAGGCGTAAAGTTTCGGGGCCTCAGACTGACTCATGGATTCGGGTGTCCTGCATGAAACATGTAACTGCCATCGTTCTTTAGAAGCGCGCGTCGCAGCAGTCCTTGATTCAGGTCAAGTCGCCCACCGCACGTGCCGATTGGCGCCTTCCCGATGGCCCGACCGACCGCCCCCCTCTGGACGGGATCGCAGCGCGTCCGGGCAGTTCGCAGCGCCCGCGGCCAGGATGGCCCGGTGGCAGGACCGCAGGGCGGGCCCTGCAAGATCGCTGCCCCTGAAAGATAAAGGCCGGGGACGGCGAGCCCGCCCCCGGCGTTGAAGATGGCCGGCGGCCGGTCGGTGTCGCCACAAGCCGCTACCAGATCGCGGCCCTATTGACCGCCGCCCAACTGGTGGACATAGGCCGCCACCGCGTTGATCTCGGCCTCGGTCAAACCGGGCATGCGCCATTCCTCGGACCAGGCGGGCATCACGCCGGCGCGGCCGTTCATCAGCGTCTCGTGGATCGCCTCTTCGGAGCCGCCATAGAGCCAGATCGCGTCCGACAGTCTCGGTGCACCGGTCATCTCGCCATCCGGATAGACGACCTCGGGGTCCTCGTAGGAGCGGGTCGCGGCAAGGCTGCCCTCGCCGTTCTCGCCGTGGCACGAGGCGCAATTGTCGAGGTACACCGTCTCGCCCGCCGCGGCGAGCTCGGCGTCATGCTCCTGCCCCGAAATGGCCAGGACGTGGTTGATGACCTGGTCCATCTCTTCGGGCGACAGGATGTCGGCGAAGGATTGCATCATGCCGCCATAGCCACGCGCATCGGGCGAATCCTCGTTGCGGATGCCGTTGGCGACGGTCCAGGCGATCTCGTCGATCCGGCCGCCCCAGATCCAGGCGTCGTCGATCAGGTTCGGAAAGCCCTTGGCCCCCGCCGCGCCGGAACCGTGACATTGCGAGCAATTGGCCCGGAACAGGGCCGCCCCGCCGTTGACAGCGAACTGGTGCAACGTCTCGTCCTCGGCGATCGTCGCGAGATCGGCCGAGGCAAGCTGCGACATCAACTCGGCGTTCTGCGCCTCGACGGCGGCGATGTCCTCGGCCACGTTCGCTCGGGTGGAATACCCCAGCACCCCGGCCGTCGCCCGGTTGATCATCGGCCAGGCCGGGTAGGCGATGGTATAGCCGACGCCCCAGACGATCGTCGCGTAGAAGATCCACAGCCACCATTTCGGAAGCGGGTTGTCGAACTCCTTGATCCCGTCCCATTCGTGCCCGGTCGTGTCGGGCGCCTTTTCCTTTTCGCTCATTTCAGAGCCTCCGTGAAATCAAAGCCCTTGCAGGCGCACTCCTGGCAGCGCCCCGAGCAATCGCCGGCGGGCTTGTCCTCGTGGCGAAACGGAACCTGGGCCGCATCGTCGTGCAATTCCCGGCTGCCCGGGCGCCAGGCCCAGAGGCCGGCCCCAAGGAACACCGCGAACATCATCAGCAAGACCCAGCTGTCCGCGATTTCGCGCAAGATGTGATAGTCCATGACGCTCTCCTCAGCGGCTGGCGTCGGGCGTGAAGGTCGAGAAATCGACCAGCGTGCCGAGCATTTGCAGATAGGCGATCAGGGCATCCATCTCGGAAATCCCCGGTGCGCCGTCGAAGTTGCGCACCTGGGCCCCCGGGTAGCGTTCGACCAGCCCGTCCCAATCCCCGAAGGGATCGGTCTGCACGCTGAAATCGGCCCATGCCACGTCGATCATCTCGTCAGTATAGGGCACGCCGACGGCGCGGTGGGCGCTCAGCAGGTCCTCGACATACTGGCCGTCGATCAGCCGGTCGGCCAGAAAGCCGTACTTGGGCATGACCGATTCCGGCACCACGGCCTGCGGATCGGTCAGGTGCAGCACGTGCCACTCGTCCGAGTAGCGCCCGCCGACCCGCGCCAGGTCGGGGCCCGTCCGCTTGGACCCCCACTGGAACGGGTGATCGTACATCGACTCGGCGGCGAGCGAATAGTGCCCGTAGCGTTCGACCTCGTCCCGCATGGGACGGATCATCTGGCTGTGGCAGACATAGCACCCCTCGCGGATGTAGATCTCGCGCCCGGTGAGCTCGAGCGGGGAGTAGGGGCGCACGCCCTCCACTTCCTCGATCGTGTTCTCCAGGTAGAACAGCGGGGCGATCTCGACGATCCCGCCCACCGTCACGACGGCAAGGCTGAGCCCGAGTAGCAGGGTCGCATTGCGCTCGATCTTGCCGTGATGCCGGAAGAACCAACTATGGTGCGGCAGCTCGTTGGGGACCTTGCCGTCGCCCAGCTGATCGACCTTGGGATCCTTGTCGGGATCGGTGAGTTTTTCGTTTTCGGTCATATCTCGCCCCCTTTCATTCGGCGGCGATGGCTGAAGCCGGCGCCGACTCTCTGGTCGGGCTGCGGCGGACAGTCATCCATAGGTTGTAGCACATGATCAGCGCACCGGCGAGAAACATGACCCCGCCCAGACCCCGCACGACATACATCGGGAACTTCGCGGCCACGGTGTCGGCGAAGGAGTTGACCAGGAACCCCTGGGCGTCGACCTCGCGCCACATCAGGCCTTCCATGATGCCGGTGACCCACATCGACGCGGCGTAGAGGACGATCCCGATCGTGGCGAGCCAGAAGTGCCAGCTCACGAGGGTCAGGGAATACAGCCGCTCGCGGTTCCACAGCTTGGGTGTCAGGAAGTAGAGCGCGGCGAAGGTGATCATCCCGTTCCAGCCCAGCGCACCGGAGTGCACGTGGCCGATGGTCCAGTCGGTGTAGTGCGACAGCGAGTTGACCGCACGGATCGACATCATCGGGCCCTCGAACGTGGACATGCCGTAGAAGCCGATGGAGATCACCATCATCCGGATGATCGGGTCGGTGCGGATCTTGTCCCAGGCGCCCTGCAGCGTCATCAGGCCGTTGATCATGCCGCCCCAGCTGGGCATCCACAGCACGATCGAGAACACCATGCCCAGGGTCGAGGCCCAGTCGGGCAGCGCGGTGTAGTGCAGGTGGTGCGGACCGGCCCAGATATACAGGAAGATCAGCGCCCAGAAGTGGATGATGCTGAGCTTGTAGCTGAAAACGGGGCGCTCGGCCTGCTTCGGGACGAAGTAGTACATCATCCCCAGGAAGCCGGCGGTCAGAAAGAAGCCCACCGCGTTGTGGCCGTACCACCATTGCGTCATCGCATCCTGCACCCCGGCGAACAGCTGCACCGAGCGCGAGCCGAAGATGCTGACCGGCAGCGACAGATTGTTCACGACATGCAGCATCGCGACGGTCACGATGAAGGCGAGGAAGAACCAGTTGGCCACGTAGATATGCGGCTCCTTGCGTTTGATCAGCGTGCCGAGGAAGATCAGCAGGTAGACCACCCAGACGATCGTCAGCCACAGGTCGACGTACCATTCGGGCTCGGCGTATTCCTTGGACTGGGTCGCGCCCAGAAGGTAGCCGGTCGCGGCCAGCACGATGAACAGGTTGTAGCCCCAGAACACGAACCAGGCCGCGTTTCCGCCCCATAGCCGCGCCGCGGTGGTCCGCTGCACGATGTAGAACGACGTGCAGATCAGCGCGTTGCCGCCAAAGGCGAAGATGACCGCCGAGGTGTGCAGCGGCCGCAGCCGTCCGAAGTTGGCGTATCCCTGCGCCCACTCGAAGTTCAGCGCCGGAAACGCCAGCTGGAAGGCGATGAACGTCCCCACCAGAAAGCCGGTGATGCCCCAGAAGGCGGTTGCGATGACGCCCGCGCGGATAACGTCATCCTGGTACCCCACGGGCGCGGGCGGTTTTTCGTCGCCCATCGTCCGAACGGTCCAGATGAACATCCCCGCGGCCACGGCGAATACGATCAGGGCATGGATCTGGTACGCCAGATCCCGGGCCCAATTCGCGGCCAAAGCTGCGAACAGGGCAACGATGCCCAGGATCGCAATCTTGATCCAATCCCACATTATCAGTGTTCCCTCGTTCTGCCCGTTGCATTTCGGCACGGGCTTCCTAAGGGGCCGGTGTGTCAAAGGGCGGCTCTCGATACCTTGATCTGCGTCAAACCAATTGACCGAAGGCTTCGGTAGTCTCCGAGAAACGCTGGCGCGGCAAGACTGCCGCCCAAGGATCGGGCAAAAAGGGAACCAGACCGATGGCTATCAAGTCTATCGCGACCGTCGTGACTGACATCGAAACGGACGGCGACATGCTCAAGGCGTCGTTTTCACTGGCGTATGCGCTGGACGCCCATCTCGACATCTACTGCCTGAGCGTGGACACGGCCCGCTACGGCGCCTTGCCGGCCGGGTCGATGGGTGTCGTGATCGAAACCGACATCGCCGCGACGCAGGAACGGGCCAGTGACCTCGCCGCCTGGGCCGAGAAGGCGACCCCCGCGGGCAGTTACAAGGTGACGGTCGAGCCGCTGATCCTGCCGAGCATGGGGCTCGACAACGGTCTGAGCCGGCTTCTCCGATTCGCCGATCTTGCGATCGCGCCGCGACCCTATGGCGAGGCGGGCGGGATGCTTCAGGTGCAGGTGCTCGAATCGGCGCTGTTTCAGCGCGGCGTGCCCTGCCTCGTGTTGCCGCCGGGACAGAAGAGCTTTGCCCCGCCGTCGCGGATCACGCTGGCCTGGGACGACAGCACTGAAAGCCTGGCCGCCGTGCGCCAGGCGATGCCGTTCCTCAAGAGCGCCGACCTGGTCAACGTCGTGATGATCGACCCGCCGCGCAACATGCCCGACCGGTCCGATCCGGGCGGCATGATCGGCACCATGCTGGCCCGCCACGGCGTGCATTGCGAGATTTCGGTGGTGTCGCAGACCATGCCCCGCGTCGCCGACACGCTGATGCGGTTCTGTGCCGAGCATGAATGCCAGGCGGTGGTGATGGGCGCCTACAACCATTCCCGCATCCGCGAGGCGATCGTCGGCGGCCCGACCCGCGACATGCTGCAGGAGGCCGACGTGCCTCTGCTCATGGCGCACTAGGTCCGGAGGGGAACAGATGCTGCGGGGGGTTCCGGCACCAGAGGAGCGGTCAGGCCACGACACCGCCGTCCACATCGTCGCCGGTCTCTTCCAGCAGACGCTGCATGTCCGGGACCTCGATCCGGCGCTTGCCTTGCAGGACGATGATGCCCTCGCGCTTAAGTGCGCTGATCTGGCGGCTGACGGTTTCCAGGGTCAGGCCAAGGTAATCGGCCATGGCCTCGCGCGTCAGGGGAAGCTCCACCATGACGGCGCCGGACTGCTTGACCAGCCCGATGGACATCTCGCGCCGCGCCACGATGGCCAGCAGGCTGGCGATCTTTTCCCGGGCCGTCTTGCGCCCGAGGATCAGCATCCATTCGCGGGCCGCGTCGAGTTCGTCGAGGGTCATGTCCAGCAACCGCTCGCCGATATGGGGCGTGCTCATCATCATCCCCTCGAACGGCTTGCGGCGGAAGCAGCAGAGCGTGACCTCGCTGACCGCCGTCACGTCGTAGGGCGAGGTGGTCCGGCCCGGACGGCCGATGAAATCGGACGACAGAAGCAGCCCGACCATCTGGGTGCGCCCGTCTTCCATGGTCTGACTCAGGGTCGCCGCGCCCTTCACCACCGAGGCCACGAACGGCATCTCGTCACCCGCCCAGCAGATCATGTGGCCGACGTCGAAGGTTCTGTAATACTTGATCTGCTCAAGCTGCGCCAGTTCATCCGCATCGCAGCGCGCACAGACGGCGCTGTAGCGGATAGGGCAGCTGTCGCACGACTGGACGGCCGCAATCTTGGTCATTCCACTCGACTCCAAAGGTTTCCGTCGGAAGCTACCCGAAAACAGCGCATCTCGAAAGAGCACAGATGACAACTCTCGCCCCTCTCCGCAAGCTTGGTCTACTTGACGCGCGGGTCCCGCGCTACACAAGCTACCCGCCCGCCAACCACTTCAGCCCGGCGGTGGATGCCGCCACGGTCGCCGGCTGGATGTCCTCCATTGCCCCCGGAAGCCGCATCTCCATCTATGTGCATGTGCCCTATTGCCGGACCCTGTGCTGGTTCTGCGCCTGCCGCACCCAGGGCACCGCCACCAACAAGCCGCTTGCGCCATACCTTGCATTGCTGAAAGCCGAGTTGAAAAAAGTTTCCGAAACTCTCCCCAAGGATGTAGTGATCGGCAACATCCACCTCGGCGGCGGCACTCCGACGATCCTGCCGGTGGATCTGCTGACGGACCTCTGCGAGACGCTGAAGGACCTGCGGCCCTGGGCACCGGACGCCGAGTTCTCGGTCGAGATCGACCCGACCGAAATCCACCAGGCTCGAATCGACGTTCTGGCCCGGTACGGCATGACCCGCGCCTCGATCGGCATCCAGGATTTTGACGAGGTCGTGCAGCAAGCGATCGGCCGGATCCAGCCCTATGAGCTGACCCGCAATGTCGTCGACATGCTGCGGGCGGCGGGTGTGCGGTCGTTGAATGTGGATGCGCTCTACGGTCTGCCCTACCAGACCTGCGCCCGCCTTGCCGCCTCGATCCAGCGGATCCTCAGCCTGGCGCCCGACCGGGTCGCCCTGTTCGGCTATGCCCATGTGCCGTGGATGGCCAAGCGGCAGGTGATGATCCCCGCCGACGCCCTGCCCGATGCCGAAGAACGGCTCGACCTGTTCGACACGGCGCGGCGGCTGCTGACCTGGGACGGGTTCCGTTCCATCGGCATCGACCATTTCGCGCTGGAGGGCGACAGCCTGTCCGACGCGGCCCGGACCCGCACCCTGCGGCGGAATTTCCAGGGCTATACCGACGACCAGTCCGATGTGCTGATCGGCATCGGCGCCTCGGCGATTTCCCAGTATCCGCAGGGCTATGCCCAGAACATCTCGACCTCGTCGCGCTACGCCCAGGCGGTGGCGGGCGGAGAGCTGGCGACCGAGCGCGGCCATGCCTTCAGCGACGACGATCGGCTGCGGCGGCGGATGATCGAAAGCCTGATGTGCGATTACGCGCTGAACCTCGATGCACTGTCGGCGGATTTCGACACGCCGAAAAGCCGGCTGATGTCGATGACGGCGGATCTGCGCGACAGGTTTGCCGAATATCTCGACGTCACCGACGGGGCGATCCGCCTGACCCGGAACGCCGCGCTGATCGCGCGCATGGCCGCCCATGAGCTCGACGCCTACCAGATGCCCGAGGGCCGGCACTCCCGCGCCCTCTAGGATCCGCCGCCCGGTCTTCGCCTCCGTCGGCCGTTTCGGCGGCCGCCACCCTCCCGGGCGCCCCTTTCCATTGCGCCCGCCTTGCCGTATCAGGCGCCAAACGCAGATCGGGAGCCAGTCAGATGGGCTATAAAGTCGCTGTTGTCGGCGCCACGGGCAACGTGGGCCGGGAAATGCTCAACATCCTTGCCGAGCGGGAGTTTCCCGTGGACGAGATCGTGGCGCTTGCGTCGCGCCGGTCCCTCGGGACCGAGCTGAGCTTCGGCGACAAGACCCTCAAGACCAGGGACCTCGACACGTTCGATTTCACCGGCTGGGACATGGCGCTCTTTGCAGTGGGCTCGGACGCGACCAAGATCTATGCGCCAAAGGCCGCCAAGGCCGGCTGCGTGGTGATCGACAACTCTTCTCTCTATCGCTACGACCCGGACGTGCCGCTGATCGTGCCCGAAGTGAACGCCGACGCGATCCAGGGCTATGCCAAGAAGAACATCATCGCGAACCCGAACTGTTCGACCGCGCAGATGGTCGTGGCGCTCAAGCCGCTGCACGACCGGGCGCGGGTCAAGCGCGTGGTCGTATCGACCTACCAGTCCGTCTCGGGCTCGGGCAAGGAAGGCATCGACGAGCTGTGGAACCAGACCAAGGGCGTCTATGTCCCCGGCCAGGAGGTCGCGCCGTCGAAATACCCCAAACAGATCGCCTTCAACGTCATTCCCCACATCGACGTCTTCATGGAAGACGGTCAGACCAAGGAAGAGTGGAAGATGGTCGCCGAAACCAAGAAGATCGTGGACCCCGCGATCAAGGTCACGGCCACCTGCGTCCGCGTTCCGGTCTTCGTGGGCCATGCCGAGGCGATCAACATCGAGTTCGAGGATTTTCTCGACGAGGACGAGGCCCGCGACATCCTGCGCGAGTCGCCAGGCTGCATGGTCGTCGACAAGCGCGAGGACGGCGGCTATGTCACGCCCGTCGAATGCGTCGGTGATTTCGCGACATTCATCAGCCGGATCCGCCAGGATTCGACCATCGAGAACGGGCTGAACATCTGGGTCGTCTCGGACAACCTGCGCAAGGGTGCTGCGTTGAACGCCGTCCAGATTGCCGAGTTGCTGGGAAGCCGCGTCCTCAAGAAGGGCTGACCGCCCGGGGAACGCAACGCTCCAACGGTCCGGCCTCCGCCGGGCCGTTGGAGCGTTGCGTTCCCTTTACACCGCGACGAACCCTCCGGCCGCGGGATCGTAGGTCTCCAGCCCGCCCTCGCCGATATGGGTCCAGAGGCCGTGCAGCGTCAGCAACCCGTCCTCGACCGCCTTGGTAACGAAGGGGAAGGTCAGCAGGTTCTCCAGCGATACCATGACAGAGGCCTTCTCCAGCGCCCGCATCCGGTCGGCCTCGTTGCCGGCGGCAAGACGCTCGTAGCCCGGACGCAGGATATCCATCCAGCGGCCGACGAAGCTTGTCTTTTCCTCAAGATGAGGCGCCCGGCCTTCGCACATCTGATAGCATCCCTCGACACCGCCGCAGCCCGAGTGGCCCAACACGATCAGATGTCCGACCCTGAGCGAGGTCACGGCGTATTCGATCGCCGCCGATGTGCCGTGGTGGTCGCCATCGGGCTCGTAGGGCGGGACGAGGTTGGCGATGTTGCGGTGGATGAAGAACTCGCCCTGGTCGGCACCAAAGATCGAGGTGACGTGAACGCGGCTGTCGCAACAGGAGATGACCATCGCCCGCGGCCTCTGGCCCTCTTCCGCCAGGCGCTTGTACCAGCCGCGGTTGTCGGCATAGGTCGTGGCCTTCCAGCCCTGATACCGCTTGACGAGAAAATCCGGCAGGGGTCGAACCGCATCCATCGCGTGTCCCTTCATGGCAAGGTCGCGACCGCAGGATTATGCTGAATTTGCCGGAAGTTCGAGGCATTTTTGGGCTTGGGCTTCATCGGTTGAAAACCGGTCCCGGCCTATGTCGGGGGCATGAATACGAACCTGCAAGATACCGGGCACACAGTGATCGCCCCCGACAGGCCCCCGCGGCTCATGCCGCGTGAACCTGTCAGCTTCGACACCACGCCCCTGGTCCGCCTCTTTGCCGAACTCGGCGAGATGGCGGCCGAGGACACCGTGTGCAACACGCTCGAACAGGTCAGCCTGCGACTGCACCGCCTCGAAAAGCGGTGTCACCGGCAGGAGTTCGACGCCATCCCCGACCTCGCGGCCGAGATTGCGCTGCTGGCGGACCGGATCGGGCTGGCGACGGTCTCTCGGGTGGCCGGCCACGTGGGCGATCGCGCCCGGGTGGGCGACCTAGCGGCCCTGGCCGCGACGGTCGGGCGCCTGTCCCGCGCGGTGGACCACTCCGTTGCCGGGATCTGGGATATCAGCGACGCCTGACGCTCCCGGCTTGCAGCCGAGTGCAAAGAGCCTAGTCTCTCCCCGACCTTCAACCGGAGAGATCATGCCCCCTCGTTTCGCCCCGCCCTCCGCCGACGCCTACCCGCTGTTCGTCACCACGCCGGAGACCCTTTCCGAGACCCTCGCCGCCCTGCCCGGTCCCGCCCGGACCTGGGCCGAGGCGCAGGGCTTTGCCGCCGGGGCGGTTGAGGTGCTGGCCCTGCCCGATGCGGCGGGGGGCGTCATGGGGGCGCTGGTCGGCCTCGGCGCCGCCGCGGCCCGTGATCGGACCCGGTTCTCCGTTGCCCGCGCGGCCTCGGCCCTGCCGGAAGGCGACTGGACCCTGACAGGCCCGCTCACGCCCGAAGCGACGGCCGAGGCCGCCCTTGGCTGGCTGCTGGAATGCTATCGGTTTGACCGCTACCGCAGCCAGCCCGCGGCAAAGGCCCGGCTGACCGCGCCCGACGGGATCGACGCGGCCCGGATCGAGGTCATCGCCGCCTCCGAATACCTGACCCGCGACCTGATCAACACGCCCGCCGCCGACATGGGCCCCGACGCGCTCGAGGCCGCCGCACGGGCGCTCGCCACCGAGATGGGCGCCGAGATCGCGGTCACGACCGGCGACGCTCTGCTCGAGGCAAATTTCCCGCTGATCCACGTGGTCGGGCGCGCGGCGGACCGGGCGCCCCGGCTGATCGACATGCGCTGGGGCAGCGACGGCCCCGCGCTGACGCTTGTGGGCAAGGGCGTGTGTTTCGACACCGGCGGGCTGAACCTCAAGCCCGGCGCCTCCATGGGGCTGATGAAGAAGGACATGGGCGGCGCGGCGAATGTCCTCGGTCTGGCCCGGATGCTGATGGCGAGCGGCGCCCCGATCCGCCTGCGCGTCCTGATCCCGGCCGTCGAGAACGCGGTCGCCGGCAATGCCTTCCGGCCCGGCGACATCCTGACCTCCCGCAAAGGGCTGACGGTCGAGGTCAACAACACCGACGCCGAGGGCCGGCTTGTCCTGGCCGATGCGCTCACCCTCGCGGACGAGAATCCGCCCGCGCTGGTGCTGTCCATGGCGACGCTCACCGGTGCCGCCCGCGTGGCCGTCGGGCCGGACCTCGCGCCGTTCTACGCGACGGCCGACAGCGACGCCCTCACCCTGGCCGCCGCGGCCGCCCGCGTGGCCGATCCGGTCTGGCGAATGCCCTTTCACGCGCCCTATGAGACGATGATAGAGCCCGGCATCGCGGATATCGACAACGCGCCCTCCGGCGGCATGGCGGGCTCGATCACCGCCGCGCTCTTCCTGCGGCGCTTCGTGACAGAGACCCCGCGCTACCTGCATTTCGACATCTACGGCTGGAACCCCACGCCCGCGCCCGCCCGGCCGAAGGGTGGCGCAGCCCAGGGCGGCCGCGCCCTCTTCGACGCCCTGCCCGAGATGCTGGGGCTCTGACATGGACCGCCGCGAACTCGCCGCCAATGGCCGCGTGGCGCTGCGGAGCCTGCGGGGGACGGTCGCCGCCGACCGCTTCACCGACGGCGAGGATCGCATGGTCGCGCACACCAGCACGGCGCTCTGCGACGCGCCGGACGGCGGCCGCGACCGCGATCTCCTGTTCGGAGAGACCTTCACCGTCCTCGAAGAGCGCGACGGCTGGGCCTTCGGACGCGCCCCGCGGGATGGCTACGTGGGCCATGCCCGGGCGGCGGCTCTCGCGGCGCCCATCGGGCCCGCGACCCATGTCGTGGCCAACCGCTTCACCTACGCCCTGACAGAGCCGCGCTTCAAACAGCAGCGCGGGCAGGTCCTGCTGTCCATCGGCTCTCCCGTCCGGGTTATCGGACAGGCCGGCCGCTGGTCCGAGATCGAGACACCGGCCGGATCGCTGTTCCTGCCGACCGGGCACCTGTCCCCGCTCGACACTCCCGAAAGCGACCCGGTGGCGGTGGCCGAGCGCCTGCTCGGCACACCCTATGTCTGGGGCGGCAACACCGGTCTCGGGATCGACTGCTCGGGCCTCGTGCAGACGGCGTGCCTGGCCTGCGGCATCCCCTGCCCGCGCGACAGCGACCAGCAGGCGGCGCAGCTGGGCACCGAACTCCCCGAGGACGCCGATGCGCGGCGCGGCAACCTCCTGTTCTGGAAGGGCCATGTCGGGTTCATCTCCGACCCCGAGACGCTGCTGCACGCCAACAGCTACCGGATGTCCACCACCTATGAACCCCTGCGCGACGCTCTGCCCCGCATCGCCGCCTCCGGAGACGGCCCCGTCACCGCACGCAAGCGCCTGACCACGATGTAAACCAAGGGACGGTGGGCGGGGCGATGCCGAAGGCGAGCGTCGTCCGCCGGCCTATTCGACCACGCGGATCAGCTTGCGCTCGAGCACCCTCAGGACCTGCCGCAGGTCGTTGCCACGCTTGAGCACCTGGCCCTCCATCCCGATCACCGCGTATTGCCCCTGCCGCGACCGCAGCTTGGGCCGCTTCTCGATCCGGTAGAGCGGAAATTCCGCCGTCCGGCGAAACACGGAAAACACCGCCACGTCGCGCAACAGGGAAATCCCGTAATCGCGCCACTCCCCCGCGGCGACCATCCGGCCGTAAAGCGACAGGATCAGCGACAACTCCGTCCGGTGAAAGCTCACCTTGTCATCGACGCCTTGAGGGAACGAAGCGGGGGGCTGCAATGTCATGCCTCAAGACTTGCGCCTTTGGCCCGGCAAATCAAGCCCGACACGCCCCCGTCGCGAAACAGCCGGAACAACTCCTTGCCGGGGCCATGGTTTCGCCATCGCGCAGCAATACCGTGATCCTGCGAACGAAGGCCCGGGGGATCGTCGTCTTGCCCCCACCCAGTGCGGTTCCCCGGGTTTTCGTCGTGCCTCCCGTAGCCGCGGTGCTCAGGCCCCCCGAAACCGGCCTTTGGGCGCGACGCTCAACCGCAACGGATACGCGCGATAATCCCGGTCTCGGCAATATCGAAATTGATGCGCTCGGGACGCAGGTCCATTGTGACCGCGTCGCCTGGCCGGATCACCCGGACCTGGCGCATGATCAGCACCCGTTCCAGCGCCGTCGCGTCGCGCCCTACAAGCGCGGCATGGGGCGCCGCGCCGCAGGTGTCGTCTGCCCCGACCGGCACTGACGGGCCGTTGGCCAGATCGCCCGAAAGGCCGCCGCACCCCGCAACCAACGCCGCACAAAACAGTGCGGCCGCCGCGCGGTGCGTCATCCGCAGTAGACCCTTCCGACCACACCCGTCGGGCTGACTTCGGCGTTCATGCGCGTGGGCACGAATTCCTCGGTCACCTCCTCGCCGGGACGGATGATCCGGAATGTCTCCGTCTCGGCAAGACCGATCGTATTCGCGGGCCGCCCGATCAGACCAAGGTAGGACCCCGCGAAACAGGGGTCGGACGGGTCGCCGACTTCGGGCGAGCGCGGTGTGAACGGCGGCGGCGGCGGAGGGGCGTCCTCTACGCCCGCTACGGGTGTCACATCCTCACAGGCAGCGAGGGCGAAACAGAGGATAAGTGCGCGTTTGATCATGGCAGCAACTAGAAACAATCCGCGGTTCCGTGCAAGCTTTCCCAAGGTTGATCTTTTGCCTTTCATCGCCCAGCGTTGCTCCAAAGACATGCCTCAAGGAGAACACCTATGCGCACCCGTGCCGCCGTGGCCACTCAGGCCGGAAAACCGCTCGAAGTGATGGAGGTCAATCTGGATGGCCCCCGCGCCGGCGAGGTGCTCGTTGAAATGAAGGCCACCGGCATCTGCCACACGGACGAATTCACCCTGTCAGGCGCCGATCCCGAAGGGCTGTTCCCCGCTATTCTGGGCCATGAGGGCGCGGGCGTCGTGGTCGAGATCGGCCCTGGCGTGACCTCGCTCAAACCCGGCGATCACGTGATTCCGCTCTACACGCCGGAGTGCCGGGAATGCGAATACTGCCTGAACCCCAAGACCAACCTCTGCCAGTCGATCCGCACCACCCAGGGCGCGGGCGTGATGCCCGACGGCACTTCGCGGTTCAGCACGCTCGATGGCGATCCGATCCTGCATTACATGGGCTGCTCGACGTTTTCGAACCACAGCGTGCTGCCCGAAATCGCGCTGGCCAAGGTGCGCGAGGACGCGCCCTTCGACAAGATCTGCTACATCGGCTGCGGCGTCACCACCGGGATCGGCGCCGTGATAAACACCGCCAAGGTCGAGATCGGCAGCCGCGCCATCGTCTTCGGCCTCGGCGGCATCGGGCTGAACGTCATCCAGGGCCTGCGGCTGGCAGGGGCGGACCAGATCGTCGGCGTCGACCTGAACCCCGACAAGAAGCCGATGGCCGAGCGGTTCGGCATGACCGATTTCGTCAACCCGTCCGAGGTCGAGGGCGACCTCGTGCCCTATCTCGTCAACCTGACCAAGGGCGGCGCGGATTACACGTTCGACGCCACCGGCAATGTCGGCGTGATGCGCACCGCGCTGGAAAGCGCCCACAAGGGCTGGGGCGAATCCATCATCATCGGCGTGGCGCCCGCGGGCGCCGAGATCTCGACCCGGCCGTTCCAGCTTGTCACCGGGCGCTCCTGGCGCGGCACCGCCTTTGGCGGGGCACGCGGTCGGACCGACGTGCCGAAGATCGTGGACTGGTACATGGACGGCAAGATCGAGATCGACCCGATGATCACCCACACCATGGGCCTCGACGACATCAACCAGGGCTTCGATCTCATGCACGAAGGCAAGTCGATCCGCTCCGTTGTGCTATACTAGGTTTTACGGACTCCGATGACGACAAGAGCACGAAAGGTAATAGTATGATGAAAACATTGGGAATAGTTGCGGCACTTCTGCTACCCGCAGGCATGGCAGCGGCCGAGGGCTGGACCATCTCGGACCTCGGCTCCGAGGCAGAGCGCGAGATCTGCATGAACAAGGCCGCAGCGACGTTTTCCAGCTTCGCGATGAAGCAGGGCATCGAAGAGGTCGTCGGCCAGTCGGAATGGACCGTGGCGGGCTATGACCTGCGCGGCAGCGGGATCGACTCGATCATCATCTGCCCGATCGAAGGCGGGCTCGTCGCCCCCTTCCTGCTGACCTATTCGTCCGACAATGACGCGGACGCCCGCCAGATCATCCACGACCGCGTCGTGGATGCGTGGAACTCGCAGTAAAGCCCGACACCGCGATGCGCCCCGGCCGGGTCAGGCCCGGGGCACATCATCCATGAGACGATCGATGATCCGCCGCACGATCGTGAGATCGTCGAACACATCATGCAGGACCTCGTCTATGCCGTGGATCGGCTGGCCGAGTTTCGCGACCTCAAGGAACGGCTCCTTGCGTTCCAGCGCGAGGAAGAAGTCCTCGCCGAAGAACGCGGCCAGCATCCCCTTCGCGCCCTTCTTGCCGCCTTCCGCCTCGCCGATGGCCACGAGGTTGTCGAGGAACCGCGGCGGCATGAAGCCCGGGACCACGTCCGGGTCCTCGGCATGAAGCTCGAACGCGGCCTCGAAATCGGGATGGCCGGTATCGACCTTGGGCATCTTGCGTCCCGACTTGCCCGCGAAGAGCCCCGCCAGCGCGTTGCCGACCATCCCGTGGTTGCGGGCAATCAGGATCTTGGTGGGCGCGGGCGCCGGTAGGGCGATGCGGAACAGCAGGCCGTCGAACACCGTCGTGGTGCTCTTCTGGTTGTCGTTGTTGCGGCTTTCGCGGGTCAGACGCGCCTCGACAAGCGTGTAGTCGATGCCGCGGTAGGTGCCCTCGATCCGATCCCGCAGCGTGCTGGAATCGTAGCTGCCGATCATGCCCAGCGTGCGCAGGGTCCCGACCGGAAAGCCGTCCTTGGCCATCCGGTCGTGGCGAACGTCGCCCAGAAAGTCGCAGACCGGCGGCATGACCGTCTCGGAGACGGCTCCGGTCCATTTCGCCGATTGCATGGAACGGGCGACCAGGGCCCCGATCACTCCGATCACGGCAACGATGATCGCCCCGACGAGGGCGCCCCCCGACGCCCCCCAAAGCGCGATGACACCGCCCGCCAACGCCAGCCCGACGATCAGCGAAATCAGGCTGTTGCGCCGCGCCCTGGACAGCAGCGCCTTGCGCTCCGCTTCCAGCCGGTCAATCTCCGGTGCGATCCGTTCGGCGAAGATCGGGGCGAAGCCCGCGTCGATCCCGCCTTTTTCGACAAATGCCATGGCCAAGCCCTCGAATGAAATTCCCTTGCGTAAGCTTTAGCTTTATGCCGCTGACCTGTCCAATTGCCTGTGCCCCGGCTCTCGCCACCGGCGGCCCGCGATAGTAGGCTGTCGCGAAACACCAACGGAGCCGTAACATGCCGGACGACCGCCCCCTTCTTGCCGTCCTCATCGACGCCGACAACACCTCGCCCAAGAACGCCACCGCGCTGTTCGAGGAGATCGCCAGCCTTGGCGAGGCCAGCGTGCGCCGCTGCTACGGCGATTTCTCGTCGCAGCAGATGGCGGGCTGGAACCGGGTTCAGGCCGAACACGGGATCGTGCCGCACCATTCGCCGGCCAACACCGTGGGCAAGAACTCCTCCGACATCTCGCTGGTGATCGACGCGATGGACATCCTGCACACCGGCCGGTTCGACGGCTTCGTTCTGGTCAGCTCGGACAGCGATTTCACCCGCCTCGCCAGCCGCATCCGGGAACAGGGGCTCGACGTCTACGGCATCGGCCAGAAAAAGACGCCGGACGCGTTCCGCAAGGCCTGCAAGCGGTTCATCTTCCTTGAAAACATCGGCGCCGCCGAGGTCGAGGAAAAGCCGACACCCGCCGGCGTCCCCGCCGCGGCCAAGGCCAAGCCTCCGGTCGAGGCCCGCGACATAATCCTGCGGGCGATGGATTCGATCGACCAGGAGGACGAATGGTATGCGCTCGGACCGCTGGGCCAGTATATCACCGCCGCCGATCCCGATTTCGACACACGGACCTACGGCCGCAAGAAACTGTCGGATCTGGTCAAGGACCTGAAGGTGTTCGAGACCAAGCGCGGCCCTGACAACCAGCTTCTGGTGCGCCGCCTGGACTAGGGCGGCCCCGCCTCAGGCGCCGTAGCGGGCGAGGAAGGTCTCGACGGCGCCATCCACGATCCGCTGCTTCTGGTCCTGCGCGAATGTCTTGTCGAGCGCGAAGATCAGCCGCGGAAACAGGTCGGCCTTGCACAATTCGTGGAACTGGTCGGCGGCCAGCGGCAGATCCTCGATCGCAAGCTCGCCACGGTCGATGGCGTCCTCGAAATAGGCGATCAGGCGGTTGCGGATCATCAGCGGGCCGCTTTCATAGAACTCTCGTCCCAGCTGCGGAAACCGTTCGCTTTCGGCCACGCAGAGGCGAAACACCCGCTGGCCGAAATCCGACGTGATGAAGTCGACCATGCGCCAGCCGAGGTCGGTCAGGACCTCCCGCACCGGCCGGGTCATGTCGATCGAGTGGACCGCCATGTCCGCCTGGCGGCAGCATTCGGTCTTGGCAACCTCCATGAACAGCAACCGCTTGTCCGGAAAATAGCTGTAGAGCGTCGCCTTCGACACCCCCGCCGCCTTGGCGATGTCGTCGACGCTGGCGCCATCGAACCCGTCGGACATGACGACATCCCGCGCCCCTTGAAGGACCTGGTCGAACTTGCGGCCCCGTTTGACTTCGGGCGTCGTTCCATCAGGCATCAGGGTCTCCTCTTGTCCCGGGGCTCAGGTATAAACCGGTCGGTTCACTTCGAACAAGCGCCGACGCTGCGGCGGCCGAATATCGCCCTCCGTCTGAACCGATCGGTTCACATTGTCGTATCTAGACATGATCTTTGGTCGTTCAAGACGTCCCCCGACAGGCCGCCCCAAGGGAACGGCGCGGAAATTCTCTGCCGACAGCGCGTTTTGGCCCCTTGCAGACTCCCGCCGTCCGTCTAATTTAGAAACATTCTAAAAAGGAGATCCCCAGATGATTCCCGGTTTCGCGACGCGCCGTCGTTTCAAGGATCTGACAGAGCAGGAGGTCCTGGCCCTGGCGATCTCCTCCGAAGAGGACGATGCCAGCATCTACCGGCTGTATGCAGAGAAGTTGCGGGAGGATTTTCCCGGCTCCGCCAAGGTGTTCGACGGCATGGCCGCAGAAGAGGACGAGCACCGCCAGCTGCTCATCGAGCTCCACACCAAGCGGTTCGGAACCGTCATCCCGCTGCTTCGGCGCGAGCATGTGTCGGGCTTCTATGCCCGCCGCCCGGTCTGGCTGGTGCAGAACCTCAGCCTCGAACGGATCCGCGAGGAGGCCGCCGCGATGGAGCGTGACGCTGGCGCGTTCTACCAGGCCGCCGCCAAGCGCACCACGGACGCGGACACGCGCAAGCTGCTGGGCACCCTCGCCGCCGCCGAATCGGGGCATATCGACACCGCCAACGCGCTCGAGAAGGAGCACCTGACCGACGAGGTCCGCGACGACGAGGAGAGTGCGGCCAAGCGCCAGTTCCTTCTGACCTATGTGCAGCCGGGCCTTGCCGGGCTCATGGACGGGTCGGTCTCTACCCTCGCGCCGATCTTCGCGACCGCCTTCGCGACGAACGACACCCATACGACCTTCCTCGTCGGTCTCGCCGCGTCGGTGGGCGCCGGCATCTCCATGGGCTTCACCGAGGCCGCGTCGGACGACGGGCAGCTGTCGGGCCGGGGCAGCCCGCTGAAACGGGGCCTTGCCGCCGGGATCATGACCACGATCGGCGGGCTGGGACACGCGCTGCCCTACCTCATCCCGCATTTCTGGACCGCCACGATCATCGCCTTCGTCGTGGTCTTCGTAGAGCTCTGGGCCATCGCGTGGATCCAGAACCGCTACATGGACACGCCGTTCCTGCGCGCCGCCTTCCAGGTGGTTCTGGGCGGGGCGCTGGTGTTTGGCGCGGGGGCGCTGATCGGCGCCGGATAGCTTGCCGGACACGGGCCGGGCGCGGATACTCGGCCCATGTTCCCGCCCCCGGTTCCTCCCAAGGCCGAACTGCCGCGACGGCCGCTGTCCCTGCCCGCGCTTATCGCGACGGCGCGGCAGGATTCCACGGCGATCTTTCCCGCCGCGCTGTTGCGCCAGTCGCATCTCGCCGGCCGGAGCCTCTGGCCCTGGCTCGCCCTCGCCAACCCCGTCGACGCCCGCGCGGTCCTGCTGGACCGGGCGCGGCATTATCCCCCCGCCAAGCCGGTGGAGCGGATGGTCCGCCCGCTTCTGGGCGAAAGCTTCTTTCTGAAGCGCGGAGAGGAAGGCGCCTGGCTGCGCCGCCGGATTCTGCCGCATTTCTCGACCCGCGCCTCTATCGGTCACGGGCCGCACCTGCGCCGGCTCGCGGCGGCGACGCCCTTGCCGCGCACACCGTTCGACGCGATGGGGCCGCTGCGCACCCTGACCCTGCGGGCGATCCTCGACATTTGCTGCGGCCCCGATCACGGGGTCGATGTTCCGCGCTTTGCCAGGGCGTTCGACGGGTATCTGTCGCGCATCGCCCGGCTCGGCCCGCTGGACATGGTCAACCTGCCGCCCCGGCTGACCGAGACCCTGGGCAGGCGCCCCGGCCCGCTGCCCGACCTGCGCGGCCAGATCGACAGCGTGGTGCACCGCAGAATGAAGGACGGCCCCCGTGACGACGTGCTCGGCACATTGATCGCTGCGCGCCATCCCCGGAACGGCAGGGCGCTTGGGCCCGAGGAAGTCCGCGACAACATCCTGCTGATGATCCTCGCGGGACACGAGACATCTGCCAGCACCCTCGGCTGGGCGCACTGGCTTCTGGCGACCCACCCGGAGATCCAGGATCGGGTCCGCGCCGAGGTTGCCGCCGCCCCTTCCGGGCCCGCCGACGTGCTGTCGGCCACGCCGTTGCTCGGTGCTGTCATCGACGAGACGCTGCGGCTCTATCCGCCGCTCTCCATGCTGGTGCGCCGGCCGTCGGGCCGCGACACGTTGGCCGGCTGTCCTGTCGGCCGGCACAGTTTCGTGCTGGTCTCGCTTTATGCGATGCACCGGTCAGAGTGCTACTGGCAAGATCCGGACGCCTTTCGCCCCGAGCGGTTCACCCCCGGGGTGGGCGCGGGGAACCCGGCCTTTCTGCCGTTCTCCATCGGCCCGCGGTCCTGTCCCGGCGCGACCCTGGCGCACTACGAGGCGCGGGTGATCCTGTCGGCGATCCTTTCTCGCGTCCGGCTCAGCCCCGCCGGGCCGCCGCCGGTGACTGGCGGGGCGCTGACGCTTCAACCCACGGGCGGGGTCTGGCTTACCGCAACCCCGCTGAGTCAGACGGCATAATCCTCGGGCTCCGGGGGATGGGTGAAGTCGGACCGGGCGTAGCCCTGAAGGAACAGCAGCGCGGTCAGGTCGCCGTGGTTGATGCGAAGCTCGCACTGGGCCTGGACAGCGGGCTTGGCATGCACCGCCACCCCCATCCCCGCGCGGCCAAGCATCCCGAGGTCATTGGCCCCGTCCCCGACCGCCAGAACCCCGGCCGTCGACAGCCCGAGCCGCGCGACGGTCCGGTCCAGCGCCTCGACCTTCGCCGCATGGCCAAGGATCGGGCGGCGCACCTCGCCGGTCAGCTTGCCGCCCTCGACCAGCAGGTCATTGGCCTGCGCCGCGTCAAAACCCAGCCGCTCGGCCACCGGCGCGGCGAAGGCGGTGAACCCGCCCGAGACCAGCAGCGCATGGGCCCCCGCCGCCTTCATCGTCGCCACCAGCGCCGCGCCCCCCGGCGCGTCGGTAATGCGCTCGGCCAGGACCGTGTCGATCACCGAGGCGTCCAGCCCCGCCAGAAGCCCCACACGTTCGATCAGGGCCCCTTCGAAATCCAGCTCTCCGTTCATCGCCCGGGCGGTGATCTCGGCGACCTGCGGCCCGACGCCCGCCGCATCGGCCAGTTCGTCGATGCATTCCTGCCCGATCATGGTGCTGTCCATATCCGCGATCAGCAGCTTCTTGCGGCGATGGCCGGTCGGCTGAACGCACAGGTCCACGCCCTCGGCCTGCAGGCTTTCCCACACCTGCGGCAGGTTCCCGGGCCGGACCATCAGCGGAAACTCCGCCGCCTCGTCGGGCGACAACCAGACGGCATCCCCGCCGCCCCAGGCGTTGCGCAAGGAATGGACCAGCTCGGGGTCGAGCGCGCCCGGTTTGGCGATCAGGGTCGCTGTCAGCATCGTCTGTCTTCCTCTTCTGTGCCGGCAAGGAATGCCGAGCCCTTCAGCAGCGACAACCGCGTCGCCCGGGCCTTGGCGATCCGGGTCAGGAACCCGGTATTGCGCGTCCGAAACCGCTCTGCAATCTCCGACGCCCGCGAGCCCGACAACTTGCGATGGGCCGAGGCGAAGCCCGCCGGCAGGTGCGCGGGCCGGCCGAGGGCCTCTCCGAAGGCCGCGGCGATCTCCTCCTCCGAGCTGCGTTGCAGCCGTTCATAACTCAGCAGATGTGCCGGCGGTTTGATCCGGCTCAAGGCGGCGTCAATTCGCGCCTCCATCCGGGCCAGTTGCGCCACCCGCAGGCGCAGGCCCGCCCCGTCGTCGGTCAGCCCGGCTTCGGCCGCGGCGATGTCGCCATCGGTCAGGGAGGTCGCATGATGCTGCCCGGTCTGGATCTGCCGCGTGATCGACACCGCCTGGGCGACGATGTCCTCCCGCAGCAGCACGAACAGATGCGTCGGCCGCAGAAGCTCCGAGAACCGTGTCGAGGTGCCGAAGACCCGCGCGATATGAGCAGGGGTGACCTCGCATCCGAAAACGCCGGCCTCCGCCCGCCACTTGCAGAGGATGTCCACATAATCCGGCAGATCCCGCGCGCCCAGCTTGCGGGCCATCTCGGGCAGAAAGGCGGTGTTGAACCCCTCGTCCGCCCGGCTCAGCCCCGCCACCGTGAGAATATCCGTGAGGCGCGAAGACCCGCTGCGCGGCGTGAACAGGATCGCAAAGCGCGTGTCGGGCGCGGGGCGGGCCCTGAGGCGCGCCGCCCGCGCAGCCGGGGCGCCGGTCGGATCAAGCCCGGCAAGCGGGCGCTGTGCGCGGTCCCGCAGGTCGGCCAGTGCAAGCTTTGCCGTGATCCACATCCTGTCCCCGCCACGCGTTCGACGCCGCCCATACAGCCGGCGCCGCGCCGTGTCACGCAGAGCCGCGGCGGTTTCCTATCGGAACCACGGGACGGGCATTTGCGTCGCGTCCGGCCTCCATCGCGCCGCATCCGCGCAATTTTGTCGTTGCACGCCGCTGCGGCACCCCCTATCTGCCGACGCGGGACACCCCTCCCCAACGAGGGGCGAATATCTGTGAGGATATCACATAATGGCACCGACCAAACCGGCAACGCGCCCGGACAATGCGCGTTTTTCCTCTGGCCCCTGCGCCAAACCCCCGACATTCACGCTTGATGCGCTGTCTGACGCGGCCCTCGGCCGGTCGCACCGCGCGGCCGTCGGCAAGGCCAAGCTGAAGGATGCGATCGAGCGCACCCGCGCCATCCTAGGCGTGCCCGCCGACTACCGCATCGGCATCGTTCCCGCCTCGGACACCGGCGCCGTCGAGATGGCGATGTGGTCCATGCTCGGCGCCCGCAAGGCGACCATGGTCGCCTGGGAAAGCTTCGGCGCGGGCTGGGTCACCGACGTGGTCAAGCAGCTCAAGATCGACGCCGAGGTCAAGACCGCTGACTATGGCGAGATCGTCGACTTCGCGCAGATCGACTTCGATACCGACGTGGTCTTCACCTGGAACGGCACGACCTCCGGCGTGCGCCTGCCCTCGGCCGAGGCGATCCCGGCGGACCGCGCGGGTCTGACCATCTGCGACGCCACTTCCGCCGCCTTCGCGCAGGACCTGGACTGGTCCAAGCTCGATGTGACCACCTTCTCCTGGCAGAAGGTGATGGGCGGCGAAGCGGCGCATGGCATGATCGTGCTGAGCCCCCGCGCGGTCGAGCGGCTGGAAAGCTACACCCCCGCCTGGCCGCTGCCGAAGATCTTTCGCATGACCAAGGGCGGCAAGCTGATCGAAGGCATCTTCGTCGGCGAGACGATCAACACGCCGTCGATGCTGGCGGTGGAGGATTACCACTTCGCGCTCGGCTGGGCCGAAGGGATCGGCGGACTCTCCGCCCTGATGGCGCGGGCAGACGCGAACGCACAGGCGATCTGGGACTTCTGCGACAGCCGCGACTGGATCGCGAACCTCGCGTCCGACCCGGCGACCCGCTCTAACACCTCGGTCTGCCTGAAGTTCACCGACCCGCGCATCGCCGACGGGGCGGCCTTCGCCAAGGCGGTCGCCAAGCGGCTGGAGGCCGAGGGCATCGCGCTGGACATAGGCGCCTACCGCGACGCGCCGGCCGGTCTGCGCATCTGGTGCGGCGCCACGGTGGAAACCTCGGACATCGCGGCGATGCTGCCCTGGCTCGACTGGGCCTTCCACGCCGAGATCGAAGCCCAAACGGAAGCTGCCTGAGCGCCCCAGAATATTCGCGAATATTCTGGGCCCCGGTGGCCACTGACCCAAATCATATTCAACGACAGGACCAAACCATGGCTCCCCGCGTTCTCATCTCCGACAAACTCTCCGAAGCCGCCGTCCAGATCTTCCGCGACCGCGGCATCGACGTCGATTTCCAGCCCGACCTCGGCAAGGACAAGGACAAGCTGCTCGAGGTCATCGGCCAATATGACGGCCTGGCCATCCGCTCGGCCACCAAAGCCACCGAGAAGGTCATCGCCGCGGCCACCAACCTCAAGGTGATCGGCCGGGCCGGGATCGGTGTCGACAATGTCGACATTCCCGCCGCGTCGAAAAAGGGCATCATCGTGATGAACACCCCTTTCGGCAACATGATCACCACGGCCGAGCACGCCGTCGCGATGATGTTCGCCGTCGCCCGCCAGATCCCCGAGGCCTCGGCCTCCACCCACGCCGGCAAGTGGGAAAAGTCGCGCTTCATGGGCGTCGAGTTGACCGGCAAGACCCTGGGCGTCATCGGCGCCGGCAACATCGGCTCCATTGTCTGCGCCCGTGCGCTAGGGCTCAAGATGAAGGTCGTCGCCTATGACCCCTTCCTGTCGGAAGAACGTGCCACCGAGATCGGCGTCGAGAAGGTGGAGCTCGAGGATCTGCTGAAGCGCGCCGATTTCATCACCCTCCACGTGCCCTTCACCGAGCACACCAGGAACATCCTGTCGCGTGAGAACCTCGGCAAGACCAAGAAGGGCGTGCGGATCATCAACTGCGCCCGCGGTGGCCTGGTGGACGAGGCCGCCCTCGCCGACATGCTGAAATCGGGCCACATCGCCGGCGCGGCCTTCGACGTCTTCGCCGAGGAACCGGCCAAGGACAACCCGCTCTTCAACCTGCCCAACGTGGTCTGCACCCCCCACCTCGGCGCGGCCACCACCGAGGCGCAGGAAAACGTCGCCCTGCAGGTGGCCGAGCAGATGTCGGACTACCTTCTGACCGGCGCCGTGCAGAACGCGCTGAACATGCCGTCGGTGACCGCAGAAGAGGCCAAGATCATGGGCCCCTGGATCAAGCTCTCGGGCCACCTGGGCAATTTCATCGGCCAGATGACGGACGAGCCGATCACCGCGATCAACATCCTGTTCGACGGCGAAGCGTCCGAGATGAACCTCTCGGCCCTGACCTCCTCGGTCGTGGCCGGCATCATGAAGGCGACCAGCCAGGACGTGAACATGGTCTCCGCCCCTGTCATCGCCAAGGAGCGCGGCATCCGGATCTCGACCACGAAGCAGGACCAGTCCGGCGCCTTCGAGGGCTACATCAAGGTCACCGTCGTGACCCCCAAGCGCGAACGCTCCATCGCCGGGACCGTGTTCTCTGACGGCAAGCCGCGCTTCATCCAGATCAAGGGGATCAACATAGATGCGGAGATCGGGGCGCATATGGTCTACACGACCAACAAGGACCAGCCCGGGATCATCGGCACGCTCGGCACCACCCTCGGCCGCAACGGCGTGAACATCGCGAACTTCACCCTGGGCCGGTCGGCCGCCACCGGCGAGGCCATCGCCCTGCTCTACATCGACGAGGCCCTGCCGGCCGAAGCGATCGAAGAACTCACCGGCACCGGGCTCTTCGGCCAGGTCAAGCCACTGAGCTTCGACATCTGACGATTTCGCGGGGCCCCACCGGCCCCGCGACCGCCGGCCGCGACGACCGGCCAACCAGGAGGCCCGATGCACTACGTCATAGGCGATATCCACGGCCAGGCGGCGGAACTCGACCGCGCCCTCGCGCTGATCGAGGCCGACGGCGGCCCGGACGCCCCCATCACCTTCCTCGGAGACTACACCGACCGCGGCCCCGACAGCCGCGGTGTGCTCCAGCGCCTGATCGAGGGCCGCGACGCTGGCCGGCCCTGGCGCTTCCTTCTGGGCAACCACGACCGCATGTTTCTGCGTTTCGTGACCCAGGCGGACCAGCACGACACCCATATCCTGTCGGGCAAGGGCTGGCTCCACCCCGCGCTGGGCGGGCCCATGACGCTGGCCTCCTACGGCATCGACGTGGGCGACACCACGCGCACGGTCTACGACATCTCGCTTGAGGCCCGCGCCAGAATCGACCCCGCGCACATGGCCTTCCTCCGCGACCTGCCGCTCTACATCGAGGAAGGGCCCAACCTCTTCGTCCATGCCGGCATCCGCCCCGGCGTGCCGCTGGCCGAGCAGACCGAAGAGGACCTGATCTGGATCCGCGAGGGCTTTCTCGATCACGAAGACCCCTTCCCCTGGACGATCGTCCACGGTCATACGGCGCTCGACGCGCCGGCGCATTTCGGCAACCGCATCGACCTCGACGGCGGCGCGGGCTACGGTCGGCCCCTGGTGCCGGCCGTCTTCGACGGGCAGGACTGGCACACCCTGTCGGACATCGGGCGCCACCTGCTCTGGCCCGAGATCTGATCTGACCCGCTTCATTGCCTTCGCATATCCCGGGGGGCCGCAGGCGGGGGCAGAGCCCCCTCCGCACTCGACCGTCACTCCCGGCGGATCACCCCGGTGATCGCCGCCGCCACAAGCGCCGCGATGACCCAGCCGACCCCCTTGGCAAACCAGCGGATCCACCAGCCGGCCCGCCCCCAGTCCGACCGCGAGGTCGACGGCGCCCAGGCCGCCTCCTGGCCCAGCGACACCAGCGGCACGACGAGATCGGCGGCATAGGCGAAGGCATTGAACGTCTCGTAATCCTGCCCCGCCTGCCCGGGCGCGGCCCAGAATGCGGCGGGATTGTCCGGGTGGCGTTCCGTCGCCACGACCCAGTCCCGCGAGACCAGGATTGGTGCCGCGTTCGGCGCCATATCCCCGACCTTCCACGTCCGGTCGAAGAACAGGCCCAGCGCCGCCACCAGCAGGACCGCGATCGCGATGCTGCGCCCGGGCCGGAACCCGTAACCGACCGTTACCCGCAGGAACAGGTCCCACAGCCCCGACAGACCCCAGGCAAGCGAATGCCCCTCGTCCAGCCGCAGCGCTTCGCGGTCGGCCGCCCGCAGGTGCCTCTCCTTGGCGACGAGGACGGTGCTCGCATCCTCCCGGTGGCCGATCCGCCGCAGCACCTCGGCCAGGTGTTCATAGGGTTGGGCGGTAAAGGGCGTGTCCTCCGGCCGCCGCTCCAGCCAGGCCAGCCGCGCCTTGACCCCGGTCTCCGCATGTCGCGAAAAATCGCCATAGCGGAACCCGTCGAGCCGGATCGGGTAATTCGCGCCGGGGCCGGACGGCTCGTCCTTCAGCCGCGCACAGGTGGCGCCGGCAAGGTTCACGATCCCCTGTCCGATCTGGTTGTCCTGGAAATAGAGGATGCCGCCGATCCGGGCGCGGCCCAGCGACAACGCCATGTTCGCCCCATGCTCTTCGGTGGCGCCGAAAAAGCCCGCCATCACGCCCTCGTTCAGCGACACGGCCGTGTTGGTGACAAAGACGTCATGCCCCACGATCGCACTGGCAAAGAACAGCGTGCCGCGGCTGACCAGCGTGGTGACCCCCTCGGCATAGGGGTAATTGCCCAGAAACAGCGAGCCGTCCACGTGCAGCGACGGGGCGAAGACGGCGTCCTGCCGCTCCCCCACGATCTCGACCCCGCACAATTGCAGATCCCCCGCGATCCGTGCGCCGGCCAGGCTGAACTCGCCCTCGCAAAGCGTGCCCTCGCGAAGATAGACGGAGCCGGAGAACCGCGCATTGTCCGCCGCCAGCCCGTGGATCCGCGAACCCGAGACGTGCAGCCCGCGCAGCTGGGCGTTCACAAGCGTCATCGCCTCGGTCATGTGGCAGTCGCGCAGCGTGATGTCGCGCGGGCAATCCGCCCCGTGCAGGTCCAGCGCCCCCTCGATCCAGGCCCCGCGCAGGCGCAGGCCGCGCCCGTCCAGCGGCGAATCCGCGGCCATCAGCAAGTGCCGCAGGAACCCGGCGCGCAGCCGCACCGCCTCCTCCGGCGCCTCGGGAATGGCGTCCCCCATCCGGGCCCGGCCGGTCTCGGCCAGCTCGGTCAGAAGCCGCCGTTCGCCCGCGCTCGCCGGCGTCTCGAAATCCTCGCTCATCGGCCAAGCGTTCCACGCAACCGGAACGACGGCAACCCTCGGCCTTTCCGTCATGCCCGCTGCGCGTTAGACGGGTCCATGGCCCTGACCTTCACCTCGCTCACCGATCTTCTGTCCCATGGCTACGACAGCCTGATCGACGTGCGATCGCCCGCGGAATACGCCGAGGATCACATCGCCGGCGCGGTCAACATGCCGGTCCTGTCCGACGAAGAGCGCGCGACCGTGGGCACGATCTATGTCCAGCAAAGCCCGTTCCTGGCCCGCAAGATCGGCGCGGCCATGATCTTTCGCAACGCCGCCGCCCATGTCGAGGGCCCGCTTGCGGTCAACGGCGGCGGCTGGCGGCCACTGGTCTATTGCTGGCGCGGCGGCCAGCGGTCGGGCAGCTTTTCCTATCTTCTAAAAGAGATCGGCTGGCGGTCGGACACGATCTCGGGCGGATATCAAAGCTATCGCCGCCTCGTGTACCAGGCCCTCTATGACGGCACGCTCAGCCAGCGGGTCGTGCTGCTCGACGGCTATACCGGCACCGCCAAGACCGACCTTCTGCCGCTGCTGGCCGCCCGCGGCGTGCAGGTGATCGACCTCGAGGGGCTGGCCAACCACCGCGGCTCCTTGCTGGGCAGCCGGCCCGGCGGGCAGCCACCGCAAAAGGCGTTCGAAAGTGCGCTCGCGGGCCAGCTGCAGGCGCTCGACCCCGACCGCCCCCTGGTGCTGGAAGCCGAGAGCAGCAAGATCGGCAACCTGCTGATTCCACCCGCCCTGTGGAAACTGATGAAAGCCGCGCCCCGGATCGAGGTCACAGCTCCGCTGGCCGCCCGCGCCGACTATCTCGTCGCCGCCTACGAGGATCTCTGGACCGATCCCGCCCGGCTGAAGAAGAAGCTGGTGGCGCTGGTCGGAACGCGCGGGCGCGAGACGGTGAACGGCTGGATCGCGAAGCTGGAACAGCAGGACATGACCGGCCTCGCCGCGGCCCTGATGGCACAGCACTACGACCCGTCCTATGCCAAGTCCCGCCGCAGCATCGGCGCCGAGACGGTGGCGCAGATACACGCCGAAAGCCTCGACCCGCCGGGGCTGGAGACGACGGCCGACGCGCTCGCCCGGGCCCTGGCCGCGCTTTAGATCAGCGTGACCTGCGCCGGGCCGGCGACGATCCGCCCGATTTCCGCCGCCTCGAACCCCGCGCTGCGCAGCGCCGCCACCGCCGCCGGGCCATCCGCCACAGCCGCCAGCAGCCCGCCGCAGGTCTGGGGGTCGAACAGCAGGTCCGCCCGCGGCCCCTCGGGCAGGCCGGGCACGCCCGCCCGGTTGTCGTCGTAGATCGTCGAGCGCACGCCGCGCTCGGCCAGCGTCAGCGCCCCGTCCAGCACCGGCACGGCGTCCGGCCAAAGCTCGGCTCCGACACCCGAGGCCGCGCACAGGCCCGAAAGGTGCCCGGCGAGGCCAAAGCCCGTGACATCCGTCATCGCATGGGCCCCGGCCAGCGCCCGCGCCGCCGCCCCCTGGGGCTGGATCATCGACGCGAGCGCCGCCTCCACCCATGCCCCCTTGGCCAGGCCCCGCATCTCGGCGGCCAGAATGACGCCGGACCCGATCGGTTTGGTCAGCACCAGCGCATCGCCCGGCCGTGCCCCTGCCAGCGTGATCGGCGCGTCCGACGCAAGACCCGTGACGGTGAAACCCAATGTCAGCTCCGCCCCCATGCTGGTGTGGCCGCCGACGATCTCGGCCCCCTCGGCGCCAAAGACGGATTCGGCTGCGGCCATGATCTCGGACAATGTCCGCGCCTGCAGCGTCGCCGACATGCGCGGCAGGATCAGCGTCGCCAGCGCCGCCTGCGGCTGGGCGCCCATGGACCAGATATCGCCGAGCGCGTGAACCGCCGCGATCCGGCTCATCATCTCGGGGTCCTCTGTCACCGCCCTGAGGTGGTCGACGGTGATCACCTGCCGTGCGCCGCCGATGCGCAGGACCGCCGCGTCGTCGCCCGGCCGGCATTCGACATCGGCGCGGCGGTGGGGCAGCGCGGCAAGCGCCGCGCCCAGCGTCCCGCGCCCGACCTTCGCACCGCAGCCGCCGCACATGGGCGCGTCACCGATGGCATCGCGCACCCCCTTGGCCACATCCTTCGGCACCTCCGCCGACATCTGCGGAAGCTGCGCGACCTTCGCCATGAAGCGTCGGTCGATCCAGTCCTTCCACCGCCAAAGCAGCGGGCCGGAGAGCGCCCGGCCGTTCCGCTCGGCCAGGGCCAACTTGCCGCCCAGAGAGATAAGCTTGAGGTAATCCCGCTGCGGCCGCCACCGGCGCATCGGCCCACCCCCGAGCGCGGCCCGCAGGTTGTGATGCAGGATCGGCGCCGCGCGGACGGCGAAGACACCGGCCTTGGGGCGCGGCGCGTGGCCGAGATGGGCGCAATCGCCGACCGCGAAGATGGCGGCGTCAGAGCTCTGCAGCGTCGCGCCCACGGTGATGAACCCGTCCCGCAGTGCGAGACCGGATCCGGCGAGCCAGCCATGGGGCCGCGCCCCCGCCGCGCCGACCACGAAATCCGCGTCGATCCGCTCTCTGTCGGCAAGAAGGACACCCTCTGCGGTGATCCCGGCGACATCCGCCCGCTCGACCGGCTCGACCCCGGTGGCCCTCAGCGCGGCAAGCAGCCGGGCGCGGGGCTGCGGCGCGAAGCTGCCCAGGACCTGCCCCCTGTCGATCAGCCGGACCCGCGCGTCGCGGCCACGGGTGGCATGGGCCATCGCCATGGCAAGTTCGGCCCCTGCGACGCCACCGCCGATCACCGCGATCCGCGGGGTTTCCACCCCGGCGAGATAAGACGCCCAGCGCGTGGCAAAGGGCCCCAGCGGCTTGGCCGGCACAGCGTGTTCGGCAAATCCGGGCATTTCGAACATATCGGATGTGATTCCGATATCAACAGAGCACACATCATAGGCAATCGGGGCACGCCCTTCGATCTGCACTTCACGCGCGGCGACATCAATCCCCGTGGCCGCCCCGAAGATCAGGCGGGCCCCGGCGAACCGCGCAAGCGTCACAAGTTCCAGATCCAGCTCCTCGCGGGTGTAGTGCCCCGCGACGAAGCCGGGAAGCATTCCCGAATAAGCCGCCGTCGGCCCCGGATTGACCAGCGTCACCCGCACGCCCGGCAGCGGCCGCATACCCCAGGAACGCAGCAGCAGCGCGTGGGTGTGCCCGCCACCGATCAGCACCAGGTCGCGGGTCAGGGGGATGCTCTGTTCCATGGGCGGCAAGCTACACCCGACCTACGGCGACAGCCAGCGCCCGGCCCAGCCGTCGCGCCGTTCGAACCGGGCGCGCCGGTGATCCGGCCCCAGGTGCACCGCGTCGATCTCGTCGACCTCCAGCCGGAGCGCGGCGAAATTCTCGGCCCCCGGCGCCAGCTCGTAGTCCAGCGAATCGGCGATGACCGTGCCGGGCGGCGGCCGCTTGCCATAGGCGGTCTGCGAGCTGTCCGGCACCTGCGCCCAGCGCTCCACCACGGCGTCGCCCTCGAGTATTTCGGCCCGGCAGGCCAGCCGGATCTGCAGCCGGACCTCTGGTTCCCAGATCAGCAGGGCCGCGCACGGGGTCGCCCGCAAGCTGGCGATCTTGTCCGACCGCAGATCGGTATGAACCTCGCAGACGTGCTCCTCGGCTCCGCGCAGCACCACCGTCCGCGCCTCGGGAAGGCCCGTCGGGCTGACGGTCGCCAGAACCGGGAACCGCGCGGCGGACGCCGCATCGACGACGCCCAGCATCAGCCGGGCCCAGACCTCTGCCCGCATCCCGTCGAGCGTGTCGTGGATGTCACTCATAGCCTGTCATCTCCAAGTATCCCCGTCCCTGATGGCTGCCCGTCACGGTAACCGGCCCCTCCCAATAGGGAAAGGAGGTCGCCATCCAGGCCTCGGGGTTGAGCGCCTCGACGGTCACGTCCACGCCCTTGTCGGGCAGCCGCACCCGCCAGCGCACCGGCACCTCGCGCCCGGCAACCTCTGCCCGCGCCAGCGGGTCGGCCTGAAAGGCGCCGTCGGGCAGCGCCTCCACCGTCTCGCCGATCCAGGTGGCAGAGGTGAAATCGGCGCCGCCCGTCTCGCGCAGGCGAAAGCCCATCAGCTTCTGGCCCGCGTCGAAGGACAGCGAGAACCAGTCCCAGCCGGTCTGGCTTTCCGACAGCGGCTGCGACGACCACTCGCGATCGAGCCAGGCTTCTCCGGTCACGGCGACCGCGCCGTCGGGCAGGGTGATCGTGCCCTCGACCGCGTAGAACGGCTGGGAATAGTAATAGCTGGCTTGCCCCTCGGACGACTTGACCGAATAGCCGTCTTCGCCGTGACGGACCAGCGGAGCCTCCGCCGAAAGTCCAAGGTCGTAGGCGAAGTCCGGCGAGGAGGCCCGCAGGCGCAGGTCGTCCAGAGAAGGGCCGGCCATCTGCCATTCGTCGATCCAGGCCTCGAACGGGTCGGCCGTGACACCGGCCGCGCCGAACCCACCGCGCGAGAAACGCTCGGCCACGAAATGCGCGTCCGGCGTGGTGACGGCGGCGTGGCCCATCCAGACCTGCGCCTCATCGGCCCCGCCGGGCGCCAGCGCGGTGCGGAACAGCGTCCATTGGGCGCCCATCTCGCGGCCGTCCTCGGCGGTCAGGGATGCCGTGACGTACCACCATTCGATGCGATAGCCGGGATGCGCCCCGTGATCTTGCGGAAAGGCGAAGGCCCGTTCCGGCACGGGCGTCGTGAACCCCTCCGCATCGGTCCCCAGACCGGCGAAGCCCTGGGCGGAGGCGAGACAGGGCATAAGGCCGAATACCATCGTCCTAACGTTCATTGGAGAAGACTTTCAGCAAATCGGCGGGTGGTGTCCGGGCGAGGCGGCGGGCCGGCCACAGCGCGGCGACCGCCCCGGCAAGGACCGCGAAGGCCAGCAGGCGCAAGTAGTCGACCGGGAACAGATACATCGGCAACCGCCATCCGAAGGCGGCTACGTTGACCTGCGTCAGCAGGATCCACGCCAGCGCCAGCCCCAGCGGGATCGCCACCGCCGCCGTCAGCACGGCCAGCAACACGGCCCGGACAAGCTCCAGCATGCCCAGCCGCCGGCGGGTCAGGCCCAGCGCCCAGACCGGCGCCAGCTGCGGCAGGCGCAACGCCGCCAGGGTCAGCAGGCTCATCAGGATCGCGAAGCCGGCCACGGACAATGTCAGCACGTTCAGCGCCCCTGTCACCGTGAAAGTCCGTTCGAAAACCTGAAGCGAGAAGGCCTTGATCGCCGCCTGGTCGATGATCTGGGCTTCGGGCAGGCCGAACGCCCGCAGCCAGTCGGCGACGGTTTCGGCCTCGGCCGTGCGCAGCCCGAACCGCAGCGCACGGGCATCCGGGTAAAGCTCCGAGAACTGCGCCTCGCCAAGGATCACCTGCCCGATCGGGTTGCCATAGTCGCCCACGACACCCACGACCGGCAGGGCCGTGCCCGGCGCGACGGCGATCTCCTGCCCCAGCATCAGACCTGCCCGGCGGAACAATTGCTCGTTCACCACAGCGCCCTGCCCGGCAAAGACCGCGTCCCAGGCGCCGGGCGCGGCCTCCAGAAAGACCCAGTTCTGCCGGTAGGTGCGGTCGTCGCGCGTGCCGTAGATCTCGGCCGGAAACCCGGCCACCGCCCGGTCGACCGACACGATGGGCAGCACCGCGTCGACCTGCGGCGCGAGAAAGGCGACCAGCCGCGCCGCCTCGTCGGCATCCTCGGCGGTGACGTAGAGCTCGGAGGCGAGGCGCTGGTCGAGAAAGCCGGTGAATGTCAGGCGGAACGACGAGACCATCGTCGAAACCCCCACATTCGCCGCCATCGCCAGAAGCAGCGCCATCAGGGCCAGCGACAGTCCCGGCAGCTGCTGCCGCGTGTCGGCCCAGAACCAGTCGGCCCGGGGGCCACGTGCGAGCGTCGCGCCGATGCGGGTGCCAAGTTCCAGGACCAGCGGCAGCGCGAAGGCCGCGCCGATCAGCAGGCTGCCAAGCGCCGCGAAGGCCGCGATCAGCCCCGATCCGAGCCACGCAAGCGCCCCGGCGAGCGCCAGCAGGATCACCGCCACGGCACTGCGCAGCCCGCGGCCACGGCCCGCGTCCATCGCCCAGGCCCGCGGCCGGGCCGAGGCCAGAAGCGGCATCCGCGCCATCCGCCACAGCGCCCCGCCCCCGGCGGCGGCCGTCCCCAGCATCGCGATCCCCAGGCCGGCCAGCCACCAGATCGGCCGCAGCTCCAGCGCGCCCGACACCTGCGCCCCGTAGAGGCCGCTGAGCGTCGCGGCCACGTCCGGCAAGAGCGCCGCCGCGATCAGATAGCCAAGCGCCACGCCCAGCGCCCCCGCCACCAGCGCGAGCCCCAGAAGCTCTGCCGCCATCAACGCGATCAGCCGGTCGAGCGGCATCCCGAGCGACCGCAGGGTCCGCACCATCGGGCGCCGCTGCTCGAACGCGAGGCCGATGGCGCCGTGGACGATGAACAGGCCGACGGCAAAGCTGAGGAAGCCGAAGGCGGTCAGGTTCAGGTGGAACGAGTCCGTCAGCCGCCCGACATCCGCCCCCTGCTGCGCGGGCCGCAGGGAAAGGCCGGGGGCGACCTCGGCGAGGGGCGGCTGTCCGATTGGCTGGGCGGGCGCCACGATCAGCCGCGAGGCCCCGTCCTGCCCAAGCAGCCGCGAGGCCACCGAGATATCCGTCACGACCGTCATCGGCGCCACATCCGGCGACAGCACCTTTTCGGGCGCGACATCGCCAAGCGCCTCCAGCGCCTCCGCCGTGCCAAACACCTGGCCCGCGCCGCCCAGGAAGGTCCCGACCTCGGGCCCGCTGCCAAGATCGACCGGCCCCAGCCCACCGGGCGCGGTCAGCGGGTCGAGGCCGACGATGCGGACAAAGTTCAGACGCCCCTCGACCACCGGCGAGACCAGCCAGCCGGCGCGACGCAGCGCCACCACGTCCGCAAGGGGGATCTCCGCCCCCTCGCTGTCGAGGATCTGCGCGAAACGGCCCTCGCCCAGCGTGGCGGCGGCGGCATCGTAGCTTGCCCGCGCCTCGGCATTCACCGCCTGCACCCCGGACCAGAGCGCGGTCGCCAGCGCGAGCCCCGCCACCAGCGTGAACAGCTGAAGCGGATTGCGCAGCCAGTGGCCCAGCAACGCCCGCAGTCCCTGCGCGATCATGCGATCCGCCCCCGTTCCAGGTGCAGCCGGCGGCCCATCGCCGCGGCAATGCGCTCGGAATGGGTGACGACGAGCAGCGCCGCTCCGGTCTCGGCCACCAGCTCCAGCATCAGCTCCAGCACCCCGTGGGCCGACGTTTCGTCGAGGTTGCCGGTGGGCTCATCCGCCAGCACCAGCGTGGGCCGGGCGGCCAGAGTGCGGGCGATGGCGACGCGCTGTTGCTGACCGCCCGACAATTGCTCGGGGTATTTGCCCAGATGCGCGGCCAGCCCCATCCGGCTGGCGAGGGCATCGCACCAGGCGGCATCGTGACGGCCCGCCATCCGCGCCTGAAACGCGATATTGGCCCCTACATTCAGCGAGGGGATCAGGTTGAACTGCTGGAACACGACGCCGACCACGTCGCGCCGCATCCGCGCCCGGCCGCGATCATCCATCGCGGTCAACTCTTCGCCCGCCAGCGTGATCCAGCCCGCATCGGGCGCGTCGAGCCCGCCGATCAGGTGCAGAAGCGTGGACTTTCCCGATCCGGACTCGCCCGTCAAAGCAAGCGTCTCGCCCCGCGCCAGCGTCAGGGACACGCCTTGCAGCACGGGCACCGGCCCCTCGGCCCCGGGGTAACTCTTACTGACGTCACGGACATCCAGCACGCAAAGACTCCTTGCTTTGCGCAGGACCTAACACGTCCGCCGCCGGCGGAAAGTCACGCGACCGAAGAGATCCCGGCCAAGGCGAACAGAAGAAAGGTCATTCCAGCCAAAAGCCGCCGCGGAAGCGCCTCGTCCGGGTCCCGCAGCCAGCCCGAAACCGCCCCCAGAAAGGTGAGCGGGCCGGGAAAAATCCGGCCGGTTTCGGCGACCGCCAGGGTCCGCAGGTGGAACAGCGTCCGAAACGCCAGCGCCGCCCAGGCCAGGAATATCACCCCCTGAAGCACGAAGAACAGAACAATGGGCCAGGTCACCGCAGCGTCTCCCACGCCAGGATCGGCAGATAGGGCACGACGGCGAAGACCGCGAAACTGATCGCAGTCAACCGGATGAATCGGCAAATCGTCAGAATCACGTTACATCGCATAAGGCAGGCCCCCAGACATCGCCCACGAGCAATGCAAGCGCCTTCGCCGGCGCATGGTCAATCGACCACGTGTCGGATTTGTCACTAACTGTGCCGAAGAAACCGCAGTCTTTCACGGCGCCGTGAGGGTTTTCGGCCAATTCAAGCCGATCCGCGGGGATCTTAGCGCATCTCGATCGAAACCCGGGCCGCGCGCCCTTCGGCGTCGATCACCGACAGCGTCGAGAAGCCGCGCCCGAGGCCGCTGATCTGCACCTCCCGGCGGTGACCGCTGGCAACCGGCGCCCCGTTGGCCAGCCAGGTGAACGGGGCCGCGCCGTCGCGCACCTTGAGGACCAGCGCCTCACCCTCGACCACGGCGCCCTCGGGGGGAAAGGCGATCCGGGGTCCGTCCCGCTCGACCACCTCCCCTGGGGCGCGGAAGCGCCGAAGCGCCTGCGGCAGGCCCGCATTTGCGACGATCACGGTTTCGGGCGGCGGGGGCGGCAGGGGGGTGACCTCGGGCGCCACCCGTTCGAAGGCGGCGAACATGACCGGGGCCGCGAGCCCGGCGCCGTACATCCCCGGCACCGGGGTGCCATCGGCGCGGCCCATCCAGACGCCGACCACATGCGCCCCGTCGAAGCCTAGTGCCCAGGCGTCGCGATAGCCGTAGGAGGTGCCGGTCTTGAAAGCGATGCCCTCGCCGATCACCCCGGCAGGCCGGGGCGCGTCGCGCAGGATGTCCGCGACCTGCCAGGCCGCGGCGCGATTCATCAGCCGGTGGGGAACAAAGCCCGTGGTGGCCGCCCCGCGCACCCGCAGATCGACCGCCTCGCCGCCATGGCCAAGCGCCGCGTAGACCCGCATCATGTCCTCCAGCGTCAGGCCAAGGCCGCCCAGCCCGATCGCCAGGCCCGGCCGGCCGCCCGGCAGCACCGGCTCGGCGCCCGCGCGGCGCAGCGCGGTCAGCAGATGTTGCGGCCCCAGCGCCTGCAGCAGGGCGACGACAGGCACGTTGAGCGACAGCTGCAGCGCCCGCCGGACCCGCAATTCGCCCCGGAACAGGCCGTCGAAATTCTGCGGCGCGTAGCCGTCGAAACTCACCGGCCTGTCGGCGATCAACGTCTCGGGATGGGCCAGCCCCTGGTCGAAGGACAGCCCGTAGATCAGCGGCTTGAGCGTGGAGCCGGGCGAGCGCAGCGCCCGTGTCATGTCGACGAAGCCCTGCCGCGCGTCCGCGCGATAGGCGGCCGAGCCGACCTGCGCCAGGATCTCGCCGGTGCGGTGATCTGCGACGACGATGGCGACCTGCATCCGCGCCCCGGCGTCGCGCACGGCCTCGGCGGCCAGCGCCTCCAGCCCGGCCTGAAGGCCCGCGTCCAGCGTCAGCCGGTGGATGCCCGCCTCCGGGTCCTCGGAGGTCACGCGCTCGGCCAGGTGAGCGGCGAGCGCGGGAAAGTCGACCCGGCCGGCGGGCGCGGCCTCGGTCACCGCGGCCTGCGCCCCGGCGCTTGTCAGGATGCCGTCCCGCGCCATCCGCGCCAGCACGCGGTCGCGCGCCGCCCGCGCCGCCGCCGGGTCGCGGTCGGGGCGGCGGGCCTCGGGCGATTGCGGCAGCGCCACGAGCAGCGCCGCCTGCGCCGGCGTCAGCCGCCCGGGCGGTTTGGCGAAATAGGCGATGGACGCGGCCCGGACCCCCTCCAGGTTGCCGCCGAACGGCGCCCGGTTCAGGTAGAGCGTGAGGATCTGTTCCTTCGACAGCCGGCGTTCCAGCGCCAGCGCCACGCGTATCTGCCGCAGCTTGCCACCCACCTGCCCGGTCGTGCCATCCTCGAGGATCCGCGCCACCTGCATCGTCAGGGTTGAGCCGCCGGAGATGATCCGCCCATGGCGCAGCGCCTGGCCGACGGCCCGTATCATCGCCACCGGGTCGACCCCGTGGTGATCCCAGAAGCGCTTGTCCTCGTAGCGCACGAGCATGTCGACATAGGTCGGATCGACCCCCTCGAACGGCACCGCCAGCCGCCAGCGCCCATCCGCCACGAGGAACGGGCGCAGCAGGATGCCGTCGCGATCCAGCACCTCGACGGAGGTTTCCGCCACCAGAGGCGGCAGGTCCGTCGCATCGACCCAACGGTCGAAAGCGTCCCGGCCCGCCGCCAGCCCGCCCAGAACCAGCACACAGGCGACGAGCAGAACGGCGAGGCTGCGGCCCGTCATTCGACGACGGTCACCAGGCCCGGGTCCGTATGGGCGCGCATCTGGGGTCGATACATGTCCTCGACGCTGGCCGCGGGGTGATGGAACTCTCCCGGAGAGACCGCACGGACGACATAGGCCAGGTTGAACGACGCGGCCGATTGCCGGTCCACCGCGGCAAGGAACCTGTCGGACCGGAACTCGGCCGTCTCGGGCTCTGCCATCTCGAGCCATTCAAGCCCCGAGATATCGCCGCCGCGCAACAGGTTCGGGTTGTCGATCTCGAACCCGGCGGGCAGCGGGTCGTCGACCATCAGCCGCGCCTCCTGCCGGCCGAAGGGCCGCACGGTCACCACCGCCACAAGACGGGTGCCGACCTGCTGGCCGGAGGGCTGAGTCTCTTGCCCGTCCAGCGTGTAGTACTTGCGCGAAATGGCATAGCCGTTGCCCCCCGCCGGCTCCGGCACCTCGGGAACCCCGAAGGTCGTCAGCGTCAGCGCGACGTCGTCGCCGCCGTTCTCGAAGAGGACTGGCGCCGCATCCGCGGCATCCTCCCGCAGGTGGACAAGGGGGCCGTCCGGAAGCTCTCCGTTCACCGTCACCCCGGCCTCGCGCAGGTCGTCGACCAGTGCGTTTGCGGCCAGCAGCGTCCAGGCCGCCTCTTGCGTCGAGGCCCGGCCGGACTGCGCGATCGCGCCGGCCAGCCGAGCAGTGTCGACCGCGGTCGACCCGGCCTCCACCGCGAGGGTCAGAACGGCGGCCGCGTCCCGCTGGTCGGTGCCGAAATCCGCCCGCCAATAGGCCCTCTCCTCGGCCGCGAGCCGGTTGGACAGGACCGCCTGCGCACGCCCGAACATCTTGTCGGCGCGGCGCTGCTCTCCGTATTGCGCAAGCGCCGCGCCAAGCTGGGCCGCCGCGAGCGGAGAACCGAAGGCATCCGCCTTCTCGTCCGCGTAATAGCGCAGGTCACCGATGGCCGCGGCCCCCTCGCGGGCGAGGACCAGCAGGGCATAGGCCAGATCCTCGGCCCCAGTGTCGAAATCGGGATAGTAATTCACCCGGTTGGACAGGTTGTTGACCGCCATCTCGAAGGCGACATCCGGCACGTCGTGGCCCCGCGCCCTGGCCCGGCTTAGGAAATCCGTGACATAGGCGTCCAGCCAGAGGTTGCCCGAAGACGGCCGCCACATGCCGAAGGACCCGTTGCGCGCTTGCCGGGTGAGGATCGTCGCGACCGCCTCCTCGATCCGGGTCGAGATCGTATCGGCCTGCTCCAGCCCCATCGCCACGGCGACCTGGTCGAAATAGAGCAGCGGCAGGGCGCCCGAGGTGACCTGCTCTGTGCAGCCATAGGGATAGCGGTCGAGCATCGCCAGAAGGCCGGGCGCGTCGAACCGCGCGAGCGGCCCGACTGAAAGGGTGGCACTGCCCGACCCCGGTACAAAGCCCGCAAAGACCTGGTCGTCGAAGGCAAAGACATCGCCCGACGCAAGCGTGAACCGCGAGGTGCGCGAGACCACGGGGTCGTTGCGCTCCACCGGGACGGTCACCGTCCGCTCCAGCCTGGTGCCGTCCGGCAGGGTGGCCGCCACGGTAATCTCCTGCACCCCGGCCGCGTCGGCCACGAGCGGCAGGGACCGGACAAAGCCGGTCTTGTCCGCGACATCGCCCCCGAACAGCCCGCCGGGCATCCCCACGTCGATCCCGTCGGATGTGGCCTCCAGCCCGACGAAGCCGGTGGGGCCATAGGCATGGGTGACCTCGATCAGCATCCGGCTGCGATCGCCCGGCGCCATGAACCGCGGCACGGTGACGTTGACGACGACCGGATCGCGGACGAGCACATCCGCCTCGGCCTGCCCGACGCCGCCGGCGGACCAGGCCACGGCCATCAGCCGCACCGTGCCGTTGAAGGCCGGCATCTGGAACACAGCCCGCGCCTTGCCGTCGGCGCCCACGGTCACCGGGCCTTCGAAATAGGCCACCAGTTCCTCGGTGGGCGGCGGCGCCTGTGCCCCGGGCATCGCACCGCTGTCACCGCCCGAGCGGACCTCGCCCATGGCGCCGGTCATGCCGTCCAGCAACCGCCCGTAAAGGTCCCGCATCTCGACGCCCAGCTTTCGCTGACCGAAGTAATGGCCCTGCGGATCGGGGCTGTCGAAACCGGTGAGGTTGAGGATGCCGACATCCACCGCCGCAAGCGTCACATAGGCCGTCTCGACCTCGGCCACGCCATCGACCGCCACGGCCACCTCGAGCGGGGCACGGGGCATTGCCGATTCCGGCGCCTCGATGCTGACGTCGAGCGCCTTCGGGCCCGGGTCCACGGCGGCATGGGCCAGCCCCAGCGAGCGGGCCGGGTTGCGCCCCTGGTCCACGTCCATGGGCCGAATGACCGAGGCGGTGACATAGGCGCCGGCCCCCCATTCGTCGGTCACGGTCAGGGGGATGACGTTCTCGCCCTCGCCGACCTCGACCGATTGCATCGAGATCACCCGGTTGGACATCACCGTGACCACGGCGGTGCCCGCATAGCGCGGCACGATCCGGAATTGCGCGGTGTCGCCCACGGCATAGCTTTCGGCGTCCAGCGACGCCTCCAGCAGGTCGGGCGTCACGGATGTATCGGCCGGCGCATACCAGCCCGCGTAGAACGAGGTGGACGACGCGAGATAATCGGCGCCCGTCCGCTCCACCACAACCTCGTAGCGGCCCCAGGTGACCGGCGCCCCGATGCGCAGGGGCTCGGCGCCCAGCATGCCCTCGCCCGTGGCGATCCGCTCGCGGGTGGTGATCGGCTCCCACAGCCAGCGGCCGTTGACGCGATACCATTGGTAGCGGCTGGTGACGCGGTTGATCGTCCAGACCACCTCCATCTGTTCCGGCTCCAGCCCGGAATCCAGGCCGATGACGCGGAATTCCGCTTCGGCGCCTTCGGACAGGGTCCCGTCGAACGCCGGCTTGATGCCGATCAGGTCGCTGTCGGGCAGGACCTGCGCCCGGGTGCTGCGCTCGACCGGGCGGCCCGAAAGCTCCTGCACCCGGGCGGTGACGAGCAATTCCAGCGGCCGCCCGCCGGCATCGGCCTCGGGGATCGGCAGATCGACGGTCGCGGCGCCGGTGTCGTCGGTCTGCCAGCCGCCGCCGAAGCTCTCGGCGCGCGGCGAGAATGGCGCGTCGTGGCGGCCGAAGATGTAGCCCGGGAACCCCTCGACCGCGCTGGCGGCGCGCAGGACGATCTCTCCCTCGACGGTCAGGCCGCCGGCGGGGGCGCCGAAGAGGTAATCGGCCTGAACCCCGAGAGGCGGCGTCTCGGACTGGCGCAGGACATCGGCAAGCGCAAGCTCCACGTCGATCCGTTCGGGCAGGAAATCCTCGACCAGCACGGTCTCGGTCGCCAGGGGCGCCGCGTCCACATCGGTGTGGACGGCGACGAACCAGACCCCGCGCGGCGCCGACGGCGCAACCGGCAGCGCGAAGACGTGTCCGCCGGCCAGATCGTCGCCCGAGAAGTGGCGCGAGTATTCGACCCCGTCGGGCCGGGTCAGGATCGCGGTCAGCGGCACGCCCGGCTCTGCCAGGGCCTCGGCGTCGCGCATCAGGGCGGTGGCGAAGATCGTCTCGCCCGCGCGGTATGCGCCGCGATCGGTGGTCAGGAACACGTCGATCGGCGGGGCCGGCTCGCGCCCCTCGACACCCCGGTCGGACAGATCGAAGGCCGGGTCTGTCAGCGACAGAAAGGCCATGTCGTCGCCGGTCTCGACGGTCACCAGCGCGGGCGACGCGGCCCCCACGCCCCGGGTCAGACCGGGATCGAAACGGGCCACGCCCTGGGCATCGGTCGTGGCCGTGCCGAGGACGGCGTTCGCCCGGCTGACAAGCGTGACCTCCGCACCGGCGGTGGCGCTGGCATCGCCCAGCGACCGGACCATGATCGTCAGCCCGTCGACCCCCTGCATCGTCGCGATGCCGAGATCCGACAGAACGAACCACTGGGTCGCCGCCGGCGTGTCGCGCTGGTCGACATCGGGGACAGTCGCCCGCAAGACGTAGACGCCCGGCGCCTGCCCCGCGATGGCCGCGTCCAGCGGCAGGCGCGCGGTCATGTCCTGGTTCAGCTCCATCCCCACGGTCGCGCTGCCCTGCCAGACAGGCGTCCCGATCGAGGTCGCGAAGAAATCCTCGCGGTAGTCATAGATCGGCTGCGCGAAGAGATCCTCCTGCATGGACCGCACGAGGTTGCCGTCCGACACCCGGTAAAGCGACAGCTCCACCGTCTCGACATTGACCGAGCCCAGCGGCAGCGCCGCGTCACCGGTCCGGGGCAGGACATAGCCGCGCCCGGCAAAGCGCACCTGCGGCGTCCTGTCCCGCACGTAGAATTCAAGCTCCACCGGCCGTGCCAGCACTTCGCCGCTTTCGGCCGGCAGCCCCTCGCGCAGGACGATGCGATAGCGCTCGCCATGGGCCACGCCATCGACGCAGATCTGCTGGCCCGACCCGCTGACGGTCAGCGTCCTGTCGGGCAATTGCACGTAGGGGGCATAGTCGACCCCGGCCTGCACCAGATCCTCCGACAATTCCGCGCAAAGGCGCGGTTCGGCGCTGTCGCTTTCCACATCGGTATCGAGGACCCGGAACCCGTATTTGCCGATGGCATCGTCCAGCAGAACCTCGGTGTCGCGCCGGAACTGCGCGTCCTGGGCCAGGCGCAGGGCGTCTATCATCTGGCGTCCGCGCCGGTCCTCCTCCAGCGCCTGCGCGAGGGCGACAAGCGCCGTATGCTCCTGGGCCGGGCTCGTCGCCCGCAGAAAGCCGTTGAGCGCGGCGGGAACGGCGCGGCCCCGCTCCTCGCGGTCGGAGGCAGACCGGGAAAGCACCGAATAGTCGATCCAGAGCTCCGCATCATCCGTCACCGCAAGGGCCGCGCCGGTAAAGCGCATGGCACTGGTTCGGGCGCCGTCCCGCCGGCGTTCCTGCGCCAGGGCGATCATGGCGTCCGGATCCTGCTCGTCGGTGGAATGCAGCCGCCCGATGGTCTGGCCGAGGGTCCGCGCCTCGGACAGATCGCCCGGCCGCAGGAAATCCAGCCGAGCGATCTTCTCGGGCGCCGCGGCCAGGACCGCCGGGTCCGTGGGATAGATCCGCGCCGAGACCGCCCCGTCATAGGGCTGCACCTCGGTCACGGCCCCTTTCGGGAAACAGGACCCGTTGCGCTGATTATAGGTGAATCCGACGCATTGCGTGTTCGCGAGGCAGGCCGCCTGGCAGGCGTCCAGCGTCGTGTCGAAGATGCTCGCAAGGTCCGATCCGTAGAAATCCAGGTTCCGTGAAATCGCAACCCGCCGGTCCGGAACCACGTCCTGCTGCGCTGTCACAAGACCGGGAACGACCAGCAGAGCGAAGGCAAGGATCAAACGGATCATCGGACAAACTCCCTAGGATCAATACCCCAGAGGGTGACAGGGCGGCCCTGCCTTGGCAACGATTCCCCTGTGCAGGCGAAGGTGAGGAAAACCGGACCATTCGCGCAAGATACCGCGCGATGACCCTGCCACGCCGGCACCCGGCGCAGCCCCGCCCGGCCCTGCCTCAGCCTTCCGGGTAGGGCCGCACGAAGACCGGCTTGCCGTCCTCGCTGGCCTCCGGATCGAACCTGTAGCCGCCGGTCTCGAACCCCTCGAGGTCGGCGGGCTCGGTCGCCCGCGTCTCGACCGCGAAGCGTGCCATGGCCCCCCGCGCCTGCTTGGCGTAAAAGCTGACCATCTGCCGCTTGCCGCCCTTGTCCTCGTAAAAGGCGGGCGTGATGACCCGAAGCTTCAGGGCCTTGTGATCGGTTGCGCCGAAATATTCCTGGCTGGCGCAATTCAGCAGGATGTCGGTGCCCATGTCCTCGGCCTGTTGGTTCAGCGCCTTGGCGATCCGGTCGCCCCAGAAGTCATAGAGGCTCTTGCCCCGGCGGGTCTTCAGCCTCGATCCCATTTCCAGCCGATAGGGCTGAATCCCGTCGAGCGGCCGCAAAAGGCCGTAGAGGCCGGACAGGATCCGTAAATGCTCCTGCGCATAGGCCATGTCCCCCTCGGCCAGGGTGGCGGCCTCCAGCCCCTGGTAGGTGTCGCCGGCGAACATCAGCGCGGCGGGCTTGATCTCGTCGGGCCCGGGCTCGGCGCTGAAGTCCCGGAACCGGTCGCGGTTGAGCCGCGCCAGATCCTCCGAGATCGACATCAGCGACCGCAGATCCTTTAGCGTGAGGTTCCGCGCCGTCCTGGCCAGCCGCAGGGCCTCGTCCGCGAAAACGGGCTCGGACGGCCGGACGTCGACCGGCGCCTCGTTCAGCGATTTGGCTGGCGAAATGACAATGAGCATCGGGACCCTCTTGTGACCGTTGACCGCCTACCTACGGCCCGACGCGCCGCCGTCAACTCCGCGCGGGCGCTTGCCCGCACGCCCCCCTTGCCAAAGGGCCCCGTCCCCGACATCTGGGGAGGCATGACCAGAACCCTGCTCTCCTTCGGCCACGGCTATTCCGCCCAGGCCCTCGCCCGCCGGCTGATCCCCCATGGCTGGACTGTGATCGGCACCACCCGCAGCGCGGAAAAGGCCGAAACGCTGGCCGAGACCGGCGTAGAGCCCCTCGTCTGGCCCGGCGCGGACCTCTCCGGTGCCCTGGACCGCGCGACTCATATCCTCGCCTCCGCCGCGCCGACGGAGGCGGGCGACCCGGTGCTGGCCGACCTCGCCGGTGCGATCGCAGCCCGGCGGGACGGCATCGCCTGGGCCGGCTACCTGTCGACCACGGGCGTCTATGGCGATCACGCCGGCGCCTGGGTCGACGAATCGACTCCGCTTGATCCCGCGACGCACCGGGGCCGGCTGCGGGTGGCGGCAGAGGCCGAATGGCGGGCGCTGGACCTGCCGCTGCACATCTTTCGCCTGGCGGGCATCTACGGGCCCGGGCGCGGCCCCTTCGCCAAGGTGCGCGCCGGCACCGCGCGGCGGATCGTCAAGCCCGGTCAGGTCTTCTCGCGCATCCATGTGGACGACATCGCGCAGACCCTCGCGGCCTCCATCGCGCGCCCCGATCCGGGGGCGGTCTACAACGTCTGCGACAACGACCCGGCCCCGCCCGAGGACGTCATCGCCCACGCCGCCGAGCTCCTGGGGATGCCGCTGCCCCCCGCTGAGGATTTCGCGACCGCCGAGATGAGCCCGATGGCCCGAAGCTTCTATGCCGAGAGCAAGAAGGTCTCCAATCGCCGGATGATCGAAGAGCTGGGGCTCTCGCTCACCTACCCCGATTACCGCAGCGGCCTGCGGGCCCTTCTTGAAGCGGGTGGCTGACCTGCCCAGATGTGACCCTGGACCATAGCAGGAGAGCCCATGACCCACCGCGACCGGCTGGACGCCTTTCTCGAGACGCCCCGCGTCCGCAACGCGATCATCGCGGTGATCCTGTTCAATGCCGTCATCCTGGGGCTGGAGACCTCCACGACCGCGATGGCCGTTGCCGGAGAGCTCATCACCTGGCTCGACCGGGCCTGTCTCGCGATCTTCACCGTGGAGCTTGCGGCCAAGATCTATGCGCAGGGCTCGCGGTTTCCGCGCAACGGCTGGAACATCTTCGACTTCATCATCGTCGGGGCCTCGCTGGTCCCCGCGTCGCAAGGGCTGTCGGTCCTGAGGGCGCTGCGGATCCTCCGGGTGCTGCGCGTGATGTCGGTGGCGCCGCGCCTGCGCCGGGTGGTCGAGGGGTTCATCACCGCGCTTCCCGGCATGGGCAGCGTGTTCCTGCTGATGGGGATCATCTTCTACATCGGCGCGGTGATGGCGACGAAACTCTTCGGCGGCGCGTTCCCGGACTGGTTCGGCAGCCTTGGCCGATCCGCCTATTCCCTGTTCCAGATCATGACGCTGGAAAGCTGGTCGATGGGCATCGTGCGCCCGGTGATGGAGGTCTACCCGGCGGCCTGGGCCTTCTTCGTGCCCTTCATCATGGTGACGACCTTCGCGGTGGTGAACCTGCTGGTCGGCCTGATCGTGAACTCGATGCAGGACGCCCACAGCGAGGAAGACGCCGCCCGGACCGACAGCTATCGCGACGAGGTCCTCGCCCGGCTCGAAGCCATCGAGAAACGGCTCGCCGACCGGCCCTGACCACGGCCGCAACGCGTGCGCCGCCGGCTCCGACGGGCTCACATGGGATCTTTTTCCCGGAGAACTGCGAGGCGCCGCAGGCGCCTCTCAATCAGGTCAGGCCCGCTTGGTCATGATCTCGACGCCCAGCGTCTGCAGCACCCTGGCCTCGATATCCTCGGCGTTGAGCGCCGCGACCGCGTACATGTCCCGCGGAGAGGCCTGGTCGATGAACACATCGGGCAGCACCATGGACCGGTACGCAAGGCCCGCGTCGAACACGCCTTCCTCGGACAAAAGCTGCGCCACGTGGCTGCCGAACCCGCCGACGGCCCCCTCTTCGATGGTGATCAGCGCCTCGTGGTCGCGGGCCAGCGACAGGATCAGCCCACGGTCGAGCGGCTTGGCGAACCGCGCGTCGGCCAGCGTCGGGGTGATGCCGCGCTGCTCCAGCCTTTCGCAGGCGACCTCCGCCTCCGACAGGCGGGTGCCGAAGGACAGCAGCGCCACGCGGCTGCCCTGGCGCACGACACGGCCCTTGCCGATCTCCAGCGGTTGCGGGTCCAACGGCATCTCGACGCCCACCCCCTCGCCACGCGGAAAGCGGAAGGCGATTGGACCGTCGTCATGGGCCGCGGCAGTGGCAACCATGCGCACAAGTTCTGATTCGTCGGCCGCGGCCATCACCACCATGCCGGGCAGGTTCGACAGGAAGGCGACGTCGTAGCTGCCAGCGTGGGTCGCACCGTCCGCGCCCACAAGCCCGGCCCGGTCGATGGCAAAGCGCACCGGCAGGCGCTGAATCGCGACATCGTGGACGACCTGGTCGTAGCCCCGCTGCAGAAACGTGGAATAGATCGCGCAGAACGGTTTCATCCCGCCCGCGGCCAGCCCCGCCGAAAACGTCACCGCGTGCTGCTCGGCGATACCCACATCGAAACAGCGCGAGCCATAGCGCTCCATGAAGGTCTTGAGGCCGGTGCCGTCCGGCATCGCCGCCGTGACGGCCACAATCTTGTCGTCCCGCGCCGCCTGGTCGCACAGGGCATTGGCGAAAACCGAGGTATAGGACGGCGCGTTGGGCGTCGCCTTCTTCTGCTCGCCCGTGAGCACGTTGAACTTCGCCACCCCGTGGCCCTTGTCGCGAGCTTCCTCGGCAGGGGCATAGCCCTTGCCCTTCTGGGTGATCGCGTGGATCAGGATCGGCCCGTCCGCGCGCGACCTGACCGTCCGCAGCACCGCCAGCAGCTGATCGAGGTCATGCCCGTCGATGGGCCCGAGGTAGGAAAACCCCAGCTCCTCGAACAGGGTCCCGCCGACGGTCAGGTGCTTGAGCATCTCCTTGGCGCGGCGCGCCCCCTCCTGGAACGGCGGCGGCAGAAAGCTGACCGCGCCCTTGGCGACGGCCTTGAGCTCCTGGAACGGGGCGCCGGCGTAGAGGCGCGACAGGTAGGACGACATCGCCCCGACCGGCGGCGCGATGGACATGTCGTTGTCGTTGAGGATGACGATCAGCCGCTTGCCCAGATGGCCCGCGTTGTTCATCGCCTCATAGGCCATGCCGGCCGACATCGCCCCGTCGCCGATTACCGCGATGGCATCCCCCGGATCGCCGCCCAGATCCCGCGCCACGGCAAAGCCCAGCGCAGCCGAGATCGAGGTCGAGGAATGCGCCGCGCCGAACGGATCATAGGGGCTCTCGGACCGCTTGGTGAAGCCCGACAGCCCGTCCTTCTGGCGCAACGTCCTGATCCGGTCGCGCCGCCCGGTGAGGATCTTGTGCGGATAGGTCTGGTGCGACACGTCCCAGATCAGACGGTCGCGCGGCGTCTCGAACACCGCGTGCAGCGCCACGGTCAGCTCGACCACCCCCAGCCCCGCCCCGAGGTGGCCGCCGGTCTGGCTGACGGCCGAAATGGTCTCGGCCCGCAGCTCGTGCGCCACCTTGTGCAAATCCGTGTCGGACATCTGCCGCAGGTCGGCGGGCAGGTGCACCTTGTCGAGGGTCGGGGTATGGGGTCGGTTTGTCATATTGCCTGAATACCTAAGTCTGATCCGGCGATTTAGCAGGTCATGAACGCCGCGTCACGATGAAGCGCGCAAGTTCGCGCAGGATCTCGGCATCCTGCCCGAAGTCCTCCAGTGCGCCCGTGGCCTCGTCGACAAGCTCTTGCGCCCGCCTCCGTGCGCCCTCGACGCCCAGTAGATCGACGAAAGTGGCCTTGCCGCGGCCCGCGTCCTTGCCGACCGCCTTGCCCGCCTCGGCTTCGGTGCCCAGAACGTCCAGCAGGTCGTCCTGGATCTGGAAGGCCAGCCCGATCGCCTCGGCATAGGTCTCGAACGGGGCCGGGGGGGCCCCGGACAACAGCGCGTTGGCCGTCGCCGACCATTCGATCAGCGCACCGGTCTTGAGGCGCTGCACGGTCTCCACATGGGCCAGCACGGTGACGGGCGGGCGACCCTCGGCCGAGAGATCCATCCATTGGCCGCCGCCCATGCCAAGGTGCCCGCCAACCTTTGCCAGACGCTGCAACACCACCAGGGCGTTGCCGGGCGGCACCGCGGGATCATCAATCGACGCAAGAAAGTGAAACGACAGCGCCTGCAACGCGTCCCCCACCAGGATCGCCAGCGCATCGCCGTATTTGACATGGACCGTCGGACGCCCGCGCCGCAGATCGTCGTCGTCCATCGCCGGCAGATCGTCATGAACCAGCGAATAGGCGTGAAAGGTCTCGGCCGCCGCGGCCACGGCGAGCGCGGTCTCGCCGCTCACCCCAAGCAGCCGGGCCGTCTCGAAGGCCAGGGCCCCGCGCACGCCCTTGCCGCCCTGCATTGCATAGATCATCGCCTCGCGCATCAGCCCCAGATCGTCGGCCGGGTCATGCACCCGCGCCGGATCCGCATGGGGCAGGACGGCCTCCACATGCGCCAGAACCCGGGCATGGTGCCCGGCCAGAATGTCGTTAACTATCAAGAGGTTCGGTTCCCTTGGGATTGCCCGCCGCGTCCAGCGTCAGCTTCGCGACCTTTTCCTCGGCCTCCTTCAGCTTGGCCTCGCACCGGGCCTTGAGCTTCGCACCGCGCTCATAGAGCGCAATCGACTCGTCCAGCGGCACATCCCCCCGCTCGAGCTTTCCGACCAGACCCTCCAGCTCCTTCATTGCCTGCTCGAAGCTCATCTCCCCGACATCACCGTCACTCATTTTCCGCGCTCCATCAGCACCTCGAGATGTGCGCGGGCCGACCGGCCCAGCGCGTCCAGATCGTAACCGCCCTCCAGCGCAGAGACCAGCTTGCCCCCGCAGAGCGCGTCGGCCAGGTCGCAGAGCCGGTGGGTGACCCAGGCGAAATCCGCCTCTTGCAGCATCAGCCCGGCCAGCGGGTCGGCCGCATGGGCATCGAACCCGGCCGAGACCAGGATCAGCTCGGGGCGGAACGCCTCGACCTTCGGGAAGACATGAGCCTCCATCGCGGCGCGAAAGGCCGCCCCGCCGGTGCCGTCGCGCAGGGGCACGTTGACCACGTTGTCATGCCCGCCGGTCTCGTCCGCCGCCCCGGTGCCCGGGAACAGCGGCATCTGGTGGGTGGAGCAGAACAGGACCCTGGGATCCTCCTCGAGCAGATCCTGAGTGCCGTTCCCGTGGTGCACGTCGAAATCCACCACGGCCACCCGCGCCAGCCCGTGATGGTCCAGCGCCGCCTTGGCCCCGATGGCGACCGAGCCAAAGAAACAGAACCCCATGGGCGTCTCGCGCTCTGCGTGGTGGCCGGGCGGACGAACGGCGGCAAAGGCGTTGGCCGCTTCGCCGCCCAGCACCATGTCCACCCCGCGCACCACGGCGCCCGCGGCCCGCCAGGCGGCGGACAGGGTCCCGGCGGACATGAACGTGTCGGCATCGAGCGGGCGCCAGCCTTCGTCGGGGGCCGCCTCGCGCACCGCCTGGATGTGACGTTGCGGGTGCACCCGCAACAGGTCCGATTCGGCGGCGAAAGGCGCGGCGACCCGGATCAGGTCCAGCCCGTCGAGCGCGGACAGCACCGCATCCAGCCGCGCGACCTGTTCCGGGTGGCCCGGTGGCGTGACGTGGGCTAGACAATCGGCATGGGTGATCAAGGCTGTGGTCATGTGGCGACCGAACGCGAAACGCGACCGAGGCACAAGCGGGTTTGGCCGGGGCTCTTGCGAAGTGTCCCCTTTCTGCTTCTCTCCGCCGCCCCCGCCCCGGCGCAGCCCGCGGGCGACATGCTGACCGCCGACCTGAACCGAGACGGCCGCGTCGAACGGTTCCAGCTTCTCGACATGGGCGACGGCACCGTCGATCTGCAGATCGAGAACACCGGGGGTGGCGTGATCTATGCGGAGGAACTGGCCATCCTGTCCCCGTTCGGCCCGCCACCGCGGCTGGACGTCGCGCCCGGCGGGTCGCTGCAGGTCATCACCGAGAACGACGGGCGCGGGCAGCTGACGCTGACGATCGCCTTCCGCGACGGGGACTATCGCGTGGCCGGGGTGAGCTATGGCTGGTACGACCCGCTGGACCCCGAGCTTGGCGCGACCTGCGATTTCAACCTGTTGACCGGGCGCGGCAGGATCGACCGGGGCGATGAGCCGCCGAGTTTCGTGCCCGCGCCCTGGCCGCCGATGCCGGTCGCGCACTGGACGGCCGAGACCTTCGTGCCGCCGCCCGGTTGCCTTTGACCGGGAGTGTCAGTCTAGGGGGGGGTCAGTCCGGTGCGAGCATGTAGCCTGCGCCCCGGACCGTCTGCAGATAGCGCGGCTGCTTGGGGTCTTCCTCCAGCTTCCGCCGCAGCCGAGTGATCTGGACATCCACGGCGCGTTCCTGTGCCTGCCCGCCGGCGCGGCCAAGCTCTTCCACCAGGGTCATCCGGCTCAGCGGCACTCCGGGACGGACGGAAAAGATCCGCATCAGGTGGGATTCCGTCGCCGTCAGACGGACCATGTCCTCGCCGCGCCACATCTCGCCACGTTCGATATCATACCGGCAGGGGCCGAGGTTGAGGACCTTGGGCATCACCGTCACCGGCTCGGCCGCGGGCACCCGCCGCAGGATCGCATTGATCCGCAGCAACAGCTCCTTCGGCTCGAACGGCTTGGCCAGGTAATCGTCCGCCCCCGCCTCGAGCCCCGAGATCCGGTCCCCCGTCTCGCCCTTCGCGGTCAGCAGCAAGATCGGCGTCGACAGTCGCTTGCGCAGGTCCCGGCACAGGGTGATCCCGTCTTCGCCCGGCATCATCACGTCCAGCACGATGATGTCGAATTCCAGCCCCTCAAGCAGGCGCCGCGCGTGGGCCGCGTCCCGCGCCGAACTGACCAGGAACTGGCTCCGGATCAGAAACTTCTGCAACAGGCCCCGGATTCGCTCGTCATCGTCCACGATCAGGACATGGGCGTCGTCCATTGGGTCATCCCCCCTTGTCCCCGCGGTCGCGCAATGCCTCGAACTGGGGCCGCATCTCTTCGTCCATCATCGCCTCCAGCACCTGGCGGAACCCGGTGACCGCCGTGGGCCCCGCGGCGCGGTAGGCCATCCGCATCCGGTCCCGCTGCACCAGGCTCAGCCGCCCCTCGAGCGCCGCGCCGACCTCGGTCAGGCGCAGATGCCGTTCGCGGCGATCCCGGTCGCCGACCCTGCTCTCAACGAGACCTTCCTCGATCAAGGTCCGCAACACACGATTAAGCGATTGTTTTGTAACGCCCAGAATGTTCAGCAGATTGTTCACGGTCGTGCCGGGCGAGCGGTGGATGAAATGCAGGGCCCGGTGATGCGCCCGGCCGAGCCCCTGTTCCGCAAGGATGCGATCGGGGTCCGCCGTGAACCCGCGATAGGCGAAGAACATCGCCTCGATCCCCTTTCTGAGCTGCTCGTCCGTAAGAAACAGCAGGCTTTCGCCCTCACGCGTCGTCTCCGACATGGCCTCCCCGACACTTGTTCCAGTCTGCCGCGACAATACGTCAGCCTTATTGACATTCCAAGGGCCCACTGGTAGCGATCTGCCAGAATTGCGCAACTTTGTGTCCACATCGGACCTTTCGGCGCAATATCTGCAAACACTGGGCGAGAGAACGGCAGGAGACGACATGGCGGGTGGCTACAACGACCGCGACGGAAAGATCTGGATGGATGGCGAACTGGTGGATTGGCGCGGCGCCAACGTGCACCTGCTGACCCACGCGATGCATTATGCCTCTTCCGTATTCGAGGGAGAGCGGGCCTACGGCGGCACGATCTTCAAGAGCCGGGCCCATTCCGAACGGCTTCTGGGCTCGGGCGTGGCGATCGACATGCCGATCCCGTGGACCGTGGACGAGATCGAGGCCGCCAAGCAGGAAGTGCTTGCCGTCAACGGGCTGACCGATGCCTATGTCCGCGCCATCGCCTGGCGCGGCGCGGGCGAGGACATGGGCGTCAGCTCATCGCGCAACCCGGTCCGGCTGGCGATCGCGGCCTGGGAATGGGGCGCCTATTACGGCGATGCCAAGATGAAGGGGGCCAAGCTCGACATCGCCAAGTGGAAGCGGCCCTCGCCGGAAACCGCGCCCAGCCATGCGAAGGCCGCCGGCCTCTACATGATCTGCACCATGTCCAAGCACGCGGCCGAGGCCAAGGGCTGCTCGGACGCGATGATGTTCGACTATCGCGGCTACGTGGCCGAAGCGACCGGGGCGAACATCTTCTTCGTCAAGGGCGGCGAGGTGCACACCCCGAAACCGGATTGCTTCCTCAACGGACTGACCCGGCAGACGGTGATCGGCCTGCTGAACGAGCGCCAGATCAAGGTGCATGAACGTCACATCATGCCTGAAGAGCTGGAAGGCTTCGAGCAATGCTGGCTGACCGGCACCGCCGCCGAGGTCACCCCCGTGGGCCAGATCGGGGATTACAATTTCGAGGTCGGAAGCCTCGCCCGCGACATGGTGCAGACCTACGAAAAGCTGGTCCGGGGCTGACCGGGCCCCTTCGGATCTGACCCCCGCGCCGCGGCTTGGTCGCGGCGCGGGGACTTTTCGTCGCCCAACGCTCAGGCGCTGCTGGCGCGCAGCATGGCGGTATGCGCCTGGACCTGGTGGTTGAGCTCGCTGATCTTGGCCAACCGCTCCTCGATACCGTCCTGGCTTGCGTCCAGCTGGTCGACGATGCCGACCAGGGTCTCGCCCGACTTGGACAGGGTCGCGCTTTCGATCTTGCACATCATCCGGGTGGAGCTGAGCCCGGTGATATAGCGCTTCATGTCGAGCACGCTGCGGGACAGGCGCCCGGCCTCAAGCTCCGTCTTTTTCAGCTCGACCTTGGAGCGATCGATGGCATGATCGCACAGGTCGCTGAGCATTTCGAGCTCGCCGGTGGTCTCTTCGCCGGTGTCGCCGTCGACCTCCTCCTTGAAGAACCTGATCATCTCGGAGCTGAGCTGGCTGATGCCGTTGCAGAACAACCCGCTGACGATGGCGTCCCGGATCCGGGAAAAGGCGCTGTCATCGCCGTGGATGAAGGTCTTGACCCAGGCGGCCATCTCGTCCGACATCGAGCCGTAATTGACCGAGATCGCACTGATCGGCCCGCCTGCATTCTCCAGCCGCGAGGCGAGGATGCGCATGTTGAGCGGGATCGTGCGGATCGCCTCGAAAGCCTTCATCATCTCTTCGGTTTCGGCGCCGACCTGTTGGATCGCCCGCGACATGGCCAGGAACCGGTCCATCCGCGAATCGGCGGCCTGTCCGATCTCGGCGCAGCGCTGCTTCATCTCCAGCGCCAGCGCCTCCGCCTCGAACGTGGCGTAGGAGGCATGGCCCTCGCGGGCGAGGGCCATGCGCAGTTCAGCCAGGCTCTGTTCCGCGCCGATCCCGTCTTCGGTCTCGCGCCGGCGCTGCGCTGCGTAAAGGGTCTGCGCCACGCGCAAGAGCTTGGCCGAGGGCTTGAGCCGGATCGAGACGTAGCCACCTTCGATCGGCGAGACCACTGCATAGACCCAGTAATACCGGCCGTCCTTCGCGCGATTCTTGATGTAGGCGCCCACGGGCTTGCCGGCCCTGATCCGATCCCAGACCAGCTGGAACACCGCCTTGGGCATGTCGGGGTGGCGGACGATCTTGTGCGGGGCGCCGATGATCTCGTCGGCGTCGAACCCCGATACTCTGCAGAAAACCTCGTTTCCATTGAGGATCACGCCCCGCGTATCGGTGCGGGAGAAAAAAAGCTCCTCCACGGCGAAAGGCACTTCGCCGGCCGTCATTCTGGTGCGGTCGGCAAAGTCGGAAGTGTCGGTCAAGGCAGTCATATGGGCGGGCTCCCGGGCGAGTGTTTGCCCGAACTTCGCCCAATCGGCTTTCCAACCGATGAAGATCCGCCCCCGAACGCCCCGCCCGGGGGAGAAAATCCGTTCAAATGGCCCGAGGGCCGGCCCCGCCCGACGGTGCGGAGCGGGGCAGCGACGCGATCAGGCCAGGTTGCCGCGGTCGATTCGCAGGTATTCGCGCACACGGGTCTGGCTCGGACGCTTGCGCATCCGGCGTTGCAGCATGAGGCTCGCCCGGTCCGGGTTCTGCGCCCGCTGCAGGTTGAGGAACTGGCGCGTGCGTTCCGCGCTCATCGGTTGCCTCGGCTTGTCGATCACGTGTCTGGACATTGCAAATCCTCCATTTACGCCATGCTCTCTGAGTCTAACACGAAAGGGCGGGACCTGTTCCACCCTTGTCCTGTCGGCCCTCCTTGGCCTAGGAGACGCCATGTCCTTCGTCGTCGCCGCGCTTTACCGATTTACCCGCTTCGCGGACCCCGAGGCCCTGCAGGAGCCACTGGCAGAGGCGGGCCGGGCGGCGGGCGTGAAAGGCACGCTTCTGCTTGCGCCAGAGGGCATCAACGGGACCATCGCCGGGACCCGCGGCGGCATCGACATGATGCTGGCGCATCTGCGGCGGCTACCGGGCTGCGCCGATCTGGCCTGGAAGGAAAGCCCCGCGCGCGACATGCCGTTTGGCCGCTTCAAGGTCCGGCTCAAGCGCGAGATCGTGACCATGGGCCAGCCGGACGTGGATCCGACCGCGGCCGTGGGGCGCTACGTGGACCCGGCGGACTGGAACGCGCTGATCTCGGCGCCCGACGTCGCCGTCATCGACACCCGGAACGCCTATGAAGTGGCGATCGGCACCTTTTCGGGCGCGGTGAACCCCGGAACCGAGGCCTTCGGCGGCTTCCCCGGCTGGTGGCAGGCAAACAGGCAGCGGTTCGACGGCAAGCGCGTCGCCATGTTCTGCACCGGCGGCATTCGCTGCGAGAAGTCCACGAACTACCTGCTCGGCCAGGGGGTGGAGGAAGTGTTTCACCTCAATGGCGGCATCCTGAAATACCTCGAACAGGTCCCCGAGGAAGACAGCCTCTGGTCCGGGGCCTGCTTCGTGTTCGACGACCGCGTATCGGTCGGGCACGGCCTTGCGGAAGGGCCGCACATCCTCTGTCATGGTTGCCGCCGCCCCTTGCTGCCAGAGGAAACCTCGCGGCCGGGCCATGAGCGCGGGGTGTCGTGCCATCATTGCGTCCACGAGACGACCGCCGACCAGAAAGCCCGCTTTCGCGAGCGGCAGCGACAGCGCGACCTTCAGGAGCGCAGGAAAGCCTCCGCGGGCTGAGGCGCGGCCGCCACGATCCGGCCCGCCGGGCCCACCGACGCCGCAGTCTGGTCTCGGGGCGTCGCATACCAGCTTGCCAACCGCGGCCAAGGTAGTAGTCACGACCCGGACAACCAGCCTGCGCCGGACGCACCCGAAGACCCGGACACAACTGAAGACCCGGACACAACTGAAGACAAGGACAAGCCCGACATGACCTCATTCGTGCTGACCGTGGATTGCACCTCGCGCCGCGGAATCGTCGCCGCGATCTCGGCCTTTCTCGCCGAGTCCGGATGCAACATCACCGATTCCAACCAGTTCGACGACCAGCTCACCGGCAAGTTCTTTACCCGGATCACGTTCCGGTCCGAAACCGGCAGCACGCTCGAAGCCCTGCGCGAGGGCTTCGCCGCGATCGGCGCCGAGTTCGAGATGGACTGGGCGATCCACGACAGCGCCCAGCGGATGAAGGTCCTGCTGATGGTGTCGAGCTTCGGCCATTGCCTGAACGATCTGCTCTATCGCTGGCGGATCGGTGCGCTGCCGATCGACATCGTCGGGGTCGTGTCGAACCACCTGACCTACCAGAAGGTCGTCGTTAACCACGATATCCCCTTCTACCACATCAAGGTCACCAAGCAGAACAAGGCCGAGGCCGAGGCCCAGCTGATATCCGTGGTCGAGGAGACGGGCACGGAGCTGGTCGTTCTCGCCCGCTACATGCAGATCCTGTCGGACTCGCTCTGCCAGAAAATGTCGGGCCGGATCATCAACATACACCATTCGTTCCTGCCCAGCTTCAAGGGGGCCAACCCCTACAAGCAGGCGTTCGAGCGGGGGGTCAAGCTGATCGGCGCGACCTCGCACTACGTCACCGCGGACCTCGACGAGGGCCCGATCATCGAGCAGGACACCGTCCGCATCACCCATTCGCAATCGGCCGAGGACTACGTCTCGCTCGGCCGCGACGTCGAGGCCCAGGTCCTTGCGCGGGCGATCCATGCCCATATCCACCACCGGGTATTCATCAGCGGCAACAAGACCGTGGTCTTCCCCGCGAGCCCCGGCAGCTACGCCTCCGAGCGCATGGGCTAGGACGCCCGGCCCGCCGCGCAGGACGAGTGGCGGGGGTCGCTGGTGTCCGCGGGGCCAGCTGGCTCATCGGCGGCTTGCGCCGGCGCGGACGCGACGCGCCCGTTGCAACGCCGCCCGCCTTGCACTATCTCCGCGCAAATTCCGCCGACCGCTGGGCGGACGACCACGGGCCGGGCCACGACGCACCGGACGACCAGAGAGGCGCGGATGGCAAATCATCTCTATCAGAACGACCTGCCCGACGGGCTGGACCTCGGGCCGGTGGTCGCCATCGACTGCGAGACGATGGGCCTGAACCCTCACCGGGACAGGCTCTGCGTCGTCCAGATGTCGGGCGGCGACGGCAATGCCCACCTGGTCCAGGTGGCCATCGGCCAGACCGATGCGCCCAACCTCAAGGCGATGCTGGAGAACCCCGAGGTCCTCAAGCTGTTCCACTTCGGCCGGTTCGACATCGCCGCGCTGATGAAGACCTTCGGCGCCGTGGCGGCGCCGGTCTATTGCACCAAGATCGCCTCGAAGCTGGTGCGCACCTTCACCGACCGGCACGGGCTGAAATACCTGCTGCAGGAGCTTCTGCAGGTCGATGTCTCCAAGCACCAGCAGCAAAGCGACTGGGGGGCCGAGAGCCTGACCACCGCGCAACTGGATTACGCCGCCTCGGACGTGCTCTACCTGCACCGGCTCAAGACGAAGCTGGACGAGATGCTCGCGCGCGAGGGCCGGACCCTGATGGCGCAGGCCTGCTTCGACTTCCTGCCCATGCGTGCCCAGCTCGACATCGCGGGCTGGCCGGAACAGGACATCTTCTCGCATTGAGCGCCCGGGCTGACACGGTGCTCGCCACCGCGCGGCGCACGATTCGCACCGAGGCGGAGGCGCTGGCCATCCTCGGGGACTCCCTCGGGGAGAGCTTCGTCGCCGCGGTCGACCTGATCCTGGAGGCCCGGGGGCGCATCATCGTGTCGGGCATGGGCAAGTCCGGGCACATCGCCCGCAAGCTCGCCGCCACGTTCGCCTCGACCGGCACGCCCGCGCATTATGTCCACCCCGCCGAGGCGAGCCACGGCGACCTGGGGATGATGACCCGCGGTGACGTGGTCCTGGTGCTGTCCAACTCTGGCGAGACGCCGGAGCTGGCCGACATCATCGCCCATTCCCGCCGGTTCCGGATCCCGCTGATCGGCGTCGCCAGCCGGCCGGACAGCGCGCTGATGCGCCAGGCGGACGTGGGCATCGTCCTGCCCGAGGCGGCCGAGGCCTGCACGACCGGCGTCGTGCCGACCTCGTCGACCACGATGATGCTGGCCCTGGGGGACGCGCTGGCCGTCGTGTTGATGGACCATCGCCAGTTCACCGCAGAGATGTTCCGCGACTTTCACCCCGGCGGCAAGCTGGGGGCGCGGCTGACGAAAGTGGGCGACCTGATGCACCGCGACGCCAAGTTGCCGACCGGAAGCCTCGCCACCCCGATGAGTGAGGTCCTGCTCACGATCAGTCAGAAGGGCTTCGGCGTCCTTGGCGTTCTGGACGAGAGCCACCATCTGACAGGAATCATCACCGACGGCGATCTGCGCCGTCACATGGACGGGCTGCTGGAGCGCACCGCGGGCGACGTCATGACAGCCGCGCCACAGACCATCGGGCCCGATGCCCTGGCCGAAGAGGCGGTCGCCATCATGAACGAACGCAAGATCACCTGTCTTTTCGTCGTCGACCCCGAGGGGTCGGGCCAGGTCGCGGGTCTGATCCACATCCACGATTGCCTCCGCGCCGGCGTCGTCTGAGGCGCGCGGGATGGCCGACAAGCACTCCACCTACGTGGCCTGGGCCAAGGTCCTGCTGCCGCTCGGAGCGTTGACGCTGCTGTCCACGACGTTTCTGTTCGCCCGGGCGCCGCAGATCGGCGACACCAGCATTCCCTATGCCGACATAGAACAGCTGGCGCGGGAACAGCAGATCTCGGCGCCATCCTTCTCGGGCGTCGCCGATGACGGCTCGATCATCGAGATCCTCGCCGAAAGCGCCCGCCCCGAGGATGCCGCGGCCCGGATCATCACGGTCACCCGGATCCACGCCTCGCTGTCCTCGCCGGGCGGAATGCACGTGGATGTGCGCGCCGGAGAGGGCCGGATCGACCGCGCCGCCGGCACCGCGCGGCTGGGCGGGCTGGCGCGGATCGTGACTTCCGACGGCTACGAGATCGAGACCGCCGCCGTCTCCGCCGATCTGGACAGCGGCCGGATCGAGACCGAGGGCGCGCTGGAGGCACATGCCCCCTTCGGAGAGCTGGCCGCCGGCAAGCTGGTGATCGAGACGCCGGAGGGCGGGGGGCAGCGTCTCCTTTTCAACGAGGGTGTCCGGCTGGTATACGATCCGGCACAAGCAGAGGCTCTCCCGTGAAACATATCCTGATCGTCGTCCTTCTCGCCGCTGCCGGCATGGCCACGGCCCAGACCAACATCGACCTCGGCGGCCTCAGCACCGACCCCGGCGCCCCGGTCGAGATCACGGCCGACAGCCTGACCGTCGATCGCGACACCGGCTCGGCTGTCTTTGCCGGCGGCGTCCTGATCGGACAGGGCGACCTTCGGCTCGCCGCCGAGCGGGTCGAGGTGATCTATGACGGCGAAACCGGCGACATCGCGCGACTGACCGCTTCGGGCGGTGTCACGCTGGTCACCGCGACCGAACAGGCAGAGGCGGGGGCGGCGGAATACGATCTGACCGCGGGCCAGCTTGTGCTGACCGGCGACGTGCTGCTGACGCAAGGGGCCAGCGCCTTGTCGGCCGAGCGGATGGTGGTCAACGTCAACACCGGCGCGGCCCGGATGGACGGGCGGGTGCGCACCGTCTTTCGCCAGGACGGTCAGTGATGCCCGACCTCAAGGTCACCGAGGGCGGCGCGGGCCTGCATGTTGTCAGCCTGCGCAAGAGCTATCGCAAGCGCATGGTGATCCGGGACGTCAGCCTCGATCTGGGCCGAGGCGAGGTCGTGGCGCTTCTGGGGCCGAACGGCTCGGGCAAGACGACCTGTTTCTATGCCATCGCGGGCCTGGTCCAGCCCGAGGGCGGGCAGGTGATCCTCGACGGCATCGACGTGACCGCCCTGCCGATGTATCGGCGGGCCAAGCTGGGGATCGGCTATCTGCCGCAGGAGATGTCGATCTTTCGCGGTCTGTCGGTCGAGGACAACATCCTCGCCATCCTCGAGATCACCGTCTCCGACCGGACCAGCCGCCGCGAGCGGCTGGAGGAATTGCTGACCGAATTCTCGATCGAACACCTGCGCCGGGCGCCCGCCCTGGCCCTGTCGGGCGGCGAACGCCGCCGGTGTGAGATCGCGCGCTGCCTGGCGGCGGGGCCGAAATACGTGCTTCTGGACGAGCCCTTCGCCGGGGTCGACCCGATCTCGGTCGAGGACATCCGGATGCTGGTGGTGGAGCTCAAGATGCGCGGCATCGGCGTGCTGATCACCGATCACAACGTTCGGGAAACGCTCGAAATCGTGGACCGGGCCTATATCCTGCATGACGGCCGCGTGCTGATGAGCGGCACCGCTGACGAGGTCGTCGAGGACGAGAACGTGCGCCGGGTCTATCTGGGAGAAGGCTTCCGGGTGAACTGAACGGCGCGTTTAGGCGTTAAGTCTTTGGTCGTTGACAGAAGGCCATCGGCTGTCGCCAAATGGGAGGGATGACAGCGCATGTTCCCTCAGCCGGTGATGTGCGGGCCAGGTGCCCGGCCGGATCGAACAAGCCTCGGACCCACCGAAGGTTCCGCGCGTCGTCGCCCCCGGACCGCCGAGAAGACAGGACTGACCGGTCCGCTGCGCGGTCCATTTTCGATGAAGGAGTCACCATGCGTTACCAAATCAGCGGCAAGCAGATCGATATCGGCACAGCCTTGCAGGAGCACGTTGAAACAGAGTTGGGTGAGACCGTGGCCAAGTATGCTGGCCGCCCCACGGACGCGACGGTCATCTTCTCGAAGTCCGGCAGCGCCTATAATTGCGAGGCCGTGGTGCACTTGTCGACCGGCCTGACGGCACAGGCCAAGGGGCAGGCGCATGAGATTTATGCCGCTTTTGACAGCGCCTGCGAAAAGATGGACAAACAATTGCGCCGCTACAAGCGCAGGTTGAAGGACCATCACAAGGAACGCTCACAACCGGTTGAACTCTCGATCGCCCCTTCGTATATCCTCGCGTCTAATGAATCGGAGGATACGGAGCAGGAAAGCGATGTGAATTCCATGATCATCGCCGAGATGGAGATGAAGATTCCGTCCCTGTCCGTCGGAGACGCGGTGATGCAGATGGAAATTTCGGCCGCTTCCGTGCTTGTCTTCCGCAATGAAGGCCACAGTGGGATCAACGTCGTGTATCGCCGTGATGACGGCAATATCGGATGGATCGACCCGCGAAACGCAGGCACCTGACCTTGCCCCGCACGGCGGGGCAAGCGGACCGGAATGGAAATTCAATGCAGCTCGAAGACATACTGAGCCTCGACGGGATCAAACTCCTGTCGTCGTCCAGCAGCAAGAAGCGGCTGTTCCACGACCTGGGCGAGATGGCGTCGGCGACGCTTGGCCTTTCCTCTTCCGCGGTGATCGAGGCGTTGACCGAGCGTGAAAACCTCGGGCCGACGGGCGTGGGCGGCGGTGTCGCCCTGCCCCACGCGCGGCTCGAGGGGCTCGACCGGGTGCGCGGCCTGTTCCTGCGGCTGGACAAGCCGCTGGACTTCGAATCGGTCGACCGGCAGCCCGTGGATCTGGTCTTCGCGCTGCTCGCGCCCGAGAATGCCGGGGTCCAGCACCTCAAGGCGCTGGCCATCGTGTCGCGCACCCTGCGCGATCCCGGCACCTGCGCCAAGCTGCGCGCCAACGACGACCCGTCCACGCTCCACACGATCCTGACCGAAAGCAACGCGTCGCAGGCGGCCTGACCGGGCCTAGGCCCAGGTGCCGAACCCGAAGCCCATGTAGTCGCGCTGATAGATGTCGCGCACCAGCGATTCGATCTCGCCGTCATAGATCTGTTCCAGCCGGGCGCGGTTCGGGTCGGTCTCGCCGGGGACGGGTGCATCGGACCGCCCTATCTGGGCGGCCAGCTGCGACAGCCCCTCGGCCAGCTGATCTTCGCGCAACACCATGTCGGGCAGGGCGAAATTCGCCATCCCGCGCAGCACTTCGGTCTGCGAGGACCACCAGGCATCGACCCTGACCGAGGTCTGGCCCCCGAGGTTGGCCTTCACGAAGGCGAGGTAGGTGGTAAAGGCCGCGCGGTGCGCGGTCGCATCATACTCCGGGCCGGGATTCTGCCCCGGCACCTGCAGCTTGAACACCTGCCGCAGGGTCTTGCGGATATCCATGTAGGCGGTCGGGCCGGTGAAAAGGATCTTTTCGCAGAACGTGGCATGGGCGCGGGCCACCGGGTGGCGGATCACGGCAAAGGACCGGTGACCGTTGTTCTTGCGTTTCCACTGTCGCAGGCTCTTCTGGTTGAAGCCGTCGATCAGCTTGCCCTCGCCCACCCCGTCCAGTTCGGCCATCCACCCGCGCACCGCATCCGTCGGCCCGCCGAGCACGGGCATGAACAGGATCGGGCTGGCAGGCGCGGCGACATAGGTCGGGACCACCGCCCCGCGTCGCGGCTCGAAATTCGGGGTCCGGGTGAGGTTGAACCGGTCGAGATGGACCAGCGCCTGCTCCATCTGGTCGAAATTGGTGACCTTGGACGACATCGGCTCGGGGTTCTGCTTCTTGAGCTTCGTATCCAGCCCCTCCAGCCGGCCCGAAGCGCCAAGCCACCGGGCCAGCCCGTTCATCACGTCCAGATCCTGAAGATCCTCGTAAGCGACATAGAACGCCGTCTGACCCGAGCGTTGCAGGGCGTTCAGCAACCGGATCTGGAAGGCCTGCAACGCGGCGAGATGGGCCTCGAACTCTGCCGCGTCAAAGGCGACCTGGCCCGATTTGACGTGTTTCACGTTGGTCAGCTTCCACTGCCCGGTCTCCTGCGCGATCTTCCAGCTGACGTAGCTTTCGACCGGGTTGCGGGTCAGGATGATCTTGGCGCAGCGGGGGTCGGGCAGAACCAGGTCAAGCGCCCGTGGGTCATGATCGTTGAAAAAGCGAAAGCCGCCGAGGCCCTCGCTCTGGTCCTTGATCCGGGTCAGCAGGGCGGCGGGGTCGGCCTCGCGCTCTTCCAGGGTCATGTCCAGCAGCGTGTCGCGCTTGGGGTAGCCGATGAAATGCGGGTTGAACGCCTCTCCGTGACACTGGATGCCGGGGATCGCGTTCAGGTTGGCCTCCAGGAAGTTGGAGCCGGTCCGCATCTCGGCGAAAATCACGAAACTGTCGAATGACGTCATGGCTTACCTGATCATGTAGCGCTTGCGCCGGAGTGGCGTCGCGGCGGGACGGGGGGCGCCTTCGACCGGGAAATCCCCCATGAGATAGGGGTCCATCCCCTGGTTCTTGAGGTTCTGCAGGAACCGCCCGAAACCTGTCAGATCGACCATGCGCGGCATCTCGGTCAGCTTGCGGCCGGTGCTGCCGGGAAACTCGTCGATCACTGTCTGCAGGGCCTCGGCCGGCGCCTCGAGGAACTCGGCCATGGTCCAGATCCTGATCCGGGCCTTGGCATGGGGCGAGCGCAGGGCATCGAGATGCTCGCTCTCGATCTTCTGGAGCGCGGCGGCCTCGGCCCGCAGCAGGGCGAAATCCTCGTTGGCCAGGAACAACGGCACGGCCCAGGCCCCGGAAATGACGCTGATCTGCGCGTTGGGATCCTTGGCCAGGTCCCAGGTGATGATCTGGCTGTCCGCCGGGCCGAACTGAAAGCACTGCCGCTCGCCCCGGGTGTTCCAGATCAGGCTGGTCAGGAAGCGGCGCGCATTGTAGTCCCGGATCTTGACGCCGTCGGTCAGGGCCCCGGCAAACGTGGCCTGCCGGCCCTCGAATTCCGCGCCGTCCTTGGCGAAGAGATGGCCGTGCACCCGGGTGCCGGTCTCTCGGGCCAGCCAGTCCTCGAACCCTTCGTAGAGGTCGGCGAACCCCTCGAACACCGAATAGGGCGCCGAGGAAAAGCCGTTCTCCCAGCCTTCGTGCGGCAGCCGCGACTGCATGTAGAGCCCGGTGCGCCCCCGGGTCCGACGCTCCACCGCCTTGGCGAAGATCCGGTCGATCTTGCCGGGGTTGGGCTCCGCCCCCTTCATTGCCTGTTCGGACGGGTCGAGGAACGCCTCGTAGAGCCGGTCCGCATGGGGCCAGATCTTGCGCGCCACGAAGCAATCCGACCGCCGCAGAAGCTGCAGGTGGTCGTCGTAGAAGATGTGCGGCTTGCCCTGGAAATCGAATTTGGACAGCGTCAGAGAGCGGCTTTCGATCTGCGGCGAATAGAGCCGGGCGAGGGTCTGGAAATAGCTTTCGTCCGGGATCCAGACCCTGCGGAAATAGGCATCGTATTCGCGCCGCAGCGGATCCTTGAGGATCGCGGTCAGGGTGTTCCGCGTCAGGCACCACCATTGCGAGCCCATGTGCGGCACGACGCCTTCGGGGATGCGTCGCTTCAGCCGCAGCTTGCGCTGGATCTCCACATAGGTGTCGAACAGGAACCGCTGCCGTTTCCACGAGAAGGGAAAGCGCAGCACGAAGCGTTCCGCGTCCAGCCCTCCGACCGTCCAGGGCACGTCGGCGGTGGTCGCGCTTTCGATGAAATCGGTCTGCGGGCGCGCGTCGAGATAGCTGCGCAGCTCGCGCACGGGGCGCAGCGGCAGGCAGGAGCCGGACGCGAGGTAGACATGCCGCACCTCCGCGAACCGGTCGAGCATCAGCGAGGCCCCCGATTGCGAGGCCGCGACGATCCCCCAGGTCCCCCATTCGCAGCGGTGCCGCTTGCAGAACAGCACAGTGTCGAGGTCCTTCAGCGCAAGGACGAACCGGTCGTATGTCTCGCGCGGGACCTTCTTGTCGACATGGATCACCACGGGACAGCCGCCCTTGACCCAGTGCCGCGCCACCTGCTCGGCCCGGCCGAAGGCGTTGTGCACCAGAAGGAGGATTCCGACGGTCATGCCCAGTTGCCCTTGGACATCAGGCCCAGAATCTCCAACTGACGCCAGTTGATGTATTTCTCGGACCATTTGCACCAGAGGTCGGGGTTCTCCGTCACCCCCTCGGCATAGGCGAGGTATTCGCGGCTGGCGGCGTAGTGCTGACCGCGCCCGATCTCTTCGCGGGCCTTGTCGCCGAAGGTGCTGAGGAACTTGGTGTGCAGCAGGATGCCCGACGCCTTCTCACCGCCCCATTCATCGTAGACCTGGTTCAGGCCGCGCGGCAGCAGCGTGTGGGTCGAGCTGACATAGGCATATTGCCGGTCCCACTTGACCAGCGGGATCTTGTTGAGCGCGGGCGCGCGGGCCGGATCGTCGGCAAAGAAGGCGCGCATTCGCGGCCCGCCCTGGATCCAGAGGTTGCCGTACTTGTGGTTGCGGTAGATCGAGTAATTGCCCGCGTCGAACCAGCTCGCGATCTCCAGCGGGTCCTGGCCGCGGCTGTAGGGCACGTCGGCGATGCCACCCTTGGGATACATGTCCAGCAGCATGGCCGAGAACGACTTGATCGACGAGGCATCGAGCCAGTCCGTCAGCGCCCGGATCGGACGGGTGTCGCAGAACGGATAGACGAAAAGCTCGTCGGGATCGACGACCAGCGCCCAGTGCCCGTGGGCATATTTGAGCTGCAGCCAGTTCAGCCAGTCCACCCCGAACCGCGCCCGCTTGTAGGAGGCATTCGTCCCCCAGAGCGAGACATCGGGCTGCTCGGCCAGGTATTCGCGCCCGCCATCGTCGCTGCCGTTGTCGACCATCAGGAAATGATTGACGCCCATATCCCTGTAATACTTCAGGAAATACGGAAGCCGGATGATCTCGTTGCGGAAGGTCGAAAAGACCAGGATGTCGCTGCCGCGGATCGAGCCCGTACGCTGCACCACCGGCGTGAGATCGCGACGCTTGCGGAACGCCCGTATCCGCCAGCGCTTGCGCTGCAATCTCAGCCGGTATGATTGTACCGCGCCCACCCTCGATCCTTTTTCTGCCAGAGCTGCCGTCCCGCGACGGACCGGCTATCACGTCACGCTTGAGACGACCTTGAAATGATCGGCCCAATCGGGCGGCGTGAACCCGGGGGCCGGGGCGGGAAAGGGCTGCTCTGACAACTGCCTTATTGTCTTTTCCCATGCATAGCTGTCGCTCACGTCCACGTAAACGGGCACGTCACCCAGCACTTCGCGGCAGATGGCCAAATCGCCACAAACCACCGGCGTGCCCAGGGCCGCGGCTTCCGCCGGGGGCAGGCCGAAGCCTTCGGCCAGCGACGGAAAGAGCAGGGCCCGCGCATCGGCGACAAGCGCCGAGACCGCGCCGTCCGACAGGCCCGGACATTCGCGCACCCCGGGCACGCCGGCATCCAGCCGGGCAAAGACCGCACGGTTCTTCCAGCCCCGGCTGCCGCACAGCAAGAGGGGCGGGGGATCCTCGCCCAGCGCCTCCCATGTGTCCAGAAGCAGGCCGATGTTCTTGCGCGGCTCGATCGTGCCGAGCGCCACGAAATAGGGCCGCGCGGGCGGCAGGCCCTTGGGCAGCGCCGCGGGGTCGGGCGCGGCCGGCGCCACGCCCAGCGGCGCATGCGCAATCGGCGGGCCCTCGGGCAGATGGCGGCGGATGTCGGCGGCCACGGCGGCCGATGAGGTCAGGATCACATCCGCCTCTCCCGCCCTCGCCAATAGGCCCGCGAAACGGTCGACGCTGCCCTCGCGCTGCATCTGCGGCAGGTCGAGCGGGATGGTATCATGGATGAACACCGCGATCCGCGCCCCGGGAACGGTCCGCACGGCCGCCACGACCCGCGCGGTCAAGTTGGTGTGCCCCAGGTTCAGATAGGCCGTCCCCGGCGGCAAACGGTTGCCCAGCATCCGCGCCAGCCGCCCACGCCGCACCCGCGCGATCGACAGCCGCCGCAGCGCCGCCTCGGCCGCGCGTTGCGCCGGGGTCTTGCCCCGCGCGAGGCGCGAGAGCATGTCGGGCGGCGCCCAGTCCCCCGCGTCGAGCCTGCGCAGGAACCCCTCCGCCCCCGCCCGGTCCAGCAGCAGATAGCCCAGAGCCGTCCGGGCCAGAGCAAAGAGCGGCGTCGGCTGCCCGAGAAGTTCGACGAGATAGGCCCGTTCGACCCGGTCCACCCCGGTCAGGGTTCGCCCGGCCCGTGACGCCAGCCGCGTGATGTCGATCAGGCGGGCCGGCGGGCCCTCACGCCTTGTAGTGGGCGACATTGTTCTGATGCCAGCGCCAGGCATCGGCCACCATCGTCTCCATCGTCGAGCGATGGGGCGTCCAGCCCAGTTCGGCCTCGGCCCGGCCGCTGCCCGAGACAAGCTTGACCGCATCGCCCGCGCGCCGCGGCCCCTCGACCACCGGCACCTCGCGGTTGGTGACCTTGCCGGACTGCCGGATGACCTCGCGCACGCTGAAGCCGGAGCCCGTGCCGAGGCAGAACACTCGGCTCTCCTTGCCGTCCTGCAGCCACTTCACCCCCAGAACATGGGCATCCACCAGGTCCATCACGTGGACGTAGTCGCGGATGCAGGTGCCGTCCGGCGTGTCGTAATCGGTGCCGTAGATCGTCAGCGCATCGCGCTTGCCGTCGATGGCGTCCAGCATCAGCGGGATCAGGTGCGTCTCGGGCTGATGGAATTCACCGATCTCGCCGTCCGGATCGGCGCCAGCCACGTTGAAATAGCGGAAGATCACCGCGCGCAGTCCGTGGCTCGCCCCGAAGTTCTCCAGCATGTCCTCGATCGCCCGCTTGGTCGCGCCATAGGAATTGAGCGGCGCCTGCGGGGTGTCCTCGTCAAGCACCACGCCGTCCTGGTCACCGTATGTCGCGCAGGTCGAGGAGAAGACGAAATCGAGGCACCCGGCCGCGACCGCCGCCTCGACCAGGTTCAGGGTCGCGCCCACGTTTCCGCGCCAGTATTTGCCCGGGTTCGACATGCTCTCGCCCACGAGGGAGAGGGCTGCGAAATGCATGACCGCGACCGGCTGCCACTTGGCAAAGACCTCGTCCAGCCGGGCCCGGTCCAGCAGGTCGCCCTGCTCGAAGGGCCCGAACTTGACCGAGTCGCGCCACCCGGTTTCCAGGTTGTCGAAGGTGATCGGGGTAAAGCCGGCCTGCGCCAGGGCCTTGCAGGCATGCGAGCCGATATAGCCCGCACCACCTGTCACAAGAATATTCGCCAAGGTCGGTCCACCCGTCGTCTGTTCAGATCAAGCCGGTATCACTGCGCGGCGGAACGGCTCGCCGACAATTCATCGAGATAGCCCTGCAATTCGTCGCGCAGGTCGTCCCGCGCCAGCCCGAAGGCCACCGTCGCCTGCAGGAACCCGACCTTGGAGCCGCAGTCGAACCGCTGTCCCCGGAACCGGAAGCCGTAGACACCGCGCTCGCTCGCGATCTCCTTGGCGATGGCATCGGTCAGCTGGATCTCTCCGCCGGCGCCTTCCTCGACCTTGTTGAGGTTGCGCATGACCTGCGGCGACAGGATGTAGCGGCCGATCACGGCCAGGTTCGACGGCGCGTCGTCCGGGTCCGGCTTCTCGACCATCCCCTTGACCGACACCAGCGATCCCATGTCGTCCTTGCAATCGAGGATGCCGTAGGACGAGGTCCGCTCGTGCGGCACCTCCATCGCGGCGACCATGCTGCCGCCGGTTTCCTCGTAGGCTTCCATCATCTGCTGCAGGCAGGGTTTTTCGGCGGCGATGACATCGTCGGGCAGGATGACGGCAAAGGGCTCGTTCATCACCAGGCGGCGGGCGCACCAGACCGCGTGGCCAAGGCCGAGCGCCTGGTTCTGGCGGATATAGGCGATGCCGCCCGATTCCATGTTGGTCGACTTGAGGATCTCGAGAAGCTCGGTCTTGCCCTTCTTGCGCAGCGTGTGCTCCAGCTCGGGGGCGCGGTCGAAGTAATCCTCCAGCGCGGATTTCCCGCGCGAGGTGACAAAGATGAATTCCTTGATGCCGGCGGCCCGGGCTTCGTCGATGGCGTATTGGATGAGCGGCCGGTCAACCAGCGTCATGATCTCTTTCGGGACCGACTTTGTCGCCGGAAGAAACCTCGTGCCCATGCCCGCGACCGGAAAAATCGCCTTTGTTACACGCTTCGCCATGTTGTCGTCCTTTGACTCAAATCGAATTGTTGCAAGCCGGAAAGAAACATTCGTCACCCGTCGCTCTTGTCGTTCGGTTCGGTCGAATGATCACCTTGACAGTCTCTTCCGCGATATGTGAATGGCACAGATCCTCAGTGATTGTCCATGTCTGCGGCCGGTCGTCCACGCAAATGCCGCAAGCGCACAATTTCGTTTCGGATCCGCGCATGAAAGCGCCAGAATTGAACCAATCGTCCACCGCGCCGCGACCGACCGAAGAGCCCGCCACGCTGAATCCAGTAGCCCTCGTCGTCGAACCAGGCGCGATGATACCGCGCGGTCGGCGACAACAGGAACAGGGTCGTGTGCCAGCCGGCCTCGACCAGGCGCAGGGCCTCGGCGCGGCGGGCCCGCCCTTGCCAGATGCGGCCGGCGACCACCGCGTGACCCCGGCGGGGCACGTCCGGGCGATAGCGCAGGAAGGCGGGGGGCGCGGGCTCCAGCGGGGGAAGGGGCAACAGGTCGGCCCCGGACCCCTCGGCCCAGCCCGCATCGAACGTGGCCAGGATCCGGCCGACATCGCGGGGCTCTATCCGGCCGGCCACCATATGCTCCAGCAGGGACCTGTGCCGCAGCCGGCGCTCCTTGCGGCCGACCGAGGCGATGTCGTCGAGGCTGCTGTGGCGGCGCAGGAACATCGCAAGGCTCGCGCCGACGTCGTGCAGGCTGCGCGGCACCCGGTCGGGACGCCGCCGGTCGCTGGCGGCGGACTGGTGGTGCACCTGGGCATGCGGGACCGCCGCCGTCAGCGTGCCGAGGGCCGCCAGCCGCATGTCTAGGTCGGTCTCGTCCAGGTAGAACCGGAAGGCCGGATCGAACCCCGACACCCGCAAGAGCACCTCTCGTCGGAACGCCATGTTGGTGCCCTCGGTCTTGACCGCCCGCCCCGGCGCCGCCGTCACAAGCCGTGGCTCTCCGCCCTGCAGACTGACGGGGCGGCTGTCGGCATCCGGGCCCACGTCGCGCAGCCTGTGCTGCAGGCTGATCCCGTTGCGCCCGATGACATAGCCCGTGGCCGCGCCGACCTGGCGGTCCTCGAAGACCGGCGCGAGATGCGCCAGCCACAACGGCTCCGGCACCGCGTCGTCGTCGATGAAGGCGATCACCTCGCCCGCCGCCTGCGCGATGCCAAGGTTCCGCGCGACAGAGATGTTGGGCTCGTCGCAGGCGACCACCTTGATCCGGCCGAACAGCTCCGGCCGGGTGTCGATGCGCCGCCGGCCGGGTCGGTCTGCCACTGCAACGACCTCGAACGGATCATAGACCAGCTGGGTCAGCCCCCGCAGGCAGCGGATCAGCGCATCTGGCCGCCCGTTGCTGACCACGACCACGCTGACATTCGGGCGTGTCACGGCATGCCCGCCTCGGCCAGCATCGCCTCCAGACGCGGCACGTCCTCGGGGTTGTTCAGCTCCCAGAAGGGGCGGCCCCGGGCCTCGACCTCGACGCAGGTCAGGTGGACGCCGCGTTCGAGAAAGCGCAGCTGTTCCAGCCCTTCGAGCGTCTCCAGCGGCCCCGGCGTCCAGCGCGGATAGGCTGCCATGGCCGAGGGCCGGTAGGCATAGACGCCAACGTGGTGAAACACCGGCGTCGGCGCGGCGTCGGCATAGTCGGCCCCGGTGTAGGGAATGACCTCCTTGGAGAAATAGAGCCCGGCGCGGTCGATCCCGAACACCGCCGTCGTCCCGCCCACGCGCCCGGCCCGCCTGTCCTCGCGAAAACCGCGCAGGGCCCGGCCGTCGCACCGTAGCACCGGCGTCGCCACCTCGGCCACGGGGTGATCCGAAAGCTCGGCAATCAGCGCCTCGATGAACCATGGCGGGGTCAGCGGCGCGTCGCCCTGCAGGTTGACGACGATGTCATGCCCGCCCCCCAGCCGGTCAAACGCCTCGGCGCAGCGTTCGGTCCCGTTGCGGCAGGTCTCCGAGGTCATCACGACCTCGGCCCCGAAGGCCTCGGCCGCGTCGCGAATGCGGTCGTCATCGGTCGCCACGACCACCCGGTCGACCCCCTGCACCTGCATCGCGGCTTCCCACGAGCGGCGGATCAGGCTGCGCGCCTCCCCCGTAGCTCCCCGCAGGTCCACCAACGGCTTGCCCGGATAACGCTGGGACGCATAGCGCGCCGGAATGACGATCAGGGTGGGCAACGGTCAGGCGCCCTTCAAATCCACGCCGGGCGCGTAGGCGATGAAGAACGGGTTCGCAAAGCTCTCCTTGCCGTAGACGAGCGGCAGTTGCGGATTGTCGAACCTCACCACAAGCCCGCCCGCGCCGGCCAGCACGGCGTGTCCGGCGGCCGTGTCCCATTCCATCGTGCGGCCGAGCCGCGGATAGAGGTCGGCCTCGCCCGTGGCCACCAGGCAGAACTTCAGCGAAGAGCCGGCGGAGGTCATGTCGCGCACCTCGTACTGGCCGATGTAATCGTCGGTGGCCTGGTCGCGGTGCGACTTGGACGCGACCACCATCAACCCGCCGTTGTCGGGGCTAGAGACCGAGATCGGCTTGGTCTCTCCGACGGCCTGCTTGTCCAGGGCGCCGGTCTCCTCGACGGTCTGGCCGTCGGCCTGGGTGTAGAACAGCCGCCCCTTCGCCGGCGCATAGACCACGCCCCGGGTCGGCTGCCCTTCCTCGACCAGCGCGATGTTGACGGTAAAGTCGCCGCGCCGGTTGATGAATTCCTTGGTGCCGTCCAGCGGGTCGACGATCAGGAAGGTCTTGGCGCGGATGTCATGGCTCGCCGATTGCTCTTCGGTCACCAGCGCCACGTCCGGGAACGCCGCCCGCAATCCGGCCGAAATCAGCGCGTCGGCGGCCTCGTCGGCGACGGTTACGGGGCTGTTGTCGCTCTTGACCATCACCTCGAATTCGGGGCCGTCGTAGATCTCCATGATCTTGTCCCCGGCCTCGAGCGCGAGCCGCCGCATTTCCACCACAAGTTTCCCGTAGTCCATCGAGATGACTCCCCGGCGCCCTCACGGGCCTTTATTGAATTGAAATCTAACGTCCCTTATGGTGTCAGCCAGTGAAATGGGCAAGACAAAGACCATAAGCGGTCCGCAAGGCAGATAGAATTCATGTTCCAGACGCGACAGCCGCGATCACGCCTCTCGTCCGCGTTCGGAATGATGGAGCTGATCTATCATTCCATCGTGCGCGACATCCGCAAATCCAGCCGCCACGCGGTGCTGGGGCTGATCCAGAACATCATGCAGACGCTCATCCTGGTGATCGCCTTCTACTTCATGTTCGCGGTGCTGGGCCTGCGCGGGTCGGCCGTGCGCGGCGATTTCCTGCTCTACGTGATGTCGGGCATCTTCATGTTCATCTGCCACACCAAGTCCATGCAGGCGGTCATGAGCGCGGAAGGCCCCACCTCGGCGATGATGAAACACGCGCCGATGAACACCATCGTCGCCGTGGTCTCCGCCGCGTTGTCGACCCTTTATATCCAGGTGCTGTCGGTCATCGTGATCCTGTTCCTCTACCACGCGATCATGACCCCGATCGAAATCTACGATCCGCTGGGCGCCTTCGGAATGATCCTGCTGGCCTGGTTCACCGGCTGTTCGGTCGGCATGGTGTTTCTGGCGCTCAAGCCCTGGTTCCCCGGCTTCACCGCCATCGTGGCCCAGGTCTGGGCCCGGGCCAACATGATCGCCTCGGGCAAGATGTTCCTGGCCAACACGCTGCCGGGCTTCATGCTCGCCTGGTTCGACTGGAACCCGCTGTTCCACGTGATCGACCAGGCCCGCGGTTTCACCTTCATCAACTACAACCCGCATTTCTCGAACACGACCTACCCGCTGGTGGTCAGCCTGATCCTGCTCATGATCGGGATGATCGGCGAAAGCTATACCCGCAAACACGCCTCGATTTCCTGGGGAGCCGCAAGATGATCCGCCTTTTCGCCCTGTTCCTGATGCTGGTCCCGCTCGCCGCCCCGGCGCAGGGCCTGCCGCCGCTCCTGGATGTCGGGGGCAACGGGCTGCCCGCCCTGTTCGATGTGGCCGGTGTCGCGGCGGATGATACGCTCAATGTCCGGTCCGGCCCAGGCACCGACAGCCCCGTGATCGGAGAGCTGGCGCCCGACCGTCAGGGGGTGGAGATCGTGAGTACCGATGCCAGCGGCAACTGGGGCCTGATGAACCTGGAGGAGCGGGCCGGTTGGGTCTCGCTCGCCTACATGGCGCGACAGGCGGGGGATTGGTTCGCAAGCGCCTCGACCGTTGCGGGCTGCTTCGGCACCGAACCGTTCTGGGGCCTCACGGTCAGCCCCGGTTCCTGGTCGTTCGACATCTTCGGAGAGCCCCGCTTCGTCGCCGAACCCTCGCCCTTCACCGGCCCGGGCGCGGCGGGGTTCGATCGCGCCGCCAGCGCAGAGCTGTCGGGTGACGACGGCTTCGCCGCGCTGGTCATTTCGCCGGGCATCTGCTCGGATGGCATGTCCGATCAACTCTACGGGCTCGAAGCGCGGCTCATCACAACCCTGTCCGGCATGGGCACCCAACTCTGGAGCGGGTGCTGCACGGTGACATCGCGCTGATCCGCCCGGGGCGGGGCGCCAACGGCCCGGATCACGCCGCAGGCGTGGCCGGGCGAAACCTGTGCGCCGCAAGGCGCTCCATTTTCCTGAAGCCGCTCAACCATCGACCACGCGCAACGTGACGTTGATGCGGCCCCCGTCCGGCAGCAGCGTCGAGCTCCCCGGCACCACCCTGTCGACGCCGTGATACAACAGCCGCGCCGCTCCGCCCAGGACGGCCACGTCGCCGGACCGCAGCCAGACACTCTCGGTCTTGCCGCCTCGCGTCCGGTTGCCGACCCGGAACAGCGCCTCGTCCCCGAGCGAGATCGACACCACCGGAAAGTCGAAATTCGCTTCGTCCCGGTCCTGGTGCATCCCCATCTTCGCCCCGTCCCCGTAGAAATTCACAAGGCAGCATTCCGGCGCCCGCGCCACCACGCTCACCGCAGCCCAGACCGCCAGCACAGTGGGCGGAACCGGCGGCCAGGCAACCCCCGAGGGATGCCGCGTCTCGTAGCGATAGCCCGACCGGTCCGACACCCAGCCATAGCGCCCCGCCGAGGTCATCCGCACCCGCATCGGCTTGCCATAGGGTGTCATCGGCGAGAACAGCGGCGCCCGGCGCACCACCTCGCGCAGCTCTGCCACCATCCGCGCCTGCGCCTCGGGTGGCAGAAGCCCTTCGTAGATCGACACGCCGCGCAGGGTCAGCGTGGGCTCGGCGGTCCCGGTCAAATCCCGATCCTCCGACCTTGCATTTTTGTCACGTCTCCCGGGGCCGAAACCGTTGCAGCCCCATGACCCCCTCCCTATATAGCCCACTGAACGGCAGCAACGCAGTGTTCTGCCCCAATCCATACGGTCGCGGGTGCCGACATCGGGCCCGAGCCGTTCAAACCGCCTGAATTGAAGAGGGATTTGACAGACATGGCCAAAGTCATCGGCATCGATCTCGGGACCACGAACTCCTGCGTCGCGATCATGGACGGCTCCCAGCCCCGCGTGATCGAAAACTCCGAAGGCGCCCGGACGACCCCGTCCATCGTCGCCTTCACGGACAACGAACGTCTCGTCGGCCAGCCCGCCAAGCGGCAGGCCGTCACCAACCCGGAGAACACCATCTTCGGCGTCAAGCGCCTGATCGGCCGTCGGTTCGACGACAGCGATCTGGCGAAGGACAAGAAGAACATGCCCTTCACCACCATCGACGGCGGCAACGGCGACGCATGGGTCCAGGCCAAGGGCGACAAGTATTCCCCCTCCCAGATTTCCGCCTTCATCCTGCAGAAGATGAAGGAAACCGCCGAAAGCTACCTCGGCGAAGAGGTGACGCAGGCCGTCATCACCGTCCCCGCCTATTTCAACGACGCCCAGCGTCAGGCGACGAAGGACGCCGGCAAGATCGCCGGGCTCGAGGTCCTGCGCATCATCAACGAGCCGACGGCCGCCGCCCTGGCCTATGGTCTCGACAAGAAGGAAAGCCGCACGATCGCCGTCTATGACCTCGGCGGCGGCACCTTCGACGTGACCATCCTCGAGATCGACGATGGCCTGTTCGAGGTGAAGTCCACCAACGGCGACACCTTCCTCGGGGGTGAGGATTTCGACATGCGTGTCGTCAACTACCTCGCCGGCGAGTTCAAGAAAGAGCATGGCGTCGACCTGACCAAGGACAAGATGGCGCTCCAGCGCCTGAAGGAAGCCGCCGAGAAGGCCAAGATCGAGCTGTCGTCCTCCAGCCAGACCGAGATCAACCAGCCGTTCATCTCGATGGACAGTGCCACCGGCACGCCGCTGCACATGGTCATGAAGCTGACCCGCGCCAAGCTGGAAAGCCTCGTGTCCGACCTGATCAAGGGCTCGCTGAAGCCGTGCCAGGCGGCCCTCAAGGACGCCGGCCTCGCCACCGGCGACATCGACGAAATCGTGCTGGTCGGCGGCATGACCCGGATGCCCCGCGTGGTCGAGGAAGTGACCAAGTTCTTCGGCAAGGAGCCGCACAAGGGGGTGAACCCCGACGAGGTCGTCGCCATGGGCGCCGCGATCCAGGCCGGCGTTCTGCAAGGTGACGTCAAGGACGTCGTGCTGCTCGACGTGACCCCGCTGTCGCTCGGCATCGAGACGCTGGGCGGTGTCTTCACCCGCCTGATCGACCGGAACACGACGATCCCGACGAAGAAGAGCCAGATCTTCTCGACCGCCGAGGATCACCAGAACGCCGTGACGATCCGCGTCTTCCAGGGTGAACGTGAGATGGCGTCCGACAACAAGATGCTCGGCCAGTTCAACCTCGAGGACATCCCGCCGGCGCCGCGCGGCATGCCGCAGATCGAGGTGACGTTCGACATCGACGCCAACGGCATCGTGTCGGTCTCCGCCAAGGACAAGGGCACCGGCAAGGAGCAGAACATCACGATCCAGGCGTCGGGCGGCCTGTCCGACGACGAGATCGACCAGATGGTCAAGGATGCCGAAGCGAATGCCGAGGCCGACAAGGACCGCCGCTCGCTGGTCGAGGCCAAGAACCAGGCCGAAAGCCTCATCCACTCGACCGAGAAATCGCTGGAGGAGCATGGCGACAAGGTCGACCCGACCACCGTCGAGGCGATCGAACTGGCCATCGCCGCGCTCAAGGACGAGCTTGAGAGCGAGAATGCCGAGAAGATCAAGTCCGGCATCCAGAACGTGACCGAATCGGCCATGAAGCTGGGTGAGGCGATCTACAAGGCGAGCCAGAGCGCCGAAGACGGCGAAGCGGCCGCGTCCGATCGTGATGCCGACGCAGGCGCGGACGACATCGTCGATGCGGATTTCGAGGATCTCGATGACGACAAGCGTTCCTGAGAACGCGTGACGTGAAATCGACCGGCCCGACGCCTCGGGCCGGTCTTTCTCGTTCCCAAGGGGGGACCGACGACGAATGGCGAAACGCGATTATTACGATGTGCTGGGTGTCTCGAAGGGCGCAAGCGCCGACGAGCTGAAAAAAGCCTATCGTGGCAAGGCCAAGGAGCTTCACCCGGACCGCAATGCCGACAACCCGAATGCCGAGGCCCAGTTCAAGGAAGTGAACGAGGCCTACGAGGCTCTAAAGGATCCGAACAAGAAAGCCGCTTATGACCGTTATGGCCACGCCGCATTCGAGAACGGCGGCGGCGGACGTCCTGGCGGTGGCTTCGGCGGCGGTGCCGGGCAGGGCGATTTCGCCTCGGCCTTCTCCGACGTGTTCGACGACCTCTTCGGCGATTTCATGGGCGGCCGCCAGGGCGGCGGTGGTCGCAGGCGCGCGTCGCGCGGCAACGACCTGCGCTATAACCTGCGCATCACCCTCGAAGAGGCCTATGCCGGGCTGCAAACGACCATCACCGTGCCCACCGCCGTGGCCTGCGGCACCTGCAACGGCACCGGCGCCGAGGGCGGCGCCGAACCCGTGACCTGCCCGACCTGCTCGGGCATGGGCAAGGTGCGCGCGCAGCAGGGCTTCTTCACGGTCGAGCGGACCTGCCCGACCTGCAACGGCGCGGGCCAGACGATCAAGAACCCCTGCAACACCTGCCATGGCGCCGGCCGTGTCGAAAAGGAACGCGCCCTGTCGGTCAACGTCCCCGCGGGCGTCGAGACCGGCACCAGGATCCGGCTGGCCGGCGAGGGCGAGGCCGGGCTGCGCGGCGGCCCTGCAGGCGATCTCTATATTTTCATCGAGGTGCGCGACCACGAGCTGTTCCAGCGCGACGCGCAGCACCTGTTTTGCCGGGTGCCCGTCAGCATCAGCAAGGCCGCCCTGGGCGGTGACATCGAGGTGCCCACGATCGACGGCGGCCGCAGCCGGGTCAAGATCCCCGAGGGCAGCCAGACCGGGCGCCAGATGCGCCTGCGCGGCAAGGGCATGCCCACCCTGCGGGGCGGGGCCAGCGGCGACATGTTCATCGAATTGGCCGTCGAGACGCCGGTGAACCTCACCGCGCGGCAGAAAGAGATCCTGCGCGAATTCGACAAGCAGTCCGAGGGCAACAACCCGCAAAGCTCGACCTTCTTTTCCGCGGTCAAAAGCTTCTGGGACGGGATGAAGGGCTGATCCTGTTAACCTTGTGCTAACCTTGCCTGCGCCATGGTGCCGCCATGGCGCAGCGACATCTCTCCGAAGCCCCCCTTCCGCTTTTCGGCACCGCCCCTGACGAGGTCGGGACCCCGCCCGTGCGGCTGCCCTCCTACATTCGCGACCACCGCAAGCGCCTGCGCGAACGCTTCATGGAAGGCGGGGCCGCCGCCCTGCCCGACTACGAGATGCTGGAGCTTGTGCTGTTCCGCGCCATTCCACGCCAGGACGTGAAACCCCTGGCCCGGGCCCTTCTGGACAAGTTCGGCGATTTCAACACTGTCCTCTCTGCTCCCCCGCGCCAGCTTGACGAGGTCAAGGGCGTGGGCGAGGCGGTGATCTGCGAGCTCAAGATCGTCGAGGCCGCGGCGCATCGCCTCTCTCGTGCCCGCATCCTGCAACGGCAGGTGATCTCGTCCTGGGATGCGCTTCTGGATTATTGCCACACGGTCATGGCCCACCAGCAGACCGAGCATTTCCGCGTCCTCTACCTCGACCGCAAGAACACCCTGATCGCCGACGAAGAGCAGGGGCGCGGCACCGTCGATCACGTCCCGGTCTATCCGCGCGAGGTGGTGAAACGGGCGCTGGAATGCAACGCCTCGGCGATGATCCTGGTGCACAATCACCCCTCAGGCGATCCGACGCCCAGCCAGTCCGACATCGACATGACCGCCCAGATCGCCCACGCCGCCGAGGCGTTGGGCCTTGTGCTGCACGATCACCTGGTGATCGGCAAATCGCGCGAGCTGAGCTTTCGGGCCGAAGGATTGATCTGAGCGCGGGTCTAGCGGGCAGCGCCGGTCGCATCGACCCAAAGCTCTACCCGCCGATTGGTTTGCCGGCCCCATTCGGTATCGTCGCAACCCATGGGCAGCGCCTCGCCGAAAGCCGCCGTGCGGACCCGCACCCGGGGCGGCAATGACCCGCCAAGCGCGGCGACAAGCTCTCGCAGCACGGATTCAGCCCGGGCGCCCGACAGGGCCCGGTTAGCGGCCGCGACGCCGACGCCGTCGGAAAAGCCGGCCAGCAGCAATGTCTGGCCTTCATAGGTCCCGTCCCGGATCGCCCGGGCCAGCTGATAGACGTTCGACCGCGACTGCGCATCCAGCCGGGTAGAGCCGACCTCGAACCGGAAGGTGGTCGACAGCCGGTCGCGCCGCCCCAGCACCCGGACCATCTGCTGCAGATCGGCCAGCGTGATTTCGGGACCCGCGACCTCGATGGCGCCGGCGAACCGCTGGCCCTGGGCGGCCACGGGGATCGGCTCTGCGCCCAGGTCGACAAAGCCCGCGCGGCGCACGATGAACTGGGCGCGCTCGGTCCGAAGCCAGCCCAGGAACTCGGCCGCGACAGGCGGCAGACGCCGGATGGGCAGGTAGAGGAACAGGGGCATGGTCAGCGGGTAGTCTTCGGTCTTCAGCGTCTCGAGCGTCGCGGCGCTCGACCGGCCGCAGGCCCCGGCCATCGCGAGCGGCCGCGCATCGCCATAGGCGCGGTAGGGCACGATCCCCAGCGCACCAGGGTCCGCGGACACCGCCGCCGCCAGAGCCGCGGCATCCACGTGATGGATCACCCGATCCGACAGCGACGCGCCGCCAACCGCCACCACCCGGTCGACGAAGCCCTGGGCGTGACCTTCGGTTTCGTCAACCAGGTGCAGGGTCATCTCTCGGTCGGGCCCGCCGATCTCGGACCAATTGTCGATCTCGCCGGCATAGGCGCGGGACAGCACGTCGATGTCGATGTCCTGACGGTCCTGCGCGGCCGAGACGATCGGCACCAGGCCGTCGAGCGCGATGATCCGGCTGCGCTCTGCCAGGGCCAGATCGCCGAGGCCCGCCGCGAGCCCCGCCTCCCGTTCCGCCGGGCGCAGTTCGCGCACCGACAGGGCCACATCGGCGGCGTCCGACAGCAGGTCGGCGAAGCCCTCATCCGTGGTCGTCAGCCGAAAGCTGAAGCGATGCAGGTCCTGCCCTGTCGCCCGGTCGCTGATGACGTAGGAGAACAGGATCGCGCTGTCCTCCTCCCGCCGGGCGGCATAGCCTTCGGCGAAGGCGAAACCCTCGATCAGCGCGGGCATCAGCACCTCGCCCATCCGGGCCGCGCCGGAGAGGCGCAGATCGGGCACATGGGTCGCGGGATCGGGGCAGGCCGCGCCATCGCAGGTCACGGCGGCGTAGTCGAGCGTCACCTCGCCTGCATCGGTCCGCAGCCGCAGGTAGAGCCCATCGAACCCGAGCACGTCCCCGCGCAGGGTCAGCCCGCCTTCGCGGGCGGTCACGGTCACCTCCTGTGCCGCCAAGCCATTGGCAAGCAAACAAAAGACAAGTGCGGCGAGAAACCTCGCCGCACGCTTGCCGTGTCGATGTATGGGTCGACCTGATCCGAGCGTCATCGTGCCGCGAGTGTCAGGTCCTCGAGCATGTTTTTCAACACCAGAAAGTCACCGACGGCCGAACATTCCGGCATCGCCATGGTCAGGTCCAGCGCATGTGCCGGAGAACCGGGCGAGATCTGGATCGACTGCGCGGAAACATCGCGCTCGCAGGTTTCGTCGGTGATCTCGGCCTCGACCGACAGGACCACGTCGCCGGACGTCCGGTTGACCGCCGAGGGGAACGTATAGACCTCCGCCCGCAGCGGCGCGACACCCTGGCCGTCGCCGAGGCTGGTCAGGAACCCGCCCTCGCCGGCGATGGCCATGGAGGGGGTGCGCGCGGAGGCGGCCCAGACATGGCCCTCGCTGCCGTAGTCGGCGCCGAACTCCAGCGCATGGATCTGCAACCCGCTGTCGCCCTGCCATTGCAGCACGGCGCGGTCGTAATTCGCGATCGCGGGCACCTCGGCAGTCGCCACGGCGCCGTCTCCGCCATCGAAGGAAGCGATGAAGACCGCGCGTTCGGCCAGCGCGGGCACGACCACACGGGCGGAGCCGGTCGCGTCCGTCACAAGCGTGAAGATCATGCCCTGGTGGTGGATCGTCGCCTGCGCGTCCGGCAGGCAGACCGCATCGAGCCGCAGGGTCACCAGCGCCGCCTGGCCCACCTCGGCCGACAGGCTCGTTTCGCAGGCCGGAGCCGCGGGCGCGGCGGGGGCGGCCACCGTGATGGCATCGGCCCCGTCGCCTGCGTCCTCGGCGGTGTCGGCCGAAGGCTGCGCGGGGGCGGCTGTCATCGCGACAGCGGCCGAGGTCGCCGGCGGGCCCTGGAACGCGATCGGGCCGAGGCTCGCCATGGAGACTGCCGCCTGGGTCAGCTCTTCGGGCGGCTCGGGCATTGTCGGTTCCGCCTCGGCGACCGGCACGGTGACATCGACGTCAGGATCCGCGATGGGGGCCGCGCCTATGGTCGGCGCCGCGACCTGCGCAAGACCCGCGGTTCCGCCGGGCGGCGCCAGCGGCGAGAGGGCCGCCGAGGCGAGCGGCTGATCGAAGGCGTCGCCCTCGACCAACGGAACCTCGGCGCCGTAGCGATCCGCCAGGGCGTCGCCGTTCTGCATGACAAAGCCGATAGACAGGGCCACCCCGAAGGTTCCGCCAGCTATCGCCAACTTCCGAATCCGAGACATGAGTGTTTCCCCTTCCCAACCAGGATTTGGAAACAATCAACCGCCCCAAGGTGTCCTGAGCGGGACCGCACCGCGGAAAAACGGCGTCGGAAATGCGGCGGAACATTGCAGGCCGCTGCCCGGCCCCATGGCCGGGCCCCACGTCAGCGGGTCAGGCGAGCCGCCCGTGGCAATGCTTGAACTTCTTGCCCGACCCGCAGGGGCAGGGGTCGTTGCGCCCCGGGTTGCCCCAGGTGGTCGGGTCGTCCTCGACGAAACCGGGGGCAGCGCCGTCAGGGGCGGCATCGGCGCCGGCGCCGACCGGCACGGGCGTCGGTTGTTTCGCGGCCTGCTGTAGTGACTTCTGCTGCGCCAGCAGGCGATCCATCATCTCTTTTTGCTCCTGCTCCGTCATCGGGCGGATCTGCGAGAGCTTCTGCGTCACCTCGGTGCGCAGACTGTCGAGCAGGCTCTCGAACAGCTGGAACGACTCGGTCTTGTACTCGTTGAGCGGATCGCGCTGGGCATAGCCCCGGAAGCCCACGACCGAGCGCAGGTGTTCGAGCGTCAGAAGATGCTCGCGCCACTTGGTGTCGATGGTCTGCAGCAGAATCTGCTTTTCGACATTGCGCATGGTCTCTTCGCCGAAGGACGCGGCCTTCTCGGCCATGAACTTGTCGCTCTCCTCCTCCAGCCATTCGCGCATGACCTCGTCGTCGACGCCATCCTCGTCGGCCTTGGCCATCACCGGCACATCGACCCCAAGATGCTGGATCACATCGGCATAAAGCGCCTCTGTCTCCCATTGGTCGGCGTAGGAGCGGGGCGGCATGTGCTCGGTCACAAGATCCTCGATCACCTGGTGGCGCATGTCCTGGGCGATCTCGCTCAGATCCTTGGCCTCCATGATCTCGCGGCGCTGTCCGAAGATCACCTTGCGCTGGTCGTTCATCACGTCGTCGAACTTCAGCAACTGCTTGCGGACGTCGAAGTTGCGCCCCTCGACCTTGGCCTGGGCGCGTTCCAGCGACTTGTTCACCCAGGGGTGGACGATCGCCTCGCCCTCTTTCATGCCCAGCGACGACAGCACCTTGTCGAGCCGCTCGGACCCGAAGATGCGCATCAGGTCATCCTCGAGCGACAGGAAGAACGACGATCGGCCCGGGTCGCCCTGCCGGCCGGAGCGGCCACGGAGTTGGTTGTCGATCCGGCGGCTTTCGTGCCGTTCCGTGGCCAGAACGAACAGACCGCCCGCCTCGAGCACCTTCTTCTTGTCGGCGGCGTGCTCGGATTCGATCTGCTTGCGGATCGCTTCGGGGTCGGCATCGGGATCGGCGGCAAGCGCCTCCATCACCTTGAGGTCGACATTGCCGCCCAGCTGGATGTCGGTGCCGCGGCCGGCCATGTTGGTCGCGATGGTCACGGCGCCGGGCTTGCCCGCGTCGGCGACGATCTGCGCTTCTTTCTCGTGTTGGCGCGCGTTCAGGACGTTGTGCGGGATCTCGGCCTTCTTCAGCAGCGCGGACAGGAACTCCGACTTCTCGATCGAGGTCGTGCCCACCAGGATCGGCTGGCCCTTGGCGTGGGCCTCCCGAATCTCGGAAACGATGCCGTCGAACTTCTCTTGGCCGGTGCGATAGACCTTGTCGTCCTCGTCGACCCGCGCGATCGGCCGGTTCGTCGGCACCTCGACCACGCCCAGCCCGTAGATCGACATGAATTCCTCGGCCTCGGTCAGCGCGGTGCCGGTCATGCCCGACAGCTTGTCATAGAGGCGGAAGTAGTTCTGGAACGTCACCGAGGCGAGCGTCACGTTCTCGGGCTGGATCTCGCAATCTTCCTTGGCCTCGATGGCCTGGTGCAGACCGTCGGACAGCCGTCGACCCGACATCATCCGCCCGGTGAACTCGTCGATCAGCACGACCTGGCCGTCGCGGACGATGTAATCCTTGTCCTTCTGGAACAGCTTGTGCGCCCGCAGGCCCTGGTTGACGTGGTGGACCAGCGACGTGCTCTCGGGGTCATAGAGCGTCTGCCCCTCGGGCAGCAGGCCGGCGGCGGTCAGGCGGCGCTCGAGGAACTCGTTGCCTTCATCGGTATAGGTGACGTTGCGGGTCTTCTCGTCCAGCTCGTAGTGATCGGGGGTCAGCTCGGGGATGACCGCGTCGATCGCCTTGTAGAGGGTGCTGCGGTCCTGCGCCGGGCCCGAGATGATGAGCGGGGTCCGCGCCTCGTCGATCAGGATCGAGTCGACCTCGTCCACGATCGCGAAGTTGTGCCCGCGCTGGGACATCTGGTTCAGCTCGGACTTCATGTTGTCGCGCAGGTAGTCGAAGCCCAGCTCGTTGTTCGTCGCATAGGTGATGTCGGCCTTGTAAGCCGTGCGCTTTTCATCGTCGGGCTGCTGCGGGACGACCACGCCGGTGGTCAGGCCGAGCGCTCCGTAGACCTTGCTCATCCACTCCGCGTCGCGGCGGGCGAGGTAGTCGTTGACGGTGACGATATGCACGCCCTTGCCGGTCAGTGCGTTGAGATAGGCGGGGAAGGTTGCGACAAGGGTCTTGCCCTCGCCCGTCTTCATCTCGGAGATATTGCCCTGGTGCATGAAGATGCCGCCCATGAGCTGCACGTCGAAGGCCCGCAGGCCAAGCGCCCGGCGCGCCGCCTCGCGGCAGTTGGCAAAGGCCTCGGGCAACAGGTCGTCGAGGCTCTCGCCGCCCATCGCCCGCTTGGCGAGGCTTTCGGTCCGGTTCTTGATATCCTCGTCGCTGAGCTTCTCGAACTCGGGCTCCAGCGCGTTGATCTTCTCGACCAGAGGGCGCGTTGCCTTGATCTTGCGGTCGTTCGATGTACCGAACACTTTCTTCGCAATACGTCCGAGCATTTTCTCTCCCGCGCCGCTGCTGGCGCCCAGGTGTCATTCTCGTGAGAGGAGGTTGGTTGCCCATTTCGGACGCGGCCCATAGAAGACTGGCCAAGAACCGGCCCCCTCGGAGCCTTTTGGCGATGTAAGCGGGCCTCAACTCACTGTCAACGCCGCGCCCTGTCGCGGCAGATCAAGGACGCTTCATGACCCGTCTTCGCATGTTCCTCGCGGCCACCACAATGGCGCTCGTTGCCCCCATGGCGCAGGCCCAGTCCGCCAGCGACGTGGTCGCCACCGTGAACGGCACCGACATCACCCTGGGCGAGATGATCATCGCGCGCGGCCGGCTGCCGGCACAGTATCAGCAGCTGCCCCCGGCGGTGCTGTTCGACGGGCTGGTCGAGCAGATGATCCAGCAGCAATTGCTCTCGGACGACCTGCTGGAGGTGCCGGACCGCATCGGCATCGCCCTGAAGAACGAAGAGCGCTCGCTGCGCGCCGGCGAGACCATCACCCAGCTGACCGAGAACTCGGTCACCGAAGAGGCGCTGCAGGCCGCCTACGAGGCCCGGTTCGCCGACACCGACCCGGTGACCGAGTACGACGCCTCCCACATCCTGGTCGACACCGAGGAAGAGGCGGCCGAGCTTGTCGAGGCGGCCCGCGCCGAGGGGGCCGATTTCGCCGCCCTCGCCGAGGAGCATTCCACCGGTCCCTCCGGCCCCTCGGGCGGAGAGCTGGGGTGGTTCGGCCCCGGCATGATGGTCGAGCCGTTCCAGGAGGCTGTCGAAGGTATGTCCGCCGGCGACGTGGCCGGCCCGGTCGAGACGCAATTCGGCTGGCACGTCATCAAGCTCAACGAGACCCGGATCGCCGAGGCGCCGCCGCTCGACTCCCTGCGCCAGGAGCTGACCGCCGAGCTGCAGCAGCAGGCGATCGAACAGCGGCTGATGGATCTCGAAGAAGCCGCCGAGATCGCCCGGCCCGAATCCGGCGCCTTCGACCCCTCGGTCCTGTCGAACCTCGACCTGATCGCCGACTGACGCCGATGGCAAAGGTCTCGCCCCTCGCGCCCGCCAGCTTTCCCGCGCTCCCCGTGATCGAGGGGGTGCGGTTCGCCTCCGCCGCGGCGGGTGTCCGCTATCCGGGGCGGGTCGATGTCATGCTGGCGGAGCTGGCCGCCGATTCGGTGATCGCCGGGGTCTTCACGACCTCGGCGACCCGCTCGGCGCCGGTGCTGGATTGCCAGGCGAAACTGGCTGGGCCCGCCTCCGGGCCTGCCGCAATCCTGGTGAATTCGGGCAATTCCAACGCCTTCACCGGGCGCAACGGCGAAGAGGCGGTGGATGCGCTGGTCGGGCAAGTGGCCGAAACGCTCGGCTGTTCGCCCTCGCGGGTGTTTACCGCGTCGACCGGCGTGATCGGAGAGCCCCTGCCCCACGCCCGCATCTCGGCCAAGCTCGAAGAGCTGAAGGCGGGCCTGGACCCTGCCGGGATCGGGAGCGCGGCGCGCGCGATCATGACGACCGACACGTTCGCCAAGGGATCGGCCGCCGAGATCGAGGTCGGCGGCGGGACCGTGCGCATCGCCGGTATCGCCAAGGGCTCGGGCATGATCGCGCCCGACATGGCGACGATGCTGGTCTACATCTTCACCGACGCGCTGATCGGACAGCCGGCCCTGCAGGCGCTGGTCAAGGCGCAATCCGACCTGACCTTCAACTGCATCACCGTGGACAGCGACACCTCGACCTCGGATTCGCTGATCATGGCGGCGACGGGCGCCTCTGGCATCGACGTGACCGACAGCGTGACCTTTAACGACGCGCTGCATGGGGTGATGCTGGATCTCGCGCACCAGGTTGTGCGCGACGGCGAGGGGGCGACGAAATTCGTCGAGGTCAGCGTGCACGGGGCGCGCACGAACGGGGACGCGCGCCGGGTGGCGAGCGCCATCGCGAACTCGCCCCTGGTCAAGACCGCCATCGCCGGAGAAGATCCGAACTGGGGCCGCATCGTCATGGCGGTCGGCAAATCGGGCGCGGAGGCGGACCGCGACCGGCTGACGATCCGGTTCGGCGACATCACCGTGGCCGAGAACGGCTGGGTCGCGCCCGGCTACTCCGAGAAGGCCGGGGCAGATTACATGAAGCGGCAGGAGCTGTTGATCGAGGTCGACCTCGGGCTGGCGGGCGGCATGGCCACCATGTGGACCTGCGACCTGACTCACGGCTACATCCAGATCAATGCGGACTACCGCTCGTAGGGTGGGTCAATGACCCACCCTACCTGCCGCCCGCTCACCGGAAGACGTCCATGAAGATCATCCTCGTCTCTGCAGTGGCCCTGATAGATGTCGACGGGCGGGTCCTTCTGGCGCAGCGCCCCGAGGGCAAGTCCATGGCCGGTCTCTGGGAGTTTCCCGGCGGCAAGGTTGAGCCCGGGGAGTCTCCGGAGGCCGCCCTGATCCGTGAGTTGCACGAGGAGCTGGGCATAGGCACCTGGAAAAGCTGCCTTGCGCCGCTGACCTTCGCCTCGCACGGCTATGACGACTTTCACCTGCTGATGCCACTCTTCGCCTGCCGCCGGTGGGAGGGCACGCCACAGTCGCGCGAGAACCAGGCGCTGAAATGGGTTCGGGCGGGAGATCTGCGGAAATATCCGATGCCCCCGGCCGACATTCCACTGATTCCCATCCTGCGCGACTGGCTCTGATCCGGCCGACCCTCGGGCCTGATCGCACGCGATATACGCCGTCATTTCCTATGGGAGCGATGCAACATTAATTCGTTGCCGAAATTATTGGCCGTTTTTCTTGCGGATTGTTTAACCTTTATGTCCTAATATGAACCAGTAGAGCTTTTTGGGGGAGGCAAGATAGATGCTGCGAACGATCGTGATTGGTACTTGTGTTTCGATCCAAGGTGTCCTCGAACAAACACTGGCGAATGGGATGCTGGTGGTTCGTGTCGGGGACAAGACCTATACTGGTCGCGCGGTATCCGCTGCCGCGAGGGCATGACGCCTCGCAATCCGCAATCATGGCGTCCTTTGGGGCGCTGTCCGTTTCCGATCTGACGTCGGCCCACAGGACGCCAGGCTCGCCGTCTCGATCAGACATGCAACATCGGCCCGAACCTGGCCACCAAAAAAGGCGCCCGTCGGGGCGCCTTTTTCCGTTTCATCCCGCGTTTTGGCCAGTTCAGAGCGAGCGCTCGACCTCTTCGCGGGTAAAGATCTCGATGACATCGCCGGGGCGCACGTCCTCGTAGTTTTCGAAAGCCATCCCGCATTCCTGCCCGGACTGGACCTCGGCCACTTCGTCCTTGAACCGCTTGAGCGTCTTGAGCGTGCCCTCGTGGATCACGACGTTGTCGCGCAGCAGACGCACACCGGCGGAGCGGCGCGCCACCCCTTCGGTCACGAGACACCCGGCGACCTTGCCGACGTTGGAGACCTTGAAGACCTCCTTGATCTGGGCATAGCCGATGAAGTTCTCGCGCACCTCGGCAGACAACAGACCCGAGGCCGCTGCCTTCACGTCGTCCACGAGGTCGTAGATCACGCTGTAATACCGGATCTCGACGCCCTTCTGGTTGGCCGTGTTCCGCGCACTGGCATTGGCCCGCACGTTGAACCCCATGATCGGCGCCCCGGAGGCCTCTGCCAGACCGACGTCGGTCTCGGTGATGGCGCCGACACCGTAGTGAAGCACGCGCACGCGGACCTCGTCGTTACCGATCTTCTCCATCGCCTGGACGATGGCCTCGGCAGAGCCTTGCACGTCGGCCTTCACCAGGATCGGAAGCTCGGCCACGTTCTCGTCGGCCTTCGCCTTCTGCATCAGCTGTTCGAGCGTCGTCGCAGCCCCGGCGGCGGCGCGCTTCTCCTTGGCGGCGCTCTCGCGATATTCCGCGATCTCGCGGGCCTGCGCCTCGGTGTCGACCACGTTCAGGACGTCACCCGCCTCTGGCGTGCCGTTGAGGCCAAGAACCTCCACGGGCACCGACGGGCCGGCTTCCTTGACGCGTTCGCCCTTGTCGTTGACCAGCGCCCGGACCTTGCCCCACTGCTCGCCGACGACGAAGATGTCGCCCTGCTTCAGCGTGCCGTTCTGAATCAGAACGGTGGCAACCGGACCGCGGCCCACGTCAAGCTGCGCCTCGATCACCGCACCTTGGGCGGCCCGGGTCGGGTTCGCCTTCAGTTCGAGGATCTCGGCCTGCAGCGCGATCGCATCGAGCAGCTGGTCGAGACCCTGACCCGTATGGGCCGAAACCTCGACATCCTGGACGTCGCCCGAAAGCTCCTCCACGATGACTTCGTGCTGAAGCAGATCGGTCCGCACCTTCTGTGCGTTCGCGGCCGGCTTGTCGATCTTGTTGATCGCCACGATCATCGGCACCTTCGCCGCTTTCGCGTGGTTGATGGCCTCGATCGTCTGCGGCATGACCGCATCATCCGCCGCCACCACCAGCACGACGATATCCGTCACCTGCGCCCCGCGGGACCGCATGGACGTGAAGGCCGCGTGACCTGGCGTGTCGAGGAAGCTGAGCACCGAGCCGTTGTTTGTCGTCACCTGGTAGGCGCCGATGTGCTGGGTGATGCCGCCAGCCTCGCCGTGCACGACACGGGCGTTGCGGATCGCATCCAGGATCGAGGTCTTGCCGTGGTCGACGTGGCCCATGATCGTGATGACGGGCGGACGCGACACGAGGTCCTCGGGCTTGTCGTCGACCGCGTCGATCACCTGCTCGACATCCGAATCGGATACGCGCACGACCTTGTGGCCGAATTCCTCGATGATCAGCTCGGCGGTATCGGCGTCAATCGTCTGGGTCTGGGTCGCCATGATGCCCGCTTGCATCAGCGCCTTGACCACGTCGGCCACGCGCTCTGCCATACGGTTGGCGAGTTCGGACACCACGATGGCCTCGGGCAGCTGCACGTCGCGCACGACCTTTTCGCGCTCGACCGGGCCGCCCATCGCCTTCTGACGCGCCCGCTCCTGCTTGCGCTTCATCGCGGCCATGGATTTCTGACGACCGCCTTCGCCGCCGCGCAGCGCCTGGTTGAGCGTCAGCTTGCCGGAGCGGCGGCCATCGTCGCGGGCCGCCTTGCCGCGCGGGCGATCGTCACGCTCGCGCTCGGGCTTCTTGCTGCCGCCGGGCCGGGCACCGGTGCCGCCCACGGGCTCTGTCGCGCCAGGGGGCGTGGTCGCGGCGGGCTGCTCGGGCGCGGCTTTCGCAGCTTCCTCGGCGGCCTTGGCTTCCTGAGCTTCGCGCTGCTTGCGCTCTTCCTCGTCGGCCTTGGCCTTGGCGCGCTCTTCGCGTTCCCGCTCTTCGCGCTCCTTCGCCTCGATCTCTTCGCGGCGGCGGGCGCGATCGTCCTCGCGGGCCTTCTCCTCGGCCTCGCGCTTGGCCTGGTCGTCGGCCTCGCGTGCCTTGGCCATGGCCAGCGCCTTCATCCGGCGCTCCATCTCTGCCTCGGAAATCCCCGCAGGACGCTTGGAGGGGTCACCGCCAACCTGGGACCCGCCTGCCTTGCCGGCAGCCCCGGGCTTCGGGACAACGACCCGCTTGCGTTTGGTTTCCACCACGACGTTCTTGGTCCGGCCATGGCTGAAGCTCTGCTTCACGTTCCCCGGCCGGGAACCGCGCAGACCAAGTGGTTTCTTGCCGTCGGTATCGCTCATCAAATTGTCTAGTCCTTCCGGGCAACCCCCTGGTCGCCTGTGTTTTCGCGCAAACCCTTAAGTCTCGCGGCTTCCTCTACAACACGGTCGCTGAGTCCACCAGTGGCGAGCGCGCCATGTATCACACTTTCCCGTCCGAACGCCATCCCCAGCTCCGACGAGGTGAGGCAATCGAAGTATCGCGCCCCTGTCGGAGTCCAGAGTTTGGCCTTGCCCCTGACGGAGCCGTCGCTGGCCTGGAACAGCACCCGAACGGGTTTGTCCGCAAGCCAGCCCTTCACCTTCTCGAACCCGGCCACGGCCCGCCCCGATTTTCGGGCAAGCGCCGTGAGGTCGATGACCCGGCGCACGAGCTGGCGCTCGATCTCGTCGACCATGCCGTCGGGCACCTGGACCTTGGCCTTCGCCGCCCGCGAGAATTGCGCGGAGGTCGCCTTGCTCAGGATCTCCCGATTCGAGGTGACCCACATGCCCCTTCCCGGAAGCTTTTCCAGAATGTCCGGGACGATCCCGTTATCTGGGGTCGCCACGAAACGGATCAACCCCTGGCGGGGTTGAACCTCTCCCGAGACGATACACCGCCGCTCGGCGATGTCCCGGTCCTTTGTGCGTCCACCGCGTGTCATCACGAACCCCCGGCCGGGGCCTGCCCTCAGGCCTCGGCCTCCTCTTCGACCGCGGCCTCTTCGTCCAAATCGGGCAGCAGGTCGTCCGGATCGACCCAGCCCAGCAGGACCCGCGCGGTCATCACCATGTCCTGGGCTTCCTCGAGGCTCACCTCGAAGGGCTCCAGCAGACCTTCGTCCTTCTTGCGCTCGCCGTTTTCGGTGGTCCAGCCGCCGGCCAGCTCCCAGTCGGCACAGGTCGCGAAATCCTCCAGCGTCTTGATGCCGTCGGTCGCCAGCGCCAGCACCATGACCGGCGTCAGCCCCTCGAAGTTCACCAGGCTGTCCTCGACCCCAAGCTCGCGGGCCTTGGCCAGCGCCTGCTTGTTCTGCTCGTCGAGGTAATCCCGGGCCCGCGCCTGAAGCTCGGAGGCGGTGCCGTCGTCGACCCCGTCGATCACCAGCAGCTCGTCGGCCTCGACATAGGCCACCTCCTCGAGGTTGGTGAAGCCTTCGGAGACCAGCAACTGGGCAAAGAACTCGTCCAGGTCCAGCGTGTCCATGAACAGCTTGGTGCGCTCTTCGAACTCGGCCTGACGGCGCTTGGATTCCTCTTCCTCGGTCATGATGTCGATGTCGAGCCCGGTCAGCTGCGACGCCAGCCGGACGTTCTGGCCGCGCCGGCCGATGGCCAGCGACAATTGCTCTTCCGGCACCACCACTTCGATCCGCTCGGCGTCCTCGTCGAGAACGACCTTGGAGACCTCGGCCGGCTGCAGCGCGTTCACCAGGAAGGTCGGCATGTCCTCGTTCCACGGGATGATGTCGATCTTCTCGCCCTGAAGCTCGTTCAAAACGGCCTGCACCCGGCTGCCCCGCATGCCGACGCAGGCGCCGACCGGGTCGATCGAGTTGTCGTAGGAGATTACGGCGATCTTCGCCCGGCTGCCCGGGTCACGGGCCACGGCCTTGATCTCGATGATGCCCTCATAGATTTCGGGCACCTCCATCTTGAACAGCTCGGCCATGAATTCCGGCGCCGTGCGCGACAGGAAAACCTGGGGGCCGCGCTGCTCGCGACGCACGTCCTTGACGTAGACCCGGATCCGGTCGTTCGGGCGATAGCTCTCGCGGCCGATCTTCTCGTTTCGACGCAGCACGCCCTCGCCCGGGTTCAGGTCGACGATGACGTTGCCGTATTCCTCGCGCTTGACCATGACGTTGAGGATGGTGCCGACGCGGTCCTTGAACTCCTCGAACTGCTTGTCGCGCTCGGCTTCGCGAACCTTCTGCAGAATCACCTGCTTGGCGGACTGGGCGGCGATCCGCCCCATCTCCACCGGCGGGATCTCCTCGACCAGCGTGTCGCCCACGGCCGGGGTCTCCATGTACTGCTTGGCCTGCTCGACGGTGAACTCGGCCTGGTAATTCTCCAGCTCCTCGTCCTCGACCACGGTGCGGACGCGGGTAAAGGTCGCGCGGCCGGTCTTGCGGTCGATGGACACGCGAATGTCCATTTCGGCGCCGTAGCGCGACTTGGCGGCGCGGGCGAGGCTCTCTTCCATCGCCTCGACGACAAGGCCGGGGTCGATCTGTTTCTCGCGCGCGACGGCCTCGGCGGTCTGCAACAATTCCAGCTGGTTTGCCGATGTAATCGCCATGGCTCAGGTCTCCTCTTCAGAACCGTCAAGCACGGTCTGCACTTCGTCAAATTGTGTCTCGTCGATCTGGCCCGCATCCTTGCGGCCCCGCAGCACGTCCCGGATCAGCTCGTCCGTGAGGACAAGCTTGGCATCCGACAGCCACTCGAACTCCAGCCCGATGGTGACGGGTGCGCCGGCCTCCTCGATCTCGATCAGGATCTCGCTGCCCTCGGTCCCCTCAAGCACCCCCTTGAAGCGCTTGCGCCCGTCGATCAGCTCGGTGGTCTCGATCTTGGCGACATGATCCTTCCAGCGGTCGAAATCCTTCAGCCGGGTCAGCGGCCTGTCGATCCCGGGCGACGAAACCTCAAGCGTGTAGGCATCCAGGATCGGGTCCTCGACATCCATCACCGCCGAAACGGCGGTCGAGACCTGGGCGCATTCGTCCACCTCGATCTGACCGTCGGGGCGCTGCACCATGATCTGCAGGATCGGCGCCTGCCCGCCCATCAGGCGCACACGCACGAGCTCGAACCCCATGTCCTCGATGACGGGCTGGATGATCTCGGCGATTCTGCGGTCCATCGCCGACTTGGCGAGAAGGTCCGACATAAGGGGTCTCCAGACACAAAAAAACGGGCCAGCGGCCCGTTACGGTTTCCGGTGGGGCGTCAGGTTTGGACCCTGACACACCGCTGTTGGAAGGCACATAGGCCCCGGCCCGGAAAATAGCAAGCCCGCCCTTCATCTTGGCCGGAAAACTCCCGCCGGAGGCACATCTCAGGCCGCCCACCACCGTTCGAGGAAACGCGCATCGTCCATCGGCCCTGGGCCGAGGACCGCCGGCAGGCCGACCCGGTCGGACACCGCCTGCACCCAGCCATCCACCTCGTCGACCCGGTGACCGCCGCCCGCCCGCAGCATTCCGACCGCATGAAGCCCCAGGCCCGCGGCCGCATCGACCCGCCCGGACCGCAGCGCCGCCAGCCGCACCTCGGCCGGATCCAGCGCCAGAACCTCGACCCGCTCGAACCACCCCGCACGGCCGTCTTTCCAGTGCTCCGCCACCCGGCGGCCGGTGAAGGATCGCCCCGGCTCGAATCCGGCAACCCGGTAGAGCCCGGTTCCGACCGGCCCCGGCACACCGCCGCGCGGCACGATCAGGCGCGGATCCGACAGGCGGTAGGGCAGATCCGGATCCGCCTCCGTCAGGACCAGGCGCAGCCGCAACCGGTCCAGCGCCGAAATCTCTGCGACCCCCGACAGCGGCCCGTCCGTGCCAAGCCGCCGGCTGTAGGTCTCGACCACATCCGCCGCGACAAGCGGCCCTCCGTCATGGAACCGGACACCGTCGCGCAGGGCGATCTCCCAGATCCGGGCGCCCTCGGTCGGCTCCCATTCCACGGCAAGCTCCCCGCGCAGGGTGCCGTCGGCGGCGACCTCGGTCAGCGTGTCGAAAACGGCGCCCGCGCCAACCGCCCGCATGAACAGCCCGTCATGCGACGCCCCGTCCCAGCCATCCGCCAGGGATGCCCCTCCAAGCCCGGCCCGCAGCGCCCCGCCGCGCACGCCCGAGGCACGCACCGGCACACCCGACGCGGCAAAGACCGCCGCCGCCAGACCCGACGCCAGCAGCGCCCGCCGGTTCGCGATCCCGCTCATACCAGGCCCATCCGGTCTCGCCGCGCGGCGAACATGTCCATGACCCGCACCAGCTCGGCCGAGATCCCGGGCTCTGACAGCGCATGACCCGCCTTGCCGATCATCTTCAGCTGCGAGGCCGGCCAGCCCTCGGACAGGGTCCAGGCCGAATAGGGCGGGCAGATCATGTCGTACCGCCCCTGAACGATCACGCCGGGAATCTGCGCGATGCGGTCCAGCCGGTCCAGGATCCGCTTGTCGCCAAGGAACCCGCCATGGGTGAAATAATGGTTCTCCAGCCGTGCGAAGGCGCGGGCGTAATCGGCGGGCGATTCGCCCCCGGCGCCCTCGTTGTGGATCGAGGCCAGCGCGTTCTCCCAGCTGGCCCAGGCCCGCGCGAATCGCGTCTCCTGCATCACGTCGCCGGAGAACAGCCGCCGGTGATAGGCCGCGATCAGATCGTCGCGCTCGTCGGCGGGAACCATGCCGGAAAACCTCTCCCACAGCTCGGGAAAGAACTTGCCCGCGCCGCCGCCATAGAACCAGTCAAGCTCCGGCTGGGTCATCAGGAACACGCCGCGCAACGCCAGCGCCATCGTTCGCTCGGGGTGTTCCTGCGCATAGACCAGCGCCAGGGTCGCCCCCCAAGAGCCGCCGAAAACGATCCAGCGCGAGATCCCCAGCACCTCGCGAATCCGCTCGATATCGGCCACCAGGTGCCAGGTGGTGTTGCTCTCGACGCTGGCATGGGGCCGCGACCGGCCACAGCCCCGCTGGTCGAACAGCACCACGCGATAGACCTCGGGGTCGAAATAGCGCCGCATCGCCGGCGAACAGCCGCCGCCCGGCCCGCCATGCAGCACGATCACCGGAATCCCCTCGGGGTTCCCGCATTGCTCCACGTAGATCCGGTGCGAATCGCCCACGTCCAGCATCCGCTGGTCGAACGGGTCGATCGGCGGGTAGAGATGCGTGGGCGCGCGTTTTTGACCAGAGACCTTGTCCATGCCCGTCCTATATAGGGGCGTAATCCGGGGTTCACCCCAAAACAGATGACATGACAGAGGTCGCCATGCAAACCACCGTCGATGACGCAGAAATCGCAAAGTTCGAAGCGATGGCCGCCGAGTGGTGGGACACCGAGGGCAAGTTCAAGCCGCTCCACATGCTCAACCCCTGCCGGCTGGATTACATCACCCGCCAGATCGCAGCGGAATTCGGCCGCGATCTGACCACGGCAGAGCCGTTCAAGGGCCTGCGCCTGCTTGATATCGGCTGCGGCGGAGGGCTGCTGTGCGAGCCCATGGCCCGCCTCGGCGCCACCGTCGTCGGCGCCGACGCCGCGCCGCGCAACATCCCCGTCGCCCAGATCCATGCCGAGCAATCCGGCCTGACCATCGACTATCGCCACACCACCGCCGAGGCGATGGCCGAAGCCGGAGCGCAATTCGACGTCGTGCTGAACATGGAGGTGGTCGAGCATGTGGCCGACCCCCTCGCCTACCTGACGGCCTGCCGCCAGCTTCTGCGGTCGGGCGGGCTGCACATCTGCTCGACCATCAACCGCAACCCGAAGAGCTTCGCGATGGCCATCGTCGGCGCCGAATACGTCATGCGCTGGCTGCCCAAGGGCACGCACGAATTCGCCAAGTTCATCACCCCGGCGGAGCTGTTTTCGCTGCTGGAGCAGGCCGGCCTCGACCCGGTCGACAAGAAGGGCTTTCAGTTCAACCCGATCACCTGGTCCTGGCGGATCTCGGACCGGGACCTGACCGTCAACTACGTCACCGCGGCCCTGAAACCCTAGGCTCAGGACCCATTAAACGGGTTGAGGCTGCGCGGTCTGCGTGATTCATCGTCCCCGAACCAAAGGGGGCATGATGAGCGATCTGTATTGGCTGAGCGAGGCTCAGATGGCGCGGCTGAGGCCCTATTTTCCGAAGAGCCATGGCGTGCCACGCGTTGATGGCCGGCGTGTCCTGAGCGGCATTATATTCATCAATCGCAACGGTTTGCGCTGGCGTGACGCGCCGCGGGAGTATGGGCCGCACAAGACCCTCTACAACCGATGGAAAAGGTGGAGCGATATGGGCGTGTTCGCCAGGATCATGACGGGCCTGGCGGCAGAAGCACCGGACAACAAGACGATCTCTATCGACGCGACCTACCTCAAAGCACACCGCACGGCTTCAAGCCTGGGGTCAAAAAAGGGGGGCGTGGACGTCTGATTGGGCGGACCAAGGGCGGCATGAACACCAAGCTGCATGCCGTCACCGATACGATTGGGCGGCCAATCCGGTTCTTCATGACGGCCGGTCAGGTCAGCGACTACACTGGGGCGAGAGCGTTGTTGAGCAGTCTTCCGGCCGCGGACTGGCTGTTGGGGGACCGGGGATATGACGCGGACTGGTTCCGCGAAGCCCTTGCCGACAAGGAGATAACGCCATGCATTCCGGGTCGAAAGTCACGCGACAAGCCTGTCAAATACGACAAGCGTCGCTATAGGAAACGCAACCGGATCGAGATCATGTTCGGACGCTTGAAAGACTGGAGGCGCGTCGCCACGCGCTATGACCGAAGTCCCAAGGTCTTCCTCTCGGCCATTGCTCTCGCCGCAACCGTGATCTTTTGGCTATGAGTCCTGAGCCTAGCGGCGGCCCTTGATGCCCTTGCCGATCTACGGCACCGTCACGCCCGCCGATGCCAAGGACAGGACCCGATGCCCGAAACCGACCTCAAGGACAGGTTCCGCTACTGGTCGGCCTGGCTTGGCAAATCCCTGCCCGGCAAGATCGGCGAGGACGCCGGCACGGAATATTTCCGCATCCGGCGCCTGCAGGAAGGCTCCGACCGGGCCGGTCGCGCATTCAAGGCCTGCGTCAAACGGCTGGGGCCGCAGCATACTGTGATCGACCTCGGCGCGAACATGGGCCGGTTCACGCGGATGCTGTCCAGAACCGGCGCAAGGGTTCATGCCTTCGAACCCGATCCCTGGACCTTTGATGAGCTCAAGTCCCGCGTCCCCGACCATGACAACGTGACCTTTCATCAGGCCGCCGCGGGCGCCGCCGACGGCGAGGCGACCTTTCGCCGCGATCCGGGCTTTCTCAAGAACCGGCAGGGACGGTCCGCGGGCAACGGCCTTTATGATTCGGTTCTCTGGGACGACGGAGACTCCGAGTCGTTCTCGGTGCGCGTCGTCGATTTCGCGGGTTTCATCGAAGGGCTTGGGGGCGACATCGAACTGGTCAAGATGGATATCGAGGGCGCCGAAGTCGACGTTCTCGACCGGCTGATCGAGACCGGGATGCTGGCGCGGATCCGGCACCTCTTCGTCGAGACCCGCGAATGGCAGATCCCGGCGGTGCGTCCGGGCCTTACCCGGCTGCGCAAGCGGCTCGCCCGGGTCGAAAGGCCAGAGATTCACCTGGACTGGCAGTGACCCGGGGCCTCGTCAGGCGTCGTTGAGCAGTTTCAGCCGAAGCTCCCGCAGGACCGGCAGCGCTGCGCGGACCCTGTCTGCGCCCACCTTGTCGACCACGTCCGAGATCAGCGGCGTGACCGCGTCGAGCGCGGCATTCCGCGCGAGCAACCCCGCGGGAGAGATCGACACGAGCTTGCGCCGCGCGTCGTCCCAGTCGGGGCGCACATGGACCCAGCCCGCCCATTCGAGCTTGCCCAGCGTGTTCGACATCGCCCCGCGCGTCAGGTGAAAGCTTTTGGCAAGCTGCGCGGGCGTCCGCTCTATCCCGGTATGGGCAAGGTGGTTGAGAACAAAGAACTGGCTCAGTTCCATGCCCTTGGGCAGGACCTTGGCGACACTCGTGCGGGCAAGCTGCTCGACGGTGATGATCTCGGAGAACAGGGACACCGCAAGGCTGTCGGAGGCGCTTCTCACGGGCCCGAAACCTCGCGATCATGGCTGAGCGAGGGCACGCGGGCACGGGCATCGGCCACGGCCTGCGGGTCGATCTGCAGATAGCCGATGCCCGGCGCCTCTCCCATGTCCAACATGACCTCTCCCCAGGGTCCCACTGCCATCGCGTGACCGTAGGTGCGCCTCGGCTTGCCCTCAACCGATTCATGCAGCCCGGTCTGCGCGGCGGCCAGCACATAGGCCCCGTTCTCGATCGCCCGGGCCCGCAGCAGCGGCTCCCAATGGGCGGCGCCGGTGACGGGCGAGAACGCGGACGGAACCAGCAGGATATCGGCCCCGGCCTGCGCAAGCCTCCGGTATTGTTCCGGAAAACGAAGGTCATAGCAGATGCTCAGCCCGATGGTGCCAAAGGGCGTGGGCACCAGCTCCAGCCGGTCGCCGGGACGGTAGCCCGCGCTTTCGCGATAGCTCTCGGTCTCGGATACGGTGACGTCGAACATGTGGATCTTGTCGTAGCGGGCGGCGATCCCACCGTCCGGACCGATCAGGAACGACCGATTGGCAAAGCGCCCGTCCGGGTCGTCGGTCCTGACCGCGATCGAGCCCAGCGACATCCAGGCGCCGGCCCGCGCCGCCTCCTCGCGCATCATGGCAAGGATCGGGTCCTCGGCCTCGGGGCGCAGAACCTTGCGTTGCCGGACCCTGCTCTGGCTGACGCAATTCGTGACCTCGGGTGTCAGGACAAGGCCCGCGCCCGCGCTCACGGCCTCGCGAAGCATCGTCCGGACGGTGCCGAGGTTGTCCTGCGGATCGTCCGAGCTCGTCAGTTGCAGCAGGGCCGCCTTCACGCCGACAGCAGGGCGTCGAGCTTGCCGGCGCGATCCAGCGCGTAGAGTTCGTCGCAGCCGCCCACGTGCAGGTCGCCGATGAAGATCTGCGGCACCGTGCGTCCGCCCTTGGCGCGCTGGGTCATCTCGGCCCGGCGGGCGGGATCGCGGGCGATGTCGATCTCGGCAAAGCTGACATCCTTTTGGGCCAGCAGTCGTTTTGCGGCATGGCAAAAGCCGCAGGTCTGGGTGGTGTAGATCTCGACAGGTTTCATGCGGGCTCCTTTCGGTTCCCCCATGATCTAGGTGTCTTTTGTCGCGCGGGCCAGTGTCAGCACCCGCACAGAACCCGCGCCCGCTGCGCACGCCGCCTCTGCCGCAGCACCCAGCGTCGCGCCCGAGGTCATCACATCGTCGATCAAGAGCACCGGCTGCCCGTCCAGCCTGCCGCGCCCGCGCGGCACGATGGCCTCTGTCAGCGTGGCGAAGCGTTCTTTCGAGGTCTTGCCGCCAAGGGACGCGGTGCGCACCCGCCTGGTCAGAAGATCGGGAATCACCTTGCGCCCGGTCTCCTTGCCGATGGCATGTGCCAGGAGCGCCGACTGGTTGTAGCGCCGCCCCAGCAGGCGGGTCCAATGCAGCGGGACCGGCACCAGCACGGTGTCGTCCTCCAGCAGCGGGCCGGCCACCCCCGCCATCCAGCGCCCCGCGGGCCCGGCAAGGTCGGTCCGGTCCCCGTGTTTCAGCGCGAGCACAAGCTGGCGGGCCTTTCCCTTGTATTCCAGCGCGGTGCGGCCCTGTTCCCAGGGCGGCGGCGCGGCGATGCAATCGTCGCAAAGGATGCGGCCGCCGTCCTCCTCCTCCCCCGGCAGGGGGGCGCCGCACTGGTCGCAGCAGGTTCCGGTCACGAAGGGCGTCTCTGCCCAGCAGCCCCCGCACAGGGCGAAGTCGGTCGCCGTGCGTTCGTCGCACAGCAGGCACTGGGACGGGTACAGAACCCGGAGCGCACTTTCCATTTCCGGACCATCCTCCTAGATGATCCCGTATGAACACACTGCCTCCGCTGACAGACAGACAGGCCCTGACACGCAACAGGGTGCGCGCCGCGGCCGCCCCGGCCCTCTTTCTGCACGAGGCCTTGGTCAGCGAAGTTCAAGATAGACTCGCCGAGGTTAACAGAGAGTTTACCGCGCCGGCCGTCGTGACCGGCTGGCCGGAGGTCTGGCGCGGGAATTTGCCGCAGGCCCGGATCGTGCCCGATGCCGAGACGCTCGACCTGGCGGTGCAGGGCCATGACCTGGCGATCCACGCCCTGGCGCTGCACTGGGCGGACGATCCCATTGGCCAGCTGGTGCAATGCCGCCGGGCGCTGCGGCCAGACGGGCTGCTGATCGCGGCCCTCTTCGGCGGCCAGACCCTCAACGAGCTGCGTAGCTGCCTCGCCCAGGCCGAGGCCGCGGCGACGGGCGGCCTCTCGCCCCGGGTCCTGCCGATGGGCGAGATCCGCGACCTTGGGGGCCTTCTGCACAGGGCCGGGCTCGCCCTTCCGGTGGCCGATTCGCTGCCCCTGACCGTCCGCTACGAGACGCCGCTGCACCTGATGCGCGACCTGCGGGCGATGGGCGAGCAGAACGCGCTTTACGCCCGGTTGCGGCATCCTTCACGGCGCACGGTGCTGCTCGAGGCCATGCGGCTCTATGCCGAGCGCCACACAGGCGCGGACGGCCGCATCACCGCGACCTTCGAGATCGTGACGCTGACGGGCTGGGCCCCGGACGACAGCCAGCCGGTTCCGCTGCGCCCGGGCTCTGCCACGCACAGTCTGGCCAAGGCGCTGGGCACCTCGGAAACGAGGCTTCCCCCGCGCGACGATTGACCCTAGGGTCTGATGCCTTATGTGCGTAGTGATCCAGACGACATGACAGACGAGGGCAGGCTGATGTTTGACGCGAAATCGGATGGCGCCGCCGTGGCAGAGCGCCCGCACCACGCCCCTGCCGATCATCCGGCGGTCAAGCCTGCGCGGGTCGGTGTCCTGCTGGCCAACCTCGGCACCCCGGACGCAACCGACTACTGGTCGATGCGCCGCTACTTGAACGAGTTCCTGTCGGACCGGCGCGTGATCGATTATTCGCCCTGGATCTGGCAACCGCTGCTGCAGCTGATCATCCTGTCGAAACGCCCCTTCAGCTCGGGCGAGGCCTATCGGTCGATCTGGAACACCGAGGCCGACGAAAGCCCGTTGATGACCATCACCAAGGATCAGACCAACGCCATCGCCGCCACCCTCAAGGCGCGTTACGGCGACGACGTCCGCGTCGATTTCTGCATGCGCTACGGCAACCCCTCGACCGAGAGCAAGGTCCGCGAGATGGTCGAGGCCGGGTGCCGCAAGATCCTGTTCTTTCCGCTTTATCCCCATTACGCCGGCGCCACCTCGGCGACCGCCAACGATCAGTTCTTTCGCGCCCTGATGAAGGAGAAGTGGCAGCCGGTCGCCCGCGTCGTGCCGCCCTATTACGACGAGCCCGCCTATATCGACGCGCTCGCCCAGTCGATCGAGCGGGCCTATGCGGCCAAGGAAAACCGGCCCGACATCCTGGTCTGTTCCTACCATGGCGTGCCGAAACGCTATCTGGAGGAGGGCGACCCCTACCATTGCCAGTGCCAGAAGACGACGCGCCTGCTGATGGAGCGGCTGGGCTGGGACAAGACCGAGATCAAGACGACGTTCCAGTCGCGCTTCGGACCCGAGGAATGGCTTCAGCCCTACACGGTCGAAGAGGTCGCGCGTCTCGCAGAGGCCGGAAAGAAGCGCATCGCGGTCTGTGCGCCCGCCTTTTCGGCCGATTGCATCGAGACGCTGGAAGAGATCAACGAAGAGATCCGCGAGAGCTTCGAAGAGGCGGGCGGCGAGGAATTCACCTACATTCCCTGCCTCAACGACGACACCGCGCATATCGAGGCGCTGAGCGGCGTCATCGGCGAGAACCTGAAGGGCTGGCTCTGACCCTGCCCGTCGGACGCTAGTTGCTGGTGTCGATCGCCGCGGCAATGATCCCGATTACCACGAGAGTGACCAGCGTGCTGGTCGGAAACGACCCGCCCATGGTCTGACGCTCGATGCTTTCCGTCGGGGCGGGCGCCGCGGTGTCCGGGCCGTCCGCGAGGCCGGCGGTTGCGGTGGTCGCGACGATACAGGCGGCAAGGATCAGGCGTTTCATGTGGTTCTCCGGACATGCAGGTGGCCCCCCGACGCACCGAGGGGCCCTTGGGCCGACCATCGCCCGGGGCGAGCCTCAGATCAAGAGCACGCGAGTCCCGACCTGAGTCAGGCTGAACAGCTCGGCGATATGCTCGTTGTAGAGACCGATACAGCCGTTGGAGCTGCGGCGGCCGATCTTGCGCGTGTCGTGGGTGCCGTGGATCCGGTAATACTGCCACGAAAGATAGAGCGCGTGGCTGCCCAGCGGATTGTCGGGACCGGGGCCGACATATTCGGGCCATTCCGGGTTCCGCTCCCGCATCGACGGGGTGGGCCGCCATTCCGGCCCCTCGACCTTGCGCACGACCTCGGTGTTGCCGCGGCGGGTCAGGTCCTCGGTCAGCGGGACGGATGTCGGGTAGAGCTTGTAGATGCTCTGGTCCGACGACCAGAAGTGCAGTGCGCGGCTGCGAATATCCACCAGGATCGCGCCACCCTCGGTGCTGTCGAAATAGGGGCGCCAGTCCAGCGACCGGAACGACGAGATGTTGCGCGGGGTCTGGGTGGAGATATCGCCCTCGATCTCTGTCGAGTTTTCCTGGGCCAACACGCCGGTTCCGACGGCGGCGGCGGACGTGGCGAGGAACCCGCGGCGGGTAAGGGATTGAGACATCATTGGCCTCCATGACTGCTCGAATGGCGCTGTGATATGGCGCGGGCGCCGCAGTCGCAAATCAAACCGGCGTCACTGCGGCAGCTTCACGCCGATGTGGGTTTGAAACGCCACTGCGGAAAGCGTAAGCGGGTCCAAACAAGAGCTGAGGGGCTTTGAAGATGCGGTTCGGTGCGTTTCTGGGACTCGCGTTTCTGACGCTGACCGCTTGTGGCGGATCGGGCAATCAGGTCGCGATCGGGCCTGATGGGCTGCCGCTGCCGCAGATCTACCGAATCGCGCCCGAGGACGCCGCCGAGATCCAGATCCGGATGCTCGACAGCGTCAATTCCCTGCGGCAGGCGGCCGCGCTGCCGCCGGTGGCCTACGATTCCCAGCTCAACGCCTCGGCCGCGACCCATGCCCGCGACATGGCGGTGCAGAACCGGCCCTGGCATTTCGGCTCGGACGGGTCTTCGCCGTTGGACCGGGCGCGGCGCGTGGGCTTTTCCGGCATGATCCTGGGCGAGAACATCTCGGAAAGCTACGAGACCGAGCTCGAGACCCTGGGCGCGTGGATGCAGCAGCCCGACACCCGCGAGGTCATCCTGGACCCCCGCGCCCGGCTGATCGGCTTTTCCTGGTACCAGGAGCCGGCGGGCAAGCTGTGGTGGGTGATGGACATTGGCACGACGGCGGGCGGCGCACCTGCGTCAGCCCCGGCCCCGGCAGCGCCGAGCATGGTCGCGCGCCAGTAGCCCTTGCGGGCGGTTCTCAGGGATAGATCGCGATCGGCGTGCCGTCGCGGACCATCGCATAGATCTGCTCGATCTCGCGGTTCGTCACGGCGATGCAGCCGGCGGTCCAGTCGTCGCGGCGGGCAAAGAGTTTCGGTGTGCCGTGGATGAATATCTCGCCGCCCGGATCGAGGCCAAGCTCCTCGGCGCGGGCGATATCCTCGGCATCGGGATACGAGATGCCGATGGACAGGTGGTAATCGCTGTTGGGGTTGCGCCGGTCGATCGTGTAATAGCCTTCGGGCGTGCGGCCGTCCCCCTCGAAGATCTTGTGGCCAGCCGGGGCGAAGCCAAGCTCAAAGTTATAGGCCTCTAGCACCTCGTCGTTATGCATCAGGAACAACGCGCGCTGTTCCTTGTAGAGGATGACCTGCGTGACGGCAGGGCCGTTGTAGGTCCGGAACTTGGTCGAACACGAAGCAAGTCCCATCAGGACCACAAACAGGATCAGGATCCTTCCGCCGCGCATGTGTCTGCCTCTCGCATTGGCGTTGACGCCGTTTCGCGTCTCATACACCACTTTTCGGACCCGTCATAGCTGGGCGGGACGTCACAGACGCGTGAAGGCGGCCACCAGCTCGATATGCGGGGACCAGCGGAACTGATCGACCAGCGTCACCGGCCCCATGGCGAAGCCGGCCAGGTGCAGCAGACGCGCATCGGCGGCGAAACTTGCCGGCTGGCAGGACACCATCGCCACGCGAGGCAGCTTCGAGCTCGCGATCTCGGCCACCTGTGCCCGGGCGCCCTTGCGCGGCGGGTCGACGACGGCGGCATCGAACCGGGCCAGATCCTCGGCCAGCAGCGGCTCTCGGAACAGGTCGCGGGTCTCGGTGGTCACCTTCTTGAGCCCCTTGGCATGGCGCCAGCCATGATCCAGCGCCCTCAGCATCGGGGCGCCGTATTCCACCGCGTGCACCTCCGCCCGCTCGGCCAGCGGCAGGGTGAAGGTGCCGCACCCGGCGAAAAGGTCGACGATGCGCTTGGCATCCCCCACAGCCGCGCGGACACCGGCGACGAGCGCGGCCTCCCCCTCGGCCGTGGCCTGCAGAAAGGCGCCGGGCGGCGGCGCGACGTCGGCCCGCCCCAGACGCTGCACCGGGGGCATCCGGGTGACGATGGGCTCGTCCTCCCAGGTCAGCCGGGCCAGCCCATGGGTGGCGGCAAAGCCCGACAGCGCAAGCCGCAGCGGGGCGGTCAGTTCCTTGCCACCCTCGATCAGGACATCGGCGCCATTGGCGGTCATGGTGACGGTGTAACCGACCTCGCCCTTGCGCGACCCGATCTGCCGGGTCAGCCCCTCCAGCGCGGGGACAAGAGCCGCGATCCCCGGTACCACCACCTGGCAATCCGGCACCGCCACCACGGTATGGGTGCGCCTTTGGTGAAACCCGACGAGGGCACCCTTCTTGGTGCGCCGGCCCGAGAGCTTTGCCCGTCGCCGCGTGCCCGGCGGCGAGGTGGCGACCTCGGCGACCTCGCCCTCGATCCCGTTGGCACGCAGTGTCTCCAGCACCCGCTGCGCCTTCCAGTCGGCGACGAAGCCGTTCGAGGCGTGCTGCATCGCGCAGCCGCCGCAAATGCCGTAGTGCCCACAGGGCGCGGCGACATGGGCCGGATTGTTCCGGGTCACCCGCCCGTCGTGATCCACCAGGTCCCCGGGCAGGGCGAAGGGCGCGGGCTCTCCCGCCTCGGTCCGGCCCAGACCGTCGGACCCGAGATCCACCACGCGAGCGGCACCGTCCAGAACGCTCATCACTCGGCCGCCTCGCGCGTGAAACCCCCAGACTGCCGGTTCCAGTACCGGGCATAGAGCCCGCGCCTGGACAGCAACTCGTCATGGGTGCCCTCTTCGACGATGCGCCCCTGGTCGAGCACGACGATCCGGTCCATGTCGGAAATCGTGGACAGGCGGTGCGCGATGGCGATGACGGTCTTGCCCTCCATCGCCCGCTCCAGCGCGGACTGGATCGCGGCCTCGACCTCGCTGTCGAGCGCGGATGTCGCCTCGTCCAGCACGAGAATTGGCGCGTCCTTGATCATCGCGCGGGCCAGCGCGATGCGCTGCCGCTGCCCGCCCGAAAGCTTGACGCCACGCTCGCCCAGGAACGCCTCATAGCCCTTGCGGCCCTTGTGGTCGGTCAGGTCCTGGATGAACGCATGCGCCTCGGCCTTCTCGGCGGCGGCGATCAGGTCGTCCTCGGTGGCGTCGGGCTGGCCGTAGATGATGTTGTCCCGCGCCGTCCGGTTGAACATCGCGGTTTCCTGCGTGACCATCCCGATGGCGCGGCGCAGGCTTTCCTGGGTGACCAGGCCGATGTTCTGCCCGTCGATCCGCACCTCGCCCTCTTCGGGATCGTAAAGCCGCAGCAGCAGCGCCAAAAGGGTGGACTTTCCGGCCCCCGAGGCGCCGACGATGCCCAGCTTTTCGCCCGGCTTGATCGTCAGGCTGATGTCGTCGACCCCCCCCACATCGCGGCCATAGCCAAAGCTCACACGGTCGAAGACGATCTCTCCGGTCGTGACCTCCAGCGACCCGGCATCCGGCGCGTCGACCAGCGTGTGCGGCGGGGTGAGGGTGTGCATGCCGTCCTCGACCTCGCCGATATGGCCGTAGATCGCCAGCAGCGTGAAGCTGATCCAGCCGGTCATCTGCGACAGGCGGATCGCCACCGCGCCGATCGCGGCGATGTCGCCGGGCGACACGCCCATGGTCGGGCCCAGCGCGATGCCGGTGCCGACCAGCGCCAGCGGCAGTATCCCCGCGAGAAACGTCAGCCCGATCCGGAACAGCGAGGACACGCTGCCGAAATTGGTCGCCGTCTCCTGGAACCGCTCCATCGCGCCGAGGGCGGCGCTGTCCTCATGCTCGGCCCGCGCGAACAGCTTGACCGTCTTGATGTTGGTGATCGTGTCCACAACCTGCCCGGTGACCATGGCCCGCGCGGCGGCCCGCGCCTCGGACCGCTCGCGGATGACCGGCAGGAAGAAATAGAGAAAGACCCCGTAGCTCGCGAACCAGACCGCGAGGATCGGCAGCAGCCACAGGTTCACCGCGCCAATCAGGATCGCGGCCCCGATGACCGAGGCGATGCCGAAGAGGATGGCGTTCACCGTCTCGACCACGGTTTCGGTCAGGGACCGGGCCACCTGCATCTGCTTCTGTGCCAACCGCCCGGCGAAATCGTTGTCAAAGAAGGTGACCGCATGGCCCAGCGTCCAGCGGTTCAGCCGCGACAGGATCAGCGTGAACACCGAGGGCGAGATCACCACCGCCTGGAAGGTCGCCGAGGCGCCGAAGAACAGCGGCCGCAGGATCAGCAGCGTCACCGCCGACAGCACCACCAGCCAGGCGTAGCTATCCCAGAACGCCGCGAACCCGCCGCCCGCCGCATCGACCGCCTGGCCCAGCAGCCACATGGTCAGCACTTCGGACGCGCCGGTGAAGGCCGAGATCAGCGTGGCCAGCAACAGCACCGGCCAGGAGCCCTTCAGGCACCAGCCGATGAACGGATAGAGCGTCCGCGGCGGCGGGCCGTCCGCCGGCTGCACGCTCGTGATCAGGCCCGCGGCCCAGTCGATCCAGCGACCATAGGTTTCCGAGATCATTCGGCGGCCTCCGTGTCGTCATCCCCAAGGAACCCGCCCGACTGGCGCGCCCAGAGTCGAGCATATAGCCCGTCCCGCGCCAAAAGCGCATCATGCGGCCCGTCTTCGATCACCCGGCCCGCCTCCATCACCACGATGCGGTCCATTTGCGCGATGGTCGACAGGCGGTGCGCGATGGCGATCACGGTCTTGCCCTGCATCATGCGGTAGAGCGTCTGCTGGATCGCGGCCTCGATCTCGCTGTCGAGCGCCGACGTCGCCTCGTCCAGCACCAGGATCGGGGCGTCCTTGAGCATCACGCGGGCCAGCGCGATCCGCTGCCGCTGCCCGCCGCTGAGCTTCACGCCACGCTCGCCCACCAGCGCGTCATAGCCCCGGCGCCCGCCGCTGTCCTCCAGGTCGAGGACGAAGTCTCATGGGCCTCCGCTTGCCGGGCGGCCTGTTCGACCCGGGCCTCGGTGGCATCGGGGTCGCCGTAGAGGATGTTCTCGCGCACCGAGCGGTGCAGCAGGGCGCTGTCCTGTTGCACCATGCCGATCGCGCGGCGCAGGGATTCCTGCCGGACCTGCGCGATGTCCTGCCCGTCGATGCGGATGACGCCGGTTTCGGCGTCGTAGAACCGCAGCAACAGCTTCACCAGCGTCGATTTCCCCGCCCCCGAGGGCCCCACGAGGCCGACCTTCTCGCCCGGCGCGACACTCAGCGTCACCCGGTCGAGGCCGCCCGCCGCCTTGCCATAATGGTGCGACAGGCCGTCAATCTCGATCCGGCCCTCGGTCACCTCCAGCGCGGGTGCGTCGGGCGCGTCGACCAGCGTCACCGGCTGGCTGATCGTCTGCATCCCTTCCGAGACGACGCCAAGCTGCTGAAAGAGGTTGGTCACCGCCCACATGATCCAGCCGGTCATCGCGTTCATCCGCAGCGTCAGCGCGGTGGCCGCGACCACGATCCCGACGCTCGCCTGCCCGTTGAAATAAAGCGCCATGGCCCAGCCAACGACGCCCACGATCAGCAGGCCGTTCTGCGCCGTCAGCACGCCACCCATGATGGAATAGACCCGCATTTCCCGCGCATAGGTCTGCCGCACGCCCTCGATCGCCTGCTTGCCATAGGCGATCTCGCGGTCATGATGCGCGAACATCTTGACCGAGTGGATGTTGGTGTAGCCATCCACGATCCGCCCGTTCAGCTCGGACCGCGCCGCGCTGGAGGCCCTGGACGCCGGCCCCACCCGCCGGACCGTCCAGACCATCAGCGCGGCATAGAGCGCGAACCAGGCGAACAGCGGCACCAGCAGCCGCACATCGGCCCCCGCCAGCAGGATCGCCGCGCCCAGCGCGTAGGCAAACGAATAGGCGACCGCGTCGAAGACCTGGAACACCACCTCGTTGCTGGCCGACGGCGTCTGCATGATCCGGTTGGCGATTCGCCCGGCGAAGTCGTTCTCGAACCAGCCGACGGACTGGCGCATGACATGCCGATGGGTGCGCCAGCGGATCAGCGTTGCCCAGGACGGCCCGATCCCGTTGTTCAGCAGGGCCACGTCCAGGAATTGCAGGATCGGCCGGACAACCAGGATGAACGCCGCGACGCCCAGGAACTCGGGCCAGTGCGCCTGCCAGATCTCGGCCGGGGCGCCCTCGGACAGCATGTCCGTCAGGTGGCCCAGGTACCAGATCAGCCAGATCTCGATCCCCGCCACGACGATGGCCATGAAGGCGGTCGCCGCGAACGCCTTGCGAAACGGGCCGGCGAACGACCACAAGAACGGCCAAAGCCGCGTCGGGGGGGCGTCGGTCTCCTGGTATTCGATATAGGGATCGACGAGGCCTTCGAAGAATCGAAACATGGCTGCCTCTCGGGATGCCACGGGCATATAGACCAGATGGGCCTAGAGGAAAACCAGCACAGAGAAGGCCGCCAGCGCACAGGCCATTATGCGCATGAAGATCCGCCAGCGCAGCGGGTCGGTCAGCAGATAGGCCAGAAGCGCCCCGGCGGAGGTCCAGAACAGGCAGACGCCCAGGTTCAGGGTCGAAAAGGTCACGCCCAGCATGGCCGCCTGCGCCGCCGGGCCCCGCTCCGCGACAAAGGCCGTCGCGGCCAAGGCCACCGCCCAGACCTTGGGGTTCACCCATTGGAACAGGACCGCCTGAACGAAGGTAAAGGGCCGCTCCGCCTGCCGCCTGCGGGCCAGGTCCGAGCACCAGAGCGCCCAGGCCATCCACAGGATCCATCCGCTCGCCGCGATCTTGAGCGCGAGCGCCAGCCCCGGGTGCGCCAGCAGCAGGGCGCCCACGCCCGCCCCCGTCACCCCGGCGGTGATCCCCACGCCCAGCGCCACGCCCAGGATATGCGGCACCGTCCGGCGAAAGCCGAAGCGCGCCCCCGAGGCCGTCAGCAGGATCACGTTCGGGCCGGGCGAGAACAGGCCGAGAAAGACGAACCCGGTCAGCGAGCCGATCATGACAGAAGCTGGTCGCGGGTCAGGACGAAGCCGCTGTCGATCCAGCGCCGCTCGGCCGCCTTGAGCGCGGCGCCAAGCGCCTTTCCGGAATGGGTCGCCTGAAGGTCCGTCGGCTTGATCGGCAGGGTCTGCACCGCCCCATGACGGGCACTTTCCGCCGACACAGGGTCTATTTCCGCGCCGACACAGGCCCCTCGCAAGGCAAGCACGTCCAACGCCTCGTCCGCGCCAAGACGATAGCCAAGCTCTCCGGCTCCGGCCGCGTCGCCCATCGCCTCGGAGAGCCGCGCCAGCCGTTTTTCATCCGCCCGGGACAGGCGCAGCCCCGCCTTGGCTCCCTCGCCGCCGAGCGCGGCGAGGCGCCGGATCGGATCGGGGCGCAGGCCGGCCGCGCCCTCGGCATGGACCAGAACGGTCAGTGCACCGGACGCGGCACCCGGCAAGACGCGCAGCAGGACGCCCGAGATCTCCATCGCGGCGACAGAGGGCGCGGGATCGGGCGCGGCGAGCAGTTTGAGCATTTCGTGACCGATACGCTCACGCGATAGGCCGTCGATCCCGTCCGCCAATTCGGCGCAGGCGGCGAGGCCATCGGGATCGAGCCCCCCGTCCGCATCGCCGTACCAGGCATGAAACCGGAAAAACCGCAGGATCCGCAGGTAATCCTCGCGGATGCGATCCTCGGCCGACCCGATGAACCGAACGTGACGCGCGGCAAGGTCGGGCAGGCCGCCAAGCGGGTCGACCACGGCGCCATCGGGCCCGGCATAGAGCGCGTTCATGGTGAAATCGCGCCGGGCCGCGTCCTCCTCCATGGTGTCGGCAAAGGCGACCACGGCGTGCCGTCCATCCGTCTCGACATCGCGGCGAAAGGTCGTGATCTCGAACGGCGCACCCTCGGCGATCACGGTGACCGTGCCGTGGTCGATGCCTGTGGGCACGGCCCGAAGACCGGCGGCCTCGGCCAGCGCCATGACGCGATCGGGCCACGCGTCGGTCGAGATGTCGAGGTCGGCCACCGGTGCGCCGATCAGCGCGTTGCGCACGCAACCGCCGACGAACCAGGCCTGGTGCCCGGCCCCGGTGAGCATCGCGCAGACCGCCTGCGCCGCCGCGCTCTCCAGCCAATCGGCCGCCAGCCGGGTCATGCCATCCGCCCCGCCAACCCGCGCAGGATGCGGGCGGTCGCGCCCCAGATGTAATAGGGGCCATAGGGCACGGCGTAATAGTGCCGCATCCGCCCCTGCCAGCGGCGCCCCTCGATGCGGAACCGAGCCGGATCAGTGACGAAATACAGCGGCACCTCGAAGATCTCGGCCACCTCGCCGACCTCGGCCCGGGGCTCGAAGGATCCGTGGATCAGGCCGATGAACGGGGTCACGTCGAAGCTGGTCACCGTCTCGTGCGGCGGCAGGGCCCCGAGGATCTCGACCTGACCGCGGGGCAGCCCGACCTCTTCCTCGGATTCGCGCAGGGCGGCGTCGGCGAGGGTGGCGTCGCCGGGCTCTTTCTTGCCCCCCGGCAAGGCGATCTGGCCAGGGTGGTGCTTGAGCCGCGAGGACCGCTTTGTCAGCACCACGCGGCCCTCTTCGGTGACGGCCAGCAGAACGGCCGCCGGGCGCAGCACGCGGCCCGGCGGCAGGCGAACATCGGGGTTCAGGTCGTAGTCGGTCGACCCCTCCCCCGTCCGCGCGATCGCCGCCGACAGCCTGTCGCGCAGGGCGCTCACGGTGACTTGGTCGCCTCGAACCCGAGCGTTTCGGGTTCGAACTCGTAATGCGCCCCACAGAACTGGCAATCCGCCGTCACGATCCCCTCGTCGGTCGTCATGTGGCCGATGTCCTTGGCCGAATAGATCGACAGGCTCTCGCGCACCTTGTCGGCCGAGCAGGAACAACCGAAATGCACCGGCTGCGCGTCGAACACCCGCGGGCCTTCCTCGTGGAACAGGCGCACCAACAGGTCGGTCGGCTGAATCGACGGGCCGATCAGCTCCAGCGCGTCGACGGTGTCGAGCAGGATGTTGGCGCGGGTCCAATCCTCTTCCTTGTCGTCGTCGAGGATGTCCGACGCCTCCAGCAGGCCACCGTCGCCCGACCCGCCGCCCGTCGCGAAGGGCGAGGCCTCGGGCATCACCTGCAGCATCACGCCGCCCGCGCGCCAGGTCTCGTCGACGCCGGGAGAGGAGGAGCGGCCATAGGACAGGGCGAACCGGGTCGGGATCTGCTCGGACTGCGCGAAATAGGTCTCGGCACAGGACGCAAGCGAATCGCCGGCGATAGGCGTGATCCCCTGGTAGGGCGTGGTGCCCTGGCCCTGGTCGATCAGGATCGCGAAATAGCCCTTGCCGATCTGGGTGAAGGGCTCCGCGCCCCGCTCCAGCCGGTCGGCGTCGTAGCTGGCATAGGCGCGGATCCGCCCGGGCTCACCCTCGGCGGTCGGGGCGTAGTAGTCGGTGGCGATCAGCCTGGCGGGCCCGTCGCCACGCACCTGCAGCGACAGTTTCCAGCGCAGCTTGACCGTCTGGCCGATCATTGCGGTCAGCAGGGACATTTCCGCCACCAGCGCCTCGATCTCGGGCGGGTAGTCGTGTTGCGACAGCACCTCTTCCAACGCACCATCGAGCCGGGCGACGCGGCCGCGGATGTCGGATCGGTCGAGCTGGAACGGCAGCACCGTGTCGTCCCAGGCAATCTGAGAGCCAAGGGTCATGGTCTTTCCCATCTTGTCGGGGGTTTGCTTATCGCGTCCATATAGGGGCGGCAACAAAAGGTGAAACCCCCATGATCCGACGCTACGGCGAACCCCACAGGTCAGATATTCGCTACACGCATCGGCCGGGAGCCTATGCGATCCTGCCCCGCGACGGCAAATTGCTGATGACCTACCAGGCGGAGCCCCACGACGAATATCAATGCCCCGGCGGCGGGATCGACCCCGGCGAGGGCCCCGTGCGCGCATTGCACCGCGAGGTCTGGGAGGAAACCGGATGGAGCATCGCGCGGCCCCGGCGCATCGGCGCCTACCGCCGGTTCGCCTATATGCCCGATTACGACATGTGGGCCGAGAAGGTCGCCCATCTCTATGTGGCGCACCCCGTGCGCCGGCTGTCGGCCCCGCCCGAAGAGGGGCACGCGGCGGTCTGGCTCGCCCCCGACGAGGCGATCGCCCTGGTGGCAAATGACGGCGAACGCGCCGCGCTCAAACGGCTTTATTCGGCGAGGGGCCGCTTTTCGACGACGTTTCCGTAAAGGGTGGTCAGGACGCTCATCCCGACCATGAGGGTGAACCAGTTGACGATCTGCGCCAGCAACAGCGCCACCAGCGAGGCGCCGAAAGGCAGGGTGATCAGGCCGAGGACGAAGTTCAGCAGGATCAGCAGGAAGGCGACCCCCCAGATCGTGCCGGACATGGGCTTGGTGGCCTGCCAGCTCTCCGAGACCGTCATCTGGCGTCCCACGGCCACGGCGGGCAGGATCAGCGACCAGCGCAGCCAGACGTAGCCGAAGATCAGCCCCAGCACCAAGGAGAAGGCCAGCGCCCCGAACTGGCCAAGAATCGCCAGCATCGGCCCCAGCGCCAGAGACAGCAGCAGAATGATCGGGATGAACACCAGGATGATCAGGATCGCGAGCCACAGCGACTTGCGTATGTAGGCCCAGATCGGGCGGTCGGCGATGGCCGGCAGGCTGCCGGGGTATTCCTCCAGCAGGATGAACCGGTGCCAGGTGACCGACACCCAGGAAAAGATGACCAGCGACCAGACCGCCGAAATCAGCGCGAGCAGGGCGAACTGCGGATAGCCCTGGGGCATCTGGCCCATGCCCGACGGATCCATCGCGCCCGGGTCCATCATCCCGAAATCCGGCGGCGCGAACAGCAGCATCGGGTTCACGTTCAGCACCGCCGCGATCGCCACCACGGCGACCACGCCGATCATGATCGGCCCCAGAGACGCCCGGAGCGCATCGGCAAGGTTGTTCAGCACCATCAGGATGGCATGTCGCATGATATTGACGGACATCCCGTCCTCCTCGGCTGATCCGATGCAAACCGTGACCGTGCCGCCCATCGCGGTCAACCCGCCAGCTTGCCCCTACCGCAAAATCCCGCTACCTCGCCCTCGTCCAATTGACGGAGTTCCCATGCCCGCGCCCAAGAAAGTTGTCCTCGCCTATTCAGGCGGCCTCGACACCTCGATCATCCTCAAGTGGCTGCAAACCGAATACGGCTGCGAGGTGGTGACCTTCACCGCCGACCTGGGCCAGGGCGAGGAGCTGGAACCGGCCCGCAAGAAGGCCGAGATGATGGGCGCCTCCGACATCTACATCGAGGATGTGCGCGAGGAATTCGTGCGCGATTTCGTGTTCCCGATGTTCCGGGCCAATGCGCTCTATGAAGGGCTCTACCTGCTGGGGACCTCCATCGCCCGGCCGCTCATTTCCAAGCGGCTGGTGGAGATCGCCGCCGAGACCGGCGCCGATGCCGTCGCCCACGGTGCGACCGGCAAGGGCAACGACCAGGTCCGGTTCGAACTGGCCGCCTATGCGCTCAACCCCGAGATCAAGGTGATCGCGCCGTGGCGGGAATGGGACCTCAGCTCGCGCACCAAGTTGCTGGAGTTCGCCGAAGCGCACCAGATCCCCATCGCCAAGGACAAGCGCGGCGAGGCGCCGTTTTCGGTCGATGCGAACCTTCTGCACACCTCGTCCGAGGGCAAGGTGCTGGAAAACCCCGGCGAAGAGGCGCCCGATTACGTGCTTCAGCGCACCGTCCGCGTCGAGGATGCGCCCGATACGCCCGAAATGGTCGAGATCGGCTTCGAGCGGGGCGACGCCGTGTCGATCAATGGCGAGGCCCTCTCGCCCGCCACGCTGCTCACCCGGCTGAACGAGTTGGGCGGCAAGCACGGCATCGGCGTCCTGGATCTGGTGGAAAACCGCTTCGTCGGCATGAAGTCCCGCGGCATCTACGAGACCCCCGGCGGCGCGATCCTGCTGGAGGCGCATAGGGGCATCGAGCAAATCACCCTCGACAGCGGCTCGGGCCACCTCAAGGACTGGCTGATGCCGCGGTATGCAGAGCTGATCTACAACGGCTTCTGGTTCTCGCCCGAGCGCGAGATGCTGCAAGCCGCCATCGACAAGAGCCAGGAGCATGTGACTGGCACGGTCCGGGTCAAGCTCTACAAGGGCTCCGCCCGCACGGTTGCGCGCTGGTCCGACCATTCGCTCTATTCCGAGGCCCACGTGACATTCGAGGACGACCTCGGCGCCTACGACCAGAAGGACGCGGCCGGCTTCATCCAGCTCAACGCCCTGCGTCTGAAACTGCTGGCGGGCCGGAACCGCAAGTTCAAGGACTGAGGTCCGGCGCCCCCGCGCGGGACAGGGGCGCCCCCCAGGGGTGCGATGTCATGGAAATGGCGTGCGTTTCGGGAGGGAAACGCACGCCATGACAGGGGCGGAGGCGCCGGGTCGGATGGCCCGGCGCCTCGATGGTCGGAAGACCGTTACTCGGCCGTCACGACGGTCATCACGAGGTCGCCGTCGACCCGGATCGGGCCGTCTTCGGTGGCGCCCAGCGTGTATTCGAAGACGCCGGTCGACATGCCGCCGTCCTCGCCGTGCACCATCAGCATCAGCATGTCGCCCGGGGCGACCTCTTCCTGCAGGATCGCGGTGACATCGCTGTTCTCGCCCATTTTCAGCGGCGCGTAGCCGACCACGGGGCCGGGGGCCATCTCGGCATCGGTGCGGTGCACCACGAGCCAGCCGTTGGCCGGGGCCATGATGCTCATGGCGCTGACCGTGCCGCCCGAGACGTCCTGGTCGGCGGCCTCGACGGCGGGGGCCATCTCATGGGCGGCGCCGAAAACGACGGTGGTGGATGCGGCAAAAATCATGGTGGTGAGGATCGTGCGAAACATTCTGGTCTCCATATTGGCAACACCTCCCGTTGATCGGGAATGCCTCAGACACGGAGCCCCGGTGGAAAGAGTTTCACCACCTGCGATTTTTTATTCGTCGGTCCCGGCCCAGACCAGCGCCACTGCCGGCGCCAGCCCCAGATCGCCGAGCGTCTGGTTGACCAGCGGCCCCAGGGTATCGCGCGAGGTAAAGACACCCCCCAGGCCATAGGGGTCCCGATCCATTTTCAAGGCGATCCGCGCAGTCCCGCCGGTTTGCCGGACCGCAAGCAGATGCACGTCCTTGGGCAGAACGCCCTGCAAGCGCTTCAGACGGTCCACGACGGGCTCGGGCTCAAGACCATCGGGTTGTGCGATGCACCGGTCCTGCCCGGCCATATCGAACACATGGCTTGTGATCGGCCCCCCGCCGAGGACCTCCGCCTTGATCGGCGGTGACTTTCCGACCGCCAACAGAAAATCCCCGTCGGGCGAGGCCGGAACCATCACGACGATCCCGCGAAAGAGCGGGGCAAGACGTTTGTCGCTCCCGGTTCTGACCTCGGTGAAGCTCGCGATCTCCATGGAGGTAAGCGGGATGCCCTCGTAGGTGCCGACCAGCCCGTCCTGCGGCGTGTAGACGGCACCAATCGGCGCCGGACAATCGTCAAGAAGGGGGCACTCCAGCGTCGGGTGACGCGTATAGCGAAGGTCGGGCGCGACCATGGGAAGCATATGAGGCAGCAGGCGCTCTGCCGCGCTGTCAGCGCCGGCGAGGTGCCGCCAATAAAGGAAAAAACCCGCGCCGAAAGCGCCGACGATTGCCGTGCTCCAGGCAAACGGATTCTCGTCCCCGAGAAGCGCAAATGCGGGAACGGCAAAGGCAGCCTGGATCGCGGCCGCGCCGATCAGTGCAATCAGCCGCTGGGGCCACCGGGCCGACTGGACGCGGGAAATGGCGTCGGCGAGGGTTTCGGGCGCGGTCATTGCGGTCTGATCCTCCGGTCGTAGAGCTGTTCGTAGACCGGCATCGCGCCATCGGCCAGTCGCGCGGCGTCGCCGTCAAGCTGCGGCAGCGGCCCCTCGGGCCCGGCAAAGCCGGTGCTGTCGTGGATCGCGCCGTACCAATGCGCGGCCCAGACCCCATCCGAAGCATGCCCGCCCCGGGGCCAGACGAGCATGGACGGATCGAACGGCAGGCCGATGGCGGCGCAGAGCGCGGCGAGCATCGCCGGCGGGTCGCGCCGGATCTCGGCGCTGTCGATCACCAAACCGCCGACCCGGTCGAAGATCTCGGCCTGCTGTCGAAACCCGATGTCATCGGCGGTGATGCCGTCACGCTTTGCCCCGTAGCTGGCCACCACCCGCGCCGGATGCCGCAGCAGGTGGACATGGACGCAACCCGTCGCCCAGCCCAGCGGATAGGCCGGCAGCATGTGAAGCGCCATGAGCTTGAGGTAGAGATGCGGCCTGCCCCCCGGGATCGGCCCGGAACAGAGCGCGGCAACGCGCTCCGGGTCGGCCTCGTGCCCTGCGACGATCTCCTCCCGCATCGGGTCCGGCCGACCGGTGTCGCGCAGGAACGGCGCATAGAACGGCTCGTCCATCACGGCGCAATCGGTGCGGGCACCAAAGGCATACATCATCGCGGTCGACAGGTTTCGCGGCCCCGACCAACAGGCAATCCGCATGGCCACTTCCTTGCTGCAAATGCGAAAATCCGGCGCAGGTTAGTCAGGCCCCGCAAATGTTCCAAGAGGTAAAGAGGCCGTGAGGTCACGTCCCGGTGAGTTGTCGGATCCGTGTCTGTAGCAGAGCGTTGTATAACAGGAGGATCCGAAATGCTGAATTTGAACACGTGGCTCAAGACCGTTCTGCTTGTCGCGGCGATCACCGTCGGGGCGATGCTGAACGCCGGCAAGGCCAATGCACAATCGGGCGAGACCCTGATTGTCGCGGGCGGCTGTTTCTGGTGCGTCGAGGCCGATTTCGAGAAGGTGACCGGCGTCGGCGACGTCGTCTCGGGCTTCACCGGCGGAACGGTTGCCAATCCGTCCTATCGCGAGGTGACACAGGGCGGCACCGGCCACTACGAGGCCGTGTCCATCCCCTTCGATCCTTCCATGGTCAGCCGCCGCCAGTTGCTGGACCTGTTCTTCCGCTCGATCGATCCGACCGACGGGGGCGGGCAGTTCTGCGACCGTGGTCCCAGCTACCGCACCGCGATCTTCGTCGCCAACAGCCAGGAACGCCAGATCGCCGAGGCCGCGAAGGCCGCCGCGCAATCCGAGCTCGGCCGGCCGATCGTCACCCCGATCCTCCAGGCCCAGCCGTTCTATCCTGCCGAAAGCTACCATCAGGATTACTACAAGCAGCAGGAGATCATCCTGACCCGCGCCGGCCCCCGCACGAAGGCCAGCGCCTATCGGTTCTACCGCAGCTCCTGCGGGCGGGACGACAGGATCCGCAACCTTTGGGGCAGCGACGCGCCTTTCCTGCCAAGCTCCTGACGCGCCGCCACACGGTCCGGGCAATTGAACTTGACCGGATCGCCGCCTATTCTGAGCGCCCAGACAGGCGCATCCTACCATGTCCACCGGCGTTTTCCTGGCCGTGCTCGGCGCGGCCTTTCTTCATGCGAGCTGGAATGCCCTGATCAAGGGCGGCCGCGACAAGACGCTGGGCATGGGTGCGCTGGTGCTTGGCCACGCGCCCTTCGCGCTGGCGATCCTGTTGGTCGTTCCGCTGCCCGACCCGGCCAGCCTGCCCCATATCGCAGCCGGGCTCGTGCTGCATGTGGGCTATCAGCTGTGTCTGCTGGAATCCTACAAGATCGGCGACCTGACTCAGGTCTATCCCATCGCCCGCGGCACGGCGCCCCTGCTGGTGGCGCTTGTCTCGGTGACCCTGCTGGGCGTGCACCTCGCCCCGCTGGAGCTGCTCGCGATCACGGTGATCGCGGCCGGAATCCTCAGCCTCGCCCTGGTGCGCCGGGCCGACGGACAGCGCAACCGCGCCGCGGCGCTGCTTGCGATCACGACCGGTGGGTTCATCGCCGGCTATTCTCTTGTCGACGGGCTGGGGGCGCGGGCGGCCGGGACGGCGCTGGGTTACTACGCCTGGCTTTCGGTCGGGAACGCGATCCTGACCGCCGGCTACCTCGCCTGGCGGGCACCCGGCACGTTGCGCCGGATTCCGACAGACGGGCGACGCGTCTTTCTGCTTGGTGGAGGGGCGTCCTACATTGCCTATGCCACCGTGATCTGGGCCTTTACCCAGGCCCCGATCGCGCTGGTCACCGCCCTGCGCGAGACGAGCATCGTTTTTGCCCTGCTGCTTGGCACCCTGTTCCTGCGGGAACGACTGGACCTCGGCAAGGTGCTGGCCACGACCCTCACCCTGCTCGGCGCGGTCCTCATGCGGCTGGGCCGCCTCTGACCCGGTCCCCGAACGCAAACAGCCCGGCCATCGCGGGCCGGGCTGTCTGATCAAACCGAACCTGTCAGATCAGCTGTCGGTCGCTTCCGCGTCCATCTCGGGCGGCGCGAGCGAGTGCAGATAGGCCCACACATTATGCGCGTCTTCTTCGCTGCGCAGCTGGAACGCCATCTTGCCGCGGGCACGGCGATCGTCGAGCACCTCACGGAGCCAGCCGGTCGGGTCCTGAACGTAGCCGGTGAACATCTCTTCGTTCCAGCTGTTCCCCATTTCGCCCAGTTCAGCCAGGCTGTCGGAATAGCGGAACCCTTCGATCGAGGCGATATCGCGCCCGACGACGCCATAGAGGTTCGGGCCGGTCTGAGCGTTGCGGCCGGCAAGCACTTCGCCGTCCGCATTTTCGACAACGTGGCAAGCCACGCAGTTGCGGGCAAACACTTCTTCGCCGGCTGCGGCGTCTCCGGTCGGTGCCATCGAATGGCTCTCCGCGAACACGGGCGCGGCCAGCAGGCCAAGCACGGCGGCAAGGGTCAGATGTTTCATGATCTTCCTTCCTTTGGATATTGTCGTAACGACTCCCCAGTCCGTGTAGAAACTAGACCTTGGAGCGGGGACGTAAAGCCCTGTTTTCAAGCGACTGCATGCGCGATTGCGCATTGCTTCCACAGGTGGGACAGCGCTGCGACAAGGTGGTCGATCTCGGCATCGGTATGCAGCGGAGACGGGGTGAAGCGCAGTCGCTCGGTTCCCTTGGGCACGGTCGGATAGTTGATCGGCTGCACATAGATGCCCCATTCGGCCATCAGGTAATCGGCCAGCATCCGGGTCTTGACCGGATCCTTGATCATCACCGGGACGATGTGGCTCTCGTTGCGCATGTGCGGGATGCCGGCGCGGTCAAGCTCGGCCCGCAGCCGGGCCACCTGCGCCTGGTGGCGCGTCCGCTCTTCGGTGCTGACCTTGAGATGCGCGATCGAGGTGCGCGCCGCGGCGGCCACGGCGGGCGGCAGCGCGGTGGTGAAGATGAAGCCACTGGCGAAGGAGCGGATGAAATCGCACAGCGCATGGCTGCCGGTGATATAGCCGCCCACGACGCCGTAGGCCTTGCCCAGCGTCCCCTCGATCAGGGTGATGCGGTCGGCCACGCCGTCCCGCTCGCTGATGCCGCCGCCGCGCGGGCCGTAGAGGCCCACCGCATGGACCTCGTCGAGATAGGTCATGGCGCCGTATTTCTCGGCCACCTCGACGATCTCGCGAATGGGGGCCACGTCCCCGTCCATCGAATAGACGGATTCGAAGGCGACGATCTTGGGCGCATTGGCGGGACAGGCGGCCAGCTTGGCCTCCAGGTCGGCGACGTCGTTGTGCTTCCAGATGACCTTGTTGGCGCGGGAATGGCGGATGCCTTCGATCATGCTGGCATGGTTGCCGGAATCGCTGAGGATGATGCAATCCTTCAGGCGGCTGCCCAGGGTCGAGAGCGCGGCCCAGTTCGACACGTAGCCCGAGGTGAACAGCAGCGCGGCCTCCTTGCGGTGCAGATCCGCAAGCTCACGTTCCAGCAGCAGGTGATCGTGGTTCGTCCCCGAGATGTTACGCGTGCCGCCGGCGCCGGTGCCGGTGCGGGTCACGGCCTCGCACATGGCCTCGATCACCTTGGGGTGCTGGCCCATGCCGAGGTAATCATTCGAACACCAGACGGTGACGTCCCGGATACCGTCCTCACCGTGATTGGCGGCCTTCGGAAACTTGCCGCACTTGCGCTCGAGCTCGGCGAAATAGCGGTAATTGCCTTCGGCCTTGAGCGCGTCGAGCTGGTTGGTGAAAAGGGCATCGAAGTCCATGGGTCGTCCTCTCGTCTTCAATCTTTTGTTGGGCGCGGAGCAGGCAGCATCCAGCGCCAGAGTCGGGCATCGGGCAGCGGCAGCACCATGAACCAGTGTTCAAGCAGCGCGAGGCCCGAGATGGCGGTCAGCAGGGCGAATTCGACGGTGCGGCCCGGCGTCTCCGCCGAAATCAGCCGCTCGGCAAAACATGCCGTGGCGAAGCTCAGAAGCGTCACGGCGATCGGGAAGGCCGCGGTGACGGGCCCCCGGCGCAGGTGGCTCTTGAGATGGTCGAGGGTCGAGGGCACAAATTCTAGGTTGATGCGCGGCACACCGAAGAACAGGTTCAACTTGGCCGAAATCCGCGCCACGAACAGGATCGCATAGGTCCAGAGCCCGGTATGGTTGGGCGCCCCGGCGGTGATCAGCACGACAAGGCCCAGCCCCGCAAGCAGCAGGATCTCGTGATGCGCCACGGTGCCCCATCCGGCAGAGAACCGGTCCGCCAGGGACAGACCCGGGCGGCAAGGCCTGGGCTCGGGGCCGGTGATGACCCCGGACAGGAACGACAGCTCGATCCAGCCCCAGATCGCCAAGGCCCCCAGGAAAGCCACATAGACCGCACTCACCGAGGTATCCTCGGCGGTGACGATCAGCGCCGCGGCCCCGAGGGCCAGAACCGGCACCGCCAGCAGCAGCGTCATCGCATGCGCATCCCGCCCCGTCCGATCGGCACGACGCACGACCAGCAGGATAAGCCCGGTGAAAAACCACCAGGCGAACAAGGCGACAAGGGCTGCGATCCAGGGCGAGGTCATTTGGCATTCTTCTGGTTAGAAATATCCCGGGGGGAGTCGGCCCCGGCGGGGCCGACGGGGGGCTGGCCCCCCGCGCAAGAATATTCGCGAATATTCTTGGTCGCGCTCAATAGGCCGGCTCCATCCTCGAAGACACCGGGACCTCGTTCTTGATCGCCGGGATCGTGAGCAGGGAGACGAAAGCAAGACCCGCCCGGGCCGAACCCGCAAGCTGCTTCAGCTTGCCGCCGATCCCACCCTGGCGCTTGGCCCTTGCGATAATCCTGTTCGCCGCATCCAGCCGGTCGAGACCACGGCGCCAGCGCGGATGGTCGATGTCAAGCATCAGCGGGAACACCTGGCACGAGATGTCGGAGGTCTTGCGGAACACCTCCTGCCCGTACCAGGCCGGATCGACGCCAAGCGCCTCATGGAAGGCCGGGCGCTGGTGGTCCCGCACCCACATGGTCGAGAACACCGCCGTCAGGAAGAACTTGATCCACAGCTTGTTGGTGAAGCTCTCGGTCAGCTTCGGATCCGTCCGCATCAGCAGCGCGAAGGCCTCGCCGTGGCTGAACTCGTCGTTGCACCACTCGCGGAACCACTTGAAGATCGGGTGGAACCGCTTCTCCGGATGCGCCTCCAGGTGGCGGTAGATCGTGATGTAGCGGGCATAGCCGATCTTTTCGCTGAGATAGGTTGCGTAATAAATGAACTTGGGCCGGAAGTAGGTGTACTTCTTGGCCTGGGTCAGGAACCCTAGGTTCACCGCGATCCCCGCCTCGCGCAGCGCATCGTTGATAAAGCCCGCATGCCGCGCCTCGTCCCGCGCCATCAGCTGAAACAGTGTCGTGATGTCGGAATTCGACCCGCGCCGCTTCATCTCCTTGTAGAGCACGCAGCCCGAGAATTCGGCGGTGCAGGACGACACCAGGAAGTCGATCAACTCACCGCGCAGCTTGGGGTCCATCCCCTCCCAGTCGATGTGATCCCAGTCTTCGTTCTTCTTGAAATGGCCCTTGTTCGGGTCGGCCTTCATCTGCGCGATCAGCGCGTCCCACTCGCCCCGCACCGGGGTGACGTCGATCGAATCCATCTCGTCGAAATCGGTGGTGTAGAACCGCGGCGTCAGCAGGGTGTTCTGCATCGCCAGCTCTGTCGCGGCCTTGCTGTCCACCGGACCCGAGAAGTTGTCGGCGGCGAGGCCGGCCTCGACGGTGGTGGCATCGGCGGAATGGGTCTCTGCCTGGACGTTCATGACAGGGCCTCCTCGGAGAACGAGAACTCGCAGAGTTCCATGAATTCGAAATCGCCCGTCGCGCGGGTCCACATCTGTTCGAGCTTCGACGCGCGGATGATGACCGCGGTGCGCTTCTCCTCGATCATCTCGCCGAAGGCGGCCATGATCTCGGGGCCCTGCACCTTGACCGTATCGCCGGGATGAACCACCGCGCCGTTGTCAAAGCGCACATGCGCCGAAAGCTCCTCGAAGCGGTGCGATATGGTCACCGTGCACGGCGCCGTTTCGCGTTCCCTCGTAAATAGTCCCATGATTTGTTCCCTTTTCGGTCGTGGCACCCGGCTGGCTAAGCCGGGCGCGGTCGCTTGGTCAGTTCAGAAGGTTCTCGAAGGCGGCCACGTTGTCGGCACCGTATCCGATCAACTCGACGACGAAGTCCGTCGACGGGTCGAGCAGCGCCACATGGCCGTTTTCGCGCCGCACGATCTGGATCGGCGGGTTGCCCGACACTTCGTGCACCACCCGGCGGCGGTCCATGATCTTGCCGATCACGCCGATGAACCCGGCTTTCTCGTCGCCGGAGCGGGCCAGGACGCTGCCGTCCTCGGCCAGCACCGCAAAATTGCCGGTCCGGTCACCGTCGAGGGTCACGGTCCGCGCCGTCACGATCGGCGCCTCGATGAGGACGCCGACGTTCGGGCGGCCGGAAAGCTGCTCGAAGGTCACCAGCGCAAGGGCGCAGCACATCAGGCCGAACATCGCGAAGACCAGCGCACGGGGCACCATCTCGCGGTCCTGATGCTTCATCTCGTTGCGCAGGGAGTTGAGTTCCTTGACGTCGTACATGGCGCTTACTCCGCTGCGATCGGGGCGCCGGTTGCGCGCTTGGATCTGGGTTGGCTGACGCGGGCCTGGGCCGCCTCGGCAAAGATCTCGGCCACTTTCGCGGCGTCGGGAATGCAGCGCAAGGCGGGCTGGGTGCGGAAATACCATGGCCGCACATGGGGCCAGGTCATCAGGTAGCTGATCCGGTCGTCGCCGATCGTCTCGAACGCGACGGTGCCGACACCGTTCTTGCGGATCACGCAGGTGGCGTTGCCGATCTTCACGTAGGGCACGTTCAGCGTCATCTCGAGCGCCGCGCCGATCCGCAGTGTCACCCGCTTGTTGGTCAGCGTGTAGACGGTCGAACGCGCCTGGATATAGGCGAGGCCGTAGATGATCCCGGTGGCGATGGCCGCGATCATCAGGAAGGGGATCGCGTGGGTCAGCGCCTCGGGGAAGGGCACGAGCGTGCTGCTCGCCCCGACGCGCCAGACGATGATGACGGCGAAATAGGCAAAGATCCAATCCAGCGCATAGGCCTCGCGGGCCAGGCGCCAGGCGTTGGGTGCGCCCTGCCAGAGAATATGTTCATCGGCCGGCAGCGCGGCAGGCAATCCGCGGATCGGCTCGAAGTTGAAATCGTCGTGGTGCACGGGCTTTCCCCCTATGGTCGGTGACCGCCGCTGGCGAGGCAGGGCCGGATGTTGGCCCGGCCCCGTCCATCGGGGCCGGACAGGTCTTGGTCAGAGCTGCGGCGCAAGCCGCTTGGGATCGGCGTAAAGCGTGCCGCCCGCGTAGTAGGCCGTGATCTTGTCCTCTTCGAGAAGCGTAATCTCGTCGGCGGATTTGGTGGTCGGGATGCCGGCGAAGTTCGCGCCGTAGAGCGAACGCACCGCGACCCGGTCGGACTTGATCCGGCACATGGTCATCGGGATCAGCCGGGTCTGGCCGGAGCCTTCCGGGTTCAGGTCCATTACCAGATAGCGGACCATCTGCTCGGGGACGTCGACCATCATGTCGGTCACGCGGCCCACGACCTCCTTGTCGCCCGCGACGACGGCGAGGCCGCGCGGATCGCGCCCGGCCGAGACCGAGAAATCGGCAAGGCCCGACAGCGGCTTGATCTTGGCATGGCCATGGGCGTCGAGCTCGGGCGCGTCGCGGCGCGGGGCCCAGGCGGCGGGGCCGACACCGTCGACCATCGGGTCGCCGGTCGGCACATAGGGCGAGCCGTCGGAGACCGAGCTGCGGGCCAGGGCCAGGTCGCCGCGGTCATGGGTTGCCTCGTTGGCGGCCGACGGCACGGTGACCGGGTCGCGGCCGTCGCGCAGCTCGAATGTCTTGGGCGTCGGCAGGGACCAGCCCGAGATGCCGGTGTCCTTGCCGTCGTCGTCGACCAGCGGATAGCCTTCGCGCATGTTCTCGCGCTGAATGTAGATGATGAGACCGGCGAAGAAGATCCAGAACATCCAGATTGCGATGCTCGCCAGATCGACGTTGCCCCAGAATGTCACTCCAACCATGGGTCGTTCCTTTCGTGATCAGGTGGGGAAATCGGCCAGCTGCAGCTTGACCGGTTCCCGTGTTTCGATGGCCCGCGTGCGCACGAGCGGACCAAGGGCTATGAGTGTGAAGAAGATGAGGTAGATCTCGGTGTGATAGACCACCGAATATCCCGTAGCGGGCGTGGCGAGCGCCTCTCCGAGCACGCCGGTTCCTGCGGCGTGGTTCACGAGGTCACGCACGGTGCCCCCGATGAATATGCTGAGCCCTGCGGCGGTCGCTTGCGCGGCCCCCCAGGCGCCCAGGGCAAGGCCCCGCCCTGCGGCGGTGCCCGTTGGCATGGTCATGGCCGCCGTCAGCGTGGCCACGGAAAACAGGCCGAAGCCCAGGCCGATCAGACTGGCGCCGGCAAAGAACACCGGGATCGAACCCAGCGGATCGGCAAAGATGACGCAGGTAAAGGCGACAAGGCCAACCAGCAGCCCCCGCGCGGCCATCCGGTGCGGATCCATCCCGTTCGCCAGCCACTTGCCGGCAAAGCCGAAGCCGATCAGCGCACCGACCGACCACATCGCGGTCAGCAGCGTGGTCGAGGACACCGACAGGCCGAGGATCTCGCCGCCGTAGGGCTCCAGCAGGACGTCCTGCATGTTGAAGGCCATGGTGCCCATGAAGACGACGACCAGCAGCCGCCCGGCATCGCCGCCGGACATGTAATCGGCCCAGGCCTCGCGGAACAGCGGGCGCGGGGCCTCGCGCTCTTCGCGCTTCATCGGGCGCACCCGCTCCTGCTTCCACAGGGCGGTGACGTTCAGCAGCATGGTGACGACGGCCGTGCCCTGCACCACCTGAACCAGGCGCAGCGCCGAGAAGTCCCGCAGCAGCCAGCCCACGATCAGCGAGGCCAGCGCCATGCCGACCAGAAAGGCGACATAGAGCAGCGCCACGACCTTTGGCCGCGTCTCGTCGGTGGCACGGTCGGCGGCCAGCGCCAGACCGGCGGTCTGGGTCATGTGCATCCCCAGCCCGGTCAGCAGAAACGCAAGCCCGGCCCCCACATAGCCCGCCCAATCGACATCCAGCGCACGGTCGCCGGACAACACCAGCAGCGCCATCGGCATGATCGCGAGCCCGCCGAACTGATAGAGCGTCCCGAACCACAGGTAGGGGATCCGCTTCCATCCGATGGCCGAGCGGTGATTGTCGGACCGGAACCCGAGAAGCGCCCGGAACGGCGCGACCAGAACCGGAATGGCGATCATCAGCGCGACGATCATCGCCGGGACGCTCAGCTCGACGATCATCACCCGGTTGAGGGTGCCCAACAGCATGACGGAGGCCATGCCGACGCTGATCTGGAACAGCGACAGCCGCAGAAGCTGGCTCAGCGGCAGATCGTCCGAGGCCGCGTCCGAAAAGGGCAGGTACTTGATCGTCAGCCGCTGCACGGCCGCGCGGGGGAGGGGAATCATCATTTGCGGGCCTCGTGGACAAACGCAGTCGAGATGTAGAAACCGCTGGTGATCCGCTCCGCCTCGCGCAGATGGCCGGGGACACGCGCCCCCTTCAGGCCCGCGGCGACCCGGGCGGCGCTTTGCGGCACCATCACAGGCGAGCGGTCGGAGCGGGGAAACAGCTTGCCGACGCGCCACATCGCCATCAGCAGCGGCGTGCGCGGCGCGAGGGTAAAGACCATGCGATCCGTGACCCGCGGCCGCAGCGCCCCCAGCAGCGCGGAAAGCTCCGGAACGGAGTAATAAATCAGGCTGTCCATGGCGATCACATGGTCGAACCGCCCCAGCGCCGGATCCGAAAGGTCCCCGGCCCGGAAATCGACATCCAGGTGCCGGGGCGTCCGGTCCCGCGCGATCTCCACCAGCTTCGGCGAAATGTCGACGGCCGTGACCTGAGCGCCGCGCCGGGCCAGATCCTGCGCCAGCGCCCCGGTCCCGCAGCCGGCATCCAGCACCCGGGCCCCGGTGAGGTCCTCGGGCAGCTGGTCCAGCAGGACCTGCCGCATCCGATCGCGGCCGGCCCGCACGGTCGCCCGGATTCCCGACACCGGCGCGTCCGAGGTCAGACGCTCCCAGGTGCGGGTCGCGGTGCGGTCGAAGTAATCCTCGACGCGGGCCAGGGTGGTGGCGTGACGCATCAGTCGAATCCCAGCAGCTCGAAGATTTCACGGTCGGGCAGCGGCGCGGGGGCCAGCCCCTCGGTCCCGTCATAGAGCGTCTTGGCCAGGCGCATGTATTCGGCGCGGCAACGGACGACATCCTCGTCGTCATCCATCTCGAACAGGGTCTTCTTTTTAAGACGGCTGCGGCGGATGGCATCCACGTCCGGCATATGCGCGATCCGATTGAAACCGACGACATCGCAATAGCGGTCGACCTCGTCCGTGTCCTTCGACCGGTTCGCGATGCAGCCGGCAAGCCGGACCTTGTAATTGGCCGACTTCGCCTGGACGGCGGCAATGATTCGGTTCATCGCGTAGATGCTGTCGAAATCGTTGGCGGTCACGATCACCGCCCGATCCGCATGCTGCAAGGGCGCGGCAAACCCGCCGCAGACCACATCGCCCAGCACGTCAAAGATCACCACATCGGTGTCTTCCAGCAGATGATGCTGCTTCAGAAGCTTCACCGTCTGGCCGACGACATAGCCGCCACAGCCGGTTCCGGCAGGCGGGCCCCCGGCCTCGACACACATCACGCCGTTATAGCCGACGGTGACGAAATCTTCGGGCCGCAACTCCTCTGGGTGGAAATCCACCTCCTTGAGGATGTCGATGACCGTGGGCTGCAGATGCCCGGTCAGCGTGAAGGTCGAATCGTGCTTCGGATCGCAGCCGATCTGCAACACGCGGTGACCAAGCTTGGAAAACGCCGCCGACAGGTTCGACGACGTGGTCGACTTGCCGATCCCGCCTTTGCCGTAAACCGAAAAGACCTTGGCCCCCTCGATCCGCGCGTCGGCATCCTGGTGAACCTGGACGGAGCCTTCGCCGTCCTGGCCCCGGAGTGCCGGTATCTCGTCGCGTGGGCTCATGGATGAGTCCTTCCTTCTTCTGGTTTCAAATATCCCGGGGTCCGGGGCAGCGCCCCGGTCCGAGAGATGATGTCCTTGCACGTCCGGATCATTCTGCGGCGATCCCTTCCATGCGATCTTCAAGCGCGTCCGCTGCATCCTGCAACGCGGCCAGCGTGTCGGCATCCGGCTGCCAGTAATCGCGGTCAGAGGCCTCCAGCAGCCGCCCCGCCATCCGGGCGCTGGCCTTGGGGTTCAGCGCCGCCAGACGGTCGCGCATCTCGGGGTCCAGCATGAATGTCTCGGACAGGCGCTGATACACCCAGGGCTCGACCTCGCCGGTCGTCGCCGACCAGCCCATGGTGTTGGTGACATGCGCCTCAAGCTGGCGCACGCCCTCGTGGCCATGCTTCAGCAGGCCCTCGTAGAACTTCGGGTTCAGGCTGCGCGACCGTGTCTCCAGCGCGACCTGCGCCTGCAAGGTCCGCACCTTGGCGGCACCGCGCGTCTGGTCACCGATGTAAACCGGTGCAGACACACCGCCCTTGGCCCGCTTCACCGCCCGGGCGATCCCGCCCAGCGTGTCGAAGTAGTGATCGACGGTGGTCACGCCCAGTTCGACCGATTCGAGGTTCTGGTAGGCCAGGTCCACCTTGCCCAGCACTGCCTTCAGCAACTCCGGCTGTGCTGCGGGCTTGCCGTCGCGGCCATAGGCGAAACACTTCCGCGCCTGATAGGCGTCGGCCAGCTCGTCCTCGTCGCCGAAGGCCGAACTGTCGACCAGCGCGTTGACGTTCGACCCGTAGGTGCCCTCGGCGTTCGAGAACACCCGAAGCGCGGCGGTCTCCAGGTCGCAGCCCGTGCTTGCGGCGTGGGCCAGCGCGTTGGCGCGGACAAAGTTGCTCTCTTCCGGCTCGTCGGCCATGACCGCTTTCCACGCGGCCTCGGCCAGCAGCCGGGTCTGCAGCGGCAGCAGATCGCGAAAGATCCCCGACAGGGTCATCACCACGTCGATCCGCGGGCGGCCAAGTTCGGACAACGGAATCAGGTCGGCCCCCGCAAGACGCCCGAAATTGTCGAACCGCGGCCGCGCCCCGAGCAGCGCAAGCGCCTGCCCGATCGGGGCCCCGTCCGACTTGATGTTGTCCGACCCCCACAGCACCAGCGCGACAGTGCGCGGCAGCGTGGCATGGGTCTCGATCAGCAGATCCGCCTGTTTCGCGCCCTCGGACACGGCAAAGGCGGTGGGCATCCGGAACGGGTCGAAAGCATGGATGTTGCGGCCCGTGGGCAGGATGTCCGGGCTGCGGATCAGGTCGCCGCCGGGCACCGGTGCGATATACCGCGCCGACAGCGCCCGCATCAGCCCCGGCAATTCGCTCTGCACCAGCAATTGCGCACGGGTCCGCTCCCGCGCCTCCGCGCTTTCGTGCGGCATCAGGTCCAGCAGGTCGGACAGCGCCTGAGGCTCCATCGGACGCCCGACGATGTGCAACCCGTCGGGGATCAGCGAGCCTTCGGTTTCCAGCACGACCTTCCACAGCGCGTCCGGGTCGGTCTCGGTCAGGTCCACGGCAAGGGCCTGGTCACGGATCAGGGCGGCAAGCTCGGGGTCGCGGTCCGCGCTTCCGCGCCAGCGCGACAGGCTGTCCTTGAGATCGGCCAACCCCTTGTAGACACCGGCGGCGGCCAGCGGCGGAGTCAGATGGGTCACCGTCACAGCGCCCGACCGACGCTTGGCCAGCGTCGCCTCGGATGGGTTGTTGGCGGCATAGAGATAGACGTTCGGCACCTCGCCGATCAGCCGGTCGGGCCAGTCGCGAGCGCCGAGCCCGGCCTGCTTGCCCGGCATGAACTCCAGCGCACCATGCATGCCGAAGTGCAGGATGGCGTCCACGTTCAGCGTGTTGCGCAGCCACAGGTAGAAGGTGGTGAAGGCATGGGTCGGCGCGAAGCCGCGCTCGAACAGCAGGCGCATCGGGTCGCCCTCATAGCCGAAGGCGGGCTGCACCCCGACGAAGACCTTGCCGAAATGGCGCCCCAGCACGAAGACGCCGCGGCCGTCGGACTGGACCCGCCCGGGCGCCGGTCCCCAGACCGCCTCGATCTCTTTCAGCGGGGGCGTGGTACGCACGATGGTGTCGGCATCCACGTGGGCGGCGACGTTCGCCTCCTGCCCGTATTGGGTGGCATTGCCGCCCAACACCATCTCGCGCAGGGCGTCCACGGTTTCGGGCAGCTCGACCTCATAGCCCTCGGCGGCCATGTGGTGCAGCGTGTTGAACAGGCTCTCGAAGACCGAGAGATAGGCCGCGGTGCCGGTGGCGCCGGCGTTGGGCGGAAAGCCGAAGAGGACGATGGCGACCTGCTTGTCCGCGTTGCGCTTGGCATGCAGGTCGGCCAGGCGGCGCGCCTTCTCGGCCAGGCTCTCGATCCGCTCGGGACAGGGCGCCATGGCCTTGGCCTCCAGCCCCGACCGGCACATCCGCGAACAGCCGGTGCAGCCGGCCTCGCCGTGGCGGCCGCCGAAGACCGTGGGATTGATCGCGCCGTCGATCTCGGGCAGCGCCACCAGCATCGTTGTCTCGATGGGGCCGAGGCCCTGGGCGCTGTCGGCCCATTGGCCCAGGGTCTGGAACTCCAGCGGCTGCGCGGAAACGTAGGGCACGTCGAGCGCGGTCAGCGTCTCGACCGCGGCGGGGCTGTCGTTGTAGGCGGGACCGCCCACAAGGCTGAACCCGCTGAGCGAGACCAGCACGTCGATCTTGTCCTGGAAATACGCCTCGATCGCGGGCCGGCCATCGAGGCCGCCGGCGAAGGCCGGCAGAACCCGCATGCCCCGCGCCTCGAACTCGCGGATGACGGCATCGTAATGGGCGCAATCGGAGGCGAGGATATAGGACCGCATCACCAGCATCCCGACCGTGCGCGTGGCGCCGGGCGGGCCCTTGATGTCGGCGGCGTCTGTGGTGATCTTGCTGCCGGGAAGGTCGGGATGATACAGGCCGACCTCCGGGTAATCGACGGGGGCCTTGGCCGCGCGGCCGACAAAATCGGTGCGCTCGGCGTAGCGGCCCACGAGAAAGCGCAGCATCTCGGCGATGTTGTCGTCGGATCCGCCCAGCCAGTATTGCATCGACAGGAACCAGGCGCGCATGTCCTGCGCCTTGCCGGGGATCAGCTTGAGGATCTTGGGCAGACGGCGCAGGGTCTTCATCTGCTTGGCGCCGGAATTGCCGCCGGGCTTGGCCGAACCGCGCAGCTTTTTCAGCAGGGCCATGGTGCCCGAGGCGGGCTTGGCCATGTCCAGGTCGCCCATCTTCGTCAGCTTGACGATTCGCGGGTCCGCGATGACGCCGACGAAGGCATCAAGCCGCTCACGCCGGGCTTCCATCGCGGGCAGGATCGCCGAGACATGTTCGTCGAGGAACAGCAGGTTCGCGACGATCATGTCGGCCCGGGCTACCGCGTCGCGGGCGGCGATCAGCTTGTCGGGCTGCTCGGCCCATTCGGCGGCGGCAAAGATCTCGACGTCGAGCCCGGGGAAATCGGGCGCGAGGCGCAGGGCCGCCCGCTGCGCCGGTCCGGCGGCGTGCGAATCCAGCGTCACGACGACGACACGGTAGGTCCTGGGCATCACCTCATCGCGCATAATGGGCCTTTGCCTCGTAGAGCGTGTCGACGCTGATTTCCTGAACGCCCTTCTGGGCGGCGAAGCTCTCTGTGTTCCGCTTGGCTTTGCCGCGGACGAAGAACGGGATCTTCTTGAGCTCCTTTTCCGCGGCGGGCAGCCAGACGACCTCGACCGTGCTTTCGCGCTGGGCGGTGTCGGCCTCCTGCGCGGCGGGCTCGGCGGGGGTTTCGGGCGCGGCGGGGCGCCGGGCATGGCCACCGTGGTGCGAGGCGCCGGCATCGTCGTGAAACTCGAAATCCTCGCGGAACATGGCCAGAAGGTGCTCTTCGAGCCCCATGACCAGCGGGTGAACCAGCGTGTCGAACAGGACGTTGGCGCCCTCGAACCCCATGACCGGCGAATAGCGGGCCGGGAAATCCTGGACATGGACCGGCGAGGAAATGACCGCGCAGGGGATACCGAGGCGCTTGCCGATATGCCGCTCCATCTGGGTGCCGAGGATCATTTCGGGGGCCAGACGTTCGATAGTCTGTTCGACCTCGAGGTAATCGTCCGAGATCAGCGCCTCGACGCCGTAATCCTTGGCCATCGCCCGCATGGGACGCGCGAATTCGCGGTTGTAGCAGCCCATGCCGGCGACCTCGAAGCCCATCTCGTCGCGGGCGACGCGGGCCATGGCCATGACGTGGGTGGCGTCCCCGAACAGGAAGACGCGCTTGCCGGTGAGGTAGGTGCTGTCGACCGAGGAGGACCACCAGGGCATCCGCAGGGCCGAAGTGTCGGGCTGCGTGGTGAGGCCGGTGATCTTTTGCACCTCGGCGATGAAATCGCGGGTGGCGCCGACGCCGATCGGGATCGCCCTGGTGTAGGGCTGGCCGTGGTCGCGTTCGAGGTAGCGAGCGGCGGTCTCTCCGGTTTCGGGGTAGAGCAGAACGTTGAAATGGGCAGCCGGCATCCGGGCGATGTCCGCGGGCGTCGCGCCCAGCGGGGCGCAGACGTTGACCTCGATCCCGAGGTCGGCCAGCAGGCCGGTGATCTCGCGGATGTCGTCGCGATGGCGGAAGCCGAGCGCGGTACCGCCGAGGATGTTGGCGGTGATGCGCGGCGTCCTGTCCTGCGGGGCGGAGAGCGCCTTGACCACCTGGTAGAAGGTCTCGTCCGCGCCGAAGCATTCCTTGCGCTGGTAGGAGGGCAGCTCCAGCGGGATCACGGGAATGCCGAGATCCATGGTCTCGGCCATGCCGCCGGGATCGTCCTGGATCAGTTCGGCGGTGCAGGAGGCGCCGACGATGATTGCCTGGGGGTTGAAGCGGGCGACCGCATCCGTGCAGGCGGTCTTGAAGAGACCGGCCGTATCGGCGCCGAGGTCGCGGGCCTGGAACGTGGTGTAGCTGACCGGCGGGCGGTGGTTGCGCCGCTCGATCATGGTGAAGAGCAGGTCGGCATAGGTGTCGCCCTGGGGGGCGTGCAGCACGTAATGCAGGCCGGTCATGGCGGTGGCCACGCGCATGGCGCCCACGTGGGGCGGACCCTCGTATGTCCAGACCGAGAGTTTCATGGTTGCGTCCCGGGGCGCTGCCCCGGACCCCGGAGTTTTTCGGCCAAGATGAAGGAGCGGATCATTCGGCGGCCTCCAGTCTGAGGGCGGCCTTCCGGCGCATCGGTCTGGCGAAGAGCGCGGCGAGGTCGCCGGCCTGTTCGTAGAAATGGACCGGGGTGAAGACGAGCTCGATCGCCCATTTCGTGGTCAGCCCTTCGGCCTCCAGAGGATTGGCGAGGCCGAGGCCGCAGATCGTGAGATCCGGACGGTCGGCGCGGGCGCGGTCGAGTTGCTTGTCGACATCCTGGCCTTCGGCGATTCGGGGGCCATTGGGCAGCAGATCGAGCTCGGGGCCCATGATCGCCTCGTGGATATAGGGCGAGCCGACCTCCACAGCCGTCATGCCGCATTCGCGGGTCAGGAAGCGGGCGAGCGGAATTTCCAGCTGGCTGTCGGGGAAGAAGAAGACCGACTTGCCCGAGAGCGTTTCGGTGGCCGCCGCGACGGCCTTGCGGGCGCGGGCGCGGGGGGCCTCGGTGACCGCGTCGAAGACCTCGCGGCTGACGCCGAATTCCTCGGCGATGGCAGCGAGCCAGGCGGTCGTGCCCTCTTCGCCGAAGGGGAAGGGCGCGGGCAGGTGGCGGGCGCCTCGGCGGCCCAGCGCGGCGTGGGTTTCGGCCAGGAACGGCTGCGCGAGGGCGTAGACCGTGTTCGGGCCGATTGCCGTCTCGTCGCCGATCTTGCGGGACGGCAGCAGGCCGATCGGGCCGACGCCCATCGCCTCGAGCATCCCGACCATCTGGTCTTCGACCACGTCCGGCAGCGCGCCCACAACCAGCAACTCGCGGGCGTCGGTTTGGGGCAGGACAGGGACCATGGAGGCGAGGCAGGCGTCCTCGCCCTCGGTGAAGGTCGTCTCGATGCCCGAGCCGGAGTAGTTCAACACCCGCACGCGGGGCGCGAATCGCTGGCTGAGCCGTTCGGAGGCGCGGGCCAGATCCAGCTTGATGACCTCGGACGGGCAGGAGCCCACGAGGAACAGCTGGCGGATGTCCGGGCGGCGGGCGAGCAGGCGCTCGACCTCGCGGTCGAGCTCGGCATTGGCGTCGGCCATGCCGGCGAGATCCTGCTCTTCGAGGATCGCGGTGCCGAATCGGGGCTCGGCGAAGATCATCACCCCGGCCGCGGATTGCAGAAGATGGGCGCAGGTGCGCGAGCCGACCACCAGGAAGAAGGCGTCCTGCATCTTGCGGTGAAGCCAGACGATTCCCGTCAGGCCGCAGAAGACCTCGCGTTGACCGCGCTCCTTGAGGACGGGGGTGGACCGGCAACCGCCGGCGGAAGGTGTCGGGGAGTGGGTCATGCCGCGCCCTCTGCGTCGAGCCGCGCACGGCGTAGTTTCAGGAGGAACTGGGCGGCGTTGAGCACATAGAGCGCATAGGCGACCAGCGCGACCGCCATCAGCGTCTGCGGCCCCATGGCCCCGGTCAGCAGCCCGTATAGATAGGCGGTGTGGATGGCGATCACCGCGAAGGAGACCATGTCCTCCCAGAAGAACGCCGGCGCCAGAAGGTATTGACCGAACACGACCTTCTCCCAGATCGCGCCGGTCACCATGATCGTGTAGAGCACCAGCGTCTTGACCAGGATCGAGGCCGTCGCCGCGCCGTAGCCCGCGCCCGTCGTCATGTAGCGCAGCACGAGCACCAGCGAGACGAGGAACACCAGGAACTGCACCGGCGCGAGGATGCCCTGCACCAGCGTCCACACTGTCGCATCGCGACGCGCACGTTCCTCCGCCGTATAAAGGGCCCGGGACGGGACACCTCCGGCGGTGGAAGCGGCGGTGGTGGCGAGGGTCATGTAAGGATCTCCTGACAGGTCTTGCTGTCAACAATAGGTCTGAGAATCGGCAGGTGTCAACTTTTCCTTACAGCTTGACATCGACTTTTGTCTTTACAGCCATTTTCACCAAAAGCCGCCGCGGCCCTTGTAAACCGGACTCAATCGGGGTTGGCGCCCGGGGCAAGATGGCCAGATGTCAATTTGCTTTGACATTGAGGTGGCTTTTTCTGACAATGCCCCAACCGATGTGTTGCAGCCTTGGTCCAATCAGGGATCCGCCGCTGTGGCCGCGAAAGGCTCGCCATGTCAAAGCTCCTTCAGACGAATGCACGTCAAGACGCCTCCGGCGCCCGAACGGCTGACCCGGTGCGCGACTCGGGCCTGACGGTCATGACGTCGAGGACAGCGATGCCGATCGACGACCTCGACCAGGGCTATGTCGTCCGCCTGGACGCCGCGGCGCGGAGCACCGATTCGAGCGCCTGCGCGATCCTTGCCAGAGAGATGATCCGCAACGGCATCACCCGCGAGGAGATCGCGGATCATTACGTGCCCGCCCTGGCCCGCTGGATGGGCGAGTGCTGGGTTGCGGACGAGATGAGCTTTGCCGAGGTCTCCATCGGGGTCGCGCGGCTTCAGACCCTGTTGCGCGAGGTCGGGCCGGACTGGCGGGCCGATGTCATTGACACGGACGGCGAGACCTCGGTCCTTGTGGTTGTGCCGGATGCCGAACAGCACACCTTGGGGGCGGTCGCCCTCGCCGGTCAGCTGCGGCGGCTGGGCCTGTCGGTGAAATTATGGCTTGGCTATCGCGCCGAAGAAGCGCACAGAGTTGTGGCAGAAGCACGCTACGATGCGGTTTTCCTGTCCCTCGCACATCACGGAACCCTTGAATCCGTCCGCGACATCATAACATTGATCAAGAAAGCTGCTGTCAACCAGCCGCCTATCGTGGTTGGGGGAGCCATCGTCGGACCCCCGATCGACATTAGGACAGCAACTGGAGCAGATCACGTGACAAACGACGTCAACGAGGCGCTGAGACTTTGCCGACTGTCAGTAAGATCCGGCCAGACCGCGCCACGCGAAATGAGGAGCTGAATGATGTTTCGATGCCCCTCACCGGTCGGCCTCTGGTGACATCCCGGGGCAGCAAATATTGGAACTCTGGAGCGATCCCGCTGATCGCTCCCGAGATTCTTGGCGATATCATCAGCGAGATCGCGGATATGGGAATCGTCATTACCGAGGACGCTCAGGTTTTGTCGGTGATGGTCAGCCCGAACAGCGCATCGTTCCGGCGTCTTGAGGATCTTGAAGGCAAGGACCTGCGCAGCGGGCTGACCGCCGAGAGCGCCGAGAAGTTCGACGCCCGGCTTGCCGCCTTCCTAGAGCGGGACCGCGAGGTTCGCGCGATCGAGCTGAACCACGCCGATGGCAGGTCGCAATACGAATTCCCCATTCGCTATACCCTGCACCGAATCGGCCCCGATGGCGCGATCCTCATGCTGGGCCGCGATCTGCGGCCGATCGCCGAGATGCAGCAGCAGCTGGTCAAGGCGCAGTTGGCGCTGGAGAAGGACTTCGAGACCCAGCGCGCCTACGACACCCGCTTCCGCGTGCTGATGGAGGCGACGCGCGAGGCGTTCATGTTCGTCTCGGTCAGCAACGGCCGCATCTTCGAGGCCAACACCGGGGCCGCGACCCTGATGTCCTGCCGGCGCGACGAGATGACGGAGACCCTGCTCGATTCGGTCTGCCGGCCGCGCGGCAAGGGCGATCTGGTCGGGACACTGAAGTCCGAGGCGCAATCCGAAGCCCCCAGCGCGGTCGAGGTCGAATCCGCGAAGGACGGCACCGTCCTGCGGCTGTTCCCGACGATATTCCGCGCCGCCGGCGACCGGACCCTGCTGTTGCGGGTGGAGCCGATGACGGACACCCGCGGCACCCAGGATACGCTGACCCTCAACCTGGTCAGCCTGTTCCAGAACGGGCCGGACGCCATCGTCTTTACCGATGCCGAGGGCAATGTCCTGTCCGCCAACGAGGGCTTCCTGGATCTGATCGACGCGGCCCATGATGTCAGCGTCAAGGGCAAGTCCATTGCCGATTTCCTGCAAAGGGGCTCGGTCGACCTGCGGGTCCTGACCGAGAACGCGTCTCGCGCCGGGCGGATGCGGATGTATTCCACCAAGATCGTGGGCGAGTACATCTCTCCGCGCGTGGTGGAGATTTCGACGACCGCCCTTCATGCCGGCGAAGACACCGTCTTTGCCATGGTCATGCGCGACACCAGCCGTGTCGAGACCGGGCGTCCGGACGCCACCCCGATCACCGACGAAGGTGTGCGCTCGGTGATCGAGCTTGTCGGGTCCGCCACCCTGAAGGAGATCGTGTCCGAGACCACCAACGTGGTGGAGCGGATGTGCATCGAGACCGCCGTCGAGTTGACGATGAACAACCGTGTGGCCGCGGCCGAGATGCTGGGCCTGTCGCGTCAGTCCCTTTATGTAAAATTGCGGAAATACGGGCTGATCAACAAATCGGAACTGAACGACTGATCTGTTGAGTCCCCGTCCCAGACTTGCCATGTCCTGATCATGCCGCACGATCATCACCACCATCACCACCATCACCACCATGTCCCCGAGGGCGACGGCCGACTTCTGGCCGCGGTCGCCGTCAACATGTTGCTGACCGTCGCACAGGTCATCGGCGGCGTTCTGGCCGGTTCGCTCGCCCTGATCGCCGACGCGCTGCACAACCTGTCGGACGCGCTGTCGCTGGTGATCGCGCTGGTCGCCCGCAAGATCGCCCGCAAGCCGGCCGATTCCCAGATGACCTTCGGCTATGCCCGGGCCGAGACTGTGGCCGCGTTGGTCAATTACACCTCGCTGATCGTCCTGGCGCTTTACCTGGCCTACGAGGCTGTCGCCGGGCTGATCGCGCCCGACCCGATCGCGGGCTGGATCATGGTGATCGTCGCGGGCATCGCCCTGGCCGTCGACCTCGCCACGGCCGCGCTGACCTTTTCCATGTCCAAGGGAAGCCAGAACATCCGCGCCGCCTTCCTGCACAATGTCGCCGACGCGCTGGGCTCGGTCGCGGTCATCTTCGCCGGCACGCTGATCCTGGTCTTCGGGTGGACCTGGGTCGACCCGGCCGTCACGCTGCTTATCGCAGGCTATATCCTTTGGATGTCGCTGTCCGAGATCGGCGGCGTGATCCGCATCCTCATGCTCGGCAGCCCCACCGACGTCGAGACCGGCGTCGTCATCCGTGAGATCGCCGGGGTCGAGGGCGTGCACGATGTTCACCACGCCCACCTGTGGCAGATGTCCGAGAACAGCTCCGCGCTGGAGGCACATGTGGTTCTGGACAGTGGCCGCTGGGGCGAGGCCGACGCGATCAAGGACCGGATCAAATCCACCCTGCGCGACCGGTTCGGCATCAATCACTCCACGCTGGAGCTGGAATGCGCCCGTCACGCCTGCGTCGGGGCACAAAAGGTCGGTCACGCCTGACTGTCAGGCTCAGTTTACACTTGCCGACTCCCAAAGCGTAAGGGTAACTTGACAGTATGTCAGTGCTGTTAGAAATCCCCGACCAGTCCCCGCGCCGTTGGCCCGAGCCAAGGGCCGCCCTGCGCCTTATCAAGCCGATCACATGGTTTCCGCCGATGTGGGCCTATCTTTGCGGCGCGGTGTCCTCGGGCGTCTCGCCCTCGGGACAGTGGATCCTGGTGATCCTGGGCGTGATCCTCGCCGGGCCGATCGTCTGCGGCATGAGCCAGGCGGCGAACGACTGGTGCGACCGTGAGGTCGACGCCATCAACGAGCCCGATCGCCCGATCCCCTCGGGCCGCATCCCCGGCCGCTGGGGCCTGTGGATCGCGCTGGCGATGACCGGGCTGTCGCTGCTGGTCGGCTCCTTCCTCGGGCCCTGGGGTTTCGCCGCCACCATCGCGGGCGTCGCCGCCGCCTGGGCCTATTCGCAGGAACCCGTCCGGCTGAAGCGCTCCGGCTGGTGGGGGCCGGGCCTTGTCGGCCTGTCCTACGAGACCCTGCCCTGGATCACCGGCGCCGCGGTGCTGGCCGCGGGCCAGCCCTCGACCGAGATCCTGCTGATCGCCTTGCTTTACGGGATCGGTGCCCACGGCATCATGACCCTCAACGATTTCAAGGCGCTGGAAGGCGACCAGCAGATGGGTGTCCGCTCCTTGCCGGTCACGCTCGGGCCGGAACGGGCGGCCCAGGTGGCCTGCCTGATGATGGCCGCGCCGCAGTTGATCGTCGCTGCCCTGCTGGCCGAATGGGGCCGTCCCTGGCACGCGCTGGCCATCATGGTGATGCTGGGCGCACAATTCGCCGCCATGCGCGTGATGCTGCGCGACCCCAAGGCCAAGGCGCCCTGGTACAACGGCACCGGCGTCATGCTCTACATTTCCGGGATGATGGTCGCGGCCTTCGCCCTGCGCGGGCTGGGAGGCCTTTGAGATGACCCTGTCATGGTTTCAGATCGTGCGGCTCGGCCTTGTCCAGATGTGCCTGGGCGCGATCGTCGTTCTGACCACGTCCACCCTGAACCGCTTGATGGTGGTGGAGCTGTCGCTCGCCGCGATCCTGCCGGGCGCCCTTGTGGCCTTGCATTACGGCGTGCAGCTGACGCGGCCCCATTGGGGCTATGCCTCCGACCGGGGCGGGGCGCGCACGCGGTTCATGATCGGCGGCATGGCGGTGCTGGGCCTCGGCGCGTTCCTCGCGGCGCTCGCGGTCCTGCTGTTCCCGGCCAGCTTTGCCGGCGCCATGGCGCTGTCGGTGCTGGCCTATGTGATGATCGGCTTCGGCGTGGGCGCCTCGGGCACCTCGCTGCTGGCGCTGCTGGCCACCGCGACCGCCGAGCGGCGCCGCGCCGCCGCGGCCACCATCACCTGGCTGATGATGATCCTCGGCATCGCCCTGACGGCGGGTGTCGTGGGCGCCATGCTCGACCCCTACACCCCCGCCCTGCTGATGAAGATCGTGGGCATCGTGACCCTCGGTGCGACCCTGCTGACGATCCTCGCGGTCTGGGGGATCGAGGCCAGCGTGGTGCAGGAACGCCAGCCCGAGACCGCCCCCTTCCGCGAAGGGCTGGCCCAGGTTTGGGCAGAGCCGCGGGCGCGGAACTTCACCCTGTTCGTCTTCCTGTCGATGACCGCCTATTTCATGCAGGAGCTGATTCTGGAGCCCTATGCCGGCCTCGTCTTCAGCTTCACCCCCGGCCAGTCCACCCAGCTATCGGGCGCCCAGAACGGCGGCGTCTTCCTCGGGATGCTGGCGGTCGGCATTGCGGCCACCGGTCTGCGGATCGGGCAGCTTCGGCACTGGGTCATCGCCGGGTGCCTCGGCTCTGCCCTGTCGCTGGGCGCGATCAGCGCCGTGGGCCCGAGCGCGCTGCCCGGCCTGCTGGTGCCGGCCGTGGTGTCGCTCGGTCTTTTCAACGGGATGTTCGCCGTCGCCGCCATCGGTTCGATGATGGCCATGGCCGGCGAGGGCCGCGCCCAGCGCGAAGGCACTCGCATGGGCCTTTGGGGCGCCGCGCAGGCCATCGCCGCGGGCTTCGGTGGGCTGACCGGGGCCGCCGCCGTGGATGCCCTGCGCTTCGGCCTGCCGGATGCGCAGGCCTTCGGCGTCGTCTTCCTGTGCGAGGCCGCCCTCTTTGTCGCCGCCGCCATCATGGCGGCCAAGATCATGGACCGGGGCAGGACCCCGGCGCTGGTTCCAGGAGAATGACCATGTATGACGTGATAGTCGTGGGCGGAGGCCCGTCGGGGGCCACGGCCGCAGAAGACCTGGTGCGGTCGGGCCATACGGTCGCCCTTCTCGACCGGTCCGGGCGGATCAAGCCCTGCGGCGGCGCCATCCCACCGCGCCTGATCGCGGACTTCCTGATCCCCGACAGCCAGATCGTGGCGAAGATCACGACCGCGCGAATGATCTCTCCGACGGGGCGCAAGGTCGACATCCCGATCGAGAACGGCTTCGTCGGCATGGTCGATCGCGAGCATTTCGACGAGTTCCTGCGCAACCGGGCCGCCGAGGCCGGCGCCACGCGCGTCACCGGCACCTATCTACGGATCGAGCGGGACAGCGACGGCACCCATGTGGTCTATCGCGAAAAGGCCTCGGGCGCGGAAAAGCGCCTGACCGCGCGGATGGTCATCGGCGCCGACGGCGCCCGCAGCAACGTGGCGCGGGACGAGATCAAGGGCGGGGCCAAGATCCCCTACGTGATCGCCTACCACGAGATCATCGAATCGCCGGGCCCGCGCGGCGAATACGACCCCGCGCGGTGCGACGTGGTCTATGACGGGCGGATCTCGCCCGATTTCTACGGCTGGGTGTTTCCGCACGGAAAATCCGCCAGCATCGGTATGGGCAGCCTGCTCAAGGAGGTCGACCTGAAGAAGGCGACCGCCGCCCTGCGCGAGGCCTCGGGGCTCGCCGATTGCAAGACGATCCGCCGGGAAGGGGCGCCGATCCCGCTGGAGCCGCTGAAGCGTTGGGACAACGGGCGCGACGTGGTGCTCGCCGGGGATGCGGCGGGTGTCGTGGCCCCGTCATCGGGGGAAGGGATCTACTACGCCATGGTCGGGGGCCGCGTCGCGGCGACGGCGGCGGCCGCCAAGCTGAAGACCGGGCGGATCAAGGACCTGCAACTGGCGCGGAAACTGTTCCTGCGCGAGCATGGCCAGGTGTTCCGGGTCCTGGGCGCGATGCAACGGGCCTATTACCGCAGCGACGAGCGGCGGGAGCGGTTTGTCTCGCTCTGCCACGACGTGGATGTTCAAAGGCTGACCTTCGAGGCCTATATGAACAAGAAGCTGGTTAAGGCGAGACCCTTGGCGCATGTGAAAATCGGATTCAAGAACGTGGCGCACCTGACCGGGCTGGTCAGCAAGGACCGGGTGTGACCACTACGATCCCGGCCTGGGTGAACGGCACGCTGACCCCGGTCGACAAGCTGGAGGTTCACCAGCGGGGGCTGAAGCACAAGGCGGTCAGCGTCTTCGTCGTCTCCGGCGGCAAGGTGCTGATCCAGCAGCGGGCCCTGGGCAAGTATCACACGCCGGGCAAGTGGGCGAACACCTGCTGCACTCATCCCGGCTGGGGCGAAAGCCCGGCCACCTGCGCCGTGCGCAGGCTCGACGAGGAGCTGGGGATCACCGGGCTTGCGCCGGCGTTCCGCGAGCAGGTGGAGTATCGCGCCGATGTCGGCGGCGGGCTGATCGAGCACGAGGTCGTGGACATCTTCGTCGCGGTCGCGCACGACGGGCTGTCGGTGACACCGAACCCCGAAGAAGTCATGGCCGTGAAGTGGGTCGATTTCTACGATCTCTCGGCGGCTGTCCGGCGACGGCCGGAGGGGTATACCCCCTGGCTGCAGATCTACCTCGAGGAGCATACCGACAGCATTTTCGGTGATCTGATGCGGGTCTGATCGGCGCCATCAAGGTCTGGTTTGAGACGGGGTGCCCCTGGCGCCCCGTTTCGCGTTTTGCGACCGGGGGATGCCTCCGGCGGGAGTTTTTCGGCCAAGATGAAGGAGCGGACCGGGGGAGGCCCCGGCCCTTGTCGTCATTCGGCGGGGATGCCGATGCCGCCCACCTCGACCCCGGCGGCCTGGAGGGCGGTGGCGGCGATGTCGATGAAGGTCAGGCCGGCCTCGGCATACATCGCGTCTGGCGCGGCGTGGTCGATGAAGCGGTCGGGCAGCGTCATCGTGCGGATCGCGCAGCGGCCGTCGAGCTGTCCGGAATTGGCCAGATGGTGCAGGACCATCGCGCCGAAGCCGCCTTCGGAGCCCTGTTCGACCGTGATGACGGCCCGGTGGCCGCGCATCAGGCGGCGGATCAGGGACGTGTCGAGCGGCTTGGCAAAGCGGGCGTCGGCCAGCGTCACCGAGAGGCCCTGCGCCTCGATCCGGGCGGTGGCCTTGCGGCATTCGCCCAGGTGTGCGCCGAAGCACAGGATCGCGATGTCGGCGCCTTCCTGAAGGACACGGCCCTTGCCGATCTCGAGCACCTCGCCACGGTCCGGCAGGGGCACGCCTTCGCCCTCGCCACGCGGATAGCGGAAGGCGATGGGCCCGGAATCGTGCGCGGCGGCGGTGGCGACCATGTGGCGAAGCTCGGCCTCGTCGGACGCGGCCATGACGGTCATGTTCGGCAGGGCGGAGAGAAAGCCGATGTCGAAGGCGCCCGCATGGGTGGCCCCGTCGGCGCCGACCAGGCCGGCGCGGTCGATGGCGAAGCGCACGGGCAGGTTCTGCAGGGCAACATCGTGGACCACCTGGTCGTAGCCGCGTTGCAGGAAGGTCGAGTAGATCGCCGCGAAGGGGCGCAATCCGCTGGCCGCCATCCCGGCGGCGAAGGTCACGCCGTGCTGTTCCGCGATGCCCACGTCGAAGACCCGGCTGGGGAAGCGTTTGCCCAGGATGTCGACGCCGGTGCCCTCGGGCATGGCCGCCGTCACCGCGACGATGCGGGGATCGCGCGACGCGAGATCGGCCAGCGTCTCGCCGAAGACCTTGGTGTAGCTGGGGGCGTTGGGGCGGCTCTTGGCCTGTTCCCCGGTCGAGACCTCGAACTTGCCCACGCCGTGATAGCGGTGGGCGGAGGATTCGGCGGGCGCGTAGCCCTTGCCCTTGACGGTGCAGACATGGATCAGCACCGGCCCGGTGGCCCGGGCGCGGGCGGCGCGCAGGACCGGCAGAAGCTGGGACATGTCGTGACCGTCGACCGGACCGACGTAGGAGAAGCCGAGCTCTTCGAACAGCGTGCCCTGGCCGCCCGGCAGGCCGGTCACCAGCTGGCGGGCGCGGCGGGCGTGGTCGCGGATCGGGCCCGGGAGGGCGGCCTCGAAGCCTTCGGCCATCTTCTGGGCCATGCCCAGCGGCGAGGCATAGAGCGACGAGAGGTACGAGGACATCGCCCCGGTGGGCGGCGCGATCGACATCTCGTTGTCGTTGAGGATCACGAACATCCGGCGCTTTTCATGGCCCGCGTTGTTGAGCGCCTCGTAGGCCATGCCGGCGCTGATGGAGCCGTCGCCGATCACCGCGATCGCGTCGCCGGTATCCATGCCCAGCTCTCGCCCCATGGTGAAGCCCAGCGCGGCGGAGATCGAGGTGGAGGAATGGGCGGCGCCGAACGGGTCATAGGCGCTTTCGCTGCGTTTGGTGAAGCCCGAGAGCCCGCCCTCCTGGCGCAGGGTGCGGATGCGGTCGCGGCGCTCGGTCAGCACCTTGTGGGGATAGCATTGGTGGCCGACGTCCCAGATCAGCTTGTCATGGGGCGTGTCGAACACCGCATGCAGCGCGACCGTCAGTTCGACCACGCCGAGCGAAGAGCCGAGGTGACCGCCGGTCTCGGACACGGCCGAGATGACCTCGGACCGGACGTCGCGCGCCAGATCGGCAAGCGCGGCGTCGGACAGGCGGCGTAGATCGGCCGGGCTGTTGACGAGGTCGAGGGTCGGGGTGTGGGGCCGGTCAGTCATGGCATCCTCCCTTTGAATGAAAAAGCGCCGCAAGGGTTTGCCCCCTTGCGGCGCCAGTTTCCTGTAGCCAACAGGAAGGGAACTGGAGCCCCCCGTGGGAAAGACGGGAAACCCCGTAGTGACGAACCACTGCCGGGGCGGCGGTCCGACGGCGAAGGGCGCGAGCGAAGTTTCCCCCGCGCCCTGTCCCGGTGTCAGGCGAACGGCACGTCCTCGATGACGAGGAATGACGTCGGCGTGGGATCTGGCGTGAACCGGCTGTCTTCGGGCAATTGCCGCCCGATGAAGGCGATCACGGCGATCACGAGCCAGATGGCAAGGACGAAAGCCAGGGCATAGCCCGCACCCTTGAGCATCAGGTAGGTCACGTTGGCCGAGAGTTGGCCTTTGCGACCGAGTTCGAGCATGTCGTCGTTGTTGGACATCGTTTCTCTCCCTTACTGCGGTGCGTAGCCGTGGACCTGGGCCCAGACGTACCAGTTGTCGACAACCGTGCCGGTGAGCAGGATCCCGATGCCGCCCGTGAGCGTGGTCAGGACCGCGAACCACCAGGCCCAGCGGTGGATGCCTTCCATCGTGGCGTTGAAGCCCATGGTCCACCTCCAGAAGAGCGCGGCGCGCTCGGAGGCGGTTCCACGGTCCACGATCTGTTCGATCTCGCGCTCGCCGCCGAAGCGGCTGACGGCGAGGATCGTCGCCCCGTGCATCGCGAACAGGAGGGCCGACCCGTAGAGGAAGGCGATCGAGAGCGCGTGGAACGGATTGTAGAACAGGTTGCCGTAGGTGATGGAGAACAGGTTGGTCCAGTCGAGGTGGCTGAAGATGCCGTAGGGAACCGCTTCGGACCAGCTGCCCATGAGGATCGGGCGGAACAGCCCGAGCACCATGACCAGCCAGATGGCCGAGGCGAAAGCCCATGCGACGTGCTTGCCCATCTTCAGGTCCGCGGCCCGCTGGTAGGTTCGCACCCACCAGGTGACGATCGCGATCAGGAAGAAGAACGAAGCGATCAGCCAGCCCAGCCCCTCCCCCAGCGGCGGGATGCCGAGCCCGTATTCCGCCGGCGGCGGATCAAGCGAGAACCAGAACAGGTCGCGCATGAACACGCCGGGGTGGAAGCCGGCCTGGGACCAGTACGACAAGCCGATGATGAAGAACCACATCGTGCCGGTCGCGAGGCTGATGACACCCCAGGGGCCGAGGTAGATCGGGCCGAGCTGGGCGTTGCCGAAGAGGCCGAAGAGGCGTGAGATGCCAGGCTTGCCGTAGCGTCCGGCGTTCAGGTCCATCCCGGTGTCGTCGACCCCCATTTCTGGGGGTCCAGCGACCTGAACCTGGGTGAAGATGTTCTGATACTCAGCCATTGACGCCTCCTTCGAGATTTACCCACCAGGGCAGATCGACGTACCAGTACCACCAGTCGACCCAGAGCCCGAACCAGACGGTCCCGGAGATCACGATGCAGATCGCGCTCCAGAGGCCGGCGTTCAGCGCCAGGAAGAGACCGAGGCGGTGGATGCCGAGAGGCCCGATGGAATAGCCGATCAGATCGCGGAAGTAGGTATCCTCGTGATCGGGGGTCTTGATCTTCTCGCCCTTCTCCGGGTTCACGGCCGACAGGACCAGGGACCCATGGAGCGCGAGCGCAAAGCACGTCGTGAAGAAGAACGTGATCGCGATCATGTGGGCGGGATTGTAGTGGAAGTTGCCGTAGGCGTAGCCAACGTTGTTCACCCAGTCGAGGTGGCTGAAGATACCATAGGGGAAACCGTGTCCCCAGGCGCCCAGCAACACCGGCCGGATGACGACAAGCGTCACATAGGCGAGGATCGCGACACCGAAGGCGAACGGGACATGGTAACCGATCCCGAGCTTCCGGCAGATTTCCACCTCGCGCATCATCCAACTGACGAAGGCGCCGATGGCGCAGATCGTGACGATCTGCCAGATCCCGCCTTCGGCCAGCGGGGCAGCCCCCAGCCCGACATCGAGCGAGGGCGGGTCGATAGAGATCAGCCAGGGGTTCCACACCCCTTCCATGGCTGCTCCGTAGAATATCAGGGCAGTGCCGAGGGCAGCGAAAAAGAATGTCGTCACTCCGAAGAAGCCCACATAGAAGGGGCCAACCCAGAAGTCGAACAGATCTCCGCCGACCAACGTCCCACCCTGGACGCGGTACTTTCTTTCGAAGCTGAGCTGAGCCATCTTCAAACTCCTTGCAGGGCACGGGCAGCCTTGCGAAGGGCCGACGGGTGCCGCGGATCTTGGTTCGGGTTGCCGTGGGCAGAGGCGAAGACCTCCGCCCACGGGCTATGATGCCAAACGGCCGAAGTTACTCGGCTGCGGCCATCTCGGGCGAGAACGCCAGAGTGAGCCAGTTCGTTTGGGGATTGCTGAGCAGCACGAGGTGAATCATCACCGCCAGCAAAAAGAGGAACACGCCCTGAGCCACGAAAACGCGGCGGGGATCCCAGATCATCCAGATCTTGTAGAACTGTGACATTTTTCAGTTCCTCTCTCTTACCACGAGAACCAGGGCAGTTTGATGTACGTCAGGATATGAGCGATGACGGCGACGATCGCAAAGATCGAAAACCCGCTCATATACACCGAGTGCAGCTCCTGCGCCTGCTCGTCAGTCAGACCTGTGAAGGACAGGTCAGTATTGTCAGCCATGGTATTTCCTCCGGAAATAAGTACTGACACCGCGCGACCCCCGCGGCCGGGTTACGACAGGGGCTCATCCCCTGCCCTGGTTCCGCCACCCCTGAGGGATGGCAGATCTTGATCGGGACGCCGCGCAGGCTATCCCGAGCAAACTGGTGTCACGCGCTGAAGATGTGCGGCGTGATGATCCGTGCCTGCGACCAGGCCCGCTTGATCGGGCCCTTCTCGGGCAGGTGTCCGTGGCGCAGCGCCGTCAATGCCCAGGTCAGCAGGGCAAGCGGCAGCGTGGCCAGAAAGATCACGGCGAAATAGGCGTAATATTCGCGGCGGGGCGCGTTGGTGCTCCGCTGTCGGACGACCGGTGCGTCGGTTGTGAAGTCCGTCATCTTGAGGAGCCTCCCTTGCTCGTTTCGAGTGCTTGGACGGTCTGAAGGACCACCCTCTCCGCGCCCTGGTCGAGGGCGGCCTGCTCGGCAGCGTCCCTCAATGTCTTGGCGGCGGAAATACGTGTCAGGATCGGATGGCTGGATACGATCTCGTCCAGCTTCGCCTGCGCATCGGCATCCCAGGGGAAATCGCGGCGCAGGGGGGTGAGCGTGGCGTCGCCCCCCGCATCCATGACAGAGCCCAGGGGCAGGATGTGGAACAGCGCATCGAACAGCCCGTTGCACACTTCCTGCAGAACATACGTCGCCCCGGCATAGCCCATGAACGGCGTGCCCGTGTGCCGCCGGATGGCGGCGCCCGGAAAGCTCGCCGGGATGAACGCGGGCGCGGGTCCGTGCCCGGCCTTGAGTTCGGCGAGATACATCTTCTCGTTGATCGAGCCCATGACGATCAGCGGGCGCTTTTCGCCCATCAGGGCGCGCACTTCCTCGTTGTTCGTCTTGGCGCCGCGACAGCGCGCGACGGCAAAGGCACAGGGGAACCCGAGGTCGTTCTCAAGGTAGTTCCGGATGCCCCGGGCATAGGTCTCGTTGGCGACGATGGCGAAGGACGCCGTCGCATAGAAATCCTGGGTGACAGAGCGCCAGAGATCCCAGACCGGCTTCAGCGTCGAATGCTTCTCGCGCTCGATGAAGGGCTCGGGGTCGAGGCCCGTCAGCTCACCCAGCTTGCGCAGGAACTTCGTGGTGCTGTCGAGGCCGAACGGCGCCTGCAGGTAGGGCTTGCCCAGAACCTCGCAGAGACCCCGGCCGAATTCGCGATACATGCTGATGTTCACATCCGCATTCACCAGGTTGCGCATCTCGGCCAGATGGGCGCCCAGCGGCATGACCATGTTGACCTCGGCGCCGATCCCCTCGACCAGGCGACGGATCTCGGCCAGGTCGGACGGCATGTTGAACGTGCCATACATCGGACCGAGGATGTTGACGCGGGGCGCCGCGCCCTCGTCGCGCTTCTTCTCGGGCGGCATCCGGCCCTTGGTCATGCCGAACTCGGTAAAGATCCAGGTCATCGCGCGATCCGCGCTCTCCCACTGGTCCTCATCGATGGTCCGCGGCAGGAACCTCTGGATGTTCGTGCCCATGGGCGTCACGCCGCCACCGATCATCTCGGCGATAGAGCCTGTGACGACCACCGCGGGCAGCGCCGGATCGAGCGTGTTCCACGCCCGCTTCATCGCCCCTTCGGTCCCGTCCCGGCCCAGCTCGTCCTCGCCCAGCCCGGTCACCACGATGGGCAATTCGTGCGGCGGAAGGCCGTCGGTGTAATGCAGCACGGATGTGACCGGCAGGTTCTCGCAGCCCACGGGGCCGTCGATCACCACCTGCAATCCCTTGACGGCACAGAATGCATAGATCGCGCCCCAGTATCCGCCCGCGCGGTCGTGGTCCTGAACTAGCATGGGAAAACCCTCCCCAGCTTCATCTTGGCCGGAAAACTCCGGGGTCCGGGGCAGCGCCCCGGGCGGCTCAACATGGCGGAACCCACGATCATATCATCTGCTCCGCAGCCTTGGCGCGCGCCTGCTTGTCCAGCTTCTTCTGGTGCTGGGCCCGGAAATCGGGGCGCAGGTTCGGCGACCCTTCCCAGACACCGGCGGTATCGCCATGGCCCACGCCGTCGAAGAACGCCTTCATGCTGTCCATCCGGGCCTTGCCCGCGATGGCAGCGTTGACGACCTCCGCCAGGGACCCTGCCCCGGCCGGCCCCATCAGCGGCCGCGCCGAAATCAGGTTGGTGAAATACAGCCCCGGAAGCGCCATCTCCTTGGCCTTCTGCACCACCGGCGTCGTGCCGATCGCCAGGTCGGGCCGGAAATTCTCCATCGCCGCGAGGTCATCCTCCAGCGAGGCGCGATACTTCACCGTCACGCCCTTCGCGGCGAGCCATTCGGCATCGGCCGCGGACCAGGGCGTCTTTGGGCAGGCGGTGCCCACGTAAGGCACATCCGCGCCGCTCTCGATCAGCAGCCGTGCGACCAGCAATTCAGAGCCCTCGTAGCCCGACAGCGTGATCCGCCCGTTGATCGGCTTGGCGGCAAGTGCGGCCTTGATCGCGGGCAGGAACGCATTCTGCGCGGCGCCGACGACATCGGCGGATAGCCCGAAGGCCTCGCCGATCGCGGCCAGCCAGTCGGCCGTGCCGTCATGGCCCACCGGGGCGGACCCGATGATCGGCCGGCCCGCCGTCTGAAATTCCCTCACAGAGGCGGTATAGAACGGATGGATCGCAGCCACCGCCCCGCAATCGAGCGCGGCATAAAGCTCGCGCCACTCGCGGGTCGGAACAACCGGACCGGCGGCAAGGCCCAGCGGGGCCAGCATCGCGCCGATCATCATCGGATCCGCCGGAAACATCTCGCCCAGCAGGGTCACGGTCGGGCGGTCGTCGGTCTTCGAGACAGGGCGCGGCACCGGGCCGGCCATCGCCTCTTCGCGGGCATATTTCAGCATCGCTCCGGCGAGCACGTCCTTCGCCTCGGCATGGGTCGGAATGCCGAACCCCGGCACGTCGATGCCGATGATCCGCACCCCGTTGATCTCGTCGGGCAACAGCCGCAGCGGCACGCCCGAGGCCGTCGGCACGCAGAGGTTCGTCACCACCACCGCGTCATAGCGGTCGGGATCGGCCAGGTCGTGCACCGCCTCGCGGATGTCCTCGAACAGCTTGCCGGTCACCAGCGTCTCGGAATTGAACGGCACGTAGCCGACCGACCGGCGCGCCCCGTAGAAATGCGACACGAAGGTCAGCCCGTAGACGCAACAGGCAGAGCCGGACAGCACCGTCGCCACCCGCTTCATCCGCAGACCCACGCGGAGCGATCCGAACGCCGGGCACATGGATTGCGGCTTGTCATGCGGGCCCGTTGGGTAATCCGCGCGCAGCTTGGCCATCAGGTCGGGCGCGGCCATGTCGGCGGCCTTTTCCATCTCGGACCCGGAATGACAGCCAAGACCGTCCTCAGGCGCGACGGGAGCGGCGGCCTCGGCCGGCGCCTCGCTGCGGATCACGGCGACCTCGCCGCTGTCGTCATAGCCGACTTCGAACCCTTCACGCGTCATCGTAGATGACCTCGAGCGAAACCTTGGCCTCGGCATTGGAGCCGCGCATGTCCTCGTCGGTGGCGGGCACCAGGGTATAGCCCGCCCCGGTCTCGGACCCGTCGAACAGCGCCAGAAGCTCGTCCTGTTTCAGCGCGGTGGGCCGCTGCGGCGCAGCCTCGCCCACGTTCATCCCCAGCTCGGCAAAGAGCGCCCCCCAGGGCGAGGCCCCGGTGCCGACGATCTGGTAGTTCGCCGATTTCTTGCGCAAATCGTCGTCCTGCGGGATCGAGGCGAGGATCGGGATGCCGACCGCCTCGGCAAAGGCCTGTGCCTCGCCCGAATGGTCGTCCTTGTTCACTACCAGGCCCGCGACCCCGACATTGCCGCCCAGCTTGCGGAAATATTCCACCGCCGAGCAGACGTTGTTGGCGACGTAGAGCGACTGCAGGTCGTTGGACGCGACCAAGATCACCTTCTGCGCCATGTCCCGTGCGATCGGCAGGCCGAACCCGCCGCAGACCACGTCGCCCAGGAAATCGAGCAGGACGTAGTCGAAGTCCCAGTCGTGAAAGCCCAGCTTCTCCAGCAACTCGAAGCCGTGGATGATGCCACGCCCGCCGCAACCGCGGCCAACCTCCGGCCCGCCCAGCTCCATGGCAAAGACACCGCCCCTCTTGAAGCAGACATCGCCGATCTTCACCTCTTCGCCCGCAAGCTTCTTCTTGCTCGAGGTCTCGATGATCGTCGGGCACGCCTTGCCGCCGAACAGCAGGGAGGTCGTATCGGATTTCGGGTCGCAGCCGATCAGCAGCACGCGCTTGCCCTGCTCGGCCATCATGTGGCTGAGGTTGGCCAGCGTGAACGACTTGCCGATGCCGCCCTTGCCGTAGATCGCGATGATCTGGGTCTTCGACGTGGGCTCGCCCTGCGGGACCTCCAGAGAGGCCTCGTTCGCCTCGTCCTTGAGCCGCGCGTCGTAGTCCTTCAGGTTGGGGACTTCGTCTTTCATGCTGCACCTTTCCAATCGAGTATCATTTTGAGACAGCCCGCATCCGAGAAGGCCGTGCGATACGCATCGGCGGCATCTTCGGGCCGGCTGTGGTGTGTGATGAGACCGCCCAGCGACAGTGCGCCGCTTTCGACCAGGGCCCGCGTCGCGGTCAGGTCGTCGGGGGTCCATTCGGCGGCGATCCGCAGCCGCGCCTCCTTCATGAAGGCGGGCGGGAATGCAAAGGACAGTGGCTCGGAATAGAACCCGGCCAGCACGACCTCGCCACCCCGGGCAATGCGCCCGATCCAATCGTTGAGCAGATCGCCCCGCCCGGAAGCGTCGTAGATCGCGGCATAGTCGCGGCGCGAATCGTCGTCGGGGCTGATCACGTCATACCCCACGGCCCCGGTCATCCGGTCGGGGTTCACTTCCCACACCGTGGGCGCGGGCGCCCCGGCGGCAATCGTCAGGCGGGCCAGCAGGCGCCCGAGGACACCGTGACCGATGATCAGCTCCGGAACCGCCCTGTCAGGGCCGGCCATGGCATGGCGCGCTGTCGCGGCCAGGGCAAGCAACGCGCCTTCGGCCTGCAGCCCGGCGTCGATTCGCACCGCCCGGGTCGCCTTGCTGACCAGCGTCCCGGCCGCGCCGCCGAACAGGCCATGGGCCCCTTCAAAGCAATTCGCACCCGGAACGAAGACGCGCTGGCCGACACGAAAGCCGGTATCGGCCCCGGCCTCGACGACTTCGCCGGCGGCCTCGTACCCCGGAACAAGCGGATAACCCATGCCCGGAAACGGCGGCATCTTCCCGGACCAGAAGAGTTTTTCAGTCCCGGTCGAGATTCCCGAATGGCTGATCTCGACCACGATGTCCGAAGCTTCGGGCGATACGAGATCCAGCTGTCCCAGGCCAAGCGTTTCGGGCGCTTCGAGAATGACGGCGCTTGTGTGCATGACGTGGTTCCCCCCTGTCCCGTTCGGCCCGTTCGGACCCTTGCTGTTCGGTGTCAGTTTAAGCTGACAGTCTTATATGTCAATGTGTCGCAACACATCTGGTGTCAACTTTTCCTGACACCGGTGACGACGCTGGTGACAAAAGGCCGCCGGCTCCGTCCCTTGCCGTCGGTCTGAAACCCCGCCTCGCGCATCAGCGCGCCGATCTCTCGGGCGCGGCGCACCCGACCGGTGCGCATGGCCATACAATACAGGGCGAAATAGGCGTCTCCGGCGCGGGACCCGGACATCGGTTCGCTCACGATCAGCCGCCCGCCGGCCGGCAGCGCGGCATGGGCGGCGGCCAGCAGGGCCCGCACGGTCGTGTCGTCATGGTCATAGAGGACACGCACCAGAGAAATCGTATCGGCCCCGCACGGCAGCGGATCGTCACGGAACGAGCCGGACCGAATCTCCGCCCGGGGTCCGAGCCGAGTCGCCGCTTCGGGCGCCACGGCCGGAAGATCGAACAAGGTGAGTCGCAGCGCCGGGTGGCGCGCGGCCACCGCCGCCAGAAAGGCCCCTGTCCCGCCGCCCACATCCATCAGGTGACGCGCATTCGACAGGTTGGCCAGCGCCAGCGTGTCCTCCGCCACCAGCAACTGGCTGTCCGCCATCAACCGGGAATAGGCCGCGGCCTGCCCGGGATCCGACGCCGCGCCGGCACCGAAGACATAGGGCCAGAACCCGGCCAGCTCCGTCTCCACCTCGTCACGGAAGAACGCCGCGGGGTCCGACAGATCGCGATACAGGATCCGGTGATGGGCGATCATGCCCGGCAATCCGGGCACCGCTGCCAACGCCGCGCCCCGCGCCGTCAGGCGCACCCGGCCAAACCGCTCCGACAACAGACCCAGAGCCGCGCCGGCCCGGACCAGCACCGCCATCCGCACCTCGGGAACCGACGTCTCCGCGGCAAGCGCCGCCAGCGGAACGGGGCCGCGCTCCAACCGCGCAAACACGCCGAGGTCGACCAGCCCCATCAAGATCTGCGCGTGGCAGAACCCGGCGACCAGGTCGAACATCGCCTCACCCTCGCGCCGCACAAGCCGGCGCACCAGTGGTATCCGCATGGCAAGGCTCTGAAACCGCCGCGACCCGGCCAGTCTCTGAAGCCAGCCAGCCCCTTCATTGCCTTCGGAATATCCCGGGGGAGTCGCCCATGGGGCGACGGGGGCAGCGCCCCCGCCTACGTCTGTTCTGTCACTCACCGGGCACCATCTCCCGCACGGCCTCGGGCAGGATCCTGCCTGCATAGGCACGAACCATCCCGGCCAGTTCCGCCTCCCCGGGGCAGGACGGAATAGACGCGATGGCCCCCGCGAGGATGTCGTCCAGCCGCCGAACGGCCCCGTCGAGACCAAGTTCGGCGACTGCGCTGGGCCTGCCGTGCAAGTCATCCTGACCCACCGGCTTGCCCAGATCCTCGGCAGTGCAGATCGCGTCGCGCAGATCGTCGGCGACCTGAAAGGCCTCGCCGATCCGGTCGCCAAGTTCTTCCCAGGGCTCGGGATCCTGGCCCGCCGCGATCGCACCCATCTGCGTCGCCGCCATGAACAGCCCCCCCGTCTTGGCCCGGTGATAGGCCCGCAGGTCGATCTCGGCCTCGCTCTCCCAGCCCTGCCCCGCGCAGATGCCGCCCGGCATCCCGGTGCGCCGGGCCAGATGACGGGTCAGTGCCACGGCCCGGTCTGGCGCATCGGCGGCGGCCGCCGCGATCACCTCGAAGGCGAGCACGATCAGGCTGTCGCCGGCCAGCACGGCAAGCGGTTGCGAAAAGGCCTTGTGCAAGGCCGGTTTGCCCCGGCGCATCTCGGCATCGTCGAAACAGGGTAGGTCGTCATGCACGAGGCTCGCGCAATGGATCAGCTCCAGAGCGGCGGCCGCGGCATCCGACACGGCGGGCCGGTCGTCGCCGCAAGCCTGCGCGACCGACAACAGGATCGTCGGCCGAATCCGCGCCCCGCCGGGCTGCACCGCATAGTCGAGCGCGGCCGACAGCCGAGCCGGCCCCCCAGCCCGCCCGACGGCCACAGCCTGCCCTATTGCCGTCTCGATCCGGGTGGATAATGCCATGGAAGTCCCCTCATCGTCGCTCTGTAAACTCAGAACGACATGCAATGTGTCAATCAGACTGGACATATTGCGCCGTCGAGTCAACAATTCCGAAACGGAGGACGCATGACAGCGGTCAAAAAGAAGGTGGTGATCATCGGCGCCGGGATCGGCGGGCTGTCGGCTGCGCTCCGGCTGGCGCACCGGGGCCACGACGTCACCCTTCTGGAGGCCGCGGCCGGCCCGGGCGGCAAGATGCGCACCCTGCCCTCGGTCGCGGGGCCGGTCGATGCCGGCCCGACCGTCTTGACCCTGCGCCCGGTGTTCGAGGCCCTCTTCACCGAGGTGGGCAGCGCCCTGGCCGATCACGTGACCCTCGACCGGCTCGACCTGCTGGCGCGGCACTTCTGGGACGACGGCACCACGCTCGACCTCTTCTGCGACGAGGCCCGCAACGAGGCCGCCGTGGGCGAGGTCTTCGGCTCCACGGCGGCGGCGGAATTCGCGGCCTTCTCGGCCCGGGCGCGGCGCCTGTTCGCGGCCTTCGACGCCCCGATGATGCAGGCGGCGGACCCGGCGCAGACCGCGCTGGTGGCACAGGTCCTGCGGCAGCCCCGGCTGATCGCGGACATGGCGCCGCTGCGCAGCCTCGCCTCGCACCTGCGCACCCGGTTTTCAGAGCCGAAACTGGCCCAACTCTTCGCCCGCTACGCCACCTATGTCGGCGGCACGCCGGCGCGGACCCCGGCCCTGCTCTCGCTGATCTGGGAAGCCGAGGCCCAGGGGGTCTGGGCAGTGCGCGGTGGCATGGCGGCCCTTGCCCGCGCGATCGAGGCGCTCGCCCGCCAGAAAGGCGCGGTCTTTCACTACGACACCCGTGCCACGCGGATCGTCCGGCAATCGGGCCGCGCCGTCGCGGTGGAGACAGAAGACGCCCGCCACACCGCCGACGCGATCCTGTTCAACGGCGATCCCCGGGCGCTGGCCACCGGTCTGCTCGGCCCTGCGGCGGCCAATGCCGTCGGCACCGGGGGGATCGAGCCGCGCTCCCTCTCCGCCCATGTCTATGCCTTCGCCGCCGAATTTCGCGGCCCCGAGATGGCCTATCACAACGTGTTCTTCGGCCATGACCCGATTGCCGAGTTCGCGGCGCTCGAAAAGGGCGACGTGCCGGACGACGCGACGCTCTATATCTGTGCGCAGGATCGCCTGCGCGGGCCGGTGCAGGGCCCCGAGCGGGTCGAGATCATTCGCAACGCACCCCCCCTCTCGGACCGGCCCGACAGCGCGGAAAAGGAAAAAGCCCTATGTCAGACACTGATTTTCGACCGGCTCGATACTTTCGGCCTGCGTCCGGATCCGCGGCCCATGCCAGAGGCGCTGACGATCCCGCGGGAGTTCGACGCGCTCTTTCCGGCCAGCCAAGGATCCCTCTACGGCCGATCCCCGCAGGGTCTGACGGCGGGTCTGAAACGGCCCAGGGCGCGGACGCCGCTTCCGGGCCTCTACCTGTGCGGGGGCGGGGCGCACCCGGGGGCGGGGGTGCCGATGGCGGCGCTCTCCGGCAAGCACGCGGCCGAGGCGATCAGGACAGACCTTGGTTCCACCTTGACGTCCCCGGCGACGGATATGCCTGGTGGTATGTCGACGGACTCTCGGACGACGGACAGCGCGCTGTCTCCATCATCGGGTTCATCGGATCGGTATTCTCGCCCTGGTACGCCTGGTCCGGACGGCGCGACCCCGCGAACCACGTCTGCCTGAACGTCGTCACCTACGGCCCTGGCGGACGCTTTGCGATGACCGAACGCGGACGCGCCGCGCTGCACACGACCCCTGACCGGCTGGAGATCGGGCCCTCGGCCATGAGCTGGACCGGCGACAAGCTGGTGATCGACGTCGACGAATGGGGCGGCCTGCCCAATGTCGGACGGCTGCGCGGCCAGATCGTGGTGGAGCCCGAGGCGCTGACCTCGGTCGAGCTGCCGCTGACCGAGGACGGCGCCCATGTCTGGCGGCCCTTCGCCCCGGTCTCGCGCATCAAGGTCGATCTGGAGGGGCGCGGCCAGCAATGGAGCGGCCACGGCTATTTCGATTCGAACTTCGGCACCCGCGCGCTGGAGGCGGATTTCAGCTATTGGACCTGGGGACGCTTTCCGGCGAAGGACGGCGCGACCTGTGTCTACGACGCCGACCGACGCGATGGCACCCGGCTGGGCGCGGCGTTCCGCTTCGGCGCGGACGGCTCGGCCGCCACCATAGAGGCGCCGCCGCGCGTGCGGTTCCGCCGTTCGCTCTGGGCCGTGCGGCGCGAGACGCGGGCGGATGCGGGCTTCACGCCGAAACAGGCTCTGAACATGCTGGATGCGCCGTTCTATTCCCGCTCGGCGGTCACGACGCGACTGTTTGGCGAAGAGGTTACCGGGGTCCACGAGGCGCTGGATCTGAACCGCTTCCGGTCGCCACTGCTAAAGCCGATGCTGGCGGTGCGGGTCCCGCGCCGGCGCAAGTAGGCTAAAGCTTGGCCGGTTCCAGCGGTGCCTGGTCGGGGTTCAGCCGCCACATGGCAACGTTGAGCCCCGCGGCGATCGTCACCCAGACAAGGTAGGGCGCGAGGGCCAGGCCCGCGATCCAGTCAAGCTGCCAATGGGTGATCGTGGTGCCCGCGACCGCCAGCCAGAGCGCGGCCATGATCGGCAACGATCCCTTGAGCCGCCGCAGCCCGAAGAACACAGGCGTCCAGACCGCGTTCAGCGCGATCTGCACGGCCCAGAAGGCGACGGCGTATTCGCTGCCCTCCATCGGGGCGACGCGGGCGGCTGCGAAGGCCATCAGGAAGTATAGCGATGTCCAGACCACGGGAAACGCCCAGTTCGGCGGCACCCAGGAGGGTTTGCGCAGGGCAGTATACCACGGGTCCGTCGGAAACAGGGCTCCGGTCACGCCAGCACTGAAGCAGGCGGCGAGAAACAAGAAGAAGAGAACCCAATCCATCGGCTTTACTTAGGCGCCGATGCTCCGAGTTCCAGAGGCATCGTGAGAATTAAGATCCGCGATCACCGAAAGCAACGCGGCCGCGCGGTGCGGGACACGGTCCGCGCGGCGCGTGGCCTCGACCAGAAAGGCGGTCTCTGCCAGGGGCGGCGCATGAAGAACGGCCTGTTTCGGCAGCACGGAGGAGGTGACGCTGCGGACACCGGCGCGCCCCATGAGCCAGGCTTTCTGCAAGGTGCCGGTGTGGGCCCGGTGCGAGACGGAATCGCAGCCGGCGCGGCGCACCTCGGTGCCGATCGCACCATAGATCAGCCGGGCGGACCAGATCCCCGTCCGCGCGTCCAGCGGCAGCGCGGCGATCCCGGGCTCCGACCGGATATAGAGGCGCCGCGCCTCGGACAGCAGGCGCGAGACCATGCGGCGCACCTCGTCCAGGGGCAAAGGCTCGCGCAGGAAGCATTCGGGGTCGAGCCGCGCCTCGGCGAACCAGTCGGTCGGCAGGTAGAGCCGCCCGGCGCGGGCATCCTCGCCCACGTCGCGGGCGATGTTCGTCAGCTGCATCGCCACGCCAAGGTCGCAGGCGCGGGCCAGCGCATCGGCGTCGCGCACCCGCATCAACACGCACATCATCGCCCCCACGGCCGAGGCGACCCGAGCGGAATAGTCCCTGACCTGGCTCAACGTGGCATAGCGGTCGCCGCGCGCGTCCCAGGCCAGACCCTCCAGAAGGGCGTCGGGCAGGGCGCGGGGCATCTCGAAATCCTCGACGATCGCGGCAAAGGCCCGGTCCGCGGGAGCGTTGCGGGGACGGCCGGCATAGGCGAGGTCCAGACGCTCGTGCAGGCTGAGCACGGCGCCGACCTTCTCGCTGCCCTCGTCGACCAGATCGTCCGCCAGCCGGCAGAAGGCGTATAGCGCGAGCGCCGGGTCGCGGACCCGCGCGGGCAGAACCCGCGAGGCGGCGTAGAACGACAGGGACCCGGTCCGGATCGCGTTGCGGCAGTGCTCAAGGTCTGTTTCAGCGATCATTCGGCTGCCATCCTGTTGTCTTTGGTAGCGATTGGCGGGACCATCCCGGCCAGAACCTCGGCCGAGGCGATGACGCCCGGCAGGCCGGCGCCCGGATGGGTGCCCGCGCCGGCGAGGAACAGGCCCTTGGCCTCTTCGCTGACATTGTGGGGGCGGAACCAGGCGGATTGCAGGATCCGCGGCTCGATCGAGAATCCGCAGCCGTGAGGAGAAAGATAGCGGCTCTCGAAATCCGACGGGGTGAGGATGTGACTCGCGGTGAGGTGCTGCTCGAACCCCGGCATGTGCTGGTCCAGGACGCGGGCGACCTGCTGGCGATAGGTCTCGTGCATCTCGTCCCAGTTCACGGCATTGTCCCAGCCCAGATGCGGCACCGGCGACAGGGCGTAGAACGTGTCACCCCCTTCGGGCGCCGCCCCCGGTTCGGTGACCGTGGGGCGATGCAGATAAAGGCTCATGTCCTGCGAAAGCTTGCCGCGCAGGAAGATGTCGGACAGCAGCCCCTCGTAGCGCGGGCCGTTGATGATGGTGTGGTGGCCGACGTCCAGCCATTTGTCGCGCGTGCCTTCGGTGCCGAAATACCAGACGAACAGGCCCATGGACCAGCGGCTGCGGTCCAGCTTGCGATCGGTCCAGCGCCGTTTCGCATGGTTGCGCAGCAGGCGGGAATAGGTGTGCCCGGCGTCGGCATTGCTGACGACAAGCGGCGCCGCCAGTGTCTCGCCATCGGCAAGGCGGACCCCCTTGGCGTGGCTCTGTTCCACCAGGATCTCGTCGACTTCGACCCCAAGGTGCACGCGGCCGCCCTGCCCTTCGATCACGCGGACCATGGCATCGGCAATCGCCTGGACCCCGCCGATGGCGTAATGCACGCCGAACTCTTTTTCGAGGTGGCTGACCAGCGCATAGATCGAGGTCACGTGCATCGGGTCGCCGCCGATGAACAGCGGATGAAAGCTGAGCGCCATGCGCAGGCGTTCGTCCTTCACGCAGGACCGCGCGTGCGCGAGGATCGACCTGTCGGCCCGCAGCCGCGCGAAGGCGGGCAGGACCTTCACGGTCTCGATCAGCTTGTGCATCGAAATGCGGCCCAGACGCTCGAACCCGACTTCATAGCGGTCTTTCGAGCCCTTGAGGAACTTCTTGTAGCCCTTCACATCGCCCGGCGACAGCCGTGCCACCTCTGCCAGCATCCGGTCGGTATCGCCACAGGCGGTAAAGCGGGATCCGTCCGGCCAGCGGATTTCGTAGAACGGATCGAGCGGGCGCAGGTCCACGTCCTTGTGGAAATCCCGTCCGCAGGCCCGCCACAGATCCTCCAGCAGCTCGGGGAATGTCACGATGGTCGGGCCAAGGTCGAAACGATGCCCGTCCCTGGTGATGGAGGAGCCGCGCCCGCCGGCGCGATCGAGCTTGTCCAGAACGGTCACCTGGTAGCCCTTGGCGCCGAGGCGCATGGCCGAAGCCAGGCCGCCAAGACCGGCGCCAATCACGATGGCATCTGAATCGGGGAAATGTGTCAACATGGGTGGACAGTAGGCCCGAAGTGTCAACCTGACAATACTCCCTTTGCAAGGCGCGGCCATTCTGTCAGAATTAGTTGACACATTGCGCGAGTCCCCATCCATGCAGCCCTGCGTGACCCTCAGCCTGTTTCGATTTGACCGGATCCGCGACCGGGCGTGGGTGTTCACCCAGATGGGCCTGGCGCGGCGGGCCATGGCGCGGACACCGGGTATCGGCTTCTGGAAGCTGGTCGGCTCGGGCGTGGGCGAAGGCTTCACGCCGCTGCCCAACACCGCCGTCTGGGGCATCCTCGCCACTTGGCCGGACCGCGAGACCGCCGAGGAACAGACCCGCGACGCGCCGGTCTTTGCCCGCTGGCGGGCGCGCGCCTCCGAGGACTGGACGGCGTATCTTTCGACCATGTCGGTGCGCGGCCACTGGTCCGGCGTGACCCCCTTTGCCGAGGCCAGCCCCACCGGCACCGGCCCCATCGCCGCGCTGACCCGGGCGACGATTCGGCCGCGCACCGCGCTGCGTTTCTGGGCGCGGACCCCGGGGATCAGCAAGGTGATCGGCGCCGACCCCGAGGTCATGTTCAAGATCGGCGTGGGCGAGGTCCCCTGGTTCCAGCAGGTCACCTTCTCGATCTGGCCCGACGCCGAGGCGATGGCCCGCTTTGCCCGCCGCGGACCCCATGCCGACGCGATCCGCGCCGTGCGCGACGGCAACTGGTTTCGCGAAGAATTATACGCCCGGTTCCGGGTCGTCGGCGATGCCGGCACCTGGGGCGGGGTCTCTCCCCTCACGGAAAAGAAGGAGGCCGCATGAAAGCGCCTTTCCCCTTCTCGGCCATCGTTGGCCAGGACGACATGAAACTGTCCCTGATCCTGACGGCGATCGACCCGTCCATCGGCGGCGTCCTGGTCTTCGGCGATCGCGGCACCGGCAAATCCACTGCCGTGCGTGCGCTCGCCGCCCTGCTGCCGCCGATCCTGCGGGTCGAGGGCTGCCCGGTGAACGCCGAGCGGCCGGAGGACGTGCCCGATTGGGCCGTGTTAGAGACGAAAACCGTCAGCGAAGCCCCCACGCCGGTGGTCGATTTGCCACTCGGGGTGACCGAAGACCGGGTGACCGGCGCGTTGGATATCGAGGCGGCCCTGACCCGGGGTGAAAAGGCGTTTCAGCCCGGTCTGCTGGCCAAGGCGAACCGAGGCTATCTCTATATCGACGAGGTCAACCTGCTGGAGGATCACATCGTCGACCTGCTGCTTGACGTGGCCCAGTCCGGCGAGAACGTCGTGGAGCGCGAGGGCCTCTCGATCCGCCACGCCGCGCGGTTCGTTCTGGTCGGCTCGGGCAACCCCGAAGAAGGCGAACTGCGGCCGCAGCTTCTGGACCGGTTCGGCCTGTCGGTCGAAGTCGGCTCTCCGCCCGATATCGAAAGCCGGGTCGAAGTGCTCAAGCGGCGCGACGCCTATGACCGGGACCATGCCGCCTTCATGCTGCGATGGCAGGCCGAGGACGCCGCGATCCGCGAGCGTATTCTGACCGGACGCAAGGCGCTGAAGAAGCTGGACACGCCCGACGAGACCCTGACCGATGTGGCGACGCTCTGCGTGGCGCTCGGGGCCGACGGGCTGCGCGGTGAGTTGACGTTGCTGAAGGCCGCGCGGGCCTATGCCGCCTGGCGCGACGATACCGCGCTGACCCGGAAACACGTGCGCGACGTGGCCGCCATGGCGCTGCGCCACAGGCTGCGGCGCGATCCGCTGGACGAGGCCGGAAGCGGCACCCGGGTGGAGCGCGTCGTGGAAGAAGTCTTTGCCTGATTTCGCCTCGCCCCTGTTCCACGCGGCCCTGGCGCTGGACCTGGTCGCCATCGACCCGGGGCTGGGCGGACTTGTCCTGCGGGCGCGCTCGGGCTTCGTGCGGGACGCCGTCGTCGGGCGCCTGTCGCGCCTGCCCCTGCCCCTCACCCGGCTGCATCCGCAGGTCAGCGACGAGGCGCTTTATGGCGGGCTCGACCTGGCCGCGACCCTCGCCGCGGGCACGATCGTGCAGGAACAGGGTCTGTTGACGACCCCCTCGACACTGCTTCTGAGCATGGCCGAACGCTGCCCCCCCGGCCTCGCCGCACGGCTGGCCGGCTGCATGGACCGTGAGGCGGGACACATGCTGATCGCGCTCGACGAAGGGGCGGAGCCGGACGAGGCCTGCTCTCCCACCCTCGCCGACCGCGTGGCCTTTCGCGTGGACCTGGAGGGCGCGACCCTTGCCGAGACCCGCGCCCCGCTGGACGCCCCCGACCTGGCCGAGGCGCGGGCCCGGCTGGCGCAGACCATGGTCACGCTGGACCTGCATCGGCAGACCGCCGAACTTGCCGTCGCCTTCGGTGTCGACGGTCTGCGCGCGCCGATGTTCGCGATCCGCGCCGCCCGTGCCCATGCGGCCCTGCGCGACGCGCCCCTGGCCGCCGCCGATGTCGAGGTCGCCTGCGCGATGGTCCTGGCACACCGCGCCACCCGCATCCCCGAGCGGGACGAGGACACCGAGACCGAAAGCCCCGAGCCGCCCCCGCCCGACGACGGCGACGGCGCCGAAGAGACGCCGGACCAGGACTCGCTCGAGATCCCGCAGGAGCTTCTGCTGGAGGCTGTTTCGGCTCTGTTACCGCCTGATCTGCTCGACCAGCTTCAGGCAAGGGCCCTGCGCGGGGCCAGGGGATCGGGCGCCGGCGCGGTCCAGAAGGGCAACCGGCGCGGCCGGCCCCTGCCCTCGCGCCCCGGCCGGCCGGGCAACGGCGCCCGGGTCGACCTGGTCGGCACCCTGCGCACCGCCGCCCCCTGGCAGCGGATGCGGGCCGAGACCGCCGCGGTGCGCGACGGGCTGCACATCCGCGCCTCCGACATCCGGCTGAAACGCTACGAGGACCGCTCCGACCGGGTGCTGATCTTTGCCGTCGATGCGTCGGGCTCCGCCGCGCTCGCCCGGCTGGCCGAGGCGAAGGGGGCGATCGAGCTGCTGCTGGGCGAGGCCTATGCGCGGCGGGACTATGTCTCTCTCATCGCCTTTCGCGGCACCGCGTCCGAGGTCCTGTTGCCGCCCACCCGCTCTCTGGTCCAGACCAAGCGCCGGCTGGCGGAACTGCCGGGCGGCGGCGGCACCCCGCTTGCCGCGGGCCTGCAAACCGCCATGGCCGAAGCCGAGGCCGCCCGCCGCCGGGGCATGTCGCCGACGATCTGCGTGCTGACGGACGGGCGGGCGAATATCGCGCTGGACGGCTCTGCCGACCGCAAGCAGGCCGCCGCCGATGCCGAGAAGATCGCCCGGATCGCGCGGGCTTCGAGGATCGAGGGGCTGGTTCTGGATTGCGGAAACCGGCCGGAACGGAGCCTTGCGACGCTCGCCGACGTGATGGGTGCGCGGTATCTGGCGCTGCCCCGCGCCAATGCCGAAAGGCTCTCTGCCGCCGTCTCTGCCGCGCTTGGCGACTGACCATGCGCTGGCCGCAGGATGCGGAGACCTGGCCGCTGACCCGGTATTCGCGGCAAGTGCTGTGCCGCCCCCACCGCTGGCATGTGCAGGAGGCCGGCTCCGGTGGTACCATCCTGCTTGTTCATGGCGCCGGCGGGGCGACACAAAGCTGGCGCGGCGTCTTTCCCTTGTTGATGCAGACGCACAGGGTCGTGGCCATCGACCTTCCGGGCCAGGGGCTGTCCGCGCTGGGTGCCCGGCAACGCTGCGGGCTGGACGCGATGGCCGAGGATCTCTCGGCGCTCCTCGTGGCCGAGGATCTGCGGCCGGACGTGATCGTCGGCCATTCCGCCGGGGCGGCGATCGCCCTGCGCATGGCCCTGTCGACACCCGTGCCGGTGATCGGGATCAACCCGGCGCTGATGAACTTCGACGGGGTCGCGGGTTGGCTTTTCCCGATCATGGCCAAGGTCCTCGCGCTCAACCCGCTGTCCGCGTCGATCTTCACCGCGACCTCGTCCCGGCGGACGGTCAAGCGCCTTTTGGCCGGAACAGGGTCGATTCTCGACCCCGAGGGCGAGGCCCTCTACCATCGGCTGACCACCGACAGGGCCCATGTGGACGCGACCCTGACGATGATGTCGCAATGGTCGCTCGACGGGCTTCTGGCGCGGCTCGGGCGTATCACGTCCCCGGTCCGGTTCCTCGTGGGGCAGAACGACAGGGCGGTGCTGCCCGCCTCGGTCCGCAAGGCCGCCAGTCGGTTGCCGGATTGCGAGATCACGGAATGGGAGGGGCTGGGTCACCTCATGCACGAGGAAGCGCCAGAGCGCGTTGCCGACTGGATCCGCGCTCAGGTCTAGCGCGGTTGCGCCGGGTCAGGGTCGAAAGGCCTGCACTTCTGCAAGATCCGGGATCACGTCCGACGTGCCGTGCCGGGTGACCATGAGGGCGGCGGCCCGGGTCGCCAGACCGATCGCCTGGGCCATCGGCATGCCCCGGTCAAGCCCGGCCAGCACGTAGCCGGTGAAGGTGTCGCCCGCCCCGGTCGTATCCACCGGCGTCACCGGGATCGCGTCGAAATGGTGGGTGTCCTGCGCGGTAACCCAGTCGCACCCTTTCGACCCGAGCGTCACGATGACATGTTCTACCGGCAGTTCGGCCGGCCCCTGCCCGGTTGCCGACCGCAATTGCTCTGCCTCGACCGCGTTCAGGACAAGTAGGTCGGTCATTGGCAGCATGGCCCGGGCCGCGGCCGCCTCGAACGGCGCGGCGGCATAGGCCACCCGCAGGCCGAGGTCGCGCGCGATGCGGGCCGATTCCTCCTGCAGGTTGGTCTCGTTCTGGGTGACGAACCAGTCGCCCGTCCGCGCCTCGGACAGGGCAAGCTGCACCATGTCCAGCGGCACCTCCGCATTCGCCCCGGGCCAGAGCGTGATCGCGTTCTCGCCCTGGCTGTCGACGGTAATGATCGCGTGACCCGTGCCGTGGGCGACCTTGCCGATGAACCGCGTGTCGACACCGTATTCCGCAAGCTTCAGCAGGATCCAGCCGCCGTCCTCGCCAACGGCCCCGATGTGTTTGACCTGTGCCCCGGCGCGGGCCAGCGCGACGGACATGTTCGTGCCTTTTCCGCCGAGATAGTGCCGCTTGTCTGTCGCCGCGAGCGTCTCTCCCGCCGCCGGGATATGGGGCACGGAATAGACGATGTCCTCGTTGATGGACCCAAGGTTCCAGACAGCCATGGCGTCAGTCCAGGTTGCAGGCCGCGATCACGGCCATGTTGAGGATATCGTTCACCGTCGACACGGTCGAGCAGATCTGGATCGGCTTGTGCACACCGGCCAGGATCGGGCCGATGACCGTCGCGCCGCCCATCTCCTGCATCAGCTTGACCGAGATCGAGGCCGAGTGCCGCGCCGGCACCACCAGCACGTTCGCCGGCCCGGTCAGCCGCGAGAACGGATAGGCCTCGGCCGAGCGCGGGTTCAGCGCCACATCCACGGCCATCTCGCCCTCGTATTCGAAATCCACCCCGCGCGCGTCGAGCACCTTCGGCGCCCGGTGCATCTTTTCGGCCCGCTCCGAGACCGGATAGCCGAATGTCGAGAAGCTGACGAAGGCCACGCGCGGCTCCAGCCCCAGGGCGCGGGCCACCGAGGCGCCGCGCTCGGCGATGTCGGCCAGGTCGTTCTCGTCCGGCCATTCATGCACCAAAGTGTCGGCGATCAGCACGATCCGCCCCCGCGCGATCACGGCCGAGACGCCGACCGCCCCGTCATGGGGCCCGGCGTCGAATACGTGGTTGATCGATTCGAGGACATGGGCGGACTTGCGCGTCGCCCCCGTCACCATCCCGTCCACATGGCCATGGGCCAGCATCAGGGCCGAAAACACATGCCGATCCCGGGCGGCAAGGCGGTGGACGTCCTGCTGGTCGTGACCCTTGCGCTGCAGCCGGTGATAGAGAAACGCCTTGTAGGTCTCCAGGTATTCGGTGTTGGCGGCGTTCACCACGACAAGCTCGCGCACGGCATCGGCCAGCCCCTCGGCCTCTAGCTTGGCCTTCACATCCGCCTCGCGGCCGACGACCAACGCCCGACCGAAGCCGTTGCGCTGATAGGCGACGGCGGCGCGCAAAACGCGCGGATCGTCCCCCTCGGAGAACAGGATCGTCGCCTGCGCCGCGCGGGCCCGGTCGTTGATGCCCCGCAGAATGCTGGCGGTCGGGTCCATCCGGCCTTTCAGCGCGGTCTCGTAGGCCTCCATGTCGATGATCGGACGGCGCGCCACCCCGGTCTTCATCCCGGCCTTGGCGACGGCGGGCGGGATCCGGTGGATCAGCCGCGGGTCGAACGGCGTCGGGATGATGTAATCGCGCCCGAAGGTCAGCTTGCGACCATAGGCGACGGCCACCTCGTCGGGCACCTCCTCGCGTGCCAGCTCGGCGAGGGCGGCGGCGCAGGCGAGCTTCATCTCGTCGTTGATCGCCCGGGCGTGGATGTCGAGCGCCCCGCGGAAGAGATAGGGAAAGCCCAGCACGTTGTTGACCTGGTTGGGATAATCCGACCGGCCGGTGGCGACGATGGCATCGACGCGCACGGCATGGGCCTCTTCCGGCGTGATCTCGGGGTCGGGGTTGGCCATGGCGAAAATGACCGGGTTGTCGGCCATGCTTTCGACCATCGCGGGCGTGACCGCGCCCCGGACCGAGACCCCGAGGAAGACATCCGCGCCGTCCATCGCCTCTTCGAGGCTGCGCAGGTCGGTGGCGACGGCATGGGCCGATTTCCACTGATTCATGCCCTCGGTGCGGCCCTGGTAGATCACGCCCTTGGTGTCGCAGACGATGCAATTGTCGTGCCGCGCCCCCATGGATTTCAGCAATTCGATACAGGCGATCCCCGCCGCCCCCGCACCGTTCAGCACGATGCGCACGTCCTCGATCTTCTTGCCCGAGAGGTGCAGCGCGTTCATCAGCCCGGCCGCACAGATCACGGCGGTGCCGTGCTGGTCGTCGTGGAAGACGGGGATATCCATCTCTTCCTTCAGACGCTGCTCGATGATGAAACATTCGGGCGCCTTGATATCCTCGAGGTTGATGCCCCCGAAGGTCGGCCCCATCAGCTTGACCGCCTCGCAGAAGGCGTGCGGGTCCTCGGTCGCCAGCTCGATGTCGATGGAGTTCACGTCGGCGAACCGTTTGAACAGGACGGACTTGCCCTCCATCACCGGCTTTGACGCGAGGGCGCCGATGTTGCCGAGCCCCAGCACCGCCGTGCCGTTGGAGATCACGGCCACCAGGTTGCCCTTGTTGGTGTAATCGTAGGCCAGCTCGGGGGTCTCGTGGATATCCTCGCAGGGCACCGCCACGCCGGGGGAATAGGCCAGCGACAGGTCGCGCTGGGTCATCATCGGAACGGTGGCCTGCACCTCCCATTTGCCGGGGGTCGGTTCTCGGTGAAAAATCAGCGCGTCTTCGCGCGTGATGCGGGCCTTGGCCATTGATGTCCTCCCTGTCGCCTCCCCCCGATAGCGGTCGCGGGGGGCGGGGGCAACGATTGAGGGGTTTTCCCCGATCAGGCCCGCCGGTATCGTCCGCGGCCAGACCCCGGGGGACACGATGAACACCAGCGCACCAGCCGCCACGCCGATGATGGTGCAATACCTGGAGATCAAGGCGCAGAACGCCGATGCGTTGCTGTTCTACCGGATGGGCGATTTCTACGAGATGTTCTTTGACGACGCCGTCGCCGCGTCCGAGGCGCTGGACATCGCCCTGACCAAGCGCGGCAAGCATCTGGGCGAGGACATCGCCATGTGCGGCGTGCCGGTCCATGCGGCCGAGGGCTATCTGCTGACGCTGATCCGCAAGGGCTTTCGCGTCGCCATCGCGGAACAGATGGAGGACCCGGCCGAAGCGAAGAAGCGCGGCTCCAAATCGGTGGTGAAACGCGACGTTGTGCGGCTTGTGACACCGGGCACGTTGACCGAGGAATCGTTGCTGGACGCGCGGCGCCACAACTTCCTTGCCGCCTATGCGCAGGTGCGGGACGCCGGGGCGCTGGCCTGGGTCGACATCTCGACCGGGGTTCTCCAGGTGACGCCCTGTTCGCGGACGCGGCTGGGGCCGGAGCTTGCGCGGCTGGGCGCGAAAGAGGTTCTGCTGCCCGACGCGCTGGAGGCGGATCTGGGCGGGTTGGTCTCTGATATCGGCGCCTCGGTGACGGCGCTGGGCGGGGCGGCCTTCGATTCGACCGCCGGTGAACGGCGGCTGTGCGATGTGTTCCGCGTCGGATCTCTCGACGGGTTCGGCAGCTTCGGTCGCGCCGAGATCTCCGCGCTTTCGGGCCTGGTCGAATACCTGGAGATCACCCAGCGGGGCAAGCTGCCGTTGTTGCGCCCGCCGGTGCGCGAGGCGGAACGCGCCGCGATGCAGATCGACGCCGCCACGCGGCGGTCGCTGGAACTGACGCAGGCCATGGCCGGGGGCCGGGCCGGATCGTTGCTTGGTGCGATCGACCGGACCGTCACCTCGGGCGGGGCGCGGCTGTTGGAGCGGCGGGTGGCCGCCCCGTCCTGTCAGCTGGACTTGATCCGGTTGCGACAGGACGCCGTCTCTTTCTCGGTGGAACAGTCTCGATTGGCCGACGATCTGCGCAGCGACCTGCGCAGCGTGCCGGACCTCGACCGCGCCCTGTCGCGGCTGGCGCTGGAGCGGGGCGGGCCGCGCGACATGGCCGGGGTGCGCAACGCGATCGCCCAGGCCGCCATTATTGCCGGACGGATGGCACCGGCGGATCTGCCAGCTCTTCTGGCCGACAGCGCCCGGGATCTTGTGGGGCACGATGCCTTGCTCGATCTGCTCGACGCCGCCCTCGTGGCCGAGCCGCCGCTGCTCGCGCGGGACGGCGGCTTTGTCGCGCCGGGATATGACGAGGAGCTCGACGACGCGCGGCGCCTGCGGGACGAGGGCCGCTCGGTCATTGCCGGGATGCAGGCAGGGTTCGTCGCGGACACCGGCATCCAGAGCCTCAAGATCAAGCACAACAACGTGCTGGGCTACTTCATTGAAGTGACCGCGACCCATGCCGACAAGATGCACGGGTCCGAGCAGTTCATCCATCGGCAGACGACCGCGAACCAGGTGCGGTTCACGACCGTGGAACTCTCGGAGCTGGAGACGCGGATCCTGAACGCGGGGTCGCGGGCGCTCGAAATCGAAAAGCGGCTCTATTCCGCCTTGCGAGAGGCCATCCTGGCCGAAGCCCCCCGGCTTATGGCGCTGGCGCGCGGTCTGGCGGAGATCGACGTCGCCATGGGCCTCGCCGATCTGGCGCGACAGCGGGATTGGTGCCGGCCACTTCTCGACGACAGCCGTGCGTTCGGCGTGGCCGGCGGGCGGCATCCGGTCGTCGAAGAGGCGCTGCGCAGCTCGGGCGCGGCTTTCGTCGCCAACGATTGCGACCTCACCGACGCCCCCGTGCATCTGCTGACAGGCCCGAACATGGCGGGCAAATCGACCTATCTTCGGCAGAACGCGCTGATCGCCGTGCTGGCGCAGATGGGCGCCTGGGTGCCGGCCGAGACAGCGCACCTGGGCATCGTCAGCCAGCTTTTCAGCCGGGTCGGCGCGTCCGACGATCTGGCGCGGGGAAGGTCGACCTTCATGGTCGAGATGGTCGAGACCGCCGCGATCCTGAACCAGGCCGACGACCGTGCGCTGGTGATCCTCGACGAGATCGGGCGCGGGACGGCGACCTATGACGGCCTGTCCATCGCCTGGGCGACGCTGGAACATCTGCACGCGGTCAACCGCTGCCGGGCGCTCTTTGCGACCCATTACCACGAGATGGCCGCGCTGGCCGGCAAGCTGGACGGAGTCGAGAACGCCACGGTCGCGGTCAAGGAATGGGACGGCGACGTGGTCTTCCTGCACGAGGTGCGGCGCGGGACGGCGGACCGGTCCTATGGCGTGCAGGTCGCCCGGTTGGCGGGGCTGCCGTCGTCGGTCGTAGAGCGCGCCCGCGTCGTGCTGGAGGCGCTCGAGAAGGGAGAGCGGGAGGGCGGCGGATCCCGGGCGGCGGTCATCGACGATCTGCCGCTTTTCGCCGCGGCACCCCCGCCGGCGCCGGCCCGGTCACACGTGAAACCCTCAGGGGTCGAGGAGCGGCTGAGCGAGGTGCTGCCCGACGAACTGTCCCCGCGCGAGGCGCTGGAGCTGATCTATGAGCTGAAAGCGGTGTCGCGCGGGGAAGGTGCGCATTGAACGCGCACCGTTCGGGTCATGGCAGATGACGGGCTCAGGAAGCCGGGGTTGAGCTGACGCCAACCTGCGCGGGACGCAGCAGACGATCGTGAAGCATGAACCCGGTGGCCGCGACCTGGATGATGTCGCCGGCCTTGGTGCCGGGCAGGGGCGCCTCGAACATCGCCTGGTGCTGCTGCGGGTCGAATCGGTCGCCGACTTCGGGGGCAATGGGCTCGATCCCGTGCTTCTTGAAGACGTTCAGAAGCTCTCTCATGGTCAGCTCGACACCTTCGAGCAGCGCCTTGGAGACCTCCTTGGTCTCGTCATTCGCGGTCTCAAGCGCCCGGGCCAGGTTGTCGTAGACCGGCAGCATGTCGCGGGCCATCTTCGAGCCGCCGTAGGTCTCGGCCTCGCGGCGGTCACGCTCGGCGCGCTTGCGGGTGTTCTCGGCATCGGCGAGGGCACGGACGAAACGGTCCTTCATCTCGTCGCGCTCGGCCCGCAGGGCCTCGAGCTCTTCGGAGGGCTCCGGTGTCTCGGACTCATAGACCTCGTCGGCGGCCTCGCTGTCGCCGCGCAGCTCGGCGGCCACTTCGTCCATGAAATCCTGCTCGCTCTTGGGCTTGGCCATTCTCTACTTCCTTCAACTCCGGTCGGAAATCAGGCGACCGACCAGCTGTGCTGTATAATCCACGATGGGCACGATCCGCCCATAATTCAGACGGGTCGGGCCGATGACGCCAACGGCGCCGATGATCTTACGGTCAGCGTTCATATAGGGACTCACCACCAGAGAGGAACCCGAAAGTGAGAAAAGCTTGTTCTCTGACCCGATGAAAATGCGCACGCCTTCGCCCTCATCGGCCAGTTCGAGGAAATCCGCGATGTCCCGCTTGCGCTCCAGGTCGTCGAACAGCTCGCGGATGCGGTCGAGGTCCTCTGCGGGGCCGCCTTCGGACAACAGGTTGCCGCGACCGCGGACGATCAGGCGCTCTGTCGATTCGCCCTTGTCCTCCCAGAGGATCGTGCCGGATTCGACCAGCTCGGCGGCCAGGCTGTCGATTTGCTGACGCCGCGTGGTGATCTCGCGTTGCATGATCCCGCCGAGCTCGGACAGGGTGCGGCCCTCGGCCAGCGAATTCACGAAATTCGCCGCTTCGCGCATGGAGGAGGGGGTCTGACCCGGAGGCGGGGTGAAGACACGGTTTTCCACGTGGCCGTCGGCAAAGACCAGCACCACGAGAGCGCGGTCGGCGGCGAGGGACACGAATTCGATATGCTTGACCGCGGCCTCGTGCTTGGGCGCAAGGACCAGGCTCGCCCCGCGCGTGACCCCCGAGAGCGCGTTGCCGATACTGTCGAGCATGCTGCCCACGTCGTTGCGGTTGCTGCCCATGGTCTCGTCGATCTTGGCGCGGTCAGCGCCGTCGAGATCGCCGACCTCCAACAGGCCGTCCACGAACATCCTCAGGCCAAGCTCTGTCGGGATGCGGCCGGCGCTGACATGGGGCGAGCCGAGCAGGCCGAGGTATTCGAGATCCTGCATCACGTTGCGGATCGTCGCGGCCGAGACCTTTTCGGTCATGGTCCGGGTCAGCGTGCGCGAGCCGACGGGCGCTCCGCTGTCCAGATAGCTTTCGACCACCCGGCGAAACACCTCGCGGGAGCGTTCATTCATCTCGTTCATCAGGGCGCCTCTGTCGGCCAAGGTCTTTGGTCCTCCGCGAGAAAGCGGGCCAATTAAAACCACGTGATGGCGGAGGTCAATCGGGGTTGGAAAAGCAGGGGGCCGGGATTAGGGGTGGATCGCCAAGACATCAGGAGAACACCATGCGGCCATCTGGGCGTGCCCTCGACGAAATGAGACCGGTGAGCATCGAGACCGGTGTGACGAAACATGCCGAGGGATCCTGCCTGATCCGGGTCGGGGACACCCACGTGCTGTGCACCGCGAGCATCGAGGATCGGCCTCCGCCGTTCCTCAAAGGCACCGGGCTGGGATGGGTCACCGCGGAATACGGAATGCTGCCCAGATCCACCGGAAGCCGGATGCGGCGCGAGGCAACGGCTGGCAAGCAAGGTGGAAGAACGGTTGAAATTCAACGTCTTATAGGTCGATCCCTGCGGGCTGGCGTGGACCGGGTCGCGCTTGGCGAACGCCAGATCACCGTCGATTGCGACGTGTTGCAGGCGGATGGCGGGACACGCTGCGCCTCTATCACCGGCGGCTGGGTGGCCCTGCGTCTGGCGGTCAACGCGCTGATGAAAGCCGGAGACGTCCGGACCAACCCGCTTGGCGTGCCGGTGTCGGCGGTCAGCTGCGGGCTTTATGCCGGTCAGCCGGTGCTCGATCTGGATTATCCCGAGGACAGCGAGGCCGGCGTCGATGGCAATTTCGTGATGTCCGGTGAGCGCATGATCGAGGTTCAGATGTCGGCCGAGGGCGCGACCTTCTCGCGGACCGAGATGGAAACCCTGCTGGGCCTGGCCGAAAAGGGCGTGGCGGAGCTGTCGGCGGCGCAGTTGGCGGCGGTGGCCTGATGCGCCGGCTCGAGGGCGGCAGGCTCGTCGTGGCGACCCACAATACCGGCAAGCTCGAGGAGATCGCGGCGCTGCTCGCGCCTTACGGGGTGACCCTGAGCTCCAACGCCGATCACCGCTTGCCCGAACCCGAGGAGACGGAAGAGACCTTTGCCGGCAACGCCCGGATCAAGGCTCACGCCGCCACGCAGGCGACCGGCCTGCCGGCCTTGGCCGATGACAGCGGGATCACGATCGACGGTCTTGGCGGCCGGCCGGGTGTTCACACCGCTGACTGGGCGGAGACCGCGGAGGGGCGCGATTTCGCCATGGCCATGACCCGGGTCTGGACCGAGCTGGAAGCGGCGACCGCGCCAGAGCCGCGAGGCGCACAGTTTCGCTGCACCCTGGTGATGGCCTGGCCCGACGGCCATGACGAGGTTTTCGAGGGCACTGTTCCCGGTCGCATTGTATGGCCAATGCGGGGCGAATTCGGCCATGGCTATGACCCGATCTTTCGGCCCGACGGATATGACGTGACCTTTGGTGAAATGGATCGCTGGGAGAAGAACCGGATCAGCCACCGGGGGCGGGCCTTCGAGGCGCTTGTCGCTGGGTGCTTTGCCTGAGGATCTCGAGACCGGGGGCTTTGGCCTCTATGTGCATTGGCCATTCTGCCAGGCCAAATGCCCGTATTGCGACTTCAACTCCCACGTCGTGGGGGGCGTCGATCAAGGCCGCTGGGCCCGGGCGCTGACCTCTGAGATCGTGCGCTATGCCCAGGAGACCGGCCCGCGGATCCTGCGGTCGATCTTCTTCGGCGGCGGCACACCGAGCCTGATGCTGCCCGAAACGGTCGAGGCCATCGTCGGCGCGGCACGGCAAGCCTGGCCGGCGGCGAATGACATGGAGGTGACGCTGGAGGCGAATCCGACCTCCGTCGAGGCCGGTCGTTTCGTCGGGTATCGGGATGCCGGAGTGACGCGGGTGTCCCTGGGCGTGCAGGCGATGAACGACCCCGACCTGCGGCGTCTGGGCCGGATGCATAGTGCCGCGGAGGCTATTGCAGCCTATGAACTGGCTCGCAAGGAATTCGGGCGGGTGAGTTTCGACCTGATCTATGCACGACAGGATCAGACGCCCGAGGCCTGGCGGTCGGAGCTCGGGCAGGCCCTGAGCCTCGCGGTGGATCACCTGTCTCTGTACCAGTTGACGATCGAGGAGGGGACGGCGTTTGGCGACAGATACGCGGCCGGAAAGCTGCGCGGATTGCCCGACGAGGACAGGTCCGTTGCGCTGTGGGAGATCACGCAGGAGCAGTGCGAGGCGGCGGGGATGCCCGGCTACGAAGTCTCTAACCATGCCCGAAACGGGGCCGAGAGCCTGCACAACCTGATCTATTGGCGCTATGGCGACTACGTCGGGGTCGGGCCGGGCGCACATGGCCGTCTGTCCGTCGCAGGCCGGAAACTGGCCACGGAAGCGGTCCGGGCTCCCGGCGCATGGATTGCGCAGGTCGAGGCTACGGGATCGGGAGATAGCCTGCGCGATCCACTATCGCTGGAGGATCAGCGAACAGAGGCCCTCTTGATGGGGCTGCGCCTGCGGGAAGGTGTCTCTCTGCCCCGGCTGGCGAGACTGGGGTGGGACGCGGCGCTTGCCGAACCCCTGATCGAGGAGGGCTGGTTGCTTCGTCGGGGCGACCGCCTGCTGATCACCGCGCAGGGGTGGCCCGTGCTGAATGCTGTTCTTCGCCGGCTTCTGTCGGACTAGCCTCCCGACAAGACGCGCAGCAGGTCGTCGAGCTGCCCGAGGTTGCTGTAGCGGATCGTCAGGCTGCCGCCATCGGTGCCCGGCTTGTGGTCGATACTGACCCCCATCTTGAGCGAGGCGGCGAGTTCGGCCTCAATCTGGCGGGTGTCGGCGTCTTTCTCCGAGGCGGGGCCGCGGGATTTGCCCGCTGAGACGCTGGAGTCGGACTTCTGCGCCTTCGCCAGCTTTTCGGCCGCGCGAACGGAGAGCCCGTCCCGCACGATCTTGTTGGCGATGGATTCCGCGTGTTCCTGCCCGACCAGTGTCCGGGCGTGGCCGGAGCTGAGACGGCCCTCGACCATCAGGCGCTGAACCGACTCGGGCAGCGTCAGCAGGCGAAGCTGGTTTGCGATGTGGCTGCGGCTCTTGCCGAGGGCGCTGGCGAGTTGGTCCTGAGTGTGGCCGAATCGGTCCATCAACTGGCGGTAACCCGCAGCCTCGTCCACCGGGTTGAGGTCGGCCCGCTGGATGTTCTCGATGATCGCGACTTCCAACACCTCGGTGTCATTGAACTCGCGCACGATCACGGGCACGTCGTGCAACTGCACCTGCTGGGAGGCACGCCAGCGGCGCTCGCCGGCGACGATTTCGTAGTCGCCCTCGGTCACGGGGGAGGGGCGGACGATGAGCGGCTGGATGACACCCTTTTCGGCGATGGAGGCGGCAAGCTCCGACAGGGCGTCAGGATTGAAACTGCGGCGCGGCTGGTTCGGGTTCGGGTGGATGCGCTCGATCGGGACCCGGAGATCCGCCCGGCGGGTGGCGTCCGGTGCAGCCTCGGCGCTGGTGCTGACATCCGCCATCAGAGCGGAAAGGCCTCTACCCAGGCCTCGGGTCTTGGGGCGTGTCTCGGTCATGGACCTGTCCTCTCGTTCAAACGTCTCTGGCGATCAGCTCGGCCGCCAGGGCGCGGTAGGCCTGGGCGCCGCGGCTGGATGGGTCATAGTCGAGCACCGGCATCGCGAAAGAGGGGGCTTCGGACAGGCGCACGTTGCGGGGTATGACGGTTTGAAACACCAGCTCTCCAAGGTTTTCGCGGGCGTCTTCCTCGACCTGCAGGGCAAGATTGTTGCGCTTGTCGTGCATAGTGAGGGCGACGCCCTCGATCCGCAAGCCGGGGTTCGCCTTCTCGCGCACATTGCGGATCGTCAGCATCAGCTGCGAAAGCCCTTCCAGGGCGAAGAATTCGCTTTGCAACGGCACAAGTACGGAATGCGCGGCCACCAGGGCGTTCACGGTCAACAGGTTCAGGGAAGGCGGGCAATCGATCAGGATGTAATCGAAGGCCAGGCGATCCATCGCGGGCTGGCGCAAGGCATCGTGGAGCAGATGGCTGCGTTTTTCATTGGCAATCAGCTCGATATCGGCAGAGCTGAGGTCGGTTGTGGCCGGAATGATCCAGAGGTTCTCGACTTCGGTGTCCTGGGCCACATCGGCGGGCGCGGCGTCACCCATCAGGATGTCATAGGTCGAGGAGTCTCGGTCGTCCTGCTCGATCCCCAGCCCGGTGGAGGCGTTGCCCTGCGGGTCGATATCCACGATCAGGACATGCTTGTTGGACCGGGCGAGGGCGGCCCCGAGGTTGATTGCCGTCGTCGTCTTGCCCACGCCGCCCTTCTGGTTGGCGATAGCAATGATCCGGGGACCGGGGGGCCTTGTCGGGTCAGACACGTGTGATCCTTTCAATCCTTAGAACTGCCGCTTCTGGGTCGGTCATACTGCGGGTTTCGGTCATGGCAAAGTCCCAGTCTCGCCGGGCGGCTGAAATTTCCTCGGCGCGGTTGCGACCCTTGAGGAAAAGCGCCGTCCCGTCGGCAGAGAGATGCCGGCATGCGTGTGAGAGCAAGTCGGGAAGAGAGGCAAGGGCGCGGGCGCTGACAATGGGGGCATTCAGGGGCTCCAACTCCTCGATTCTTGCAGTGTGGGTGGTGACGGGGAGGTCGAGCTCTCGGGTGGCGGTGCGCAGAAAGGTGGCCTTGCGCTGATCGCTCTCGACCAGATCCATATGGGCGTCGGGCATCTTCTCCTGGCGCAGGATCGCGATGACCAGACCGGGGAAGCCGCCGCCGCTGCCAAGATCGGCCCAGTGGGTATGGGGCGGGGCGATGCTGAAAAGCTGCGCGGAATCGAGGATGTGGCGGGTCCAGATGTCGGCGACGCTCGCCGGGGCGATCAGGTTGATCCGTTTGGTCCATTTGCGGACAAGCGTTTCCAGCTTCACCAGCTTCGCCCGTGTTTCACGTGAAACATCGAGGCCGGGCAGGGGGGGCATCGTTGCGCTCACGAGCTTTTGGCCAGTTGCCCACGCCGGATCCGGGCCAGAACGATCAGCAGCGCGGCCGGAGTCATCCCGTCGATCCGGGCGGCCTGGCCGATGGTCCCCGGGCGGGCTTGCGACAGTTTGCTCGCCAGTTCGGTCGAAAGTCCTTGAATCGTCTCATAACGCAGATCGTCGGGGATCACCTGCGCCTCGTCCCGCTTCAGCGCCGCGACGTCCTTCTCCTGCCGCTGGATGTAGTGGGCATAGAGCGCATCGCGCTTCAACTGGTCCCGGATCGGCGGTGCGATGACCGAAAGCTCTGGCGCGAGGCCAAGCAGCGCGTCGAAGTCGAAGTCCGACAGGGCCAGCGCCTCTGCCCCGGTCCGGGCAGGTCCATCCTTGTTCAGCTTCGCCCCGGTCGCCGAGATGTCGCGGGCAGAGAGCTGAACATCGGCGAGTTGCGCTCGGCCGGCCTCCAACGCCTCGGCCTTCGCCGAATAGGCGGCCCAACGCGCGTCGCCGACACAACCGACCTCTCGCCCGAACGTGGTCAGCCGCTGGTCCGCATTGTCCGCCCGCAAGGACAGACGGAACTCCGCGCGGGATGTGAACATCCGGTAGGGTTCGGTCACGCCCCGCGTCACCAGATCGTCAACCATGACGCCGATGTAAGACGTGGCGCGGCTGAAGGTGATCCGATCCCGGCCAAGGGACAGCGCAGCGGCGTTCAAGCCGGCAACCAGCCCCTGCGCCGCAGCCTCTTCATAGCCCGTGGTGCCGTTGATCTGACCGGCAAGGAATAGACCCGGGGCGTCCCGCAACTCCAGCGTCATCCGCAGTGCACGGGGATCGACGTAATCATACTCGATGGCATAGCCCGGCTGCAGAATCGTCGCGTCTTCAAGGCCGACGATGGAATGGACATAGGCCTCCTGCACATCCGCCGGCAAGGACGTCGAAATGCCGTTGGGATAGACCGTGTCGTCGTCCAGCCCCTCCGGCTCCAGAAAGATCTGGTGCGAGGCCTTGTCCGCGAAGCGCACCACCTTGTCCTCGATGGAGGGGCAATAGCGCGGGCCGACGCCATCGATATGGCCGCCGTACATCGCGGACCGCCCAAGGTTGTCGCGGATGATTGCGTGGGTCGCGTCGTTCGTATGCGTGATCCCGCAGGAGATCTGGCGGGCCGCCGCCTTTTCCGACAGGAACGAGAACAGCGTCGGCTCATCGTCGCCCGGCTGCATCTCCAGCTTGGTCCAGTCGATGGTCCGCCCGTCGAGCCTGGGCGGCGTTCCCGTTTTCAGGCGCCCGAGGGGCAGCCCCAGATCGTCGATCCGTTCAGCAAGCCGCACCGCTGGCGATTCGCCCATGCGCCCACCCGGACGCGACTGGTCGCCGATATGGATCACGCCGCGAAGGAAAGTCCCCGTCGTCAGCACAACGGCATTCGCGGTCACCAGGGACCCGTCCGCCAGGACCACCCCGCCGATACGCCCCTTGTCATCGATCAGGTCCGTGGCTTCGCCCACCAGCACGTCCAGATCCGACTGCGCATCGGTCATCGCCTGCATCGCCTGACGGTAGAGCTTCCGGTCCGCCTGCGCCCGCGGCCCCTGCACGGCCGGGCCCTTCTTGCGGTTCAACAGCCGGAACTGGATCCCGGAGAGGTCCGCGACCCGCCCCATAACCCCGTCGAACGCGTCGATCTCGCGCACCAGATGGCCTTTCCCGAGGCCTCCAATGGCCGGGTTGCAGGACATGACGCCAATCGTATCCGGCCGGAGGGTCACCAGCGCCACGCGGGCCTGCGCCCGCGCCGCCGCATGGGCGGCCTCGGTGCCCGCATGCCCACCACCGATCACGATGACATCATAGTCGTGTTTCACGTGAAACATCCTCATTTGCCAATACAGAAGCTCGAGAAGATCTCGTCGAGCACATGCTCCACGTCAACCCGTCCCACCAGGGAATCGATCGCTCGCAACCCGTCCCGCAACCGTTCCGCCAGCAGATCCGGCTGCAACGCCAACTCGTCCATGCGCTCCAGCACTTCGCCAAGCGCCTCGGTCGCCTGTTCTATGCCCAGCCGGTGTCGCTCTCGAATCGCAACGCCGGTCCCGGTCGACATGGGTTCCAGCCGCTCCGTGATCGCTGACACAAGCCGGTCGACCCCTGCGCCCGTCAACCCTGAGACACTCAGCTCCGCGACCTCACCCAGATCGGCCTTCGCCCCAACCACAAGATCGGACGGCGCAACATCCATCAACGGCTCATCACCCGGACCAACCAGATGAATCCGTAGATCCGCGGCCGCCGCCCGCGCCTTCGCCCGCTCGATCCCGATCCGCTCCACCTTGTCGCCGGAGATCCGCAGCCCCGCCGTATCCAGAATCGTCACGGGCAGCCCGCCCAGGTCCATCTGCACCTCGATCACATCCCGCGTTGTGCCTGCCACATCAGAGGTGATCGCGGCCTCCCGCCCGGCCAATGCATTCAGCAAGGTCGATTTCCCGACGTTCGGCGCCCCCAGGATGGCAACCTCGAACCCGTCCCGGATCCGCTCGGCCGCGTGAACCCCCGCGCTCTCCCGCAGCAATTCATCGCGAACCCCGATCAACAGCTCCATGACTTCCGGGCCCACGTCCACGGGTACATCCTCGTCGGCGAAATCGATCGTCGCCTCGATCAGTGCCAGCGCCCGAACCAGCCGCCCGCGCCAGTTTTCGGCCCGCGCCCCCAGCGCACCAGACAGGGCGCGCACGGCTTGCCGCCGCTGCATCTCGGTCTCCGCGTCGATCAGGTCAGCCAGCGCCTCGACCTGCGACAGGTCCAGCCGCCCGTTCTCGAACGCCCTGTGTGTAAACTCGCCCGCCTGCGCCGGCCGCAGTCCGTCGATCGTCCCCAATGCACCCAGAACAGAGGTAATCACCGCGATACTGCCGTGCAGATGTAATTCGACGACGCTCTCTCCGGTAAAGCTCCTGCCTTCCGGAAATGTAAGCACCAGCGCCTCGTCGATCAGCTCCCCGTGCCAGGTCAGCCGTCTCAGCGTCCGGTCGAACGGCTCCAGCGCACCAGCCAGACGGCACCCGGCCCGCAACGCCTCCGGCCCCGAGATCCGGACAACTGCAACGCCGGCACGTCCCCGGGCCGTCGCGAGGGCAAAGATCGTGTCCATGGCTCTCCCACGACGCGGATGCGCCGCCTCAGGTGTTCATGGAATCGAAAAACTCGGAATTCGTCTTGGTCTGCTTGAGCTTCGACAGCAGGAACTCGATGGCATCCGTGGTGCCCATCGGGTTCAGGATCCGCCGCAGGACATAGGTCTTCTGCAGATCGACCTTGTCGACCAACAGCTCTTCCTTCCGGGTGCCGGACTTCAGGATATCCATCGCCGGGAACACCCGCTTGTCGGCAACCTTGCGGTCCAGAACGATCTCGGAGTTTCCGGTGCCCTTGAATTCCTCGAAGATGACCTCGTCCATCCGGGACCCTGTATCAATCAGCGCGGTGGCGATGATTGTCAGGGATCCGCCTTCCTCGATGTTTCGGGCGGCGCCGAAAAACCGCTTCGGACGCTGCAGCGCGTTGGCATCCACACCGCCGGTCAGCACCTTGCCCGAAGACGGCACCGTCGTGTTGAAGGCCCGCCCCAGACGGGTGATCGAATCCAGCAGGATGACCACGTCGCGCTTGTGCTCGACCAAGCGCTTGGCCTTCTCGATCACCATCTCCGACACGGCCACGTGACGGGTCGCCGGCTCGTCGAAGGTCGAGGACACGACCTCCCCCTTCACCGACCGCTGCATGTCCGTCACTTCTTCCGGCCGCTCGTCGATCAGCAGCACGATCAAGTAGCATTCGGGATGGTTCTTCTCGATCGAATTGGCGATGTTCTGCAGCAGCACCGTCTTGCCCGTCCGCGGCGGCGCCACGATCAGCGACCGCTGGCCCTTCCCGATCGGCGAGACCAGGTCGATGATCCGGGCGGAGCGATCGCGCGTAGCAGGCTCGTTCTCGATCTCCATCTTCAACCGCTCGTCGGGGTAAAGCGGCGTGAGGTTGTCGAAAGCAACCTTGTGCTTGGCCTTTTCGGGATCCTCGAAATTGATCGTCTCGACCGAGACCAGCGCGAAGTACCGCTCCGTATCCGACGGCTCCTGGATCACGCCCTCGACCGTATCCCCCGTCCGCAGCGAATATTGACGGATCATGTCGGGGCTGACGTAGATGTCGTCCGGGCCAGGCAGGTAGTTCGCTTCCGGCGACCGCAGGAAACCGAACCCGTCCTGCAGCACTTCCAGGACCCCGTCACCGCCGATCACCCATTCATCGTCCGCCCGCTCCTTGAGAATGGCGAACATCATGTCGCCCTTCCGCATGGTCGAGGCGTTCTCGATCTCCAGCTCTTCGGCCAGCGAAAGCAGATCCTTGGGGCTTTGCGCCTTCAGATCCGCAAGGTTCAGTCGGTCTTGGGACATATATTTCTTCCGGGGCAGCACCCCGCGGGGCGGCCAGCTTGTTCTATCGGTGGAAGGTCTTGACCCGGACGGGTCGAACCTCACTTAGGCGGTCCTCGGATCGCTGTCAATTCCAAGCCTCGGGGCCCTCGATCCGCCCCGGATGCATCTTCAATCCATTTAAGAGAATCTTAGGATTGTAGTGGATAGGGGCGGTGGACAACTCCGCTTTCCCAGATTCTCCACCTGATTACCCACAGCCGCAGCGGGCGCTTGGCCGCAGATTTCGTCTGCCAAACCTCAGTAAAAACTATTAATTACAAAATGTTAACTATGAAACCCGGGAGACTGAACCAACTGCTTTACCCTTGACTCTCGCGACCCCCGCCAACTGTCCACAAGGCCGACTTGTCCTTTGCCCCCGTGGATCAGCTGTGGCACTTTCCCCGGACTCTTCCGCCGGGTCGCCGCCGCCTGTGGTCAACGGTCAAACGGCGGATCCTGTCCCACGTTCCTCCCGACCAAGTTCACAGGTTATCAACATGGCCGAACCGATCATTCTGGCGTCCGGCTCTGACATTCGGGCAACACTGCTGCGCAACGCCGGGCTCGAATTCGACATCCAGGTGCCCCGGATCGACGAATCATCCGTCCGCGCCAGCCTCGAGGACGAAGGCGCCCCGCCGCGCGACATTGCCGATACCCTGGCAGAGCTGAAGGCTGCCAAGATTTCCGCCCGCAACCCCGGTGCGCTCGTAATCGGCTGCGACCAGGTGCTCGACCACAAGGGCAACTGCCTGTCCAAGCCCGAAACCCCCGAGGCGGCAAAAGAGCAACTGCGCGGGCTTTCGGGCGATCGCCACATGCTGCTGTCGGCCGTGGTGATGTATCAGGACAACCGTCCGCTCTGGCGGCATGTGGGGCAGGTCCGGCTTGCGATGCGTCCCCTGAGCGAGGCCTATCTCGACGCCTATGTCGCCCGCAACTGGCAGAGCATTCGCCACGCCGTCGGCGCCTACAAGCTGGAGGAAGAGGGGGTGCGCCTTTTCACCCAGGTCCAGGGGGATTATTTCACCGTTCTCGGCCTGCCCCTTCTCGAAGTCTTGTCTTACCTCAGCCTACGCGGAACACTGCCCACATGAGCGACGCGAAAATACCCCTGGCCGGGGTGATCGGGCACCCGATCGCCCATTCCAAAAGCCCCCGCTTGCACAAGCACTGGCTGCGCCAATACGGCCTGCCGGGCGATTACGTCCCGCTGGATGTCGCCGAAAAGAACCTGGCCACGGTTGTCCGCGCTCTGCCCAAGGCCGGCTTCGTGGGGGCGAACGTCACGATCCCGCACAAGGTCAACGTCCTGCAGCTCGCCGACCAGATCTCGGACCGGGCGATCCTGATCGGGGCGGCCAACACATTGATTTTCTTGCCGGATGGTCGGATCCACGCGGACAATACCGATGGCTATGGCTTTCTTGCGAACCTGCGCCAGGGGGCGCCGGACTGGCAGCCGCAAGCCGGGCCGGCCGCGATCCTCGGGGCCGGGGGTGCGGCCCGCGCCGTGGTGTCCTCGCTGCTCGATGCCCAGGTCCCCGAGATCCTGATCTCCAACCGCACCCGGCCCAAGGCCGAGGCGCTGAGATCCGAATTCGGGGCCCGGCTGCGGGTCGTGGACTGGGTCCATGCGGGCAACATGCTCGAAGAGGCCGCGACCGTGGTCAATACGACCTCGCTGGGCATGCAGGGCGCGGCAGAGCTGCGGGTCCCGCTCGACGGGTTGCAGTCCGGGGCGGTCGTGACCGACCTGGTCTACGCCCCCGTTGACACCCGCTTCCTGCAGGTGGCCCGGCAGATGGGTTGCGTCACGGTGGACGGGCTCGGCATGTTGCTGCACCAGGCCGTCCCGGCGTTCGAGCGTTGGTTCGGAACCCGGCCCGAGGTGACAGAGGCAACAAGACAGGCGGTGCTGGCATGAGTGACCGGAAATGGGCGCTTGGCCTCACGGGGTCGATCGGGATGGGCAAATCCACCACGGCGCAGATGTTCCGCGACGAGGGCATCGCCGTCTGGGATGCCGATGCGGCGGTGCACAGGCTCTATGACCAGGGCGGTCCGGCGGCGAGCCTGATCGGCCACGAGTTTCCCGAAGCGGTGGTGAACGGCGCTGTTTCACGGCCCGCGCTCAAGCGCCTGATCGCGCGGGATCCCGACATCTTGAAACGGATCGAAGAGCTCGTGCATCCCTTGGTCTCTGCCGACAGGCACGCGTTTCTGGCGGACACGACGTCGGACATCGTCGTTTTCGACATCCCGCTGCTGTTCGAGACCGGGGTCCAGGACGAATTCGATTCCGTTCTCGTCGTCACGGTGCCGTTGGACATTCAAAAGAAACGGGTGGTGTCGCGCCCCGAGATGACAGAGGCGCATTTCCAGGCGATCCTGCGGCGCCAGATGACCGATGCGGAGAAACGCCGCCGGGCCGATCACGTGATCGAGACCCTGACCCTCGACGTGGCCCGCCGGGAGGTTCAGGATCTGGTTGCCGTGCTGAGAGAGAAACTTGCCCATGCGTGAAATCGTTCTGGATACCGAGACCACGGGTTTCGAACCCGAAGAGGGCGACCGCGTCGTCGAGATCGGTGCGGTGGAGCTGAACGGCCACGTGCCGACGGGCCGGACCTATCACCAATACATCAACCCCGAACGCTCCATGCCGCAGGGCGCGTTCGAGGTGCACGGCCTGGGCGACGAATTTCTGGCCGACAAGCCGGTCTTCAAGGTCGTGGGGCAGGGGCTTCTCGATTTCATCGGGGACGCGAAGCTGGTGATCCACAATGCCGCCTTCGACATGAAGTTTCTGAACGCAGAGCTCAAATGGGCTGGCCTGCAGGGCATCGCCAATGACCGGGCGGTGGATACGCTGGCCATCGCGCGGCGGCGGTTTCCGGGGTCGCCGGCATCGCTCGACGCGCTCTGCCGACGGTTCGGCATCGACAATTCCTCCCGCACGCTGCACGGCGCCCTGCTCGACAGCGAAATCCTCGCCGAGGTCTATCTGGAGCTGATCGGCGGCCGTCAGCCCGACTTTGCCTTGGGGCAATCGCAGGACAGGTCCGGTGACGGGAGCGGCGCCGAAAGCTGGCGCCCCCGCCCGCGGCCGGAGCCCTTGCCGCCGCGGATCACGCAAGAAGAAGCCGCCGCCCATGAGGCCTTCGTGAAGGCGATGGGCGACGGCGCGCTCTGGTCCAAATTCGCCTGACGCTCAGGCGATGGTGTCGTTCCCGGAGGCATCGCCGTTGGTGGCCGCGGCCTGCTGGCTGGTGCGGCGGGCGATTTCCTGGCGGTAGAGGGCGAGGAAGTCGATCGTCTCGAGGTTCAGCGGCGGAAAGCCGCCGTCACGGGTCAGGTCGCTGACGATCCGGCGCACGAACGGGAAGGTCTGGCGCGGGCATTCGATCAGCAGGTAGGGGTGCAGCTGGGCCTCGGGCACGCCCTCGATCAGGAAGATGCCGGAATATTCCAGCTCCAGCACGAAGAGCATGTCGCCCTTGTCCTTCGTCTTCGACGTGATGTTGAGCTTGGTGACCACTTCATACTGGTTGTCCTGCGTCCGCTTCTTGGCGTCGAGGTTCACCTGCACCTGGATCTCCGGCTGCACTTCGCCGGTCACGCCCTTCTGGGCCATGATGTTTTCGAAGGACATGTCCCGCACATACTGGCCGAGGATGCGCTGGGTGATCTGCGGTTGCTGTTGGGTCGGCTGGTCTGGGTTGGGCGCGTCTGCGCCTGCGTTGGACGTCTCGTCGGACATTTGAAAAGGGCTCCGGTGACTATTTTATCGGCTGTTACCTATCAGGCGGCCCCGAGGGTCACAATCCCAAGAGCCGCTCAGTGCTTCGTCCATTCCGAGGGGCGGTGCGTGGGGTTCTTGGGCGGGGTGACCTCTTCGAACTCGCCGTCGATGACCCGGTCGCCGTGGGGGCGGCGCGGCTGTTGGCCGGCCGGGGTGCCGCCATAGCTGAAGGATTGCACGTTGATCCGCTTGCGCAGCGCCTCGAAGGCGGTGCGCCGGACGCCGGGGATCAGCAGGGCAAAGCCCACCGCGTCGGTGAAAAAGCCCGGCGTCAGCAACAACGCCCCGGAAAACAGGATCATCGCCCCGTGGACCAGCGGTTCCGACGGGTCGTCGAGATTGTTCAGCGAGGCCTTCAGCCGCCCGAGCTCTGCCGCGCCCTGGCTGCGGACCAGCCAGCTTCCCAGAATCGCGGTGGCCAGCACGATGGCGAGCGTCGGCCAGAGGCCGATGAAGCCGCCCACCTGGATGAACAGCGCGATTTCCAGCAGCGGAACCGCGATAAAGATGGCGAGTAGCCTCATGGCGCACCTCATATCGTTGCATAACCTGTGACCTGTTGCCCCCGTTTGGTGGACAGGCACCCTTGCCGACCTTACATAATGAGCGATAAGCGATTTCGCCAACATTGCCGGACCAAGAGGCCCAACATATGAATTCTCCGATCATCCAGCTCCTCGTTCTCGCAGGGATCGCCGTGTTCCTGATCCTGCGTCTGCGCAGTGTCCTGGGCACGCGGGAGGGATTCGAAAAACCCAAGGTGACTGAGAGCGAGACGGCCAAGAGCCGCAAGCGCCCGGATTTCGAGGTGATCGAGGGCGGGCCCGACCGTGACATAACCGAAAACGTGCCCGAGGGCAGCGACGCGGCCAAGGCGCTGGCCGCGATGAAACGGGCCGAGCCGTCGTTCGGCGTGTCCGACTTCCTCGGCGGGGCGCGCGGGGCCTATGAGTGGATCCTGATGGCCTTCGAGAACGGCGATCTTTCCGAGATCAAGCCGTTCCTGTCCGACGACGTCTACGAGGTCTTTGCGGAGGTCGTGGAAGAGCGCAAAGCCAAGGGCCTGACGGTCAAGGCGACCTTTGTCGGCCTGTCCGAAATCGCGCTGAAGGACGCCGAATTCGACGAGACGACCCGCGAGGCCGAGCTTTCGGTGCGGTTCACCGGTGAAATCACCTCGGTCGTCCACGACAGCGCCGGCGACGTGGTCGAGGGGTCTTCGACCGAGATAAAGCGCCAGCGCGACGTCTGGACCTTCGCGCGGACCATGGGCGAGAACGATCCCAACTGGGTGCTCGTCGCCACGGGCGAATGAGGCTTGGGCGGGGTCTTGCCCTTGCGGCGGCGCTGAGTGTCACCGGCGCCATGGCCGAGACCACGCATACGATCCTGTCCTTCGACCAGCTTGAGGGATGGGCCGAAGATGACCACGCCGCGGCGCTGCAGGTCTTCCGCTCAACCTGCATCGACTTCGACGATCCGGACTGGGCGACGCTCTGCGACCTCGCCGAGGTCGCCGGGAACGCCCGCGCCTATTTCGAGATGTTCTTCAAGCCAATCCTGATCGAGGACGGCCAAGACGGGCTGTTCACCGGCTACTTCGAGCCCGAGCTGCGTGGCGCGCGCCAGCCGGACGGCCGCTACCGCTATGCCGTCTACGGCCTGCCGCCGGAAATCGGCAGCGACCCCTGGCTGACGCGCCGCGAGATCGAAGAGGGCGGGGCCCTGCTGGAACGGGGCCTCGAGATCGCCTGGGTCGCCAACCCGGTCGACCTGTTCTTTCTGCAGATCCAGGGATCGGGCCGGATCCGGCTGACCGACGGAACCACGATCCGCGTGGGATATGGCGGCACCAACGGGCGACCCTATACCTCCATCGGGGAAGAGCTGGTGCGCAAGGGCATATATCAGCCGCACGAGGTCTCGGCCGATGTCATCCGCTCCTGGGTCCGTCGCAACCCGGTGGACGGGCGGGAGCTGCTCTGGACCAACGATTCCTACGTCTTCTTCCGCGAGGTGAGCGAGGTGCCCTCGGATCGCGGCCCGCTTGGCGCGATGAACCGGTCGATCACCGCGCTGCGGTCGATCGCGGTGGACCCGGCCTTCGTCCCGCTGGGCGCCCCGGTCTGGATCGAGAAGCGGGGCGCCGAGCCGATGAACCGCCTGATGGTTGCCCAGGACACGGGCAGCGCCATCAAGGGGGCGCAGCGGTCGGACATCTTCTATGGCACAGGCCCCCGTGCCGGCCGCCGCGCGGGCCGTATCCGCGATGCCGGGCGGATCGTCGTCCTGCTGCCGATCCAGCGGGCCTATGCCATGCTGCCCGAGACGTTGGAGTGAGCCGGAAGCGCCGACATGTCAGCGCGGAGGAACGGGCGCTTTGGGATCAGGTCGCTCGGCAGGCCGATCCCATGCACAGGCGCAGGCCCGATCCTGCGCCCTCGTCCCCCACCCCAAGAACGCCCCAGCGCACACTGACCCGGCCGGAGGACCCGCCCGCGCCCCGGCGGATCGAGAAATTCGAGGTGGGCGCCCGGGTCGATCACAGCCGGGATCACGACCTCATGGCCGGCCTGTCGGAGCAGATGGCGAAAGCCGCCGTCCGGATGGACCGCAAGACCCACACAAGGCTCAAACGCGGCAAGCTGCGCCCCGAGGCGCGGATCGACCTGCACGGCATGACGCTGGATGCGGCGCATCCCGCGCTGATGAATTTCATCCTCTCGGCCCATGCCGACGGCAAGCGGCTGGTCCTGGTCATCACCGGCAAGGGCAAGCACCGGGACGAACCCGGCCCGATCCCGCAAAGGCTCGGCGTGCTGCGCCACCAGGTGCCGCAATGGCTTCGGATGGCGCCGCTGGTGGGGGCGGTTCTGGATGTGACGCCGGCCCACGCAAGCCATGGCGGGCAGGGGGCCTATTACGTCTATCTACGCCGGCGCCGGTAGGGCCGTCCGGGCCCGGACCACGCCGATGACGGAGCAGAGCCCCGCAAAGGCGAAATAGACCGCGATGGCCAGCATCTGCTGCGGAAAATCAATGCCCCAGTCGATCAGGAACCCGGTCACCCCCGGCCCGATGGCCGAGCCGAGCACCATGATCGCGGTCGAGGCCGCCTTGATCGAGCCAAGGTGCCGCGTGCCGAAATACTCCGCCCAGAAGGCGCCCGGCACGGTGGATTGCATCCCCTGACCCAGCGCGAAGACCATCAGCCCCAGCGCGGCGAAGGCAATGCTCTGGGCATAGGACAGAAGGACGAAGCCAACGGCGAAGGGTAGCATGTAGATCAGCACGACGCGGCCCACGCCCAGCCGGTCGATCGCCTGCCCGCTGGCGAAATTCGCCATGATCAGGGTGACGGTGAACAGCGGCAAGAGAGAGACCCATTCGGACAATTCCCAACCCTTGACCTCGGCCATGTGGACCTGCTGGAAGAACAGCGCCGTGCCCCAGGCCGGCGGTCCCAGAAGCGCGGGCACCATCAGCCAGAACAACGGGTGCCGCAGCACCTCGGGCCGGCTCCAGTGCCGGCCGTTCATCCCCGCGACCGAGGTTTCCTTGGCCAGCGACTGGGGCGTCCTCTCCAGCCGGAGCAATATCAGCAGGACCGGCAGGGTCATCACGATCATCCCGGCTGCGACGACCCACAGCGACCGCCAGTCGAATGCCGCCATCAGTGCGACGAAGACCACCGGCAGAAGCGCCTGCCCGATCGCGATTCCCATGGACGAGATCGACAGCGCCGTGCCCCGGTTGCCCACGAACCAGCGGGCCATGGCGACGACGGCGAGGTGGCTCATCATGCCCTGGCCCGCGAGGCGCAGCGCGAAGATCACGAAGATCAGCACCAGCGGCGAGGGCACCGCCGCCATCGCAAGACAGGCGAGGGCCAGCGTCGGCATGACGATCAGCACCAGCTGACGCACCCGGAAGATGTCGGTGAGCATGCCCGACCAGATCATGATCACCGCCGAGACCGTTGTCCCGATGGTATAGATCCCGCCCCAGGCGCCATGCGACAGCCCGAATTCTCCCCTTATCTCGCCCGCGAAGATCGAGATGAAATAGGTCTGCCCGTAGGACGACGTAAAGGCCAGCAGCATGCCGGCCAGAAGGAAAGCGGCGTTTGCACGCACGAATCCGAGAAGTTGCATGGCCGCTTATTCTGCCTTTCTACGGCAGAAGAAAAGCCCGCAATTCTATAGCACGTAGCGGCTCAGATCGGTGGACCGCGTCAGCTCTCCCAGGTGCGTTTCGACGAAATCCGCATCGACCGTCACCGCCTCTCCGGCGCGGTCGGGCGCGTTGAACGACAGCTCCTCGAACACCCGTTCCATGACGGTATAGAGCCTGCGGGCGCCGATATTCTCGATGCTTTCGTTGACCTCCGCGGCGATCTTGGCAAGCGCGGCGATCCCCTCGTCGGTGAAGGTGACGGTGACCTCTTCGGTCGCCATCAGCGCGGTATATTGCCGGGTCAGGGCGTTGTCGGTCTCGGTCAGGATTCGGACGAAATCGCCCTCTGTCAGGGCCCGAAGATTGACGCGGATCGGCAGGCGTCCCTGCAACTCCGGCAGCAGGTCCGAGGGCTTGGCGATGTGGAACGCGCCCGAGGCGATGAACAGGATGTGGTCGGTCTTGATCGCGCCGTGCTTGGTCGAGACGGTCGTGCCCTCGATCAGCGGCAGCAGGTCGCGCTGCACACCCTCGCGGCTGACATCGGCGCCGCGGGCGTCGGCGTTGCGGCAGACCTTGTCGATCTCGTCGAGGAAGACGATGCCGTTCTGCTCCACCGATTCCATGGCGGCCTTGGTCACCGTCTCGTCGTCCAGCAGCTTGTCCGCCTCGTCGGCGATCAACACGCCATAGCTTTCGGCCACCGTCATCCGCTTCTTGACCGTGCGCTGGCCGAAGGCCTTGCCGAAGAGATCGCCCAGGTTCATGCCGCCGGGCATCATCCCCGGCTGGCCCGGAATCTCCATCCCCATCGGGTTCGAGGTGTCGGCCACCTCAAGCTCGATCATTGTGGAGTCCAGCTCGCCCGATTTCAGTTTCTTGCGAAACATCTCGCGGGTTCCCGCCCGGGCGTCCTCGCCGGCGACGGCCGAGATCACACGCTCCTGGGCGGCCTCGTGGGCCCTTTGCTTGACGTCCTCGCGCATCAGTTCGCGGGTCTGAAAGATCGCGGCGTCGACCAGGTCGCGGATGATCTGCTCCACGTCGCGGCCGACATAGCCGACCTCGGTGAACTTCGTGGCCTCGATCTTGATGAATGGCGCCCGCGCAAGCTTGGCCAGTCGGCGGGAGATCTCGGTCTTGCCGACGCCCGTTGGCCCGATCATCAGGATATTCTTGGGATAGACCTCGTCGCGCAGCTCGGGGCCAAGCTGCTTGCGCCGCCAGCGGTTGCGCAGGGCCACAGATACGGCGCGTTTCGCCTCGTTCTGGCCGATGATGAAGCGGTCGAGCTCCGAGACGATTTCGCGGGGAGTGAGGTCAGTCATGTCGGTCCTTCGGGGGGGTCACGATGCGGACAGCGTTTCCACTGTCAGGTTGCCGTTGGTGTAGACGCAGATGTCGGCGGCGATGGCCATGGCGCGGCGGGCGATGTCTTCGGCGGACAGGCCGGTGTCCATCATCGCCCGGCCCGCGGCGAGCGCGAAATTGCCGCCCGATCCGATGGCGGTCACGTCATGCTCGGGTTCCAGCACGTCGCCCGCGCCGGTGATGACGAAAAGGTCCTTGCCGTCGGACACGATCAGGAACGCCTCGAGCTTTTGCAGATACTTGTCGGTGCGCCAGTCCTTGGCGAGCTCGACACTGGCCCGTTGCAGCTGGCCGGGCGTCGCCTCCAGCTTCTTCTCCAGCCGTTCGAGCAGGGTGAAGGCGTCGGCGGTGGATCCGGCGAAGCCCGCGATCACGTCGGTGCCGCCGGGCGAGAGCCTGCGCACCTTGCGGGCGGTGCCCTTGATGATCGTGGGCCCAAGGCTGACCTGCCCGTCGCCTGCGATCACCACCTGCCCGTCCTTGCGGACCGCCACGATCGTGGTGCCGTGCCAGCCGGGAAAGTGATCTTCAGCCATGTCGCGTCTCCGTTCCGTTTGCCCCCATATGGCGGTCGGATCCCCGATGGACAAGTCAGAGCGCCGAGAGGTAGCGTCCGGTCCATGCCGCGCGAGCTTGTCACATTCTACCTCGAGGACGGTTTGCGGCAGAACGCCGAGGCCGGGCGGCACCGGTTCATCGGGCTCATGGCGGGGGTTCTCCGGGGCGCGGGGCTTACAGTCGCATATGCGCCGGACACGCCGGTCGAACGGGCCCTTGCGGGGGCGCGTCCCGGCCGGGCGATGTTTCACATGGCCGATCCGCCGGGGCCCTCGGGGCTGACCTTCCGGCGGGTCTATCACTACCCGTTCTGGCAGATCGAGCGTCGCGCGGCCCGGTGGGACTGGGACGTGGCGCGGGCGGCGTTCGCGCCCCCGGCGAAACCGGGCGGGGCGCGGCGGTTCTATCGGTTCTGGCAGCGGCACCTCTTTGGCGACGCGCCGGCGCGGGCCCGGCGCGACCCGCTGGTTTACGTGCCTTTGCAAGGGCTTCTACGGGAAAAGCGGTCGTTCCAGACGTGCTCGCCGCTTGACATGCTGCGCCATGTTCTGGACCAGGTGCCCGACCACGAGGTCCTCGTCGGGCTGCACCCCAAAGAGACCTATTCCAGGGCCGACCGCGCCGCGCTCGCCGCGCTGTCCGTTCCACGGATGCGGATCGTCACCGGCGGGATGGAACAGGCGCTTGAGCGTTGCGATTTCGTGGTGACGCAGAATTCCTCCGCGGCGTTCAACGGATATTTCTTCGGCAAGCCTGCGGTGCTGTTCGCCGGGATCGACTTTCACCACATCGCCGCGAACGTCGCGACCCTGGGGGTGGACGGCGCGTTCGAGGCCGTCCGGCAGATGCGGCCCGATTACGCGGGCTATCTCTGGTGGTTCTGGCAGCGCATGTCGATCAACGCCGGGCGTGAGGATGCCGAAGAGCAGATCCGCGCCCGGTTGTATGCGCTGGGCTGGCCGGCCTGATGTCCCGTCACAAACGCCGGCCACGAAAAAGGGCGCCCGAAGGCGCCCTTTCCGTCTCAAATCTCGGCGGGATCAGATCGACTCGGTGATCCAGCCCTGAAGCGCGGCCTTGGGGGCGGCGCCGGCGCGGTTGGACACGACCTCGCCGTCCTTGAAGATGAACAGCGCCGGAATGCCGCGAACGCCCATCTGCGCGGGCGAGTTCGGATTCTCGTCGACATTGACCTTCACGATCTTGATCTTGCCGTCCATCTCGGCCGAGATCTCTTCGAGCGCGGGGCCGATCTGTTTGCAGGGGCCGCACCACTCCGCCCAGAAATCCACGACCACCGGGATCGAGGATTGGCGGACTTCGGTATCGAATGTGTCGTCGGTGACAGCAACGGTTGCCATTTGGTCTCTCCTGAGCCGCTATATGTTGGAGCGGAACGTAGGGATGGGGGCAGACGCGGTCAAGGTGCCGGCGTGCGGAGAATAGCGGCATTGATCAGCGCGTCTGGCAGCTCCATCAGCGTGGCGGTCGCGGTCCAGAGGATCGCGGTCCGCACGTCGCGGTCCGGGTAGATCTGCCGCAGCGCCAGCGCATAGGCGCCCATCTGGCGCAACAACGCCTCGGGCGTGTCCTCGGGGCGGGCGGGCACAGCGCGGTTGGTCTTGAAGTCTACGGCCAGCACCGTGTCGCCTACGACAAGCCGGTCGATGATCCCGTGAATCCGCCCGATCTGATCGAGTTCCGCCGTAACAGAGACTTCTGCCAGGGCGTCCGGCGCAAAGACGGGGGCGAGCGCGGGCGCGGTCAGCACACGGGTGGCGTCGGGCAGATGCTCGGTGGCGCCGAGGGCCTCGGCCATGGCGGGCCAGTCTGTTCGAGGCCGCCCGGCGAGATGTTCGAGAAGCGCGTGGATCGCCGTGCCCCGGTCCTTTGCCTCCTCCGACAGGTCGCTGTCGGTCTCGCCGAGCAGCACTTTCGCGCCACCAAGGTCCGAGGGCGACCGTGTCTTTCGCACCTCAGCCGTGCGCGGCCTGTCGAAGCTCGGCGGTATGGCCGTCCGTCTGCGCGGCACCTCCGGCGACACGAGGGGCAATCCCGACCAATCGCCGCTTGCCAGCCGCAGGCCGTCGCCGTCGGGCAGGTTCAGCGGGACGGCGCCGAGCGCGCCCAGCGCATGGTTCACGGCCTGATACCAGCTGTCCTGCCGATCCTTGCCGGGATCGCCCGCGTTGCAGACGATCAGCCATTTCTCGGCCCGCGTCAGGGCCACGTACAACAGCCGCCGACGTTCGCGGTCCTGGGCCTCGACAAGGCTCTGTTTCACCACCGAAAGGGCCTCGGGCAGCTTGTCGGCCGGGGGCGCCCAGGCGAGCGTGTCCTCCAGTGGCCAGATCGCCCGGCGCAACTCCCGCCTGCGGGGGGTCGTGTCGGGCAGGATCACGATCGGCGCCTCCAGCCCCTTGGCTCCGTGGACGGTCATCACCCGGATCCGGTCGCCCTGGGCGTCCATCTGGCGTTTGACCTCGATCTCCTCGGTCTCCATCCAGCCGAGAAAGCCGGTCAGACTGGGCACGTCGGATTGTTCGTAGGCCAGGGACTGCGCCAGAAGCGCGTCGATCCCGTCCTCGGCCTCCTCTCCCAGGCGCGCGATCAGCCGGCGGCGTCCGTCGTGGCGGATCAGGATCCGGGCCAGCAGGTCGTAGGGCCGGAAGAAATCGGCGCGGTCCCGCAGGTCCCGCAGGATCGCACGGGTCTCGGGGTGCGCGGTGCCGTCGCGCAGGCCCTGCCACAGGACCCCGGTGCGTCCGTTGGCGAGGGTAAAGAGCTCTTGCTCGGACCAGCCGAACAGCGGCGATTTCAGCGCGGCGGCGAGCGACAGGTCGTCGTCGGGCAGCGCCAGGAACCGCAGCAGCGCGGCCAGGTCGCGCACCGCAAGCTCCGCCCCGACCTTGAGCCTGTCGCGCCCGGCGATGGGCAGCCCCCGCGCCTTGCACGCGCGTATGATCTCTCCGAAAAGACGCGAGCGGCGCTGCACCAGGATCAGGAAATCCCCGGGCCGGATCGGCCGCCGGATCAGGGCGCCGTCGACCTCGTCGGGGATCGTCTCGCCCGATTCCGGGTGAGTCAGAGACTGGATGGTCTCGGCGATCCGGTCCGCCAGCCGCACGTCGTGGTGTTGTTCGCCGACGCGGTCGACCGGGGTGTACCAGGGCGTGTCGTCGTCGTCGGGGCCGGCTTTCCCGATCGAGGGCCAAAGATCGGCACGCCCGGGGAGCGTCGACTTGAAGGGTCGGTGGAACACGTCCCGCTCCAGCCCCTCGGCCATTTCGCCGGTGAAGGTGGCATCGACAAGCGACAGGATCGCCCCGGCCGAGCGGAAGGAGAATTCCAGCGGCAATTCGTGCAGCCTGCCGCCGCCGTGCGCGACCTTGGCGTCGAAGAGCTTGCGCATGTCGTCGAACGCGTCGGCATCGGCGCCCTGGAACGAATAGATCGATTGTTTCTTGTCCCCCACCACGAACAGCGTGCGCGGCCGGTCGCCATGCGCCCCCTCGCCGGAATTCATCTCTTCGGTCAGCCGCTCGATGACCGCCCATTGGCCGGGCGAGGTGTCCTGCGCCTCGTCCACCAGGATATGGTCGATGCCGCCGTCCAGCCGGAACAGAACCCATTGCGCCAGGGCGCGGTCGTCGAGCAACGCCCGCGTGTTGTTGATCAGATCGTCGAAATCCAGCGCCCCCTTCGCCCGTTTGCGGGCCTCGTAGGCGGTGATGAAGGCGTGGCCGAATTGCAGAAGGTCGGCCCCCCGGTCGAAGGCGTTGCGGGCATGTACCCAGGGCCGCAGATCGGCCGTCGCATCCATGATGTCGTCGATGTCCTCGGCAAGTTCCGGATGCGCCTTGCGGGTCGCGGCAGTGGGGAATTTTCCCGTTTTCGAGCCGAACGGGTCCTTGGCGGACTTGCCGAACAGGAACAGCTCGCAGAACAGGTCGAACACCTCCGGATCGAGACTGTTTCGGCCCAGAACGGGTTTCAGCTTGTCCGCGGCCCGTTGGTCCATCGTCGATCCCGCGGCGCAGGCTTCGTGCAACATGCTCAAGAGGGTGTTCAGGTCCGAGGGATAGACCTCCTCCATCACGGCCGCGATGGTCGTGGTCGGATCGACACCCAGCAGCGCGGCCAGCTTCGCGGTGTCGGGCGGCGTGGACAACGCCCGGGCATGGCCGGTCAGCTCTTTCAGAAACGGCTCTATCTCGGCCCCGGTGAAATGCGCGGCGAAACGGTCCAGCAGGGCGGGCTGACGCTCCGCGATCTCGTCCAGCACCTCCGCGCGAAGCAGGTCGGCGGAGCGATCCTCCATCTCGGCAAAGCGGGGCGAGACGCCGGCCTCCAGCGGAAAGCGGCGCAGGACACCGGCGCAGAAGGCATGGATCGTCTGGATCTTGAGGCCGCCCGGCGTCTCGATCGCGCGGGCAAAGAGCCGGCGGGCAAAGCCAAGCTCGTCCGGCTGTTCGGCGCCCAGGCGGTCAAGCTCCTCGCGCAGCGGCCCCGCGTCCATCATCGCCCAGGCGCCGAGGCGCCGGAACAGGCGGTTCTGCATTTCGGACGCCGCGGCCTTGGTGAAGGTCAGGCACAGGATGTTCTGTGGATCGACCCCCTGCAGCAGCAGCCGTGCCACCCGGTCGGTCAGCACGCGGGTCTTGCCCGATCCCGCATTGGCCGACAGCCAGGTAGAGTTGCGCGGATCGGCAGCGTCGACCTGCCGTTGGGTCGCCTCGTCGCCGGGGCTCATGTCAGGTCCTCCGGCGTGAAATGCGTGGCCACGTCCCACTCGCCGAAACGGGCGAGGTGGTCATAATCGCCGGGCTCGGTGTCGCGGTACGCGGTCAGGCGGGCCGGATAGCCCTTGGCCGGGTCGGTCCAGACCGTCATGAATGCCAGGAACTGCTGCCAAGCCACGTCCGGGGACGTTTCCTCCAGCGGGGCGTCGACGATCTTCGGCGTGCCGCCCAGGCCGATGAACCGGGCCAGCGCGGTGTCCGCGCGGCCGATCTCTCTGAACCCTCCGCGTGACGTCATCGCGGCCTCCAGCAGAAGCTGCTTGTCGAATTTCTGCTGCTGCTTCTCGCTGGGCGGCGTGCCGGTCTTGTAATCATATAGGATCACCCGCCCGTCCGGCATCCGGTCGATGCGGTCGGCCTTGCCCTTGAGCGTAAGTCTGGGCGTCGCAATCTCGATCTCGGCCCAGGTCTCGAAGGCTTCGGGCGTGGCGATGGCGCGGCGCTCGACCTCTGTCTGCAGAAAGAAGCCGGCCACCCGCGCCATTCGCGCCGCCCAGAGCCTGCGATGGGCGGGCCAGGGGCAGGCGGCGGCCAGCGCGGCTTCCGTCGCGGCCATAAGGGCGGCATGGGCGCCGGCGTCGGCGGGGTCCGGGCCGTCCTTGACGAAGGCCTCAAGCGCATCGTGCAGGATCGTGCCCCGCAACGGCGCGTCGGGCGCGGGCACCAGCGGGTCGAGCACACGCAGGCCAAGCACCCGTTTGGCGTAGACCGCGTAGGGGTCTCGGATCAGCGTCTGCACCTCGGTGACCGAGATCTGGGTCGGCCGTTTGTCCACCGGCGGCCGGGGCGCGGGGCGGATTGCGGCAGGAACAGTCTCTGTCGGCGCGGACATCGCGGCGGCCTGCGCGACCCAGGTCTCTCCGCGCCGGCGCATGTCGTCGAGGGCCTGGGGGCCGTGGGTCTCGATCAGCCCGCCCAACAGGTTGGTCAGGCGGTTGAGCCAGCGCGAGGGCACGGTCTCGGCATCATCCGACCGGCGGGCGCGGCTGATCCAGACTTCGGCCCCGGCGACCGCTTGCTGAAAGTCATGGGCGGACAGGCCGATCCGCCGTTCGGGCAGTGTCAGCCCGGCCTCCGCCCGCATCTTGCGGTTCAGCCAGGGGTCGGGCTGGGGGTTTTCGGGCCAGGTGCCGTCGTTCAGCCCGCCGAGGATAACCAGGTCCGCGCCCTGGACCCGCGATTCCAGCGTGCCCCAGATCAGGACGCGCGGGTCGCCGGTATCCGGGTTGCGGACCTCTTGGGTTTGAAGCGTGCCGGCGAACAGTGTTGCGTAATCGTCGGGGGTGAGCGGCCCGGCGGCGTCGCCATGGGTGGCAAGTTCGGTCATCAGGGTCCGCGCCTCGCGCCCGGCGACCTCTTCCCAGAGGGGCCCGCTGCCAGATTGCCCGGCCGACAACGCCTCTGCCAGCGCAAGATGGTGGGCGAGATGGGCGGAGACGGGGCCGTTGCCGGGGCGCGGCCGATCCAGCAGCGGGGCGAGCCAGGCGGCCCAGGCGGCCTGCTCCGGCGTCGCCTTTTCAAGCATGCCCCAGGCCAGAACGGCCGCGCCGTCCGGATGCGCCGGCCCGTTGCGCCGCAGGTGAAGCTCGAAGGCGCGCGTGGCCAGCAGGTGCCGGTTGCGCCCCGCGCCGCCATGGCAAAGCGGGTGTTTCAGCAGCGCCAGAAGGTCGGCCGCCGAGACCCGGCCGCTCAGCAACCCAAGGACCTGCCGCAGAAAGCGGCCCGGCGGCGACAGGGGCAGGGGCTGGCCCGCGCTGTCGTCGGGAACGATATCCCACCGGTCCAGCGCGGCCGCCACCTGCCGCGTCAGCATCCGGTCCGGCGTGATGAGCGCGGCGGTCTGCCCCCGCTCTATCGCTGCCCGCAGGCCCAGCGCGATGGTCTCCGCCTCGGCCCGGGGCGAGGGGGCCTCGATCAGGGTCAGGCCAAGCGTCGCCGTGCGCAGATCGCCAAGCGCCGGACCCTCGTCCAGCCAGGCATCGGTCACCGGCGCCGGCCGCATCGCCAGCGAGACCAGCCGGTTGCGGGCGGGCTGCGCCGGGGCGACGTCGGTCCAGCGCATGACGTCGCGGGGCTGGATCTCCAGCGCGTCCAGCAGGCGCTTGAAGCGGAATTGCGGGTGGTCCTCGGCCTCCATCGCCGTGTCCATACCGGCCCAGACGCCGGCCGGCAGGTCGAAGTCGAACCCGGGCAGGACCAGCGCCCCCTGCGGCAGGCGCGCCACCGCCTGCATCAGCAGCGCCGTGGACCCGCGCGAGGCGGTGGAGCCCGCGACGATCACCGGCGTATCGGGCGGATCGTGGCGCCACAGCTCGGTCAGCGCCTCGGCCCTTTCCCGCAGACGGCGGCCTGGGCCGGGGGCGATGCCCTCGGCCATGAAGCCCTCGACGATCTGCAGGAACTGCAGCGCCGTTTGCCAGTGCTCGGACTGGTCCGTCCCGTCGAGCCCGGCGAGCGTGCCCGGCGCGACCCCTTCGACCTCCATCTCGTCGAGCAGGGCGGCCAGGCTCTCGGCCAGGTCGTGCAGCGCGGCGCGGGGCGCGATGTCGGGCACGCTGTCCAGAAGCGCCGCGACAAGCCGCATGATCTGGAACCGGCGGGCCATGGGGGCGGCGGGCGGCGGGGCGCCGGCCACCGGATCCTCGGCCAGGTCCGTGACCAGCCGCATCCGCGGCAGAAGCGTGGCCGGCCCCCTGTCCCAGACGTTGCGCAGGTAGCGCTGCATTCGGGCAGTGTTCACGTAGAGCTCTATGCGGGCGCGTTTTTCCGGCGGCAGATGGGCCGCGCGGGCGGTCAGGCCGCGCACCAGCTCTGCGCCGAAATCGACGCCGGGAGGCAGGCCGAAGACCCGGGGCCCGCGCTGATCGTCGAATATCATGTCAGCGTCTCCGCGATTGGTATGCTGTCCGGCCGGCCCACGTCGCACCACCGGCCCGGATAGGCCAGGCCGAAGATCGTGCCCCGGTCGATCATCCGGTCCCAGACGCGGCGCATCGAGAACACGTCCCCGTCGATGCCGTCCAGCGTCGCGGGGGCGACGATCTGCGCGCCTGTATAGACCGGCCCGGGCCCGTAGGCGAGGCGGCCGGCCGGATCGAATGTGAAATCTCCCGCTCCGGCGTGGCCCAGCGCCGCCTCGCGCGGGACGCAGAGCAACAGCGCCTCCATCCGGTCCGGCGCCCAATGGTCCCGCAGCAGGGCGAAGGGGTTCGGCCCGCGCCAGACCGCATCGGTGTTCATGGTAAAGACAGGCCCGGGCCCCAGCAACGGGAGGGCCTTGCGCAGCCCCCCGCCGGTGTCGAGCAGCCGGTCACGCTCGTCCGAGAGGGCGATGTCGCGGCCCTGAAGGTGCGCTGCGATCATGTCCGCGAGGTAATGCGCGTTGACCACCTTGCGCCCGATCCCCGCGGCCTCGGCCAGCGACAGCGCATGATCCAGCAGGGTGGTGCCGCCCACTCGTACCAGCGGCTTGGGCCGGGTATCGGTGAGCGGCCGCATCCGGGTGCCCAGCCCGGCGGCGAAGAACAGCGCGGCCTCCGGTGTCACGCCCATGCGGGGGGCTTTTCGATCAGCGGCAGGGCGAGGGGGCGCAGCCCGGCGGCTGCGGGATGGTCGAGGTGCCGGGCCAGCAGGTGGCGCAGCCGTGGCAGAAAGGCGAGGTAGCGGCGCTTGCCGTCGCGCTGCACCAGCCGGGCGAAGATCCCCAGGATCCGCAGGTTGCGTTGCAGCGACAGCACGGCGCGGGCGGCGGCGAGCGCCTCGGGGTCGGTCCCCGTCCGCGCGACGAAACGCTGCAGCGCCGCCGCCTCGGCCGGGGCAGAGACCGCGCGGCGCACGTCGTCCAGCAGCGAGGCGACATCATAGGCGGGGGGCGCGAGGAAGGCGTCCTGGAAATCGAGCAGGCCGACACGGTCCAGCCCTCTGCGCTCCGGCCGCCAGATCAGGTTCTCGGCGTGGAAATCGCGCAGGGACAGGACCTCGGGCGCCCCGGCATGGGCTTCCAGCATCCGGGCGGTTTCGTCGGTGATGGCGCGGGCGGCCGCCGGATTGATATCGCCGTGCCAGTCAAGAAGAGGCTCCAGCATCGCCGCCCCGGTTTCGGGGTCGAGGCGGGCCAGGCCCTCCGGCGCGGGGTGGCTTTGGAGCACGGCCAGCGCCTCGGCGGCGGCCTCATAGATCGGGACCTCGGCCGCGGGCGCGGCCTCGATGGCGCCGGCGGCCTGGTCGGGGCCCAGGTCCTCGAGGATCAGCAGGCCGGCCTGCGCATCGGCATGGTGAATGGCCGGCGCGGCCAGGCCGAGGCTGTGCAGGTGGTCCGCGATCCGCAGGAACGGGCGGACATCCTCGCCGGCCTCGGGGGGCGCGTCCATCAGGATGCGCGAGATCCCGCCCCGGCGGAGCCGTTCGTAGCGGCGGCGGGAGGCGTCCACAGGCAGCGGCTCTCGCAGCCAGTCGCCATGTCCGGTGCGCTGGAGGAAGCGGGCGACGAGATCGGGGCGCTCAGGCAAGGATTCGCTCCAGCCGCGGGCGCCAGCCGGGTGGTCCGTGAAAGGTCACCTCGTGGCCGCGGTCCAGCGCCGCGAAATCTAGGCGCAGCGCTTCGGGCGGTGTCAGGTCGCCAAGGCGGTCGGGCCATTCCACCAGGCAGATCGCGTCCGTGAACGCCTCTTCCAGGCCCAGTTCGACAGCCTCGCCGGGGCCGGTCAGGCGGTAAAGATCTGCATGCCAGATCTCGCAGGCCGGGGCCCTCGGCTTGGCGGGCGCGTCATAGGTCTGGACCAGGGTGAAGGTCGGCGAGGGCACGTCCTCGGGGCGGCCCAGCCTGGCCTGGATCAGGGCGCGGGCGAAGGCGGTCTTGCCGGCCCCGATCGCGCCCGAGAGCAGCAGCACGTCGCCGGGCCCGAGCACCGGCGCAAAACGGGCGCCGAGATCGTCGGTCGCATCGGGCGAAGCGAGGTGGATGGGTCCGGCAAGCCTGAGCATGTCGGCAGACTAGGCCCTGCCTGCAGCGCCGCAAGCGGAATTCGCACCCGTCAGGCGGTGGCGGCGACGGGCCGCGGCGCGGGCAGCAGCGGGCGCAGTTCGGCCTCGTCCTGGGGGTGGCTGAAGGCGACCATCGTGGCCCCTGCGGCAAGCGGTACGACGCGGAATAGCACCAGCCGGCCGTCGTCCCGGCGCACCCGGCCTGTCCAGGGCCGACGCTCCTCGCCGGAGGCGGCGCTGCTGCGGATGTCGGCCCACAGGTCGCTCGGCACACAGCTCGCCTTCCATCGCTCGATCTCGCCGCGCAGCCGGTGTTCGCGCAGGGACAGGGTCGCGCCCGCAAGGCCCCCGGCGGCGTCCGTCGCGGTCTCGTCATGCCGGGGCCAGAGCTCTTCGTAGGCGGCGTTGGCCATGGTGAGCGTGCCCGAGGGGCTGAACACCGCGATCCCCTCGTCGAGGGAATCGAACACCGCGGTCGCCGTCTCGATCTGGCTGCGGAACCGGCGGGTCAGGGACATTTCGGCGGTGATGTCTTCCATCAGGAAGGCGATGGCGCCGTCGGGATGGGGTCGCCCGGTGACGCGGTAGGTCTGCCCGCCGGGCAGCATCCAGGTCTCGCAATAGGTGCCGTCGGCGGCCTCGGCCTCCAGCGCGGCGATCTCCTCGCGCCAGTTGCGGTAGTTGCGCGGCTCGGGCAGCATCCTCTGTTCGCGCAGCCGATCGAGGAAAGAGTGGATCAGCGGCCGCGTCGCCAGAAAGTCCACGGGCAGGCCCGTAAGCTCCATCAGCGAGGGGTTGAACATGACCAGCCGTCGCTGACGGTCGAAGATCGCAAGGCCGATGGCGAGATCGGCGAAGGTCTTGGCCAGGGTCTGGACGAAGTTGCGCTGGGCCACCTCGGCCCGCACCACGGCGCCGGCATCGGCGGCAAAATGAACGGAGCCGGGACCGCGGCGGACTGTCGTGATGTCGAACCAGAGCTCTTCATCCGCCTCGGGCAGCGCGACCGGCACACGCCGTTGATCGGTGTCCCCCTGGTCGGGGGGCGCGTCGAGGGTGCCGAAGATCTGGCCCGGCGGCCAGGCCCCGGGATCTGCCGCCGCCATGCTGCCGGACAGCCGGGCGTCGAGGTCGAGGTAGGCCCTGTTGGCCCAGGTGATCTCTCCGTGGCCGTTTTGGTGCCAGATCAGCTGTGGCGAATCCTCGCCCATGGCGCGCAGCGATTCGAGCTCCTGCTCAAGCTCGGAGACGGCGAGCGCACTTATCCCAGGGGCCCGTGCGCCGATATCGCTGTGCAGGGTCAGGCGCAGGAAGCCCTCCCAGTATTCCGCTTCCACCCATTCCGGGCCGTCGTCGGCGGGGATGGTGATGATCCCCTCGCCCTCGATCGTGTCGAGCACCTGCCGCAGGTTGCCGAACCGGGCCGAGAGCGCCCGTATCAACGTCTCGCGGTCGGGCGTGTGGCCGTCGCGCCGGGGCAGCAGGGCATGTGCGGCCGGTGTCGCATCCTCCAGGTGGTCGCCGTCCAGAAGGAAGGTGATCGAACCTTCCGCCTCGCGCAGCAATTGTCGGGCGACGGAGCGGCCATACCGTGATTCGCGGTTCACCAGATAAACGGCAACTACACAGGCGAGCAGCGGTAGTCCAAGGGCGATCAGGTTCTGAACGGTCATCGCGATCCCTCATGATTGACCCTCCGACCATGGACAAGATTGGTTAATCAGCCGTTAAACCGGGATAAATCGCGCGGAAGGCCGCTGATCGCGCGGTCAGGCGACGAAGGGGCGGTTCTCGCCCAGGGCCTCGGCCTCTCCGGCCTTGCCGGCTTCGAGCGCGGCGCGCGGCCAGACGACCCGCACGATCGCCCCGCCCAGCCGCCCGCGCCGGCGGCCCGGCCCGCCGCCGTTGGCGAACGAGATCCGTGCCCCGGACCGCTCCAGCAGGGTCTTGGCGATGAAGAGGCCGAGACCCATGCCCTCGTATCCCGGGCGGCGGCCGCGATTCTCGCCGCCGCGCCTGCGGCCTACGAACGGATCGCCGATCCGGCCGATCAGCTGCGGTGGAAATCCCGCGCCGTCGTCGGCGATGCGGACCTTCACCTCGTCCTGGGACCAGGTGAGATGGACGCTGACCTCGCCATGGGCGAAATCCACCGCGTTCTGAACCAGGTTGCGCAGCCCGTGGATGACCTCGGGACGCCGGAAGATGATGGGCTGTCCCGTGCCGGTGCCGGATTCGGGGTGGGCCTCGATCACGATGGTCTTGCCGCGATTGGCGTGGGGTTCGGCCGCCTCGCGCACGACGACCTCCAGCGGGGCGCGCTTCAGGTGCATGTCGTCCTTCCCCGCCCGGCCCATGGAGCGCAGGATGTCGCGGCAGCGGTCGGCCTGCTGGCGGATCAGCCGGGCGTCGTCCTGAAGCTCGGGCATGCCGTCGAGCTCTTCGGTCAGTTCGGAGGAGACCAGGGTGATCGTGGCCAGCGGGGTGCCGAGTTCATGCGCCGCCGCGGCCACGACGCCGCCCAGATCGGTCAGCTTCTGCTCGCGGGCCAGGGCCAGCTGCGTCGCCAGCAACGCGTCGCCCATGATGTGCATCTCGTTGGTGACCTGCCGCGCGTAGAGCGCGAGAAACACCGCGCCGATCACAAGGCTGAGCCAGAAGCCGAAGTTGAAGAGGTCGGGCAGCACCAGGACCGTGTTGTCGGCCGAGCGCAGGGGCAGGTAGAATTGCGTGAGCGCGGTGACGATCGCGATGGCCAGCCCGCCCAGCGCGAGGGTGGAGCGCAGGTGCAGCACGGTGGCCGAAATCGTCACCGGCGCGAGCATCAGCAGCGCGAAGGGGTTGTTCAGCCCGCCGGTCAGATACAGCAGCAGCCCCAGCTGCAGGATGTCGAACACCATCATCAGCGTGGCCTGACGCTCCGACAGGCGCTGGTTCTCGGGAAAGACGAAGGTCGAGAACAGGTTGGCGAGGACCGAGGCGCCGATGGTCATGGCCGCGAGACCGACCTCGACCCGGAGCCCGAAGGCCTCGGCCGCGACGATCAGCGCGATGGTCTGCCCGGCGATGGCAATCCAGCGCAGGACGACCAGGGTGCGCAGGCGCACCCAGTTCGACCGCTCATGGTCGCGGAACATTTCGAATTCGGTCACGTCCATGTGCGGCAATTGCTCCTTTTGCACCCGGGCAGGACAAGGGTATGTCTCGCGGCGAACCGGATCAATGGAGGCCCGCATGGGGAAGAGACACATCGTTCTTGGAACGGCTGCCGTGGCGCTGCTGGCGCTGGGCGGCGCCTGGGGTTGGATGGCCTGGTCGGAGCGGTCGGCCTCCTTGGGCGATTGCACCGTGGGCCGGGTCGCCGGCGGCGCCATCGGCGGGCCCTTCGAGCTGGTCGACGAGACCGGCGAGACGGTGACCAGCGAAGAGATCATCACCGAGCCGACGCTGGTCTATTTCGGCTATACCTTCTGCCCCGACGTCTGTCCGCTGGACGCGATGCGCAACGGGCAGGCCATCGACATCCTGACCTCGCGCGGGGTCGAGGCGAGATCCGTCTTCATCTCGGTGGACCCCAGGCGGGACACGCCCGAGGTGGTGGACGCATTCACCGACAATTTCCACGAGGAGATGATCGGGCTGACCGGCACGCCCGAGCAGGTCGACGCGGCGGCGAAGGCCTACCGCGTTAGCTACGAGGTGCCGGCGGACCCCGAGGACGACTTCTACCTGGTGAGCCACACGGTGCTGACCTACCTGATGCTGCCCGAGCGGGGCTTCGTAGATTTCTTCCGCCGGGACGCCACCCCCGAACAGGTGGCCGACACGGTGCAATGCGTGGCCGAGGCGGTCTGAGCGCGGTCCGAATTGACCGGGGGCATGGTGCAAACTAGTTAGTTCACCAGATGGGGCCGAGGATGAACGCCGGTGGACGCAAACGTATTGGAACTTGGGGACGACAAATCCCTGCTTTTGGTCGATGACGACGAGCCGTTTCTGCGGCGCCTCGCGAAAGCCATGGAGAAGCGCGGGTTCTCGGTCGAGACCGCCGAGACCGTGGCCGGCGGCCGGGCGATCGCCACGGCGCGGCCGCCCGCCTATGCGGTGATCGACCTGCGGCTGGAGGACGGCAACGGGCTCGACGTGGTCGAGGCGCTGCGCGAGCGCCGGCCGGACAGCCGGATCGTCGTGCTGACCGGCTATGGCGCCATTGCGACGGCCGTGGCCGCGGTGAAGATGGGCGCGACGGATTACCTGTCGAAGCCGGCCGACGCCACCGACGTGACCAACGCGCTGCTGGCCGGGACCGATGCCCTGCCGCCGCCGCCCGAGAACCCGATGTCCGCGGACCGGGTCCGGTGGGAGCATATCCAGCGGGTCTACGAGCTTTGCGACCGGAACGTGTCGGAGACCGCGCGGCGGCTGAGCATGCATCGCCGGACCCTGCAGCGGATCCTCGCCAAGCGCAGCCCCCGCTGATTTCCAAGAATCTGCGCGCCTGTTCGGGACCTGCCCGGCTTGTTTGGCCGGGCTGCCTCCGGCGGGGATATTGCGAGGCAATGAAGACCTGAGGCCGCGAGTCAGGTTCGGGCCTCGTCCTTCAACCAGCTAATGAAGATATCCCGCGCCGGCAGCAGCGTGCCGGGCCGTGTCACCACGTGATAGGCCAGTGCGCTGCCTTCCTCGGCGCAGAGCTTCAGCAGCGTGCCGGCCGCGACCTCGTCGGCGACGATCGGAGCGGGCAGGATGGCGATGCCGAGCCCGGCCTTGGCGGCCTCCCGGGTGAGCTGCGCGGTGTCGAAGGTCAGCACCCGTTCGCTGTCGAGATCGAGGCCGTTGGCCCGGGCCCAGAGCCGTTCCTCGCTGCGGATCGTGTCGACCAGCCAGGTCTCTCCGGTCAGCTCCGACAGGTTGTCGGGGGAGAGGTGGCCGTAGCGGCCCGGTGCGCCGACCGCGACGTGCCCGGCGGGGACCAGCGGCATGCTGTCGACGCCGGACCAGGGGCCGCGGCCGTAGCGGATCGCGATGTCCATGCCCTCTGCCCGCAGGTCGACGAGCCTGTTGGAGGGGATCAGCTCCAGCGGGACATCCGGGTGCCGGGCCCAGAACCGGCCGATTCGGGGCATCAGCCAGTTGGCCGCGAAGGAGGGTGTCAGCGCCACCCGCAGGGCGCGGGCGCTGCCCCGGTCGAGCAGGTCGCGGGTGGCGGTGCCGATCAGGCCGAAGGCTTCGCCGAGCGCATGGGCCAGCGGCTGGCCCTCGGGGGTGAGCGTCATCGCGTTGCCCGAGCGCCGCATCAGGGGCTGCGAGAAGTGATCCTCCAGCGCGCGGACATGCTGCGCCACGGCGGCATGGGTTACGTTCAGATCCCGCGCGGCGGCCGAAAAGCTGCCGTGGCGGGCCGCGGCCTCGAACGCGCGGAGAGCCTTGAGCGAGGGGATGTCGCGCCAGTTCATGCTGTAAGTCGACCTAACATGTTGCAAGTCTTCCTGACTCGCCCCGTCGATGCAAGTGTCATAGCTATGGGACAACGAAACGAACGCGGGAGGATTGGCCCATGACGGAGAGACTGGACGCGCGGAACGCCGGCATGACCCCTCCGGCATCGATGGAAAGCCTGTGTCCGTTGACCCGGACCGATGTCATCCATCGCGCGGACGCCGATTTGCGACATATCAGGGCCGGCGGACGACACCGGCACCCCCATTGCACCGGGCACCGGGCACCGGGCGTTCGGCGGATGCCGACTCCTCGGCCTGTAACACTGACATGCAACACTGACTTGAAAGATGACCACATCATGATGGGCATTTTCTCGGACACGTTCCGCACCGCAACCCGCACCGAAGCGACCCCGCAGACCCGGACCCCCGGTGGGCGGGCGCCGGTTTCCACCAGCAAGGCGACGGGCGCGGAGATCGGCCGACTGCGCCGGGCCATGATCCGGGCCGGCCTGCTCTGAACCAGATCCCGGGGGAGGGGGCGCCGCCCCCTTTTCCCCGGGTGCCGAGAGCCGGGGGCGGCGGCCCCCGGGCCTAGAGCGCTGCCATCAACGCCGCGTGGCGGCCGGTATAGTCGGCGCGTACCTGGAGCGGCGGGCGCAGGCGGATCCGGCAGGATTCGATCAATGCAGTCTCGGGCCGGCCGAAGAAACGGGTCGCCTCCGCCTCCGAGAATCCGGCGATGCGGGTCGCCTCGAGCCAGGCGGAGACCTTGTCCGCCCGCTTGATCTGCCGCTTGACCGTTTTCGGCACCTCCGACGGCAGGCCGAAGCGCAGGTGGATCGCCGCCATCAGACGATCGTCGAGTGCGCCGTAGCCGGGCCCGACGGCGGCCTTCACCGGCGAGATCATGTCGCCGATCACGTATTCCGGCGCATCGTGCAGCAGCGCGGCCAGCCGCCATTTCACCGGGGCGCCGGGCACCTGGCGGCCGAAGATCTCTTCGACCAGCAGGGAATGTTCCGCGACGGAATAGGCGTAATCGCCCTGAGTCTGGCCGTTCCAGCGGGCGACGAAGGCGAGGCCATGGGCGATGTCCTCGATCTCTATGTCCACCGGCGTCGGGTCCAGCAGGTCGAGCCTGCGGCCCGAGAGCATCCTTTGCCAGGCGCGTGGCTGCTTCATGTCGATCAACTCCGAGGCAAACCGCCCAACTGATGTGCATTCTTGCGCTTGCGGTCCGATGTGAGCGCCAACAGGCGCCCGCGTGACCGGATCCTGCGTTTATTCACCACATGTCGAGGGAGGCCAAGCAACCAGCGGGCCGCCGGCCCGCCCCAGACCCCGGGGAGACGAGAATGGCAACCAGGACGATGATGACGGCCGCGGCCATGGGGCTGGCCCTGTCCACTCCGGCCCTTGCGCAGAACAACCTCTGTCTTCCGCGCGAGGTGCTGGTGAGCCCCCTGGCCGAAAGCTACTCCGAAGAGCTTCCGGGGCGGGGCATGCGACAGGAGTCGAGCATCTTCGAAGTGTTCAGAAACGAGGACGGCGGCAGCTGGACGATCCTGTAGACCTTTCCGAACGGCGTGTCCTGCGTGATGGCGGCGGGCGAGGTCTGGCTCGACGACGGGGCCGAGGGTCTGCAGCCCGCCGGGGTCGAGGGCTGACAGTGATTGTTGTTCTGGTAGGGCCATCCTGCTAAGGCCCGTCGCAACCAGAGATACAGTGTCAGGAGCGCCGGAATGGCAAAGGATTACATCGTCAAGGACATCGCCCTTGCGGGCTACGGCCGCAAGGAGCTCGACATCGCCGAAACGGAGATGCCGGGGCTGATGGCGCTGCGCGAGGAATACGGCGAGAGCAAGCCGCTGAAAGGCGCCCGGATCGTCGGCTCGCTGCACATGACGATCCAGACCGCCGCGCTGATCGAGACGCTGGTCGCGCTGGGCGCCGACGTCCGCTGGGCGTCGTGCAACATCTTCTCCACCCAGGATCACGCGGCGGCGGTGATCGCCGACGCCGGCATCCCGGTCTTCGCGATCAAGGGCCAGTCGCTGGCCGAGCATTGGGACTACCTCGACCGCTCGTTCCAGTTCACGGACGGGCCGAACATGATCCTCGACGATGGCGGCGACGCGACGCTCTACGTTCTTTTCGGGGCGCGGATGGAGGCGGGCGAAGACATGATCTCTGTCCCGACGTCGGAAGAGGAAGAGGTCATCAAGGCCCAGATCAAGAAGCGGATGGCCGAAAGCCCGGGCTGGTTCACCAGGATGCGCGACCAGATCAAGGGCGTGTCCGAGGAGACGACGACCGGCGTGCATCGCCTGTATGAGCTTGTGCGCGATGGTCAGCTGCCGTTCCCCGCGATCAACGTCAACGACAGCGTGACCAAGTCGAAGTTCGACAACAAGTACGGCTGCAAGGAAAGCCTGGTCGACGGGATCCGCCGCGCCACCGACACGATGATGGCCGGCAAGGTCGCGGTGGTCTGCGGCTATGGCGATGTGGGCAAGGGATCGGCGGCCTCGCTGCGCGGCGCGGGCGCTCGCGTCAAGGTGACCGAGGTCGATCCGATCTGTGCGCTTCAGGCGGCGATGGACGGGTTCGAGGTCGTGGTGCTGGAGGACGTGATCGACACGGCCGACATCTTCATCACCACCACCGGCAACAAGGACGTCGTCCGCATTGATCACATGCGCCAGATGAAGGACATGGCGATCGTCGGCAACATTGGCCATTTCGACAACGAGATCCAGGTGGCGGCCCTCAAGAACCACAAGTGGACCAACATCAAGGAACAGGTGGACATGATCGAGATGCCGTCCGGCAATCGCATCATCCTGCTGTCCGAAGGCCGCCTGCTGAACCTCGGCAACGCCACCGGCCACCCGTCCTTCGTGATGTCCGCGTCGTTCACCAACCAGGTGCTGGCGCAGATCGAGCTGTGGACCAAGGGCGCGGAATATTCCAACCAGGTCTACATCCTGCCCAAGCATCTCGATGAAAAGGTCGCGCGGCTGCACCTTGCTCGGATCGGTGTGAAGCTCACCGAGCTGAACCCCGAGCAGGCCGCCTATATCGGCGTCACGCCCGAAGGCCCGTTCAAGCCCGAGCACTACCGCTACTGACCCCCGTGACCCCGGTCCCGCCGCACAGTCGGGGCCGGCACCGGCGGCGCCACCCTGAACGGGGCGCCGCCGGTTTCCTTTTGACCTTCAATGTTTCGTGACACTAACATCCCGCTAGCGGGAAGGCGCCAGGGGCGCCGCACACAGGGCTGGGAGGCCAGATCATGGGCAAGAGAGACGACCTTATCCTTCAATACGCCGAGGATCTTCGGACCAAATGCGGGATGGAGCCGGACATGGACCTGCTGCGAAAGGTCACGATCGGGTGCGGCCCCTCGATCTATGATGCCGATGCCGCGACGGTCGCCGGAAGCCAGCCGAAAGAGCTCGAAACCGTCAAGAACAACTTCCTCGTCAAGAAACTGGGCCTCTCGGACGGGCCCGAGCTGATGGATGCCATCAACCAGGTGATCGAGACCTACGGCAAGTCGGAGCGGAACAAGTATCGCCCCGTGGTTTATTACATGCTGACCAAGCATTTCGGCAGAGAGTCGATCTACGGCTGAGGGTCCGAGTCAATCTGAGTCGAATACCGCGCATTTCGGGTTTGCTTTGGCGGGCCAGATCGGTGCAGCTCAAATCACCACGTCTTCCTGGATCGAGCGGATGGACCGGACGAGTGGGAAAAGGAGAAGACCTTCGGGGGTGAGCGGGGACGCTTGTGGGAAAGCGTCCCCGGACCCTCATGGCTCTCCGGCGCCGTGCCATCAAGCCAGGCCTCAGAACAGCGTCAGAACCAGCCCGACGATGGTGCATCCGAAGGTGGCATAGCCGCTGTCGATCAACGACAGCTTCATCGGGCGCATGGCGTAGCCGTTGTTCAGGACTATCCAGGGGCTGATGAAGAAGGCCCCGATGCCGAAACCCGCGACCAGGCCCTCGCCGAGTGTGTCGATGGCGGACAGCGCAAAGATGTGCCGCATCATGCCCGCGACGATCAGGATACAGACGAAGGACAGCACATAGGGCACCGGGGTGGACGCGTTGGCGGGCTGACCCTTGGCGTTCGTCGGCACGTTGGCCGCCGCCATCCAGGGCCCCGACAGCAGCCCGTACCACAGCGCCCCGAAGGCAAAGCCCGCGAAGGCTGCGACGATCACGTTCAGAAAACCCATCGGACACTCCATGTTTGAGCGTCACAATGTCGCATCAATCGGGACCTGTCTCCCCAATTTCACAGATCCTGCGCCATTCCGCCTCGGCCACGGGCTGAACGGACAGGCGCGTGTTGCGCACCAGGACCATGTCGCCCAGCGCAGCCTCGGCCTTGATCGCGTCCAGGGTGACGGGGCGGGTGAACGGCCGCACTGCCTTGATGTCCACGCAATCCCAGCGCGGGTCGTCGGTGGTGCTGTCGGGATGCGAGGCGGCGATGACCTCGACGATGCCGACCACCGATTTTTCCTTTTGCGAATGGTAGAAGAAGCCCCGGTCGCCCACCGCCATCTCGCGCATGAAATTGCGGGCCTGGTAGTTGCGGACGCCGTTCCATTCCTCGCCCGCGTCCCCGCGCGCGACCTGATCGTCCCAGCCCCAGGCCGAGGGTTCGGATTTGAAGAGCCAATAGCGCATCATTCCTCCTTGAGTGGACGCGAAAGAAGCTGGCCGAGGCCGGCGGCGACCTCGATCCGCCCGCCCACCACCTCCGCCACCAGCGTCGTGATCGGCATGTCGACCCCCTCGCGGCGGGCAAGGTGGGCGACGGCCTCGGCCGTCCTGACGCCCTCGACGGTGGCGCCGGCGTCGAACGCCTCCCCCCGCCCCAGGGCCAGGCCGAAGCGGTAGTTGCGCGACAGATCCGAGGTGCAGGTCAGCGTCAGGTCACCAAAGCCCGAAAGCCCCATGAGCGTGGCGGGATCGGCGCCCAGATGGGCGGCGAGGCGCTGCATCTCGGCGAAGCCACGGGTCATCAGGGCGGCCCGGGCGCTGGCCCCGTAGCCCTTTCCGATGCAGGCGCCGCTGGCGATGGCGATGACGTTCTTCAGCGCCCCGCCCAGTTCCGCGCCCAGCGTATCGGTGGTGCGATAGAGCCGCAGGTTGCCGGTCGTCAGGTCGCGTTGCAGCCGGTGGCCCGCCCCTTCGTCGGCGCAGGCGATGGTCAGGGCGGTGGGCAGGCCCCGGGCAATGTCGGCGGCAAAGCTCGGCCCGGTGAGGATCGCCGGGGTGGCCCCCGGCAGGATGGCGCCGATTGTGCTGGCCGCGCCCGTCAGCGTCGCAAGGTCGATGCCCTTGCAGCAGGCCACCAGCGCCTTGCCGTCGAGGGCGTCGCGGTTGGCCTCCAGGAAGCCCCGGATCGTCTGCGCGGGCATGGCGAGCAGGACGGTATCGGCAAGAGCGACGGCGGCCATCTCGGCGGTGATGTCGATGCCGGCGGGCAGCGTGACGCCTGGCAGATAGGCGGTCTCCCGGCGCTCACGCATCCGGGCCGACGCCGCCGCGTCACGCGCCCAGAGCGTGACCGGGCCGTTCGAGGCGAGCGATATGGCCAGCGCGGTCCCGAAGGCGCCGGCCCCGGCGACGGCGATCATGCCTTGGCCCCCTTCTTGCCGGAGCCGAGCAGCGCCGGCGCCCGGTCGTCCAGCGGCCAGCGCGGCCGGGCGGCGAGCGTCATCCCGTCGCGATGTCCCAGCCGCAGGCGTTCGCCCCCGGCATAGGCGATCATCGCGGCATTGTCGGTGCAAAGCGCGAGCGGCGGGGCGACGAAATGCGTCTCTGTTCCGGCGCAAAGCGTCTGCAACGCCGCGCGGATCGGGCCGTTCGCCGCGACCCCGCCGGCGACGGCGAGGGTGCGGATGGCGGGGCGCTCTGCGTCGTAGAGGGCGATGGCGCGGCGGCTCTTCTCGGCCAGGATGTCGGTGACGGCGGCCTGGAACCCGGCGCAAAGGTCGGCCCGGTCCCGTTCGGTCAGCCCGCCTTTCTCCGCGATCACCGCGTCGCGGGTCCGCAGCAGCGCGGTCTTGAGGCCGGAAAAGCTCATGTCGCACCCCGGGCGATCCAGCAGCGGTCGGGGCAGACGGAACCGCCCGGGGTCGCCCGCCCGGGCGCAACGCTCCACCTGCGGGCCGCCGGGCTGGGGCAGGGCGAGCAGGCGGGCGGTCTTGTCGAAAGCCTCGCCCGGCGCGTCGTCGATCGTGCCGCCGAGCCGGGTGAAGGCCTCGGGTCCGCGCACCAGCAGAAACTGGCAATGGCCCCCCGACACCAGCAGCAGCAGGTAGGGAAAGGGCACATCGTCGGTCAGCCGGGGCGTCAGTGCATGGCCGGCCAGGTGGTTGACCCCGATCAGCGGCTTGCCGGTCGCCGCCGCCAGGCCCTTGGCGCACATGACCCCAGCCAGCACGCCGCCGATCAGTCCGGGCCCGGCGGTGACGGCGATGGCGTCGATCGCCGACAGCGGCACGCCGGCCTCCGCCAGCGCCTGTTCGACGCCGATGTCGACCTTCTCGGCATGGGCGCGGGCGGCGATCTCGGGCACGACCCCGCCGAAGGCCGCGTGCAGGTCGGTCTGGCCCAGAACGACGTTCGACAGGATCTCGCGGCCGCGCAGCACCGCAGCGGCGGTGTCGTCGCAGCTTGATTCGATACCGAGGATCAGCGGGTCGGTCTGCATGGGGCGCGGTTGCTCTTGGGGCAGACCCGAGTAACACTCGCCCCCTGTCGCGACAATGGGTTGCCGATGACCGCCGAGCCGATCCTGCTTCTGACCCGCCCCTCCGCCGCGTCCCTGCGATTCGGCGCCGATGTCGTGGATCTTGTGGGCCGACCGGTCCCCAGGATCCTGTCGCCGCTTCTGGGCATCGTGCCGCTGGGGGTAAGCCTGCCGGCGCAGATCGGCGGGCTGGTCCTGACCTCGGCCCAGGGCGCGGAGGCGGCGGCAAGGCTCGGGGTGGCGGCCGGGACGCCAGCCTGGTGCGTCGGCGACCGGACGGCCGAGGCGGCGACCGAGGGGGGGTTTGACGCGGCCTCTGCCGGGGGCGACGCGGACGCGCTCTATGCAAGGCTCATCGGGGCCGCGCCGCCCCTGCCGCTGCTCCACCTTCGGGGCCGGCACAGCCGCGGGGACCTTGCGGCGCGGCTTACGGCCGCCGGGCTGGAGACGGTGGAACGGGTGGCCTACGACCAGATCGCCGTGCCCCCGACCCCCGAGGCGCAGGCGGCGCTCGCGGGCACGGCGCCCGTCGTCGTCCCGCTCTTTTCGCCCCGGACCGCGGAAATCTTCGCCGATGCGGGCCCGTTCGCCGCCTCGATCCACGCGATCTGCATCAGCCGGGCGGCCGCCGAGGCGCTCTCCGGACTCATCTGTGCCCAATGCGTGATCGCTGACCGGCCGGACGGCGCCGCAATGGCCGCGTTGACCTGCGCGACGCTGGTGGCGACAATGGACGGGCACGGCGCCGCTTGAGACCCTCGGTCGTGCGGGCTAGGCTGCGTCAAAGGTCCGGGCCGGGCCGAAATATTGGGAGAGGTCGCGGACGTGGCGAAGGAAGAGATACCGGAAACTGCCGGGAAACAAACCGACAAGGCGCCGCCGGAGGCCGTCGACATGACGCTGGCCGAGCCGTCCCTTGCCGAGACACCCCAGACACCGCCGGACCCCGAGCCGGCGACGACGCCTGAATCGAGCGCCCCGCCGATCCTCGACCCCGCGCCCGTAGCCAGCCCGGCACCGCCGCCCGCGTCGGCCTCTGCGCCACCGGCCAAGCGCGGCGGCTTCCTGCCGCTGGTGCTGGGCGGGGTGGTCGCCGGGGCGATCGGCTATGGCCTTGCCTTCGTGCAGGACCAACAGGGCGGGGGCGGCACCGACGTCGCCGCCGAGCTTGCCGCGCGGGACGCGACCATCGCCGAGCTGCAATCCCGTCTGTCCAACCTCGAGGGCACAACGGCCGATCTTGCCGACGGCCCCGACATCGGCCCGCTGCAATCGGAGGTGGAGGCCGCCTCGACCGCCGCGGCCGAGGCCAGTGGCAGCGTCGCGGGTCTGCGCGATGACCTCACCGCGTCGATCGACGCGCTGGGCGAAGACGTCTCGGGCTTCGAGGATCGGCTGACCAATCTCGAACAGCGCCCCGAGGCCGACGGCAGCCTGTCGACGGAGGCCATCGACGCCTATGAGCGCGAAATCGCGGGCCTGCGCGAAGAGACGGCCCAGGCGGTGGACGATCTGACCTCGCGCGTCTCGAGCGTCGAAGACGGCTTCGAAGAGCTGCGGGCGGAAATCACCGACGGTCTCGCGGCAGTGCGCGCCGAGGCCGCCGCGGTCGAGACCCAGTCAGAAGCGGCCGCGACCGCCGCCGAGGCCCGCGCGGCCCTGTCCGGCATCCGGTCCGGCGTCGAGAGCGGCGTGCCCTATGCCGACGCGATGGAGACCTTCGTGCAGATCGGCGCCGCCGAGGCGCCCGAGGTCCTGGCCGCGAATGCCGACGGCGGCGTGCCGAGCGTGGCGACCCTGCGCGCCGAGTTCCCCGACGCCGCCCGCGAGGCGCTTGCCACGGTGCGCTCGGAAAACGAGGGCGGCGGCATGGGCGGCTTCTTCCAGCGTCAGTTCAATGTCCGCTCGGTCGAGCCGCGCGAAGGCGACAGCGCCGATGCGGTCCTCTCCCGGGCCGAGGCCGCGGTGGCGGAGGGGCGTCTGCAGGACGCGCTTGCCGAGATCGAGACCCTGCCCGATGGGGCGAAAGAGGCCCTGTCCGGCTGGACCGAGGCCGCAACCACCCGTGTCGAGGCGCTGGCCGCTGTCGATACGCTCACCCAAATGCTTACGGCGAACTGAGGCGGAATAGATGCTCTGGTCCCTGATCAAAATCCTGGCCTTCGTTGCCGCCGTCATGGCGCTGACCTGGGGTGCTATCCTTCTGCTTGAGGTCCAAGCAGGCGCAACCATCACCATGGGCGGCTACGAGATCACGCTGACCGCCCTGCAGATGACCATCGCGGCCATTGTGCTGGTGGTGCTGGTCTGGCTGTTCTTCAAGCTGGTCGGCCTGCTGGTCGCGACGTTCAAGTTCCTGAACGGGGACGAGACAGCGATCTCGCGATACTTTTCACGCAGCCGCGAACGGCGGGGCTATGACGCGCTGGCGGACGGGATGCTGGCGCTGGCTTCCGGCGACGGTCAGCTTGCGCTGGTCAAGGCGGAACGGGCGAACAAGTATCTGGAACGGCCAGAGCTGACGAACCTGCTGGCCAGCCAGGCCGCCGAGATGACCGGCGACAAGCGCAAGGCGGAACAGACCTACAAGGCGCTGCTGACCGACGACCGCACCCGCTTTGTCGGGGTGCGCGGCCTGATGAAGCAGAAGCTGGAGGCCGGCGATACCGAGACCGCGCTGAAGCTGGCCGAGAAGGCCTTTGCCCTGCGGCCGCGGAACGACGAGGTGTCCGACACGCTCCTGCGGCTTCAGGCCGACGAGGAGGATTGGTCCGGTGCGCGGCTGACGCTCGGCGCCAAGCTGCGCAGCGGGTCGATGCCGCGCGACGTGCACAAGCGGCGCGACGGTGTGCTGGCCCTGTCCGAGGCGCGCGAGAAGATGGCCGAGGGCAACGAAAGCGCCGCCCGCGATGGCGCGATCGAGGCCAACCGGCTGTCGCCCGACCTGATTCCTGCAGCCGTCATGGCGGCGCGGGCGTATATCGACCAGGGCAGCCCCCGCGCCGCGGCCCGGGTCCTGAAGAAGGCCTGGGACAGCCACCCCCATCCCGACCTCGCGGCGGCCTTTGCCGAGATCAAGCCGGACGAGATCCCGACGGTGCGCCTCAAGCGGTTCCGCGAGCTGACCGGCCGGCAGGCGGACCACCCGGAATCGAAGATGCTGATGACGGAGCTTCACGTCGCCGCCGAGCAATTCCCCGAGGCGCGCCGTGCGCTGGGCGATCTGGTCGACACAGACCCGACCGCCCGTGTCTTGACCCTGATGGCGGCGATCGAGCGCGGCGAGGGCAAGGACGAGTCGGTCGTCCGCGGCTGGCTGGCCAAGGCTCTGACCGCGCCGCGCGGGCCGCAGTGGATCTGCGACAATTGCCACAACATCACCAAGGACTGGGCGCCGGTCTGCCCCAACTGCAAGAGCTTCGACACGCTCAGCTGGAAGCGCCCGCCCGAATCCGAGGTGGCCATGCCGCGCGGCACCGAGATGCTTCCGCTGATCGTCGGACGGCTGGAGGACAAGACCGTCGAGGCCGAGGATGCCGATGTCGTCGACGCCGAGGTCTCCGAGCGCGAGAGGTAGGAAAAGCGGGAAAATATCCCTTTCCCGTATGGTTTGCCGGTGCTAATAGCCCGGCGTGGCCGCTGTAGCTCAGCTGGTAGAGCACGTCATTCGTAATGAGTGCTCTACACGATCTTTTTCATAACGTCATCAAGACTTTAGGTGTTTTCGAGAATCTCGTTTTCGAGAATGTTTCGAGAATTTGCAGATGCGGCTTAGATCAGTGGCCCAGTGCCCGTCGCCCGACCACGTTCTGCACGTTCCCGCTCTTCAAGCACTTCACGCCACATCTCGTAGGTCGACGCGACCATCTTTTCGAGTTCGTCGAGCGGATGAAGATCAACACCCGTATCAGTGAACAGTCGAGCCGCACGACGGTCTCCATCAGGATCGGCAAACTTCACGATACCAAGGCGCACGTCGGCAAAGTCCTCGTCAGCCGCCCGGATGCGCTCGTGCATCATAGAGAAGGCGAAGCGCATCCCCGCAGCGTTCAGGCCGCGGGCGCGGCGAGGTTCGATGAAGACCGCATGTGCCTGCTCGTCTATTGCAAGGATCATCGGCAACCAGAATGTCACCTTGCGTCCGACTCCCATCGACAGTGGGAAGAATTCATGTTTCCGGCCCATAACGCGCCCGGATGCGGCGAAGTCATGCAAGCCACGCGCAACGCGCTTGTTGTGGACCCGCTCAATCTCGGAACGGCACCGCTTGTCCAATTCAGTTTCGATCACCGACCAAGGCGTCGGCGATGCGGACCCAAAAGCTAGACCCGGCTGGATATTGAAAATATCATCGAAGCAGGACCGCAGGGGATTATAGGAGAACGGCGGACGCCCACCTTTCATCTGCTCTAAGCTCTAGCGCTTCATGTCGTCGGGCTGAGGCGCAATCCGAGCGAGGTCGATGTCAGGTAATAGGCGTATCGTCACTTGGCGGTTCTCCTGCACGAGGACTTGCGTTGAGGGACACCTTATGGTGTTGGAATCGGTCTAGGATAACATTATCCGGTATCCGCATTCCAAAAGCAACGTCTGTTCTCGATTTGTCCACCACGAATGACCACGGCGAGTCCTTTGCATGGGAGAGGTCAACAAGCCGTCCAGCAGGCATTGGCCCGAAATGGCGCACCACATCGGAGACAAGATCGACGACCGCTATGTCGTCGGGTTTGGGCAAATCACGGGTCTGGCCTGTAAGCGGGTCTTGCTTCACCGCGCGGACTGCAATCGGTTCTGAGCCGTTCTGTTTGAACGCCCGATAGACAGCAGGGTGCACGGGACCATACTGCCACGCCTCGAAGTAGCCAGAGACAAGCGGACCTTTGCCTTTCTTGAGATGGATGCCATGAGCGAAGTAGAGCAGCTTTTGCAGAGCTAGGTTGCTGATCTTGAATCCGCGCCGATCCGCCTCATCCAGCATGAGGTTCGCTATTGCTCTTGGATCATATGCGGTCATAGCATCATTCTCGCGGCCTCATGTTCTTACTTTGTTCGCTCAATTATGCACGATGTGTGGGTGATTTGGCAAGGTAGCCAATGGTGCCCCATGACGGACTCGAACCGCCGACCTTGTCCTTACGAAGGACCTGCTCTACCAGCTGAGCTAATGGGGCTACGCGACCGTCCGTCTAACCGCAACAGACGGCCCGATCAAGCCAGATTCAGAAGGGAATCTCGTCATAATCGTCATGGATAATGAAGCTGGCCAGAGACGCGTCTCCAGCGGTCTCGCAGTTCTCCAAGTCTCCGATGAAAAACCAATCGCCACGCTTGCGGTTCAGCGACTTCGGAATGGCGCGTAGGTTCCACGGCACATGCAATCCAGAGATCACCTGTTCACCAGCCTTGTTCTTGCCGAACAGTTGAACGATGTGATCGACCTCATGCGGGATGCCGGTCGCCATGTGCATCGCCTCTGCTGCCTCGTAGATCGCGAGGATTTGCTTCTTGTCCTCTGTAGTCAACCAAGGCGGCGCGGCTTTCCCGGCACGCACCATCGCGGATTCATACGTCCGCTTCACCTTGTTGCGGTGGAAGTAACGCTGATCTTTGGTTGGTAACGCTTCAACCCACGCTTCCCAGTCGACCCTGCGCTGGGCCAGATAGGCCGCTGTCTCGCGTTCGGCCTCGGCGGCTTCATCTGCGATCCCGCAATTATTTTGATCGAGCATGTCTGCTCCTTTCTGCTGATCGGCATCGGAAATCCACAAGGAGCCGACACCGGAGGGTGGCTTCCTTTCAGACAATCAGCAGTGAGCGGATTGGGGGACAGATTCGGAACAGGCCCTGTCCAACGATCAGCCGCTTACATCGCCAGTCGGCTTGAGTCAAGACTCCGAGCGTGTCATTGTTGCGCAAGCGTGTTGACGGGAGATTCACCCTCACACTATAAGTTCCTGAAATGTTTGCGGGAGATAGTGATTTGAGCCTAACAAGCATCGACCTGTTTTGTGGGGCCGGAGGGTTGACCCTCGGGCTTGAGAACGCAGGGTTCCTGTCGGTGATGGGCCTCGATACAAACCGTGACGCGATGGCGACCTACCGAAAGGCATTTCCAGATGCTGAGGCTGTAGAGGGTTCAATCGCAGGCTATGATTTCGGACAGTGGCGCGGCGTCGATCTCGTCGCAGGCGGGCCTCCTTGTCAGCCCTTCTCGAACGGAGGAAAGCGGTTGGCGGCGAAAGACAACCGCGACATGATCCCTGAGTTCGCGCGGGCGGTGAATACCATCATGCCGCGCGCCTTCATCATGGAAAACGTCGCAGGGTTACTTGCCCCTCGCAATCGAGAATACATGGCAGAAATCCTGTCACTGTTTTCCGACCGATACACGATTCTGCCGCCACGCCTGATTAACGCGGCTGACTACGGCGTGCCGCAAAAGCGAATGAGAATTGTTCTGATTGGGTTGCTCAAAGGTAGCATCGACTTCCCAGCGCCCACGCATTTGCCCGGTCGCTATGTCACGTCTGGCTCCGTGCTGCGACGTGGCGAGACACAAGGATATTCGAACCCGTCGAAGATTGTCTATGCTCGCAGACCCGACCTGCGCCCAAGCCCCTATGCAGGGCAACTATTCAATGGCGGAGGACGCGCGATCAACCTCGATCTACCGGCACCAACAATTCTCGCATCCGCCGGTGGCAACAAGACTCACTTCATCGACGAATTGCACGCGGTGATTCCTTATCACAAGCATCTGTGGGATGGAGGCAAGCCCCGGTCTGGCGAATTGGAAGGTGGGCGACGCATAACGATTCTCGAATCCGCGATGTTGCAGACATTCCCGACTGAAATGGAATTCGCTGGGTCACGCAGTTCTCAATACACCCAAATCGGCAACGCCGTGCCTCCACGATTGGCCGAGGTGATAGGTGCGTCAGTCGCCCGTGCGCTCAACTAGGTTTGCTGCCACAAGCCGCCGCACCAGTTCGTTCACCCGCTCCGTGTCCGGCTGATACCTGTCGAGATACTCATAGAAGCGCAGCAAGGCCTCTGCCCGCTGAGGCCGCGTCAGAACCGCTGTAATCACCTCGACTGTCTGTCGCACATCGAGCACCGCCACATCCTCAGCCAGTTGGTTCAGGCGTTCACTAACGGCTGCGCGCTCACCTTCGGGTCGATTTGCGACGATGTGAAGCCGAGACAGATCGTTGTCCCGAATTGCTTTTGACGCCCCGTCGATCTTGGTTGCCCAGTTGTTGGCTGTGATCTCGAATGCCTCAATTACCCGGCTACCCGTCGCGATCTGCACGTCGCCAGCGGCAAACGAACTACGATCCGACGCGTTCAGGCTCTTTGTCTCAACTCGCACTTGGTCTGCCGCGTGACTTGCGACCATGGTGTGCAGAAGTGCTGCAAAAGCAAACTGTTCATAGGCCCCACCGGAAGGAGTGGCTAGGAGGTCGAGCAGCAGGCCGGTTGTCCGGGCAAAAGTGAGCGCGCTCCTATTCAATTCGGGCATTGGTAAGACTGGGCGGGCGGTTGCGGCAACGGCAGCGCAGGCGAAGTTCAAAGCAGCTTCCCTTTCACCTTGACTCGCGCCAGTGGCCCAGTTCAGCAGGCGGTCGAATTCTGCGACATTCCCACGCGCGAGGCGATCAGTGTTCTTCGCGATGTTTTGGTAGGCGTCTTTGACAGAAGTGATGTGTCGTTCCGACAGGAAAACACCGAGTTGCTGCGCCATACCGCGTCCCCCCTCGGGACGAAGTGTCAGGTCTAGGTTTTCATCGGCCAAGCCATAACCAAGTTGTATGAGCACACCGTCCCGGTAACTGATGCGCCGGTCGGCAAGGACGCTTTCAAGGTCCGCAACAACGTCGGGCGGTAAGCCAGCGCGTGCATCGTTTATCGCCGTTGTTCCGGCGGCTGGGTCAGCAATGAACCCGTCAACTAATTCAAAAACGCGGTCGCGCGCATCGGTGCTTGTGGTAATGCACCGACTTTATCCCGATTTCACAATGGGAAGCGAGTGCTTCGTGCATGGCAATAAGCGGGGCAGCGACACGTTGTAGCGACGCGCAGGCGTCAGCATAGGTGAAAAAGTCAGACACCACCCACAGCCTCAGCAGCGCCGCGCTGTCAGCCCCAGTAGCCTTGCAGCTTGCTGAAGGACATTGTGCGGTTTTCGAGATGTGTGGTTTTCAGGTAGGCGAGCGCAAGCGCGATTGCGCGATCAGCATGGTGGCCCTTGCCCCCGCCCGCGAGGGTCAGATTGCCAGCAGACGTCGAGGTCAACTCGAAAGACCCGATTTCACGGTCGAGCAAGCCCCGGTCGGGAAGGTCTGACGCGATGGTCAGGTCGCCAGTCTCAAGGCCGGTCGCCATATTTTCCAGAAGCACGTTCTTCGAGCAGTTGACCGTCTTGCCCTTGATGTTGATCGAAGACCCGGCGGTCATGGTGACGGCCCAGTGTTCGACACCGGCTTGCGATAGTGTGCTGCTGAATGGGCCACCGAGGCCGCTTGCGTCAATAGCGAGATCCCAATGCGGAATCTGCGTGAGGCGGTTCACAAGGAAATCCGCAATGTCCATGTAGTCGGTCATCTTGACGGTTTCATGATGGACGACCGTTCGGCTGCGATGTCCAAGACGCTGCTCAAAGCCGCGACCTGTAAACTCGGGGTAGCACTCATCCCGGATCACGACGAGGGCCGTTGGATCATTGCGACCCAGATCGACGCCAACGCTGTGCCGCAGCCAGCCTTGAACATAGGTGCCGTAGGCGGCGGGATCGGCGTTCGATGGCAGCGTTACGGTGCCGTTCTTGTGGAAGGTCATATCACTCATGTCAGGCGCAATGCTCCTACATCTGGGTTGGTTGCGCGGGCCAGCACGTCATGCCCGATCAGCGGGACACCGGAGCCGACAAACTCGCAAAGGTATTCCCGGCGGAATGTCAGGTCCGACATATCCTGACGTTCCAATTCAACGAGATCGACGAGTTCTGGGATTTCGGTGTAGAGGCCCAAAACCTTTTCGTAGTCGTTCGGCTCCGTCCACCGATCATAGAAATAGCCCTCGCGCAGGTTCGGCGTGGACACGGTGATCAGCCGCCCGGTATCTTTCTTGCGCATCGGCAGTAGTGCCGTGATGGCATCAAGGTCCATGTAAGCCGCTTCCTCAAGCACCAATAGATCAGCGGTAAAGCCCCTCGCATTGTCGGTTGCCGGGATAGAGACGATGCGCCCGCGATGGTTCGGCGCGTTCACTTCCGTCTTGAGAAAATTGACGGTGGGCGCGAAGGGGTCAGCCTCCTTGAAGTCACGCACCCGCATTAGAAACTCGATACTTTGGCGCTGCGACGGGGCAGCAACTAGGACCGTCTGCCCACGCAGAAAGGCGTCCCACGCGATGCAAGCAATGGTCGTGCTTTTGCCCGTCTGACGCGAAGCCAAGCAGAGAAGGCGCTGGGCTGTTGAGGTCAGCAGTTTCCGTTGGAACCCGCGAGGTTCGCCCATTGCCGCCCTGAACCGTTCGACCTGATCAAGCGAAACGGACACGCCGCCGAGAAAGGAGATATGGTTGAAAGTTGGTGATGGCCCCTGAGGGGCGGCATATCATGGCGGTGCTGAAGCGCCGTCAATTCTCAAAGAGAAAGGGATATGCCACATGTCGAAATCTACCGTTGTTCCATTCGAGC
>NZ_FWFZ01000119.1 GCF_900172355.1 Roseisalinus antarcticus | reverse complement strand
TTTGGGCTATTTCGCGTTTCATGTGGGTGGGCTGTGGGTCGATCATTCGAGAACGGCCCCAGATGTTGTGCGGGAGTGTGAGGCTGGCAGGTGGCTGAGCTTTCCCGCGATCAGGTAGGACATGTTGATGAGGTTCCTCGGCTTGCGGTAGCCGCGGGCGCGCGCCTTTGCAGCCTGGATCAGGCCGTTGATCGCCTCGACCGATCCGTTGGTCAGTTCGCTGTCAAAGCCATTGAGGATGCCCTCCCAGTGGGCTTTCAGGGCCAGGGCGAGTTTCTTGAACGGAGCAAGCCTGCTGCGCCGGGCCCATCTGATCCAGGCCGTGAGCTGCGCCTCGGCGTCTGCCCTGGTGTCGGCCGCGGCGAAGATGTCGCGCAGCGCCTCCTTCAGGCGGAACGCGCGGCCCGTCTTCAGGTGCATCCGCGACAGGTCATGGTGCTGCGCGATCTGCCGTTTCGACCAGCTGTGCTTGTCCTTGAGCCACATCCAACGGCTGTGTTTCAGCGCCGGCTCACTGCGGACCTCGGCGCGGCGGACCTCCTCGAGCGCGGCGCCCGCCAGCCCGATGACGTGGAACCGGTCGAAGGTGATGGCCGCGCGCGGCAGATGCCGGCCGACGCCGGCGATGTAGGCGCGGCTCATGTCGATGCAGGCTGCCGAGATGGCATCCGGATCGCCGCCACGGGCGCGGAGGTCCTCGGCGAAGGTTTCCACTGTCCCGGCATCACGACCCTCGCAGGCAAAGAGCAGCCTGCCGGCCCGGAGATCGTGGAACAGGGTGATGTAATCGTGGCCCCGCCGCGCCGCCGTCTCGTCGATCCCGATGGCCGAGACATCGCCGACGTCCTCCAGAGCCCGGGCTGCCGGGACATAGTGGTCGAGCAAGCGCCAGATGCGGTCGTCGCCCACGTCCAGCAGGTCGGCCACGGCCTTCACCGGCATCTCGCGCACCAGCGCGATCACGAAGGCATCGAACAGCTGCGTGAAGCCCGACCCGCTGCGCGCCCATGGCACCGTCACCTGCCGGGTCTTGCCGCATTGGCGACAGGCGACGCGCGGGACGGCGGCGTGGATGAAGGCCTTGTGCTCGAAGAACCTCAGATGCTCCCAACTGCGCCGTCGCGTATCGTGAACCGGCCGGTCCGCCGCGCCGCACGAGGGGCACTCGAAACGGCTGCCAGGCTTGAATATGACCTCGAAGTCGATCTGCTTTGTGGACGCGTCGAACGCCACGTCATCGACATACCACGGCGCCTCCAGCCCAAGCGCCATCGTGAACAAGCTCTTCTCCGGTCCCATGCACCCCTCATTTCCGAGAACGGCCCGAGGCTAACCGGAACCGGCATGCAGGCCAACATGGCCCGGCGCGTCCGCCGCTTCGATCGTTGAGGTCTACGCGCCGAACGCGCCTACCGGGGGCACAACATGTCGGGTCGCGTCAGGCCGCACTCGGCCCGCCAACCCACACAGATCGAGAAGGGACC